>JAGYKX010000005.1:0-1200000 GCA_018401115.1 Flavobacteriaceae bacterium | reverse complement strand
AGCTCCGCCTGCCATAGCGAGTTTACCAAAAGTATGCTTTTTGGTATCGTCTAATTGATTTGTATAACGGCTCTGTTTTAAGGTTTTGTAAATGATAAAAAGCATCAATGCCACCACCACTAGATTGAACTCCCGTACTTGATAAAAAGAAGTATGTACCACAAATTCCAGCAACAACAAACTAATGGCAACTGCAAAAAAGGCTAGAATTAGGGTTTGCCGTAGGTGAACTTCATTTTTTCTCCACAAAGCGACCCATCCCGAAAGTGCTGCAAAGAGGGTTCCAAAGATGGAATTTGCCAAAGTATATTGCACCATCTCTTGCTCTTCTACACCAAAATTCCCCAATAGATACGGTAAGATAAAGATGTAAATGACTCCTCCACCAATTCCTATTAGGCCCGCAAAAAAGCCACCCATCAATCCGAAAAAGAAAAGCAAAAGGTAAAGTAACATGCTATTGCTTTGGCCTTAATGCTTCTTGATACCTTTTCTCATCTCCTAAAATCTCCATGGCTTTTTGTACTTCTTTGTCTTCGTGAAGTGCCCTTTTGATTTGACCAATGTTAAGATGTTGCCGGGTTACGAACTCCAATGTCAGCTGATTTAAAAGCTCATCTTTGTGCTTTGCTACCAATTCTGGTAATTCTTGATTCAACTCCTTTTCTAATTCTGACAATAGATTCTTTAGTAAAGCCGACTGACCTTCTCTTTCAGCCCATGATGCAATGGTTTTCAATTCATCGGTCACCTCTGTTTCGTATTTGAAGTTCTTCTGCCGCAGCCATTGCTCAAAAGTACGAAGCCATACTTCCTCTAGAAGAAAATTTTTCACTTCCTTAATGGTTTGCACTTCCTCTAGGTAATCATTTCCAAAAAGAAAAAACATATCCTCCTTCAGGAGTGCTTGGGTAAAAGGCGATAACTCTTCTTCCTCCACCAAAAAATCAGGGTCTATGCCACCTCCATCATAAACCGTTCTTCCTCCTTTGGTCTTGAAGGCTGTCTTCAAGGCATCCGAAATCTTCCCTACGCTGCCATCGGGGTTTCTGTTGGTATAATCTATGGCCTGAATCGACCGGTTACTCGGAATATAGTATTTAGCAATGGTGACTTTCAATTGCGTATTGTAAGACAAGGGCATGGTTCGTTGTACCAAACCCTTACCAAAGGACTTTCTACCGACCAATATCCCTCGGTCATAATCTTGCATAACCCCAGCTACAATTTCTGATGCAGAAGCACTTTTCTCATTGATCAAAATCGCAACAGGAATATCCTCGTCAAAAGAGGTACGAGGTGTTTTGTAGGAACTATTCATTTCTTCAAGTTTCCCTTTGGTTGTTACCACCAATTCATTTTTCGGAATAAAAAGATTGGAAACATTTACAGCTTCCGAAAGTAGCCCTCCCCCATTATCGCGTAAATCTAGCATGACCCTATTGGCTCCTTGTTTTTTCAAGTCACGAAGCGCCGAACGCACTTCACTAGAGGCTGTAGCTGTAAATCCTGTGAGTTTGATGTAGGCTATATCTCCTTCCAGAAGTTCACTGTAAGGAACGCTAGGGACGGTAATTTTATCGAGTTGCACCTCGATTGTTCGAGAAGCCCCATTGGGAGATTTTACCATTAATTCAATGACCGAGTTGGCCTGCCCCCTTAATTGACTAGCCGCTCTTTCATAATTACCTTGTACCTCAATACCATTAATGCTTAAGATTTCATCTCCTCTTTGTAAACCTGCTCGTTCTGCGGGAGAATCTTTATCAGGTAAAATTACCATGACGCGTCCTCCATCTTTTTCACCAATAACAGCTCCAATGCCACCATATTCGCCGGTATTTTCGGTTCTGGCATCCTCGATTTCGTCTTCTGAGTAATAAACCGTGTAAGGATCTAAGGTTTCCAGCATGGATTCTATGCCTACTTTCATCAATGCATTTGGATTCAAGTCATCCACATAGTTATTATTTACTTCTTTGTAAAGGGTGGCGAAAATATCGAGGTTCTTTAAAATCTCGAAATATTTATCGTTTCCGGGACGTTGAAAAGCCAATAGACTCACAGCCAGAAATAACGTAATGAGTAAAGCAAAAAGCTTTTTAGATGTTTTCATTTCCTTTCATTTTAGTTGAATGAGACCATTCATCTAGCAAACGTTTCAAACTTTTCAATAGTTTGTTCTTGATAACGGCCGAATTCTGTTTGTCCTTCGCAGTATAAACGTAGGCAAATTGTAATCTGGGCATAGGAGTCTCGAACAAAACCTGTTTTTGCGTCCGATAAGCCTCTTTGATTTGGCGCTTAATGAAATTCCTGTCTACTGCTTTTTTAAAATTTCGTTTCGGAACAGAAATGAGCACCGAATGGGGTGCTGAATCCCCCTCCAAAAAGCGGTAAAAAACCTTAAATGGGTATAAATAAAAATAGGAGCCTTTGTTAAAAAGCTCCTCTATTTCTTTTTTGCTGCGTATCCTTTCCTGTTTTGAAAAGGACTGATTTGGGCGGTCTGTTGCTAATTTGTGCTCCACGAGCTCAAATTAATCAAAGGAAAGCGAAAAATTACTTCTTGTGTGTTTTTTCGTCTGAAACGGTCAATCTATGACGACCTTTCGCTCTTCTGCTTGCCAATACACGTCTGCCATTGGCAGATTCCATACGTGCACGGAAACCATGCTTGTTCTTTCTTTTTCTCTGCGAAGGTTGGAATGTTCTTTTCATTTTATCTTAATGTCTTAATCGTCTTTTCCAAAAGGATTGCAAAGATAGTTAGCTTTTTTTGATTTGCCAACAAGCCCTTATAATTAATCACATGTTTGCCAACATAAACAGCAAACCGATTGCATGGCATTTCCTGGCCATAAAAAAGGTGTAGCTATGGAAAAGATGCTTGCACTGCTCTTCTTACTCCTTTTCAAAAGGTCTATATTTGACAACAAATCAATGAAGTACACGAACGTGAACTAGCTTAGGATATGGCCACTGAAAAGAATATTTACACCCTCGCTTACCAGCAACCTAATCAGCAATTTCTCCAAGTGAGTTATGAGTTAGATGTACATGGAAGATCTTTTACTGAAACCTACTTACCCCGCTGGCGGCCGGGCAGGTATCAAATCAATACTTTTGCAGCTAGAATAAGGAATGTCCGAGCTTTGGATTCCATCGGTAATTCTTTATCTATTCGCAAAACCAGCTCCTCTTCATGGAGAATAGAACACCTCTATGCTTCGCGAATTACTCTCCAATATGAGTTTTATGCCGATGTACTTGATGCCGGTAGTACATACATCAATGATGGGATTTGCTACATCAATCCCATCAACTGCCTGATGTATGTGAAGGAAACCATGAACCAACCCATACAGTTGAAATTTACTATTCCTAAAGATTTCAAGATCGGAACAGGGCTAAAGTCATTAGATACAAATTTTTTCGAAGCCAAAGATTATTATGAACTCGTAGATAGCCCCCTCTTGGCAGCTTCGGCATTGGAAACCCATACTTTCGCCGTTAACTCAATCTCATTCTATGTACATGTCCATGGAGGTTTCCCTTTGGATCACACCATATGGAAAGCAGATTTTGAAGCCTATACCCGAGAGCAAATGTCTACCATGGGTGGCTTCCCCACCGGCGACTATCATTATATCATTCATACGCTACCCTTTCAACATTATCATGGTGTTGAACATCACAATTCAACGGTAATTTGTTTTGGTCCTTGGCAGGAACTATCCCAAAGATCGTCTTATAAAAAGTTTTTAGGTATTTGCTCTCACGAGTTATTTCATACCTGGAATGTGATACGTATGCGACCCAAAGAATTGGTTCCTTATGACTTTCAGGAAGAAAACTACCATGAAACGGGTTTTGTAACAGAAGGGGTTACTACATTTTATGGTGACTTTTTTTTGGTTAGAAGTGGCGTATTCAGTCATCAAGAGTACATAGATGAACTTAATCTTATGCTCAAAAGGCACTTTCGCAATGAAGGGAGAAAGCATTATTCTGTAGCTGAATCTTCCTACGATTTATGGGTAGATGGTTATGAAAAAGGCATACCGGGCAGAAAAGTGTCTATTTACAACGAGGGGGCTTTGCTAGCGCTTATGCTGGATTTAAAAATTCGTGCCCGGTGGGGTCACAAACGTAGTTTAGATGATGTGATAAAAGCCCTATGGCGTAAATGGTTAAACGATGGTAAAGGGTATGGTTACCAAGATTACCAGCAGCTTGCCGAGAAAGTATATGGTGATTCATTGTCGCCATACTTCAACCATTATGTTTCCGGTACACAGCCTTATGAAGAGGTGCTGGCTATACTTCTCCCAACAGTTGGCCTTCATTTTGATTTAGAAAAAGCTCAAACCCCAGAAGAGAGGTATTTTGGTCTTTGCTTAAGCCATCGAGAAGGAAATCCTAAAGTGATCGACATGGCTTCCGCTAGTCCTGCCGCTGCAGTATTGAGCTTGAATGATACATTAATTGAGGTCAATCCAAAGGTATTTGAGGAGAACACTTGTCTCTTAGAGATAGAAAGAATGGGGGAACGAAAGAAGGTGCAATTAGAAAGAACCGCATCGGATTATTTTTCTGTATATCAGGTGCAAATCGCTGATGAGTCCTTGTTTACACGGTGGATAGGGAAATAAAAAAAGCCGTTCCTGATGGAATTGAAAACATCAGGAACGGCTGTTGTAAGATTTTTATTCCTACTTAATCGAATTTAGCATCATCGATGGGTTCATTGATCATCGCCTCCGTAACAGTAAACTCTAAAGGCACGGGTAAAGCAGCCTGAACCACCTTCAGCCCAAAGGGAATCAATACACCGTCTACTGCCCGATAGTCCGTAAAAGTATATTTACCATTCTGGCCCAAATCTGCTTGTATTTTTAAACCTGTAGATACGTCATAAAACTCAGATACCGCAAAGCCGTCAATATTCAGGTCGATTCTATGTGCATCTTTACCATCTACCTTTTTTATTCCTTTATAAGTTGGTTCAAAACCTAGATCGGTATAAAACCTTTCAGGAAACATGGTGCCTAAATATTTCAATGGAGCCAACTGAGCACCTTCTAAAGGTTGCTTTTGTGGACCCACTGTCATAAAACCTGACCCCCCATTATACACTTGACGTTGCTCTCCCATCGGCAAAATGGTTAAGTCGAGGTACTTATCTGGTGCCTTCATAAACACATTGCGCTGCAAATCCAAAGACTGCCCGCCCATAGACAGTGTGGCTGAGCTTTTATACTGTAAGGTTTCAACAGCATCTACAGCGTCACGACCACCGATGGCTTCAATGTACTTATCAAAAATCTCATTCACATCAATGTCCGCAATGACCACTTTCGTTGGGTCATCCGTAAGGTTTCCTTTGGTATCTAAGAAAACTACTTCCCCTTGATTTTTCATTTTAGGAGCAATCTCTTCGGCCTTTCCTACAATGATGACATTTGCTTTTTCCGGCCTAATAAATTTTTGAGCTACACGCTGAATATCCTCGGCAGTCACTTCGTCAATTCGCTTCAGGTAATTGGCATAATAATCATCAGGCAAATCATTAAGCTCTGAATTAAGCGCAAATTGAGCAACCGTAGATCGACTTTCTAAAGAACGGGCGAAAGATCCTCTGAGGTAATTCTTTGCCAATTCAAGTTCATCTGGATCTACCTTTTCATTGCGCATGCGGTTGAGTTCTGAAAAAATTTCTACGAAGGCGCTATCTGTAACTTCATTTCTTACTTCCGCAGAGGCGTTAAAAGTAGCAGAATAACGACTGCTTCCTAAACTAGAATAGGCGCCATAGGTATAGCCTTTGTCTTCTCTCAAATTACTGTTTAAACGTGTTGAGAGTCCTGAACCGCCTAAAATTTGATTCATTAATGAGATGGCTGCCATGTCGCTGTTGCCTGGCTTATTTTCTACAGGATAGCTTATGGCAAGGTTGGACTGCACGGAGGAAGATCTGTCGACAATGTAAATCTTGGTTTTATCCACTCGCTTAGCAGCTGGGAACTCATCCAACTCTACTTCGGCTGGTTTCCAATCACCAAAATACTCTTCCGTCAGGTCTTTTACTTCCTTCACACTGATATCACCTACTACGACTAAGTAAGCAATATTGGGTTTGAATATTTCATTGTAGTGTGACTTCAAATCATCCATGGTAATGTTTTTGACTGTTTCTTCAGTCACCATTTCACCGAAAGGGTGGTCAGCACCATAATTCAAAATCCCTCGCACATTGCCTAAAATAGCACCCGGATCATCATCTTGCGACTTCAATCCTGTCAATGTCTGCTCAATGGCACGTTCAAACTCATCTTCAGGAAAAGAAGGGTTGTAGAGCATATCTGTCATTAAATTAAGCACATCTAGTTTGTACTTTGATAAACTGAATGCACTCATGGAACCTGAACCTACAAAAATAGAAGCCCCCATAAAATCAATGGCTTCATCTAGTTCAGCTTTGGTCATATTGGTGGTTCCGGCACGCATCACTTGTCCGAAAATACTTGAATAACCAGCCTTATCTCCCTCTAAAATAGGGTTGGTATTGAAAGAAAGCGTCCAGCTAATGGTTGGTAGCTTATTGTTTTCTGCAACGATTACAGTTAAGCCATTATCGAGCTTAAATTTTTCGTAATCACCAATTTCAATGGGTTTTGCTGGAGCAGGTTCCGGCAATTTTGATCGATCGATTTGGGCAATGGTTGTTAAGCTTAAACAAACCAAAGCCATGCTTAGTAAATATCTCATTCGTTTTTTCCTCCTTCGTTCTTAATTTTTGAATCTTCCGGTTGTTCTTTTTCAGACATCGGACGGTAACTGAGTACCACACGATTTTCCGGAACCAAGTATTTTTTTGCTACGCGCATAACGTCTTCTTTGGTTACTGCACGGTAGCGATCAATTTCGTTATTGATCAAAGCCGCATCACCATAGTACACATGGTAGTTGGCTAGGTTTTCTGCAATGGATTGAACAGAACTGTAACCGGTAATGAAACTATTTTCGATCTGGTTTTTTAGTTTTTGGAATTCTCTATCCGGAATAGGCTCATTCTTCACCTCATCAATCAATTTGTTAATTTCATCTTGTAGGTCTTCCAAGGAGTTATCTCCATTGGGCAATGCAAGGGTAATGAATAAACCTGCAGACTCCAGAGCGAGAGGAGATGCTTGCACTGCCAGGGCCATGCGTTTCTCATCTACCATTGTTTTTTGAAAGCGGCTACTTTGACCACCCGATAATAGTTGTGTCAAATAGCTCAATGCATAATAATCTTCTGTGCCCTGTGCGGGCATTCTAAAACCCTGTATAACAGCTGGTATTTGAATGTTATCAAAAATTACATCTTCGGCATCTTCCCCTAGTGGTTGAATTTCAACTTTGGGGCGGGGGATTTCTTTGGTTCCGCGTTTGACTTCGCCAAAATATGCTTCCACAAGTGCTTTGGTTTCTTCCACATCAATGTCGCCTGCAATAGAAAGCGTAGCATTATTTGGAACGTAAAAGGTGTTGTAGAAATCTATAAAGTCTTGCTCGTTGGCCGCATCAATGTCCTCAAAACTCCCAATGGGCGTCCACTCATAGCTTGTACCATTGAAGGCTCGTTTGAACATTTCCTGTTGAAAAGAACCATAAGGCTGATTGTCCACGCGCAATCTTTTTTCCTCTTTTACTACTTCCTTTTGAGTGGCAATTCCCGTTGAGTCAATTTTGGCATGCAACATGCGTTCGGACTCCATGTACAGGCCTAGCTCCAATTGGTTGGAAGGAAGAGTCTGGTAATAATAAGTCCGGTCGTTGGAAGTATTCGCATTGAGCTGCCCACCTGCGGCTTGTATGATTTTGAAATACTCACCACGCTTAATATTTGGGGAACCCTCGAACATCAGGTGTTCGAAGAAATGTGCAAAGCCAGTTCTGCCGGGAGGCTCATTTTTCGAACCCACATGATACAAAACGGCCACCGTCACAATGGGTGTTGTATTGTCTTGGTGCAGAATGACATGGAGACCATTGTCAAGGTCGTACTCCTCGTATTCTACGTTTTGCCCCATGGCCGTTGTAAACAACAGTGCCAAGCACATTAGAATAAAACTATATTTTCTCATCTCTTTCAATTTTTATAATTCAATTTGTAAATAAATGCATTCACAAGCAAATATGAGGTTAAATAAAATGAACGGATAGTAAGCTCAATGAATGGAACATAGGGTGGTCGACGAATTTATGTAGCCACATAAAGACAAAAAATGAGCTACTGTTCGGTAGCCCTCTTGATTTACTTATCACTCCTCCTTGGGCGTCTATTTCAGTTGCCTCAATATCTCCTTGGTTTCATTCCACTTCAATCGTGGGCCATATTGGCTTACAATTTTTGCACTGGCTAAACTCGCCAGCTTACCGGCTTCCGCCATAGACATGCCATTGGTTACTCCATACAAAAAAGCACCGGCAAACATATCTCCTGCCCCATTGGTATCTACCGCTTTTACTGGATAAGGTTCAATATCAATAAAAGTATCACCATCCCAAATGATGGCTCCATTTTTACCTTGAGTTATGGCAAATTTCTTAGCTTCTTTTTTCATGGCCTGCCGTGCTTCCTCTATATTCGATGTACCTGTAAAAGCCATGGCCTCCTCCTCGTTACAGAAAAGCAAATCGACAGATGCACCAATCACCTCTACAAATTGTTGTTTAAAGCCTTGCACAATGGAAGGGTCGGAAAGGGTTATGGATGTTTTCACACCATTTTCTTCAGCCAACTTCTTGGTGAGCTTCATGGCCTCCACACCACTATTGGATGGCGTAAGGTATCCTTCTATGTACACATACTCCGAATCTTTGATGGCATATTCATCTACTTCTTTTACAGACAAGTCGGTAGTAGCACCCAAGAAAGTATTCATCGTTCTATCGGCATCGGGCGTAATCATGACCAAACACTTACCCGTAATGCCTGCTTCGCGACCCCCTTGGTCGAGATTGGTTTTCACTCCCGCCTCATTCATGTCTTTCAAATAAAAGTCACCAAATTCATCGCTAGCTACCTTGCACGAATAGAAAGAAGCACCCCCAAACTGACTAACAGCGATCACAGTATTGGCTGCGGAGCCTCCAGATTTCTTCACCAATTGGTCATGGTCAATGGCCCCAATCAACCGGTACTGGGTGTCTTCGTCCACCAAGGTCATTAACCCTTTTTTTACTTTGTGATCGTAGAAAAACTGATCGTTTACCTGAAACTCTAAATCTACCAGGGCATTGCCCAAACCATATACATTATATTTCTTACTCATTTTTCTTTTGTTCTTCGTTCGTTTCATTGAAGAGCATTCGGTAGGTGATATGTGTTTTGTGCAGTTTACCACCTATTTGCTCGACGACCCTCATCATTTTTGGATTGAAATCGCCAATCCAGTTCATTTCAAAATCATTGTATTGAAAATTCTTTTTCCAGGCCATTCTCGTATAGGCTATGACCAAAGCACTTTCTACCCCTTTTCTTTGATGTTCGGGTACTACCCCAAAAACAATCCCTAAGGCCTTCTTACAAGCATTGGTTTTTAACAGATAATACAACTTAAGTTTACTCCAGATGTTCCATTTCCCATTAAGGTGCTTGAACAATTGATTGAGCTCTGGCATGGAAATGAAAAAAGCAATGGGTTTTTCCTTGTAAAAGGCAAACCAAATCAACTTCATATCCGCTACGGGTTTCATTTGTTTAAAGGTCGCCTCTGCCTGAAGTTTACTCATTGGCTTTACACCCTTGTGCCCCACCCAAGCTTTGTTGTACACCTCAAGAAAATATTCCGGTAACTTGCGATACTCCGAGCGGGTTAAATGACGAAAAGTATAATCGGGATCAGAAAGCGTAATCTCTCCTCTTTGGTACATTTTTTCATCAATGCCCACTTCTCCACCCATGGGGCGTTTGTAGGTGTATTGCTTGAAGAGGGTTTTGAAACCATAATTTTCAAACAACTTTTGATAATAAAAATAATTGTAGTGCATCTGATAATTCGGTTCATAGAACCCATCTACCAAAAGTCCCCACCAATTATTACGATCTCCAAAATTAATAGGGCCATCCATGGCTTCCATGCCCCGTTCTTGCAGCCAATTTTTGGCAGCATCAAAAAGTACGTTGGCAGCCTCTTGGTTATCGATGCATTCAAAAAAGCCCATCCCTCCTGTGGGTTGGTCGTGAGCGCGTGACATGGATTTACTTGTAAAGGCTGCTACTCTTCCAATGAGAAGGCCTTGATCGTCTTCCAATATCCAACGAATGGCTTCACCATCTTTAAAACGTTTGTTCTTTTCCGGATCAAAAACCAGTCGAATGTCTTTGTCTAAAGGTTGTATGTAGGCAGGCTCGCCTGCATAAAACTGGCGAGACAATTCTAAAAACCTATTTTCTAAGGAAGGATGCGTGACTTCTATCAGCTTCATTTACTCTGGCGGAAAACCAAAAATAAAGACTTATGCATAACTAAAAAATGCATTGGCCTTTTTAGATGAATTTAGTTTAAGTCTTTTGCCCTGTCTGGGTAGTCTGTAATGATGCCGTCAACGCCCATTTCAACCAGTTTTTGCATTCTTTCCCTGTCATTCACCGTCCATGGAACTACTTTCATACCTTTTTCATGGCAATGATCAACCATTTCTTTGGTGAGGAAAAAATGATTGGGGCTAAAAACAGCAGGTGTGAAGCCTAAATCTTCGATGAGGGTTTGGTATTTTCTTGCGTTTTCTACCAATGCTACCAAAGTGACATCGGGGTATTCTTTCTGTAAATGTTTCAGCACCCTGAAATCAAAACTTTGAATGGTGTAGCGCGACTTGGGTAAGTGCTTATTCAGCACTGCCAAAACCAAACGAGAAAAAGTAGCAACATCGGGGTGGAAGACCTCATCTCCGGCCGGGCTGCTTTTGATTTCCACATTGTAGTTGACAGCCGCCAACTGATTGTTTTTGACATGTGCTTCGGCTGCCTTTAACATCGCAGAAAGCAACGGTTTATGCACTTTCATGGGTTTTTGATTTTCAAAACCCGGATTACCCGTAGAACCGCAATCGTAGGCAGCAACTTCTTCAAAAGTCATCTCAAAAATATTGTGCTCTCTACTATCACTTTTATTGATGCGTGACCCATCAGGCTTCTGGCAAATTGAAGCCGACATATAAGGTTCATGCGAAACCACCACTTGCCCGTCAGCCGTAATCACCACATCTAGTTCTAGCGTTGTTACTCCTTCATCCAAAGCTCGGATAAAGGCAGGAATTGTATTTTCCGGCAACAAGCCTCTCGCACCTCGGTGGCCTTGAATGTCTAATTGTTGTGCAAAGGCAGTGAATGGCATGGTAAGTAAACATAAGAGGGTAAGGAATCGCATAATCTTCTACTTTCTAGGTGGTAAATTTACTTCTGAAAAACGATTTCTGCACGATCTTGCACTTCATCCGTTTCACTTCTCATTTCTATCGTCAATTTAACCTCATCTTCTGCCCAAAGCAATTGCATGAGCCCAAAACTTTTGTCTGTGATGAGTTTACCCATGCGGTAAGAATTGTATTCAGTGCTCGAAGAATAACTGTGCGTCATGCCGCTTGACGTGAAATCATAAATCATGCCGTAACCGGGCACGTGATAAGAAGCCAATTCAGAAATATGACGGTCACCGCTGAGCATCAAAACGTTGTTGGCTTGGGTTTTCACAATTACATCCAGCATCCGCTGTCTTTCTTTAGGGAAGTTTTCCCATTTTTCATAAGGATGCTCTGTAGCAATGAACTGGATACCCGAAGCAATGATGTGGATATTGGCTTCGTTGGCCGCTAATTCTTTTTCTAACCAGTTCCATTGTTCATCAGACATGATTTTACCCTCCCAATTTTTCTGATATCTCCTATTTTCTCTTTCCAAAGCATCTCTGTCGTATCGGGCGTCCAACAAAATAATTTTTACCTTCTGATCACCTTCTCCGTAAAGATACGACTGATATGCAGCTTCTCTTTTCTGTGCCGGATGATCCTTAGGAACATCCAGAAAGTCGAACATCAAGGCTTTGCTTTCAGCTCTCTTTGGGTATTCTTTTCCCCCATCGTTGACGCCAAAATCATGATCGTCCCAAATGCCAATGACTTCTGTTTGGGCAATCAGTTGCTTGATAGCCGGGGTTAGACTTTTGCCTATTGTATTTGTCCTTCATCACCTGCATGTCATTGGTATCGCCATAAATATTATCTCCCAGCCAAATCCAAAGGTCAGGGTTATGCTGAGTGATCAGCGGCCACATGGGTTGTGGAGCTTCTTGGCGATTGCATGAGCCTAAAGCGATGGTTTGTAAGACTTTGTTGTTTGTTACGTCTTGCGCCCAACTCAAGGAAGTTGAAAACAGAAAGCAAAAGAAAAGTAGTTTTTTCATGGTCCAAAGATTTTGTGCAAGGTACATAGGGTTCTTGAAAGGGCTGTTACGGTAATGTTGTGTTCTCTTCATCTTGCATTTACATTTTATAAAGAGATGCTCCCGTTCATCACATTGACTAGACCTTTCAATCCCTTCAGCGTTAGTCTGTACAAACGCACAAAACTTTGGACGATCATACGCAGACTTTAGCCGCTAAACCGGGGCATCACCTGGCTGTTCCCTTATTTTTTCTTTCCAGCCTGCCCTACTTTGGTATTTTGGCTTACGATTATTGTTTCGATCTGAAATTTGACAGCACCTTTGGGTGGTTTGGGGCCTTTTATTTAACGCTCGGGCTCTTCTACTATGCAGTTCGATTGATCATGTATAGATAGCAGATTCAATGGTTTCCATTTCTAAATTCTATTGAATGCCCCATCGGCTAATCATCTTGCTCAATTTCGAAATTTTATGATCAAGCAGGATGTAGGAGACTACTTTCGCTTTTCAACAAGTAATGCTGGGCTACCTCGCCAAAGGCTTTGAGCTGCTGGTCGATCCAGGCTTGGTCTTGGCCTAATTCTTCGGCTATGATTTGCGCTACCTCCGGTGCTACCCGTAGGCTTTCACGGGCATCTAAAAATAAGCCGCGCACCCTGCGGGCCAACATATCCTCTACGGTGCGTGCCATTTCGTGGCGTGCCGCCCAAACCACCTGCGACTTGCGCAAGGGCAAGGTATGGCTTAGCATTTCGGCCAAAGCAGGGGTTTCTTCTTCCAACTCCATCAACTGGTTTTTCTCCGTGCCATACACCGCTAAGGGGTCGGTGGTGAGTTCCAGGTTTTTGTCGTAGCCATAAATGGGTAGGTTGGCCGTGATGCACTTGCGCTCAGGCAGGGCGCCAATCAAAATGGCATTGTCTACCGTGTCTTCTGCCATCTTGCGGTAGGTGGTCCACTTGCCCCCGATGATGGTAATCAGTCCGGCCTGAGAAATCATCACCTTGTGGTGGCGCGATATCTCTTTGGTGGACTTGCCTTCGCCCTCGGGTTTGGCCAAAGGACGCAAACCGGAAAAGACGCTGAGCACATCGGCTCGCGTGGGCTTTTTGAGCAAATACTGCCCTGCCGTTTCTAGGATAAAATCAATCTCTTGTTCGGTAGGCTGTGGCTCTAAGGTAGGCTTTTCAATCATGGTGTCGGTGGTACCCAGCACCACTTTATCGTGCCAAGGCACGGCAAACATTACGCGCCCATCTTTGGTCTGTGGTACCATAATGGCGTATTGATCGGGTAAAAAAGACTTGTCCACCACCAAGTGAATGCCCTGGCTGGGCTGTATCATGTCTTTGACATCGGGCTCATCCATTTGCTTGACCTTGTCTGCAAAAACACCGGTGGCATTGATGACGGTTTTGGCATGGATGGTGTGCTCCTTTCCTGTTTCTACATCTTTGGCGGTTAATCCGTTGATGATGCCTTCCTCATTTTTCTGCAATCCCGTTACTTCAAAGTAATTCAATACCGCAGCATTGAATTGCTTGGCCGTTTTGGCCAAACTGAGGGCCATACGTGCATCGTCAAACTGCCCATCGTAATACACCACGCCTCCTTTTAGGCCTTCTTGGCCTATGGTGGGAATGTACTTGACAGTATCTTCCTTGGATAATTTTTTACTTGAACCTATGCCCAGCTTGCCCGACATCAGGTCATAGACCTTCAGGCCTACCTGATAAAAAGGGCCGTCCCACCATTCATAGTTGGGGATGACAAAGGCTTGATTTTTCACCAAATGCGGGGCGTTTTTAATCATCAGGCCTCGTTCTTTCAGGGCTTCCAGCACCAAAGAAATATCTCCTTGCTGTAAGTAGCGCACCCCACCATGCACTAATTTGGTGCTACGGCTAGAGGTGCCTTTGGCAAAATCGTGTTGTTCTAATAAAAGGGTGGAATAGCCTCTGGAAGAGGCATCTACGGCCACACCCAAACCGGTGGCTCCGCCACCAATAACCACTATGTCCCAAGGCTCTTTTTGTTTCTTGAGCTGCTTTAGCATTTTTTCTCTCTTCATCATCTCTTCTGTTATGCGTGTTCTAACCAGTTTTTAGCACGTTCTACTGCCCTGCTCCATTGTTTCACCACATCTTCCATGGCATCGGCATGGGGTGAAAAGGTTTTACCTGCCTTCCATAATTTTTTAATTTCCTCCGGACTCTCCCAATAGCCAACGGCCAAACCGGCTAAGAAGGCCGCACCCTGAGCCGTGGTTTCCAACAAGCTCGGACGTACAATTTTAAGCCCGGTAACATCCGATTGAATTTGCATCAGCAAATCATTGGCCGAAGCACCACCATCTACGCGCAGTTCTTTTAAATCTATCTTCGCATCTAAGGCCATTGTTTTGATCACTTCCATGCTTTGTAAGGCCAAGGCTTCCAAAGCGGCTCTGGCGATATGGCCTTTTTGGGTGCCTCTTGTTAGGCCAATCAACAGGCCGGTACTATATTGGTCCCAATGCGGAGCCCCCAAGCCTACAAAACCGGGTACAAAATATACCCCGCCATTGTCTTTTACGGTTTTGGCCAGCGCCTCTACTTCCGAAGATTCATCGATAAAATGCACGTTGTCGCGTAGCCATTGCACAATGGCACCTCCAATAAAAATACTGCCTTCCAGCGCATAATTTACCTCATCTCCAATTTTCCAGGCAATGGTAGAAAGCAGCTTGTGTTTTGATTTGATCACCTTATTGCCTGTGTTCATTACCAAAAAACAACCGGTGCCATAGGTATTTTTCACCATGCCGGGCAATATGCACATCTGCCCAAACAAAGCAGACTGCTGATCGCCTGCTACGCCTCCAATGGGAATGGAAGCGCCAAACAAAGCGGGGTCGGTTTCCCCAAAATGATCGCTACTGTCTTTGACTTCCGGCATCATTTTTTTAGGAATGTTGAAGAGTGCCAATAACTCATCGTCCCATTGCAGGTCGTGGATGTTGTACAACATGGTTCGGCTGGCATTGGTCACATCCGTGGCATGGACTTCCCCACCTGTCAGCTTCCACAACAGCCAACTGTCGACCGTACCAAAGATCAACTCACCTTTTTCGGCTCGCTCTTGGGCACCCTCCACATGGTCTAAGATCCATCGGATTTTAGAAGCTGAAAAATAAGCATCCAGCAATAGCCCTGTTTTGTCCTGCACCTTTTCAATCAGGCCATCTTTTTGCTTCAGGTCTTCGCAATAATCGGCCGTTCTGCGGTCTTGCCAAACGATGGCTTTGAAAATGGCCTTGCCTGTTTTGCGGTCCCACACCAAAGTGGTTTCGCGTTGGTTGGTAATGCCAATGGCGGCAATGTCCGAAGCTTTCAGCCCTTGCTTATCGAGCACATCGTTGATGGTGAACTTTTGCGTTTCCCATATTTCTAAGGGACTATGCTCCACCCAGCCGGGTTTGGGATAAAACTGTTCAAACTCTTTTTGGGAAGTATTGACGATTTCGCCCTCGTGATTGAAAATAATCGCCCGCTCGCTGGTGGTGCCGGCATCTATGGTGATGATGTATTGAGACATAAAAAAGCTGATTGATTACAGAATTCCTAAGATATGGTTTTTAGCGGTTTCCTTGCAAACAAATCAAGTACTCTTTGGCCCATTAGGTCGGTTGGCTATCCTTAAGGAACCGATTGAGCCCATAAAATTTCAGCACTCTCAAGAACTTCATTAAATTGAGGCTGCAAAAGCACAAACGACATGAAAAAAACCCTCACCCTAAGCCGTTTTTCCTTTATCTTGCTCTGCTTCTTATTGGCCGGCTCACTCAGTTTCGGCCAAAGCAAGGTGATGGAAAGCCTTTCTTTCAATAGCAAAATTTTGAATACAGACATTCGCTATTCGGTGTATTTACCCGATGGCTACGATCATTCGGAAAGGCTTTATCCCGTGGTGTATCTGTTGAATGGCTTTACTGGAGATGAGCGCGACTGGATACAGTTTGGAGATGTACAGCGTTTGGTGGACCATGAAGTAGAAGCCGGCAACCTCCCTCCCATGATTATTATTATGCCAGATGGCGATGACCGTTTGTACATGAACAAGGCCGATGGTTCATACAACTATCAGGACATGTTTATGGAAGAATTGATTCCCACAGTAGAAAATGCTTACCGCATCAGAAAGGAGAAGCAATTCCGCGGGATTTCCGGCCTCTCCATGGGTGGGCATGGTAGTTTATTGTTGGGTATAAAGTACCACAATATGTTTGGTGCCATAGCAGCCTACAGTTCTGCAGTCGTTACTGAAGAAGATTTGTTACAGACAGAGCAACGCAGCTACAATAATTACTGGGGACGCAGCATAGGTAGGGGTTTGAAGGGATCCGAAAGGCTCACCGAACATTTTCATGCCAATAGCGTGATGTCGATTGTGAAAACGAAAAATGTAGACGATCTCAATTCCGTCCGTGTTTACTTCGATTGTGGTGACGATGACTTCTTAGCCATTGGCAACGCCTCCTTGCACATAGCGATGACGCGTAGGGGTGTAAACCATGAATACCGGGTAAGAGATGGTGTGCACGATTGGAAGTTTTGGCGGGAATCATTACCCACGGGATTGAAGTTTATTGCTCGGAATTTCACCCGTTAACGGCTCAGGACTTTTAGGCTCACCACAAAAGCCAAAACCACTAAGCCCAATAGAAAAACAAATCCGAAGTTCAATCCAAAAGCTTCAGAAAGCCAACCGATGGTGACGGGAGCAATCAACCAACCCACGTAACCGGCAGAGGCCACAGCAGCCAGACCTTTAGCCGGAGAAATGCCGGGTGTTTTTGCGGCTTTACCAAAAAGGGCAGGAATGACAGCTGAAAAGCCCAAACCTGAAAGGCTGAAACCGACAATGGCCAAGCCTTTGAATTGCAGCAGCACAATAACCAAACCCAAGGCGCCTAGGATCATGCCACCCAGTAATAATTTCCGCATGCCTATGCGCAAGAGCAAGCCATCAGCCTGAAAGCGACCCAGTGCCATTAGCAAAGAAAAACCACCAAAGCCTAGCCCTGCATAACGTGCTGCCATGCCCATTTCTCTTGTCAAATAAATGGTGCTCCAATCGGTAATACCACCCTCTACCATCATGATGCACAAGCCCACCAAAGCCAGTAACACCACTTGTTTGGGAGGGAAGTGAAAGCCTTTGCTGAGTTCGGGGGAAGTGGCATTAAGCAGATGCCTTCTTTGGGCAAAAACCAACACCAAAAGCACTACGCATATCACCCACATTTGCTGTGGCAAAGGCCATCGCAAAGCCAAGAAACCAGCAGCGATTACGGCTCCGAGCATGCCGCCCAAACTGAAAAACCCATGGCACATGCCCATTACGCTTGTTGCTCGTTCGCGCTCTATGTTGGCAGCCACTGCATTCATCGATACATCCGTCAACCCAATGGCCAAACCCAATACATAAAAATTCACCAACAAGGCTGAATACTCGGTGAGGTACCCGGGCACAATGGCTGTCAAGAGCAAAATGATAAATCCCCACAGGGTGGCCTGGCGCTCACCCAAAGCGTAAATGATCTTAGAATAAAATGGAAGCAGCGTTACTGCCCCTAACGGGAGAAAAAACAGTGCAGTACCCAAGGCACCATCTGAAATATTGAGGTTGTTTTGGATTTCTGGCAGGCGCGTGATCCATGCGCCAAAAACAATGGAAACACCAAAAAAAACAGAAGCGACTGCCCTGTTTTCCGATGTTTTTAAAAATTGAAAAAGGTTTTGTCGCGCCATACTTAAGTTGAAAAAAGAAAGTTAAGGCTTTCCGTTGAAAGCTGCATCGAAGAGATTCAAAAGAAAAGGAAGAACAAGCAAAAATGCACATTTTGCTCCATTACAACCTTTTTACTTATCTTTGCGTTAATCAAACGATTTGAAACAGATCAAAGCCATATTGCTCATTGTACTTTTACTGACCAGCCAGATCGGCTTGGCCATGAGTACGCATCATTGCAAAATGAACGGCACAGATCATGCCATCCAACTCTCTGCGGCACAAACGGCACACTGCGATGATATGCCCATGAAGATGCCTTGCGAGGAAAAAGACCCTCACCACCAACATCCTGAAAACCCTTGCTGTACCAATGATGTGCAAACTTTTCAGGTGGAAGATGATTATTTGACACAAAGTGATGTGAAAAATTTGAACCCACAGTTTGTGTTGGCATTCGCTTTCACTTCAGTGTTGGACTTGTCCTTAAAAGCTGTCAATATACAGCTTGCAGAAAACTATTTCCCACCGCCCCCTGAGCGAGACATTCAGGTACTTTTACAAAATTTCCGCATATAGAAAAGGCTTAACGGTTTGGTGAAGCCCCTCTTCAAATATGGGCTTGGCTAACATTTTTCCAAAGGCGTATTCCTACGTCATGGTTTCCTATATCTTTTATTAAGCCTTTTACCCATGATCAATCATTTGATTAAGTTCTTTTTAGAACACAAACTTCTTACCCTTCTCGTGCTGCTGGCCTTTGTGGTCTGGGGCTTGATTACTGCGCCTTTTCAGGCGGGGAATGAAAATTCTGCATGGCATATTCCTTTTCTCCCCTCCGATCCCGTGGCCGTAGATGCCATTCCCGATATTGGGGAAAACCAGCAAATTGTTTTTACCGAATGGGAAGGTAAGTCTCCGCAAGACATTGAAGACCAAATTTCTTATCCCCTCACCTCTTACCTATTGGGCTTACCCTCCGTAAAGTCTGTCCGCAGCACCTCCATTTTTGGCTTTTCCAGCATCTACCTGATTTTTGATGAAGAAGCAGATTTTTACTGGTCGAGGACGCGTATTTTAGAAAAATTGAATGCACTTCCTCCCGGTCTGCTGCCAGAAGGCGTACAACCTACCTTGGGGCCCGATGCTACGGGTTTGGGACAGGTGTTTTGGTATACTCTGGAAGGGAGAGATCAGAAAGGGAATACTACTGGTGGTTGGGACCTTCAAGAAGTGCGGTCTGTACAAGATTTTTACGTGAAATATGCCCTCAATGCCACGGAAGGCGTGGCGGAAGTCGCTTCCATCGGTGGTTTTGTAAAAGAATACCACATAGATGTAAAGCCCGATATCTTACAGCAATACGACATTACTTTGACTCAGGTCATCAAGGCCGTTCGATCAGCCAACAAAGATGTAGGGGCACAAACCATGGAAATCAATCAGGCCGAATACCTGATCCGCGGATTGGGAAACATTGAAAACCTGGAAGACATTGAGCAATCTGTAGTCAGCGTGTTCAACAATGTGCCAATTCGCTTGCAAGATGTCGCCCATATCAGTGTTGGACCTGCCACCCGCAGGGGTGTGCTCGATAAAGATGGTGCCGAAGTAGTAGGTGGTGTGGTAGTGGCTCGCTATGGAGCCAACCCCCTTGAAGTAATTGAAGCCACAAAGCAAAAGATCAAAGACATAGCAAGTGGTTTGCCCAAAAAGACCTTGGCAGATGGTACTGTGAGCCAATTGACCCTTGTACCCTTTTACGATCGTTCAGAACTGATTTACGAAACCCTCGGCACGCTAGAGCAAGCCCTTTCTTTGCAAGTCTTGATTACCATCATCGTGATTTTGGTGATGGTGTATCATTTACGTGCCTCTTTCTTGATTGCGGCACTGCTTCCCATTGGCATTTTGATGGTTTTCATTGCCATGCGCTACTTTGAGGTAGATGCCAACATTGTGGCCCTTTCGGGCATTGCCATAGCCATCGGCACCATGGTCGATTTGGGGGTTATCCTCACCGAGAATATCCTCAAGAAATTAGATGAGCTTGAAAATCAGACAGTCGATTACTACCAAAAAGTCAAGCAGGCGGTGTATGAAGGAAGTGCTGAGGTTTCTTCAGCCATCATCACGGCCGTGGCCACCACCATTGTCAGTTTTATCCCTGTATTTACCTTGCAGGCGGCTGAAGGCAAGCTTTTTACTCCTTTGGCCTTTACCAAAACCTTTGCCCTCGTGGCTGCTTTGATGGTTACTTTGTTGATCTTACCCACCCTGGCACATTGGTTTTTTGGTTGGAAGCTCTCACGGAAAAAACCACATACTCAAGCCCATAATGAGCTTGAATCTTTTGTCATCCAAAGCACCCCGCCAACAGAGGAGCCCACAACCCGAATGAAAGTCTATGGCATGCTCAAAAAGCATGGCAGCTTGGTTGTGGTGCTATTGGGGATTACTTATTTGCTCACCACCTACTGGCTGCCACTTGGACCCTCGGCAGGTTTCGCAGGGAATTTATTGTTTGTAATTATCTGTTTGGTGTTGATTTTGGGCTTTTTTAAAGTACTTACCCACTACTATCAATCCTTACTTCACCTGTGTCTCAGGTATAAAAAAACCTTTTTAACCCTTCCCTTTTTGCTCATTCTGTTGGGCGTCAATATTTGGTTGGGCTTTCCCAACGTCTTCGGATTTGTGGCAAAAGGCTTCGATGCTTTGGGTACAAACATCCGCACCACCCACCTTTGGTCTGGCTTAACGCATAGCTTTCCCGGATTGCAGAGTGAATTCATGCCGGCACTCGATGAGGGTAGCTTTTTACTGATGCCCACCTCCATGCCACATTCCGGAGTGGAATACAATACAAAGGTTTTGGCACAGCTGGATATGCAAGTGGCGCAAATTCCTGAAGTCGAACGTGTAGTCGGTAAACTGGGGCGTGTGAACTCGGCCCTTGACCCTGCCCCCGTGTCTATGTTTGAAAATGTAATTCAATATAAGCCTGAATACATCAGCAACAGCAAGGGAAGACCGATGCGCTTTGCCACCCAGTCAAACGGTTACTTCGTTTTGAAAGACCTTCCGGCACCATGGTCAAATACCGAACTGCTCTTCAACCCAGACAGCTATGCTTTTGAAAGCAGGGATGGGCAAGTGCTTTCTGACCGTCAACAAGATGAATTATTTACCACCCTTTTCAAGGACATGGAGAAACACCTTGTTCCTAAAAACAAGGGTGATTACTTCAGGAATTGGCGTCCGCAAATTGCTTCTACCGATGACATATGGGATGAAATATCCAAGCAAACCCAAATTCCGGGAGTTACTTCCGCTCCAAAATTACAACCCATTGAAACCCGATTGGTCATGTTACAAACCGGCATGCGTGCCCCCATGGGCATTAAGGTCTATGGCCCGGATTTAGAAACCATCTCAGCTTTTGGAGAAAAATTGGAAGGTATCCTCAAGACCATTCCTTCAGTCAAAGCTGAAGCTACTTTTGCCGACCGGGTGATTGGAAAACCTTACCTCAACCTGGAACTGCGCAGGCCAGCCATGGCACGCTATGGCCTCACAGTAGAAGATGTACAGCAAGTCATTACCACAGCCATTGGGGGCAATGCCTTGACTACCACTTTAGAAGGACGCGAGCGCTATGCTGTTCGGGTGCGCTATCCACGAGAACTGCGAGACAGTCCGGAAGCTTTGGAAAATATAACGGTGAATACCCCCATGGGCGAGACCATTCCTTTGTCCGAGGTGGTGACCTTGCATTACGAAAGGGGTCCGCAGGCCATCAAAAGTGAAGACAGCTTTTTGGTGAGCTATGTCATTTTTGATAAGAAAGAGGGTTTTTCAGAAGTAGAAGTGGTGGAAACCGCCCAAAGCCTGATCGATCAAGAAATCGCAGCAGGTTCCCTGCAAGTGCCTGCCGGAGTGAGTTTTCAATTTTCAGGTACATACGAAAACCAAGTCCGGGCTGAAAAACGCCTAAGCTTTGTGGTACCTGTAGTGTTGGCCGTCATTTTCTTGATTTTGTATTTCCAGTTCAAATCCATTGCAACCGCCATGATGGTTTTCAGCGGGGTGGCCATGGCCTTTAGTGGTGGCTTTATCATGCTTTGGCTTTATGGACAGCCCGGGTTTCAGGAGCTCTCTGTTTTGGGTTTTTCTCTGTCGGAAGTATTCCACATACAGCCTTTCAATTTGAGTGTGGCTGTGTGGGTAGGATTTATTGCCCTTTTCGGGCTGGCCACAGACGATGGTGTGCTGATGGGTACTTATTTGGATCAACGATTCAAAGAAGACCGCCCTAAAAACATCAAAGGCATACGCATGGCCGTGGTAGAAGCCGGTGCCCGCAGGATTCGTCCTGCCGTGATGACCTCTGCGACCACTTTGATTGCCCTATTGCCGATTCTCAGTTCTTCGGGACGAGGTGCCGACATCATGATACCAATGGCCATTCCGGCATTTGGTGGCATGCTGGTGGCAGCCATTACCTACTTCGTAGTGCCGGTGTTGTATTGTTGGAGGTTGGAAGTTAGAGGATAGAAGTTGGAAGTTGGAAGTTGGAGGTTGGAGGTTGGAGGTTGGAGGTTGGAAGTTGGAGGTTGGAGGTTGGAAGTTGGAAGTTGGAGGTTGGAGGTTGGAAGTTGGAAGTTGGAGGTTAGAAGTTAGAAGTTGGAAGCTGGAGTTTAGAGGTTAGAGGTTAGAGGTTAGAGGTTAGAAGTTGGAAGCTGGAGTTTAGAGGTTAGATGTTAGAAGTTAGAAGTTAGAAAAAGATGATTGAGACGTATCGGGATTTAGTGGTTTATAAAAGGCAAGTTAGCTTGACGATGGATATTTTTTATGAAGTAAAATGCATTACACAATACTTTAGAACTAGAAAAATGATAGGGTTTAAAAAATTTAAATTAACGCTTAAAGATTTGAAATTGGTGATTGCAGATGGATTTTCAAGCATAATCCTTCTATCTTCTCTTTTCTCCCAGTCAGCTACTGGCATAGAAAGTGCTGATCTACGGCCAAAATTAGGATTCTCCACCAGAACTCTTCTAACTTCTGGCCTCCGGCTTCTAGCTTCCAGATGGTGGTTGCCAACGACTAGATGCTTCCTGTTCATTTCTGGATTC
Organism: Flavobacteriaceae bacterium; assembly: GCA_018401115.1. GTDB lineage: Bacteria > Bacteroidota > Bacteroidia > Flavobacteriales > Flavobacteriaceae > MAG-120531. The sequence goes on along the minus strand of JAGYKX010000005.1, from coordinate 1,176,653 downwards.
CGGTTCCTAACTTCTTTCGCTGCCGCGGATGAAATATCCAAAATACTTTTTAAAATCATTCAAAATGCCAAGTCATAAAAATATGAAAACCAAGCTCTATTTATTATTGGTATTTACGGTTCATTGGTCATTGTTCATTCACCATTGTTCGGCTCAGGACCTCTCCGATTACCAGCAAATTGCTGCGGAGCAGAACCCCGGTTTGCAGGCCAAATACAAGGCCTATGAAAGTCAAATACAAGAGATTACCGTGCAGGAAGGCCTGTCGGATCCTACCTTTTCTTTTGGCTACTTTATTGCTCCGGTAGAAACACGTGTGGGGCCTCAGCGTGCACGTTTTAACCTGACACAAATGTTCCCTTGGTTTGGAACCCTCAAAGCCCGTGGACATGTGAAGACCTTGGAAGCTGAAGCCCAATTTCAGTCCTTTCTGGCGGCTAAAGACCAGCTCTTTCATCAAGTTTCGCAAGCTTATTATCCTTTGTTTGAATTGGAAGAATGGATGCAGGTAGAAGAGGAAAACCAACGAATTCTGCAATCTATCTTGCGCTTGACACAACAACAATTTGAGAATGGTAAATCGCCTATGGTGGATGTGCTGCGGGTGGAAATGTACCTGGAGCAAAGTCGCACACAACTCACTTTACTGGAAAAAAAGCGTAGCCCACTACTTGCTCAGTTCAACGCCCTCCTTAACCGTCCGGCCCAGTCTGATGTAAGTTTTGCAAACGCTCCGGCTTTTCACGAAGACGATGCCCTACTCAGTGCAGACAGCCTGTGGCAAAACCATCCGGAAGGCTTGGCCCTGCAAGGCCAAACAGATGCGGCCCTTGCGCGCACCGAATTGCTGAAAAAAGAGCAAATGCCCCGTTTAGGAGTAGGCATGGACTATGTGGTGGTCGGTAGTGCCCGCACTGCGGTGGCAGATGGTGGGAAAGATGCCTGGATGCCCATGGTCTCGCTGAGCCTGCCCATTTTTGGCAAAAAGAACAGAGCCGCCACAAAAGCCGCTGAGCTGATGGTAGAATCCAATGCTTTGAAAGAAAAAGCCCTGGCCTTGGAGTTTAGCAGTCAATACGACCGCATACTTTATCGGTTGATGGAACAAAAAAGCCTCTTTGAACTCTATAACAACCAATTGCAAACCATCGCACAGTCGCTGCGCTTGCTATTGGCTGCTTATGAAAACACTGAAGCAAGCATCGAAGACATTTTATCCTTGCAACAACAAGGATTGACCTATCAAAAAGAAAAAGCCTCGGCCATGATGAATTACCAAATCGCCTGGTCGGAACTCAATTATTACACTTCAAAATACGAATGAGATGAAAAAATCAATGAATCACCTGTACCTGCTGATTGGCATCACTTTGGTCATTGGCCTCACCCTCGGCTGGTTAACCTCCTCTTGGTTTCAATCGCCTGACGCCAAACCAACGGCCATGGAAGAAGAACATGACCATGCATTGGTCAATGGGGTGTGGACGTGTAGCATGCACCCTCAGGTGAGGCAAGATGAGCCCGGTAGTTGCCCTTTTTGCGGCATGGACCTGATTCCCGTCAATGAAGAAAGTGATTCGGAGGGAAACCCCAATGCCATACGCATGTCGAATACAGCCATGCAATTGGCAGGAGTGCAAACGCTAGAAATCACAACAAATGCTGAAAAAGAAGCGGAAGTACTGGCACTGAATGGCAAGATTCAAAGCGATGAACGGAGGCTTTATACCCAAACAGCGCATTTAGAAGGGCGTATTGAGGAGTTGCTCATTAACTTTACCGGAGAATATGTGCAAAAGGGACAACCCATTGCCTACCTCTATTCACCGGCATTGGTGACGGCACAACATGAGTTGCTAGAGGCTCAAAAGACCCAAGCCAAGTACCCCGAACTTTTTACAGCCGCACGACAAAAGTTGAAAAACTGGAAACTAAGCGATGCACAAATTGATGAAATCCTCAGCTCCGGAAAAACCACCAACCGTTTCCCTGTTTTGGCCAATGCCAGTGGTTATGTAACCCAAAACTTATTGAATGCAGGCGACCATGTGTTACAAGGTACCGCTTTGTATGAAGTAGCAGACCTTTCACAGCTTTGGGGCATGTTTGAAGTGTATGAAAAAGACCTGAGCAAAGTACATATGGGTGACCCGATTAGCTTTGAAGTAGCCACCTATCCGGGAAAAGTTTTCGAAGGAAAAATCAGCTTTATCGACCCTATGGTGGATGAAAAAAGCCGTGTGACCAAAGCGCGCATTGAAATCAACAATGCTGAAGGCCTGCTCAAACCCGATATGTTCATTAAGGGCGAATTGCTTGTTAAAACAGAAGAGGCAGAGGCTTTGTATGTACCCAAATCTGCTGTGATGTACACCGGAAAACGCTCTTTGGTGTATGTGAAACTTACTACAGAGGCCGGAGTGGCCTTTGTGCCCCGCGAGGTGAACTTAGGCGGAACATCAGGAGATCGTTATGAAATCCTTTCCGGCCTAAAGCCCGGTGAGGAGATAGCTGTGAACGGTACTTTTAGCATTGATGCAGCCGCGCAGCTCTCAGGTAAAATGAGCATGATGAACCCTGAAGGTGTTGCACAAACCGGTTCAGTTCACGACCATGGTGCAATGGAAGACATGAGTTCTTCTGCAATCAGCCCCTCCACGACACCCTTGGGCGAAGCGGCTCAAGCGGCTTTGAAAAGCTTATATGACGACTATTTCGCTTTGAAAGAAGCATTGGTCAACGATGATTTTAAAATAGCCCAAAAAGCAGCAGTGGTGTTGCGCGAAAACTTAAGCAATATCGATATGGCCATCTTCACCGGTGAACACCATATGCCCTGGATGGAGCGCGAGGCTGTACTCAAACAAGCACTTCAGCCTTTGCGTGAAGTGACCAACCTGGAACAGCTTCGTGAGTTGTTTTTACCGCTATCGGAGGGCATGATTGCCCTAACGCAGCAGTTTGGAACAGTGGGTGGTGACATCTACTTGCAATTTTGCCCCATGGCAGATAATAATAACGGAGCCAACTGGCTTAGCCGAGAAGACCAAGTGCTGAACCCCTATTTTGGTGCTAGCATGCTTACCTGTGGAGAAGTGGTGGAGAAAATGAAGTAACAACAGCAAGGTCTCAGCGAGATGCTAGCCCCCTGAAAGACGCTAAAACCAATAAGAAAATCATTCAAAAGTATACCCTATATAAAACGTATAACACTTAAATTTTAAAATAATGAAAAGAACAAATTCAATCGTATCTCTCAAGCTTACCGCCATTTTATCCTTTGCCCTCATGGCTTGTGGAAATGGCACTACAACCAACCACACAATGACAAATGACGGAAATGAGCATCAAATGGGACAATCTACGGAAAAAGAAATGTCAGGAGATGCTGCGATGGAAATGAACCAGAATCAAGATGTTACGCAACTGATTAATGATTATTTATCCCTTAAAGATGCTTTGGTGAAAGATGACACTGAAGAGGCTTCCAAAGCAAGTGAAAAACTTGCTGCGTCAGCTTCGACTTTTGATGCAGGTATGATGGGGGCGTCAAAACAAACTGAAATCAGCAGTATGCTCGAAGTGATCCAAGCCAACAGCGAACGCATCTCAGCGGGTAAAATTAAAGAACAAAGAAATCATTTTGAGCGGGTCAGCCAAGACTTTGCGGAATTACTCCAAATGACGGGGTCAGACAGAACACTTTATCAGCAATACTGCCCAATGTACGACAGCAATAAAGGTGGGGTTTGGCTCAGTGATTCCAAAGAAATCCGTAACCCATTATTTGGCAGTAGTATGCTTACCTGCGGTTCAGTAACGGAGACTTTCAGTTTACAGCAATAGGTACATTGGAAACTTTTGTGTTAGGAATTTGCCATTGAGATATGTTCGGGCAGATGAACGCAGGTAAATTTGTTTAGAGGTTGGAGGTTGGAGGTTGGAAGCTAGAGGTTAGAGGTTGGAAGTTGGAAGTTGGAGGTTAGAAGCTGGAAGTTGGAGGTTGGAAGTTGGAAGTTAGAGGTTAGAAGATTGTACATCCCTAAATAACGTTGACCGTATTTCGTAAATGGCTATTGATCATTGCTCATTGAAAATTGTTAATTGAAAAATGCTTCGAGAGCCTCAGCAACCGTCATCCTGAACTTGTTTCAGGATCCCTTAGAAAATGGGTACTTTATCACATTGTAAGAGAACAATCTGTTTCCATTAAAAGGAGATCCTGAACTGCGCAATGCTCCTATGGGTCGCAATGCTTTTCAGGATGACGGTGGAGTATTGGTTTTGTTGTGAGAAATGAATTCCTCAAATCGTATTTCGTCAATCAATAATGCTTTTTCTTGATGAAGGTAATACATAAAGGCATTTCATCCGAGACAACATCGTTTACCCCGAGAAGGAATAAGTTGCGCGCGCGGGTCGAAAGATTGGCGGGGCAGCGTCCGCCATGTGCGGCTGGCCGATTAATCTTTCTTGATTTCTTTGTTACTTTCTGTATCAAGACAGAAAGTAAGGATAGCATAAATGAAACCCGATAGAAATCATTCCTATGTTTTTTATTCCATCCGAAGGGTAAAACCTCCCCATAGCCCCCTCCAGCGGGGGAAAAGGCTGCTGAGGCTCTCGAAGCATAGCTTTTCTTCATTTGGCTGGCCTTAGCAACCGTCATCCTGAACTTGTTTCAGGATCCCTTAGAAAATGGGTACTTTATCACATTGTAAGAGAACAATCTGTTTCCATTAAAAGGAGATCCTGAACTGCGCAATGCTCCTATGGGTCGCAATGCTTTTCAGGATGACGGCGGAGTATCGGCTCGGGTACATCAATTCCAAAATCGGCAATCGTAATTCGTAAATAGCTATTCACCATGGCTTCTCCATACTCTACTTCATCTTAATTTTGAGTAATACCGGGTTTTCATAATTTAGCAGCTCCTCCATTTGAACACCTCCGACTATGCGATACTGCCCGGAACCTAGGTTACTGACAAATTCTTCGATTTGGTCAACCGGTAAGGAAGCAATCAATTGGTCTTTTTGCCATTTAATAAAAAATATATCAAAGTTTTCTTTATCAGATTTCCTTAAATCAAGTCTGCGTACGACATCGTTCATCCGATTTATTAATGCATAATCTATCACTCTTGTACTTAGTCCTGATAAATACGTCAATAAGATATACTGACTTCCCACGTCCGGTAAAACTTCAATGATTTTCTCTGTCTCTAAAACAGAAACAGAAGCAGCCCTTATTGATGCTACGGTTCTTTCGTCCGACCAATGCCAATCCTTACCAAAATCAAATCGCATCAAAGGAATCATTTGATCATTCTCAATAAGAAACAAAGAATCATTCAATACTTTTTTGTAAAATATTTGATCGCTAATAACCCCAAATCGCTTACCCAAATTGACAGGGAAAGGATGTAGATCTGAATTTAATTTGATGGTTTTGATAGGTTCTAAGGCAAAATCAAGTTTCACTAGGGCATATTCAGATTTGTCCTTCCAAGACGGATCCAGCAAATGCAATAAATACCCCCCTTCCATTGGTAACATGGTTCCACCACGCCATTCCTTAGGGTATTGAGAGGGAATAGTTTTCATATACTTACCCGCTAGATTAAAAACATTTATCGACCTTGATTTGCTACTATAAACTTCTACTTGTCCTTCTCTGACCCAAGCTGAGCTGATACTTTCATATTCTTTGGGTCCTTGACCTTGTTTACGTATTACTCCTGTATTATTTCCAAAATCATCGAATAAACTAATTTCATTGTTGTGCATAAAGCCAAAACCCATCGGTGTCTTCAAGTAGTTTCTGGCAGATGAAAGTAAGGAGGCATCAGTTTCTTCAAGCCTTATGATCTCTACTTGATCGATTAGGCTAAAAAAATCGGTTCGGCTAGAGGTAATATCAATTTGGTAATGCTTAAATGCCTGGCTGTTTTGACCCAATAAGGCAAAGCTCTGAAGTAAACATAAAAGGATAAGGATTTTTGACATGACTTTGGTTGTTAAAAAAATAACATCATACACAAATGAGGCTATTTTTTTTATCTTCCCAAAATGCGGAAAAAGAGCTTCGATGGGTTATTTGTTGATTTGAATAGAGGGTGGAAGCTAGAAGTTGGAGGTTAGAGGTTAGAGGTTGGAGGTTGGAAGTTGGAGGTTAGAAGTTAGAAGTTGGAAGTTGGAAGTTAGAGGTTAGAAGTTGGAAGTTGGAAGTTGGAAGTTGGAAGTTAGAGGTTAGAAGATAGAAGATTGTACTACCCTAAATAACGTTGACCGTATTTCGTAAATGGCTATTGATCATTGCTCATTGAAAATTGTTAATTGAAAAATGCTCCGAGGGCCTCAGCAACCGTCATGGTGAGGGTGAGCCGACTGCAAGGAGGTTCATCCCGTGACCATCTCCTTAAAATTAGAGCGAGTGGAATTGATGCGAATTTCTGGGTACGTTTTTCATAACAGTGAGACCTGCTGCCTACCTGCAAGCAGAGGCAAGGCCAACAGCTAATAGCCAAATCGAAAGGCATAATTCCGCCAAAACCAACTCTGCTCACCCCTTTATAAACCTCCCCGATCCAATGCCTTTACGGCATTTTGTGCATTTGCCTTAACTGCTACAAGTAGATGTGCAAAACGGGGGTCTTGGGTTAAGCCTTTTTGGTAACGTTGATAGATTTGCTGTATGATACCGCCAATCTTAAAAGCCCCAAAAACATAGTAAAATAGTTGGTCAGACACATCAAAACCTGTACGTTGAGCATACCGCTCTACCCAGGCCTTGCGGCTCAGGTTTCCGGGAAGCCAAGTCAAACCAAAAGACTTCAACACTTCATCATCGTCTGCCTGCGCCCAATAAGCCAAAGAAGTACCCAAATCCATCAAGGGATTCCCAATGGTGCTCATTTCCCAATCCAACACTCCGATGATCTGTTCTGGCTTTTCAGGGTCTAACACCAAATTGTCGTATTTAAAATCGTTGTGAATGAGACTGACATGTTGCTGTGGCGGTATGTTCTTTTTCAGCCATGTAGCCACCTGATCCATTTCATCGACTTCATCAGTTGCTGCCTGTTCGTATCGCGCTATCCACCCCATGACCTGTCGTTTGGTGTAACCTTCCGGCTTGCCAAAATCCTTTAGTCCGGCCGCATCCAAGTCCATTAAATGCAAATCGGCCAAATGGTCAATGGCGTTTTCCGACAGGCTCTTCATACGATCAGGACTCAAATCCAAAGATTCAGGCGCTTTTCCGCGTAAAATCACCCCTTCCATACGCTCCATTAAGTAAAAATCCGACCCCATCACGCTTTGATCATCGCAAAACAAGACGGGCTTGGGTGCTTTTCCATAAAACTTTTCCAAGGCCTTTAGCACCCGAAACTCTCGTTTCATATCGTGTCCTCCTTTGATATTGGCACCAAAAGGCGGCCTGCGCAAAACATAATCACCTTGACTTGTTCTTAATAAATAGGTAAGGTTCGAAAAGCCACCCGGAAACTGAAGCAGGCTGAATGCACCATCAAAGCCCTCCAAATGCTTGATTAAATAGGCCTTTAGCGCATCTACCTTCAACTCCTCTCCTGGTCTTACGGCTTGGGCTTGGTCGTTTATGCTCATGATGCTTGTTGTTTTGCAGTTCTTTCTTTCAAAATAGCCTTCGCCAAACTGGATTTATGTACCTCATCGGGACCATCATAAATGCGGGCACCTCTCTCATGTCGGTACCAAAACGATAATAAAGTATCGTCGGTTATGCCCAAGGCACCATGCACTTGTACTGCGCGGTCTAAGACTTTCATCAACACATCGGCAACAAAAAATTTAATGGTAGAAATTTCAATTTTAGCCGCCTTGCTGCCTTCCTGATCTATTTTATGAGCCGTATGTAAGACCATGTAACGTGCTGCATCAATCTCTGCCCGGCTTTCGGCAATCCAGTTTTGGATGGTCTGCTGGCCGGAAAGGGGCTTACCCGGATTCAGTTCACGGGTTTGCGCCCTATCGCACATCATGTTGAAAGCCCTTTCGCAAATACCAATCCAGCGCATGCAGTGGTGAATCCTTCCAGGCCCTAGTCGCCTTTGCGCCATAGAAAAGCCGTCTCCCTGTGCACCCACCAGATAAGACTTTGGAATACGACAGTCCTTCAAAAGGATTTCAGCATGGCTAAAATATCCCCCACCTTCATCGCCCATAATGGAAATGTTTCTGACCAACTCAAAACCGGGGGTATCGGTAGGCACCAAAAGCATGCTGGCACGTTGGTAGGCATCAGCCTCGGGATCAGTCACCGCCATCACAATGCAAAAAGCTGCACCATCGGCTGCGGTGGTAAACCATTTGTGCCCATTCAATACCCATTCTTCGCCCACCAATTCAGCAGTGGTCGCCAAATGAACAGGGTTCGAACCGGCCAATTCGGGTTCGGTCATGCCAAAACAGCTACGCATTTCGCCAGCCATTAGGGGGTGGAGAAATCTTTCTTTTAATGTATCAGAAGCAAACTGATGCATCAATTCGATGTTTCCAATGTCCGGTGCCTGGCAATTGAACACATAATGTCCTAAGGGAGAAGTACCCAAAATTTCTGAAATCTGTCCAAACTCGGCCATGGTCAGGCCCAAACCACCTTCCACCTCCGGTAAATAAGGTGCCCACAGGCCTAATTTTTTGGCCTTTTCTCTTTTGGCTTTCAACATAATAAAAGCGGTCTGCCAATCGTCTTTTAAGACAGATAGGTCGATGGGAAAAAGCTCCTTTTCAACAAAATCTTTATATTGTGGCAAGAGCGATTTCAGGCGCTCAGTGGAAAATAATTCAATCATAGAGGTATTTTGGGTAAGATGTTGGAATTTACACAAAAAGTTGGAAAAACCGGGAAAATGAAGCTGTGCAATCCTTCACTCTGCAATAAGGAACACATGTGAACTAAAAAGTTCTTCAAGAATAGTTTCATATTCATAGAGTTTTAAACTATTTTTAGCGCAATGGAAAAGAAATTACTTATAGCCCTACTGTTTTCAGCCTTTATGGCTTGTGACAATAAGAAAGAAGTACAAGAGGAACCAGACATAGAAGCATTGAGAGCTGATGTAAAGCCTACCGAGGTGGTAACAGCCTCAGCGCGTCAGGGATTATTTGAGTTCCGAATTAACTCCTCAGGTACTTTGGATTCTGAAAAAGAATTGACCATTACTTTTGAAAGCAGTGGTTACTTGAGGTCGTTATATGTCCGCAATGGCCAAAAAGTAAAGGTGGGGCAAGTACTGGCTGAATTACAAAACACCAGCGAGAAGCTCAATCTTGAGAAAGCCAAATTGGCTTACGATAAGGCGTACGTTACCTTCCAAGATGATTCCATTGGTCGTTCACGTCCAAACGAACAAATGATGCTCACCCTTAAACTCAGGTCGGGATTGAGCGATGCTGAGTTAGGTCTGCGCGAAGCTCAGAATGCCTTGGATAAAACCATCATCAGATCACCCATCAATGGTACTGTGGCTGAAATGAAGGAAAGTGAGGGCAATATCATCTCAAGCGGCAAAGAATTATGCTTGGTTTATGATCATACCTCATTGGTCTTGACTGGTAAAATACTAGAGTCGGATTTCAGACACATGAAGATTGGGTTAAAAGCAGATATCTATCCCTTGGCTTTCAAAGACAAAGTATATGCAGGCACTTTGGTGGAAGTTAACCCTAAGGTAGATGATAACGGCATGGTGCAAATCAAATTAAAAGTAGATCAACCGAACGGCTTATTACCAGGCATGAATACGAATGCCATCATTCGTGTTCCCCAACAAGAAAACATCATTGTACCTCGCGATGCTATGGTGATGAAATCGGGCAGACCAGTCATCTTCACCCATGTAGATGGTCAAGCGAAATGGAATTACGTTGAGGTAGGCCTTGACAACGGAGTGGAGTTGGAAGTTACCGATGGCTTAAATCCGGGTGACGAGGTCATCATCACCAACAACTTACAGTTGGCGCACGATGCTCGGGTAAGTTTAGCTACTCCATTGAACTCTGATAATTAAAAGCAGCCATGGTTAAATTTTTAATCAATCGTCCGATTGCTGTCTTTCTTTCCTTTATTGGAATCATTTTTTTTAGCATACTTTCCATTCGCCAGCTACCGGTTTCACTGCTTCCGGAAATTGAAGTCCCTTCAGTCGTCATTAAGGTAGATTATCCCAACAACCCCGCCAGGATCATAGAAAATAGTGCGCTGCGCCCTATTCGAGGCGAGCTCAACGCATTGAATAACCTCACTTCCATTGAGAGCACTGCCAGTAGCGAAAGCGGGCTCATCAAACTCAAATTCGACTATGGCACGCGGATGAACTTAGCCTATGTTGAAATCAATGAAAAAATAGACCGTTTGCAGGAAACCCTGCCGCGCGACATGGACCGACCAAAAATCATTCGGATCAATACCTCCGACATTCCGATCATTCGATTACAGGTAATGCCCAAACCCGGAACAGATTTTATTGAACTTTCTGAGTTGGCCGAAAAGGTGCTCAAAAAAAGATTGGAACAACTGGAAGGGGTATCGATTGTAGATTTAAATGGAAACAGGAGCCAATTCATTTCCATTACACCTGATAGAGAAGCGCTGGCTGCACTTGGCATCAATGGTAATCAAATCGATCAAGTACTTCAAAGTGCCAACCAAGATTTGGGGCAGTTATCTATCAAAGACGGGCAGTATCGCTATTTCGTTCGCATGGCCAACCGTTTAGACGATCTCGATGAAATTAAAAGTTTGCCTTTGATCAACCGAGAAGGAGATGTTATTCCTTTACAAAAGGTAGCTGAAGTAGGCTATGAAAACGAAAAAGTGCTGAGTTATCACCTCTTCAATCAAGAAGAAGGTTTGGTCATTACCGTTCACAAGCAAAGCAATGCTAAAATGACAGAATTGGTACCTCTGGTTTATGAGGCCATTGCTATTTTTAAGACAGATTATCCGGAGGTTGATTTTGATATGACACAAGATCAATCCACTCTACTCAATGCAGGCATCAATAACTTAGGAACGAGTCTGATTTATGGAGGTATTTTTGCCTTCGCTGTACTCTTTTTGTTCATGGGCAATGTACGTATGCCCATCATCATGGGCATTACGCTACCTGTGTCTTTGGTCATCAGTTTTTTACTTTTCTATGCGGTGGGTTTGAGCATCAACATCATCTCGCTTAGTGGTTTGGCCTTAGGTTTAGGAATGCTCATCGACAATGCCATCATTGTCATCGATAATATTACGCGTAAACGGAAAGAGGAAAACTTGAGTATTGTCGATGCCTGTGTAGAAGGTGTGAATGAGGTAATGGCTCCACTCATTAGCTCCATGCTCACCACCTTGGCTGTGTTTGTGCCTTTGGTCTTTTTAAATGGGCTTTCCGGCTCATTATTTTACGACCAGGCCGTTTCTGTTTCCATCATTTTAGCCACCTCCTTACTGGTTGCCTTTATTTTACTTCCTTTACTTTATCGTTTATTCTTTCAGAAGGTAACGCGTCCCATCAAGGAAGATTCTGCCTTTTTTAGGCTGATACTGAAAATTTACAAAGCCATTTATTCAGTGGCGTGGCGCTTCAGAGCCCTTAGTTTCATGCTTTTGCTACTTTTAATTCCCTTGACAGGATGGATGGTTTACCATTTTGAAAAAAGTGGCTTGCCGGAAATTGAAAAAACCGAAACTTTGGTGAATGTGCTTTGGAACGAGCCCATTGATGCTGAGGCCAATAAGGCAAGGGTAGAAACGCTCTTGGAAGAAATGCCCATTTCAGCCATTACAGAATCCGATATTGGCATCAAGCAATTTTTATTGGCCATTGAAGAGGCGAGTGTAGAGAAAGCGGAGCTTTATTTTAAGTTCGAAACGCCTGAATTAAAAGCGGATGCAGAACGATGGATGTCCACATATCTGAACCAAAGACATCCCAATGCCAGTTATGAAATCAAAGACGCCCCTAATGCGTTTGACCAGATTTTCGTAGCGGATGGTACTTACTTTAGCGCCAAATGGAAAAACTTAGGAAGTGACGAACTCTTACCTTTATCGACTTTCGAAGAGCTTCAAGAAGCAAGTACAGCCTTGGTCGACATATCTCCTAACCAAGGTAAGGGTTTTGTATATGAAGAAGCCCTAGAAGCTAAAATCGACAAAGTAAAGCTAGCGGCCTACGGCATAGACGAGGGGCAATTTAAAACAGCTTTGAACAATGCCCTTGATGGTTACCTGATTACAGAGATCAAACGTTTTGGAGAAGTCACTCCGGTAAAGATCAAAAAGCCTGAAAAAGACTTGCAAGAGCAATTGCGTAATATGAGTGTTCGGGGTCGCAATAACCAAAATTACCAGCTAGATGAGTTCATCAACTTATCCTTTGTAAAAAGCGAGAAGAATATTACATCAGACCGAACGGGCATTTATCAATCTTTGGAATGGGAAGAAATTTCTAACGAAAGGATAGAAAAACTCACCAATGCCTTACCAGTCGTTGCCGCAAACCAAGGTCTTACCGTTGATTTTGGAGGTACCTATTTTCAAGACCAGGAAAACCTTAAACAACTTATTTTTATTCTCATTGTCTCGGTCACCTTGCTGTATTTTATTTTAGCTGCTCAATTTGAATCGCTTATTCAGCCACTCATTGTGGTTTTTACTTTGCCCATGGGAATTTTTGGGGCCGTAGTCGTTTTATCCTTTGCCCATGTAAGTTTGAATGTAATGTCGGCCATTGGTGTCATTGTCATGTTGGGGATTATGGTAAATGATGCTATCTTAAAAATAGACACCATCAATCGACTGAAGAAAAAGGGGTTAGCGGAAAACACTTCTCAGAGTAAAAAAGAAGTCATTGCGCAAGCCATTGCTCGAGCGGGTCAAATTCGGCTGAAACCCATTTTGATGACTTCAATTACTACTATTTTAGCCCTCTTACCGGTTATTTTCTCTTCTGGTCTTGGCGCAGACTTGCAGCGTCCGTTGGTGTTCTCTGTAATAGGTGGTTTAACCTTGGGCACTTTTACATCTCTTTACTTTGTACCCTTGGCTTATTGGTTCAGCACCAAGAAAAAATAAGGTTTGAATTGAGAATCAAAGAATTTCGATGCGATTGCGATAGAGTTCTACCCTATCTTCTTTCTCTAGTTTTTTGAGCAAACGAGAAATCACGACACGCGAAGTATTGAGCTCATTTGCGATTTGTTCGTGTGTTTTCTGAATAACATAAGATCCTGAACTTTGCTTTTTATCCAATAAATATTTCATTAATCGCTCGTCCATGTTCATAAAGGAAATGCTATCAATGGTCATAAGCATTTCATCAAATCGATCTTGGTAAGCATCGAAAATAAACTTACGGAAACTACGGTACTTGGCCATCCATTGATCGATTTGCATCATGGGAATCATCCAAATCTGGGCATCTGTTTCCGAAACTACTTTGAAATTACTCACTTGCGTGCCGAGGCAGCACGAGATGGACATGGCACAAGCTTCACCTCCCTCTAAGTAATACAAAAAGACCTCACGACCCTCCTGTTCTTCGCGCATTACGCGCAAAGTACCTTCCAAAACCATGGGCATTTCCTTGGCCTGCATGCCGGGAGTAATCAGGCACTGATCGGGCTGAACTTTTTGCAAACGCCCAGTCTGGACAATCTCTTGAATGAGCTCCTTTTCGAACCCCATTTTTACTAATCTAATCGCAATGTCTTCCATGGTCTTTTGTTCTGTTTATGCAGCAACACAAAACGCTGGCAAATCATTTCATCCAGTTTTCAATCTCATCTAAGGTGGCTGCCTTTACTTCTTTCAATTTAAGCTTTTTGCGCATGCCTCCGAGCGTATTTAATAGTTTATTGGGTACTTGCTCCTTCAGTTGCTCAATGGTATGGATATTCATTTTCCTTAATATAGGGATGAGTTCAACCCTTACTCCTACTGCTTCAAATTCTTTGTCAGTAGCAGTTTTCATCTGTTTTTCAGGTTTCATTTGTGGAAAAAACAGCACATCTTGAATGGAGTTAGAGTTAGTCATGATCATGGATAATCTATCAATCCCTATGCCCAAACCTGCTGTGGGTGGCATACCGTATTCCAAGGCACGCAAGAAATCCTCATCTAATACCATGGCTTCATCGTCTCCCCTTTTGCCCAACTCCAATTGTTCTTCAAAACGTTGTCTTTGATCAATCGGATCGTTCAGCTCGGAAAAGGCATTGCATATTTCTTTGCCATTACAAATGGCTTCGAAGCGCTCTACCAAACCTTCTTTGCTCCTGTGTTTTTTCGCCAAGGGTGACATTTCTATGGGGTAATCCGTAATGAAAGTAGGCTGAATAAGTTTCGGTTCGCAGTGCTCACCAAAAATTTCATCGATCAGTTTGCCTTTCCCCATCGATTCATCCACTTCAACTTTCAACTCCTTTGCTGTACTGCGCAAAGCCCCTTCATCCATCTCTGAAATGTCAACACCTGTAAAATGCTCAATGGCTTCAAACATGGTATATCGCTTCCAAGGACGTTGGAAATTGATCAAGTTCTCCCCTACTTTTACTTCTGTTGTTCCGTGCAAATCGAGGGCTACTTTTTCGACCATGGCTTCCACCAAGTCCATCATCCAATTGTAATCTTTGTACGCCACATAAAGCTCTACTTGTGTAAATTCAGGATTATGGAAACGAGACATTCCTTCATTCCTAAAGTCTTTGGAAAACTCAAACACCCCATCAAAACCACCTACAATCAGTCGTTTGAGATAAAGTTCGTTGGCAATCCGCAGGTAAAGCGTCATGTCTAAGGTGTTGTGATGTGTCTTGAATGGCCTTGCTGCCGCCCCACCATAAAGAGGCTGAAGGATAGGAGTTTCTACCTCAAGGTAATCTTTATCGGTCAAAAACTGGCGCATGGAATTCACGAGTTTTGTTCTTTGTACGAAAGCTTTTTTCACTTGAGGGTTTACTACCAAATCGACATAACGCTGTCTGTAACGTTGCTCCGCATCAGTAAAGGCATCGTGTACCTTGCCTTCCGCATCGATTTTGGGCAAGGGTAAAGGTTTGAGCGACTTAGCCAAAACAGTCAGGCCTGTAACATGCACAGATATTTCACCTACCTGAGTTTTGAAAACATAACCTTTCACACCAATGAAATCTCCTATGCTGAGTGCCTTTTTGAACACCGTATTGTAAAGCGTTTTATCCTCATTCGGGCAAATATCATCTCGTCTGAAATACAACTGAATTCTACCTTGAGCATCTTGTAATTCAGCAAAAGAGGCAGAACCCATAATTCTTCTCCCCATCAATCGCCCGGCGAGGCTTACTTCTTTAAAGTCCTCTGGTTTTTGCTCAAAGGCATTAACAATCTCTTGGGTATAGTGAGAAATTTCATAAAGGGAAGAAGGGTATGGGTCGATTCCCAATTTCTCTAATTCTTCTTTTTCTTGCCTGCGTTGAATTTCTTGTTCGCTCAATATCTGCATAGTGCCGTTTTTAAGGGGGTTGCAAATATAATGATTCGTACTTAGAAATGTTTCGCGAAACCTAAAACTTGCTTTGATGACCCAATTGCTTCTTAAAGATTTTTCTTCTTTTTATTTCTGCAGCAAGCAGAGACAATTCCCTACTGCTCTGCCCTTTCACAGAAGTGTTTTCATTGGCTCTTCGAATGAGGTAAGGCATTACTGCTCGTAAGGGGCCATAAGGGACATATTTTATTACATTATAGCCTGCGTTGGCCATGTTGAAGGAAATATGGTCGCTCATCCCATACAATTGTCCAAAATATACGCGATAGTCGTTTTTCTGAAGCCCCATTTCATCCATGAATAGGGTCAATTTATAGTTCGAATCTTCATTGTGCGTACCTGAAAAAACACCAATCTGGTTGATATGCTCCACACAATAACATGCTGCAGCATCAAAATCACGATCTGTTGCTTCCTTATGGGGCTGTATAGGGCTTTCATACCCCATTTTTTCTGCTCGAGCACGTTCTTTTTCCATGTAGGCTCCGCGCACCAGTTTTGCCCCTAATCGATAGCCCCCTTCTACAGCAGCCATATGCATCTTTTTCAGGTTAGCCAACATGCTATGGCAATACATTTGATAAGTGTAGTAAATCAATGCTTTTTCACGATTGTAAGTTTGCATCATTTTTACTGATATTTCATCAATAGGCTTCTGAATCCATGTTTCTTCCGCATCAATCAGAACAGAGACATCTTTTTCATAAGCCAGACGACAGATACGGTCGACCCTCCGGAAGATCCTATCATAAGCTGCCTGCTCATCCTCCGTAAGCACATCACCTCGATGAATCTTTGCAAGGAGTTCAAAATGGCCCATTCCTGTGATTTTAAAAGCAGAAAAACGTATGAAATCCATCTCCCCTGCTCTCTCAATGGTGCGCAATATCTCGTTCATGGTGTCATCGAAACCCTCTTCAGATTTCTCACCTTCTACGGAATAATCAAAAATGGCGCCGATGCCAAAGGCTGCTAATTCATTGGAGGACCTTTGACAGCCATCTAGGGTTTCACCCCCCACAAACAGATCGAAAATTGTGGTTTTGATCAAGGTTTTGACCGGTAAATGAAATTTTAAGGCGATTTTAGTTAACTCAGTGCCTATTTTTACCAACCCAGGCCATTGCATGGCAAGAAAAATAAAATGACGTTTTCTTAAGGTTTCATCCGTTTTTGCTCGAAATGCAACCTCTAGCTGGTTAAAATCAACAAATTTCTTTAATTCCATAGTATGTGTTTCCACCGCAAATATAGATAGTAACTTTTAGCTTTTATCTTTGGTTAACTTATCAAAACAAAAATTTATGTTAGCTCACGAAGTAAAGAAATGGATGGGGAGCGGCAATGCCCCATTTATGATTTCAGGGCCCTGCAGCGTAGAATCTCCCGAACAATTTAAATCCAGTGTACTGCCCTTGATTGCACATACAGATTACGTGCGGGGTGGCATTTGGAAACCACGCACGCGTCCAGGTTATTTTGAGGGGCATGGAGAGAAAGCTTTACAGTGGGTAAATGCATTGAAAGAAGAGTACCCCTTTCGTTTTGCCACTGAGATTGCCACCACAGAGCACGTAGAATTGGCCTTGAAACATCAGGTTGACATGGTCTGGATAGGTGCAAGAACCACCGTTAACCCTTTCCAAATCAGTGAATTGGCTGAAGCTTTGCAAGGTACCACTATACCGGTACTTATAAAAAACCCCATCCACCCAGATTTAGCATTATGGACAGGTGCGATTGAACGATGCATGAAGGCTGGTATACACCGTTTAGCTGCTGTGCATAGAGGATTTCATTCCTATTCAAAAACTACTTACCGCAACCCTCCCCTTTGGCAAATCCCACTCGATTTGAAACGAGAATTCCCCAACTTACCCCTTATCTGCGATCCCAGTCATATTGCAGGCGAACGCCAATGGATTGGCTCAATAAGTCAGCAAGCCTTAGACTTAAATTATGACGGATTGATGATAGAAGTACATCACCATCCGGATCAAGCATTGAGTGATCCGAAACAGCAACTATCGCCTGAGGCTTATGTAAATTTATTGAATGGTTTACAAAAACGTACCGACCACTTTGAAGAAACTTTAGTGCAAAGTCAATTGGAAGTACTTCGAGAATCCATCGACCAGAGTGATCAACAGTGGCTAGATGCCTTGGCTACCAGAATGAGGTCTGTAAAACACATTGGTAAGGTGAAAGAAGCCTACAATGTGGCCATTTTTCAGCCAGAACGTTGGTCAACCATTTTTGAAACACGAAAGGAATGGGCCGCAGAATTGGGCTTAAATGAAGCGTTCACCTCGCACTTATTGCGCCATATCCACGAGGAGTCTATAAAATTACAAACAGAAATCTTTCAAGAAGCCAAAGAAAGTACTAACATGCACAATGAATAAAGTTGGCGTTTTAGGTCCTCAATTCACTTTTCATGATTTGGCTGCAAAAGCATTCTTGCCAGCGCATGAACCCATTTATTTTCAAGATTTTAATGCCATTTTCTCAGCCTTAGAAGAGGGTCTCATTGAAAGTGCTTTGATAGCTGTTTACAATAGTTTGGCAGGCTCGGTCGGCCACAATAAGGAGCGTATTGCAAAACACTACCGCTTGATGAGCACCCATGATTTCCCCATTCACCTTTGTTTGGGTGCGATAAAAAGAATTGAATTGAATGAAATCAAGCAAGTTTATTCTCATGCCATGGCCATTAAAGAAACCCAAAAATTCTTCCAGCAACATCCATACATCATTCCGAAGATTGATAAAAGTACTTCAGAAAGTATCACCAAGGTAAAAGAAGACAAAACTGCATCAACGGGTGTTATTGCCAGCGCAGAAGCCATTGAAGCTGCTGAATTAGTTTGTTTGAAAGCACACATTGAGGACCATTCTAGAAACTATACAACATTTGCACACATAGCATTAGTGCAAGACTAATTAAATGATTAGAGGTAGATGAGATCTCCTTTTTTTCAAGGTCTGTTAAAACTAATTAAGATTTTTATTTTGCAAGTCAACAGAAAGGCATATGTTTAAGGCATGAACAGATTCACCACGGAATATTTTTACTTTTTTTACTTTTTCGAAAAAGCGAAATAGAACCGTCGTGATATAAAAAAATTATCAACTTAGCCCGGTTCTCACGAATCGGGCTTTTTTTATGACAAATTATGGACATCATTGACATCAAAGATTGGGGACTAGGCTTAAGCGAACATACCTTAATAGCAGGACCCTGTAGTGCCGAGAGCAGGCAGCAAATAGAAACCATTGCACAGGATTTAAAAGGGAGCCGGGTAGAAATGTTCCGAGCAGGCATTTGGAAACCTCGCACGCGCCCTGGTAGTTTTGAAGGTATTGGCAAGGAAGCATTGGCATGGCTAAAATCAGCAAAAGATATCATGAATGTGCCCGTTACGGTTGAGGTAGCAAAAACTAGCCATGTCGAAGCCGCCTTAAAAGCTGGTGTAGATGTACTTTGGATTGGCGCACGCACCACGGTAAATCCTTTTTCCGTGCAAGAAATATGTGAAGCACTCCGTGGTGTAGATGTGCCCGTAATGGTGAAAAACCCGATTAATCCTGACTTACAACTTTGGCTTGGTGCTTTAGAGCGGTTAAATAAAGTTGGTATTAACAAATTAGCAGCCATCCACCGTGGCTTTTCAGACCCTTATGAAAAGCGATATAGAAACAAACCAGAATGGAGTATGCCTATCCACCTGAAACGCCTTGTCAATGGCATCTCTGTAATTTGTGACCCCAGCCACATCAGCGGTACCCGTGAAATCATTGCCTCTGTGAGCCAAAGGGCTATCAATTTTGGACTCGATGGTTTGATGATTGAGACACATCACGACCCTGACAATGCTTGGAGCGATGCAAAGCAACAAGTAACACCAGACACGCTCAACATTATTTTAGACAATTTGAATTTTAGGGAAACCCTAGAAGAACATCCTGAAGCCATTTCTACTTTAGACCAGTTCAGGCAGAAAATAGACTTATTAGATACTCAAATCATAGAACTATTTGCAGATAGATTTCAGGTCATTCGTCAGGTAGGAGATTACAAAAGAGAACAAAACCTCGCAGTTTATCAGCCCGATCGTTGGCAGTCGGTAATGGAAAGTAGGTTAAAATCAGGGGTGAAAAAAAATATGACTGAAAAGTTCATGAAAAGTCTTTTATTCGCCATTCATGAAGAGTCGGTCAAAATTCAAGAGTCGCGTTTAAAGGTTAAGGAACAAGTCTTCAAAAAATGAATGAGATAAAAATAGGTAGCATTGTAAGGCAACTTCAAACCTTTTTTGGGGAAGCGGAGTATTCCAAAATAGCTATTTTGGTTGATGAAAATACCTATGCTCATTGCTACCCTTTGGTAAAAGAGGCCATTCCTGCACACAAATGCATTCATATTTCAGCAGGAGAGGCACATAAGCAGTTGAGCACCTGTGAACAAATCTGGTCGACCTTAACCAACATGCAAATGAATCGAAAGGGGCTTTTGCTCAACCTAGGTGGTGGTGTGATTGGTGATATGGGCGGTTTTTGTGCAGCAAGCTATAAGCGCGGTATTCATTTTGTGAATGTTCCCACAACACTTTTAGCAGCCGTAGATGCCAATATTGGTGGTAAATTAGGTATCGATTTTATGGGCTTTAAAAATCATATTGGTCTTTTCAAAAACCCAGAGTCCGTCTTCATCGATCCTTCTTTTCTCAAAACCCTTCCCCATAGAGAATTACGATCAGGTTTTGCAGAAGTGATTAAACATGGTCTAATTGCTGACGCAGACTATTTTGAAAGCAGTATCCAAAACGGGCTTGCAGCTTCTGATTGGCAGCAATGCATCGAAACGAGCATAGCCATCAAACAAGCCGTGGTGAAAAATGATCCCGAAGAACAAGGGCTAAGGAAAATTCTAAACTTTGGCCATAGCATTGGGCACGCGATTGAAAGTTATTATCTACACACAGAAAACAGGCTCTTTCATGGAGAGGCCATTGCCATTGGTATGGTTTGTGAAGCATACTTGTCTTCTAAGCTTTTGGGCATGAAAAGAGAATTATTAGACCATATTTCCTTATCTATATTAAAAATATTTAACGATCTTTCCTTAGCAAAAAGTGATTTCACAAAAATCATAAGTCTGATGCATCAGGACAAAAAAAACAGCAACGGTGTGCTCAACTTCTCTCTGATCTATGAACCTGGAAGGGCAGCTTATGACATTGCCGTAGATGAAAAAGATGTGATGGATGCCTTGTTCTTCTTCAATCAATTAAGAGGTTAAAATGGAAGGCAAAGTGCTACAAAAGGTCACCCAAATCGCTTACCACAAAATTCCATTGGAAGCCTCCAAAAGTGAGAGTAACCGTGCCCTGATCATCAATGCTTTAGGAGGTCATTTGTCGGAGTTGCAAAACATATCGAAAGCCCGCGATACACAAACCATGATTCGCCTACTAAAAAGTGAAGAGGAAACACTAGACGTATTAGATGCTGGCACCACCATGCGATTTCTAAGTGCTTATCATGCTGTTGGAGAAAGGTCCGTCGTTTTAACAGGCACGGAGCGCATGCAACAGCGACCAATCAAAGTATTGGGGAAAGCACTCAAGCAAATAGGTGCAGAAATAAAGTATTTAAAAGAAAAAGGCTTTCCTCCCCTCAAAATAACACCGCTAAAAACGCAGAAAAAAAGAGAAATCACTGTCATAGGCGATGTAAGCAGCCAATTTATCTCAGCTTTATTGATGATTGCCCCCCAACTGCCTGAAGGTTTAGTGCTTAAACTAAAAGGAAAAATAGGGAGCGTACCTTACATTGAAATGACCTTGAATATGATGAAACTCTTCGGAGTGAGCAGCCAGTGGACAAACCAGCGCATAGAAGTTAGTCCGCAAAGCTACAAGTCATATCCTTACGTAGTTGAATCTGACTGGTCTGGTGCAAGCTATTGGTATGCCTTTGTGGCTTTAGCTGAAAAAGCCAAAATAAAACTGCTAGGCCTACGTCAAAAATCTCTGCAAGGAGATATAGTCATTGTGCATATTATGAACCAATTGGGTGTAATGAGTACATTTGAAACTGATGGCGTGATTATCGAGAAAATACCTCATCAAAAATCATTTAATTATGATTTTTCGGATTGCCCTGATTTGGCGCAAACCGTTGCAGTGGTATGTGGAGCCAAGGGTATTCACTGTAAAATGACAGGATTAGAAAGCCTTAAAATCAAAGAGACCGACCGCATAAAAGCCCTCAAAAAAGAATTAAAAAAATTTAAGATTAAGCTTAAGGAAGTAGAAAAAGGTGTGTTTGAATTAAAGTCGAAATTTGAAGCCAAAGATGAAGTGATTCAAATTGACACCTATGAAGATCATCGTATGGCAATGGCTTTTGCTCCTTTAAGGTGTGTGCAAGCCATTTGCATCAAGAACCCTGAGGTAGTGAACAAATCTTATCCAAGTTTTTGGAAACACATCGACTTGGTTTTTGAAAAATAGGTTTTCAACTCTTTGTAAACTTATCTCTAGCTATTACTGTTAGCAATGCCACAAGTTGGTAAACCCCACATACAGCATGTCTAAAAAGAAAAAACTTGAAAACATAAGTGTTGGCGAAGTCTTCAGGAGAATCATACTACCACGGAAACAACTGCTTTTGCTTGGCTTATTGCTTATTCTATTGAGGAGTATAGCTACTCTAGTTATACCTCGTGCCACAAAATTTTTAATCGATGACGTATTGGTTGAAGGCAACGAAGCCATGCTACAAAGCATTATCTTAGCCAGCATTGTTGCCATCGTTGTGCAATCTTCTAGTTCTTTTGCTTTGACCCGCTTATTGAGCGTACAAGCTCAAAAACTCATTGCTGTTTTAAGGGTACAGGTGCAAAAAAAGATACTCTCTTTACCCATTCATTATTTTGATAATAGCAAATCTGGGGCCTTGGTATCTCGCATCATGACCGATGTAGAAGGCGTTAGAAATTTGGTAGGCACCGGTTTGGTGCAGTTGATTGGAGGCTCACTTACCTCATTGGGTGTAGTTTATTTTTTAATTACGCTGAACTGGCAGTTGACTTTATACATGCTCATTCCTATCCTTATTTTCGGTGTCATCACCATGAAAGCCTTCGGCTATCTGCGCCCTACTTTCCGAAAGCGGGGAGAAATCAATGCGCAAGTTACAGGTAGGCTTACAGAAACCCTTAATGGTATCCGAGTCATCAAAGGCTTTGGGGCTGAACCACAAGAAATCAAAACTTTTCAGCTTGGTGTAGACGATTTGTATCAGAATGTTAAAAAGACCCTAACAACAACAGCTTTGGTCAATAGCTCTGCCATTTTTTTGCTAGCCGGTGTGGCTACAGTAGGTATTATGGGCATTGGTGGGTATGCCGTACTTCGTGGAGAAATGACCACCGGAGACCTATTTTCCTTTTTGCTATTTTTAGGAATCCTTGTTGCTCCTGTCATTCAAATGTCCAATATTGGCAGTCAGTTGACTGAGGCTTTTGCAGGTTTGGATCGGACAGAAGAAATCATGCGTATGACGCCCGAAGATGCCGATGAAAACCGAACCCTTATACTTGATCGACTCCATGGTGATATAAAATTCTGTGGAGTAGATTTTGCTTATGAGGAGGGTAACGATGTGCTCAAAAACATTTCATTCGATGCACCCGCAGGATCTGTAACAGCCTTGGTAGGATCGTCGGGTTCGGGTAAATCGACCATTGCCGGTTTGGCAGCTTCATTTTTACAAGCGCACAATGGCAACATTACCATCGATGGCAAAGACATGAGCCAAGTCAACTTGGCCAGTTTCCGACAACAACTTGGTGTGGTACTTCAAGATGAATTTTTATTTGAAGGCACCATCCGAGAAAACATCCTTTTCCCCAGGCCTAAAGCCAGTGAAGAGCAACTCTTGAATGCCGTACAAGCCGCCCATGTCAATGAATTTACAGATCGTTTTGAGAAGGGATTGGATACTGTAATTGGTGAACGTGGCGTAAAACTATCTGGAGGTCAACGCCAAAGGTTGGCCATAGCACGGGCCTTATTAGCCGATCCTCGCATTTTGATTTTAGATGAAGCCACATCTAACTTAGATACGGAAAGTGAATCTTATATTCAGCAAAGTTTAGCAGAGCTTATGAAGGGACGAACCACATTGGTCATTGCACACCGATTGAGTACCATCAAAAAAGCTGACCAAATATTGGTTGTTGAAGCTGGTGAAATTCGAGAGCGCGGTACCCATGACGAATTAATTGCAAAAAAGGGCCGATATTACGACCTTTATACTTACCAAGCGCGCATTTGATAAAATGCGTTTAATTTTGCTTATGAATTACGTCATGCTTTATTTTTTTCTGCCCTGGGCAACCCTATTATCCTGCGCCCAATCCAATGAACATCGAGAGAATGTTTTAGCTTGGCAGCAAAGCCAAAATGAAGAATTCAAAGACCCTGTACGAACTCCACTGATGGCTGAGGATCGAACCAATTTTCAAGGACATAATTTCTTTCCAATTGATAAAGACTACCGTGTCACGGCCCGATTTGAGTCCACACCCGAATCGCCTGTTTTTCTATTAGCTACCAGCAAAGGCACCGAAAAAAGATACCGCAGACTGGGTAAGCTGCATTTTATTTTAAAGGAAAAAGCCATTACCATAGAAGCATACATTCCTGTGCAAGGCTTTGGAATGGCCGCACTCGGCCAACATGTTTTCATCCCAATCAGTGATCAAACTAACGGCAACACCACCTATGATGCAGGTCGATATTTACACATAGATGGAGTTCCTGCAAGCAGAGAATGGATATTAGATTTCAATAAATTATACAATCCGTTTTGTGCCTATAACGCAAATTTTGAATGCCCGATCGTGCCAGAACCAAATCAACTAGACATTCCTATTGAAGCAGGAATCAAAGGGTTTTGATTCCTAAGCAAGATTAAATTATATTCGTACAAACAGAAAAATCTACCGTATGAAAACCACTACTCGACTGGTCAGCGATTTTGTTTATGAAGCTGAAAATGAAAACATGAACAAAGTGAATATTGACATGCGCCCAGCAGAAGACAAAACAGGACAGTCACCAACAGAACTTCTCCTTTCCGCCTTGGCCGCCTGCGCTTGTGTTGATTTAGTGCAAATGCTCAAAAAACGGAAAAAGACTGTCAACGACTTACAGGTAATCACCGAAGGAAATAGGCGAGCAGAACACCCTAGAGGATTTACGCATATTCAAATGCATTTTTTGTTGGACTCCCCAGATGTTAAAATGACAGAGTTTGAGAAAATGGCCCATTTGGCTGCAACAAGCTATTGCTCTGTCGCTGGCTCTTTAAGCGCTGAGATAAGTCACACCTTTGAAATTAAAAACACCCATTAACTTACAAATATGCGCATCTTAAAGGAGTACACGGACAAGCCTTTGAAGACCACCATATTTTCATGGAATGGAAAATACCTTATCAAGCTTGAGCACGGCCCATTTGAACAAACCTTTAAGGTGAGTGAAATCGATGTATTAGAAGAAGAATTGGAAAAAATATTGAGCACAACTTTCTACGAAAAAGCTAAAATTCGGTTCGATGATATGGGTTTAACCTTACGTGAGATGCTTTCTTCATTTTAATGCACTAAATACATGAGCTCACCCTTTTTTTTTATCGCTGTTTGTCTAATTCTAGTTCTTTTATGCTTGTGGCTGATCAAACGTCTAAAGCATTTATTAAGTAAGACCCATGAGCTCAAAAATGAAATTGAAAACCTATCTTGTACCTTAAGACTATTATCAGAACATTCGAGCGACATCTCCTTCCGTTACGATCTAAAAGGATTGATTACCCAAGAATCTCAAAACTTTCAAAGAGTTACAGGGCATGATATCAGTAAAAATCACGTAACTATTTATGATATACTTACTGAAAACCCTTTAAATGAAAAATTCCGCACTCACTTGCAAAAGGAAGTAAAGCAAGAAGGCACAAAAACAACCATTCAGGTTGAGATATACGATAGGTTTGGCAAAGGCTTGCTACTTGAACTTTTAGAAAAACCAGAATACAGTACTGAGGGGCAGTTAAAGTGGATTGATGTTGTTGCCAAAGATGTAACACTTGCCATCAAAACTGAAAAAACCTTAAAAGAAAGCCGTAATCAACTAAAACATGTACTAAAGGCGATACCTGATGCCATATTCATGATTGACCGTGAATACCGATATCGAAGTTTTCAGACGATAGATGAAGACAAGCTATGGCAGAAGTCTAAAGAATTTGAAGGTGAAAAAGTATTTGATGTTGTACCCAAACCCTTAGGTAATTTTCTTGAAAAGCATATGGAGTTATCTTTTAAAACTGGGAAAAAACAAATCATTGAATACCAAATGGGTGAAGGAAAAGAGAGATGTATTTATAAAGGAAGACTCATTAAATTAAGTGAAGATTTTTTGTTAGTCGCCTCAAGTGATATTACAGCTGAAAAATTAGCCAATGAAGAGCTTATCAAAGCAGAAAGAATCGCCGAAGAGACCCAAAAGGCAAAAAAAGCATTCTTCGCCACCATGAGTCATGAAATACGTACTCCACTTAATGGCGTTGTCGGCACCACAAATATCTTAATGAATTCCAGCATAGACGAAAAGCAATACGAAACCTTAGAGATACTAAAAGCCAGTAGCGACAGTCTGCTCCGTACCATAAACGATGTTTTAGACTATTCTCGAATAGAGTCCGGGAGTTTGGATTTTAAAGAATCTCTCTTTTATCTCAACAAACTCGTAGAGGAATCGTTAAGCCTCATTAAGTTTGAAGCACGCAAAAAAGGTATTCTCTTAAGTAGCAATTACAATGATGATGTGCCTCAGTTCATTCGTACAGATGAAGCAAGGTTGAGACAAATTATCTCCAACCTACTTTACAATGCCATAAAATTCACTGAATCTGGATCGATATCCATAGAAGTAAGCTGCTTAAAAAAATTAAACGAATACCTCTGGCTAAATTTCAAAGTGCAAGACACCGGAATAGGCATCCCAAAGGAGAAGCAACACCAATTGTTTGAAGAATTTACCCAGGTAGATAATTCTTACGATCGACAATTTTCGGGCAGTGGTTTAGGACTCGCCATTGTGAAAAAATTGGTGCAGCTTATGGAAGGAGATGTCTCTGTTCAAAGTGAAGTCAACAAAGGTTCTAGTTTCGAATTTACAATAAAAGTACGTGTAGCATCATCAATGAACAACACAGATAACCAAGAAAACACCGGTATGGAAACCGACTACATTGCTGGTGAGCATCCTATGAAATTGTTATTGGTAGAAGACAATGACATCAATAGAAAGTTAATCGTCATCTATTTGGAACGATTGGGCTATGTGGCAGATATTGCCAAGGATGGGATTGAAGCTTTACAAATGGTTTCGAAAAACACATATGAAACCATCTTGCTTGACATCTCGATGCCGAAAATGGATGGTTTTCAGGTTGTACAAGAGATTCAAAAACTGGAAGATAAAGCTAAGCCCTATATCATTGGGATTTCAGCCAATGCGTTCAAAGAAGATGTGTCTAAAGCACATGAAGTTGGCATGAACGATTATATCATAAAACCCATCTACTTTAAGGACTTGAAAGAGAGACTTTTAAAAGCCCATTCTCTCATCAAATAAAGACAATATAGACGCATGAATTACTTTGTAACAGCCATAGGGACAGATAGTGGGAAAACACTTGTTGCAGCCATTCTTACAGAAGCTTTAAAAGCAGACTACTGGAAACCAGTTCAGGCAGGAACACCCGGTGATACCGAAACGGTGCAAAGTCTCGTAAGCAATACCATAACACAATTTCATCCGGAAACGCATCGGTTAAAATTACCTGCCTCACCGCATGCAGCTGCTAAATACGAGCACCTACACATAGACCTCGATGATTTTGTTTTACCATTAACCGATAATGAAATAATAATAGAAGGCGCTGGCGGTATTTTGGTACCACTCAATTCTGAAAATTTCGTCATTGACATGGCTCAAAAATTAGAAAGTCCGCTTATACTGGTTAGCAATCTTTATTTGGGTAGCATCAATCACACCCTCCTCACTGTACATTATTTAAAGCAGCATAACATCCCAGTAAAGGGAATCATTTTCAACGGAGAAGCAAATGAGGAAAGCGAACAAATCATTGAACAGGTATCGGGCTACCGCGTACTGCTACGAATACCGCATTTGTCTAAAATCAACAAAGAAATCATTCAATATTGGGCAGATGAATTAATGCTAAACTGGTATGACGGATTGGATTAAAAGAGATAGCGAAGCCATATGGCACCCCTTCACACCATTAGAAGGACTCGATTCGCCATTGATGATTGAAAAAGCTCAGGGAGTCTATCTTCATACCACTGATGAGAGAAAAATCATAGATGCCATTTCTTCTTGGTGGGTAAACATCCACGGTCATAGCCATCCCTATTTGGCGAAGGCTTTGGCCTACCAAGCACAAAAACTAGAGCATGTGATCTTTGCCGGATTCACCCATCAACCGGCTATTGAGCTAGCTGAGCGCCTCTTGAACATTCTTCCTTCAACACAAAGTAAAATCTTTTTCTCCGACAACGGTAGTACAGCAACTGAAGTTGGTATAAAAATGGCTTTTCAGTATTTCCATAACCAAGGGATCAAAAAAAATAAAATCATTGCCATAGAAGGGGCCTATCATGGAGACACTTTTGGTGCCATGTCTGTTGGGGATCGCGGCCCCTTTACAGCTCCCTTCGATACTTTTCTTTTCGATGTAGCCTTCATCGAATTCCCCCACTCTTGTCAAGAAGATAAAGTATGGCAACAATTTAAAAATTACATTGATCAGGATGATGTGGCAACTTTTATTTTTGAACCTATTGTTCAAGGAGCTTCCGGCATGCGCGTTTACGATGCTAAATTCTTAGATAAAATGATTGCCTATGCACAGCAAAAAGAAGTAATATGCATTGCCGACGAGGTAATGACAGGTTTTGGCAGATTGGGGACGCTCTTTGCGGCAGACCAACTGGAACACAAACCGGATATTATGTGCCTTTCAAAAGGCCTCACCGGAGGCGCCCTACCCATGGGCGTAACAAGCTGTACAGCAAATATTCAATCAGCTTATCAAAGTAACGACTTAATGAAGACCTTCTTCCATGGTCATTCTTTTACCGGAAACCCCATGACTTGCGCTTTAGCCAATGCATCACTCGATTTGTTGCTAACTGAAACATGTGAAGAAAATAGACAACGTATTGAAACCCAACATCGAGCATTTTTAAAACACATTGAACACCATGCGTTGATTCGAAATGCTAGGATTATGGGTACCATCATGGCTTTTGAATTGAATACAGATAAGGATACCAGTTATTTTAATGAGGCACGACATCATCTTTATCCTTACTTTATTGAGAAAGGTGTTTTGCTTCGGCCCTTAGGTAATGTCATTTACATTATACCACCTTATGTAATTAGCAACAATGATTTAAACTACATATACCAAACCATTACGCAGTTTTTAGCAGATTACCCATCTATTTTAAAATCTTTGAAAAAAAATCAATAAACTGCTTTTTCTACTAAGAAAGAGTTCACTTTCATGGAATGAACATGTGAAATGACTTGGCAAAAGGTATTTCAAAAAAAGCATTCCATACCTAAGATACGCTTGTAAAAAGGGAGGAAAACCAATAGCCTCATGCTTTTTATGCCTCTAGGCTTTCAAGCTTAGCTGCAATTGTTCTATTTTTGCCCTTTCATTCTAAATCAAAATCAATACATGTCTCTTTCTACCAAATATGATCCGCAAGCGGTTGAAGAAAAATGGTACCAACATTGGATGGACAAAGGTTATTTTAAGGCCAAGGTCAACCCAAAGAAAGAACCCTTTACTGTGGTGATCCCCCCCCCTAACGTGACAGGCGTATTACACATGGGCCATATGCTAAATAATACCTTGCAAGATGTATTGATTAGAAAGGCAAGAATGGAAGGAAAAGAAGCATTGTGGGTGCCAGGCACTGATCATGCTTCCATTGCAACGGAAGCCAAAGTGGTACGTATGCTGCGCGAAAAAGGCATTAAAAAGTCGAGCTTAAGCCGTGATGACTTTATGACACATGCTTGGGAATGGAAAGAAAAGTATGGAGGCATCATTTTAGAGCAACTTAAGAAGTTAGGTGCCTCTTGTGACTGGGAACGCACAGCCTTCACAATGGACGATGCTTACTACCAAGGTGTAATACGCGTTTTCGTAGATTTACACAAAAAAGGATACATCTACCGAGGTAAGCGTATGGTAAATTGGGATGTGGAAGCACAAACCACCGTTTCTAACGAAGAGGTTATTTACGCAGACAAAGAGGAAACTTCACTCCTTTATCATATTCAATACAACATCAAAGACAGCAAAGAAAAAGTAATTATTGCTACGCAAAGGCCCGAAACCATTTTTGGCGACAGTGGCATTGCTGTCAACCCGAAGGACGAAAGGTTCAAACACTTAATCGGTCAAAAAGCACTTGTGCCTTTCATACATCGTGAAATACCTATTTTTGGTGACGATTATGTAGATATTGAATTTGGCACAGGTTGCCTAAAAGTCACACCTGCTCACGACCCCAACGATTATGAGATTGGTCAAAGGCACCAGTTAGAAATCATTGACACCATCAATGCAGATGGTACCCTAAATGAGCTATGCGAAATGTCTGAATACGTGGGGATGGATCGTTTTGCGGCTAAAAAACAAGTGGTTAAAGACTTAAAAGCTGCCGGACACTTAGTGGGTACCGAAGAGTTTAAAACCAAAATTGGTCGTTCTGAACGAACCAATACCGTAATTGAGCCGAAACTATCTTTACAGTGGTTCATCAATATGAAAGAAATTTCCAAAACTGCACATCGGGTAGTGATGGACGATGAAATTGAATTGGTACCGGCCAAATTCAAAAATACCTACAATCACTGGATGGAAAATGTAAGGGATTGGTGCATTTCACGACAGTTGTGGTGGGGACATCGCATCCCTGCTTATTTTTATGGGGCAGGAGAAAATGATTTTGTGGTGGCGGAAAATGAGGAAGATGCCTTGGTTTTAGCAATAAAAAAATCGGGCAATATGCAGCTCACAGCTCAAGATTTGAAGCAAGACGAGGATGTGCTAGATACTTGGGCCTCCTCATGGATTTTCCCCATGGCTGTTTTTGATGGTTTTAAAGATGAGTGCTTCGACAAAGAAAAGGGCAAAATCATCAAAGAGAAGAATCCTGAGTTAGATTATTTTTACCCTACGTCTGTTTTGGTTACAGCGCCCGAAATACTTTTCTTTTGGGTAGCTCGCATGGTAATAGCCGGCTATGAATACATGGATGAAAAACCCTTTCGTCATGTGTACCTCACCGGTATTGTACGCGATAAAGAGCGCAGAAAAATGTCTAAATCACTTGGTAACTCACCAGACCCCTTAGACCTTATCAAAACATTGGGAGCAGATGCTGTAAGAACAGGCATGCTATTTTCTTCACCGGCAGGCAACGACTTGTTGTATGACGAAAAACTTGTTGAACAGGGAAGAAATTTTGCCAATAAAATTTGGAACGCCTTTCGGTTGATCAAAGGTTGGGAGTTAACAGATGCCCCGACTCCGCCCGAAAATACCTTAGCCGTGCAGTGGTTCGATTCTCGGTTTAATGAGTCATTAACACTGATCGAAGACCATTTTAGCAAGTTTAGAATCTCAGATGCATTGATGGTTACCTATAAGCTCATTTGGAATGAATTCTGTTCCTGGTATTTAGAAATGATTAAACCGGCTTATGGTGAAGGAATAGATAAAGCCACTTACGAGGTTACCTTGAACCTTTATGAAAAACTCATGAAAATTTTACACCCATTCATGCCCTTCATTTCAGAAGAAATATGGAGTAACTTGAGAGATAGAGGAGAAAACCAAGACATCATTGTTTCTACTTGGCCCATTATTGGGGGAAGTGACACGGAGTTGAGTCAACAAGCCGAGGACATTTTTGAGTTGGTCTCTCAAATCAGAAACCTGAGAGCTGCTAAGGGGCTGTCTCCTAAAGAAGCACTACACTTGTACATCAAGGCAAAAGACCGTAATAAATACAAGCGTTTTGAACAAATTATAAAAAAACTTTCCAATATAGACAATATTAGTTTTGTAGAGGAAAAGGTGGAAAAGACCTTGAGCTTCATCATTCAATCCGATGAGTTTTATATCCCATTGCCGGAAGGTAGTATTGACCTAGTAGCTGAAAAAGCCGAATTGATTAAAGAGTTAGATTACACACGAGGATTTTTGAAGGGTGTAGAGAAAAAACTTAGCAATGAACGCTTCGTAAACAGCGCCCCAGAACAGGTGGTGGCTATTGAAAAGAAAAAGGAAACAGACGCTCAATCTCGAATCAAAGTACTAGAAGAAAAACTAGCAGCATTGGGTTAGGAAGCATTTCTATTTTTTGTGATTGAAGAAGAAGTGAAGAGCTTACAGAAAGCGCTTTTTATGAGACTCTGTTGTTTACAATTTTGAACTCAGCTTCGACATTTGGCTCCCAATATTGAATTGCAGAACCTATATTATCGAAGATGTGAACACTTGGCCATATTCAATAATGCTATTTTATTCAATAAGGATGTAGTAATTGCTTAATAACGAAAAAATAAGATAGAATAATTTACTTATTTATTTTTCTTGTAAAATATATAATTAATAAAGATATAATTAATAATATTACTTTACCAAATAAATACCCATACCCATAATTCGTTAATATTCTTAAATCATATACTAATATATTAAATATATTAATAATCAAATATACCGAGAGCCCTATTGATAAATAGAAAATAATTTTTCTCATAAGCGAATCAATAAAAGAGGTTGCTTATTAAATAAACAACCTCTTTAAATAAAAATTATTTAATCACCGTTGTTGTAGTTGGAGTGTACATTCCAAATGTTAAGGCAGAAACTAAACCATTGACAAAAGAATGTCTTACATGTATGGTATAATTTTCGGCGCCATTAGCCATTTCCTTTGTATCAGCCACTCCTACTGGAGCAAGACCATATACTACGTAGTGATTCCATTTAGTCGTTTGGCTATTCCCTTGCGCCCCTGAGCCTACAACGGCTGTAAAAGAATAACAAGACGATAATAACATAGATGCTAGAAGCAACGATGCCATTACTTTTTTTTGATTTTTCATAATTCAATAATTTAGTTAAACCATTATTACATTTAATTAATAATAAACATTTAGTAGAAGAAAAGACAACTTATTGATCTGCTACCATCAAAATGTACGTTCTTATCGATTGAGCATACAATACAACCATCTCTCTGACTCAACGAAAGATATAGATTATTTTTAATAATTTCAATAAAGAACTAAACATAAATATTTTTCAGGTAGGAGACTATAAGAACTTTTAAATTCGTTTTAATCCCGACATTTTAATTTTAAGCCACATAAACTATACGATTACAGAAAAATTGAGCCAAGGCATACCTGTTTCGCTTATTGGTTTGCTAGTCTAAAAGATGTGATGATTCATTAAGCCTAAACAAGCCTTAAAACGAGTCCGTATCTCTTACATAGCTCACGTAATCAAAAGAATAGGCATGCCTTTCATCTTTCGGGTGGTGCTGTCTGCGCTCTTCTTTCCATTGATCTTTATCGAAATCAGGAAAAAAAGTGTCTGCATCTTCAAAAGCCGCATCGACCTCTGTAATCAACATACGATCTACCATATTTCGATTGAGTGCCTCTCTGTAAATCACACCTCCACCAATGATAAATACTTGTTTGAGCTGCAGCTTTACTTTACACAGTTCAAAAGCTTCTTCCAAACTATGCGCAACAAAATGTCCTTTGGGTGCTTCATAGTCTTTTTGGCGGGTAATGATAACAAAAGTACGATCGGGCAACATACCCGGTAAGGAGTCGAAAGTCTTTCTACCCATGATGACCACATGACCGAGTGTCACTTTTTTAAAAAATTGAAAATCATCAGGCAACCGCCAGAGTAGGTCATTCTCTCTTCCAATCGCATTATTTTTCGCCTTTGCTACTACTATGGTTTTAATCATACTTTGTTTCCTCTTAAAAATGACACTATATCCATGCGTTTTTTACCCTGCAACTGCAGGTCTTTGATGGCCAAATCATAATCGGCCGTTTCCATATGCAGGTACGTTTCCTGGTCGGTTTCATAGCCTTTCACTTTTTTTGAATCTAAAATTTCACTTTTGTAAATTTTAAACAGCTTACCATCGATGGTCGTCCATGCTGCTGGGAATGGTGATAAGCCTCGGATAAAATCATACACTTGTTGAGCCGGTTGGGCCCAATCAATTTCACAAGTTTCCTTAAATATTTTAGGTGCTGATTTCACATCGTTTACTTCTTCTTGCGCAATTTGTGGGTAATCGCCCACAGCGATGGCCTCCACGGTTTTCAATACCAACTGTGCACCTTTCTTCATCAATCTTTCATACAAATCGCCAACACAATCTGTAGCGGAAATGGGCTCTCTTTCCTGAAAAATGATGGCTCCGGTATCAATTTCATGCTTCAGAAAAAAGGTGGTCAGCCCGGTTTCCTTTTCTCCGTTGATGATGGCCCAATGGATGGGAGCCGCACCTCGATATTGAGGCAGCAAAGACGCATGCAAATTAAAAGTACCCAAGGGCGGCATATTCCAAACTACTTCTGGTAGCATCCGAAAAGCAACAACAATTTGTAAATCGGCTTGATAAGACTTTAATTCTTCAATGAATTCGGGCGCCTTTAAATTGGTTGGTTGCAAAACAGGTAATTTTTGCTTTTCGGCATAATCTTTTACTGGAGATCCTGTGAGTTTCCGTCCTCTTCCTTGCGGTTTATCGGGTGCTGTGACTACCGCCACAATGTGCTGACCTTGTGCAACCAAAACCTGCAGGCTTGGAACAGCAAATTCAGGCGTTCCCATGTAGATGATTCGGAGTGGCTTCATATTCAATTGAAATCAGGGTAAAGTAAATATTTTTCACGCAGCTTGCGATAAATTGCCAAGCCCGGAGCCCAGCTCTTCGCAATTTCCTCCTCACTCATCCCCTGCTTTATCTGATCAGCTAATGTTTCTGTACCGGCTAGTAGGGTGAAGTAGGGTTTGAAAAAATCGGATTGCTCTCCTAAGGCTTTATAGTAGATTATTAGGTGTCTTAAAGTAAACGTTCGTTTCGGATCTTTAGACCTTAAATCATCGCCACGGCATAGCTCGCCCTGCAACGGTGGGTATTGGGAACCGGTATTGGGTTGTGGTTTGAAGGTAAATTGTCCAGCAGCATAGCTAGGATGGCCTATCACCTCAAAAGGAAAATCAGTACCTCTGCCCACACTGACTATGGTACCTTCGAATAAGGCTAAGCTTGGATACAATGCAATGGCATTGCCTGTCGGTAAATTGGGAGAAGGTGCAATGGGTAAATCATAAGTCTGCTTGTGATCATAGCCATCAACGGCAATAACTGTTAGATCAGCCCTTATTCCATTTTTCAACCAGCCTTCACCATTAATCATTTTCGCTAACTCTCCAACGGTCAGTCCATGGACAATGGGAATGGGATGCATTCCAACAAAGCTATTAACATGTTCGTCTTTAATAGGGCCAGCCACATACATACCATTCGGATTAGGCCGATCGAGCACAATGATAGGTATATTTTGTTCGGCAGCAGCTTCCATAGCATAGTGCATGGTACTGATGAAGGTATAAAACCTCACCCCAACATCTTGAATGTCAAAAACCAATACATCAACATTGGCCAGCATATCTTTCGTTGGCTTTTTGTTTTTGCCGTAAATTGATACGATGGGCAATCCCGTAGGTGCGTCTGTGGTATTATCTATGGTAGCACCATCCGGTGCTTCTCCTCGAAATCCATGCTCTGGTGCGAATACTTTCACCACTTCTACGCCCACCTTCCTTAAAGTATCTACCAAATGTGTTTCGTCTACCCTAGAGGTTTGATTAACGATAAGCCCTACCCTTTTGCCTTCGAGTAATGGGAGGTATTGCGACATGCGATCTGCTCCCACCTTGAGGGTTTGGGGTTGCGCACAAGCGCAAAAAAGTAAAATGAAGAGGCCATGGAGTAGTCGAGTCATTTCATTCGGTTATCTTTGACTTGTAAAACATAAAATTACTCATAATCTTGAACCTGCCTTATTTCATATCCAAAAGAATTCATACTGCTGGGCAAGGAAAGCTTTTCAGCTGTCATACATAAAATTGCCATTGCCAGTGTGGCCTTGGGTATTGCCATTATGATACTCTCTTTCATGATTTTGGGAGGCTTTCAAAACAATATCAAGGATAAAATTTACAGCTTCTCTGGCCACCTGCAGGTAAAGAAGTTTTCTTTTTCGAACAGCATGGAAGAAGACCCTGTGAGAATTGAGCCTCTTTTGCTCGATAGTTTGCGAAAAGAAAGAGACATCAGACATATTCAAGGCTATGCGCACAAACCAGGCATTGTCTCCATCAATGATGAGGTTTTCGGGCTCCTATTCAAAGGCATTGGAAGCGACTTCAATTGGCAGCAGTTTGCGCCCTATCTCGTAAAAGGGGATACCCTTAGTTTTTCTTCAGACTTCCGTTTTCACAATGATATCCTCATCAGTGAAAAAAAAGCGCAACAAATGCAGGTTGATGTAGGAGATCGTTTTGTTATTTATTTCCCCATGGATCCACCAAAACCACGTACGGTAACCATTAAAGGCATTTTCAAAACTGGTCTTGAAGACTTTGATGAACAGATGGTTTTGGGAGATATTGACTTGATACGTTTTTTGAATGCTTGGGAAAACGGTGAGGTAGGTGGGTATGAAGTGTTTGTCAAAAACATTAATAACCTTGAGAACTCTGAAGATGCATTGATCGAGCGATTGAGCATTGATACTTACACTGAACGCATGGATGAAAAGTTCAGTAATGTTTTCGATTGGCTCAATTTACTATCGCAGAACGTCTATATTCTTATTGCATTAGTCCTTTTTGTTGCATGCTTCAACATGGTATCTGTCTTGTTCATCTTAATCATGGAACGTACACCTATGATTGGAGCACTCAAAGCTTTGGGAGCCCAGAATCAACTTATTCGTCAAATTTTCGCTTGGAATGGATCACGTTTGGTTTTAAAAGGTATGTTGGTTGGTAATGGACTTAGCTTTTTGTTAGGCTTTATACAGTACCAATTCGAGATCGTACCCTTAGATGCAAGCACCTATTACATGAGCTATGTTCCGATTCAGTGGGATTGGTTAAGTATTATCGGCATCAACTTACTCACCTTAGTTCTGGTAGGTTTGACTTTGGTAATTCCTACTGCTATTATTTCACGTATCAGTCCGGTGAAGGCAATTCGGTTCGACTAAAGCAGGGGCATCTTCAAGTTCTTGCCGATAATTCCTAAAAAGGCTGGCTGCTTTCATTTGAATCACGCCAAAAATCGCTTCCTTGATAATACCTCCTGTCATTTTCGACTGTCCGTGGGTTCTGTCTGTGAAAACAATGGGCACCTCAGCGATGGAAAAGCCGTATTTCCATGCTAAAAATTTCATTTCTATTTGAAAAGCATAGCCCATGAACTTGATCTGTTCTAAGGGAATGGTTTCTAAGACCCTTCGGTGGTAACATTTAAACCCTGCAGTGGCGTCATTGATGGGTAATCCTGTAATCCATCGCACATAGTAGCTGGCAAAAAAAGACATCATAACGCGACTCATTGGCCAGTTGACAACATTTACGCCAGTAACATACCTTGAACCTACTGCTAAGTCACATGAATCCGATTGCACCACTCGATACAGTTTATTGAGGTCTTCAGGATTGTGTGAAAAGTCAGCGTCCATTTCAAAAATGTATACGTATTTGCGCTTTAAAGCCCAGCGGAATCCGTGGATATATGCCGTTCCTAAGCCCATTTTACCTTCCCGTTCCTCAAGAAAAAGACGTCCTTGGTATTCTTCTAGCTTTTCTCTCGCTAAATTGCCTGTACCATCGGGTGAGTTATCATCTACAATCAGTAAATGAAAACCTGACTCTAGCATTAAGACCGCGTCTATTATGGCATGGATATTCTCTTTTTCGTTGTAGGTAGGAATAACGACTAGGCAATCATTCATGCTTGTAGATTCGAAGTTTTGTAAAGTTGATTTTAATTCTCTAGCTGTAATAAGTTTGAATTTCGTTAATTGTATTCAAATAGTTGATGCTTTTACCGTAAAAGAAGTTAAAATGACTGAAAATGAAAAGTGTGTTTTTCTTGATAGAGATGGTGTTTTGAATGAAGAGCTGGGATACCAGATTACAGACTTAAAAGATTTTAAACCCATTAAAGGCCTTCATAATGAGCTCCAAAGGCTGAAGAAAAATGGTTTTTTACTGATCGTAATCACTAATCAAAGTGGTATAGCTAAGGGGCATTATACCGATGAATTCATATTTACCTGCCATCGAATGCTGCAAAAATCCTGCGGACATTTGTTAGACGATCTATATTTCGCTCCAGGTCATGAGTCTGTAAGTAAATCTCTCTTGCGTAAACCAGAAAGTTTAATGTTTGAAAAAGCCATTGCAAAACATGGTATCGATATAAAGCAAAGCTGGATGATTGGTGATAAGGAAAGAGATATCATTCCTGCAGCCCAATTGGGATTGAAAAGTATTTTGATAAGTTCTGAAAAAGCTGTTTCGCTAGCTACACATCAGGCAGCAGCCCTTAAAGATGCTATTGACATTATTTTAACCTAAAAAAGATAAGCAGACCTAATTACCGCTACCAAAAACTCACTATGGCCTTGATTTAAGTTCTTGTAGTTTTGCTTACTGATATTTAATCTTATCTACCTATGAAAAAAATAATCTTACTTTTTATCTTTCTTACCCCCTTCTGTTTAAGCGCCCAGTACAGTGATTTTGGAAATTGGCTCATTTATATAGGAAGCAAGGACTTGAATAAAGGTTGGAACTGGCACCATGAAATCCAACAGCGAAACTACAATGCCATTGGTGATCAAGAGCAGTTGCTGATCCGGACAGGCATAGGGAAAAACCTGACCGAAGGAAACAACAATTTATTGATGGGCTACGGATACATTCTCTCCGAAAATTATACCGGCCAAGGCGATGAAAAAATGAGTTTGAACGAACATCGCATTTTTCAACAATATACTACCAATCAAACATGGGGCAGAGGGATTGCAGTACAGCACCGCTACCGGTTCGAACAACGGTTCATCGAAGACACAGATTTCCGGGTACGTTTTCGATATTTCTTGAGCATTCGTGTTCCTATTACAAAACCCACAATCGAGGATAACTCTTTCTATCTGTCCATATACAATGAACTATTTTTAGATGCCCAGGAGCATCCATTCGATCGAAACAGGGTTTATGCCGCGAGTGGATTCCAGTTTTCGAAAAACTTAAAAATGGAACTGGGCTACATGAGTCAACTATTTGGAACGGATAACAGAGACCAACTCAACATCATGGCTCTGGTTAATTTTTAGCCCATGGCTTTTACCCTATGAGCTGTCATAAAGTAGATTTACCTCATTTGTCGGTAAGGAAATACTACCGGAGATTCATGACCATTTTTACCCACAGCAGCGACACCAAAGAAGTAATTGTCAATCACGACACCCTCTAAAGTATGTTGATTTCCTTCGGGTACATACACGAAACTATCCCAAGTAGGAGATGTAGTTTGCCTGAAGTAAATTTTATAACCTGCAATATTTGGGTCGTCCGAAGCCTCCCAAGAAAGGGTTGTCGAAGGACGAACAGCACCACCGATGCGCACATTGGTAGGTTGTGGCGGTGCCCAAGCCAAACCAGCAAGGGATATGGCGTTAACTGCTGTCAGTTTTTTCGCATAGTCGAAGTTTACACCTTCTACCACATCGCCATAAGCAATACCATCCTCTTCACGAATGTCTTGATGCTGACGATTATAGTTCTCATGAGCCTCCATAATACGCACACCTGCGAAACCAAGATCGTTAAAGGGGCGATGATGACCTCCGCGACCAAAACGATCTAAGCGATAAATCATCATGGGGTTCATCTCAGGCATATAGGTTTTCACTTGCTTGTGAATGTACCTGGCCAATTGCCTTGAATTCCCATCTACTTCTCCTCCAACAAACCTTCTTGTTCTTCTTAATTGCTCGCTTTCATTGGCAGGGGTTGGTTCAGAAAAAATACGGAAGGAACGGTTGTCAATTACACCATCAACCCCTTCAATATTACCAATCATGTCGTTATTAAGTATTCCTACGATATCCCATTTATTTTCCTGGGCAAACTTTGCCAATCCTGCTCCACCAAACAAGCCTTGTTCTTCTCCCGAAAGACCAACCAAAGCCACACTATGCTTGAACTTGTATTGAGAAAGCACTCGCGCTGCTTCTATGGTTCCGGCCATACCAGATGCGTTATCATTGGCTCCTGGTGCATCAATTTCAAAATTCATGGTATTGGAAGCCCTTGAATCAATATCGCCCGACATCAATACATAAGAATTCGGGTAGTCGGTACCCCTAATTACGGCCACCACATTTACAATGTAAGCATCCTTTGGAATTCTACGCCCCATTTCTGTGGTGACTAAATCTTTTTGGTAATAAACTTCTAAACAGCCGCCACATGCATCAGAAATTTTTTCGAATTCCGCC
Organism: Flavobacteriaceae bacterium; assembly: GCA_018401115.1. Classification (GTDB taxonomy): domain Bacteria; phylum Bacteroidota; class Bacteroidia; order Flavobacteriales; family Flavobacteriaceae; genus MAG-120531. The sequence continues at coordinate 1,136,267 of JAGYKX010000005.1, read as the reverse complement.
TTGATCCATCTTCTAGCTGCTCCTATCCCTCTTATATCTGAAAGGGTATCTGAAAATGTATTCCTTGTTCCAAAATCTGCAAGTTTTCTTATATCTGCCTCTATGCGATCTGAGGAAACGTCATTTATAATGTCATAAAGACGAACATCTAATGCGGGAGGTACTTCTTGGGCCCTAAGACCTGAGAAAACAGATAATGCAAAAAGGGACAGTGCTAGAAAGACTTTCATAAAGTTCAAATTATTGTTTGCCTGAAGGTAAGAAAGTTTACGAAGTAGTGAAAATACAATTACATGTAGGCCTCTAAAACTTGCAGAAACAGAGCAAACCACAAATAAAAGCCGTGAAGGTATAAGGGATTTGAAAAGTAAAAATGTCTTCTCAATAAGAAATATAAAGGAAGAAAATAAAGTGTAACAAAATTGGCATTAGGCCTGTATAAAAATATTATGATGAAAAATTTAAAGAAAAAGAAATGGCTTTATCTAGCGGCAGCGGTAGCTACCGGCTTAGGAATCTACAGTATTGCTGGAAAGAAAATCTCTTTACCGAAGAAAAAATCTTCTAGAGAAGAAAAGTTAATAAGGGTTAACAGATGTTCGTCTGAAGCTTAGTATTTAAAAGGAGTTTATTAACTTTGTCTTGGATGAATAAATCTCAATTGTTTTTCTCAATCTTGTTTTGTTTCCTTGTTCTTGTTGAGACGAATGGACAAACAGATAGACCAGAAGATCCTCGCAGATACATTGATACGGCCGTGAATTACTCCGAAATTGGAGAATATGTAAGAGCTGATGAATACTTCAACAAAGCGCTTCAAGAAATTGAGGTGTTGCCGGCAGACTTCTGCTTCCATTTCGGCAAAAACTCATACTACATGAATAAATTCAGTCAAAGTATTGACTGGTTGAACAAGTATCTTGAGTTAAAAGGAAGCCAAGGACAGTATTCTCGTGCTACTTTAGACATTTTAGAAAAGGCTGAAAATGCATTTAGGCAAAGTTCGAATGGGCCTAAGACCAAAAACGTTACCGTATCAGATAAGTTTTTCTATCTCAATACCATCAACTGCCAAGAAGGAAGTCTCATTACTTGCCCAGTTTGTAAGGGCGATGATGTTTTAGTAAAGAAAGGAACCTTTGGTGAATTACTCTACCAAACTTGTCCGTATTCAACCAATGGCGTATTGACTTGCCTTGAGTTTAACTTGCTCATTCAGGGTAATCTTCCTGTGAAGCACAAATACTAAGATTCTGTTAATTTGGTAATTACTTTCTGAATCAAGGTATTTACAGTTTTTTCATGGTTTTTAGAAAAAGTGCCATGCGCACGATTCGCAATCAACGCATTCAAACTTACCATCTGATGACCCAGCAAAGCCCCCAAAGCATAGTAAGCGGCAGTTTCCATCTCAAAGTTGGTAAACCGTCCATAGCTTGTTTCTATCTCTGCCAGCTTCTCCAACATTCCTTTCATTTTCAGTGGTAAACGAATCTCCCTGCCCTGTGGCCCGTAAAAACCTGGGGAGGTGATGGTTACCCCATGGTGTAGCTCTTGCTCGAACCAGCCAAATAAGACTTTTGAAGATTCAGCGAAATAAGGCTTAAATGAAAGTCCTAGTAAGCGTTGCACTTTGTTTTCTACAACAGCACAAGATTGGGAAGTATTTCGCTCGTAAAAACTCATCAGGTTATCTAACCCTAAAGCTGCTTTGGAAACAAGCAAAGCATCTAGAGGAATATCTTTTTGAAGGCATCCTGAAGTTCCTATTCTGATGATCTTCAATGAAGTAAGTCGGCGCTTTACCTTGCGGGTTTCCAAATTGATATTCACCAACGCATCTAACTCGGTTAGCAATAATTCAACATTGTCTGTTCCCATCCCGGAGCTAATCACTGATAAACGCTTTGAGCCTATGCTACCAGTGTGCGTAACTAGCTCTCTGTTGGCTTTCTGAAATTCCAATCGATCGAAGTGAGCACTGACCTTCGGTACACGATCCGGGTCACCAACCACAATAATGGTGTCAGCTACCATTTCGGGTTGCAGACCAAGATGATAAACACCCCCTTGGTTATTTAAAATCAACTCGGAAGAGGGAATCACACGGCTCATCTACTCAAGGGCTGAGAAGGCCTTTTCACCCCCTTCATAGGGCTGTAATGATTGGTATTCTTCTGATAATAGCCAGTACCATCATAAGGTCTTCTTTCGGGATGCTTCCTGCATTCTTCTGAACAACACCCATCCATAAGCCACCCGGCTTCTTCTGACATAGGAATATGGGCATTACAGGTTGGGTTTGCGCAGTTAACCATGCGATCTGTCGGAGCACTGGTAATGTAACAAGTAGCAATGATGCTCGGGTTTTCCCGGTTGACCTCAGCAGTAATGCGATTATCGAAAACGTAGCACTTCCCTTCAAAATCTTTACCTCCTGTTTCAAGACCATATTTAATGATTCCTCCATGCAATTGATGAACGTTCTCAAAACCCTGTTCCAACAAATAAGCACTCGCTTTCTCGCATTTGATACCACCTGTACAATAGGTAATGATTTTTTTGTGCTTCAAATGTTCAAGTTCTTTGACCTTCTCAGGGAAATCTCTGAAATTTTCCATGTCTAACGTCAAGGCATTTTTAAATCGACCTACTTTATGTTCATAATTACTTCGAACATCTAGTACCACGACATCTTCTACAGGTTTTTCTAAAATTTCCTTGAACTCATGCGGTTCTACATACCCACCTGTTCTTAATTTGGGGTTGATATGTCTCAAGCTAGAGTGAACAATTTCAGGTTTTACGCGCACATGAAGCTTGGCAAAAGCCGTGGCATCGTGTTGTTCTACTTTAAACTCAGTATCTGCAAAGCGAGAATCTGCCAATACATATGCCATGTATTTTTCACAATCCTCACGGGTACCTGAAACGGTTCCGTTTAAACCTTCCGGGGAAATAATAATTCTCCCTCTCAGGTTATGCTCAACACAAAACAAATGGTGTTCTTCTCTGTATGCCTCATAATCCTCGATTTGAGCATAGCAGTAATACAGTAAAATAGAATAATCTTTTTTCATTGTTTCTGCCCTATTGCTTTTAGGGTGAAAGTAAATACTTATGCTTTTAATGCTGCCGCAGGATTGCCAAAAACGGTTTTACCCGCTTCAACATCAGCAATCACCACAGAACCTGCACCTATGCGTGCACCTTTTCCAATTTTTATTCCAGAAATCAAAACTGCTCCACTACCTATAAAAACCTCATCTTCTACCACAACCTCACTACCAATGATAGCTCCTGCTCCTATTTGCACCAAATCTCCCACTTTTGCACCAAAATCCAATGTGGCGTGCGAATGAATCAGACAATGGTTCCCTAACACTACATGAGCCCCTACCACTGCATGGCTATTGATAAATTCACCGTGACCTATACTGGCCGATATTGCAATCTCGGCCTGTTGATGGATGGCATTGACAGGCATCATTTTTCTTCGCTCTTTCAGCATCTTAATTAATCCTTTGCGGAGCGACTGATCGCTGACTGCTACAAATGCTTCACATTTCTTACCAATCAGTTTCAAGAAACCATCGTCCTCTGTGCTGCCCATCACAGCCAACTTACCCATCTCACTGCCGTGCAACTCTTGATTATCATCTAGGTAACCATAGACGACAATGTCGTTAGATTCAAAAATTTCTACGGCTGCTCTTCCCAAAGCATTAGCGCCAAAAATAATGACTGGGTTTTCCATGAACACATTTTAACTGAGCACAAAGATAGCTGTTTTTGGGCCAAAACAAGCAGTTTAACTTCCTTTTACTAAGGCCAAGCCAATCTTACATTCAATGCAACGCTTGGGTTGGCAATAACGATTATACAGTTGAATAAGGCCCTGACTATCGAAGGCAGAGTTGATGTTCCAACCCAAACCCATCCATTCCCTAATGATTGTATTCTTTTCTTTGGGTAAAGACATGAGCAGGCTCATTGCTTTTTCCTTGGTATTTCCATCCTTTTCATAATCGGAATACGCTATCAATAATGGTGCAACGGTATTGATGAGCAAATGATGTTGAGCCGACCTCGACATACCTTTCAATGTTTTTTTAGCCGGCAGGCCAAAGCGATAATGAAGAAGCCAATAATCACTGGGTACAACCTCAAAGCCTTTCTTCATGGCTGCCACTTCAGAAAAATCTGTGAATAGGTTGAATAAATTGGACTGTGCTTTTACAAAGGCAATGAGTTGAGCAATGCGAATGGTGGGGAAGTTGGGTGGTCGAACTCCTGAAAAATGCCATTGGTTATAGCTAAGAGAAGAGTTAATACCATATTTCTTTTGAAGAAACGCATACTCCTCCTGCAAGCGAGCCATGTAAATATCCTCTGGCTTAACATTCAACAAGCCGGAAGCTCCAAAAAGTAAGGCTTCCCAAGCCAATGGATCTTGATGTTTCCGTAAAACCCGCAAGGGAACCGCCTTAACCAATTTGAGCATATTTTCTGCATTGGACTTAAAGCCAAAGCCCTGAGCTAACCACTGATAAGTTGCTTCTTCCCAATCTTTACCACTTTCATCGATCAATTCCTTAAAGCGAAAAGACTTCTCCATTAAACGTTCTACCAAAGCATTTTCTAACATAGAAAGCTTGTCGATACTTTTTACGTTAATGAGCTGGTTGCCACAAGCTATGGTGGTATGTTGTGTAATAATTTGTTCATAACGCGTCTTGAACATGGGCTTGATCAAGCCTTTTAACTCTAAAGTAGGTAAGGGTTCTCCTTGTGGATTAAACACCTCAGCATCATGCTCATAAACAACATGCAAAACCACGTTATCATAATTTGGGTCTCCGGTATGCCCATGCTTATGCCAATCGGAAGAGCGAAGGTGAATTTCTATCGATCCTGCCCACTGTAAGCCTGAAATACGCAACATAGACTCCAGAAAATCAGGACCAGCCATATGGTTATGTCTCCCAATTTGCAACACTTCTAAGGACTCACCCCCATGCAAAAGCAAGGCTTTCTGATTAAAAGCCTGATGTTGCCACACAAAATGTAGAAAAGCTTCTTGCATCTATTGCCTATAAAGAGGCAATAATTTAGCAATATTTATTTAAATAATCAGACATTTCCTCTTGTATTTCTTTTGCCTTCTTTCCGGCCACCTCTGAAAAGTGTTTGCTGTTATCTGCATAAATAATGCCACGAGAAGAGTTGACTAGCAGTCCACAATCTTTATTCAACCCGTTCTGAGCTACCTCTTTTAAACTTCCACCTTGCGCACCCACTCCGGGCACAAGTAAAAAATGTTCCGGTACAATTTTTCGTATTTTTTTGAGCGCAGCTGCTTGTGTTGCCCCCACCACATACATTAGGTTTTCAGTTGTGCCCCATTGCTGAGAGGTTTCGAGAACCTTTTCATAAAGTTGTTGTTCACTTTTTAAGTACAAATTTTGAAAATCGGCAGAGCCGGGATTAGAGGTTAAGGCCAAAAGGATCACCCACCTTTCTTGAAAAGATAAAAACGGTTTGACTGAATCTGCCCCCATGTAAGGTGCCACGGTAATGGCATCACAATTCATTTGTTCGAAGAAAGCTTCGGCATACATTTTAGAAGTATTGCCAATATCACCTCTTTTCGCATCGGCAATCACGAAAACATCATCCGGCAAATAGTCAATGGTCTTGGCCAAACTTTCCCATCCTTTTACGCCATTCGCCTCATAAAAGGCAATATTGGGTTTGTACGCTACCGCATGGTGTATGGTAGCATCAATAATCTGCTTATTAAACGCGAAAATTGGATCTTCCTCTTGCAGTATATGCTGCGGTAGCTTTTGAAAGTCTGAATCAAGGCCAACACATAAAAAGGATGACTTTTTACGGATTTGTTCGACTAAATCTCTTCTTGTCATTCGTAACGCAAATCTTCTTTGTACTGAACAGGGTTTGTCTCTTCATCGAAAATGAAAAATCCTTCTTCAAAATTTTTATTAGGTACAAACTCACTCACATCGAAAGAGGTTTTTGCACCTGAATAATCGATCAAATCCCAGCTTTTCAAATAACTATTGTTTTGACCTATGTAAAGCACCACATGGGTAAAATCAGAATCCTGATCTGTCGAAGTGAGCTCGATCACATGCACTGGCTCTTCCTCGATGATATCACTGCGCTTGTACTCGTAGGTAAAGCCTTCTTTGTAAATGTCATAAACATTAGATGGGTTGATTACTGCCTCATCGGGCTCAAAATTACTGATGGTTAGTTCTTGCGAACCTAACAAATAAGTCCATAAAACGGCACCATCACAGTAGATGTGCTGGTCTTGAAATTGAATAACAAATTTCCCCTTGCTGACTGAGGCCTTTCCCGCCAATCGATCAATCACGTTACCTTCGCTCAATATTTTTTGCACAAAAGATATTTCGAAACCCAACATGGCACGGTACGTCTGGCTCATTTTATCTAGCAATGCTTTTGGTTCTGGATTTTGTGAAAAAGCGACCGTGCACACCAATAGGAGGCCTAATGTAGTTAATACTCTTTTCATTTTATCTTTTTTCTAAAACAACTAATTGTTGTTGTCGATGTTGTTCAATAATTGTTCCAAACTATATTCATCGGAGATTAATACTTCTCGCGCCTTACTTCCTTCAAAAGGACCTACGATTCCAGCGGCCTCTAATTGATCTATCAATCGACCTGCTCTGTTGTATCCTAGCTTCAGTTTACGTTGTATCAAACTTGTACTCCCCTGTTGGTGCGCTACAATTAATTTGGCTGCATCATCGAACAGTACATCACGTTCCGATAGGTCTACTTCTCCCAATCCACTGCTCTCATCATCACCACTATACTCAGGTAATAGGTAAGCGGACTCATAACCTCTTTGAGATCCGATGAAATCGCAAATCTCATCTACTTCGGGCGTGTCTACAAAAGCACATTGCAATCGGATTACATCCGAACCCATCGACAATAGCATATCACCTTGCCCAATCAACTGATCTGCCCCGCCCGTATCCAAAATAGTTCTTGAGTCTACCTTTGATGTCACTCGGAAGGAAAGTCTGGCTGGAAAGTTAGCCTTAATAATTCCGGTAATCACATTTACAGAAGGTCTTTGCGTAGCAACCACCAAATGAATACCTATGGCCCTTGCCAATTGTGCTAAGCGTGCAATAGGTGTTTCTACCTCCTTACCCGCCGTCATCATAAGGTCCGCCAATTCATCGATGACCAAGACAATGTAGGGTAAGAAGCGATGGCCCTTTTCTGGATTTAGTTTACGGCCTATGAATTTCTCATTATACTCTTTGATATTTCTACATGCAGCATCCTTCAATAAATCGTAGCGCTGATCCATTTCTATGCAAAGAGAATTCAGGGTATAAATTACCTTTTTTGTATCGGTAATGATAGGCTCTTCGTTGTCTGGGAGCTTAGCCAAATAATGCCTCTCGATCTTGTTAAATAACGTAAGCTCAACCTTTTTTGGATCTACCAAGACAAACTTCAATTGAGAAGGATGTTTTTTGTATAGTAATGAGGTAAGAATAACATTTAAACCTACCGACTTACCTTGCCCAGTAGCACCAGCCATTAAAAGGTGTGGCATTTTTGCCAAATCTGTAACGAAGACTTCATTTGATATGGTCTTTCCAAAAGCTATCGGCAAGGCCATATTAGAGTTCATGAATTTATCGGTAGAAATGACCGACTTCATGGATACCATTTCTTTATTTTTATTCGGCACCTCTATGCCAATGGTTCCTTTGCCAGGGATAGGTGCTATGATTCGGATTCCAAGTGCCGCCAAGCTTAGGGCAATATCATCTTCCAAATTTTTAATTTTGGATATTTTAACACCAGCCTCCGGAATGATCTCGTAAAGGGTAACGGTAGGGCCAATGGTGGCTTTGATGCTGGAAATACCAATTTTAAAATTGGTCAAGGTTTCTACAATCTTATCTTTGTTGGCCTGCAGTTCTTCTTTGGTCACCTGAATTTTTCCGGTTGAATATTCATTCAGAAAATCTACTTTAGGAAACTTATAGGAACCCAGGTCGAGGGTAGGGTCGTAGTGGCCTGCTTTTTCGACCAGTTTCTCTGAAGATTCATTGATCTCTATTTCAAAATCGGGCTCTGCATTTGCCTCTTTTTTTGAAGGTCTTTCTGGCACGTCTACTTCTAAATGAACGAATGTGTCTTCTTTTGGTTCAGCTTCAGGTATATCCGTTTCTTGCATTACCTGCTGCTCGTCTTCTTCACTGGCCGTATCCTTATCTTCAGTAGTTGTCCTAACCACCCAATTCTCAATGGCATCATCTCCTTCTTGTTCTACCTCCTCTTCTTCAGTAGTTGAAGTATCTGTCCACTCTTCGGCCAATACAGACTCAGCCGAATCTTCGATCTCAGTTGACTTCTTCAGACTAAATACTTCGGTAATGTTGAAGAAGAAAATAATAAATACCAAAAGGGTAAATAATAGAAATAAAAGCGTACCATAGCCCAAAAGGCTATCGAAGAACAAAGAGAGTTCATACCCTAAACCCCCACTATAGAAACTCCATTCTGAGACATCATCATCTGCTTTTACCATGGAACCCATGAAAAGACTGATCCAAATCAAAAAGAAAAAAGTCAATGCAAAGGCACGGGGTATTTTCATCAATATTTTACCCCATACTACTTTGTAACCTAGGATAAATAAAAACGGGGGAATAAAAAATGATGCAATTCCAAATCCTTCAAATATTAACTGATGTGCCACCAAAGCACCCACTAATTTCATCCAGTTTTGTGCCTCTCGGCCCAAAGACTTTACGGTTTCGCCTTCTGCAAAAAAGGCCTCAACAATACTTTGGTCTGCTTTCCCGGTAAAGAAATAACTAAGGCAAGCCAAGAAGATAAAAACAGAGGTTAACAACAAAAAGAAACCCACAGATAACTGAACTCTTCGGTCTTTGAGCCAAGGAAAACTAATATTGGGCGAAAATTTAGCTGTTGCTACGCGCTTTTTGCTTTTATCGGTTTTAAAGGTATTTGATTTGTAGCTGTTTTTAGCCATTGAAGCGATTGAAAGAGTTTGTACGAAGTTAATTGAATTTTAGAAACCTCACTAAGTATGTAACGATTGATTCCGTTTCCATTTCAAAATACCTCTATTCATATTTTTTACCATAGCAGGGCCTTCATAAACAAAACCAGTGTAAACCTGTACCAGTTTTGCACCTGCTTCTAGCTTTTCTATGGCATCGGCTGCCGTGAAGATCCCACCAACACCAATGATATCAAAAGCACCTTCAGCATGTTGATGCAAAAATCTAATGACCTCTGTAGAAGATTTACGAACTGCTTTTCCACTGAGTCCTCCAACGCCCATTTGCTCAACCTCTTTTGAATTGGTTTGTAGTCCTTCTCTGCTCGTAGTTGTATTGGTGGCAATCACTCCGGCAATTTTACTTTGTTTTACGATTTCAATAATGTCTAACAACTGCTCTTCGGTAAGGTCAGGTGCAATTTTCAGCATAATGGGTTTGGGCTTTTTATGGGTATTCGCTTCCTGCTTTAAGCGCATTAAAAGTGCCTTAAGTGGTTTTTTTTCTTGCAGCTCGCGCAAGTTGGGTGTGTTAGGTGAGCTTACATTTACCACAAAATAATCTACATGTGGATACAATGCTTTGAAGCTTTTGAGATAGTCATCTACTGCTTGTTCATTGGGTGTTTGCTTGTTTTTACCAATGTTACCACCAACAATGACCTGTGTGCTTTTCTTTTTCAGACGCTCAACTGCCACTTCTACACCTAGGTTATTAAAGCCCATTCGATTGATCAGGCTTTGATCTTTTGGCAATCGAAAGAGTCTCGGCTGCGGATTGCCTGGTTGGGCCATGGGGGTAATTGTGCCAATTTCTATGCAACCAAAACCAAAAGCAGATAGCTCGTTGTAGAGCACTGCGTCCTTATCAAAGCCAGCGGCAAGCCCCACAGGGTTTTTAAATTTTAGACCCATACATTCCACCTCCAATCGTGGGTCATTAACCACATATAGCCGATGAGCAATGAACCTTATACCAGGGATGGCAAAAAGTATCTTCAACCAACGGAAAGAAAAGTGGTGTGCTTTTTCTGGTGATAGTTGAAATAAGAATGGGCGAATAAGGGATTGATACAAGTGATTTATTTTTTACAAAATTAATTCTTTGTCTTCACTTTTGAAACTTGCTTGACAATCGTTTTAAATTTCTTTTTTGACTAACTTTAAAAACTAATCTAACGGCCATATGCACCTTGTTTTTGAATTTTTAAACTTTACAAAATATAACTGGCTGAACGTAAGCATCTATGCCATTGGAGTTTTTTTCATTGCTTTTATTACGCTCAAAACCTTAAGAGCTATTTTGAATCGATTTATCCGTAAATCGTCTCAATCTCTAAAAGTAGACCCTACCCAATACAAATTCTTGAGCAACGCTTTAGGGTTTCTAATATACACTGCAGCTTTTACCCTTATTTTTTATTCCATAGAATCACTACGCTCTTTAGGCTTGACCCTATTTGCAGGCGCTGGCATCCTTGCTGCCATCGTTGGCTTTGCCTCCCAGGCAGCATTTTCAAATATCGTCAGTGGTATTTTTATTGTCATTTTCAAACCCTTTCGTGTAGGAGATATTGTACGTGTTGGAACTTTAAATATGGGCACCATAGAAGACATCACCCTACGACACACGGTAATAAAAGATTTTGAAAACAGAAGATTGGTTATTCCCAATGCAGTAATCAGCTCCGAAACCATTCATAATGCTAACCTTATAGAAGACAGCATTAACAATCATATCTTCTTTGATATCAGTTATGATTCTGATATTGATCTGGCCACTCGCATTATTCAGGAAGAAGCCGAAAAACATCATTTTTTCAGGGACAAAAGAACAGAAGAAGAAAAGCAAAAAGATATCCCAAAAGTCATTGTAAGACTATTGGAATTTACAGATTCAAGTCAGCGGCTAAGGGCTCAAGTTTGGACAGATGATCCAATTGAAGGATTTGAACTAAAATGCGATATCCACAGAACCATTAAAAAAAGATTCGATCGTGAAGGAATTGAAATACCTTTCCCCCACAGAACTCTTATCTATAAAGAGAAGAAGGAAAAAGAAGGCGGGAAATAATACCACCACCTCAGAGGTTAACCGCATGCCGGGGTCTCTGGTTTATACAGGACAGCAACATCTGGCTGTAGCAAAGTTAGAGGTCATCCGCTTCAACGAGGCAGCCTATGAGCGTGAAGAAATTACACTTGACCAGCTGGATAAGGTTGCTAAAGATGAATTTGTTTCTTGGCTTAACATTGAAGGTCTTCACGACATTGAGGTAATTAAAGCACTCGGTGAAACTTTTAAAATACATAACCTTGCTTTAGAAGATATTTTGAATGTATCGCAAAGGCCTGCTATAGATGAATATGACGATCATCTTTTTTTGGTTTGTAAAATGTTTAGCACCGTAGAAAAGGAAATTATTACGGAACAATTCAGCATGATTGTTGCCAAGAACCTTATCATTACTTTTCAAGAAAAACCCGGTGATATTTTTGATGGTTTAAGGCAGCGAATTCAACATCCGAAAGGACGTATTCGGTTAAGAAATTCAGATTACTTAGCCTTTGCCTTATTGGATGTGATTGTAGATCATTATATGGCCATTATTGAGGAATATGGAGAGGAAGTGAACATTATGGAAGCTGAACTACTCGACAGTTTTAGTGAAGACATGCTGCATGACCTTCACCTGATCAAAAAAGAAGTCAATCATTTAAGAAGGTATGCCCGACCTTTAAAGGATGTCATTACGAGTTATATAAAATCCGAAACGCCTTTATTACACAAATCTACAGTCCCTTTTTTAAAGGATTTGAATGATCATATATTACAGGTTACAGAAAATATTGAGGTATATCGAGAAACCATCAATGACAACCTGAACAGCTACCATACACACATGACAAATAAACTGAATGATGTGTTGAAAACGCTTACCATATTCTCGGTTATTTTCATTCCACTTACCTTTATCGCAGGAGTTTATGGAATGAACTTCGAATATATTCCAGAGCTTCAATACGTACACGCCTACCCCATCCTTTGGGCTGTTTTCTTTGGGATTGTCGTCGGCATGCTGTTCTTTTTCAAACGTAAAAAGTGGCTTTAACTACGGGGGTGAAAGTCTTTGATGACTTGTTTGAGGTAATCACGGTCTAGATGTGTGTAAATTTCTGTGGTTGTAATAGATTCGTGACCAAGCATTTCCTGAACCGCTCGAAGGTCTGCACCTCCTTCAATTAAATGGGTGGCAAAAGAGTGCCGAAAAGTGTGAGGACTGATTGTTTTGTGACTGCCAGCTTTTTTTGCCAGCGTTTTGATCACTGTAAAAACCATTTGCCTAGTGAGTTGCTTTCCTCTGCGGTTCAAAAACATAACACCCTCGTGTCCGGATTGAATATCTATGTGAACTCGCACCTCTTCTTGATACATCCTAAGGTACTTCATGGCTTCTTTTCCCAAAGGGACCAATCGTTCCTTATTACCTTTTCCAAATACCCTTAAAAAACCCACATCAAAGTGAATATTGGAGATTTTTAGACCAATTAGTTCAGAAACACGGAGGCCTGAACTGTAAAGAGTCTCCAGCATGGCCCTGTTTCGCATACCTTCAGGAGTGGAATGATCGATGACAGCAAATAATTGATCTATTTCGTGTACGCTGAGTGTATCTGGTAGCTTTCGTCCTAATTTAGGTGCTTCCAATAAATCTGTCGGATCTTCCTTCAATTCACCCTCATACACCAAAAAACGAAAAAAACTTTTAACGCCGGAAATGATTCGTGCTTGAGAAAAGGCACTCAGTCCCAAATCGTTTAAATAGACTAAAAAATCTTGTAGGTCTTGCAAAACAACCCTTTGTGGAATTACAGGCTCTTTTTTCATGCTAAGAAACTGCTGTAATTTAGAAATATCGCTCCCGTAGGCATCCACGGAGTTGGCACTCAAGGAGCGCTCAAGTTTCAAGTGGTTTTCAAACTCCTGAATGTAAATATCCCAAGACATACCCAATGATAGCTAAAAACTTGAGTATTTAAATACCTGATTGAAATAGAATCTTCCGCTTTGCACTTCTATCCAAGAATATGTTAGTTTTGATCCTATGAAAGTCATCATCATCAATGGCCCTAATTTAAATTTACTTGGCAAACGAGAAACAGACATTTATGGTCATCAATCCTTTGAAAGTTATTTTGAAGAATTAAAGATTAACTACCCAAACATGGAACTGTCTTATTTCCAAAGCAATGTTGAAGGAGAGCTCGTTAATCAACTTCAACAGGTAGGTTTTTCTTATGATGGAATTATCTTGAATGCTGCGGCCTACACGCACACATCCATTGCTATTTCTGATGCAGTAGCTGCTATTTCTACTCCTGTTGTTGAAGTACACATTTCCAATATTCACGCACGAGAGGAGTATAGACATGTCAGTTTGATCACATCACATTGCGTTGGCATGTTGACTGGTTTTGGTCTGAAAGGATACGATATGGCTTTAAACTATTTCATGAAAACTTCTTTTTGAAGACCTAAAATATTCTGTTCTTTTTTCTGTTTCACACCTTTTGTGAATTGGGGCTTTCCTAACTTTATGGAAATTTTTTAAGCATGTTCAATCTAACTCAAATCATCTCTGTTACGCTCATTCTGTTTTCTGTCATTGACATCTTAGGCTCCATACCCATTATCGTCAATCTTCGTAAAAAAGTAGGGCATGTTCAATCAGGCAAGGCCACCTTGGTCTCGGCTGTCATTATGATTCTATTTCTTTTTTTAGGAGACAATCTTTTAAAGCTTTTTGGCATCGATGTGGGTTCCTTTGCCATTGCAGGATCTATTATTATGTTCATCATTGGTATGGAGATGATTTTGGGGCATAACTTTTTTAAAAACGACCCATCAGAAGCAAAAAGCACTTCTGTTGTACCCATTGCTTTTCCCTTAATAGCCGGTGCAGGTACGCTCACCACCATTATCTCGCTAAAGGCCGAGTATGAGGAAGCTAATATTCTAGTAGGCATTATTGTCAATCTCGTTTTTGTCTATGCTGTTCTCAAATCTACCAATTGGCTGGAAAGAAAAATTGGGCCTGGCGGCATAAGCGTGTTACAAAAGATTTTCGGAATCATTCTTTTATCCATCTCCATCAAACTATTCAAAGACAATATCATCAACTTATGATTACAATCTACACAGATGGCTCTTCGCGCGGAAATCCAGGACCTGGAGGCTATGGCGTGGTAATGAAGTACAAAGAACACAGGAAAGAGCTTTCCGAAGGATTTCGGAAAACCACTAATAACCGCATGGAATTGTTGGCTGTGATCATAGGATTAGAAGCCATAAAAGCATCCAATGCACCGGTAACTATCTTTTCAGACTCTAAATATGTGATAGATTCCGTGGAAAAAGGTTGGTTATGGGGGTGGATCAAAAAAGATTTTAAAGGCAAAAAAAACAAAGATCTTTGGCTAAGATTTACCACGGTATACAAACACCACCAAGTTAAATTTCAATGGGTCAAAGGCCATGCCGGTGTAGAAGAAAATGAACGCTGCGATGCGCTAGCCGTAGAAGCTGCTGAAGGCCAAAAGCTACTGATCGACAAAGGATTTGAATCCGGCCTATATAGTTAAAATCCATGCCCAACCCTTATTTCAAATTCAAAGAGTTTACAATTTGGCAAGATTCCTGTGGAATGAAAGTTACCACAGATGCCTGCCTGTTTGGTGCAGTCATTGATCCGGAAAGATCAAAAAATGCTTTAGACATAGGTACGGGAACAGGTTTACTTGCTCTAATGCTTGCTCAAAAGTCAGGCATCCCCATTACGGGAATCGAAAAGAATCCAGACGCTTGCCGTCAAGCCAAAATAAATTTTCAAAATGCACCATGGGCAAATCAATTACAAGTGATTGAAGTTGATGTAATGAAGTTTCAACCTGAAAAAGGTTTTGATCTCATCATCTGTAACCCCCCATTTTTCGGGCATCGAATGAAAGGAAAATCCGATGCAAAGAACCAAGCTATGTTTCAGGAAAGTCTAACTTTAGATACACTGGCGACATCTATCATTCGTTTGTTGAACCCTAATGGCACCTTCTGGGTGATGCTTCCAGAGCATGAAATGAATCTTTTCACAAAATCAACCCAGATACAATCCTTCCATGTCAAACAACAAGTCGACATCCATAATGAGAACAAATCGCCTATTTTTCGAATCATTAAGGCCTTTAGTAGGGAAAAAGTGGCAACTAAACATCGCTTGCTATGCATTCGAAGTGATGATGATTATACCACTGACTTTACCCGTTTGATGCAACCCTACTATTTAAAATTGTAGCAGTTTTTTTGTTGCAAGACATTATTCTTGCAAACAGTAATAGAAAGGTATAGATTGCATCAAATCATTTTTAATGGACATTCTAGGCATCGACATTGGAGGTAGCGGTATCAAAGGAGCTATAGTAGACACGCAAAAAGGACTTTTAAAAACAGAACGTTTTCGCATCCCTACGCCAGAAGGCCGTAAACCCCAGGATATTGCCAAAGCAGTTAGAGCAATACAAGAACATTTTGAGTGGAAAGATAACATAGGTGTTGCCTTCCCAACTGTTGTAGTAAATGGTAAAGCCAAGTACAGTAGTAACCTCGACGCCAGTTGGAAAGGCATCCAAATTGACGATCTATTTTGCGACTTTTGCGAAGAAAATACCTTTAATATCATAAACGATGCAGATGCGGCCGGTCTGGCAGAAGTACGCCATGGAGCAGGAAGGCATCAAGCGGGTACATTACTAATGGTAACCATAGGTACCGGATTGGGCAGTGGTTTATTTTATGACGGACATTTGATCCCCAATTTTGAACTGGGGCATTTATTTCATAAAAATGGTAAAAAAATTGAGCTTTATGCGGCTGATTCTGCGCGAAAAAGAGAAGACTTGAGCTTTGAAAAATGGGGTGAGCGGCTCAATAAATTCCTTAAACACATTGAACGCATTGTTAACCCAGACTTTATCATTTTAGGTGGTGGAGTCAGCAAACACATCCACAAGTACCGCGCACAGATCACCATCAAAACGGATTATCTGGTAAGTGAAAAACAAAATCACTCTGGCATTATTGGTGCGGCCTGCTATGCTGCCGACCATCACAAATAATCAATTTATGAGAGAAAATCCTTCTAAGCGATCTTTGAATAAAGCATATTGATCTGATGTGAAAATAATTTCCCCTTTTTCTAAAAATCGTTGTAACTTCATCATCACCTCAAAATTCGGCTGATGCAAATGCTTGGGGATTCGAAAAATACGATCGTCATCCTTTTCAAAAGGTGTGGGTGTTTTGGCATTGAATAAATGGGGCATTAGAATTTTAGAACAGCTGAAAGCAATGCGATCAACTTGATAATTTTCAAAATGCCTTTGCAGACGTTCATTAATGTTTTCGAAAAAGGCCTGCCCACTGGCCAAACGCACCCTTGAACCTGCCCTCGATTTACCTTTGGTTTTTAGGTGTTTGATCTGACTTTTTCCCTGCTTTTTTCGCACCATGTATGAAGTAAAAACCTTATGCTCTAAACACTTACTTCCCTGAAAAACGCCCAATGAAGCACTACCAGATTGCACTAACACCATCAGGTAATTGACCTCTTTATCAGGAACCAAAATACCCTTGGCATCTACGAACAATGTGAGTGGCAAACGATGAACCACTTCATGCTCCTCTATCTGCCAAAGCAATCGATGCTTCTCCATATCATAGGCGAAGCGATAACCCTTTAGCTCCCATGTTTGCATCCAACTGACGGATTGCTCAGCCGAAAGGAAAATACTGTGTCCGTGCATAATTCTATACCAAATGAATTTTAATCAAGTTCAATTTCCTCTTCAATGAACTGAAAACCCTGCGTTTGCAGTTCGTCCAAAATAGGTTGATAAAATTCGGGAAGGATTGGGATTTGCACCCCTCTGCTTACTATTTCTCCATTAAGAAAGCGCTTAATGGCTATGCCTAAAGGCAAACCCACGGTTTTTGACATGGCAGACTGCGATGCACTTTCTCCGGTAGCTACCATGGCAGCCCGTATGCGTTTCATCTTGCCGTTTTCTTTGTAATCAAATAAATGCCACATCACAATTTGATCTTTTCGATCAGCAGAAATGGTCCACTTCTTCTTCAAGATTTGCTCCAAAACCTGAGCCGGAGTTCCCTTCATAAGACCTACCGGTTCTTCTTCAAATAAGCCTAACCATTGTAAGGCATGTATTTCAGGTCCTTCTCTATCTAATCCCAAATAATGGGCCAATTTCAGCTCAACAGAATCAGTTGGGTTGTAGGATAGAAAGGAGTTGATAAATTGTCGGTGGGTCATTTCCGGTACCCCCTCCATTTCATAAGTATCGTCGGTGGCACCCAATTGCACAAATACATCCCAAGCTTTGGTGAAACCTGGTCTTCTCAATGTGCCACGAAAGAGCGTTTGGATGTTATGTAGGGCATAAACATCCATATACTTGAGAGAATCGCGGTTGGCATAGCCTTCAAAGTAACCATGACCAGGTATATGAATCATCTCGTGCCGCCTAAATAATCGATGGTAAGGAATATACTTATACTTTCCTTCTTGTATGAATTTAACCGTTCCTTGTCCGGCTAAAACAACATTTCGAGGATTCCAGGTAAACCCGTATTGCCATGGGTTATCATCGTTTGGATCGGGTGCCAACAGACCACCTGTAAAGGACTCAAAAGCATATAAATCCAAGCCTTTATCTTTACGGATATGATCTATTACTTTCATGGCCGACATGTGGTCTATGCCCGGATCGAGACCACATTCATTGAGGAAGAGTAAGCCTTTTTTCTTTGCGGCTTCATCTAAGACCCGCATATCGTCAGACACATAAGAAGCGGTGAAAAGATGCTTTCCAGCTTGCAAACAAAGTCCGGCCACCATAGGATGAAATTTAGCCGGAAGCATGCTTACCACAACATCATGTGCATAGATGAGTGCTGTTCTTTGGGCTTCATCATTGATATTAAAAGCCACTGCAGTTGCAATGTGGCTGCCTTGAACCTTCTCTTCTGCCAACTGCAAAGCGTAATCGGCTACCGTAATTTGCCAATCAGCCGCTTTGCCCTCTTCCAACAAATATTTAATGAGAGAGCCGGCAGATCTTCCCGCTCCAAGAACTAGTATTTTTTCCATAGCCATTAACTTACAAATCCTAATTAGGGGAAATTGAAAAGGAATTCAAATCAATCAGGCATTATTCTGATTTTATGGGCAAAAATAACTGCATGCTTCAGACCTTTTTGATTTTTGCCCTCCTCAATATATAAATGATTACCTTGTACGCGTTAGGAAGGTTTTTGGAAAGGCTAAGGCATGACAAAAAAGAAAATTATTATCAATACGCAGCTTAACCAATTTGATTGGTCCGATTTGGATGAAAATACCTTAAGGCTAATCGATAAGGCTCAGAAAGCCACAGAAAGGGCATATGCCCCTTACTCTAACTTTTTGGTCGGCACGGCAATTAAACTGGAGAGCGGAGCAATCTATACGGGCACCAATCAAGAAAATATTGCTTACCCATCTGGGCTCTGTGCGGAACGAGTCGCCTTTTTTGCTGCGAAGTCAGATTACCCACACCAGGCGATTACTCAGGTGGCAATTGTAGCTCGTCAGCGCGACCAGCCAAGCTTTCAATTAGCCACCCCTTGTGGAAGTTGCAGACAAGTGATGAGCGAATATGAAAAGCAACAACAACAGAAAATTGAACTTTATTTAGTCGATGGAACTACAGTTTACCATTCAGCATCTGTTGCGAACCTGCTCCCTTTTCAATTCTCATTTTAATCACAGCTTTCATGGAGCACCACATTGACTTTCAATTTCAGGCACGTTATGAAACCCTAGGCGCAGCACCCGAGCATGCGGAAGAACTGTGGTTTGTGTGCCATGGCCAAGGCCAATTGGCCAAGTACTTTATTCGAAAGTTTAAGCCATTAGACAATGGTAAACGATTTATTGTAGCTCCGGAAGGGCTCTTTCGTTATTACCTGCAAGGCTTTTCAGGTCGCGTGGGCGCCACATGGATGACAAAAGAAGACCGTCAAACTGATATCGAGAACTATTTGACCTACCTCTCTGCTGTTTTCAATCAGGTAAAGAGCCAAATGAATGCAAATGCTAAAGTTACTTTATTGGGTTTTTCTCAGGGCGCTGCCACCATTTCGAGGTTTGCTACTCAAACGCCTTTGGAGTTTCATAAACTTGTACTTTGGGCAGGTATTTTTCCGCCCGATTTACCCCCTTTGGAAAGTCGCAAACGATTATCCGATAAGCCGTGCTTTTTGGTTTACGGCAAACAAGACCCTTTCCTCACGGAAAAGCGCATTCAAGAACAACAAAGCATAGCCGAAAAAATCAGTGTACAACCCCAAGTGCACACATTCGAAGGCGAACATGTGATTGATTCTGAGGTGTTGATAAAGATTGGTCAAATCTAGTAGAGATTCAAGAACCATCTCTTTTTGTCTCATAAAAGAAAGGGATTAAAGATCGCAAGCATCAGCCAAGACCATTAAGTGGGCCGGGTTATGCAGGCATTTCTTGCTCCTATTTTAAGGTAAGGAGTAATAATTGATGAACGTATTCACCAAACTGATTCAACGCGTCACATCGATTATCTGACAGGCCAAATACTTTACACCTCCAGCCTTTGAGAAAGCCTATCAAACCAAGGTTAAAACGGTTGACCGCAATAATTTTAGGGAGTTTTTGGAGCTGAATCATTAGTTGGTTGAAAGTCAAACCAAGTTTAACATTCTTGACGAACAATATTGGCGTCAAGAATAATGCAAAGCCTATAGCTTTTTTAAATCTAAGTACTTACCTTTGCAGGCTCAAAAAAAAAAAATTACCCAATGAAAAATTACGAGACAGTATTCATTTTAAATCCCGTTTTGTCTGACGATCAGATGAAGGATGCTGTCGGCCAGTACGAACAACTCCTTACAAGTAATGGAGCTGAAATCATCAACAGTGAAAAATGGGGACTTAAAAAGTTGGCTTACATGATCCAACACAAGTCTACCGGGTTTTACAATTTGATTGAGTTCAAAGCCGACACCGAATTAATTAACAAACTGGAAATAGAGTTCAAAAGAGACGAACGTGTGATGCGTTTTCTTACAGTGAGCCTAGACAAGCATGCTGTAGCCTACAATGAAAAAAGAAAATCCGGTGCATTTAACAAAACCAAAAAGAAAGAGGAGGTAACCGTATGACCCTTGTAAACGAACCTATCAATAAAGAGCAGCAAAAAAGAAAATATTGTCGCTTCAAGAAAAATGGCATCAAGTATGTCGATTACAAAAACCCTGACTTCTTGATGAGTTTTATCAACGAACAAGGTAAAATCTTACCTCGTAGAATTACCGGTACAAGCTTGAAATATCAGAAAAAAGTAACACAAGCGGTAAAAAGAGCCAGACATTTGGCCTTGTTACCTTACGTTGCTGACGGTTTAAAATAAGTACCTAAACAGATTGAAATCATGGAAGTAATATTAAAAACAGATATTAAAGGTTTAGGATATAAAAACGATGCAGTAACCGTAAAATCCGGTTATGGGAGAAATTATTTGATTCCACAGGGTTTTGCTATCCTAGCCACCCCATCTAACAAAAAATTGATGGAGGAAAACAATAAGCAGATGGCGCATAAAGCTGAAAAAATCAAAGCTGATGCCGAAGCCATTGCCGCAGCGATTGGTGACGAACCATTAGAAATCAAGGCGAAAGCAGGTGACAGTGGTAAAATTTTCGGAGCCGTTACAACACTTCAAATTTCTGATGCACTGAAAGAAAGAGGTGCTGATGTAGACAGAAAGAAAATTTCTTTCAAAGGTGAAGTAAAAATGATTGGTGAATACGAATTGGAAATTGATCTCCACAAGGAGGTCACCAAAACGCTTGCCTTTAAAGTAGTAGCGGAATAAGCATCAAACAAGAAGTATGAAAAAGAAAAGCACTACCTAGGGTAGTGCTTTTTTTTTACCCCTTCCCACAATCACTCTTCATGCTTTTCACTAGTCCTAATTTGATTGCATCAGTAATTTTTGTTTACTTCCCATCAGTTTTAAAAACCAACCGAAAGCAAAATACGGTTGTATTCCATAAAATACTTAGGTAAAAGCATGAAGTCAGGTCAAAAAAGGGTAGTTATTGAAAACGTTTATCCTGAAATTAATTGTGGTCAACATGCCGCAAAACGAACCTTAGGACAGTTATTTACAGTTACAGCCGATCTCCTAGCAGATGGACATGATGTAATCAATGCTGTTGTAAAATACAAGCCGATTAACAGCAAGAAGTGGCAAGAGGCCCGCATGCAACCCCAAGAAAACGACCAGTGGTCCGCCCAATTTGCTGTAGAAAAACAGGGATACTATCAATATACCATTACCGCCTGGATCGATTATGCCCTAACATGGCAGCACAATATCGAACGAAAAATTACTGATGGCCAACGCGTAAATATAGAGTTGCAAGACGGCATTACTTTGCTGCAGGAAGTCATTGAAAAATGTTCTGAACGGAGCGCAAGAACCTATTTAAAAGAACTGGTCATTCTTTTTGCACAAGAAAAGAGCTACGCTTTGGCGGTTGAGGAAGCTCAATCCGAAAAACTGCATCAGATTTTAATTGAATTTTCGGTACCTACCTTTGCTACAACTTACAACAAAATTCTACCCCTTTATGTCGACAGAAAAAAAGCTTTATTCAGTACGTGGTATGAGTTCTTTCCTCGTTCCACCGCTCAAAAAAAGGGCCAACATGGTACATTTAAAGACTGCCTTAGCGTATTGCCTTATGTGGCACAGCAAGGATTTGATGTAATCTATTTTCCACCCATACATCCCATTGGTACCTCACACCGAAAAGGTAAAAACAACTCTGTTCAGGCTAAACCTGACGATGTAGGTGTACCATGGGCGATAGGTAATACAACCGGCGGCCATAAAGATATTCTCCCCGAATTGGGCAGCCTCGAAGACTTTCAAAAGTTCGTAGAAGAAGCCCAGAAGTTAGGCATCGAATTAGCATTAGATTTTGCCTTACAGTGCTCTCCAGACCATCCTTATGTAAAACAGCACCCCAAATGGTTTAAATGGCGAGCTGATGGCTCCGTACAATACGCAGAAAACCCTCCAAAAAAGTACCAAGATATATATCCTATTTATTTTGAATCGGAAGAGTGGGAGGAAATGTGGGAAGAATTTGTTGGCATTGTATTGTATTGGAATGCCATGGGAATAAAGATATTTCGAGTAGATAACCCACATACCAAGCCTTTTGGTTTTTGGGAATACCTTATCGCTGAAGTAAAAAAACAAGATCCTGATGTTTTGTTTTTATCTGAAGCTTTTACCAAGCCTAAAACCATGCAGCGTTTGGCAAAGGTAGGATTTTCACAAGGTTACACCTACTACACGTGGCGCAATAACAAAGGTGAATTGATTGCGTACATGACCGAGCTAACGCAGGGCCCTATGAAAGATTATTTTAGACCAAACTTTTGGCCAAATACACCAGACATCAACCCCTATATGCTTCAAGGAGGAAATGAAACCCTTTACGTGCTACGGCATATGATGGCTGCTACTTTATCATCTAATTATGGCATGTATGGTCCTGTTTACGAACAAATCGACAATGCTGCTATGATTGGTAAAGAAGAATATCTGAATTCAGAAAAGTACGAAGTCCGTACTTGGGATTGGACAAAAACAAACAAACTCACACAGCTCGTTGCTAAAATCAATGAAATCAGAAAGAAACATACCGCTTTTCACTTTACCAATAACATTACTTTTTGCAGCATAGAAAATGAACACCTAATGGCTTACTTCAAGCAAAGTGAAGACAAAAGCAACAACATTCTATGTGTGGTCAACCTCGACCCTTACAAGCGACAAAATGGTTGGGTTCAAGTTCCTAGACAAAAAATAGGTGTAAAAGAAAACGTCCCTTTACGCCTGACCGACCTTGTTACAGGAGATAGCTACATTTGGCATGATGAATGGAATTATGTGGATTTAGACCCTAATCAATTACCTTATCATATTTTTTCAATCCATTTTTAATTTTTTTATGGAAGACTCAATTCAAGGATCAAAGGCTACATGGACAGAAAGTTTTGGGAACGAAAAGTTTCGAACCACACTTGAAACCAAGATACTTCCAGCATACATACAGGCTATGCGCTGGTATGCAGCCAAATCACAAAAAGCCAAAAGCTTTAGAATTGAGCAATTTATGCCTTTCCCCTTAGTCACAAACGAGGTCGTTTATTTTATCACCATAGAAATTAACTTTTTTGCGGGTTTTACAGAATATTATTTTCTAACCTTGGCCTTTGTAAACGAAAAATCCGAAGTGGATGAAAAAGCGATTATTCATTCGCTCACCCTTGAAAAGGAAAAGGGGAATATCATTGATGCACTTTATTACGAACCCTTTCGAAAAGGTCTTTATCAGCAAATATTAACACAAAAAACCATCTCTGACGGACACACCAAGCTCACATTTGACAAAGGGGAAGTCTTTCGCTCCAGCCCAGAGTACCAAAGTTCAGAAGTACTTAATGTTGACCAAAGTAATACTTCTATTGTCTACAATGGTAAATATTTTTTCAAAGTTTACCGAAGGCTTTTTCGAGATACCAACCCAGACTTGGAGCTTACTAAATTTCTTTCCGACAACAGCCAATTTACCAACTGTCCGAAATACGCAGGAAGTATCAGCTGGATTAAAAATGATTACGCTACCCTCTCTATTGGTTTAATGCAAGTTAAAATCCCAAACACTGGAGAGGCCTGGAACCATACCTTGAAGATGATGGAGGGGTTTTTTGAGCGCATTGAAGCTACCAATTTTCAGGTTCAAGATATTCAAGGTGTTCCCAACTTTGCTTTCTTGGCTCCTTCAGAAATCAACACTGATTTTAGAATGTTGATTGGTGATGACGTTTTAGAAAAGGTGGGGCAGATGGCTTTGCGTATTGCCGAGATGCACATCGCTTTATTCAACAACAAGGTCGACACCCAATTCAATCCTATCTCTTTCAACAGTGACTATACAGTTTGGCTTAAAAACCGGATTATTTATCAACTGAATGCGCGCTTCATATTGGTTGATGAAAACCTCCATAAGCTCAAAGGTCTTTCAAAATCTTTTGCCGAAGAATTTCTTGCTGCAAGAGATGATATCACTTCCAAATTTCTAGCCTTCGAAGAAACTCGTCTCAATTCGAGCCGCATTCGTATTCATGGCGACCTACATTTAGGCCAGATCCTCATGAACGAGGCAAATGACTTTTACATCATAGATTATGAAGGTGAACCTGAAAGCACCATCCGTGACCGTAAGGTGAAGCAGACCCCTTTGAAAGACGTTGCTGGTATGCTCAGATCATTTCATTACGCAGTGTATGCGACTATTTTTAGTGAAAAAAATAATTTTAAGCTATCTCAAAAAGATCTTTTTGATGCAGGAGAAAAATATTACAAAGCCATCTCAGCCGTATTTTTGCATAAATATGTAGAAACAGCGATGGCTCAAAATCTCGATATTGGCTATGCGTCAGAAATTAAATATTTATTGAAATATCACTTGTTGGAAAAAGCCGTTTACGAAATTGGTTATGAGTTGAAAGCTCGACCCGACTGGGTTATTATTCCACTTAGGGGTATCAAACAAATTTTAGAAGAACAAGCATGAAGGCACATCAAAAAATAATAAGCCATTCTCTTTTTACAGATTTTGACATTGATTTATTCAAGTCGGGTAAACATTTTAAACTCTACGAAAAGCTTGGGTCAAAATGTACCAAAGTAAACGGTAAAAAAGGTGTGCAATTTTCTGTTTGGGCACCTAATGCTGAAAAAGTACAGATCATTGGAGACTTTAATCATTGGAGTGGCCAAGGGTACGAAATGCACCCCCGCTGGGATGGTTCAGGCATATGGGAAGGTTTTATTGAAGGCCTTGATAAGGGGACAGTTTATAAGTACAAAATCTACTCCAATAATTTTGGACAAGTACTAGAAAAAGGCGATCCTTTTGCCATGCATTGGGAAGTTCCGCCCAAAACAGCTTCGGTTGTTTGGGATATTGATTATCAATGGAAAGACAGTGCTTGGATCAAAAAACGTAAAACACGAAATGCATTAGACCAGCCCTTCTCAGTATACGAAGTGCACTTAGGTTCTTGGAAAAGGAAAGAAAATGGAGAATCACTTTCCTATCGTGATTTAGCCAAGGAATTAGTCACCTATGTAAAGGAAATGGGCTATACTCATGTCGAGTTTCTTCCTGTAATGGAACATCCATTCTTTGGCTCTTGGGGGTATCAATGCACTGGCTTTTTTGCTCCCTCCTCCCGCTATGGTACACCTGAAGACTTTATGTTTATGATGGATGCCTTCCACAAAGCAGAGATTGGTGTTATTTTAGACTGGGTTCCTTCGCATTTTCCGAACGATGCACATGGCATTTATCAATTTGATGGCACCCACCTATACGAACACGCCGATCCACGTCAAGGCTATCATCCGGATTGGAGTTCCTATATTTTCAACTATGGACGTAATGAAGTAAGGGCTTTCCTTATTAGTAGTGCCATGTATTGGGTAGAGATATACCATGCAGATGGCATACGGGTAGATGCTGTGGCCTCTATGCTTTATTTGGATTACTCCCGAAAAGAAGGGGAATGGATACCTAACCCGTATGGGGGTAGAGAAAACCTTGAGGCCATTAGCTTTCTAAAGGAATTAAATGAATTTATCTATCAAGAGGCAGAAGGGGTACAAACCATAGCCGAGGAATCTACAGCCTGGCCCGCTGTTTCGCGTCCTACCTATGTAGGAGGGCTCGGCTTTGGCATGAAATGGATGATGGGCTGGATGCACGATACCTTAGAATATTTTACCAAGGACCCCTATTATCGTCAATACCATCAAAACGAAATTACTTTCAGTTTGAATTATGCCTTCACTGAAAACTTTATGTTGCCTTTATCGCACGATGAAGTAGTACATGGCAAAGGTTCTTTGATGAACCGTATGCCGGGAGATGAATGGCAACGTTTTGCTAATTTAAGACTTATGTTTGCCTATATGTACACCCATCCGGGCACCAAGCTCGTATTTATGGGTGGTGAATTTGGCCAAACCACTGAGTGGCAGCACGACAATTCCATTGAGTGGCATTTGTTAGATTTTGAGCCGCATCGAGGAATGCAAACCCTTACCAAAGAATTGAACCACTTTTATAAAAGTGAGCCGGCTCTATTTGAAAATGGTTTTACGGCAGAAGGTTTTGAGTGGATTGAACTAAACGACTATAAGAACTCGGTCATTTCTTACCTGAGAAAAGGTAAAAACCCTGATAATCAATTGGCCGTCATTTGTAATTTCACACCGGTTGTGAGAGAAAATTACCGCATTGGCATTCACGAAGGCAAGTGGAAAGAAGTCTTCAATACCGATAAAAAATCGTATTGGGGCAGTGGTATCAGTAACAAAAAAGCCATTGCTTCTGAAGCATTACCACACCACGGAAGGTCTCACTCCATTCAAATCAACCTCCCACCCCTATCGGTAATTATTTTTAAGAAAGAAACGAAGCAGAAAAAGTAAGCCGCGAAAAAACAGATGAACAAATATTTATGTATTCACGGGCATTTTTATCAGCCCCCAAGAGAAAATGCCTGGTTAGAAAAAATAGAAATTCAACCTAGTGCTTACCCTTTCCATGATTGGAATGAAAGGGTAACCCGAGAATCTTATTATCCCAATGCCTTCTCGAGGGTCTTGAACAACGAGGGGCGCATTATTGATATTGTCAACAACTATTCTAAAATCAGCTTTAATTTTGGTGCCACTCTGCTCTCATGGATGGAACAACATGCTCCGGTAACGTACCGTGCCATTCTAGCGTCGGATGAGGAAAGCAAAGAGAATTTTGGAGGCCATGGTTCAGCAATCGCTCAGGCCTATAACCATATGATTATGCCACTGGCCCATACCCGAGACAAGGAAACCCAAATCATATGGGGCATACAGGATTTTAAGCGTAGATTTCAGCGCATGCCAGAAGGCATGTGGTTGGGCGAAACTGCCGTAGATACGGAAACGCTCTCATTGTTGAATAAGCACGGTATCCTATTTACTTTATTAGCTCCTAATCAAGCAGCTCGTTATCGAAAGTTGGGTGAAATAAAGTGGACAGAAGGGATTGACCCCAATAAACACTACTGGTACAAACTTCCTAATGGAGAAAAAATTGCACTCTTTTTTTATGATGGAGAGCGTTCGCAAGGGGTGGCCTTCAAGGGTATCCTTCAAAATGGAAAAGCCTTTGCGCAAAACCTTATGGAGGGCTATACCAGTACAGATGAAAGACAATTTGTACATATTGCTACCGATGGAGAAAGTTACGGCCACCATCACAGCAATGGCGATATGGCCCTGGCCTATTGTATCAGGCACATTGAAGAAAATCAGCTCACCCAACTCACCAATTACGGTCAATACTTAGCAATGTTTGACCCTGAGTATGAAGTTGAAATTCATGAAAACAGCTCTTGGAGTTGTGCACACGGAGTAGAACGATGGAGAAGTAACTGTGGATGTCATACAGGAGGCGAAGGCCACTGGAATCAAAAATGGAGAACACCATTGCGTGAAGCACTAGACCTTGCACGTGACCGGATGGAGCTTATTTTCGAGAAAAACATGAGTCGTTATTGCAAAACCCCTTGGAAGGTTCGCAATGCCTACATTGACATTATCTTTGATCGATCGAAACCCAATCTTAACAAATTCCTGCGGAAACATATTGATAGCAACCTCTCAGATGAAGAGAAAACTCACGTAATGCGCATGCTTGAAATGCAACGCAACGCCATGTTGATGTACACCAGTTGTGGATGGTTTTTCAACGATGTTTCTGGCATAGAAACCTTGCAGATCCTGCAGTATGCTTGTCGCGCCATTCAGCTAGCGGAAAGTGAGTCAAGAGAAATCATTGAAAAAGAATTCTTAGACAAACTTTCAGAATCTGTTAGTAATATACCAGAACAAGGAACGGCCAAAGATATCTACCTCAAAAATATTCGGCCATTTCAATTATCGCTTACTCAAGTGGGAATGCACTACGCAGTGGATTCTATTTTTTCCGATCATCCGCAAAGTTTAACTGTTCTCAATTACGATTGCAAAAGCATCTTTTTTGAAAGAAAAAGTGCTGGGGTTCAAAAACTGGCATACGGTACCACGCAAGTTAAATCGAAAGTTACCACCTCCAAAAAAGAGTTTAGTTTTGTGGTGCTGTATCTGGGGCAGCATCACTTATTGGGTGGAACATCGAAAAGATTATCAACCGCACAATTTGAGCCCATAGCCCAAAAATTAAATGAAGCTTTTGCTCAAAGTAATATTGCTGAGGTAGTTGATATCATTAAACAACAATTCCGGGCACATACCTTTTCTTTCTTTGGCATGTTTAAAGATGAGCAAATGAAACTGGTGAATCAGTACCTTGAACATAGTGAGACCCTCGCTTACGAATCTTATCGGAAAATCTACGATAGAAATTACAACATCCTCAACGTGATGAAGCACGAAAACCTTCAAATCCCGGCAGCTTTGCTCCAGAATATTGAAGACGTAATCAATATCGAGTTTAAAGATTTGCTCGTGAACGGAGGCTTTAGCATTCAACGAATGGATGAACTCTGTGATGAGGTTTTGAAATGGAATATCAACCTGAACAAACCCTTGCTTGAAACCAAACTCAATGACAAGCTGGACCAAATGTTTGGTGTCTTTGCCCACGATACCAACAATACACAGGTACTCCACGAAATACTGATAACCATTCAACTGTATAAGCGCATAGACTTAAACCCGGCTTTGGTGAATCTTCAAAACCATCTATTCAGATTGTATTCTGAATGGTTGAAAAAATCGCAACCGCCTATTGACGGCAAGCAAGTAATTATGGAAATACTGGAAGAGATTGGTAGGGAAATCAATATGGACCTCACCCCTGTTAAATCAAATATCATGTCCAAAGCAGAAAACTAAATTTTGAATCAATGGCCTGTGGCAGATGATGGATAAAAAAAGGATTGCCATGACAATCCTTTTTTATTCCATTTTAGATCGTCCACTATCGCTTGGGGAAATCCACATTCATTTCTAAATACCCTCCACGCGTAGACAATAATTTAAGTGTCCCTGATACCTTCTCATCGGTATTGACCTTCACCCTAAAAACAACCTGTTTGGTTTCACCCGCATCAGTGTAGCCAGCATAGATGGTTTTGTCATAGGTTTCAGGACGCAAAACCTCTACTTTATCATCCTTTTCCAAGTCATCGTCGAAAGATAAAATTACCCGATCTTCCTTCACAATTTTAACCAGTTTTGCTTGTTCTAAGGCCACGGGAAGCTGCCCTACATTTTTCCAACTGACTTTAACTTCGTAAATATTGTCTTCTATTTTGCTTACAGAATGCCCAACCCATTTTAACTCAGGCAATCGCTTGGCCATGGCCAGATTAAACAGTGCCTGCTTTTTAGCCCAGTTTTCTAATTGCCATGGAGGACCATTTTGCCCAAAGAATTTCGGGTGAAAACCGCCAATTTCTACTTTGCCCAGCTGTGGGTGGTCAAATAAAGTCCAAGCTTTAAAGCCCCGGCTTCCATTTTCTTCATCATCCCAACGAATGGCATCCAAATCGTCATAAACGCCATCATTGTTATAATCTTTCATTGCTCCATTATTCCACAGTTCATCGCCATACCAAATAGAACCATAATAGAAGTAGCCAAAATCAGGGCCATGTCCAAAAAGTGGACTCGGTTTCAGCGGATCACCGGTTAACCGATTTACTTTATACCGCGTGCTGTAAGTTTCGTAAACATCACCAGCCCAGGGGTAATCTGTAAAGCTCAAGCCTAGACTATCCATTTGTTCATAAAGGGCTAAATCTTTGGGAAACATGCTTTCCTCCCCTTTAGAAGTACTTGGAGGACGTAAGTGCATTGGTACGCGTGTATCCATAGAATTGACCACCGAAATATTGGGGTTGGCCAGTACGAAAAGAACAGTAGCGCGTGATTCAGGCTCACTAAGCGGGAATGCACCTGCTCCGTATTGCGTATAACCCCGACCTGTCTTATCACCTCCAATATCAGGTCGCCAGTTTTCAGGATAGTTTCTATGCAAATCTAGTCCACCAATACCATCTTCGTTGTACCTACCATCTCCATCATTGTCTATACCCTCAGAATAAACCAGGTAATCGCCATCACCTTCAAATACTCTTTTCATTAGGCGACCTTTGGGGTCATCTGGGTGAATGATATAATTAGCTTTTCCTTTTTCTTCATCTGTTGCTGCTTTTTTGCGCATCTGATATATAATTCCATCGCCATCTATATCTTCCTCATCATCTTCATCTAGTAACCCATCGCGATCATTATCATGCGGGCGGACGGTACTACGATTGCGCTGGGCTGTATACAAATAAAGTGTCGCCCCATCAGGGTTGTTCTGCGGACGTAAATAGACCACCTTCGTATCGATTAAATGGGTGATTTCCTTATCCTTACCATAATTTTCCAGCAAATGCTGGGTTAACCATAAGATAGATTCACTACTTGTAATTTCACCGCTATGCCGTCCACCTTCAAAATAGGCAGCAGGCTTGTCAGTAGGCTTACCTGTCTCCTTATTGGTCAATGTCATTTGTAGAATCGGGCGACCCTCAAAGCTTTTGCCTACCTCATAAACCTCTACAATGTCAGGGTACATCTCTGCCCATTTTCTGTACCAAGCGTACATGACATTCGGTGTATGATAGGTGTCAAAGTTGAGTTCCTCAACTGCTACATATTCTACTTCAGGAAATTTGTGCTTTTCAAAAAAGCTAATGCCATGACGCTCCCCCTTTACGGTCAAAAATTTCGATTCATCATTCTCAGGCCAGATTTTCTGATCTAGATAAATGTTCTGCCCAAACATTGAGGATAGTATGAGCGCAAAAACAAGCATTAAAACTATTCTTTTCATAGTCGAAGATTTAAATGACATGCTATTCACATGAATTATTTAGGGGAAGATAAACAATAATCTTGTCCCAAGAAATCTGGAACGATAGACGAAGGGAAATGGCGCTTACAAAAGGACAAAAAAAAGGTGAGCATTGAATCAATGCCCACCCGTCTCAAACGAGAACTCACCTATGGAAAGTCCTAATCTCTTAAACTGTTACCACAGAATTTTCTTCGTAGGTTAGGTTGTTGGGAACATAAGCGTCTGCTTCTTCATCATTTTCCCAAGCTGCGCCATCCAGTAAATACCTGAATTGGTAATCATTTCCTGATGCTAATTTTACCGTTGCCTTGAAGGCACCAGACTTTAGTTTTTTCATTTCAATAGCTGATTCATCCCAGTTGTTGAATTCACCAACCAAATTTACTTTGTTCAATTCCTTACCTTTTGAAGCGGGAACTTGAAAAGTCACGTTGGCTTCCGGCTTTGTTTTTAAATATTGTTTTTTAATACTCATATCAATGAAAAGATTACAATACAAATATTGCTGCTTTGGCAAGTGGTTACAAAAAAAATAATGACAAATGAGTGAAACGTTTGCACACTTTTCGCCTACATAAACCCAACATAATCAGATAGTTTAGGAAGACAAACGTTTGTTTCTATACCCAATCGAATGATAACGATTGCTAAGAAAGGGGTGAAACGAGATACATCCTATCAATCCTTTAGAGAAAAGCATATCTTTGAACATGTTCAGAACAAAGCTACCTGTTGGGGAAAATAGTTTTAAAATTGGGTATCAAATGCCAATGCTCTCTATTGGTTCTTGTTTTGCCGATACTTTAGGAGACCGTTTGATTACCAATAAGTTTGATCTCCTAAAAAACCCAGCAGGAACGCTTTTTAATCCACTTTCTATCTTTGAGTTCCTAAATTTGAGTTTGGAACGCTCAGAAATCATCGAGCAAGCCATTTTGAAACAAGATGATTTGTATTTGAATTACAAGTTTCACTCATCCTTCCGAGCAGGCACTAAGCATGCTCTTCTTAGGAAAATTGAAAAGGCACTAGACGCAACAAGAAATAGATTATTAGAAGCAGAGATTATATTTATAACGCTGGGATCTGCCTGGGCCTACGCACTTAAAAACACTAAAATGGCAGTGGCTAACTGTCACAAAACTCCACAAAAAGAATTCAAAAAGGAGCTACTGTCTGTTGAGGAAATCATGAGTCAGTTTTTTAATTTCAAGGAAGTACTGCAATCGAAGAACCCAAATGTTGAATATGTTTTCTCTGTGAGCCCTATTCGCCATACAAAAGATACCCTACCGCTCAATAATGTGAGTAAATCTGTATTGTTACTGGCATGCCATTACATGTCTCAAATGGATAAACGCATTCATTATTTTCCTTCTTATGAAGTGATGATGGACGATTTGCGGGACTATAGGTTTTACGAAAAAGACCTTATTCACCCCAATGAACAAGCAATAGATTACATTTGGAACCATTTGATAAAAGGCCATCTGCACCAGAAAGATGAGAAAACTTACCAGAAATGGATTGCCTTGGACAAGTCTCTCAGGCACAAACCCTTCAACCCGAAATCCAAAGCTTATCAGAAGTTTTTACAAGACACCTTGTCTGAAACCAGGCAATTAGCCGATCAACTCAATTTAGAGGAAGAAATCCAATATTTAAAAAAAGCCTTGAAAAAATGAGTGAGAAAAAAAACAACAAAAACGCCCTAAGTAACTCAACCTCACCCTATTTGCTACAACATGCCAACAATCCTGTCCATTGGTATCCTTGGAGCAAAGAAGCACTCAATAAGGCCAAAAAAGAAGACAAACCAATATTAGTTAGTATTGGGTATTCAGCTTGCCACTGGTGTCACGTAATGGAAAGAGAGAGTTTTGAAAATGAAGACATCGCTGCCATTATGAATGAACACCTCATTTGCATTAAGGTAGATAGAGAAGAAAGGCCTGATGTCGACCAGGTGTATATGGATGCTGTACATGCAATGGGACTCCAAGGGGGTTGGCCACTCAATGTTTTTCTTTTACCCGATCAGCGGCCTTTTTATGGAGGAACCTATTTCCCTCCTCAATCTTGGGCTCAAATTTGTAACCAAATTGGAAAGGCTTTTCAACGACAACGCCCGGCCTTAGAACAATCTGCCGCAGGATTTATGAAAAATTTGAGTGTGGGTGAAGCTGAAAAATATGGACTTAAAAAAACAGACAGCCCCTTTACCCAAGAAAAAGTAAAGGCTTTTTACAAAAAATTTGAGGAGCAATTCGATTTGGAAAAAGGAGGTAATGCACGTGCACCTAAGTTTCCTATGCCAGTACTTTATCAATTTTTAATGCGTGCAGGTAGATTATTTCCAAAAAGTGGGGTGCTTTCTCATGTAGAACGAACCCTCAACCACATGGCCTGGGGAGGAATCTACGACCAAATTGGAGGTGGTTTTACCCGCTATTCCACAGATATGGACTGGTTTGTACCCCATTTTGAAAAAATGCTTTACGACAATGGGCAATTGATAAGCCTTTACAGTCAAGCCTATCAGGTCATGAAAAAACCGCTCTATCAATCTGTTGTGATGCAGACCATCAATTGGTTGGAGCGAGAAATGACCAGTAAAGAAGGTGGATTTTACGCTGCGCTCGATGCGGACAGTGAAGGTGAAGAGGGGAAATACTATTTATGGACAGAAGCAGAAATAGACCATCTTCTCGGCCCTGATGCTGAGCTCATCAAAGCGTATTATCACATAGGACAAGGCAATTGGGAACCTGGTAGAAACATTCCCTTCCGTGAGGGAGAAACAAAAGACTTTGCTGAGCAACAAGGCATATCATTGAATGAGTTTGAAGACGCCTTAGCCGCTGCACATCTGCGTCTGCTTGCTGCCAGAGAAGAGAAAATTGCACCGGGAAAAGATGATAAAATATTAGCCAGCTGGAATGGAATTATGCTTCAGGGCTTGTGCGATGCTTATGCTACCTTCGGTAATTCCAGGCACTTAGACATGGCTTTAAGAAATGGATATTTCCTTAAAGAGCATATGATCGATGATAAAGGCAGGCTACTGCGGAATTTCAAAAATGGAAAAGCAACGATTTCTGGTTATCTCGAAGATTATGCTTGGGTAATTAAGGGGTTTACAGGTTTATACCAAATTACTTTTAATGAGTATTGGTTGGAGGAAGCACATCACTTATTACAGGTTGCCTTGGAAGAATTCTACGATCCTGATGATGGCTTATTCTTTTTCACCTCGAAAGGTGCGGAAGCGCTTATTCTGCGTAAGAAAGAACTATTCGATAATGTCATACCTTCCTCCAATTCAGTCATGGCTGGCAATCTCTATGATTTAGGCATGTATTTTGAAAATGAAAACTATACAGAAACTGCCGTAAATATGCTCAAATCTATGGATCGTCTTCTACAAATGGCTCCCCAAGATTTAGCGGGTTGGGCAAGCTTTTATGCAGATAGAACTGAGCCCATTGCAGAAATTGCCATGGTAACTTCAAACCCGACTCCATTTCTTACAGCATTACACCAGCATTATTATCCTAACAAAATATTGCTTGGCAAAACCCCAGGTCAAACTACGCAATTGAACTTACTAAAAGCGCGAGATCAACTCAGTGACAAGGCTACTTTTTATGTATGTTTCGACAAAACCTGCCAATTACCTGTGCATACCATTGAGGAAGTACATGGGCACTTAAAAATGTAGGAATAGGTTTAGATTTGAAAAATTAAAAGCAAACAGAAATTGAGCAGTACACCACTCATATGGGATCAAGAATCAGAGGAAGAAGTTTGGTATGCAGATGTTGCTTTACCTTTGCGCATACCGGAATTGTATACTTATCGTGTTCCCAAAGAATTTATAGCGCTAGTACAGCCTGGCATCAGGGTGGTAGTTGAGTTTGGAAGGCAACGCGTCATTACCGGTTTAATAAACGAAATACACCAACGCAAACCAGAAGTATACTCCACAAAACCCATTCTTGATGTATTAGATGCCGAACCTATCGTAACTGCAGTACAGGTGGCTATGATGAAATGGATGAGTAACTATTATTTATGCACATTTGGTGAAATAGTAAATGCGGCATTACCTTCTGGATTGAAACTAAGTAGTGAATCCAAGATTCAACTGCACCCGGAGAACGATTGGAACCACTACTCGGGAGCGTTGGACGATATGGAGATTATTCTATTGAATGCCTTAGCAAAAAACGATGCGCTCACTTATTCAGAAGCTGCAGAAGCCATTCAGCTGAAGTCCGCATTTAAATATATCAAGTCACTGGTCCAAAAAGAATTAATTCTCATTTTCGAAGAACTGAAAGAAAAGTATCGTCCCAAAAAAATCATGAAAATAAGGCTTCATGACGATTTAATTGGAGATGAATCGGCGTTGAAACAACTCTTTCAAAGCCTTGAAAAAAACCCCAAACAGGCAGATATTTTGCTTTATTACCTCAGTGAATACCCTTACGCACAACACGGAAAGGGTGAACTTGAGGGAATAGATAAGAGTAGTATTACAAAGTCAGGCCTCTCCTCATCTTCTTTAAAAACCTTAATCAAAAACGAAGTATTCATTGCTTTTGAAGAGGTGGTATCTCGTTTTGAAAAGGATACAAAAGAGCGGAAAACCATTGAATTGAGTATCAAGCAGGAAGCTGCAAAGGATGAAATTTTAAACCAATTTCAGCAACATTCCACTGTACTGCTACATGGTGTAACAGGAAGTGGCAAAACAGAAATTTACATAAGGTTAATAGAGGAGGCCTTGGCCCATGGAGATCAAGTACTTTATTTACTTCCTGAAATTGCACTGACAGCCCAGATTGTAAATCGCTTAAAAGCTGTCTTTGGAGACCGGATGGGCGTTTACCATTCCAAATTCTCCGACAATGAAAGGGTGGAAGTTTGGCAAGGGATTTTAACCGATCGATTTGATTTTATCATTGGAGTTCGAAGTGCCATTTTTTTACCTTTTAGTCATTTGGGGCTGATAATAGTAGATGAAGAGCATGAAACCAGCTACAAACAGTTTGACCCTGCCCCACGTTACCATGCTCGTGATGTAGCCCTTTACCTAGCTCAGTTACATCACGCCAAAACTGTTCTTGGATCCGCTACTCCTGCCATTGAAAGCTTCACCCATGCCAAAGAAGGTAAATATGGTTATGTGGCTTTGAACCATCGTTATCACGATGCACTTTTACCCGAAATCTTTTTGGCGGATTTGAAAGAGGAAAAAAAGAAAAAAACTGCTGTAGGCGAATTTAGCTCTCAACTGATTCAACACCTGCAGCAAGTACTCGATCGAAAGGAGCAAGCCATAGTCTTTCAAAACCGAAGAGGCTTTTCGAATTACCTCACTTGTGAAGATTGCGGCTACATACCAGCGTGCAACCGATGCGCGGTAAGTTTAACCTACCATCAGTATAAAAATCAATTGAACTGCCATTATTGTGGACATAAGGAGGCCGTACCTGTAATTTGTCCCGCTTGCGGAAGCACGCAGATACATACAGTCGGAATAGGGACAGAAAAAATAGAGGAAGATTTAAAGCTAATTTTCCCCACAGCGCGCATTCAAAGAATGGATTTGGAGACAACTAGGAGCAAGTATGCCTACCAAAACATCATCAATGACTTCGAAAAAAGTAATATCGATTTTTTAGTGGGTACCCAAATGGTGAGTAAAGGGCTTGATTTTGATAAGGTAAGCCTTGTAGGAGTCTTTGATGTAGATCGCATGATGCATTTTCCTGATTTTAGATCACATGAACGCACCTTTCAAATGGTAACGCAAGTGAGTGGAAGGGCAGGTAGGCGTGCAGATCAAGGAAAAGTAATCGTGCAAACAAGAAGTATTGAACAAAAACTACTGCATTGGATACAGCAAAATGATTATACCGATTTTTATAATAACGAAATGCAAGAGAGAGAAAAATATGGTTATCCACCTTTCACTAGAATGATCCATATCCTCTGCCGAGACAGAGACAAAAAATTAACCCAAAAGGCCGCTGTTAAATTAGCAAACATACTCAAGTCCGATTTGGGTGAAAGCCGGGTGCTTGGTCCTCAAGAACCACTCATTAATAAAATAAGAGATAAATATTTAGTGGATATACATTTGAAGGTAGAGAAGAAATATAGCATCTCTGCGGTGAAAGACATGATAAAAAAGGCGCTGCACGAAATGCTAGAAGATAAGTTACTCAAGAAAGTAGAAATTGTACTTAATGTAGACCCTTATTGATGAAAAAAGATGGCGCAGTGCCTAATCCTTTGTGGGCTTCATGTAATATCGTATTCCAAAACCGTAGGTATTCCAATCCCAGGTCTTCAATCCATAATGGTAGTTTATGTTCATTCCAAAACCCTTCCATCGAAATTCAGCCATTGATCGCCAAAAAAGAGGATAGTCACGATTCCCAATGTAGCCATGGTAGCCCGATACATCAGATGCTATGTGAAACTTTTTTCGATGATACGATAAACCAATACCATAGCTCAGTGCATCATTCTGAACTTGATTAGATCCATTGGGTAAACTGTTTTTGTTGGTTTGCCAAGTAATAAATCCCAGCATGGCCTTCAACTTCCAAATACCCGCGTTTTTCCACCCTAAGGATTTACTAAAGTGGGCCTGCCAAGCGAACATACTTGCATTCGAAAACCGGGCATTGTCTAACGCACCACCGGTAGTCGTTTTGGCTTGAGCTAAACCTGCTAGGTTAAACCCGTTTTTCTCTTCATCAAAAACACGAAAAATAAAACCATACGTAATATCACCTGTATTTCTCCCTTTCCCATCAAAAGCTACCATTCTCCTTTCATCGCGAACTTCCGTGGTTACTTGCCATGTTTCGCGAGGTACACTATTAAGAAAAAGAGCTACTTTCCCTTCTGCCAAAGGTATATTGGCCCTTAAAACAAAGTTATTCGTCCGATCTCCAGCACCTCTGTGAAACTCCCCTCCTGCCTGAAACCACAGCTCATTATCGATAGCACCATCAAATAAAATGGGTACAGGCAATGCATTGGGGCCCATAAATCCGGGTGATATGTTCTTATATCGATCACGAATTTTTCCGGCAGCATTAGGGTAATTATGTAATTGATCCCACCAATCTAAATTCTGGTCTTGAGCGAGAAGAGATGAAGATCCGCATAAAATAAGAGCCAATATGGTAAGGTACTGATTGAATAAAGTAATTCTACACATACAATACATGTTGAGAAACTGTTGAATAGTGGCCCCAATTTAAGCATAGCTTTATTTGGGTAATAGCATTCGTGTGAAAAGTCTATCAAATGAACAGCAAATCTGAGCGATGCATAAAAAAAATCAATCCCCCCTTTGTCAGAAAAATATTGGTGACTATACTTGCAAACTATTTATAACTAGTCTAAATAAATTCATTAAAAGCTAATCAAAACCACTAATGAACCTACGTTTACTTGTTACCACATGTCTTTTTGCTTTTAGCCTTACCAGTTTAGCTCAAACCGGAATGATATCAGGTAAAATTTCTGACGCAGACAGTACCATCTCATTGTCTGGTATTTCTGTTTATTTAGAAGGTACTTCAATGGGTACCACCACCAATGGCAACGGATTTTATCAAATCCAAAACATCCCTGATGGGAGCTATCAAATGATTGTATCGGCCATAGGCTATACCAGCATAAAGCAGCGCATCTCCATCAACGCTGGTGAAAAATTAAAATTCAACTTTTCATTGCTTGAGTCCGTCACCAATTTACCGAACTTAACTGTACTTTCACAAGGCACTTCCGGCATTAAAAATATTTCAGGATCAATAACCTATCTCACGCCCAAAGAGCTCGACAGGTTTAATTATACAGACATCAATCGCACGCTACGCATGGTGCCTGGAGTAAATATCGTTGAAGAAGATGGTTTCGGGCTTAGGCCAAACATTGGTCTTCGGGGAACTGGTACCGAACGTAGTTCAAAAATTACGGTAATGGAGGATGGTATTCTGATGGCACCAGCTCCATACGCAGCCCCAGCCGCTTACTACTTCCCCACAGTGGGACGAATGCAAGGCGTAGAAGTACTCAAAGGAAGCAGTCAAATTAAATATGGCCCATATACTACGGGAGGTGCCATTAATTTTATTTCCACAGCCATTCCAGAAGAGTTTAGTGGAAAAGCGAGCCTACAAGCTGGAAGTTTTGGAGGCAGAAACTTACATGCTTATGTGGGAGATTCGCATAAGAACTTTGGCTACTTGATTGAATCTTTCCAGTACAGCTCAGAAGGCTTTAAAACTTTAGATAATGGTGGTAACACGGGATTCGACATGAAAGATTATATGGCAAAATTTAGGGTGAACACCGATTCTGATGCACGCGTTTTTCAATCACTCACTTTCAAGATTGCTCAAACCATACAGTCATCTGACGAGACTTATTTAGGTTTGACGCGAAGTGATTTTAATGCCAACCCCTTCAGAAGGTATGCAGGTTCTCAGGTAGATGTGATTGATACCGAGCAATCTCAACTTTCATTGACACATCGACTAGAATTACCGAATAGTTTAAACATTACCTCGACGGCCTATGCCACGGAGTTTGCCAGAAACTGGTACAAACTAGACCGCGTAAAAGACAACAATGGCACAAGACATCGCATAGCCGATCTTTTAGAAAATCCGACTAACGGTGGCGATGCGTTCGATGTGCTCACCGGTACAACAAGTACCATCTCTGATGCCCTAGAGGTAAAAGCGAATAACCGAACCTATTACTCTAGGGGCGTTCAAACTCAAATTAATTATGCCTTTGAAGGTAGGCAAGCTTCACATGATTTTGACTTGGGTATACGCTACCATAGAGATCAAATCGACCGGTTTCAATGGGTTGATAAATACGCCATGCAGGCGGGTGTAATGCAGTTAACGGAAAGTGGTTTGCCAGGTACAGAAAGTAATCGCATTGTCGATGCCCAAGCTTTGGCTGTGTTTCTACAGTACCAATTAAAATTAGGTGCTTTTACTGCCACTCCAGGTATTCGTTTTGAAAGCATCAACTTAGACCGTATGGATTACGGCACCGGTGACCCTGATCGAACAGGATCAGACTTATCAGAAAGAGGTAATAGCGAAGATGTATTCATTCCTGGAATTGGATTAGACTACAGAATCAACAGATTTTTCAATGCTTTTGCAGGAATACATAAGGGGTTCTCTCCTCCTGGTGACCGAGAAGCCACAGAGGCTGAAAGCAGCATAAATTATGAACTAGGTGCTCGATATGGTAAAAACGCGCTTACCTGGCAGGCGGTATTATTTTTGAATGATTATGCGAACCTTTTAGGTACAGACTTAGCAGCTGCTGGTGGCGCTGGTTCAGGTAACCTATTCAATGGTGGAGAAGCACTAACCAAGGGTTTGGAACTCCAGATCAGTTATGATTTATTGGCCAACCAAATGGAAAGCCCATTGCGTTTACCCATAACCATTTCTTATACCTATACCGATGCTACCTTCCAAAGTAATTTTGATAGTGATTTCGGTGCTTGGGGTCAAGTGAATGTGGGTGACGAACTACCGTACGTGGCTAAAAACCAATTGGGTCTTATGGTAGGCTTAGAACATCATAAGTTCCGCTTCAACTTGAGTGGAAAATTCATGGACAACATGCGCACCCATCCAGGTCAAGGTGATATTCTTGAAACGGAAAGTACAGATGCCTATTTTGTGATTGATGGCAGTGCCTCTTACAACTTCAGCAATCGTGTTTCATTATTTATGAATGCGACTAATTTAACGGATGAGGTATATATCGTAGCTGATCGCCCAGCAGGCCTTCGTCCAGGGATGCCAAGGGCTTTTAATCTAGGGCTAAAAGCACTATTCTAAAACGCATTGTCAACATGATTTGACCTTTACAAAATGGGGCTGAAGATGGTTGTTCAAAAATTTTAAAGCAACTTTCAGACAACTACAGCATTGGTTGTGTATTGGCCATTCCACTAAGGGATGGCTTTTTTTATATACATAGCCATTTGACATTCCGATAATCATTAACTTTAGGCATTGAACCCAAGCGACTCAATACCCTTTATAGCAGGATAACCTCATACATGAAATTTCTTTTAGCCATCCTTTCTAATTTGCTTTTGCTAGGTTGTAACAGCATAAAAGATAAAGAAGATCCTGCCCAATATGCGGTAGATCAATCCATCGCTTTCCATGATTTAATGGGTTTAAACAATGCGGCCTATTCTTTTGACTTTAGGAACATGCATTACACTTATGAGAGGAACGAAGGCCAATATACTTACACCCGTACTCAAACCGATAGTCTGGGGCAAGAGGTGGTTGACATCTTAACCAACGATGGGCTCAAACGAAAAATTGACGGCGCAGGGTCTCCTATTACAGAGGAAAAAAGAACAGCCTATACTGAATCGGTCAATTCGGTCATCTACTTTTTTCACCTACCTTATGGTCTTAATGATGCAGCGGTTGTCAAGCAATACAATGGTCTAAAAACCATCAAAAAAAAGCAATATCACGAGGTTGAAATTACTTTTCAGCAAGAAGGAGGTGGTACCGATTATACAGACATTTTTCTTTACTGGTTTGATAAAACAGACTACAGCATGGATTATTTGGGCTATCGCTACCACACCGATGGTGGTGGCATGCGCTTTCGTAAGGCGATCCATCCGCGCAGGGTCAATGGCGCTCTGGTTCAGGATTACATCAATTTTAAACCAGAAGATGAAAGCATTGATATACATGATTTAGACGAACTCTTCAATGAGGGCCAATTGAAAGAACTTTCCAGAATTATCAATGAAAATGTAGCCATCGACTGGAGAAATTAAATCGGTGATTTTACATAAATTGCCCTTATCTACTGATGGAAGAAAAACTTAAAATCGCGTTGGCGCAAGTGGCACCCGTTTGGCTTCAAAAGAAAGCCACACTCATGAAGGCTGAAAAATATGTACTCGAAGCGGCCAGAGCGGAATGTGAGCTCATTGTTTTTGGTGAAGGCTTTGTACCCGGTTATCCCTTTTGGCTGGCGCATACCGGTGGTGCCCAATTTGAGTCAAATGTTCAAAAAGACTTATATGCTCATTACCTAAGAAATGCCATTCAGCCAGAGGCAGGAGATTTGAAAACGCTTTGTCATTTGGCAAAAAAAAATCGCATTGCCATTTATTTAGGTGCCATTGAAAGGGCGGCCAACCGCGGTGGCCACAGCCTATATTGTAGTTTAGTTTACATCGACCTAAAAGGTAAAATTCAATCCGTACATCGCAAACTTCAACCTACCTATGAAGAACGATTGGTATGGTCTGCGGGGGATGGGAATGGGTTGGTTGTTCATACGCTAAAGCCTTTTACACTAGGCGGATTGAATTGTTGGGAGAATTGGATGCCTATGACACGAGCTGTGCTGCAGACGCAAGGAGAAAACCTTCATATTGCCACATGGCCGGGGAACCTTTCGAATACAGAAGACATCACCCGCCATATGGCAAAAGAAGGGAGATCTTATTCGGTTGCCGTTTCCTCTTTGATGCGTAAAAGTGACATTCCAAAGGAAACACCTCACTATCAAATGCTCATGCAATCTTTACCCGAAATGATGGCAGATGGCGGTTCTTGCGTTGCTGCTCCAGATGGCTCTTGGTTAGTACCTCCAGTCACACAAAAAGAAGGTTTGATTACCACTACTCTTATTTTAGAAGAAGTTTTCAGAGCAAGGCAAAACTTTGATCCTGCTGGCCACTATGCACGCCCCGATGTTATTCAACTTCAAGTAAACAGAGAGCGGCAGCATCTATTGACTTGGAAGGATGAGGTCGGAAAAGGTTAAATATCCCAACTGTCATTGATTTCAGGAATGGCGTGATATGCGGTCAGGTCATATTGGCAAGGCACCACAGAAACGTAATTATGATCCACCGCCCAAACGTCTGTATCTTCTCCCTTATCTAAATTCACAAAATTACCTGCAAGCCAAAAATAGGGCCTGCCATAAGGGTCTTTTCTATGGTCAAACTCTTCTTCCCAATGTGCTTTGGCTTGACGGCATATTTTAATACCTTTTAACTTTTCATTCTGTTTTGGAGGGAAATTTACGTTCAAAGCAACCCCTTTACCTATGCCCTTTTCAAGTACTTGTTTTGCAATATGTTGAATGGGTTCAATGGTATGCGAAAAATCAGCGTCGTGGTCAAAATCAGCCAATGAGTAGCCAATGGATGGGTAGCCTTCTATGGCTCCTTCAATAGCCGCAGACATGGTGCCCGAATACAAAACACTCACTGCCAAATTACTGCCATGATTTACACCACTCACCACCAAATCAGGATTACGATCCTTGAGAATATGATGCTTTGCCAACTTTACACAATCGGCAGGTGTACCAGAACATTTATAGGCCTTGATGCCTAAATCATCGAACAAGTTAGAAGGAATCAATCGTAAAGGCTCCCCTATGGTAATGGCATGCCCCATCCCTGATTGTGGACTGTCAGGAGCAACAACCAGTACCTCACCTATGGCGTGCATTGCCTCAATCAGTACGCGAATACCTCTGGAAACAATACCATCGTCATTAGAAACTAGAATTAAGGGTCTACCCATGATATCATGCTTTTGTGCTGCACTAATTACGTAACATCTTTTGGGTAATCCATCAAATCAAATCATTTTTTATGGTTCGGGAAAGAAAGAACTATTGCTCTACCAACTCATTGTAGTATTTGATCAATTGCAAAACATCATCTAAACTGCCCATTTTAAGATTTTCATCTTTTACATAGCTGTTCAATTCATTGTAATAGCCATCTAATACGCTCAAAATATCTTTCTTTTTACTCCCTAATTCTACTACCTTGCCTTCAGGGCTTACAAGATATA
The DNA here is from genome assembly GCA_018401115.1 of Flavobacteriaceae bacterium. GTDB lineage: Bacteria > Bacteroidota > Bacteroidia > Flavobacteriales > Flavobacteriaceae > MAG-120531. Next base: position 1,092,025 of record JAGYKX010000005.1, on the reverse strand, counting down.
GATAGTACGATAAATATGCTTGTCGATACATATCATCCAGATGCGGGCTATAAAACGGATCAAAACGGCTCATGCGAACAAAAGAACTATTTACAGGTCTTGACCTCACAACAATGTATTCTCGAGCTACCAAAGAAAATTTATCTTCCAATAAAACCTCAAAAATTTTAGGTCTGTTGTACCCGGTCTCATTCTGAAATGGCAAAACATAGAATAAACGAGACGGTTTATTTTGGGTGGGTAATAATCGAAATGCTTTCAAGTTAATGGCACTTATTGTTTCAATCCCCTCTTTTGTACTGTCTTGAAGCAAGATTGCATCAGCCTCTAAATCATATTTGATCATCCCCTTTTTAAGCGATCCATCAAACATCAAAGCCTCCCCACGATGAAACACTTTACTTGGGAATTCTTGTGCTTGAAGAAGAGTTCCTACCAAGGAAAAAACCAATATATGTAATACAAACCTCATGCTAATATATGTAACCAAAATTCAAATTTTTAGTTACATTTTTGGGCTTATCAGTACTGGTTTTTTCGAGTAATCGGAACATAATCAACGATTTCCAAACCATACCCTATGATACCCACTCTTTTTTGAGGATTATTCGAAATCAACTTCAATTTAGAAATTCCGAGGTCACGCAAGATCTGAGCGCCAATGCCATAATCTTTATTATCCATTTTTATACCAAACTTACGGTGTAAGGGTTCATCTGTAATGCCCTTTGCTTGTAAAATACGCATCTCTTCGATTAATCTTTGGCCCCTTGCATTTTGGTTCATATACAAGACAACCCCTTTGCCTTCTTCTTCAATAATGCGTAAAGCATGCTTAATCGGGTTACCATTACTCGTTTTGAAACCAAAAATATCCCCTAAAGTACTTGAGCTGTGTACCCTAACCAAAACGGGTTCATCAGGCTCCCATTTTCCTTTGGTTACTGCAAGGTGCATTTCATTCGTATTAATTTGCCGATAAGCTTGCAGGTGAAAATCACCATAATCGGTTGGTAAATCAATGCCAATTTCACGCTCTATCAAACTTTCATTTTCTAAACGATAAGAAATCAAATCTTCAATCGACACTAATTTGAGGCCAAATTTTTTGGCCACTTCCACCAAATCAGGTAAACGTGCCATGGTGCCGTCTGCATTCATAATTTCCACCAAAACTCCGGCCGGGTTTAGTCCTGCCAAACGCGCAAAATCCATAGAAGCCTCTGTATGTCCTGTTCTCCTTAAAACACCTCCTCTTTTGGCTCTCAATGGAAAGATATGCCCAGGTTTACCCAGCTCTTCAGGGCGCGTTGCAGGATTGACCAAGGCCTTAACCGTTTTGGCACGATCTGAAGCGGAAATACCTGTGGTACAGCCATGGCCAATCAAATCTACTGACACCGTAAAAGGGGTTTCATAAGCAGCAGAATTATTCCTCACCATAAGGTCCAAACCCAACTCATCGCAGCGATCTTCGATGAGGGCAGCACATATGAGTCCACGACCGTGGGTGGCCATAAAGTTAATGATTTCAGGTGTCACCTTATCCGCAGCACAAATAAAATCACCTTCATTCTCTCGGTTTTCATCATCCACTACAATGATGACTTCCCCATTATTGATTGCCTCGATGGCATCTTCTATTTTATCCAATTCGAATTTATCTGACATATGCATGTATAAAGTGGCATCAAAGGTATAAAGTTTGAGATGTGTCCAAAATTTAAGAAGAAATCACAGTACCTAGTTCTTCATTAATTTCGCCCAGCAAGCCTTTTAAGTGAATATGCATGCGCTGAAATTCTTCCACTTCATCCTCTGAATCAGCTTTTTTCAATGCCTCTTCATTTTCTAACAAAAGCATTTCTAGCTTCTTTCTTTTCAATCTAAGAATGGCATTGCGCACCTCTGCAGGTAACTTTTCAGATTCATGAGTCGTTAAAATCTTGTGTTTCTGCTTCCATGCATCACTTACAAAATATTTCATTTCTAGTAAATCGATAACAAGCGGAGTCAAATCTGGTCTTTCCGGCCCAATGAAATGATCTGGCGAGATGGATTTTTGATCGGCCAACAGTTTTCTGATTTCATCAAAAGCAAAGCCAATGCGTTCATCCTCCAAAGGAATGCCATCTAACTCTTCACACAAAAATGCGGCAAGACTCATTTGCGAATCAAAGGGTTCATTACCATAATTGATGGCCAAGCGCAGACACTCTTTTTCCCATTCAGAAGCCCCTATTTTAACCTCTTCTTGGGGTGATGCCTGTCTTTCTGCGATCGGTACATCCTCTACATCGCCTGTTTTAAACCTATCTTTGTTCCTTTGTTGCCGTTGTTTTTGAATCAGTATTTTATTCAACTCACTGATCAAGACCTGCTCATCGACTTCCAAAAGTTCAGCAGAATTATTAATGTATACAGAACGTTTGATACCGTCAGGCATCAAGGCAATGCTTTGAACAATTTCCTTAATGGTAGCCACTTTTTGATCAGGGGAAGGGTTTTTCTTGCCTTCTGTGAGCACCCCTAATTTAAATTGAATAAAATCTTTGGCTTGCTCGGTTAAATATGCAAGCAATTCTTCTTGGCTGACAGATTTGGCGAAACTATCAGGGTCTTCTCCATTGGGAAGTACCAAGGCTTGGACATTGAGGTCTTGTTCTAGAATAATGTCGATACCTCTAAAGGAAGCTTTAATTCCTGCAGCATCACCATCATATAAAACCGTAATGTTTTGGGTGAACCGGGAAATCAGTTGTACCTGCTCTTTGGTAAGACTGGTACCACTCGAGGCCACAACATTGTGTATACCCGCTTGGTGCATCGAGGTAACATCTGTATAACCTTCTACCAAAAAACACCTATCTGCATCTCGAATGGCTTTCCTGGCTTGGTGAATTCCGTAAAGCACATTACTCTTGTGATAAACAGCTGTCTCTGGAGAATTAATGTACTTAGGCTGATTTTTGTCCTTTCCCAACATACGTGCACCAAAGGCAATGACCTTTCCGGCAACATTATGAATGGGGAAAGTAACTCGTCCCCGAAATCGATCGTATGTTTTATTATCGGACTTTAAGATGAGCCCAGCTTTTTCAAGCATTTCTTCCGTAAAACCCTTTGCTTTGGCCGCTTTTAACAACCCATCCCACTGATCGAGCGCATACCCAAGCCCGAAAGTAGAAAGGGTTTGCTGGGTTAAACCTCGCTCTTTGAAATAGCTAAGGCCTAAAGATCTCCCTTCCTCATTTTCATGCAGGTTCGCTTTAAAAAATTCGTTGGCAAAGTTGAGCATGATAAACAGACTTTCCCTTTCGTTTTGGGCTTGTACTTGCTCATCGGTTTGTTCTTCTTCCTCTACCTCAATGCCATATTTTTCTGCCAAATACTTAATGGCCTCTATGTAACTGATTCCTTCAAGCTCCATGACAAACGAAATGGCATCCCCTCCTTTTCCCGAACTAAAGCACTTGAAGATTTCTTTACTGGGAGAAACGTAAAAAGAAGGTGTTTTCTCGTTGGTAAAAGGACTTAGTGCCCTATAATTGCTCCCCACTTTTTTCAAACTCACAAAGTCACCTACCACATCGATAATATCCATGCGGTTTTTAACTTCTTGTATGGTGGCATCACTGATCGGCATAGCGACTTCAAATATAGTAAATGCAACGGCTTATCATGAACTATTATCTTCAGCAAGTGTTTTAATGTGTAGTCTAAAAAAAGACTTTAATTTGCACATTAGAAAAAAATATGGCGCTGACCCAAGAAACTGTACTTGCTGCTTTACGACATGTAGACGACCCCGACATCAAAAAAGATTTGGTGACGCTCAACATGATTGAAAATATACAAATTGATGGTAAAAAGCTATCGTTTACAGTGATGTTAACCACGCCGGCATGTCCGCTTAAAGAAAAAATCCGGCAAGATTGTCTGGCAGCCATTGAAACTCATTTGGGCAATGCCTTGGAAGTACACATAGAGATGAGCTCCCTGGTAACTACCACAAGAGATAATACACCTATTTTACCACAAGTAAAAAACATCATTGCAGTAGCTTCGGGTAAAGGAGGTGTGGGGAAATCTACGGTTACGGCAAATTTAGCCGTGGCACTCTCAAGACAAGGAGCAAAAGTGGGTGTGATTGATGCCGATATTTATGGACCTTCCATCCCCACCATGTTCAATTGTGAAAATGAGCAGCCGGGTATCAAAAAGGAAGGAGAAAGAAATTTAATCGTTCCCATCGAGCAATATGGTGTAAAGCTCATTTCCATAGGTTTTCTTACCCCAGCAGAAAATGCAGTCGTATGGCGAGGCCCCATGGCCAGCAGTGCCTTGAAACAATTCATCGGTGACACGGAGTGGGGAGAACTCGACTATTTATTCATCGATTTACCCCCTGGTACGAGCGACATTCACTTGACCATGGTACAAACTGTGCCCGTAACAGGAGCCATTGTGGTAACCACACCACAAAAAGTGGCCTTAGCAGATGCACGTAAAGGATTGAAAATGTTTCAGCAAGATCAAATCAATGTGCCTGTGCTTGGAGTGATCGAAAATATGGCGTACTTTACGCCAGAAGAACTGCCTGAGCATAAGTATTATATATTTGGCAAAGGGGGAGGACGTGCTTTAGCGGAAGAATGTGGAGTACCTTTTCTGGGTGAGATTCCGTTAGTACAAAGCATTAGAGAGGGAGGCGATGTGGGTTATCCAGCCATTATGCAGGATAATGTGACAGGAAAAGCAATAGAAGCCGTGTCGGAAGCCGCGGCACAGCAAATTGCCATTAGGAACGCGCAGTTTGCGAAAACAGAAAAAGTAGAAATTAACACATAAGTCATGATTGAAAGAGTTGAAGCGGCTTTGGAAAAAATCAGACCATTTTTAATGGCTGACGGAGGCAATGTGAAAGTGGTTGAAATAACAGAAGATTTGGTAGTGAAGTTGGAATTAGAAGGTGCTTGCGGAACCTGCCCTATGTCGCCCATGACCATGAAAGCAGGTGTAGAAGAAGCCATTAAAAAAGACATCCCTGAAATCAGGGAAGTGATTGCCATTAATACCACCCCCGCACAATAGCCCCTTTAAAAAGTGGAGCAAATGTTCTTCCTCGCACTTAATTCATAAATTTGTCTAATTTCGGCTCTAGAAGTAAAATGAAATACTTTTGCATCCGTTATGAAAAATGAAAATCTTATGAGCGACAGGCCTTTCACCCTTTACAAATTCCTGAAGAACATCATCATCATGCTTAGCATTGGTGTGGTGGCTATTTTATTCTTTTTTTATATCTACCTGCCTGCCACTACCAATCATAATGAAGCGATTACCGTGCCCGATCTCTTAGGGAAATCTTTCGAAGATATTGACCAATTTTTAACCAATAGAAATTTGCGCTACGAAGTGGTAACCGATTCAGGTTATGCCGAAAATCAACCCCCGCAGGTGATTTTAAGCCAGAATCCAAAAACAGGAATGAAAGTAAAGGAAGACCGCAAGATATACCTGACACTTAACGCGACTATTCCGCCACAAGTACGTATGCCTGACCTAACCAATACCGACCTGTTGAATGCTGAAGACATACTTGAAACCAATGGATTAAAGCGTGGAGATTTATCGTACAGTCCTGATAGAAGGGTGAATGCAATCATTGAGCAGCGCATGAACGGTGAGAAGATAGAGCCAGGAACCCTCCTTTATAAAGGATCTATCATTGATTTAGTCATTGGTAATGGTGATGGCATCAAACGATTTGCCACACCCAATTTTCTGTTGAAGAGTTTGGAAGAAGTGAAGTTTCAGATTGACGCATCACAATTAAAATTAGACGATGTAAATTATATACCTAACGATACCGTCCCCCCCAATTTAGTATACAAACAATTGCCGCCTGTCGGTAGCATAGTACGTACAGGCGATCTGATTGAAGTATGGGTGAATGCTGAAAAACCAAAAGAAAACGACCTGAATTAATTGAAAAAACTCCTACTCATAGCGGCTTTTTTTTGGGGATATAGCCTTCAAGCACAAATCATTGAGAGGCCTCTCCCTCTCTTGCCCCAAAAGAATTTTTCATTTGCTGCGGCACAACAGCAGCAAACACAAAAAACACTTACCCTTCCATTTTGGGACGACTTCAGTACCAGCCGCCTTCTTCCCGATGAAGAAAAATGGCTATATGGTCAGCATGTAAGGATTAGTAACAGTACAGGCATTCAAACGCCCTCGCTGCATGCGGCAGTATTCGATGGAGTTGACGTCAATGGTGTCCCCTATAATGTCCGCAGTTTGATCAACGGTAAAACGGACAGTCTGGTATCACACCCGTTTGATCTTTCGAGCATACCTGACAACCAAGCAGACTCGGTTTTTTTCAGCTTCTTCTGGCAAGCCAATGGTCGAGGTGAATTACCCGACCAAGAAGACAGTCTGGTCGTACAGTTCAAAAACAATGCCTTGCAATGGGAAACGGTTTGGTCCTCTACCGGAGGTATTGAAAAAGCCACTGAAAATTTTACGCAAGAACTTATCCAAGTCTCACGCGATTACTTCCACGCCACCTTTCAGGTTAAATTCCAATCTTTTTCGCGGCTTTCTGGCGCTTTCGATACTTGGCTAATCGATTATATTTTTCTCGATGACCAACGACATCCCGCAGATTCAGCCTACTTGGATCGTGCCTTGACTGTGAATCCAAGCTTTTTAATTGCCCCTTATTCGGCCATGCCAAAGGAGCAATTTTTCGCAAATCCATCGGTTTATGTACAAAAGACACAAACGGAATTTGTCAATTTAAATTCCTCTTTTCAGCCCATTGCTTACAATACCATTGTAAGAGACCTGGTGTCTGGAGAAATCTTAGAAATATTGAATAACGGACAAATTGCCAATCCCATTCCTAGAGCCTTTGAACGCAGAACTTTTGATTCACCTGCACTCAATCCAGACGTACTGAACCCTCTAGCAGATTCCTTGTGGCTGGAAACCACTTATTCTATCCGATCGGGAGATGGTTTTTTTATTGAAGAAATTAACCAAGGCATAGATACCACATTCAATACGACCATAGATTTCCGTGTGAACGACACGGTTCGGACAGTGACCATTCTCCATGATTATTTTGCCTATGATGACGGGGAGCCTGACTTTGCAGCTGGCATCAATCAGGCAGGAGGCCAATTGGCCTATGCCTTCTATGCCGAAACTGAGGCTTTGCTTACCCACATCGACATTAATTTTCCCTTTGTACAGCAGGCCGGAGAACCCATTGAAATCAAGGTTTGGGAACAAGGGCTTGACGGCCCGGGAGCCGAACTCGTGAGTCAGTCTTTTTCGGTGTTACGTGCATCACATCTGGGAGATTTGAATGCTTATTTACTGGATAGCCCGGTTGTGGTGCAAGACACATTTTTCATAGGATTCCAACAGGCCACCAATGAATTCTTGGCCGTAGGCTTAGACAAACAAACCAATTCGGGAGACCGAATGCATTTCAATGTAACCGGTAGCTGGCAACGCAATGCTTTTGTACAAGGTAGTTTTTTAATGCGGCCAAGGTTCGATAAAGCCATTGCCGGGGCACTACCTGGAGAAGCCTCTGGAAAGATCAGCGATGTAAATGTGTTCCCTAATCCCTCAGAGGGACGCTATTTTATCTCAGGAGAAGTAGACCACCTTCAGGTACTAGACCCGCAAGGACAAATTCAAAATGTTCCATGGCAAAAGGTAGAAAATGGGGCATGGATTGACCTATCGACACGACAAAAAGGCATATATTTGCTGCGCATTTGGCAAGGAACCCGAACGCAAACTAAACGCATTATTTTAAAATAGTTTAGCTTATGAAATCCATCTCTACCCACGATTTTGTTGCCTTAATTAAGCAAAACCCATCGCTTCAATGGATAGACGTGCGGGAAGTATGGGAATATGAAGAAGAAAATTTTGGAGGTACAAATATTCCATTAGCTGAGTTACCACAAACCATTTATGCCGGTGATTTAGACCCCTCACAAACTATTTATTTAGCTTGCTTAACAGGAGTACGTGCCTCCACTGCCCAAATCTATTTAAAACATCAAGGATTTGAAGATGTGATTCACATTTCAGGCGGCGTAGCAGCCTTACGCGAAGTTTTTCAATTCAGTACCGACAACCAATAGTTAATTTCCGGATTGTGCAGTACCTGCATGCCCATGGCAGAGGCGGCTTCCACATTTTCTAATTTATCATCGATAAAAAGGGCTTGGTGGGGAGACAAACCATTGTCGTTGAATATAGGCTGCCAAGCCTCCGGGTTGGGCTTTCGCGCCTCCACCTCATGCGAAAAATACACTTCCTCAAAATATGCATCGAAAGGTTTTTCGGGTGAAACATGTGCTGCAATTTTTAAAAACCGCCTGACGTGCATGCTGTTGGTATTGCTCATGACAAACAGGCGAAAAGACTTGGCCAAGGCTTCCAATTTTTCCAATCTTTCTTTTGCAATAGGCCCCAGCATGGCATTCCAAGCCTCATCAATCAAAGCATCTGGCCCCTCAAATTGTAGGTCTTCGCGTAGGTGTGCCCGAAAGGTAGGGTCATCAATGGCACCGACTTCATATTTTTTAAAATAAGGGCGGCTCACCATTTGTTGAATGTCAGCCAACGGCAGTTTGGAGATTTCTGAAAAGGCACGGTGCGTGGCAGATTCATCCAAATCGATGATCACACCACCGAGGTCAAAAATAATCGCTTGTATTTTTAATAAGTCAGGCTGCATTTGCTTTGTTTAATTAGCCACAAATATGTAACATTGCAGTCCAATTTTCAAAGGCTTATATCGCTTTTGAAAAGGGCCTATAACTCAGTTGGTTAGAGTATCTGACTCATAATCAGAAAGTCCCTGGTTCGAGCCCAGGTGGGCCCACATCATTGAAAAGTATCCAGTGTTAGCTGGATACTTTTCTGCATTTTAAACCCAACTGGGTGAGAAGTTTATCCCGAACGACCGTAGGGAGATTCGGGAAGCCCAGATGGACCCACATCATTTAAAAGACAGTTACGCAAGTGGCTGTCTTTTTAACCCAATTGGGTGTTAAGCATACCCTAAGATTGTAGAGAGTCGATGGAAAGCTTTTATTCATGGTAAACTGGTCGTGTTACAGGCCTCTTATTTTAGTTGTAATTTTATAACCAAAGAAAATCACAACCTTTTTCACTCCTATTGGTCATAATTTGGATTAGAGCACTGCCAGTCACCTCCTTCATAACAAAGAAATTGATCTGCATCAGCATAATATTCGATATCATTAACAGCACAGCCGTATGGTCAGGTTGGAAAACATCCTTCCTCACCCTTAATTATATTGAAACGAATAATAATATATAATATTATTTATTATTTTATTTTATATTTTTTATAATTAATTATTTAACAATATACATCATGCACAAACCAGTTCTTCGGTTTCATTAGCCTAGACCAACCCGATTCAACTGATAAACGTAACTATCTAGTCCTGATAATTCTATAATACTTGAGTTATTTAGTCTTATATTTGAGGGGTTAAACAATGAATTTGCTTGGTTATTTCTTGGGTTGTGTATTTCTTTATTTTTCAGGTAAATGATTAGCACATTTACTCAAAGAGCATTTTTAATGAATTAAATAGTCTTTCGATCAAACGCAAGTCTTTTGTTATAACTTCAGCTGTGGCCATCATTTCAGGACTGTATTCTAATTCAGTACCGTAGGAGGTCACAAGTTTATTATCCAGGGTGAGTTGTACTTGGTAGATATCTTCATTAGGTAAGGATGCCAAACTACTTATGGTTCCGTTTATAAAACCATATTCATTGTGAGGATAATTATCCAGCTTGAGCTTAACTTTTTGACCAACTTCAACTTTTCCAAACCCTTGAGCAGGCAATTCAACCAATGTTTCGAAGGAACCAGTTGCAAGAATGATGGCGAAAAGTCTATCCCCTCCTTTAATTAGCTGATTTACTTTGATCCTACCCGAATAATCAAGCCGGCCTGATATTGGTGATTTAATTGTGAATTCTGTTTCCCACCGTATGATGAAGTTCTCTAGCGTTGCAATAGACGCTAAAATATTTTTTCTATACTCTTTTGACTTTGCCTTTTTTTCTAATTGATGATTTCTGATTTGACTTTCATAATCAGCAATTGTTAGTTCCATTTGGATCTGATTTTTTTTCAAACCCTCTTCTGTTTTCAAATACTGATTATATGTGCTTTGGGCATTCAAAAATTCTAGTTTTGAAATCAATCCGAGCTCATATTCTTCTTCCTTCATATTAAAACGCTCCTTTGCGTAAGATATATCGGCCTTACTCAATTCTGCCTCAACCTTAGAAATTTCATTTAGTTTTTCATAGGCAGCTAGTTTATTTTGAAGATCAATGAGCTGCTGATCTTTAAAATTGCTGAATATATGAGCATGATACTCTTCAAGACTATTTTTAACGATAAAAACTCTGATGAAACTTCATAAAGTTTTATTTCAGCATAATATTTAAAGCTATCATTAGTAGAGTCTGAAAGAAACGCTAACGCATTCTTTAAAAAATTTTGCAAACTATCAATGGTTGAATAAGGAGTGGGATTTTCAATTTCCGCTAATAATTGCCCTTCTAACACATCCCCACCATTTGGAGCATCAATTGACTTTAACCTTCCACTTACATTGCTGACCACATATACTGGGGGTATATCGGTAGAAATCGTGGCTCTTCCTGTAATAACGTCCGGGTATTTAATGAAATAACTAAGCAATAGGCCTGTAAGAATGATGATAATCAAAAGTGTGTTCCCCCAACTAATCATCCAATTGGGTGGCCTGTTCAAAATATCTTGAACATCCTCGGATCTAAGTTCTATATTGGGTTTATTACCTTTTTCAGACATCTAATTACCTAATTCAAGCTGATTTCTTACCAATTCAAAATATGCCCCTTCCTGCTGGACCAACTCTTTATGTGTACCCTTTTCAACAATTCTTCCTTTATCTAAAACCACAATCTGATGTGCATTTTTAACGGTACTTAGACGATGAGCAATAACCAATACAGTTTTATTTTCAAAGAACTCATCCAAGTTCTCCATTATTGTTTTTTCATTATTGGCGTCTAGTGCAGAGGTGGCTTCATCAAAAAACAGAAACTTTGGATCTTTATAGACAGCACGGGCAATTAGCAAGCGTTGATTTTGTCCAGTGCTTAAACCAGTACCCTCCATACCTATTTTTGTGTTGAAACTTAGTGGAAGTGATTCAACAAAATCTAGCAGATTAGCTACTTTCAGAGCATGTACTAACTTAGTTTTATCAATGATTTCATCTCCTACTGCCACATTGCTGGCAATGGTATCATTAAAAATGTAGCCCTCTTGCATTACTACTCCACACTGTTCCCTCCAAGATTGCTGCGAAATAATGTTCAGGTCACTTTTACCTATAGATATACTACCTTCATTTAGCTCATAGAACTTAAGCAGTAATTTCATCAAGGTAGTCTTACCACTTCCGCTAACTCCGACAACCGCAGTGATTTTATTAGCAGGAATGGTTAAGTCCAACTCTTTTAAGACATCTACATCAGAGCCTATATAACGGAAGCTTAACTTTGATAGGGTAATGTCTTCGTTGGTTGGTACCTGAATCTTTTTATCCTGATCGTGTTGTTTTTCGTCCTCCTTGTTATGAATCTCTCCTAATCTATCCAATGAAATTTTTGCATCCTGGACTTCTCGAATAAAACCAATCAACTGAGCTACTGGCGAGTTCAACTGACCAACAATGTAGGTGATGGCCATCATCATACCCAATGTAATCTCTCCTTGAATTACCAATGAGGCAGAAAGTACGCTAATCAGTATATTTTTGAGCTCATTGATAAAGGAGGAGCCAACGCTTTGATATTGTTCGAGTGCTAAACCTTTGATAGATAACTTAAATAGCCTAGCTTGCAAATGCTCCCAAGCCCAGCGTTTTTTCTTTTCGGCATTGTGAAGTTTTATCTCTTGCATGCCATTGATCAGCTCTATTACCTTACTCTGCTCACTACTCACCTGGCTAAACCTTTTATAATCGAGATCCTTACGTTTTCTGAGAAAAATAACAATCCATAAGAAGTAGAAAATGCTCCCTATCAAAAAAACCAGAAATATCTGGAGACTGTAGTATAATAGCACCAAACCAAAAATGATCAGGTTTAAAAAAGAGAAAAGCACATTAAGGCTGGAGGTGGTTAGTATGCGCTCTATCCGCTTATGGTCATTGATTCTTTGCAGGATATCTCCTGTCATCCTAACATCAAAAAATGAAATGGGCAGGTTCATTAGTTTAATAAAAAAATCAGAAATCAAGGATATATTAATTCTTGCGCTGATATGTAAAAGAATCCAACTTCTGATTACCTCCAATGCCGTTCTGCCAAAAAACAAAAACAGTTGGGCAATAAGAATAAGATAAACAAACTGGATGTCCTGATTTTGAATACCAACATCTACAATGCTTTGGGTAAGGAAAGGAAAAACAAGCTGTAGTAAACTGGCAGCGGTCAAGCCAATAATCAGTTGTAGCAGCAGCCTTTTATATTGAAAAAGATACTTTGAAACAAAATGTATTCCATAGCCCTTTTCTTCTTCGTAGGATTCTTGATAGAACTTAGGAGTCTGTTCTAATAATAAAGCCACCCCTTCTTGCGTGTTTTCATCAGCATTATTGCCGATCCAGTGAGATACAAACTCTTCTCTATCATACTTAAGCAAACCAATGGCCGGATCGGAAACAAACGCCTTTCCTTTTTTGACCTTATAGACAACAGCGAAGTGGTTTTTATTCCAATGTACAATACAAGGCAGAGGAGTTTCCTTTTCTAAGACTTCAAAGGTCATTTTAACTCCAATGGTCCGAAAACCTATAGCCTCCGCTGCATCACTTAAACCCATCATGCTACTCCCTTCTCTTGTGGTTTCGCATAGATCGCGCAACTTCTGTATTGGAATTGTTTTTTTGTAGTGTTTCGCTACAATTTTCAAGCATGTAGGGCCGCAGTCCTTTTGGTCTTTTTGTTGAAAATAAGTAAAATTCAAGCTCAATACTTTATTAGTAGATTATCAAAAACTTCTCTTATTTCCTTTGTACCGGGGCCTGGGGCATTTTCATAGAAAACCTCTCCTTGGTTTAAAATTAAATACCGAGGTATTTCATTGCAGACCGATCTCCTTTAACCAATCCGAATTCTTATGATTTAGAATCAGAAAGCTATTATCACCATCTGATAAATTGATCCTTTCGTTAGCCTTGGCCCATTTATCTACATTATCATCGGTTGAGAGATAAATAAATTTGACCTTGCCTTTATATGCTAAAGCAAGCCTTTTTGAATCTGGCATAGCAGCGATGCAAGGAGCACACCAACTTGCCCAAAAATCTATATAGACGATATCCGTATCCTGAATAATATCTTCCAGACTCAGCAGGTCTTCTGCAGGAGACAATAAGTTTACACCACGCTTATCGGATTTTTCAGCCAATAAATCAGGCAAATATTGTGTGTTTAAATTCTTGGTATAAATGCTCTCCGGACTCATCTGTTTAAACCTATTGTAAGCATTGTGTGCATCTTCAACGCTATATTTATCAAAAACCCCTTTCAAATAGGTATATAAAAGATATTCATTGATTGATTGGGCATAAGGAAGGTGCGTAAATAAAGTATCAACAGCAGCCAGGTAATTCAAATGAGATTCACTACGACCAACTCTTCTTGGAATTTGATATGTGGTCTCGAATAAAAGTCTCGTAAAATCTAAAAAGGATTCGTGATAGAGTAAGGAATCTTTTTGTAAATCCATTTTTCCCCTTAAATCTAAAGCGTCTAGAGAAACATATTTTTTAAAATTATTTCTTAGATGCAGGGTTTCAGGACGTGAGATTATGTCTCGAGGAAAATATTTATTAAAATTATTTCTTAGCCCAATAGAAAGCATATCATATGCTAATTTGGCCTTATGCAGCTTTATGATCTCAGCAGCGTTTTTATGCTTATTCATTAAGGAATCTAACAAATCAACTCCTTGACGGTAATTGTTTAGTGCCTCAACAACAAATAGACTATCAGTGACATTTGTCTTATTAGGAATAGCTAAAGCATAATAAAACTCACCCATTAACTCATTTTCCTTCCCCACTTCCTTCCTCCAAAATTGATTGAAGTTTAAAATAACCGCAGGTGTTCCCACTGCCTTTGAGGTGAGATAGGGCTTATCATTTTTATATTCGAAAATAACGGTGTCCTGTGGCATCAACTCATAAGAAAAGTGATCCATTTGAAAATAACTATGGTTGAGAGAAACATAGTCATTTTTGGTTTCGATGATGAGCGTATCGGTGGTTAGCTTGTTATCCGGATAATAAATGACTTCTTGGCCTAATTCATCAATGTATTTGATTCTAGGTTTGTTAACATTGGTAAAACCTGTCTTTGTTTTCTGCTTCGATGGCTCTCCACTAGGCATAAAAACGAGCACCAAATTTTTATTGTTTTGAATGCTGATTTCTGAATCAACGGGTTTCGATTCTTTAATACAAGAAAAGATACATAATGACACTAGCACCCATATGAGTGCTTTGTTATTTCTTATATTCATTTTTATGACTTTTAATTAAGGCTTCTGAGTCTTATTTAACCCAGAAGCCAGTATTGAATTAACTACAGGCGCATCATTGCTGCGTCTGTTGTGCCCATGCCCGATCGGGACAAGATGCGCAGCAATATCTGGCATCACGTCCAGCAGCTTTATTCACCTGATATGTATGTTGAGCATCAGAGACAGAAAAGTCTATCCATACATCCCCATCAATATATACTTGGCAAGGCCCTGAACCACCAAAAATTGATTTTTGTTGTTCTTTGCTGAGCACACTTGCTCCAGCAATGTTTAAAATGTTATTTAACATAATTGTAAAAATTAAAAATTAAATTTGCCCTGAACATTTAGAGACACTCAAGGTTTGTGTCTTCCTTCGCGAAAGGATGTCTTTAGAGATTCATTCTTTCAAATCAGTCAATTCATTCAAGTACTCTAAAAATTGTGGTTCATGTGGATGAAACATATTTATATTGACGACATTGAATTGATGATCCAATATCATGTACCTAGGAATTGCCTCCAATTGAAATATTTCAAAAAAAGCTCTGTTTTTGACCTGATCAATTAGGTATGAATTATTAAGCCCAAACTCAATCGTCTTAGACTTCCATTTGTCCTTAACCTCATATTTGTCAACACTTAAATGGATTAGGGTTAAGTTCTTAGGCAACTGCATCTTTTTGATGTCAATAAAGCCTTGAATACAAGGCGCACACCAAGTAGCCCAAAAGTCTAGAAGATAGTACTTAGACGGATTTGACTTCAACACATCTTCAAGAAGGTGACCCTTAAAAGATTCGTCTAATACCCATAGGTTTTTTAAAAAATAGGTCAATTCTTTTCCTTTCACCTTTTCCAAACTTTCTTCTATTTCTAAAGCATAATTCTGATAGAAGGAGGTGGTTCTCAACCAAGTCAATGCTTCTTCTTGCTGTGGATTAATTTGGTTCTCTGGCTGAATCAGGTATTGATAAATTCCTTGCGCAATTCGATAGAGCGAGTTATCAGAATAATGAGTTTTATTGAGCTGTTCAAAGCTGAAAGAACTTATTCTGTTATTCACATAGCCATAAAAAAGACCTGAGAAAGTATCGTCCAAAATCATTGAGAAATTACTTTTTTTAATAAAGGCCTCTACTCTGGGAGATAAAGGTTCAATGATTTGAAGTCTACTATAATAAGAGATATCATTTACCATACCCAACCTAGAAGCCTTATCAGGGTACATGTCTGAGTATTTCGAATAAACACTATCTAATTTTCTTTTTAAAGAAGCAGAATGCTCCTGACCCCGTTTGTTATTTTTCAGTCTTAGAATTTCAGCACCTAAGTCTAGATTAAAATAGGCATCAATCAATTCATCAAGATTACTACTCTCATCAGCGTCCGGAAATGACAACTCACCATTTTGAAATTTTAGGTTTAAAAAAGAGTGTCCCTCATCTACAAAAAAAACTTTAAAACGAAACCTAAATAACCCTTCCGTCTTTTTAATTGATAGCACTGTAAACATTTGATTTTGAGAAGATGTCGATAAAATAGTTTTAGTGATGACATTAAATGGCTTTTCCGTGTTGAAAAAGCTAATAGCAGTTGATCCCAGTGGCCCTTTGTAATTCAAAGTTGCAACCCCGGTTTCCTCAAACGATATAGCAACCTCTAGAGGATAATAGTTTGAGACTTCATTGTAACTATGAGTGGTGATCGGCAACCCCTGACCCTTTAACAAAAAATTACAGGAGCTTGACATCAAGAGCACAAAAGTAATAGGCTGGTTAGCCTATTACTTAAAAATAAGAAGAAATTCTCCATTATTGTACTTGAAGTAACCAATCCGCTGTGAACCCGTCAAAACCGCAGTCGTATTGACATCTGTCTGCTCCTGCCTCTCGAATGGTCACACAATCAGCATTAGCATCATTAGTAGAGACCATGAAAATTTCAGATTCCTCACCAACGGTAACTCTAAGATAACAGGTATCACCGCCCTTGATAACCCTTTGTTCACTTTTTGATAGGATGGTAGCTCCCTCAATGTTTAAAATGTTATTTAACATAATTGTAAAAATTAAAAATTAAATTTGCCCTGAACATTTAGAGACACTCAAGGTTTGTGTCTTCCTTCGCGAAAGGATTTTTCCCAAATCTCCCATCGTTTCTCACCCTACCAGTTAGCCGAATCATGGCCGTTTTCAATAAGATTTAGTTTTTCGTAAGCCATATGCATTCTTTAACGATTAAGATAAGCGGCTAACATTTCATTCAATAAATCACCTTCCGGCCCGGGCGCATTCCGCTCGACAACCTCACCCTTTTGGTTGAGTAAAACATATCTGGGGATAAATTCTATCTTTAAATCTTTGATCAACTGCTGCTCCTCAGGGTTAATCAATAGGTAGCTGTGTTCATAGGTTTCCAGTTGATGACTTAAGGATGCAGTCTTCCATTTCTGCTTGTCTCTATCCATGGAGAGATATATGAACTTTACCCCTTTACTTTCATAAAGCTTTCTCTTTTCTTCAGAGAATGGCATGGCTTTTCTACATGGAGCGCACCAGCTTGCCCAAAAGTCTAGATAAAATAACTGCGATGAATCTGAAACATCTTCAACCAAATCTGAAAAGGTGAGCCTTAAACCTGAATGAGAAGTAAGCATCAAGTCTGATGTGGCACTAATCTCTTTATCATAAGAAAGTAAGAACCTGTTTTCGAAGGATTCTACAAATACGGAGTCAGCATGGTCTTTCAAAAATTTCGAGAGGTACTTTTTTAAATTCAAATTGCTTTCTTCATAAGACACCATTTGTTCGAGGGAAATTTTACGGGCAAATTCTAACAATTCTCCCTCTAAATATTCAGACATTTTATCATACGCTTTCTTATAATCAACATAAGATTTATTCCTTGACCTATCCTCTTCTCCTTCAAGGACAAATTGATTAATTAAGAAGCTCAAATAACCTCGAGCAAAAGGACTCTTTTTAAATAAGTCTGTTTGATAAAGATTTGAATCGAATATTTTATCATAAATCTCTGGTTTATCAAACTGGCTGGCAAGAAAAATCAATCTTGAATGTGCCTCTTCACGGTTAATTTCATACTTCAAACTTTGGATCGCCTTTGCTTCGGGGTTATTAATTTCTGCCAAAGAGGTAGGTGTGGCCTCCAATTGATAAAATAGGTTTTGTACCAATTTGTCATACATCTTGGGATGACTCTCCAAGAGTCGTTTATTAAGAGATACTCCAAATCTTTTGACAAGGCTCAAGCCATAATCGAAACCCGTAATGGCAAAACTAGAGTCCACTGATGTGAGTAAATTAAACAGTGAGTCACTCTCTGACAAAACTTCACTTTTTTCTTCCACAATTCTTTGTGCATCCAGCATGTCAGTAGATTTCACCTTCATTTCAGAAGCATTCAAATCTATGCTCAGTGTATCTCCCCTTGAAATGAACTTGGTTTGGCGGTAGTCAATTTTTGAGTGAACAATGGCTCTTGCCGGTTGATTCAGTTCTAAATAGATGGTATCGACACTTTTATAGTTGACGATCCAATTATCCGATGGATGTGCTACGGAATCTAATAGCTCAATTGAAATGGGCGATTCCGTTGAGTTGTTGATAATGACAGTCACCGACTCTGGAGATACATTTAAATCATTATTCTCTTCTTCAGAATCGGTATTTGAACAATCAAATAAAAACAAGAATGTAAGAATTTTTAAAATATTTGATGAACTCATAGCTTATATTGATAAGAGTCTAGAAGGGCTTCCCCTTCTAGACATAAGATGATTTATTGAACGCTTGGTGAGCCGCCTATACCCGGAGGACAACTTTCACAGCAATAGCCAGAAACATAATCACCATTTGGCCATGAGAAGCCTATGCTATACAAACCCTGAGACGAAGACACAGTCATGTCATTACCGTTTTCATCTCCGTGCCAGCCAAGAGCATTTCCATGCTGGTCTCTTAGGAATATATAACATCCGTCTCCTCCTCCAACAATTGATTTTTGTTGTTCTTTGCTGAGCACACTTGCTCCCTCAATGTTTAAAATGTTATTTAACATAATTGTAAAAATTAAAAATTAAATTTGCCCTGAACATTTAGAGACACTCAAGGTTTGTGTCTTCCTTCGCGAAAGGATGTTCTATGTTGCCCCTTCATTGGGGCAACTATTTTTTTATCCGGATTGAAAATTTTCAACCCTTTCCGATTTTATATCTTTCATCAATGCTCCAACCATATGGGCTAAATCCGTTGTTTGATAGAAAGTTGGAAATACCCTATTGTTTAAAAGTAAAACGGGTGTCACTCCGATCCCATTGGCACTACACCACTTTGTATGCTTCCCTAGTATCTGAAGATATTCATCTTCTGGCCTCTCTAACCCCACTGTTTCAAGAAAGGATCGCACATCTCCCCGCTCATACCAATGATTTATTCGCTGATGAAAAGATTCCTTATCTTCTTTGTATGCCTTGAGCATACCACATGACACCAATATTCTAGGATCATTAAGATCAACTTGGGGAGTATAAAAGCGAAGGTCAATACGCAGGTCTTCAGGATATTTTTGCCCAAGGTGTTCCAACATGTGGTGTACTTCTTGGCAGTGCTTACAAAGCGGATTGGTTATTGCTAATATTTTAATAGGGGCGTTAGTTTCCCCGCTCAAATGAATATCAGGCACAGTTATAGAGGTGTCTAATATTGGAAGAGAATGAAAGTAAGGAACAAAAAGGTGGTAATTTCTCTTAAATGTCTTCAGTTCTTTTGCCTGCTCAATGGCATCCTTTTTAACAGTTAAAAAGGGTTTCAACCATTGCCAAGCAATGAACACCAATGAACCAATAATTAGAAGAGCTCCTATTGAATAAAAAGAATTATAGGTGAATACGGATTTAAAATCAGGAATTAAAATCAGGAATTGAGCACAAAGGACAAGACCAATCCCCAAACACAAGGGGCACCATTTTTTAAGAATGATTGCTTGTTGGTAAATGGAATAAATTACGACCGGAAGCGAAAGCGCACTCACCCAAACCAGTATTGATGTACTCACACCCATAAGCAAAGAGAAGTTAAGTGTCAAGAAGTAGATCAATGAAAGATCACTCAGTGAAAATAAACCAAGAATACGGGAAGAGTCAGAGTTAATCACCCTTTCGCAATCCGTTGACTTACTAAATGAGCAAAATCTAGAACCATGGTGATTAAAACGGATTGTTGTTTGAATGACTAAGTAAGATAAGTATAAGCCAAGCCCAGTAAGTCCTTGAAATACGATGGTTCGAATATTGCCCTGCCCCTTTATTTCCTGATAAACAGCCAAGAAGCTTAAAAGGACAATAAGTAATGCTATTCTATCTATACTGTAGCTTTTCTTTTGGTTATTCTTTTCAATGGCAATGAGGTTACCATCCCACAAGTTTACAAACTCATCCTTTTTTATGACAACCGTTTTGCCCTCATCCTCTCCTTGCCAAATGCGAATGCCATTCTCACCTTCCTTTTCGGCTATCGCAAGCTGATTTTTTCCTTGTACAGAAAGATGAACCAACACAGCTTGATCTAATTGACCAAATTGCTCTTTCGGAATGGAAGCAGCCAGTGAATGAATGGAAAAATGATCTAAGGTATTGGTAATTGACTGAAAACTTGGAAAATCAGGATGACTAAAGAACTCAACATAAAGCTCATCCAAACCTATATAATAGCCTTGCCGGGTTAAAAATTGATTCAATATTGTGAGGTAAGGTGCGCTCATTCTATTACTACATTACACATTTAGGACTCAAGAATGGCACTGTTCCTTCTACAGGTTGAGCAAATGCACACCTTTAAACCTTTTTACTCAAATTCATTACTGACGACTTTTTTTATCAAATCCTCAGTACAATATTTTATAATTACCAAACAACCTTTCAACTGAGTTTAATTTATAAGGTTCTCAATCAATATATCGATATTACTTCATTTAGAAATGATATATCAAACATAACAAGCTCTTCAATACTAAACAACATTTATTTATATTTTTTATTGGGGGTAAATAGTGTCGGATATACCTTACTTTACACACTCCTCTTCTAATTATCAGCTTAATTAGCGCATACTTATCTTTACGGTACATGATATCTAAGAGGCACATATAGGTATATTTTGTCTTGATTTTAAAATTTTTTTGCTTGATACCTATAGATATTGGGGTTATTGGTTTGTTGTGGTTAGAGAGGAGCGTTTAGGGTTGAGAGGTAAGAGCCAAGGGATGAATTGATGAATTGTAATTCAGGCTCGCTAAAAGCAAATGTCCAACAGCTAATGGCCGTATGGGTTGGTTTATTGGGTTGATGGGGTTTGAGCGGTTGGTTTGATGTATAAATGAGATACAAAACATCCCCAGGCAATTCATCAAATGCCTTTTTTTATTGACCTTTTATATTTAGCCGCCATCAATTTAAGCTTCTACTAAACAAAATTTACCAATTTCAAACAAAGCATAAAATTAACATGTGCAGATCAACTAGAATTCAAACAGCACACATTCTTGATCGTTCTCCAATTTTAAAAAGCGAATCAATCAAAAGGTAATCATGAAATAATTAAAGCCTTATCTGTCAAGAGAAAAGATAAATCGCTTTTCAGTGGTAGAAATATGATTTACACACAACGAAAATCATATGCTTCTGACTTGAAAACAGCAGTATTCAGCCAAGCGCAGCTCAGAATTCTCTCAACTAGTTAGATGATTTAGTAAAACTCAAAGAAAGAAGCTTTATACAACATACTTATCACAAGCTAAAACTTACTTGGGCTTGCCATTTACCTCCTCCTTCTCGGTTCGCGGCTGCGGGTATTTTTCGGTCTTGGTTTTTGTTGGGGGCGTTTCGATGATGTCTTTTGGCTTGGGCCTTCCTTAGGTTCAAAGCCTGCGACTACATCGAAAATCAAAGGCTCATCTACCAGTTTTTCAATGGCATGCACCAAGGGTTTTTCATCGGCCGTTACCAAGGCAATGGCTTGCCCCGTTGCGCCTGCCCTACCTGTTCTACCAATGCGGTGTACATAGTCTTCGGCCACATTGGGCAATTCAAAATTAATAACGTGAGGCAGCAAAGGAATATCAAGTCCCCTGGCCGCAATGTCGGTAGCGACCAACACGCGTATTTGCCCGGCTTTAAAGCCTGCTAAAGCCTTGGTTCGTGCTCCCTGGCTTTTGTTGCCGTGGATGGCTGCCGAGCGGATACCGCTTTTCTCCAACTTCTCGCTCAGTCGGTTGGCACCATGTTTGGTGCGCGTAAAAATAAGTACTTGCTGCCAATCCCCTTCCTTGATCAAGTGAACCACCAAGTCGGCCTTGCGTGATTTGTCTACCGCATAAACAAATTGCTCGATCTTCTCTACCGTAGTATTCTCAGGCGTAGCTTCGATGCGCACCGGCTGATGCAAAAAAGTAGCTGCCAAAGCCTTGATGTCTTTCGAGAAAGTAGCAGAAAACAAAAGGTTCTGCCGCTTTTGTGGCAGCAATTGAATGATTTTTTTAATGTCTCTCACAAAGCCCATGTCCAACATTCTGTCGGCTTCATCGAGTACCAATATTTCTACACGAGACAAATTCAAAAGGCCTTGATTGACTAAGTCTAATAACCTGCCTGGGGTGGCAATAACTATATCTACTCCCCTGCGCAATTGTTGTACCTGTGGGTTTTGCTTCACACCACCAAAAATCACAGTGGAAGATAAATGCTCAAAAGCACCATAATCTACCACGCTTTGCTCTACTTGAGCGGCCAGCTCTCGGGTAGGCGTTAGGATCAAAGCACGAACAGGCCTATTCTTAGGCTGTGAGCGTTCTCCCAGCAGTTGCAAAATAGGTAATACAAATCCTGCTGTTTTTCCGGTACCGGTTTGGGCGGAAGCAAGCACATCTTTCCCCTGTAAAATGGTAGGGATGGCTTTTTCTTGAATGGCAGTGGGTTGACTGTAGCCTTGTTTTTCTACAGCGTGGATGAGGGACTTCGATAGTCCCAGGGCGTCAAATGACATGCATGATAATTTAAAGTGACATGCTGAAGAAATAAGGTCTTCAGCAAGTTGTACAAAGGTAAGGCTTTAATTTTTAGCAATGGTTGCCTCCCTAGACAAAGCCCGGATTTTTGTACTTCGGGTGCGGATAGATGTAAAAACCCTCTCCAGTCTTTACCCCTAATTTCCCGGCATCGATATAGGTTTTGAGCAGGGCGGCAAAAGCTTGACTCTTTTTGTCGGGTTGATTGCTCGTGATGTGCCAAGCGGTATCCAGCCCTACCGTATCGAGTACACCAAATGGCCCCATTTCCATTTTGAAGTTCCCCATCCAGCTACGGTCAATGTCTTCGATGGTGGCCACATCCATGGTTTTCAAGGCTCCGGCTGCACCAATTAAGGCCATGAGCATGTAATTGAACACATAGCCAGGGTTTTCTTTTTTCACCAATATAGGTGTCTGCTGCAAAATAGGGCCTAGCTCCATCAGCAGATCAATCAACGGCTGTGCCGTTCCCTTGTGGGGCATAATGTCCACCACATTGGCGTAAAACACATCGTGAAAATGGAAATTGCAAAACTGCTCGGGTCTGCCTGTCGCCTCCGCCAGCTGAGAAGGCAATAAATAAGAAGTATTGGAGGTGAAAAGGGTCTTTTCAGGACATAAGTCACCAAACTGTGCCCAAACTTTCTTTTTCAACTCCAAATCTTCAGTAACCGACTCATTGATCAAATCCGCGTCATCGGCAGCTAATGCAGCTTCTGTGGTAAAGCTGATGTTCGCCTTTGCCTTTTCGGCTTGGTCTTCCGATATTTTTTCATGTTTGATGAGCTGATGCAAAATGGCCTGTTGGACAACGATGGCCTTTTCTAATGCTTCAGCATGCACATCGTAAATGGTGGTTTCAAAACCACTTAATGCGGATTGCAAACCCACTCTGAGTCCGAGGGTGCCCGCTCCGAGGATCAGCACCTTTTCAATGTTCTTTACGTTTTCTATCATTTATTCAAATTCAACCACCACATCATCTTGTTCTACCATGGTGCCATCGGTCAGGTGCACTTTGGCAATTTTACCCGCTTTGGGCGCTGCGACTGTAGTTTCCATTTTCATGGCTTCAATCACAAATAAAGCATCATTTTCTTTAACTGCATCGCCTACCTTCACTTTGATTTCAGAAAGTTTTCCTTGTAGCGGAGCTCCTACCTGCTTGTCATTTTTAACTTTCTGGTTTTGTACCTTGGTGACTTTGTAGTTTTTGTCTCTGACTTCAATGACCCTGGTTTGGCCATTCAACTCAAAGAAAACCTTGCGCATGCCCTCCTCATTCACCTCACTTTTGTACAGCATCTTAATGATGATGTGCTTGCCTCTGCCAATTTCTACAAACAACTCCTCGTTTTCTTTCACACCAAAAAAGAAGGCTTTGGTAGGCAATTGCCACACCGCTCCAAATTTCAACCAATGTTGATAGAACTCCTTAAAAACTTTGGGATAAAGCTGATAGGAAAGAAAATCTAACTCATTGCAATACTCGTCAAACTCCTTTTGAAAAGCCTTGAACTCCTCTTCAAAATCGACAGCTGCTAAATGTGCATTGGGTCGGTCGGTGTAAGGCTTTTTCCCTTTCAAAATAATTTTAGAAAGCTTTTCGGGAAACCCACCGGGCATTTGACCCAGATCGCCCATAAAAAGACTTTCCACTGAACTCGGAAAAGACAAGCTCTCCCCTCTTTCAAAAATATCTTCAGGCGTCAGGTTGTTTGAAGTCATAAAGATGGCCATATCTCCAACCACCTTACTGGAAGGGGTAACTTTGACAATTTCACCAAACATTTGATTCACCAAAGCATAGTTCTTTTTCACTTGCTGGAATTGATCGGCCAAGCCGAGCGCCTCCGCTTGCGGACGCAGGTTAGAATACTGCCCGCCCGGGATCTCATGGTCATATACTTCAGCCGTTCCCGCTTTCAAGCCGCTCTCAAAGGGGTAATAATACTCGCGTACATCTTCCCAATACGAGCTATAGGCATTCAACGAGTTCAAATTCATCTTGGGGTCACGTTCATGCCCTTGCAAGGCGGCTACCAATGCATTAAAATTAGGCTGTGATGTGAGCCCGGACATAGATGCCATGGCCACATCTACAATATCTATCCCTGCATCGATGGCCTTAAAATAAGTAACAGCCTGCATCGAAGAAGTATCATGCGTATGTAAATGAATGGGCAGGTCTGTAGCTTCTTTCAAAGCACCTATCAAGACGGTAGCAGCTTCAGGCTTGAGCAAACCAGCCATGTCTTTGATGGCTAAAATATGTGCTCCTTCCTCTTCCAAAGCCTTGGCCAAGTCTAAGTAATATTGCAGGTTGTACTTGCTGTTTTTGTCGAGTACATTTCCTGTATAGCACATGCATGCTTCGGCCACCGCATTGGTGCGCTCGCGCACTGTGCGTATGCTTACCTTCATGGCTTCCACCCAGTTCAGCGAATCGAAAATACGGAACACATCCATGCCATTTTCGGCTGTCTTTTCAATAAAGCGCTCGATTAAATTATCGGGATAGGCCTTGTAACCTACTGCATTAGATCCCCTTAGGAGCATCTGCAACAAAACATTCGGAGCAGCTTCTCTGATTTTTATGAGTCGCTCCCATGGGTTTTCGTTCAAAAAACGCATGCTTACATCAAAAGTAGCACCTCCCCACATTTCAAGAGAAAAAATCTCAGGGTGATTTTTGGCATAACCCGGAGTTACCTTCAACATGTCTAAACTGCGCATGCGTGTAGCCAATAAACTCTGATGTGCATCGCGCAAAGTCGTATCTGTAAAAAGAATTTGTTTTTGTTCTTTGATCCATCGGGCTAAGCCTTCGGGTCCTTTTTCTTCTAGCACTTGCTTGGTGCCTTTTGGGTATTCACCTAAACGATCATAGTCGGGTACTTTAGGGATGCGTAACTTGACTGAAGGGTCAATTTTCTTCACGCTCGGATTGCCATTGACAGCGACCTCGCCCAAATAATTCAGCAAGCGTGTGGCGCGGTTCATATAGCGCCTCATTTTGAACAACTCAGGATGATCTTCAATGAACTTTACGGTTGCTTTTCCGGTATAAAAAACCTCATGCGACAGTACATTTTCTAAAAAGCCTTTGTTGGTAACGACCCCACGGATTCGAAACTCGGAAAGTGCCCTTTGCAGGCGTTGAGAAGCTCCTTTTAAGGTTCGGCCCGTAGCTGTAATTTTCACCAGCATGGAATCGAAGAAAGGCGAAATGGTTACTCCTGCATAGCAATTTCCCGCATCGAGGCGGATGCCAAAGCCTCCCGGTGAGCGGTAAGCAATGATGGTTCCATAATCTGGTGTGAACTGATTTTCCGGATCTTCTGTAGTAATGCGGCACTGAATGGCAAATCCATTGATTTTCACATCATCCTGACTGCGAATGTAGAGGCGTGGATGATCGAGCGGATAGCCTTGGGCAATTTCAATTTGAGAACGTACAATGTCGATACCCGTAATCTGCTCGGTGATGGTATGTTCTACTTGTACCCGAGGGTTGACTTCAATGAAAAAGATGTCTTCATTGGCATCTACCAAAAACTCCACCGTACCGACATTATTATAATTGACTTCACGGGTTATCTTCAGCGCATATGCATACAACTTTTCGCGGGTTTCATCTTTTAGGCCAATGGAAGGAGCCACTTCCACTACCTTCTGGTACCTGCGCTGTACCGAACAGTCTCGCTCATACAAATGCACCAGATTCCCGTAATTATCCCCCATGATTTGCACTTCAATGTGCTTGGGGTTCTCAATGAATTTCTCAATAAAGATGGTATCATCCCCAAAAGCTTTTTTGGCTTCACTTTTAGCGTCTTCGTAGGCATTCACCAGTTCTTTCTCACTGCGCACTACACGCATGCCCCTGCCACCACCACCGGCAGCGGCTTTGACCATCACAGGGAAGCCAATGCGCTTGGCTTCTTGCAAGGCGATGTCGCTATTGATCAATTCTTTTTCGCTATCCTCAATCAAGGGCACATTGGCTTTTCGCGCCACGATTTTAGCCTTTACTTTATCGCCCAATTGCTCCATCACTTGTGGCTCAGGACCAACAAAGGTGATGCCCGCGGCTTGACAAGCGCGCACAAAATGTACATTCTCAGAAAGAAAGCCATAACCGGGATGTATGGCATCTACACCTTCGCGTTTGGCTAAGGCCACAATTTCTTCGATGTCCAAATAAGGCTTCAACGGATCGTCATCGGCTCCAATTTGATACGC
The DNA here is from genome assembly GCA_018401115.1 of Flavobacteriaceae bacterium. GTDB lineage: Bacteria > Bacteroidota > Bacteroidia > Flavobacteriales > Flavobacteriaceae > MAG-120531. The sequence continues at coordinate 1,065,018 of JAGYKX010000005.1, read as the reverse complement.
CTCATCTGCTTTGTAGCGGTGAAGAGAATATCGGTCTTCGTAGGTGTACATGGCCACCGTGCGGATTTTCATTTCCGAAGCGGCTCGCAAGAATGCGTATCGCAATTTCACCGCGGTTGGCGACGAGTAATTTCTTAATCTTTCTTATGTTGTGTTCCATCATATGCATAGAATTCCCATAAGATAAGCCATGAAAGGGGGGCTTGCAAATGAATAAGACAAGGATATATGATTTCTAAGGGCTTTCAATACCCTTGAGGAAACAAAAAATAGATGAAGAAAGCCCCTCGATTCCTTACAAAAAGCCTAAAAAACTTTTGAATTAAAATTTAGTGTGCTGATTATCTGTAATTTATAACTCATAAAATAACTGCCACCATCTTCCATTGGCATTTATTGTCATAAGCCCTTAAATTGTGACAGCATAAAATCTAAGCTCATGCGTAATCGACTGGTATTTTTAGAAATAGATTTTCAAGAACTTTTTGATGATCTTCATAAGTCGGGCTTGTGGCCTGATGGCAAAACCATTTCGGATGCCGTGACACTGGATGCTCCTGCTGTCGTGCTCGATCATTATCGAGAAGAAAAAAAAGGTAAAAACTTTGACATTAAGGACTTCTTCTATCGACATTTCGATGAAGCTCCTACCCTCGCCCATACTTACGAGAGTGATTCCAGCCTGCCCATCGAGGAACATATCCAAAACCTCTGGCCTATTCTGTCGCGTGATCCTGAGGAATCGGATTTTTACTCAACGCTCATTCCTTTACCTTATCCGTATGTGGTTCCCGGAGGCCGCTTCAACGAAATTTATTACTGGGACAGTTATTTCACCATGCTTGGGTTATTGGAAAGTAATGAGACCGAGATGGTTCAGCATATGATTGATAATTTCGAGCATATGATTCAAAAATTTGGATTCATTCCCAATGGCAATCGCACCTATTATCTGGGAAGGTCTCAGCCACCTTTTTTCTCTCTCATGGTAAAGCTTCTGGTTGATCATTTAAACATTCATGACAAGGAAGCAGGTAAGCAAGCCCTGCTACGATATGGTTCGGCATTAGAAACAGAGTATGCGTTTTGGATGAAAGACAGTGAACAATGCACAGCAGAAAACCCAGCTTCCAAAAGAGTAGTACGCATGCCAAATGGCATCCTTTTAAACCGATACTTCGATAACTCAGCCCGACCACGTGCGGAAATGTACCGCGATGACCGCGAATTGACTGAATCTTTGGGTGAAAAAGGCAAAGAGACCCTTCTGAATATCAGAGCAGCTTGCGAATCCGGTTGGGATTTCAGCTCACGGTGGTGTAAAGACCCGATGGATTTAAGCACCATTCGGACAACCGAAATTATTCCAGTCGATTTAAACTGCCTCTTATATCATTTGGAGGAGATGATTGCAAAATATTACAGCATTGCCAATCAGGAGGAAAAGGCCAATGCCTATCGTGTAAAATACGTTGACCGTAGGCTGGCCATGGATACTTACTTTTGGAATGAAACCACAAAGTACTATCACGATTACCTTTTTACAGAGCAAAAAATACGGAAAGCATTCATGCAGCGGGTTTGTTCCCCATGTTTTTCAAATTATGCAGACCCAAGCAAGTGGCGGGTTGTGCCCAAATGGTAGAAAAAGAATTACTGGCAGAAGGTGGTTTATTAACAACCCATATCAATTCAGGTCAGCAGTGGGATGCGCCCAATGGCTGGGCGCCCCTGCAATACATCGGCATTACGGCCTTACAACATTACAGAGAAATTCGAATCGCCCGGCTCATCTTGGAGCGGTGGATCAAATTAAATGTGAAGGTTTTCCGAGCAACGGGAAAACTCATGGAGAAATACAATGTCATGGATACCAACTTAACGAGCGGTGGTGGTGAATATCCTGTGCAAGACGGTTTTGGATGGACGAATGGAGTATTACTGAAACTCATCAAAGACAATGGTCGAGTTTACAGGAAGATATTGAAACAGAATAATCTAGCATAGTAGGCTTTTCATGTGCTGAATACCTTGGCTTTGGGGCATTGTGAGCCAACATCAAATAGGTTGAATAAAAAGTGCCAACCCATTTCAGGCATGGTCAATAAATCAAGTTGTCAGACCATCTAAAACGTTGAATTCAGCAATACCCACTGGGTGAAATGTAGGCTGAAATCAAAAGCCTCCTTCAAAATAAGGTAAATTTTGCGGAAAACCCCATAAGGCGGTGCGCATAACAATGCCCGACTCGCTCAAGCTAGGATTTCCCGCTAGCTAGTGGGAAAGGCATGTTCTGTTACCGATAAGTTGGCAACCACATCACCTGCCCCGCACCTGTGGTCGGGGAATCCTTAGTTGTTGTATGCGGTTACTCTTCTTCGGTTCTATTTGTTTAAGTGGCGACTTAAAATGCACAAATTTTTCGGTTAAACTTTAAGTCTCTAAAAATACACAAAACTCTCGTTTCAGCACAAATCTCGCAATTTTTGTTATGCGCTGTTGGCATTAGTACTTTTTTCAGAGTTTGTTTCTCATTCAGATTTAGTCAACAAAAGTTTCTTTAATTATACTTTTACAATCTGCTATCTCAGATTTCGTTAATCGATCAAATTTTTTCAAAATTCGAGTCTTGTCAATTGTCCGAATTTGATCAATCGCAATCATTCCATTTTTACCGTTATGTTTTACATTTATTCTTGTCGGATATTTCTTCAAGTTAGTCGTCATTGGAGCCACAACGACAGTTTTTAAGAACTTGTTAATTTCATTTGGTGATAGAATTACACAAGGGCGAGTTTTTTTTATTTCACTTCCGATTGTTGGATCAAGATTTGCGAGTACAATTGAATATTGTTTTAATTCCATTCTTCGAAATTTTCATCGTCAAAAACATCGTCTAGCAATAGCTCATCATCATTATTAGCATTCATTTCTCTAAATGCTTTTTCCCAATTATTTCTCGGCTTGTCAATGGGTTTTAGAATTATTTGTCCTTTTTCTAAAATCATTTCAACTTTGTCTTTTATGTTGTACTTTTCTAAAATTGTCTTACTTAAACGCAGACCTTTAGAATTTCCGATTTTTATAATAGCTGTCTCCATATCTAATTATTTGTAATTACAAAGTAACAACTTTTATTGTGTCCCACAAAGTTTTTTTTCAGTATTAATGCCAACGGTTTGCGTATATGGTTTGTGGCGGGCAAAAAAGCGGAATTTTTTCGGTTAAGGTTTTACCTTTTTAAAATCACAAAAACTTTGAGTTTGATACAAAATCCGCCATAAACTATATACGCTGTTGCCCATAGTGCTTTCAGTACGTTTGTTAGTAATCCTGAATTAAAACTTCAGTAGGAATTTTTAAACTAGTGTTTAATTTTCGAATCATATCCAAAGTCAATTTTCGCTTTTTATTCATTATTTCACTTACTCGACTTTTAAAGCCAATCATTTCCACCAAGTCTTTTTGTTTCAGACCCATTTGTTCCATTCTAAAATTAATTGCTGATATAGGATCTGGCATTTCGATTGGGAAGTTTTCACTTTCATAATTATCTATCAAAATCGATAAAATTTCGAGTTCATCGCCTTCTTTTGTTCCACGTTTTGCATCAAAAATCACTTCCAAACGCTCAAGGGCATTTTTGTAGTCAGCTTCGCTTCTTATAGGTTTTATTTCCATTTTAAATCTTGTTTGCGTTAATTTTATCGTATTCAGCGTGTGTTCCAATGAATCGAATCCAAGCAAGTTGATATTCAAAGTTGAATTTTACAATCAGTCGATAGTCATTACCTTTGATGTTGAATACAATTCGATTATCTTTTAAAATACTTGCATTTGGGTATTCAGATTTTAATTCGTTAATCGTTTTCCAATTTGATTTCTCGGTTTCACGATACCAAGTTTTAAGTTGCAATTCACAATCACCGTTTTTTTCCCAAAAATCTCGTAATGTTCCTCTCGAAAATATTTTCAATTCAAATTTCTTTGATGCAAATATAATCAAAAAAGTTACCATTACGGTAACTATTCGTTTTTTCAGTATTAATGCCAACGTTTAGTATATGGCAAGTAGGGCAGTAAAAAGCACTGAACTTTCGAGTTTGTACTGAGCCAAAGCGTTGTATTTTGTTTTTAATTTATTCATTCTTAAATGCCAAATCAACGATTTGGCGGTGTTTGTTAATAGCACTTGACTTTCATAAACCACCTAACGCCCTATTTGCTATATACCGTGTTGTGCGGTCGGCTTTTTTCTCAATCAGGCGAGTTTAACAAAGTCGTCTTCTAACTTTACGTTAAAATTAATCTCAGCCTTTAATGCTTTGAAAACTTTTATTATTGTGTCAATTGTAGCACTATTAGCACTGCTCTCAAGCTTTGAAATTTGAGCTTTCCTAACACCAATGAGCTTGCCCAAATCTTCTTGTGTTAAATGTCTTTCTTTACGTGCTGCTTTTATCATTCTGCCCAAGACTTCCATTCGGAGTTCGTATTCGTATTCGTCTCTTTCTTGGGTGCCAACCTTCCCGATGAATTCATCCTTCATTTCGGCAAGCGTTGATGTTTTCATTTCTTTAGTTGCCATATCATTTAATTTTATGTTCAAAATATTTATCCTTTAATCTTACTGCGCGGTCAATCTCTTTTGTCGGAACTTTGTCAACCTTTTTTATAAAACCGTGGGTTGCTATTACCAAAGTTTCTTTATTGTCGGTCTTGTCCCAAAATGCAAGAAGTCGTATTTGAAGTCCTGCGTATTTTGTCCGAAACTCCCAAATGTCATTTTTGAGTTTCTTAAAAATTTTTGGGTCATTTGTCTGTTCAGCAAGGTCAATGTTGTAAAATACTTTTTTGGCAGTTTTAGGCTGAAGAGTCTTTAAAAACTTCTTTGCATCGTCTAAAAATTTTGTCTCGAAGTACCTCATACGTTGTCCTTATTTAACCTAGCAAAGATAGTAAAAGTTTCTAAATATAGAAACAATTAAAATTGATGAACGAGACTTTAGCTGCCGCACAACGGTCAAGTATAAGAGCAGTAGCGGATTTCAGGGCGATTAGCTGTCCGCCTATGACAAAAGTAGCCACGAAGAACGAACCTTGTACAAACCACCGCCCGCCCCATGTTTTCTTAGGTGCTGTTACCCTTTGTTATTATTTCAATAGTTGATAATTATTAACCAAAACAGAAGCTGAAATCTGAAGAGATCTTTCAAGTTCGCGTATCATATCTACGGTCAATCTTTTTTTTCGGTTAAGTATTTCCGATACTCGGCTTTTTCCACCGATTATTCCAACCAAGTCTTTTTGTCGCATATTTAATTCTTCCATGCGTATTTTAATCGCTTCGATTGGGTCTGGTGGATCAATCGGATAATGTTCGTTTTCGTAATTCTCAATGAGAAGTGAAAGTATTTCCGCTTCGTCACCTTCTCTTGTGTCAATTGATGCATCAAAAATCACTTCCAAACGCTCAAGCGCATTTTGATAATCTTTTTCATTTTTAATTAGCTTTAATCTCATAATATCTACTTTTTTAAATTGTATCAGCATTAATTTTATCATATTCAGCGTGTGTTCCGATAAATCGAATAAATGCCCACTGCTTTTCGTAATTGAACTTTACAATAAGTCGATAAGAATTTCCTTTAATGTTAAAAACTACACGACTATCTTTCAGAATACTTGCGTTGATGTAAGTTTGCTTTACGTCATTTGGAGAAAACCATTTGGCACTTTTCGCTGTGTCATACCAAGTCTTTAAATATTGTTCAGAATCAGTGTGTTTCTCCCAAAATTCCCGAAGTGTACTTTTTGCAATTATTCGTTTCATTCGTTCAAATATACAGAAAAAGTTCTCTAATAACGAACGGTTATTGCTTTATTTCAATGAAGGGTAACGGTTTGGCTATGCGCAGTATCCCGAAGGGTATTGCGTATAGGTGTTGTTGTGTTTTCGTTTTATTTTTTTCATATATCTAGTGTTGTCACAAATTCACCTATAACTTTTAAAGAGGAAATATCTTCTCCTTCAAGCACTATCTCTTTAAACCTAGAATCAAATGATGCAGGTTTTAATACAATGGATTTATGTGACCAACTTTCATCCGTCATGGTTTTTTTACTGTGATATGTCTTCACAGTATATCCTGCTCCAAAGTTCGAATCTTGAATATTATAGTGTTCAACTAAAACAATCTTTCCTTCTCTCGTTCCTCCAGAGTCTTTTTTAAATAAACAATAAGACCCATTCTGAATTTTCTTATTCATAGATTCTCCAATTATCTGACAGACAAAGTATCCTTCCTTTGCTGATATATTCATTGGGAGTTCAATCCATTCAAAGTCTTCGTTTGAAATTTGTTCTTCACTGAAATTTCCTGCAGCAGCATAAATATCTACAAGTGGTACAGAATTTACATAAGGTTTAACATCTTCGAAATTTAAAACTCTTAAAGTGCCTTTCTTTTTAAATGTTGGGATATGTTCTTTAAAATATTCGCGAAGGTTTTTATCACATGCGTATATGAATGAACCTTTAATGGCACGATACATTAAGGTTTTGTAAATGTTTATAATGTATGCTTTTAAATCTTCATCAGTAGCTTGTTGTTTGCCATATTTATCGAAATACTTTTCTTTTATTATTTCTATTCCTTTAGTGTCTTTATTGTAAGTTATTTCTTCTCCGAATATTACTCCTGTATAGTTTAAATCATAACCTTGTGTAGTGTGAATACTTCCCACTTCATTAATGGCATTTGGAGAATTTACCCAATCTTCAGGAGTTCTATTCCATTGAAACTCCAATCCATCAATTTTGATATCTATTGCGTCAGGTGTAGAGCCTCTTACATCAGAAACCCAAGGCCAAGCGAAACCAGCTACAAGTCTGCATAGTCCAAACTCATTTTCTTTGACTTTAAGTTCAGAATATAAATCTTGTAAAGAATCAAAAATTAATAAATCGTAATTCTCTGGAGAGAAGAATTGTTTTTTGTCGCGTTTTATATTCAAAAGGTCATCAACAAATGTTATATAATCATTCCCCCCTTGTGCTCGCATTTGTGACTTTAGTTCAATTGTAACTGAGTCTTTTGCCGAGATTAACTGATCAAATCGTGATTGGTCAATATCTGATGGTTTCACAGATTGCGCTGAGTCGTAAAAAAATATCTGATTTTTACTATTGGCAATTATCCAATCTAATTCAGTGCCTGAGTCATCTAAGCCTAGCTTTTGGTTACATTTTTTAAAGGCACCTCTCCAACTTATATTTTTGTACTGTCTTAAACGATGAGCTTCATCTACTATGAGCAAATCATACTCTTTTTTAAAAGTTTCGGTTGGACTTATCACCATTGATTTTTTTAAACCTGGTGTTTTTGAGAAAACGGTCTGCAATGTTTTCCTAAGAGAACTCATTGCAACTACAAATCCTATTTCCGCATTTGGATACTTATTTTGAAATGCTTGGATTAATTGTATTTCTTGAATTTCATTGTCAGTAATATCATCACTAGTTGTGTCCAAGACATCAGAATTTAGCAGTTTGATTAAGTATGTGGCAAGGATAGTTTTTCCAGTTCCAGCACTACCTTTAATAAATATTTTATTCGATTTTTCTTGGGTAAAACATTCGATTATTTCAAGAACAGAATTGTATTGATCTTCATTTAGTGATTTGAATGGAGAGTATTTAAATAGTTCAGAATTTTCAATCTCTTCCAATGATTTACTGACTATTTTCTTTTGAATGAGTTTAGTCCATATATCTTTAAACAAGCCCTTATAAAGATCTTGTTGATAATAATTATGATTGATTAAGCCGTGATTACCGTTCTGTAATTCATAAGTGCCTTCTGACGATATGTATTGTATTAATTTCGACTCAATGTCTAGGGTGGCAGATTTATTAAACTTATCTGAGCCTATTATTGATATCTTGTTGAAAGCTTTCTCCTTTTTGGGATTAGCTAAGTGGTTTTTAATTCTGTTAGAGAAGTTTGTCGACTCTCCTACATATGCTACTCGTTTTGATTCATTTTGAATAAAATATACCAATGGCCACTGGTTCTTAACCCATTGATTCTTATTTATAGTTTCTATTGCACTTTTGTTAAAATCGTATGGCTCTGAAACCTCAATAGACAATTCAAAGGATGGAATCATAATTCATTGTACTTTTTTGCAGTTCCTTTAGCCTTTTCAATTGGATATTTTTCTCCATTCTTCTTTATTTTGTTTAAAAGAATTTCTTTTACATCAAATCCATATTTTTCAGCTAAAAGAAGTGAGTAGGCTAGAACATCAGCTAACTCCTCCTTGACTTTTTCTCTATCCGCATCTTCATGTGACTTCCATAAGAAATTTTCTAAGAGCTCACCTGCCTCAATATTCAGAGCGACAGCAAGGTCTTTCGGGTTGTGAAATTGTTCCCAGTCTCGTTCGTTTCTGAATATAATCAGAGCTTCTGTTATTTCCTTTATATCACTCATATTTTGTTATTCTTAATGAAACACAACGATTAGTATATGGCAAGTATGGCAGTAGAAAGTACTGAACTTTCAAGTTTGCACAGAGCCAAAGAGTTGTATTTTGTTTTTAATTTATTCATTCTTAAATGCCAAATCAACGATTTGGCGGTGTTTGTTAATAGCACTGGACTTTCATAAACCACCTAACGCCCTATTTGCTATATACCGTGTTGTGCGGTCGGCTTTTTTCTCAATCAGGCGAGTTTAACAAAGTCGTCTTCTAACTTTACGTTAAAATTAATCTCAGCCTTTAATGCTTTGAAAACTTTTATTATTGTGTCAATTGTAGCACTATTAGCACTGCTCTCAAGCTTTGAAATTTGAGCTTTCCTAACACCAATGAGCTTGCCCAAATCTTCTTGAGTTAAATGTCTTTCTTTACGTGCTGCTTTTATCATTCTGCCCAAGACTTCCATTCGGAGTTCGTATTCGTATTCGTCTCTTTCTTGGGTGCCAACCTTCCCGATGAATTCATCCTTCATTTCGGCAAGCGTTGATGTTTTCATTTCTTTAGTTGCCATATCATTTAATTTTATGTTCAAAATATTTATCCTTTAATCTTACTGTGCGGTCAATCTCTTTTGTCGGAACTTTGTCAACCTTTTTTATAAAACCGTGGGTTGCTATTACCAAAGTTTCTTTATTGTCGGTCTTGTCCCAAAATGCAAGAAGTCGTATTTGAAGTCCTGCGTATTTTGTCCGAAACTCCCAAATGTCATTTTTGAGTTTCTTAAAAATTTTTGGTCATTTGTCTGTTCAGCAAGGTCAATGTTGTAAAATACTTTTTTGGCAGTTTTAGGCTGAAGGGTCTTTAAAAACTTCTTTGCATCGTCTAAAAATTTTGTCTCGAAGTACCTCATACGTTGTCCTTATTTAACTTAGCAAAGATAGTAAAAGTTTCTAAATATAGAAACAATTAAAATTGATGAACGAGACTTTAGCTGCCGCACAACGGTTGGTATAAGCGTAGTTGCGAGGTTACGAGCAATTATCGCTTATACATTGTTGGCAGCTGGTGCTCTTATCCATGGTTCTTGTAAACCATTGTCAACTTTGAGTTTCTATATTAATGTTCTGTTGTCTTATTGTCTGTTGGTTTTGATTTGAGTGGGTGCGGAATTTTTTATTTTCAGAAGAGTTCGAGAGTTTTCTAATTACTTACTTAATATACTTGTTTACTTAGAGCTTGTTTAAATTTCTTATAACTATCTGAATTTGAATAAGAAACAAGTGCGTTTGCCTGAAAATCCAGCGGGGAGGCGGGCTGGTATTGTGGGTGGAAGCATTGGATTTTCTTGATTTTTTGGTTCGTTTTTCATCAAGGAAAAATGAACAAGAAGTAATTTGAAGAAATTATGCTGAAAGTTTTGAAAAACCCGATTCATACAGAATATAATTTTTAAACATGCTCTTAAAGGTGTTCGTGAACCGTAAACATTTTCAATTTTGTCAGAATGGAAGAGGTGGAAGCTCTTTTGCAAACTTAGGTATGTGTGGGTGAGTTTGTAGCGGTTTGTAAATGTGCTTACACTTGTGTGCGGATTATTTCAAGAACAATTCGTTTAAGAAATAACTTTATTTCATGTTTTGATAATATGAAAGCATAGGTTATCTCCAACCGCCCCCCAATGCTTTGTAAATATTAACTGTGGCAATACGTTGGCGTTTTGTGGTACTAATAAGTTCCAATTGTGTTTCTAGAGAATTTTGTTGTGCCAACAAAACTTCTAAATAGGTAGCTCGACCATATCTGTACAAATCGCTAGATGTTTCCACTGATTGTATCAATACTTCTATTTGTTGTTGCTTGAGGCTGTTGATTTCTTGTAAATATTCGATATTGGATAGCTCATTGGCCACTTCAACATAGCCCGTTAGAATCGTTTTTTGGTAATTATACATGGCTTCCAATTGATTTGCTTTTGCTGAATTAAACTCAGCCTTAATAGCTTTTCTATTAATTAATGGAGCTATCAGGCTACCAACCGCAGAATAGGCAATAGACTCAGGTGATATAAACAGAAACTCCGGATTAAAAGCTTTAAAACCAACACCTGCATTAATATTAAAACTGGGATAAAACTCTGCTTTAGCACTGATTACGTCAAACTTACTTGCTTGCAAGAGCAGCTCTGCCTCTCTAATATCGGGTCTGTTTGCCAACAACTGTGAGGGTATTCCTGCACGCAGGGTTTCCGGCATTTGCTCAAATAGATTTTCTCGATTTCTTTCTATCGGTTGAGGAAACCTGCCTAACAAGAAATTAATGCTGTTTTCAAGTAGTTTTATTTCTTGCAGCGTTTCTTGCTCCCGCGATTTCAAATCATATAGTTGAGCCTGAAACTGTTGCACCTCCAGCTCATTCGCTTGACCAACCTCTTTCCGAGCTTTAACGACCTCAAGGGCTTCTTCCTGTTTAGTTATGGTTTGTTGAATGACCTCCAGTTGATTGTCGTTGGCAATTAATTCGTAATAAAGAATGGTTATTTCTGCCACCAAATTTGAGATGACAAAATTTCTGCCTTCTATACTGGACAGATAGTTAGATAAGGCTGCTCTCTTTTTGTTTTTAAGTTTGCCCCAAACATCTATTTCCCAACTACTGACTATCCCGAGGTAATAATCATTATAAGTGGGTCTCAAGGGGTCTCCCGATAGAAAGGTACCTCCTTCATTTCCAGCCCAATCAACGGAATATTCAGCTGCTCGTTCCTGGGCTGCCCATGCAGCACCATCAACAGTTGGTAAAAGCCTTCCATTGGCAAACATGACCTCTGAGCGAACGGCTTCAACTCTTTGAAATGCCATTTGTAAATCGTAGTTGTTTACAAGTGCGGTGTTAATTAAGCCCACTAAATAGGCATCATTAAAATAGGTTTGCCAATTGACATCTGCGATACTCGTTGTATCTGAGCTGTCTTGAAAGGTGGATGGTATTTCTTGGTTTCGCACCTGCAAACCTGTATCTAGCGTCTTGCAACTACTTATCATTAGAATGGATATGCCTATTAAAAAAACTTGATACTTCTTCATTCTTAAATTCATTACAATGTTTCTGTAAATGGGCCTTCTTCTTTTCTATTGGCACTGAATTTCTCAGATATTCTGGCAAAGATTAAGTAAAGTCCTGGTATAATGATTACCCCAAAAATGGTCCCAAACAGCATTCCGCCAAATGCAGCCGTGCCTATCGTTCTGTTTCCCATAGCCCCTGCTCCAGTGGCAATGACAAGCGGGATCAATCCTGCCATAAAGGCGAAAGAAGTCATTAAGATGGGTCTTAAACGCAGTTTGGCACCTTCAATAGCGGCTTCCAGGGCCGTGCTACCCTCACTGTGTTTCTGTGCAGCAAACTCTACAATCAGGATAGCATTCTTGCCCAATATTCCAATCAACATGATCATGGCTATTTGAGCATAGATGTTGTTTTCCAAACCAAGTACCAACAGCAAGAGGAAGGCACCGAAAATCCCTATCGGTAATGAAAGAATCACAGGTAAGGGCAAGAGGAAACTTTCATACTGACCAGCAAGAATCAGGTAAATGAAAAGCAAGCAGATAAAGAAGATGATGATCCCCTCATTGCCAGCATTGGCCTCATCATAAGATATTCCTGACCAGGCGATGTCATAACCTCTCGGTAATTTTTCGCGGGCCACTTCCATCACTGCCTTAAGCGCTTCACCGCTACTAAATCCGGTAGCTAGTTCACCGTTCAATTCGGCAGAGTTGTACATATTATATCTGGTGATTTGATCCACCCCGTAAGACTTTTCCAAGGTGATAAAGGTGGATAGCGGAACCATTTCATCTCTGTCATTTTTCACGGTAAACTTCAAAATATCATCAGGGTTGGCCCTGTATTCGGGCAGTGCCTGCACCATCACCTTGTAGGTCTTTCCAAATTTGATGAAACTAGAAGCGTATTCGCTACCTACAAGCGTAGAGAGAGTGCTCATAGCATTGCTCACCGTAACCCCTTTTTGTGCAGCTTTATCATAATCTACGTTGAGGATATATTGAGGAATACTGGCATTGAAAATGGTAAAGCAGTTAGCGATTTCGGGACGAGCTTCCAAATCCTCCACAAACTTCATGGTGACGCCTTCCATCTCTTTCAGGTCGTCTCTGCCTGTTTTATCCAACAGTTTCACTTCAAATCCACTGGCGTTACCATATCCCGGTACGGCCGGTGGAGGGAAAAAGTCGATTTCGGCATCTTTTATATGGTGAAGTTTTCCTTTGAGTTCCTGAATTATATCGCTCACAGAGGCACTTCTCTGGCTCCATTCTTTCAGGTTGATCAAAAAGCTTCCGTAGGTTGCACCAGTACCGTCAGACAATACATTGGTGCCGGACAGGGAAGACACGCTTTCAATCTCTTCTACAGTTTTTGCTTCCTTAGCAATAGCATCAACCACTTTTTTTGTTCGCTCCAAAGTGGAACCCGGTGGCGTAAGCACATTGATATAAAATATGCCCTGGTCTTCGTTTGGGATAAAACCTGTACGCAATATATTTCCGAAAATACCTGTGCCTGCAACAAAAAAGAGTAAAACCAACCATGTCACAATTCTTCTATTTACAATCTTTTCCAGCAGGTTTTTATATTTACCCTCCAAACTTCCATACCAGTTATTAAAGCCAGAGAAAAATTTTGTAAGGAATGTTTGCTTTGAGTGTTCAGAATGTTTCATCAGTAAAACACATAGAGCTGGGGTAAGCGTAAGTGCCACAACTCCTGAAAGGACAATGGCAATAGCCATGGTAAGTGAGAACTGTCGAAAGAAAATCCCTGCTGGCCCACTCATAAAAGCTACAGGAATAAACACAGCAGACATTACCAAAGTAATGGCTATAATTGCCCCACTGATCTCCTTCATGGCGGCTTCTGTTGCCTGCTTCGCTCCCATTTTTGAATGCTCCATTTTGGCATGTACGGCTTCTACAACCACAATGGCATTGTCCACCACAATACCAATTACAACAACCAAGGCGAAGAGGGTAATCAGGTTTAGAGAAAACCCCAAAAACTGCATGAAGAAGAAAGTGCCCACAATAGAAACAGGAACAGCTAAGCCTGTAATGATTGTAGCTCTCCAATTTTGGAGGAATACAAAGACTACCAATGTCACCAGCAGCAGAGCTTCAATAAAGGTTTTAATCACTTCATGGATGGAGGCATCCATAAAACGGGAAATGTCGTAGCTTACTTCATAGTCCATGTCTTCAAGGAACATAGACCCTTTCAACTCTTCCATTCTTATCTTGACATTATCTATCACTTCTTTGGCATTTGAACCTGGAAGCTGTTTCAGAATGATAGAAGCGGCGGGTTTACCGTTAAACTTTGCCTCTACGTCAAAGTACTCGGAACTAAATTCCAGTTCGGCAACATCCTTAATCCTCAAAATTTGGCCTTCCGAACTTGATTTTAGAGGTATATTTTCATACTCCTTCACCGTTTTGAACCTGCCTTTATACCGCAGTACATATTGCAGGCTAGAATTGGATGACCGTTCTGAGTTTTCGCCTATTTTACCGGGGGAGGCCTCGAGGTTTTGTTCTTCCAATGCATCGAGGATATCATCTGCAGCTATATCGTACGCGAGCATTTTATCGGGCTTGAGCCAAATTCGCATGGCATATTCCTTATTTCCCAAAATGTTGGCGTAGCCTACTCCTTTTATTCTCTTTAATTCAGAAAGAATGTTTAAATCTGCAAAGTTGTGAATGAATCGTTCTGATAATTCAGGGTCATTGCTGAAAATATTTAAGTACATCAGAATAGCATTGGTTTCTTTTCCGATTAGAACCCCTTTTTTGATTACCTCAGGAGGCAGTTTCCCCATCACATCGGTGATTCGGTTCTGAACGTTTACTGCTGCAACATTAATATCTGTTCCGGTTTCGAAGACAACCCTCACTATGCCTACACCATCATTGCCCACATCGCTAGTCATGTATTTCATGTTGGGCACTCCATTTATAGCACGCTCTAGTGGCTCTACAGCAGCCTTCATAACGGTTTCTGCATTGGCTCCCTGATATTCTACTTCCACGCTAACGGTTGGTGGAGCTACAGAAGGAAATAACGTCATAGGCAGGCGTAATAAGGACAAAACTCCTAGAAAAACGATAATCAAGGAGATGACAATGGCCAGTATCGGGCGGTTTATGATATTCATTTTTACTCCTTTTCTATTGGTTAATTACTTCAGAAAATGAAACCATTTCAGGAATAATCACATCTCCTTCTTTTACCAGTTGTACACCTTCGTAGATGATTTTATCCTCGCTAGAAATGCCTGAGCTTACCACAAACAGCTTGGGCAATCTTACGGAAGGGGCAATTGTTTGGATGCGAACCTTGCCTTCGTTATCAACCACAAAGACACAGAGATTTTCTTGCTGGTCGAAGGTGGATTTTTGGGGAATCAGCAGGGCATTTTTGAGTGGTGTATTCACCAGTATTTTCCCTGATGCGCCATGCTTTAGGAGGTTATCAGGATTTGGAAATTTTGCTCTGAAAGCAATGGTTCCTGTATTTCTATCAAACTCGCTTGCCGTGGTTTCTATAAAGCCTTTATGAGGGTATAAAGTGTTATTTGCCAGCATCAATAAAACTTCCTTCGGTTTCCCTTCTTCTGAGCTAACCACATAATCCAAGTAATCTCCTTCTGAAACATTGAAGTAGGCGAACACCTCATGGTTATTGGATATGGTGGTAAGCAATGTGCCTTCATCTACCAGGCTTCCGGTTTTGTAAGGAATGCGGTTGATAAAACCGTCATAAGGTGCTTTGAGTTGGGCAAAAGAAAGGTTGAGCTTCGCCTGATTTTCATCTGTCTGGGCTTCTGCTACTTTAGCCTTCAGTGCTTCAACTTCGGCCTTTACCACTTCCAACTCGGTATCGGCAATGATATTCTTGGCCAGTAGTTTTTCGGTATTTGCCAACTCAATTTCTGCCGACTTCAATTCAGCGACTGCTGATTGTATTGAGGCCGTGGCCTTTTGAACTTCCTGCACGTATGCTTGGCTGCTAATGGTAAAAAGGAGCTGTCCTTTTTTCACATACTGCCCCTCATCAACGTGGATATCCTCAAGGAATCCATCTACCCTTGTATGAATTTCTATGTTCTGAAAGGCATTTATCTCTGCGATATACTCGTTCGTATAAACGGTATCTTTAACAATTGGGCTGATTACCTTATACGTTTCGGTTGCTCTCTTTTCGTCTTTTTTTTCCGAAGAGCACGAGCCTAATAAAGCCACAGCTAAAATGGCAAAAGAAATTACAGGATACTTCATCATATACTAAGCCTTTATTTAGGCTGCAAAAGTGAAGCTATCCGCCTTAAAATGACCTTAAAACAGATAAAGATTAGCTTAAACGAAAGGTAAGCTCAAAGACATTGTAGTTGGGAGCCGGATTCGAATAACTGATCGAGGAAGCGGAAAGTTCTAAAATCTTCTTGGTTAATACTAGCCCAAGACCAAAACCAACTTTTCCTCGACTATTTTCACCTCTAAAAAAGTGATTGAAAAGAAAATTTTCTTCTGCTGGAGAAATAGGCTTGCCGTAATTTGCAATTTGGATTTTTAGTTCACTGTCTGAAAAACTGTTAAAATTAATTTCAACCCTTGAATTACTGCTGTAAGCAACACCATTCGATAATAAGTTATGAACCGCTTGAATGATGAGGATCGGATTGGCATTGACAATCAATCTACTTTCATTTATCTCACTTGGCATGTAATTTATGTCAAAATGGAAATCAGGATTCACGGCGTTTATCTCTTCTATGACATCAAAGAATAATTCATCAATTCGCAAAGCTTGTTTTTCTATTTGCTGTCCCGATTCAATTTTTGAGATTTCCAGCAATACATTGATGGTACTGCCTAATGATTTTGCTTTGTTGACTTGGGCCTCAATTTCTGGCTTTGCTTTACCAATTTCTGGAAAACGCATAATTCTTTCAAGTTCAGAAACCAAAACGGCTATCGGGGTTTTCAGTTGATGGGAGATATGGTGAATGGTATGCTTCTGAAATACAAATGCCTCATTTGTTCTATTTAGCAATTGATTGAACCGCTTCGTTAATTGATTTAGTTCATAAGAAGAGGTTTCTACTTCCAATTCATTGACATTTTCTTTGCTTAGGTCATATTGGTTTAGCTTGTCTGCCAATACCGTGAGGGGTTTGGAAATGATGTTAGCCAGGTAATTGGACATCAAAATTACAGTTGCACAGGTAAAGAGGAAAATCCCGTTGAGCACATTTAGTAAAAAATATAGTTTATCGTACCCAAAAGCATCATAGGCTTTACTTACTGCATAGTAACTTTGCTTGTTGTGCTCTAAATAAATGCCTATCAAATCATATTCCTCTTCTTTGGTTTCTATCCAATCATAGGTGGGTGAAAGCTTGTTGAGCGTACTTTCAGCTTTGTCAATGTCCAGGCTGTCCAGGCTGGTAAAAATCAAATTTTTCTTTGAATCGTAAACGAGTAACTTTTCATCATAAAAGTCATTGATGTCCTGCTGGTCTATCAAATAGGAAATGGTGGCACTTTCTTGTTTTATCCTTTCGATAAGCTTGATCGTAGTTTGGATCTTTTCCTTCTGCTGTTGTTGAAATTGCTCTTCTCTGTATTCCGAAAACAGGATAAAAATAATGGAGAGCGAAACTGCATTTAGTCCGATAACAGTCGCTGAAAAATAAAGGAGTATTTTCTTTTTAATTTTCATTTTACATCAAGATAGTACCCGTATCCCACTTTGGTTTTGATGGTGTTTTTCAAAAATGGTTTATCCAGTTTTTTCCTTAAAAAATTGATATAAACTTCGATGGTGTTTGTGTTTGCAGAAAAGGAACTTCCCCATATTTCTTTTACCAAATCAGCTTTTGGCACAATTTCGCCATTATTTTCCATTAATTTAAACAAGATTTGGTATTCCCGTGGTGTCAAACTGATTACCTTCCCTTGTCTGAATACCGTTTTTTTAGTATAATTCAATGTAATATCGTCCACAATTAAAATTGAATTGGTTGAATCTGTCAAATTCGTTTGCTTGTTACGTTTAATAAGAGAGTGAACCCTTAAAGTCAATTCCCGCATATAAAAGGGCTTGGTTAAATAATCGTCTGCACCACAATCAAAGCCTTGAATTTTATCTTCTAATTCATCAAATGCCGTTAGCATGATTATAGGCGTATTCATATTGTACTGTCTAAAGTCCTTACACAGATCGAACCCGTTTTTCCCTGGCAGGTTAATGTCCATTACAATACAGTCAAAATTGTTCTTTTTCAACATCCTATCTGCCAATAATCCATCAAAAACACACTCGGTATTGAGGTTTTCAGCCATCAATACTTCACTGATATTTTTACTCAATGTAGGGTCGTCCTCTATTATTAAAACTTTCATAAATGAAAAATCATTGATTTTAGATGATTATTGTTTCTTGAGCGCTCGCAAAAAATGGCTCTTTGAGTTTTGTGAAGCGTTGGATTGTGTGTCGGGCAAAACCCAATGTGCCATTTGCGGGCAGGCATAAAATTGAATTAAAAACATGTGCGGTGGAGAAAACAAAAAATATAGAAGGCTGGGCAATGAGAGTCGGTTTACTCCCTGTCTTGCTTCTATGTTTTGTATGTCTTTGGTCGCCTGTCAAAATTGTTTATTTTTTTATTTCTGTCCGTTCGTTTGTCGTTGCTCGGATGTCTATTTCACTTGCTGCCAACGTAGCGCTAAACGTACTAGTACGTATATATCTACTTTGTTATTACCAACTAATCTAAGGGATTTTTTATTGTTTTAAAAGTATTTGTAGCTACATGGGTGTAAATTTCAGTTGTTTTACTGGAGCTATGCCCTAATAATACTTGTATTTGTCTTAAATCAACGCCAGATTCTAATAGATGAGTAGCAAAGCAGTGGCGAAGCACATGGGGTGTAATAGTTTTTCTTATTCCTGCTTTGGCAGCTGCTTCTTTTACTATTTTTAAAATACTTTCACCACTGTATTTGCCTCCATACTGTCCCTGGAAAAGATATTCTCGGGGTTTGTACTTTTTATAGTAAATACGAAGCTCTTTTAACACAGTTTTTGAAAGAAGGGTGTATCTGTCTTTACCTCCTTTGGCTTGTTTCACACTTATTAGCATTCTCTTACTATCAATATCTTCTATTTTTAAGTTAAGGAGTTCACTCCTTCTCAAACCTGCACTATAAAGAAGCTGTATTATGCACTTATGCTTATTGTTCTTGGTAACCTCAATGATGGAAAGAACTTCCTGCTTAGAAATAACAGTAGGGAGCTTATGCTCTTTTCTGGGCCGTTCTATATTATAAAAACGATTAGGCATTCCTAATACTACCTCATAATAAAATTTAATAGCATTGATAGCTTGGTTTAGATAGGAGTTAGAAACGCCTTTATGAATTAATATTTGTAGAAAATCTCTAATGTCATTTTCATTTATTGATTTTAATTCTTTCTCTTTATGGTGGTTCATAAACATTTCAAAAAAGTATACATAAGTGCGCACTGTATTAATAGCATATTTTTTTAATTCTAATTTCAATAAATATGCTTCTGGGCAAAGTTTATGTCCATCAATATGTTTTCTCTTCCTAAACCAAGACACATCAACAGATTCGTTATTTGTATGTATAGATTTGTTACTTAAAAACAGATTATAATTTAGCCACACAATACCCTTAAAAGTGTCATTTATAATTCCTAGGTTGTTTTTTGTGTTAGTGATATAAACCATTCCGTACTGCTTACTCCATTTAGGATTTGGCAGCCCTTTAATTAATCTTTGAATGAGCTTATCTGGATAGAATTTTAGGCCTATCATCTTTTGATTTTTAATCATCAAATGGTATAATGTTATGGTTTTAATAGGGTTCATAACCAAAGGTTACTACTTTATTGGGTATTAAATGGTATATTAAGTGTATAAAATACGCTTATAAATGGATAAAGAAAAGTTATGTCCTACATGCGAAGCTACCATTATAGGAAGATCAGATAAAAAATTCTGCTCTATGAAATCCTATAACAAAGACCGCAAGCAAGCCAAAGCCAATTCAGAAATGAATTGGCTTTTTTGTTTCGTACCATCGCCTGTAAATTATAATTACTCTTTTTTTATCTATTTAATCCATCAAACTTTGCCTTCATGGTTGGGTTGCCATGCGTAAGCTTTTTAATGGTTAAATCGTCTGCTTTGTTATTGGCCAAGCGTAAATTATTTACTGAAGACAACAAAGCTTCTTTTGTTTTTTGAAGGTGGTTAATAGTTTTGTCAATTTCTTCTATAGCCGTTTTGAATTGTCTGCTGGCCAAATCATAGTTGCGGGCAAAACCAGTTTTAAAGTCATTGATCTTTTCTTCAAAATTTGTGATGTCAATATTTTGATTCCTAATAATGGCGAGTTCTTCTTTGTATTGCATGGAGTTTAAAGCTGCATTCCTTAATATGGTGATGATGGGAATAAAGAATTGGGGGCGCACCACATACATTTTTTTGTACTTATGAGATACGTCTACTATGCCGTTATTGTAAAGTTCATTATCTGATTCCAACATAGATACTAGAATGGCGTACTCACATTTCTTTTCATTCCGATCCTTGTCTAATTCTTTGAAAAAGTCCTCGTTTTTCTTTTTAGTGGCGGTTTCATCTCCTTCATTTTTCATTTCAAACATAATGGAAAGTATTTCATTTCCATTCTGATCCTTCTCACGGTAAATAAAATCTCCTTTACTCCCTGAGCTGGCGTCATTGTCTTTCTCAAAATATACATTCTGAAAACCAGTGGCCCTTAGTTTGTTGAATTCTACCTCACAGTGTTGCTCTAGAGATTCTCCCACCATTTTAGTAGAGAGTTTTTGCTTAAAATCTTTGAGACGCGCAATCTCGTCGTCCTTCATTTTAATGGTCTCTTCTTTGGTGAGTAGTTTTTGATTGAATTGCTCCTGAATGGACTTTTCCTGAAGTTGCCTTTCTACCTCTTTATTGCTGAGCTGATTCAACAGTCCATCTCGCTCTTTTTCTATAGCTCGAGTAGCCTCTAAGACAGCTTGCCTTTTCTCTTGTTCCGCTTGCACAACTTTAGCCCTTATTTGCTCAAGCTCTAGTGCTTTACTAGATTTAAGGTCACTAATTTCCCGTTCTTTTTTTGAAAGTTCCTGCTGGAGGGTATTCTTTAAGTTTGCTTCCGCCAACATCACTGCATGGGATTTTTCTTTTTCAGCTATGGCCAATCTATGATTGAGTTCTTCTGTAAACTGTTCATCTCTTACTTGTTTTACAATATCTGCAAAACCGGCGTCGTCCAGTTTAAAAGCGGTGTTACAATTCGGGCAAATAATATCTTTCATGAAGCGGTTTTTTAATCTTATAAATTTAATTATTAATATTTTAAATAATGAAAATTTAAAAAACAGATCATCGAAAGATTAATCCACCACATCTCTTTCACAGGTCCCATTTTCCCAACTCATGACCCCTGACTGTTGGGCGTCGCAAGTATTGGAATAAGTCATGTCATTGCAGCCGCATACTGGCATATACTCTTTGGTGCAAATGCCGTCTTCAATCACTGTTGAAAAATCTATGCAGGAGGGGTCTGCTGTACCTTTTTTGAAATAAAAGCTTATCTCGTCGTCTGCGATCATTTCGTTGTCTACAAAAGTGAGGCTAAGGGTGTCTCCAGATATTTCTAGGGTATATTTTTTACCGGACTGATTCATGGTCAAGATCTCTCTAGAGATGCTGTAATCGTAAACTTTGCCAATGGGTGCAATATTAGGTATATCATTGTTGGGTCCCATAGGGTAGAGTTGATCATTAGAAAACCACAATTGTTGGTCGTCAAAATTTTCAGTACCAGCCTCCCCAAAATAGCAAAAGCAAACCACACGGTCCAATACCCACTGGCCCTCTAAATTTGCAGGAATTGCCGAAGGGGAATCATTGTTGTCACAGCTAATAAGTAAAAAAAAGAGAAGGCTCCAAAGAAAAATAAAAAAGGATTTCATAAGATCACTGTTTAATTTTGTTCTACCGCGCCATTTTGGTCAGAATAAAGCCTGATGGGGCCATCTAAAACCAAGGCTACCACGGTGTAATATGGATCTATGGTATCTTTGGGCAGTTGAATGTACGAAATTCCCGGGTATTGGTTCCAGTACAGTTTGGAAATTTTTTGTTGGTTTAGAATGGAGCCATTTCCTACTACATAGGCCCTGTGAATGGCATTAGAAATTCCCTTAACCACAATTTTTCCATCTTTAGGAATATCTCTCACATATAAATAAAGCGTTTGCTTGTCCTTGCTCAGGGTAGTTGGTCCATAAAAATGCTCATAAGGAATGCCTCTAGTAGTTTCATAAACGGCCTTGTGGTGTTTTTTTATCCACGAACCGAGCTTGAGCAGCCTGTCTTTTTGAATGGGATCAATGGTTCCGTCTGCTTTAGGACCAATATCTAACAACAGGTTTCCTCCTTTGGAGATGCAATCTACAAAGATGTCTAAAATTTGTTGGCTGGTTTTGTAATTGGTGTCTGCTTGCTGATACCCCCAAGAGTCATTTATAGTCATACAGAGTTCCCAGTATTTGGCCTCCGGCCGATACACCGGTGCACCAATCTCAGGAGTTTGATAGTCTCCCTGACCTGATAATCTGGAATTAATAATTGTTTTTGGAGCATCTTTTAAAAGTGATGTTCTAATTTTAGCACTTTTCCAAGCTTCAGAGGAGTGTTCCCAGTCTCCGTCGAACCACCAAAGATCTGGGCTGTAATTGTTTTTAAGCTCTTGAAGTTGGTTGTTCATGTAATTTAAGTATTGCTGCCACCTCAATGGATCTTCTTCAATAGAATATCTTTTTTTTGTTGATGTAAAGTGAGTGTAAAGTTCAGAGGACCAGTCGGGCAGTGAAAAATAAATACCAATTTTAAGGTCTTTTTTTCTCAGTGCTTTTACGAGTGGGCTCAGTACATCTTTTTCAGCGGCAGAATGTGACACGGCATTGAGTGAACCGAATTTGGTATTCCAAAGGGCAAATCCATCATGGTGTTTGCTTGTGACGACACTGTATTGGGCGCCACTGTCTTTTATGAGTTGTGCCCACTCTTGAGGTTTGTATTTAGTGGCTGTAAAACCATTGCGTTGTTCGAGGTAGTCTTCATGGGTGAGATACTCATTGTAAAACGACCAGGATTCACTAATTCCGTCTACAGCATATATGCCCCAGTGAATAAATATGCCCAATTTAGCTTCTTTGAACCATTGCATTTTATCATGATCTATTGCTTTGATAATCTCTGAATTGGTATCTTGGGCTTTGATCCCAATGAAAGAGAAACACAGAAAGCCTAAAAGTATGGAAGTTAATTGATGGTTCATAAGGTCTATTTTGTTTCTAAATTACATAAAAACAATGATATGCTGGGAAATGGGTAAACAACTCTTTGAAGATTATTCACTAACTTCATAAAAAATGAAAAGATGAGAATTGTATACATTTTATTAGGGGTACTTTTTTTATGGCCCTTACAGGGAAACGCCCAAGAAGCCAGGGTTTCTAAGAAAGAAGCCAGAATGATAGAACGCGGCTTAAAGCGTAAAGAGAAAAAGAAATCTAAGTTTAGAGAACTCAATGAATTTGGGATAGACATCTATGCCACCAATGTCATTCAAGCCATTCGAAGGCATTTGGGTACGGCAAAAATTGAGGGCAATAAAGTGATTGTTATGAGAGACAGAATAGGATCTTTTACAGATGGGGAACCTCCTTATGCCCTTTGGGATGTGGATGGGAATTTAATTGGCAAAACACCCCCTCCCGGATTAGACTTGTTGTCCATAAGAAAAGTAACTGTATATAGAACGGTGTACGACATTCAAACTAATTATGGATTGGTTGGGGGTCAAGGGGTGATTAGAATCAATACCACCCTAACTGTGCCAGATCCAATAGCTATTGAAAATTAATCTAATTGCCTCAATATACTGATGTATACTACTTGGTGCCTCTGATATTTTTGGCCTGGCGTGTCTTTAGAACGTGCTTTCGCTATGGCTAAGAACTGCCATTGATCTATCTGGTAACCCATTCCAGCAAGCCATGTGTTTCTCCATGAATTAGAGGGGAGGGTGAATGGGGAGTTGTTTTCAAACAAACTGCCCGAAAGGTTGTAATCATGAAAATGATAGCGGTATTGAACGCCTAAATACGCACCAAAACCTTTTCCTTGACTATTATGAAAGGCCTCTGAATAAAATACCATTGGATTTATTTGGCCTATATGGATTCCCCCGCTAACACTGGATTGGCTGCTATGGGTACCCCATTGACTTTGGATCTGATACGAAAATTGGCTCGCCTGACCAAGGGAGCGATAATGGGTGTACTGCCCTAGAAGGCCTATATGAACATTACCGGGTTGTTGTCCTACCCAACTCAAAGGGGGTAATCCTAAAATATATTTATGATAGGTATTCTGAAAAGGTTCGCTCAAGGAGCCAGGACCGCTTATTCCAAGTTGGGCACTCCAACGAAATACCCCTTTGTTTTTGAGTGTTCTAGACTCGGCTCTTTCTAAAAAAAGGTAGCCACTAAAGGGATAATCCATATGAGAGGTAATACTATCATAGCGACCAATAGGATTGTAAATTTGTTGTCCTAACGTCCAATGAATACTTTTTTTAGACACTTCTTCTTCCTTAAATAAATCTTCATTTTTTAGGGGTTTTTCTCTGCCATTTTTGGTGTTTCCATACTGAATAAAAATGCCGCTGGAGTAATAATAATCCTTACCAAAAAATAAGTCATTGTCTAAAGAGAGGCCTCCATAGCTTTGTCCCCAAAGAGGGTTGTAGAAAAGCAGGAAAAAAAGGAGGATCCATTTCATAATCTAGCAGCTATGGATTGGGTCAAGAAATCTTGATGCTCATGTGCTTTTTGTGCAAAAGAAAGCAGGCTTTGTGCGCGGTCTAGATTTTCATTGGGGTAACTTACCTTATAATACAGGTTTCCTGCTAAAAAATCAGTGAGCGCTCTAAGGCCGTGAAGAAAAGGCATATAAACGGCGCCAAAAGGCAAACTCAGCCACTCCTTTTTGGTAAAAGCTTCTGGCCACTCACACAAACCACTTATAAAAGAAGCGGCAAGAACTGTTTTAAATAACACAGGTGTATTTACATCGCCCTCAGTAGCTGTATTGGCCACAGTGCGCAGGGCGTCTCCAAAGTCATAAAAGGCAAATCCTGGCATGAGGGTGTCTAAATCTACCAAACAAATGCCTTTATGACGCTTTTCGTGGAAGAGCATATTGTTGAGTTTGGTGTCGTTATGGCACAATCTCATAGGAAGTTCCTTGGGGGTATTAAAAGCAACATCTTTAAGTGCGTTTATTATTTCAAGGGTTTTTTGAGCAGATTGTAGGGTGTTAGCATCGGCCTGGTGACAGGTCTGTTGAAACTGTTGCCATCGCAGATGAATGTCTTGAAATTGCGGGATGGGGGTCTTAAAAGTGTTGGTATTTAAGTTTTTTGAAATGTGGTGAAAATGGCCCAATAGTCTTCCTGCTTCTTTAGATATTTTCTCGTCTGGGGCAATGTCATAGGCAATGGCGTTTGGAATATAGGTTTGCATGCGCCATAATTGTCCCTGTTCATCCTTTGAAAAATAGGATCCCTGAGTGGTTTTTAGAAAAGTGGGCGCGGGAATGCCGCTCCCTGTTAGGGCTTGTTGCCACTGCCCAATATTGAACATGAGGTCTTCACTATTCCGGAATATTTGGGTATTGAGGCGTTGTAAAAAATAGGCCCGATCTGAAAAGCTAATTTTATAGCTGTCGTTGATCAGGCCTTGTGTGATGGGAAGCACCTCAAAGTCATTGCTTTGGGGTAAGAAATGACAAAGGATGTTCGCGATGTTTTTATGGTTTATGCCTTCCATAATTTTGCCGGATACACTCCGGATTCATGTAAATTTTTTAAAGTATCAATAGCGGCTGCTTTGTCTTGGGAATAAGTGAGTCCAAACCATTGGCTGCTGGTTGGGATTACTCCTACGCTCACTTCTTGTGCTTCCAATTGTTCTGCCACAATGAAGGGTAGGTATAATTCGCCTTTTTCTGGTGTATCTCCAGATAAAAAGGATTCAAAACGTTTGCTAATGGCTGGAAAAATAAAGGGGGTGCTCAACCAAAAATTCATACTCACTGGAGTCGTTAGCGGAAATTTTAATCCGGAATCTTCATCTGTGGCTTCATGGTCTCCAGAGGCGATTAACTTGGTGCGCTCAGAGATGTCTTTTAAGGCGCCATCTTTTACTTCACAAACTCCTCTAGACACCGTGCCGTAGTCAGAGAGAGTATTTTTTAATTCATAGGCTACCAGTCCATAAGTCTGGTGATTGGGCAGGGCATTTAAAAAAGCGCCAGCGTCTTTAAACGCCTCAGGTCCGTAATAGTCATCTGCATTTACCGTAGCAAATGGTGTTTTAATGACTTCTCTGGCAGTCCAAACGGCATGAGCCGTTCCCCAAGGTTTCTCTCTTTGTGGGGGTGCGCTAAAGCCTTCAGGAACATCTGAAATGGCTTGACCCAAAACAGTTAAGGCAATATTTTCTGGTAGTTTCTCAGAGAGGTAGGCTTTAATGTCTTCCGTATTGGTTGGTTTAGCAATCACTACTATGTGATTGAAGCCAGCGGCAATAGCATTAAAAATCGTGTATTCTAGAAGGTATTCTCCGTTTGGTCCTAAGCCGTCGAATTGTTTTAATCCTCCGTATCTGCTACCACTTCCGGCAGCCATTATAAGTAAAGTCATAGTTGCATTATAAAACGGCTACAAGATACTACATCCTTTAGAAATTGTCTGTTTGGAAGCCTTTTTTATAAAAGATTTCCTTAATTTCAACTTCAATTTATGAATCATCCACCCTAAAATTAATCCCCATATGTCTAGTAGAAGATCCTTTATTCAGAAATCGGCCGCTTTTGGAGCTGCCTCAGTAGTGCTCCCTAATCTTGCTTTAGGCCAGTCTTTAGGTAAACCCAAGAATAGTGCCAATGACAAACTACAGATTGGAATTATTGGCGTGGGGCTCAGGGGAACCAACCATTTGGAAAATGCCCTTAAAAGGCAAGATGTGGTCGTGACGGCAATTGCAGATATAGATCCTAATAGGATTGCCATAGCACAAAAAATTATGGCAGAAGCAGGGGCTAAAGCGCCTATGGTTTTTGGAAAAAACGAATTGGATTATCGGAATTTATTAGACCTAAAAACGGTAGACGCGGTGCTGATTGCCACCCCTTGGTTGTGGCACACCCGCATGAGTGTAGACGCTATGAAGGCAGGTAAATTTGCAGGTGTTGAGGTGTCTGCAGCAAATACCATGGAGGAGTGCTGGGACCTGGTGAATACCCATGAGCAAACGGGCACCCATCTCATGATGTTGGAAAATGTCAATTACAGAAGGGATGTAATGGCTGTGCTGAACATGGTTAAAGAAGGGATTTTTGGCGAAATGTTGCACTACAGATGTGGGTACCAACACGATCTTAGGGCGGTAAAATTTAATGACGGAAAACAGCCTTATGGCGGTGGGGTAGAATTTGGCGAAAAGGCTATTTCAGAGGCCAAGTGGCGCACCCAACATTCGGTGACTAGAAATGCAGACGTGTACCCTACCCATGGACTGGGGCCAATTGCCGCTATGGCCAATATCAATAGGGGGAATAGATTTGTCTCCATGTCTTCTCATGCCACCAAGGCTGTAGGGCTACATAAATACATTGTAGACAAAGGGGGCGCAGACCATCCGAATGCTGCAGTGCGCTTTAAACAAGGAGATATTATTACCTCTACGCTGGAAACTGCTATGGGAGAAACGATTATCATTACCCATGATTGTAATTCCCCAAGACCTTATTCTTTAGGTTTTAGAGTGCAGGGCTCTAATGGCCTTTGGGAGAAAGATGGCGACAGAATATACATAGAGGGCCAATCTGAGCCCCATCGTTGGGACGCCTCTAAAGCTTGGTTGGAAAAGTACGACCATCCGCTTTGGAAAAAATACGGGGAGTACGCAGAGGGTGCTGGCCATGGAGGGATGGACTTCTTTGTGTTGAACGCTTTTGTGGAAGCCGCTAAAGCCAATGTGGCACCCCCTATAGATGCCTATGATGCTGCTGCTTGGAGTGCGGTAACGCCCCTCTCTGAATTGTCTATTGAGAATAACGGTGCTGCCCAAGATTTTCCAGATTTCACCAGAGGGCAGTGGATTAAAAGAATCCCGTATCCTTGGACTACTAGTCCGTATTAATGTGCAGTTTTTGATTAGTATTTTTAATATGACTTAGTATATTTTTGATTCTTACTCTTTTCTGCTATATTCTTCTTAATTTTTACCGCTTATGAAAAAAACATTATTTCTTTTGCTGTTTGCCCTTTCTTTAACGGGTTTCAGTCAAATATCAGGAACCCTTAGGGGTAAAATTTTAGAAGAAAATCAAAGTCCTTTATTCGGGGCTACGGTAGTTTTAGAAGGCACCTCTTTTGGGGCTATTACAGATGAATTAGGGCAGTTTTCTATACCCAATATTCCTCCGGGAACCTATACCATTCAAGCAGGGTATTTGGGTTTTACCCCACAAACAGTCTTTAATTTTCAAATTAAATCTGTAGGGACCCCTCCCTTAAATTTTGTGCTTTTAGAAGCTTCAGAGGCTTTGGATGAGGTAGTGTTAGCTTTGAGTCCTATTAAAAGGCCAAAAGAGACCCCGCTTTCTACCCAATCACTCTCTGCCGTTGAAATTGCTAATTACCCAGGTTCTAATAACGACGTGGTACAGGTTGCCCAAACGCTTCCCGGAGTATCTCCCTCTATTGGAGGCTTTAGAAATGATTTGATTATTAGGGGAGGAGCACCCAATGAAGTAGTCTATTATTTAGATGGTATAGAAATTCCGAACATTAATCATTTTAGTACCCAAGGAAGCGCAGGGGGTCCTGTTGGGATGTTA
Organism: Flavobacteriaceae bacterium; assembly: GCA_018401115.1. Classification (GTDB taxonomy): domain Bacteria; phylum Bacteroidota; class Bacteroidia; order Flavobacteriales; family Flavobacteriaceae; genus MAG-120531. The sequence continues at coordinate 1,036,412 of JAGYKX010000005.1, read as the reverse complement.
AATGTGTCTTTTATTTCAGATGTGAGACTCTCAGCCTCTGCTTTTGGTGCCCAATACAATAATCCTTTATCTGGAGTGTTGCAATTCACTCAAAGAGATGTGAACCCTGAGGGATTTGCAGGAAATTTTAGGCTAAGTGCCAGTGAAGCTGCGCTCACGCTTGAAACACCACTTTCGGTCAATAAAGATAATGGGGCAGTTAAAACAGATGTGCTTTTTTCTGTGAGGAGGTCTTATTTGCAATTTTTGTTTGAATTGATTGGCTTGCCTATTAGACCTGATTATTGGGATTATCAATATAAATTAAATCACAAAATTGACGCTTACAACAGCCTGAGTTTCGTGGGACTGGGAAGTATAGATAAATTTACAGTAGCCTTGCCAGAAGACCCTACACCAGAACAGCAAGCGACCTTTGATCAGGTGCCTTTTATTAACCAAAACTCCAATACGGTAGGGGTTACTTGGAAAAGACGCTTTAAAGACCAAAACGGTTTTATGGAGATGAGTTTGAGTAACAATAGCCTTTGGAATACCTATAGTGAATACAACGACAATGCCAGCCAAACAGGCCTTCGCTTTCAAAACGACGCCTTAGAATCTGAAACCAAACTAAGGGTGGCGGTGAATCGTTTTGACAAGGCTTGGAAATGGAGTCATGGGTTTCATTTACAAAGGGCCTTCTATGAGAACAGCACCCTCAATACACTGGCAGGATTTAATTATAACACTACCTTAGATTTTATTAATTATGGGGTATTTACGCAAGGATCTAAAAATTTTTTTAAAGATCGCTTGGCTTTTTCGGTTGGGTTTAGAATGGATGGGGATACGTTTACCAAGGGATCTAATCTATTAAAAACCTTTTCTCCAAGGGTTTCTGCTTCTTACAGTCTAGCACCTAGTTGGAAGCTTAATGGAACCGCAGGAGTGTATTATAAAATCCCTCCATACACCATGCTAGGCTTTCAAAATGCCTCTCAGGAATTTTTAAATCAAGACTTGGACTACACCCGTTCTACCCACTTGGTTTTGGGGGTAGAAAAGATTTTGAACCCTGCGGCAAGGCTCTCTTTAGAAGGGTTTTATAAATACTATTCAGACTATCCAGTCTCTCTGGAAGACGGAGTGTCTATGGCCAATAAAGGGGCTGGTTTTGAGGTCTTAGGAAATGAAGCCATTGCTTCTGTTGGTCAAGGTAAGGCCTATGGATTGGAATTGTTGTGGCAACAAAAACTTACGGATCGTTTTTTTGGGATTTTCTCTTACACTTATTTTTATTCCACTTTTTCAGGTTTAGACCCTCAGGTCTTTAGGCCTTCTGTATGGGATAGTAGGCATTTAGCTTCTTTTACTACAGGCTATAAGCTTCCTAGGAATTGGGAAGTGAGTGCCCGTCACAGATTTGCAGCAGCCACCCCTTTTGTTCCCACAGATGTGGCGCAAACGACCCAAGTGTACCCGCAAATCATTTTGGATTACGACCGTTTGGGGAGTGAGAAATTAGACCCATTTAATCAATTGGATATTAGAATAGACAAGAAGTGGTTCTATAAAAAAATGGCCTTGGATTTCTTTATTGAGCTACAGAATGCACTGGCCAGTGCCAATCCACAACCGCCCTCTTACGGCCTTAGTAGAGATGCCTCTGGTTTGCCAGTGAACCCTCGTAGTTTATTTCAAATACCCATAGAAGAGGGTTCTGTGATCCCTAGTTTTGGTATTGTGATTGATTTTTAAAGGGGAATTAATGTTTTTATAGGAGTCTTTTTATTAGACTCCATGTTTTAATGAAAATAAATTCAAAGATATTTATAGTTTTAATCAAGTGCCTTTTAAAAAAGCTTTGCTATATTTGTCTTGTTGTGTTGTGTCTTAACCAAGGTTAAGACCGTGTTGAGACAGCGAGGCTGTCCAACCAATGAAAGGCTTTCCAATTGGAAGGCTTTTTTTTATACCCAAAGTTGATATATAAATATTCCAGCGTACACCAAAGAAATTCCGAACTTAATGAGTGTTCCTGCCAAAAAACCTAAAAAGGATCCCCAAGCTGCACTCAACGCATTTTTTTGACTTTTTTGTTGGCTTAACTCCCCAAGAAATGCTCCTAGAAAGGGCCATATTAATATTCCAAATGGACCTAGAATAGGAAAAAATATAGCTATAACGAGTCCAATAATAGCACCCCACACCCCCCTTTTACTGCCGCCATATTTTTTAGTACCTGCGACGGGCAAGTAATAGTCTAACAAGGTAGCCAACAGTGCTATGGCCCCAGTAACAACAATAAACCACGGATCAAATGGGACTTGTTCCGTATTGTATAGTAACAACAATCCCAGCCAACTTAAGGGAGGCCCGGGTATTACAGGAATAAAGCTTCCTATTATTCCTACCAAAATGCAAATGGCTCCTAGGGTGATTAGTAATATATCCATACTTAATTTAGTCTTCCCTAAGTTACAATTTCTATCGTTTTATAAAAATGAGTTTTTTCCCCTACCTTTGGGTATGCGTAAGATGTTTTCCATTTGTTTCATCTGCTTGTTCTACAATTGTGCTTGGCTCACTCCAAAAGAAGAGCTCAAGGCCCAATATGTAGCTGATCAATTAAAAGAAATTGATTGGCAGTCTGTAGATCTCTACCCATTGTTTGAATCCTGTGAAGAAACTCTTTCAAAATCATTGCAAAAAGAATGTTTTGAAGCGGTTATAAAAGAACAAATAGTCAAGGTTATTCAGCAAATGCACGATCAAGATAGTTTGTCTTTTTCAGGTACCTTTTCAATTGATTTTAAAGTAAATGCTACAGCAGATATTCACATTCAAAAAATTGAGGGATTTAAAGGGAGTATAAACGAAAAACAGTCTTTTGAAAAAAGGGTTCAAAAAGGAATAACTTCTTTGCCTTTTTTATCACCAGCGGTAAAACAAGGAATTCCAGTAGCAACTCGTTTTCAAATTCCAATTGAAATTCATTTAGATTAAATCCATTGGCAAAAGAGAGAATTATTTTAGGCATTGATCCAGGAACCACTATTATGGGTTTTGGAATTATAAAAGTGGTGGGAAACGAAATGTTTTTTGTTCAACTCAATGAATTGTTACTGCAAAAATACCCAGATCCTTATACCAAATTGAAGCTTATTTTTGAGAGAACCATTTCATTAATAGACACTTATCACCCAGATGAAATTGCTATTGAAGCGCCATTTTTTGGAAAAAATGTACAATCTATGCTCAAGTTAGGAAGGGCCCAAGGCGTTGCAATGGCAGCTGGATTATCTAGGGAAATTCCCATTACGGAATACCTGCCCAAAAAAATTAAAATGGCCATAACAGGAAATGGAAATGCCTCTAAAGAACAGGTAGCTAAAATGTTACAAAGTTTATTACAATTAAAGACTTTGCCAAAAAATTTAGACAGCACAGATGGTTTGGCTGCAGCGGTCTGCCATTTCTACAATTCAGGTAAAGTGACCGGAGAAAAGTCTTATTCAGGCTGGGCTTCATTCGTCAGTCAAAATACAGAGCGGGTTAAAAAATAACAAAACTTTTCATGAGTGGTATTTATATTCACATCCCTTTTTGTAAACAAGCTTGTAGCTACTGTGACTTTCATTTTTCCACTAAAATGTCTTCTAGAGATAAAATGATTGACGCGCTATGCAAAGAATTGAAAATGCGAAAAGCCAGCTTTGCAAACGATCAAATAGCTTCCATATATTTTGGGGGAGGCACACCTTCTGTTTTAAGTCCTAATGAGATTGAACGACTCATAGAAACGGTCTATTTACATTATCAAATTGCAGCTACTCCAGAGATTACTTTAGAAGCCAATCCAGATGACCTTTCAAAGGAGTACATTAAAGCACTTGCTAAAACAAAAGTGAATAGGCTAAGTATAGGGGTGCAATCCTTTCATCAAGAAGATTTATCATTTATGAATCGTGCCCATAATGCGGGACAGTCAAAAGAGGCTTTGCATTGGGTGAAACAATATTTTGACAATTATTCCATAGACTTAATTTATGGGGTGCCTAGGGTAGGATTGGCCTCAGAGGAGCAGGACCTTATGTGGACCGAGAATGTGAAAATTGCTTTGGGTTTTAGTCCCAATCACATTTCTGCCTATGCACTTACAGTAGAACCTCAAACCCTTTTAGACCATCAGATTAAAACAGGTAAATTACCTCCACTAGATGAATCTCGGGCACAAATTCAATTCTATGAATTAAGGCGTTTGCTAAAAAATGCAGCGTATGAACATTATGAATTTTCAAATTTTTCAAAACAAGGCTTTCACGCTGTAAATAATTCATCGTATTGGGAGGGCAAACCTTATTTAGGTGTTGGTCCTTCTTCTCATTCTTATGATGGGGAAAGTCGTTCTTGGAACGCAGCCAGTAACCCTATATATATTAAGGCTATTTCTGAAGGAACACGACCATTTGAAGTGGAATATTTGACTGTTTCTGAACGATACAATGAGTATATAATGACAGGCTTGAGAACATCAAAAGGAGTAGAATTAGCCAAAATTAGCGCTTTGTTTGGCACACAATATAAGTCCTATGCAATTAAAGAAGCACAAAAAAAAATAGCAGAAGGTCATTTAGAATTAGTGCATGAAAGTGTTTTAAAGACCACCGATTCTGGCTTATTTTTTACAGATGGCATTGCAGCTCAATTATTTTATATCGATTAATATGAAAGCAATTATTACCGGGACAACTGGTCAGAAAGAAATTGATTTGTCTGCTCCAATAGGCATTCATTTAAGTCTTGAGCACAATCAGAGATTAGGCGCTTGGTATCTAGCTCCGCCAAGTATTACACCGCATAGAGAAGGTGATTTTATAGGGAGTATTGAGGCAGGTGCTCCAGTAAATTTTAACAATATTTCTTTTAATCCTCATGCTCATGGCACCCACACAGAATGTGTAGGCCATATTTTGTCAGGCGATTATAAGGTGCTCAATGCTTTGAAAAGGAATTTTTTTGAAACATTACTCATTACTGTTTCACCTGAATTAATTCAGGAGGATTTACAGATTACTAAAAACCAACTCATAGCAGCGATAGGAGACCATCAAGTTCCAGAGTCATTAGTGATTAGGACTCTACCCAATAATACAACCAAAATATCCCAACAGTACAGCCACAGTAATCCGCCCTATTTAAGTCAAGAGACTGCTACTTACATCAGGGAATTAGGAGTTCAGCATCTTTTGGTGGATCTTCCTTCAATTGACAAAGAAGAAGACCAAGGAGCGCTTAAAGCGCATAACGCTTTTTGGAATGTAGGGGAATCTATTAGATTAGAGGCTACTATTACAGAGTTTATTTATGTTCCAAACACAGTTTTAGATGGTCCTTATTTGCTGCAAATTGGTTTGGCTCCTTTTGTGAATGACGCAACACCAAGTACTGTATTTCTATATGAGTTTAAAAGTATTTCATAGGTGAAATCGTGCGTTTAATCCGATTTTTATTATTTTTTAACTGTAACGGTTAATTAAAGTCTATTTTTATATGAAATACATTTTTATAAATGTTTTAGATGACTATTTTATTAATTGAAGACGACGTTGTAGAAATTCTTAAATTCAACAGGAGCTTGGTCAAATTAGGGGAGACACACGAGTTAATCGAGGCACATAATGGGGAAATAGCCCTTGATTTATTGGCTGAAAATAGTCAAATAGATTTAATATTATTAGACTTGAATATGCCAAAAATGAATGGCTTTGAGTTTCTTAAACAGCTTCGGGTACATACCGATTTAAAATACCTACCTACCGTGGTATTAACTACCTCTATCAATAGATCAGATTTAAAGCAAGCTTACTCCATTGGTGTGGCAGGATATTTGGTAAAGCCATTAAAATATGATGATTACGTGTTAAAAATAGCAACACTTTTGAATTATTGGAAACAAAATGAGCTCGTTAAAGGCCCTCATTAATCAAAAGAATCAATCATTTGGTATAAAACTGTTTCACATACAAAAAACAACAGTTTCACAACATTTTCACATGCCCTCTGAATAGAAGTCTTATTTTAGATTTCCAAATCTTAAGGTATGAAAGGAATTATTTTTACGGAGTTTTTAGATATGGTGGAAGCACAATTTGGCTTGGCCGTTGCAGACGAAATAATCACTAATTCACATACTGCAAACAATGGTGTTTACACTTCAGTAGGCACCTATGATTTTAATGAAATGGTATCCCTTTTAGTGGCTTTAGGAAAAGTGGTTTCGAAGGATATTCAAGATTTATTATACGTTTTTGGGCTACATTTGTTTAAAAGCTTGGATGAAGCCCACCCAGAAATTGTTAGAAATTATACAAGCCCAATGCCTTTAATAGCCGCTATTGAAGATCATATTCATGTGCATGTAAAGAAATTATATCCAGATGCAGACCTCCCTTCTTTTTTAATATTGGAAAAATCTAAAAGCAGACTGGTTTTGGTATATAGTTCCAAGAGAGGCCTTTATAGCTTAGCTCACGGACTCATTGTTAGTGCATTTAAGCATTATGGTCAGCAGGTAAATGTATCTTACGATTTGCTTGAGACAGACGGCACCAAAGTCAAATTTATAGTAAAGGCTCATGTCTAAACAAGAGATTGAATTACTGCAAAGGGCGCTAAATAGGCAAGTAAAAGCGAGAAAACAAGCAGAGAAAATATTAGAGTCTAAATCCAAAGAGCTTTATGACACCCTGCACTACTTAAGGGAAGACAACAACCGGCTTAATGAATTGCTCAAAGAAAAAACCTCTGAATTAGAAGGAGTTTTTTTTAATATTCCAGATCCATATTTAGTTATTAATTTGGAAGGACAGGTGGTTAAGATGAATCAGGCTGCCAAAGTTTTTTTAGGGTTCGACATAGATAAGGAAGATTTTTATGCGGCTCAATTGGTGCATCACGAATATTTAATGGAGACCCTTCAGTCTTTTCAAGTCCTTCAAGAGGTGGGTATTTTAAAAAATTTCAAGACTAAAATAAATTTAAAATCAGGTATAAGTAGGTTTGTTCAAGTGAATGCGAATCTCATTTATGATGCTTCTGGAACACCTATTGCGGCTCAAGGTGTACTAAGAGATGTAACTAACGAAGAGGAAATTTCCACCATTTTAGAAGAACAAAAGCAGGCACTAGAAGATTCTCAAAAGCGTTTGGAGGCAGTAATTTCAAACCTTCAATTTGGGGTGCTTTTGGAAGACGAATACAGGAATATAGCTTTAACCAATAACGTATTTTGTAATATGTTTGGTATTCAGGCCACTCCAGAACAGATGGTTGGGGCAAATTGTGAAAATGCTGCAGAGGAATCTAAAACATATTTTAAAGATCCTGAGGAATTTGTTGCTAGAATAAACAATATATTAAAGGAGCGAAAATTGGTCTTGGCAGACGAGCTAAAAACTGTTTCAGGAACTACTCTCCAAAGAGATTTCATTCCAATTTTCAACGGCACTATATACAAAGGACATTTGTGGGTATATACAGATGTAACAATACGAAAACAATACAAAGACAACCTTCAAGCGCAAAAAGAAAAATACAGCAGTATTATAGCGAACATGAACCTGGGCTTAGTAGAAGTAGATAATGAAGATCTAGTACAATTGGTCAATAAAAGTTTCTGCACTTTAAGTGGTTATACAGAGAAGGAACTTTACGGAAAAAAGTTGGGTGAGTTATTGCATGTTTCTGACCCAAAAATTATTCTTGAGCACCAGAAAAAACGTTTGCAAGGTATTTCAGATACCTACGAAGTAAATGTTCAAGTTAAAGGAGGGCAAAAGAAGCACTGGTTAATTAGCGGGGCTCCAAGATACAATGAAAAGGGACAAGTAATAGGGTCTATAGGTATTCACCTAGACATTACAGACCAATATGAATTGTCCAAACAAAAAGAGCAGTTGCTTAGAGATCTTAAGTCTAGTAATGAAGGTTTACAAGAGTACGCCCATGTGGTGTCACATGATTTAAAATCACCACTCAGGAGTATAAGTGCATTAGCTTCTTGGCTAGAAGAAGATTTTACTGATAAGTTAGGCCCTGAAGGTTTGTCTCAGCTAGCGCTGATGCAAGATAAGATTGCCTCAATGGACCAATTAATTACCGGGATTTTAAGGTATTCGAGTATTGGCTCAGAAAAAGCAAGGTTTGAAATTTGTAACACTTTAGAATTAATCAATCACCTAAAGACCACGATGTATTGGCCAGAGCAAATAGATTTGAGTTTTAAAGGTGTTATGCCTTTAATTATGGCAGACAAAATACAGTTGCAACAATTGTTTCAAAATTTATTGAGCAATGCAATTGCCCATATAGATAAGTCTAAAGGTCAAATAGAAATTGGCTATAAGGATAAAGGAGCACTACATGAATTCTCTATCAAAGACAATGGTATTGGCATTCCTAAGGCGTATCAAGAAAAAATATTTGAGATATTTGAAACTTTAGATACTGGAAAGGGGAATAGCGGTATTGGGCTATCCATTATAAAAAAAATTGTTCAACTACACGGAGGAAGTATCTGGGTAAAGAGTGAATATGGCGCGGGAGCCACCTTTTATTTCACCATCAGAAAAGACGCATCTTAAGTTGTTGCTACATTTAAAATAGAGATTATGAGTGAAATGCCTAACTTTAAATATATTGACCAATTATCAGACGGAGATGAAGCTTTTAAGTCCAAACTACTTCAGGTTATAAAAAATGAATTTCCACTAGAACTTCAACAATACCATGAAGCTGTTTCTTCCAACGACTTCTTAGTAATAGCATATGTGGTGCATAAATTGAAAAATAAAATAAGTATGTTGGGTTTGGAGTCTAGCTATTTAATAGCCCAAGAATACGAAGAAAGTTTAAAGCAAAGCAGGACTTCCAAAAAAGAAAGTTTCGAAGAAGTCTTAACATTAATGACCGATTTTATAAATTCTATTTAAATGAAAAATTGTGTAATTGTAGAAGATGAGTTTACAGCTCAAGAAGTGGCCAAACACTTAGCTGTCAAGTATGGTGGCTTAAATATTTTAGGAACTTTTGACAATGCACAAGATGCCTTGAAGTTCATTAATAAAAATGAAAAAGTAGACATTGTTTTTTTGGATATACATTTGCCAGATATGAGTGGTTTTTCTTTTTTAGAAAATTTAGCATCCACCCCTAAGGTGGTTTTGGTCACCTCAGATAAAAACTTGGCATTAACCGCTTATAATTTTGATTTAGTGGTCGATTATTTGGTAAAACCACTTCAAAAAGATAGATTTATGGAAGCAATTAATCAATGTTAAAAATAGACGGAGAATGAACTGTATTATTGTAGACGATCAAGATTCTGCAAGGCTTGTAGTACGGCAATTGTGTGAAGGAATCAATGACCTTGACATTATTGAGGAGTTTTCTAGTGCTATTGAGGCTATAAAATTTCTCAATCAGCAATCTGTGGATGTTATTTTTCTGGACATTCACATGCCTGGTTTTAGCGGATTTGACTTTGTTCAAACCCTAAAAAGTCCTGCGCAAATTGTATTGATAACTGCAGATAAAGATTTGGCCATAGAGGCGTATGAATATGAGTCTATCACGGATTATTTGGTGAAGCCAATCACAAAAGAGCGATTTAATAAGTCTATGAATAAAGTGAAGAACAAGCTTCATAGAACCTCAATCATGCAGCACAGTAGTTCCTCTAGTGATCTCATAGGCAATGATCTTTATATCAATATTGACCGTCGTTTAACTAAATTAAAATTCGACGACATTCTCTTTATCAAAGCCAAAGGAGATTATATAGATGTAAAGACCCATAAAGAAATGTATGTGGTTCATTCTACTTTAAAAAAAATAAAAGACAAACTCCCAGATAATATTTTTCTACAGACACACAGGTCATACATCATTAATTTCACCAAAATTATTGATATTGAAGACAACTCAGTTTTGATTGAGAAAAATGTAATTCCAATTAGTCGTTCTAACAGACCAGAATTAATCAGAAGGCTCAACTTGTTATAAATAAGCGATTTGCAAATAAGTTATAATTTAATTTGCAGATAATCGATGTTTTTTTTAGACGAGTGGTTTAGCCCTCCACTCAACCTTATATCAAGTAGAGTTCGTCTTGTTAAAGCGTTCCTGTGTCCTATTTCAAAGCTTTTACCCTTTTACGCTAATTATATTTATAGAGTAATTAGAACACAGTATGGCACAGAAAATAGCCTCAAAAAAATTAAGTGGAATTCTCATACAAGACAATGATATTCAAGTGTTTAAGCTATGTTCAATAGATGTTGAAGAAGGCAGTATGACCTTGAGTATTTTAGAGACTTCTATTCAAGAGGCGCAACAAAATTAATTATTTCCAGCACATTTTCATACCAGATCAAATAACGTCCATTAACACTTCTATTTGATTCAAATTTGTAAGCCTTTTTCCCCAAAGAATTATTGCCCAAGATAATGTGCTGTGAAATTTTTATAAAAGTAAGGGATGGTTTCAATGCCCTTCAAATAATTCCACACACCAAAATGTTCGTTGGGTGAATGTATGGCATCTGAGTCCAAACCAAATCCCATCAATACAGATTTTGCATTCAACACTTCTTCAAATAATGCAACAATAGGAATACTACCGCCACTTCTTTGCGGTATGGGTGTTTTCCCAAAGGTAGTTTCGTAGGCTTCAGCAGCAGCTTTATAGCCTATATGGTCAATGGGTGTTACATAGCCTTGGCCTCCATGATGTGGCGTTACTGATACACTTACACCTTTTGGAGCAATGGATTCAAAATGATTTTTGAATAATTGGGTAATCTCCTCCCAGTCCTGGTGGGGTACCAGTCTCATGGATATTTTGGCATATGATTTAGAAGGAATCACTGTTTTTGCGCCCTCTCCGGTGTAACCTCCCCATATTCCATTAACATCTAAGGTGGGTCTAATCGAATTCCTTTCATTGGTGGTATAGTCTTTTTCCCCGTAAACAGCAGCAATATCTAAAGCCTTTTGATAGCCTTCTAGATTAAATGGCGCCTTAGCCATAGCTTCACGTTCCTCAAGACTTAATTCCGCTACCTTGTCATAAAATCCAGGAATGGTGATGTGGTTGTCTTGATCGTGTAAGCTTGCGATCATTTTAGTCAATATATTGATGGGATTTGCAACCGCTCCTCCGTAAAGCCCTGAATGTAAATCTCTATTTGGTCCAGTGACACAAACTTCCACATAACTTAGTCCTCTGAGCCCTGTAGTGATAGAAGGTGTGTCATTGGCAATCATACCCGTATCAGATATCAGAATCACGTCATTTTTCAATAATTCTCTGTGTGCCTTCACAAAATGCACCAAGCTATTACTCCCCACTTCTTCTTCTCCTTCAATCATGAACTTCACATTACAGGGCAATTGATCGGTACTAATTAAATACTCAATGGCTTTAATGTGCATAAACATTTGACCCTTGTCGTCACAAGCCCCTCTGGCAAAAATAGCCCCTTCTGGATGTAATGGCGTTTTTTTAACAACAGGTTCAAAGGGTTTTGAATCCCATAAATCTAAAGGGTCTGGTGGTTGCACGTCATAATGTCCATACACTAAAACAGTAGGTAAATTAGGGGCAATATTTTTTTCGCCGTATACAATGGGGTGTCCTTCTGTTTCGTAAATTTTAGTGTGATCTATTCCAGCTGCTTTTAAAAAATCATGTACCGCTTGAGCACCCCTAGTTACCTCATTGTTATAAGCAGGATCTGCACTTATGGAGGCTATTTTGAGTAAATCAAAGAGTTCGTTTAGCAAACGTTCTTTGTGCTCTTGAATGTATGATTTTGGATCTAGCATATTTTTTAATTGAGTATGCAAAGCTACAAAAACTACTTTTTAAACTATAGGCCTTTTAATATTCAAATTTTACATTATATTTGCACTCCTTTTGCAGGCGTGGTGGAATTGGTAGACACGCTAGACTTAGGATCTAGTGCCGCGAGGTGTGAGAGTTCGAGTCTCTCCGCCTGTACAAAGTAAAAAGCCAGATCAAACGATCGGGCTTTTTTTTGTTAATGTTTCTTTATTAGCGACCCACCACCGTAATTTTCACTTCGTTCTCCAGAAGTTTCTTTCTGAATGTTTTAGAAATCTCTTTATCTGTAATGATTTCGTCAATCGCAGAAAGCCCGCATATTTTAGCAAAGCTCTTTTTTCCAAATTTCGAGGCGTCTGCCAATACAATGACTTTTTGAGCAGCGGCAATCATTTTTTTATTGAGTGCCGCTTCTTCTAAATTTGTGGTAGATATTCCGTAATTCATGTCTATTCCGTCTGCCCCTAAAAATAATTTACTACAAGAGAGGTGTTCTAGCATATACTCCGCATAATTTCCAATTACAGATGCGGCGTTGTGCCTAAGGTACCCTCCAAGTTGTAAAATTTCAATATTTTCATGTTTAATTAAATGCATTACAACCGCTAAAGAAGGGGTAATAACGGTTAGTTTGCTCTTGGGTTCAATATATTTTGATAGTGCCTGGACCGTTGTTCCTGAAGCAATCATGATAGCGTCATTTTCAGAGATTAGCGAAGCAGCCATTTGCGCTATGCCATTTTTTTCTGCAACAAAGATCTTTTCCTTGTCTAAAACAGTCCTTTCATTTATGTAGGGATTTTCTAAAGAAGCACCTCCGTGGGTCCTAAAAAGGAGGCCTTTTTGCTCTAATAATTTAAGGTCTTTTCTAATGGTTACTGCAGAGACTCCCAAAGATTCACAGAGGTCTAATACCTCTACGTACTTTTCACTAGTCAATTTTTTTAAAATAGCGCTATGTCTTTCCATAATATCAGGTAAATATAAGAAATGAAATAAAACGAAATAAATAAATTGTATTTAAAGCGTAAATAGCCACAATTTTTAGATAATAAACTTTCGTTTTGTTTCGTTTTGCTTATTATTTGTTACATTTGTACATAAGAAAAATGTATTGCCCTATGTTTAATAGAGAAAATCAGATACAATCACTTGAAAGCCAAAAGCTATGGGATATTATCGTTATTGGTGGTGGTGCTTCAGGTTTGGGCGTTGCTTTGGATGCTGCTTCAAGAGGTTACAAAACCTTATTGTTGGAGCAGGTAGATTACGCCAAAGGCACTTCCAGCAGGAGCACTAAATTAGTGCACGGCGGTGTGCGTTATTTGGCACAGGGTAATATTGATCTAGTTAGAGAAGCATTGTACGAACGAGGATTAATGCTCAAAAACGCATCGCACTTAGTGCAAAGCCAAAGCTTTATTATCCCAAACTACAAAAACTGGGATAATTTCTTTTATGGTTTTGGCTTGAAGGTTTACGATTTGCTTTCGGGAAAATTGAGCTTTGGTGCGTCTAAATTTATAAAGGTGAAAGAGACCCTCCATAGACTTTCTACTCTGAATAAGAAAAATTTAAAGGGAGGCGTAGTGTATCACGACGGCCAATTCGACGACGCTAGATTGGCTGTTAATTTAGCCCAAACTTGTATTGAAAATGGCGCCACACTTTTGAATCATTTTAAGGTCCAAAGTCTTAAAAAGTCTTCTAAAGGTTTTGTTAATGGTCTGCTTGCAATAGATCAAGAGACCCAAAAAGTATACAATTTAATGGCTAAAGTGGTGGTTAATGCCACAGGTGTTTTTACAGATGAAATCCTTCAAATGGATCAAGCTCAAGCACCTAATACCATTCGTCCAAGCCAGGGAATTCATTTGGTTTTTGATCGGGAATTTTTACCTGGAAATGACGCCATAATGATTCCTAAAACAGACGACGGTCGCGTTCTTTTCTTAGTACCATGGCACAACAAGGTAGTTATGGGGACCACGGATACCCTAATAGACAGCCACAGTTTAGAACCCAAGCCTTTGGAGGAGGAAATAAATTTTATCCTCCAAACTGCCAACAAATATTTAAACAAAAAGGTACAACGATCAGACGTGCGAAGTATTTTTGTGGGCTTGCGGCCATTAGCTGCGCCAAAAGATGGTACTGAGAAGACTAAGGAAATATCAAGAAGCCACAAAATAATTGTTTCTCCCTCTGAATTAGTCACTATTACAGGTGGTAAATGGACCACTTACAGGAAAATGGCACAAGACACCATAAATAAAATAATTGCCCTTAAAAAATTACCCCATTCGCCTTGCCAGACTGTCAACCTAAAGATTCACGGAGCCCAAGAACAGGCAAATGTCCAAGATCATTTATATATTTATGGATCAGACCAAAGTGAAATAGCTGCTTTAATTCAAGCGGATCCTAGTCTGTCTGAATTGCTGCACGCCCGTTTGCCTTTCACTAAAGCAGAAGTCGTTTTTGCCGTAAGAAATGAAATGGCTAGAACATTGGAAGATGTTTTGGCTCGCAGGGTGAGAGTACTTTTTTTAGACGCTCGTGCTGCCATAGAAATGGCAGAAAAAGTGGCCCAGATTATAGGAAGAGAATTGCATAAAGACAAAGAATGGGAAGCCGCCCAAGTAGCTTCGTTTAAAATTTTAGCGCAACAGTACCTATTAAAATAGCTGTTGATTAAAATGACCACCGAATGGAACAGTTTATATTATCGTTAGATCAAGGAACAACCTCTTCAAGGGCTATTGTTTTTAATAAGCAAGGTGCTATTGTGTGTATGGCACAGGAGGAGTTTACCCAATTTTTTCCTAAACCAGGATGGGTAGAGCACGATCCAAATGAAATTTTAAGTACCCAAACCGCCGTAATAGAAAAAGCCCTTGCTCAAAAAGGACTCTCAGGAAAAGACATCGCTGCCATAGGTATTACCAACCAAAGAGAAACGGTAGTGGTTTGGGACAAGCAAACCGGTAGCCCCGTTTACAATGCTATAGTTTGGCAGGACAAACGTACTGCGAACTATTGTGACCAATTAAAAAATGAGGGTAAGTCTGCAGAGATAAGACAAAAAACAGGTCTAGTGATAGATGCCTACTTTTCTGGAACTAAGGTGAAATGGATTTTAGATCATGTTCCTGGTGCAAGAGAGAAAGCCGTAAAAGGAGACCTTCTCATGGGCACTATAGACACTTGGTTGGTTTGGAACTTTACCAAAGGAGCCCAGCATATCACAGATGTGACCAATGCTTCTAGAACCTTATTATTTAACATCAACACCATGACTTGGGATGCTGAATTATTAGCTCTTTTTGACATTCCTGCTCAAATGCTGCCAGAAGTTAAGGAGTCTAGTGAAATATATGGTCACACTTCCCTTGCAGGCAGTGACCACAAAATTCCTTTCGCTGGAATTGCAGGAGACCAACAAGCGGCTTTATTTGGGCAGATGTGTACCCAGCCAGGAATGGTTAAAAACACCTATGGGACAGGTTGTTTTATGCTCATGAATATTGGAGACACGCCCATAGTATCCCAAAACAATTTACTGACCACTGTGGCATGGAAAATCAACGGAAAAACTACCTATGCGCTTGAGGGCAGTGTTTTTATTGCTGGTGCTGTAGTGCAGTGGCTCAGAGATAGTTTAAAAATCATCGATCAATCTAGCGAGGTAGAGGCCTTGGCAGCAACTGTAGATCATACAGATGGGGTGTATTTTATTCCTGCTTTTGCAGGTTTGGGAGCGCCCTATTGGGACCAACATGCCAAGGGAACACTCTTTGGTTTAACAAGAGGGAGTACCAATGCCCATATAGCAAGAGCATCTTTAGAGTCTATTGCTTTTCAGACTATGGATATGCTTAAGGCCATGGAGACCGATGCCAATATATCTATAAAAGAGCTCAGGGTAGACGGAGGTGCAACTGTTAATAATTTGCTCATGCAATTCCAGTCAGATGTATTAAACACCAAAATAGTCCGGCCTAAAATTGTAGAAACTACTGCTATGGGGGCTGCTTTTTTAGCTGGATTAGCCGTGGGTTATTGGACTGATTTTAAAGAAATTGAATCTATTTGGACTACTGACAAGACCTTTTTCCCTTCAACAGATCGGACTCCCATTAATGCACATATTAAGGGCTGGGAAAAAGCGATAAAAGCATTGACCTACTGGACCAGTTTAAATTAAACACAAGCGTTTGACGCCATTTATTGCAGAATTAATAGGAACAGCCATGCTCATTCTTTTCCTTGGTCTTAAGCCTGGATGCCTGTTTTAGGTCCAGTATTTGGCGCTATTCTAGCTGCTTTTCTCTTTACTCAGTTGAGCGCTTAGCTCTTCCAGAGAAACGCCTTTTGTTTCTGGCATCATAAAGTGTACAAAAATTAGTTGTAACACCATCATAAAAGCAAAAAAGGCAAATACAGGAGCCGCCCCTATAGTGCCAAACAACCAGGGTACCATTGAAGGAATTATCGCGGCCAATACCCAATGGGTACTCGTGCCAAAAGATTGGCCCGCGCCCCTGAGGTGATTTGGGAATACTTCAGAAATAAACACCCAAATAATAGCTCCTTGTCCTATAGCATGGGAGGCAATAAATAGGAATAAAAATCCAGGGACTGCCATTCCAGTCCATTCAAATTGAAAGGCTGCCGCAACAAGGGCTAAGGAAATAATATAGCCTACGGATCCTATATACATGAGTTGTCTTCTGCCCATTTTGTCTATTAGAAAAATACCTATAAAAGTGAAAAGCAAATTGGTGGCCCCTATCCCAATAGAGCTTAAAAGCGCGGTGCTTTCTCCAAGTCCTGCCTCTTCAAATATCCTGGGGGCATAATATAAAAAAGCATTAATTCCTGAAAACTGATTAAAGAAAGCGATCAGAAAAGCAAGCATTAAAGGAAAGCGGTATTTTTTCATCCAAATATTTTCTTTGTTATGCTCCGCTTCATTATTTCCTTTAACTGAAAGTACAAATGCATCAATGACTATGTCTGAGCCAATTTCTTTTAAAGCTTCTTCCGCTTCTTCCTTTCTATTTTTCATGACCAACCAGCGAGGGCTCATAGGAACTGCCATAATAAAAAGGGTGTATAAAATAGCTGGAAATGCCTCTACACCCATCATCCATCGCCAATCGTTTTCTCCGCTACCACTCAATAAGTAGTTAGAGAAAAAAGCGACTAAAATACCAAATACCAGCATAAACTGGTAGAAGCCTACAAGTCTTCCCCGGTCTTTCGCAGGGGCTATTTCTGAAATATAAGCGGGTGCTGCAATGGTAGAAACTCCAACACCTATCCCTCCTAAGAACCTGAAAAATGCAAAAGTGATAGGGTCATTAGACAAGGCTGAACCTATGGCAGAGACAGAGTATAGAATACCAATCCAAAAAAGGGTTTTCTTTCTTCCTAATCTATCGGTGGGGTAGCCGCCAAAAAGCGCGCCTAATACAGTTCCCCAAAGGGCCATTCCCATGACTACCCAGCCGTGAAAACTGTCCGAAGACTCCCATAAGGCTTGAAGTTTTTTGTCTGCTCCAGAGATAACAACGGTGTCAAATCCAAAGAGAAATCCTGCTAAAGCAGCAATAATAGAAAATTTTAAAATTTTAGTATGCATTTAAAAGTGGTGTTGGTTGCCCGTAAATCTATTAAAAATATTTTGCTATTTTAGACATTATTTTAAATGTAGCGCCCAATTGCTCAGAAATATAAGACGTTTGAATTCCTTTTATCTGCTCAATATATGACTTCTCTACAGCCAATTCTAAAAATTGATTAGCATTTTCAGTAGTGTTTATGACCTGAATCCCGCCAAGTGCTACGAGGTCTTTAGCTTCTTTAAACTTGTTAAAATTCGGTCCAATAGCAAGTGGAATACCGTAAACTGCTGCTTCTAATGTGTTGTGTAGGCCTGTTTTAAAACCGCCTCCAACATAGGCCATTTGCGCTAATGGGTATACCTGATTTAAAATACCAATACGGTCTATAATAATTACAGAAGCTTTTGAAGCCTCTTGAGGATTGGTCTTAGAAAGCCAAACGCTTTGTTTTTGTAATTGAATGGGGAGCCCATGGAGGAGTGTTTCTACTGACGCTTTGTCTACTTTATGAGGTGCTAAAAAAAATTTAATGTTGTGCGAATATTTTTCAAGCGCCACGCCTAAAATGTTCATGTCTTCAGGCCAAACACTACCACCAACAAATAGCGGTTTCTTAGATGAAAAGGCAGTGAGTATTTCTTGGATTTCTTTTGGAAGGGATTCTACGTGTTTAGAAAGTCTATATACTCTGTCAAAACGCGTATCTCCAGCGACACTCACATGCGCATACCCGCTGTCTTTAACAAGGGCTTGGGAACTGCTGTCCTGGACAAAAATGTGATAGAATTTATGCAGGCTTTTTCTCATTAATTGACCATACCATTTAAAATAAATATGATTGGGTCTAAAAATGGCAGCAATAAGGATACTCGGGATTTCTGCTTGCTGAAGTGCGGTCATATAATTGGGCCATACCTCATATTTTACAAAAATGGCCAAAGAAGGCTTTAAAACTGTCACAAACCGCATGGCGTTGCGAAGGCTATCCACAGGCAAGTAAACGACTATGTCTGCCAGTGGAGTGTTTTTTTTTACCTCAAATCCTGAAGGAGAAAAAAAGGACAATACAATCTGATGCTCCGGATAATAATGGCGAATTTCTTCTAACACAGGCACTCCTTGCTCGTATTCTCCCAAGGATGCCGCGTGCATCCAAATGGTTTTTTTAGTGGGGTTTAATTCTAAAGAAAGGGTTTTAAATACTTCTTTTCTGCCTGTTACAAAGCGCTTTAATTTGGGTGAAAATAGTGCCGCAATAGGAAGAATCCCTTGACCCAGCGTGATTAATAAATTGTACAATAAATACAAGGTTTACATCTTTGGTAACAAAAATACGTTTCTTTATCTCAATGAATGGTGTAGGGGGGGATTTTTTGTATTTTCGTAGGGTCTTTATAAAGCATTTATGAAAAAAATACAAATGGTAGACCTTCAGGGTCAATACCGTGAAATACAATCAGAGGTAAACGAAAGATTTACATCTGTACTAGAAAGTGCCGCCTTTATTAATGGTCCAGAAGTGCAAGAATTTCAGAAAGCGTTAGAAGCTTACCTGGGTGTAAAACACGTTATTCCTTGTGCGAATGGAACAGATGCATTACAAATAGCTATGATGGGTCTAGACTTACAGCCCGGTGATGAGGTGATTACGGCAGATTTTACCTTTGCGGCTACCGTAGAGGTCATTGCCTTATTAGGGCTAACACCCGTTTTGGTAGATGTGTTACCAGAAACTTTTATGATAGACCCAGCTGCTGTAGCCAGAGCCATAACACCCAAGACCAAAGCCATTGTTCCCGTACATCTTTTTGGGCAAACGGCACCTATGGATGACATTATGGAAATAGCTGCCAAGCACAATTTAAAAGTGATAGAGGACAATGCACAAGCCATTGGGGCCACTTTTACTTCCGTAAATGGTACAAAGAAAATGGCTGGTACGATAGGAGATGTTGGGGCAACCTCTTTCTTTCCGTCTAAAAATTTAGGCTGTTATGGAGATGGGGGTGCATTATTCACCAATGACGACGCCCTAGCCCATACCCTAAGAGGTATTGTAAACCACGGGATGTATGAAAGATACCACCACGACGTAGTTGGGGTGAACTCTAGATTGGATGCTTTGCAGGCCGCTGTGTTAAATGCAAAATTACCTAGATTAGACAGTTATAATGCCAAGAGAAGGACTACCGCAAAGGCTTATAACGCTGCTTTTAATGGACACCCAGACATTGAATTGCCAAAAACAGTCAATGGTTGCGAAGGGATTTGTGACAACTGTGATTGCCATGTATTTCACCAATACACCTTAAAAATTACCCATGGGAAAAGAGATGCACTCGTGGCCCATTTGGCGTCAGAAGGAATTCCTTGTGGGGTGTATTACCCCATTCCATTACACAGGCAAAAAGCCTATACCAACGACAGTTACAAAGAAGCAGATTTCACAGTGACCAATGCCTTGAGTGACCAGGTAATCTCATTGCCAATGCATACTGAATTAGATGTGGTGCAAATTTCACATATCACAAAAACCATTCTCAATTTTCTAAATTCTTAAGATGGCAACGGTATTGGTGACAGGCGGTCTAGGGTATATAGGATCACATACCGTGGTCTGTTTGTTAGAAGCGGGTCATAAAGTCATAGTGGTAGACAATCTGGTGAATACCAACGCTACTGTATTAGATGGAATTACCGCTATAACGGGAAAAACACCTGAATTTTACCCCATGGATTTAAGGCATCATGAAACTGCATCAATATTATTTTCTAAACACCCAGATATTAATGCGATCATTCATTTTGCCGCTTTTAAAGCAGTAGGTGAGTCCGTTGAGAAGCCTTTAGACTACTATCAAAACAACCTAAATACCCTAGTGTATTTACTTCAAGAGGTCATAAAACAGCCTATTGCATTTATTTTTAGTTCTTCTTGTACCGTTTATGGTCAGGCCCTTGAATTACCTATTGAAGAGACCGCTCCGGTGCTAAAAGCCATGTCTCCCTATGGAAACACCAAGCAAATTGGAGAAGAAATACTGCAGGATAGTTGTCTTGCCTATCCCCATTTAAAGGTCACCGCACTGAGGTATTTTAACCCCATAGGGGCACATGAATCTGCACTTATTGGTGAGCTACCCATCGGAGTTCCTCAAAATTTAGTGCCTTTTATTACACAGACAGGGGTTGGGAAAAGAGCTCAGTTGTCTGTATTTGGAAATGATTACCCTACCCCAGACGGCACTTGTATTAGAGATTACATTCACGTGGTAGACCTCGCAGAAGCGCATATGGCCGCTATGAATAGATTGCTGAACAATGCGCCAACAGCTTCATTTGAAGTATTTAATGTGGGTACAGGTAAGGGAAGTTCTGTTTTAGAGGTGATTAAAGCCTATGAAAAAGTCAGTGGGCGTTCCTTGCCCTTTGTCTTTGCTCCGCCAAGACAGGGCGATGTAACAGCCGCATTCGCTAACACCCATAAAGCCAGCACTATTTTAGGTTGGCAGGCACGCTTCTCTCTAGAAGAGGCTATGGCTTCTGCATGGGCATGGGAAAATAAATTACTATCTTAGGAAACGAAAGGCGGTTTAATTATCCCGCTATTTTTGTTTAATCATTGTAAACCATAAAATATCCTAATGATGAAAAAAATGCTTTTTGCAGCCCTATGCTTTTGGGTTGTGAGTCTTCACGCTCAAAAAACCTACTTACATTGCGGTCAGATTATAGACGTTGCTAAGGGTAAAACCCTTAATGAAAAAACCATTGTTGTATCTGGAAATACCATTGAATCCATTTTAAATGGCTATGTAAATGGATCAGATAAGGACACCCAAATTGATTTAAAAAAGCAGGTGGTTATGCCTGGTTTTATAGATATGCATGTGCATATTGAGCATGAATCTAATCCAAGGACTTATATGAATCGCTTTACAGAAAACGAGGCTGATGTTGCCTTGGGAGCTACTGTATATGCTAAAAGAACCCTTATGGCAGGTTTTACAACGGTAAGAGATTTAGGGGGTAGTGGGGTGAATATAGCCTTGAGAAAAGCCATTGCCAAAGGGACTGTAATGGGACCTAGGATTTTTACTGCAGGTAAAGCGATAGGCACCACTGGAGGTCATGCAGACCCAACCAACGGAAGAAGTTATGACTTAATGGGAGATCCAGGTGCTAGAGAAGGTGTAGTGAATTCTCCTACAGATGCTAGAAAAGCAGTAAGACAAAGATATAAAGACGGCGCAGACGTGATTAAAATCACTGCAACAGGAGGGGTACTTAGCGTAGCAAAAAATGGTCAGAACCCACAATTTACCGCAGATGAATTGGCTGCTATAGTAAGTACAGCAAAAGATTACGGTATGCTTACGGCGGCTCATGCCCATGGAGATGAAGGGATGAGAAGGGCTATTATTGCAGGTATTAAAACCATAGAACACGGCACACTTATGGAGCCGTCTACCATGGATTTAATGGTAAAATACGACGCTTATTTAGTGCCAACAATATCTGCTGGAAAAGCCGCCGCCGCAAATGCGGCCATACCTGGTTATTTTCCAGAGGTAATTGCTAAAAAGGCGCTAGAGATAGGCCCGAGAAGTCAATCTACTTTTGCTATGGCCTATAAAAAAGGCGTTAAAATTGCTTTTGGAACAGACGCAGGAGTCTCACCTCATGGAGACAATGCCAAAGAATTTGGATTTATGGTGGCAGCAGGTATGCCTGTAATGGAAGCCATTGCAGCGGCAACAGTCACCAATGCCAATTTGTTGGGTTATGCAGATAGTTTGGGTCAATTAAAGAAAGGTTATACGGCAGACATAGTGGCTGTAAATGAGCATCCGCAAGCAAATGTTAGTACGCTGGAGCAAGTCGTTTTTGTGATGAAAGAAGGTGCGGTTTTTAAAGAAAAAAACAAAGAAGTGTTGCGCGACTACTAATAGCAATGAAAGCCTATTGAATATTAAAGGGAGGGCATAAAGCCCTCCCTTTTTTTAAGGTAATAAAGTATTGAAAAGTAATACTTTATTGGGTTTTTTTTAAGGAATGATAATTTTATACAACGTTTTCGTATTTTTTTGTAATTATGAGTAAAACCGAAGGCTCAAATTAGGCAAATGTTGTATTTTTGAATAAATTTTGTGTTAAAGACCCATATTCCAATTTATAGATGGATTCATATTCCTTTTTAAACGCCGCACATACCTCTTTCTTTGCGGATCTTTACGATAAATATTTAAAAAACCCAGACAACGTTGAACCTTCATGGCGTGCATTTTTCCAAGGCTACGACTTTGGTTCAGAATCCCATGGTTTTTTTGATGAAGAAGCCGTTGTTTCTACTTCTGCCATTTCTGAAATGCCAGAAAGCATGCAGAAAGAATTTCAAGTCATTAGGCTGATTGATGGGTATAGAAGCAGGGGGCATTTATTCACTGAAACTAATCCGGTTAGAGAACGAAGAAAATACAGTCCAACATTGGATTTAGTAAACTTTGGACTGACTGATGCAGATTTAAATACCGTATTTTCCGCAGGGGAAATTATTGGTATTGGTGCTGCTACACTTACTGACATTGTTGCACACTTAAAGCGTATTTATTGTGACGCTATTGGGGTGGAGTATATGTATATCAGAAACCCTGAGCGCGTTGCATGGATACAGGACTGGTTGAATGTCAATGACAATCACCCTACCTTTTCAATAGATCAGAAAAAACATATTCTTAAAAAGCTTACACAAGCGGTGAGTTTTGAAAGTTTTTTGCATACCAAATACGTTGGTCAGAAGCGTTTCTCCTTAGAGGGAAATGAATCTTTGATACCTGCTTTAGACGCTATTGTAGAAGCTGCTGCGGCCAAAGGGGTTGCGGAGTTCGTTATGGGAATGGCCCATAGGGGACGTTTAAATGTGTTGACTAATATTTTTGGAAAGTCTGCAAAAGATATTTTTAGTGAGTTTGACGGTAAAGACTACGAGCAGGTAGTTTTTGACGGAGACGTTAAGTATCACTTGGGATGGACCTCTGATAGAATGTCAGACAACGGTAATAAAATAGTCATGAATATTGCGCCCAATCCATCCCACCTGGAAACGGTAGGTGCCGTGGTAGAGGGTATTTCTCGTGCTAAACAAGACAACCTATATCCAGATGACTTCTCTAAAGTTTTGCCTATAGTATTGCATGGAGATGCCGCTATAGCTGGTCAAGGTCTGGTGTATGAAGTGGTACAAATGGCCCAGTTAGACGGATATAAAACTAATGGAACAATACATATTGTAGTGAATAATCAGATTGGTTTTACCACCAACTATTTAGATGCGAGATCTTCTACTTACTGTACAGATGTAGGTAAAGTGACTCTGAGTCCAGTACTTCATGTAAATGCAGACGACGCAGAAGCAGTAGTTCACGCTGCATTATTTGCCTTAGAATACCGTATGAGGTTTCAAAGAGATGTTTTTATAGACCTATTGGGATACAGGAAATACGGTCATAACGAAGGAGATGAACCGAGATTTACACAGCCTAAATTGTATAAGGCTATTGCTAAACACCAAAATCCTAAAGAAATCTACACGGCAAGACTCATAGAAGAAGGGGTTATAACGCCAGATTTTGTCAAAGGTTTAGAGCAGGCTTATAAAGATAGTTTGGAAGTTGATTTAGAAGACTCCAGAAAAGAAGATAAAACCGTCATAACACCATTCATGTCTGAAGCATGGAAAGGCTTGGCTCCTGCTCAAGAAGACACCATGGCTTTAAAAGTAGCCACGGCATATCCAGCAGATAAGCTTACAGGTATAGCGAAGGTCATTACCACCTTGCCATCTGACAAGAAATTCTTGAGAAAGATAGACAAGCTTATTGAAGATAGGCGTAAGATGTTTTTTGAAAACAATACCCTGGATTGGGCTATGGGAGAACTCTTGGCATATGGATCTCTTTTAGAAGAGGGATTTGACGTTAGAATTTCTGGTCAAGATGTAGAGCGAGGTACTTTCTCTCACAGACATGCGGTATTGAAAGTTGAGGCGAGTGAAGAAGAAGTATTGCTTTTAAATCAGTTAAACGACCACCAAGGCAAATTACATATTTTTAACTCTTTGCTGTCTGAGTACGGAGTAGTAGGTTTTGATTATGGCTATGCTATGGCAAGCCCTAATACATTAACTATTTGGGAAGCGCAATTTGGAGATTTCAGTAATGGGGCCCAAATTATGATTGACCAATATATTTCTGCCGCAGAGGACAAGTGGAAATTGCAAAACGGTTTGGTCATGCTACTGCCTCATGGATATGAGGGACAAGGAGCAGAGCACTCTTCTGCCAGAATGGAAAGGTACTTGCAATTGTGTGCCAAGGACAATATGTTTGTAGCAGATTGTACCACACCAGCTAATATGTTTCATTTGTTGAGAAGGCAGTTGAAAGCCACTTACAGAAAACCATTGGTCGTGTTTACACCCAAGAGTTTGCTGAGGCACCCAAAGGCAGTTTCCGGATTGGAAGATTTTGCAAACGGTTATTTTCAAGAAGTTATAGGAGACACTACAGCGGTAAAAGAACAGGTTAAAACACTCGTATTTTGTACCGGTAAATTCTACTATGACTTATTGGAAACTAGAGAGACTTTGGAAAGAGAAGACGTGGCATTGGTGAGAATAGAGCAACTGTTTCCTTTAGCTGTAGATCAAATTCAGGTACAAATTGATCTTTACAAAAATGTAAAAGACATTGTATGGGCCCAAGAAGAACCTAGAAATATGGGAGCATGGAGTCACCTACTGATGCATTTGCCAATGGCCTCTAAATTTAGGGTAGCCTCCAGGCGTTTTTACGCTTCTCCAGCAGCGGGAAGTGCCGTGCGTTCTAAAAGAAGGCACCAAGAAGTCATTGATTATGTATTCGATGCTTCTAAAGATAATATGATTAGATAATAAATTAAAGAGATCTCATAAATTATACACCATGATTTTAGAAATGAAAGTACCCTCTCCAGGGGAGTCCATCACAGAAGTAGAAATTGCCACTTGGTTGGTTCAAGACGGTGATTATGTAGAAAAAGACCAAGCCATTGCAGAGGTAGACTCAGACAAGGCAACATTGGAATTGCCTGCTGAAATGAGTGGTGTAATTACCCTTAAGGCAGAAGAAGGTGACGCTGTTGCGGTGGGTGCTGTGGTTTGTTTGATAGATACGTTGGCTGTTAAGCCAGCAGGAGACACACCAGCTAAAGTAGCTGAAGCTGCACCAGATGCCGCTCCTGTTGCTGCATCGGCCCCCGTAAAAGAGGCCCCTGCTGCGGCTGCTACTAGTTATGCAACAGGAACCGCTTCTCCGGCTGCCAAGAAAATATTGGCAGAAAAAGGGATATCTGCCTCTGAGATTGTAGGGACAGGAAAAGACGGTAGGGTAACCAAAGAAGACGCTGTAAAGTCAGTGCCTTCCATGGGAACAAATTCTACTGGTGGTGCTAGGACAACTTCTAGAAGTAAGCTGTCTATGTTGCGAAGAAAAGTGGCGGAGCGTTTGGTGTCTGCTAAGAACGAAACAGCTATGCTAACTACTTTTAATGAGGTAGATATGGGGCCTATTTTTGCCCTTAGAAAGCAATACAAAGAAGCCTTTACAGAAAAGCATGGCGTAGGATTAGGCTTTATGTCATTCTTTACAAAAGCGGTCATTCGTGCCCTTGAACTTTACCCAGCGGTAAATTCTATGATCGATGAAAAAGAGATGGTTACCTATGATTTCTGTGATATTTCTATTGCTGTATCTGGGCCAAAAGGTCTGATGGTTCCTGTAATTAGAAATGCAGAAAACCTAAGTTTTAAAGGCGTAGAGGCAGAGGTCAAACGTCTGGCTATTAGAGCTCGTGACGGAGAAATTACGGTAGACGAAATGACCGGTGGAACCTTTACCATTACCAATGGTGGCGTGTTTGGCTCTATGTTGTCTACCCCAATTATTAACCCTCCTCAGTCTGCTATTTTAGGAATGCACAATATTGTAGAGCGTCCTGTAGTGAAAAATGGAGCGATTGTAGTAGCGCCTATTATGTATGTGGCCCTTTCTTATGACCACAGAATTATTGATGGAAAAGAGTCTGTAGGTTTCTTGGTGGCCGTTAAAGAAGCTTTGGAAGACCCAACAACTTTTTTAATGGACGGTGATCAAAAGAAAGCCTTAGAGCTATAGTGGTATTTACAGACACCCATACCCATTTGTACAGTGAATCTTTTGCTGAAGACAGAGATGAGGTGATTCAAGAAGCACTCAATAAAGGTGTAAAGCGTTTTTTTCTTCCTGCCATAGACAGTACGTATCTGTCTAAAATGCGGGAATTAAAAAACGCTTTTCCGTTGAATATGTTTTTGATGAGTGGTCTTCATCCCACCCATGTCAAAGAAAATTTCCGAGAAGAGCTAGCAGTACTAGAGTCTTTTCTGGATGAGGCCCAAGCGGTTGCCGTGGGAGAAATTGGGATGGATCTTTACTGGGACAAATCCTTTTTAAAACAGCAGCAAGAGGCCTTTCACTTACAAATTGAATGGGCTAAAAAGCGTCAGCTTCCTATTGTAATTCATTGTAGAGATGCATTCGATGCCGTTTTTGAGATATTGGAGTCGCATAAAGGACCACTATTGAGAGGAATTTTCCATTGTTTTACCGGAGACTTTTCTCAGGCCAATAGGGCCATATCTCTAGGTATGAAACTTGGGATAGGCGGGGTGCTTACTTTTAAAAATGGTGGATTAGATCGTTTTATAGATCAGATTGACTTGTCTCATTTGGTTTTAGAAACCGATGCCCCTTACTTGGCACCAGTCCCCTACAGAGGAAAGAGAAATGCGTCTGCCTACCTTCCTTTGGTAGCAGAAAGATTAGCGCTTCTTACTGGAAAATCGCTGGAAGACATTGCTGCCATTACCACAGAAAATTCAAAGGCTGTTTTTGGGGTGTAAGATTCAAAAGAGTTGGCCTTGCTTTAAAATTTTATTTTTTGACTGTTGTTAGAAGCTTGTTTGTACTTTTGTTTTTTTACGCGACTTTAAAATATTGTTTTTTGAATGTCCTTTATATTGCGTAATGTTGTCCTTTAATATTGTAATAAGCTTCACTAAGTACTGTATTTCTTTATGGCCAGATCAAAAATACTTCTTTTGTATACCGGTGGCACTATAGGGATGGTAAAACATCCCGAAACGGGCACCTTAAAAGCCTTTAACTTTGACGCTATAGCGGAGCAAATTCCTGAATTGAAGCTACTCGATTGTGAGACGGAGTGTATTTCGTTTGAAACACCTATTGATTCAAGTGATATAGATCCAAGTTTGTGGGTTACTATGGTAGATATGATCGAAACCCATTATGATTCTTATGATGGTTTTGTGATCCTTCACGGGAGTGACACCATGAGTTACAGTGCTGCGGCGCTAAGTTTTATGTTTGAGAATCTTTCTAAACCAGTTATTTTTACAGGATCCCAGTTGCCTATTGGAGATTTAAGAACAGATGCTAAAGAAAATTTAATTACCTCCATTCAATTGGCTGCACTAAAGGAAAATGGGCGACCAGTAATACAGGAGGTAGGCCTTTATTTTGAATATAAGCTATACCGTGGCAACAGAACCACAAAAATTAATGCAGCACATTTTGAGGCGTTTGAGTCTTTAAATTATGCTCCTCTGGCTCAATCAGGCGTTTCTTTAAATGTATCTAAGTCATTGCTTTTTAAGCCCCAAAAAGGGAAACATCCAAAATTCCATAAGAAAATGGACCACAACGTGGGGGTTCTAAAACTATTTCCAGGCATTTCTCCCTCTTTTATGCGATCTGTTTTGTTTTCAGAAGGCTTAAAAGCCGTTGTTCTGGAAACTTATGGGGCTGGAAATGCTCCAACGGCGCCCTGGTTTATAGTAATTTTATCTGAGGCTATTCAAAATGGCTTGATTATTGTTAATGTAACACAGTGCTCTGGAGGTAGTGTTTTGATGGGGCATTATGAGGCCAGTAAAGGACTGGAAAAAATACAACTACTTAATGGTAAGGATATTAGCACAGAGGCTGCTTTGGCTAAGCTTATGTATATGCTTGGGAGTGGTGTCTCTAAAGGAACATTTAAGACCATATTTGAAACTTCTTTGAGGGGAGAAATGCAATAAAATTAACGATTAGAATTTCATTAATTAGCATTTTTTTTGTTATTTGCCCTGCCTAAAAACATCAATAGAGAGGTGGCCGAGCGGTCGAAGGCGCACGCCTGGAAAGCGTGTATACACCAAAAGTGTATCGAGGGTTCGAATCCCTTCCTCTCTGCTTTGAAGTTTTACGTTTAATAATTATAAAATTTTTTTATCTTTAACCCATTAACTAACTAAATTTAAGTTTTTAAAAAATGAAAAGATCATTCTCTATCCTAGCCATGTCTGGGTTATTTGTATTAAGTACAAGTACAGCAAGTGCAGTAACACTAGTTCAGGAAGCTGCTGCCGAAAAAGGTTTCACTCAAGTTCTTAAAGAACAATTTATCCAAGGGGGTGCATCCTTCATGGGGATTGTATTACTTTGTTTAATCCTAGGATTGGCTGTAGCAATTGAAAGAATTATCTTCTTAAACTTGGCTACAACGAATACAACAAAATTAAAAGAAGCTGTTGAAGAAGCTTTAAAATCTGGTGGTGTAAATGCTGCTAAAGAATTATGTAGAGACACAAAAGGACCTGTTGCTTCTATTTTTTACCAAGGATTAGACAGAGCTGGTGAAAGTGTTGAGTCTGCTGAGAAGGCAGTTGTTGCTTATGGTGGTGTTCAAATGGGTCAATTAGAGAAAAATGTATCTTGGTTGTCTTTATTTATCGCTATTGCACCAATGCTTGGTTTCATGGGTACGGTAATTGGGATGATCCAGGCCTTCCAGAAAATTGCAGCTGTGGGTAACTTGAGTGCATCTCTTATTGCAGGTGATATTCAGGTAGCACTTTTAACTACTGTATTTGGTCTTATTACGGCTATTATCTTACAGATTTTTTACAACTACATTATCGCTAAGATCGATGGTATTGTAAACGATATGGAAGATTCTTCTATCGCATTAATTGATATGCTGGTAGACCACAAAAAATAATAAGAACCATTAAATACGCAATATTATGCACAAAATATTAAAAATTGCATTGGCCGTTTTTGGACTGATTGGCGCTATTTTATGGTTCCAATTGCCCAGCGCAGATGCACCCGCTTCTGAAGCGGTAGACAGTACGGCAATGTCTTTGATGTTCACGATTACTTACCTGCTTTTAGCGGTAGCTGTAGTCTCTAGCTTCATCTTTGCCTTTAAAAAACTTTTTTCAACCAAAGAGAGTCTTAAGAAAGCCTTATTTTCTATTGGCGGTTTCTTAGCCTTAGTACTTGTTTCTTACATTGCTGCTTCTGGTACGGATATTGATTTGACTGCTATGGCAGACAATGGTAATCCAACTTCAGAGAGCACTGTTAAAAATATTGGTATGGGATTAAATATGTTTTTCTTATTAACTATTATAGCAGTTGCTTTAATGGTGATCCCAGGAATAAAGAGATTTTTCACTAAATAAATAACTGAAGTATGCCAAAAAGAGGAGCACCACCAGAAGTTAATGCCGGGTCTATGGCAGACATCGCTTTCTTGCTACTGATCTTTTTCTTAGTAACAACTACTATTGAAACAGATGCAGGCTTGGACAGAATGTTGCCACCTATTGAGCCGCCAGAAACGGATGTGGTCATTAAACAGAAAAATATCTTTGAAGTAATTATCAATAAGAATGGACAGTTATTTGCAGATGAAGAGTTATTAGAAGTATCTAAATTAAGAGAAAAAGCTATGGCTTTTCTAGACAACGGAGGTGCTCCTTCTGGAACTGCTGATTACTGTAATTATTGCCAAGGTGCAAGAAACGCATCTTCTTCAGATAACCCTTCAAAGGCTATTATATCTTTAAAGAACGACAGAGAAACCCCTTATGGTACTTACATTACCGTTCAAAACGAAATTGTAGGTGCATATAATGACCTTAGAAACAGAGAGTCACAACGTTTGTTTAAACGTGATTTTACATCTATGGAAGCTGCTTACTTAAATCCGGAAACGCCAGAGAGTTTGAAGGATGATCTCAAGGAGAAAGTAAAGACTATTCAGGATTTATTTCCACAGAAGTTCTCTGAAGCGGAAACGTCAAATAATTAATAACAAAGCAAAAAACATTAAATATGTCTAAGTTTAGTAAAAAGAAAGACGGTGATATACCAGCGGTATCTACAGCTTCTTTACCAGATATTGTATTTATGCTTTTGTTCTTTTTCATGACAGTAACCGTAATGAAAGACAGTTCTTTAAAAGTAGATAATATTCTTCCAAACGCTAACGAGATTAAGAAGTTAGAGAAAAAGGATAGAATTATATATATCTATGCTGGAGCGCCCACTCAGGAGTACCAGAAAGTTTTTGGAACAGAAACTAAAATTCAATTGAATGATAAGTTTGCTAATGCCACTGATGTAGGAGATTATATTTTGTCTGAGCGCGCTAAAAAGCCGCAAGAATTACAGAATGTATTGACAACTGCGCTCAAAGTAGATAAGAATGCCAATATGGGTATTATATCTGACATTAAGTTAGAACTCAGAAAAGTAAATGCACTTAAAGTAAATTACACCACTTACGAGGGAGACGCTTTTAGAAACTTACAATAACAGTTAGCTAATTCATAAAAAAAGCCCGCACATTGTGCGGGCTTTTTTTATGGTTATGTGTTAGATTTCTTTCCTTAATCTGGCTACAGGGAGCTCTAATTGCTCTCGGTATTTTGCGACAGTTCTCCTAGCAATGGGGAAGCCTTTTTCTTTGAGAATTAAAGCCAATTTGTCATCTGTGAGTGGTTTTTTCTTATCCTCTTTTTTAATGAGTTGTTCTACAATTTTTTTTATCTCCCGGGTAGAAACATCTTCTCCTTTTTCATTTTTCATACCTTCTGAGAAGTAGCTTTTCACTAGTTTAGTGCCATAGGGAGTGTCTATGTATTTACTATTTGCCACTCGAGACACTGTAGAAATATCCATATCAATTAGATCTGCAATATCCTTTAAAATCATCGGTTTGAGTTTTCGCTCATCACCACTTAAAAAATACGCTTTTTGAAAGTCTACTATGGCTCCCATGGTTAGGTAAAGAGTTTGTTGCCGCTGTTTAATCGCTTCAATAAACCATTTTGCAGCATCTAACTTTTGCTTAATGAAACTCACGGTTTCTTTTTGAGCATGGGTTTTTTGCTTAGTTTCTTTGTATCCTGCTAACATGTCGTTGTAGGATCTTGAGACGTGAAGCTCAGGAGCATTTCTCCCATTGAGCAAAAGTTCCAAGGCACCATCTACTATTTTTAAAGTAAAATCGGGCACAATGTGTGAGATGATCTTTGCGCCATCTGAAAAAGCACTTCCAGGCTTTGGATTAAGCTTTTCTATCACCAGTAAAGCCTCTTTTAAGTCGTTTTCAGAAAGGTTGTGCTTTAAAATAAGTTTGTCGTAATGTTTCTTGGAAAAAGCCTCAAATGAGCGTTCTAGTAATTCTTGGGCCAACTGAACAGCCTTAGTAGGAGTCTTTCTTTCTAATTGTAGTAATAAGCATTCTTGTAAACTTGTTGCTCCCACACCAGCAGGATCTAATTGTTGTATACTTCTAAGCACGTTTTTGACTTGTTGCTCATCTGTATATAAGTTCTCCGTAAATGCAAGGTCGTCTACTAAGTCGGGTAGGGGCCTTCTTATATAGCCTGTTTCGTCTACACTTCCTATCAAAAATTCTGCAATTGCCCAATCCTGTTCTGGAATAAATTGTTGTTGTAGCTGGGCTAATAAGTGTTGGTAAAAAGTGGTTGCAGCTGCATAAGGAATAACCTTATCGTCTTGGTCTTCTGAGTAATTGTTAGACTGTGTTTTGTAGTCAGGGATTTCGTCGTCACTCAGATATTCATCGATATTAATATCTTCTGCATCTATGTGTTCACTGTCTTCATTGAAATCTTCCTCGTAATTGTCCTCATAAATATCTTCAGTACCCTCTACTATTTCTTTACCTGGTTCTAAGGCCGGATTTTCCTCTAGTTCTTGTCTAAGACGTTGCTCAAATGCCTGTGTAGGCAATTGAATGAGCTTCATGAGCTGAATCTGTTGTGGAGATAGCTTTTGAGAAAGTTTGTATTGAAGATACTGTTTAAGCATGAGATACTAAAGAATTCAATATCTTAAGTTACAAAAAAAAGTGATTGAGAAAGTTTTAAAATTCTGCGTTCTGTGGTGTTCTTGGAAAGGGGATTACATCTCTAATGTTTCCCATACCCGTGGTAAAAAGTACCAAACGTTCAAATCCTAATCCAAAACCTGAATGTACTGCAGAACCGTATTTTCTGAGGTCTTTGTACCACCACAGTTCTTTGTCGTCAATACCCATAGATGCCATTCTTTCTTCTAGCACTTCTAAGCGCTCTTCTCTTTGAGAACCTCCCACAATCTCTCCAATGCCAGGAAATAAAATATCCATGGCTCTAACGGTTTTCTTGTCTTCATTTAGGCGCATATAAAATGCTTTAATGTCTGCTGGGTAATCGAATAAAATTACGGGACACTTAAAGTGTTTTTCAACCAAGAAGCGTTCGTGCTCACTTTGTAGATCTACACCCCAACCTGTAATGGGATACTTGAACTTCTTTTTCTTATTTGGTGTGCTGTTTTGAAGTATTTCAATAGCTTCTGTGTAGCTCAATCTCACAAAGTTTTGGCCTACCACAAATTGTAACTTTTCTAACAGAGGCATTTCACTGCGGTCATTTTGAGGCTTTTGTTTTTCTTCCTCCAAAAGTCTTTTTTCTAAAAACACCAAGTCTTCTTTGCAATGTGTTAAAACGTATTGAATTACATTTTGAATGAAGTCTTCTGCCAGATCCATATTCGCATCTAAATCATAAAAAGCCATTTCTGGCTCGATCATCCAAAATTCTGCTAAATGCCTAGAAGTATTAGAATTTTCTGCTCTAAAAGTTGGCCCAAAAGTATATACTTTACCTAGAGCCATAGCATAGGTTTCAGCTTCTAGTTGCCCTGAAACAGTCAAATTTGTTTCTTTGCCAAAGAAATCTTCACGATAGTCTATAGCACCATTAGTATCTAAAGGTGGATTTTTCGCGTCTAAGGTGCTAACGCGGAACATTTCTCCTGCACCTTCAGCATCTGACCCAGTGACAATAGGCGTGTGAACGTAGTTAAAATCTTGGCTCCTAAAGTATTGGTGTACGGCAAACGACAGTGCAGATCTAACGCGCATAATAGCACTAAATGTATTGGTTCTTACTCTGAGGTGTGCGTTTTGTCTCAAAAATTCAAGAGAGTGTTTTTTGGGTTGAATAGGATATGTTTCTGGATCAGATACGCCTAAAATTACTACTTCAGTTGCTTGAATTTCCACACGTTGGCCTTTTCCTTCACTTTCCTGAAGTGTGCCAGTTATTTTTAATGCAGTCCCAACAGTGATTTTCTTTATAAGTTCTTCTGATAAAGAGTTAAAGTCTATGACACATTGCAAATTTTCCAAACAAGATCCGTCGTTTAAGGCAATAAAACGGTTGCTTCTAAAACTTCTTACCCATCCTTGAACCGTTAGGTTGGTCAATGGGGCTACATCTTGTAAAATGGTTTTAATTCTCGGTGTAATCATGGTTGTTTGTATTCCTATTCAGTTAAAAGACAAAGATAGTTTAATCACTTAAGTTTCACTTTCTTTTGGTAAAATATCTATTTGAGGTTTTTTGAGTGTCTGTTTATTGGCTATACTCTTTTCTAAAGACAATAAAAGAGAGGGTAATAAGATTAAGTTAGATAGCATAGCAAAGAGCAATGTAGCAGATACAAGCCCCCCCAAAGCTATTGTTCCGCCAAAGCTAGATATGGTAAAAACAGAAAATCCAAAGAACAACACAATTGAAGTGTAAAACATACTTATGCCTGTTTCTTTCAATGCAGCGTAAACGGAAGGTTTTATACGCCATTTATTGGCGATGAGTTCTTGTCGGTATTTGGCTAAAAAGTGAATAGTGTCGTCTACAGATATCCCAAAGGCAATACTAAATACTAATATGGTAGAAGGTTTTATAGGTACCCCAATAAAGCCCATCATTCCTGCAGTGATCAGTAATGGGAGTAGGTTAGGAATAAGAGAGATCACAATCATTCTAAAGGACCTAAATAGGTAGGCCATAAATAAGGCGATCAGAAAGATCGCTAATGCCAATGACATGATCAGATTTTTAATTAGGTATTTTGTTCCTTTTAAAAAAAGCAGCGCTTTTCCTGTTAGCATTACATTGTAGCGCTCTTTGGGGAATAATTTATCTATTTTTTCTAACAAGTCTAATTCAACCTGTTCCATTTGATCGGTCTCTACATCTTTAATTGCGGTAGAAAGTCTGGCCACTTGACCAGTGGAATCTGTAAAATTTTTGAGTATATCCTGATCGGTATTAGCGCCTTGAGCGGCAGATAAAATAAAACCCCTTTCTTGGGAGGTAGGAAGTTGGTAGTATTTAGGTAAATTGTTGTAATAGGCTTGTTTGGCGTATTTGGCCAAATTCACTACCGATATAGGTTTTGAAAGCTCCGGTGTTTCTTCTATGAACTGACTTAAAGCGTCCATTTGCTTTAGATTGCTTGGTCTCAATACGCCATTGGGTCTCTTTGTGTCTATGACAATTTCAATGGGCATAATAGCGTTGAATTCTTGTTCAAAAAAGCGTATATCCTTAAAGAAAGCCTTGTCCTTTGGCATGTCTTCGATAGGACTTCCAGAAGTTTTTATTTGATATATTCCTATAATGCTAGTAATCAATAGTAAGATAGACACAATGTAAACTGCAATTCTGTGTCCTTTTACGATTTTTTCCATACTCCCAACAAAACCATCAATCCATTTTTTATTCAAATGCCTTAAGTGTTTTTCTTTAGGCATAGACATGAATGAGTAAACGATGGGAATGATGAGTAAGGAGAGAATAAATATTCCAATGATGTTAATAGAAGCAACAATTCCAAACTCTTTTAACAGGGTGCTCTCTGTAATGATAAAAGTAGCAAATCCAGCAGCGGTCGTTACATTGGTCATTAGAGTGGCGTTTCCAATTTTAGCAATAACACGCTGCAAAGAGAGTGCTTTATTACCGTGTTTCTGGGCTTCTTGTTGGTATTTGTTGATGAGGAAAATACAATTTGGAATTCCTATTACAATGATTAAAGGAGGAATTAATGCGGTAAGCACCGTGATTTCATATTCAAGTAATCCCAATACCCCAAAGGACCACATCACTCCAATAATAACCACTGCCATGGAAATTATTGTGGCCCTAACACTTCTGAAAAAGAAGAAAAATATAATAGAGGTAACCCCAAGGGCGCCTAATATGAATAACCCAATTTCGTCAATAATACTTTGGGCATTCATAGTCCTAATGTAAGGCATGCCTGAAATATGAGGAACTAATCCACTGTCTTCTTCGAAGTCTTTTAAGAGTATTTTGAGGTCTCTAAGGACAAAGTCTTTTCTAACAGAAGTATTGATGATCTCCTTGTCTAAATAGACCAGTGTTCTCAATGTGCCGGTCTCTTTGTTAAAGAGCAATTGGTCATAAAAAGGCTGGTTTTGATAAAGGTCTTGTAGGTGTTTGTCTAAACTTTTCTGATCTTTAGCCTGACTTCCTTTAAAAGGAGAAAAAACAAACTTTCCCTCTGTTTCCGATCGCTCTAAAAGCTTTAAGTTGTCTGTGGAAAGTACGGCAATAACCTCGGGGAATGCTGCCAATTGTTTGCTTAATCTATTCCATTTTTTAAAATTATTCAGCTCAAATAATGCGCTGTCCTTTATGGCAATGGCTATAATGTTGCCCTCTTCACCAAAGCGTGAAACAAAGTCTTTATAGGCTAGGTTTACAGGGTGGTTGTCTGGAAGTAAGTTGGCTTCTGTATTGGAAAAACGCATGTTCTTCCATTGCATGGCCATGAAAGTAGTGAAGAGAAATACCCCAATAAGGATAGTGATCCTATTTCTAAGAATAATTCTAGCAGTGGTAGCCCAAAAGTTTCGGGTACTGAATCCTATCATGAGGTTTTTTTAATAAAGGCCTTACACCTTCATGATTTCTGCTTCTTTTACGGTGAGCAGTTCTTCAATTTTTTTGCTGAATTTGTTGGTCAACTCTTGTACAGAAGCCTCAGCATCTTTAGCTACGTCTTCGGGGAGTTCTAGTGCTTTAATTTCTTTATTGGCTTCCTGTCTAGCGTTTCTAACTCCAATCTTGGCGTCTTCTGCTTCTGCTTTGGCTTGTTTGACCAAATCCCTTCTTCGTTCCTCTGTCAATGGTGGGACGTTTATAATGATTAGGTCACCATTATTCATAGGATTAAAGCCTAAATTAGCGTTTGTAATGGCTTTTTCAATTTCTTGAAGCATATTCTTCTCCCAAGGTTGTACCGAAATAGTTCTAGCATCTGTGGTGTTTACATTAGCTACTTGTGAGAGTGGCGTAGGGGACCCATAATAATTCACCTTAACGGTAGACAGCATAATAGGACTTGCTTTTCCAGCCCTAATTTTGGCAAATGATTTTTCTAAATGCGCCATGGCTTTGTCCATGTTTTCTTTGGCACTGTCTAATACAAAATCTACTTCTTCATTCATCTTTAAAGCGATGTTTTTATAAGTTTACAACTGTTCCTATAGCTTCTCCAGAAACAATTTTTAAAAGGTTTCCTTTTTTGTTCATGTCAAATACAATGATCGGAAGTTCATTTTCTTGACTCAAGGTAAATGCAGTAGTATCCATTACTTTTAGCCCTTTTGACAGTACTTCATTGAAAGAAATTTTGTCAAATTTAGTGGCATTTACGTCTTTTTCTGGATCTGCAGTGTAAATACCATCTACACGCGTACCTTTTATAATAACGTCTGCCTCTATTTCAATAGCCCTAAGTACGGCTGCAGAATCTGTGGTAAAATATGGATTTCCAGTACCTCCTCCGAAAATAACAACACGCCCTTTCTCTAAGTGTCTCATGGCGCGTCTTCTGATAAAAGGTTCTGCTACTTCATTGATTTGAATGGCTGATTGTAGGCGTGTTTGTACGGCTATTTCTTCCAAAGCACTTTGTAGGGCTAATCCGTTTATGATAGTGGCAAGCATGCCCATATGATCTCCTTGAACCCGATCCATTCCGTTGCTCGCTGCTGCCAATCCTCTAAAAATATTGCCACCACCAATCACAATGGCTACTTCTATGCCTTTTTCTACAACAGCTTTGATCTCTTGAGCGTAATCTGCAATACGCTTTGGATCTATTCCGTATTGCTTATCACCCATGAGGGCTTCTCCACTTAATTTCAATAAAATTCTTTTGTATGGCATTTGTTTGAGGAATTTCGTTTCACAAAAATAATCAAATTTATTTAGGCATAGCGATTAAGTATGGAATGTGATTCAAAAAAAAACCCGCGTTCGGAGAACGCGGGTTTTTAAACTTATCTGAGTAGAGATTATCCTAAGGCTACACGCGCAAAAGAAACTACTTCAAGAGAAGCGTTAGCAGTTTTCACATACTGTGCCACACTCATTTTTGAATCTTTAATAAAATCTTGATTTACTAGAGTGTTGTCTTTCATAAATCTCGTGATTTTTCCTTTGGCAATATTGTCTAACATAGCCTCTGGCTTTCCTTCTTGACGTAATTGATCTTTTGCAATCTCAATTTCTTTGTCAATGATAGATTGGTCTACACCTGCTTCATTTAGGGCTACAGGGTTCATTGCAGCAGCCTGCATTGCTACGTCTTTAGCAATTATATCTGCTCCAGCTGGTGCAGCAGATAATCCTACTAAAGTAGCAATTTTGTTACCTGCATGGATATAGCTACCTACAAATGCAGCACTTAATTTTTCAAATCCACCAATTTCAATTTTCTCTCCTATAACCCCTGTTTGCTCAGTTAATTTATCCTGAACAGACATTCCGTTAAAATCTGAAGCTAGAAAAGCCTCTTTGGTGTCAAAATTAAGGGCTAAAGAAGCTAATTCAGTGGCTAATGCAACGAAAGAGTCATTTTTAGCAACGAAGTCAGTTTCACAGTTTAAAGAAATAGCAATCCCTTGAGTGTTGTCTGAATTTAACACTGCAATTGCAGCACCTTCACTAGACTCTCTGTCTGCTCTATTGGCAGCTACTTTTTGTCCTTTTTTACGTAATATTTCAATAGCTGTATCAAAGTTACCCTCAGCTTCTACTAGGGCTTTCTTACAGTCCATCATACCGGCACCGGTAGTTTGTCTTAATTTGTTTACTTCTGCAGCAGTAATATTTGCCATGTTGTTTAGATTTACTTTATATTAACTTAATGCAGCTACTAAATCTGCTTTTTTCATGCTAGAAATACCTTCAACTCCTTTTGCAGTGGCCATTTCTTTTAATTCAGCAACAGTTTTGCTGTTTAAGTCTTCTGCAGGAGCTGCCTCAGTTTTTGGAGCTGCTTCAGTTTTTGGAGCTGCCTCAGTTTTTGGAGCTGCTTCAGCTTTTGGGGCTGCTTCTTTTGCTTCAGATGCACCTTCTTTTTCTGCAGTTTTTTCTGATTTTCTTTCAGACAAACCTTCTGCAACAGCACCGGTAACATGACTTAAGATAGCTTCGATAGATTTAGATGCGTCATCGTTAGATGGAATCACGTAGTCTATTTGTTTTGGATCAGAGTTGGTATCTACCATAGCAAAGATAGGAATGTTAAGCTTTAAAGCTTCTTTCACGGCAATGTGCTCTCTCATGGTGTCTACAATAAATAGCGCCCCTGGTAAACGAGTCATGTCTGAGATAGACCCTAAGTTTTTCTCTAATTTTGCTCTTAAACGATCTACCTGTAAACGTTCTTTCTTAGAAAGGGTTAAAAAGGTACCGTCTTTTTTCATGCGATCAATAGTAGCCATTTTTTTAACAGCTTTTCTAATAGTCACAAAGTTAGTTAACATTCCGCCTGGCCATCTTTCTGTGATGTAAGGCATATTTACATTAGCCGCTTTTTCAGCCACAATGTCTTTTGCTTGTTTTTTGGTTGCTACGAAAAGAATTTTTCTACCAGAGGCAGCAATTTTCTTTAATGCTTCGTTAGCTTCTTCAATTTTAGCAGCAGTTTTGTAAAGGTTAATTACGTGAATCCCATTACGCTCCATGTAGATGTAAGGAGCCATACTTGGATTCCATTTTCTTGTAAGGTGACCGA
Organism: Flavobacteriaceae bacterium; assembly: GCA_018401115.1. Classification (GTDB taxonomy): domain Bacteria; phylum Bacteroidota; class Bacteroidia; order Flavobacteriales; family Flavobacteriaceae; genus MAG-120531. Next base: position 996,543 of record JAGYKX010000005.1, on the reverse strand, counting down.
AATGCACCCCAGCCTCTAATAGGTCTTTAACTTCAATTTTGTTTGCCATTTTTTACTTAGTTTACTTTCTGTTGGATTAGCAATGCTACAAAGCAGCATTTAGATGCTAAACTAGTTTCTGGTCTATCCAGATAACAACTTATTTATAATAAAGACCTCCCAAGATGGGAGGATACTTTTAAGAACATATAAAGGCCTTACGAATAAGGCCTTGAATTTATAGTATAAACGATTAACGTTTAGAGAATTGGAATTTCTTACGGGCTTTCTTCTGTCCGAATTTCTTACGCTCTACCATTCTTGGGTCTCTAGTTAAGAGGCCTTCAGGTTTCAGTGTCAATCTGTTTTCAGCGTCAATGTCACACAAGGCTCTAGAGATCGCTAAACGTACTGCTTCTGCTTGGCCAGTGATACCACCACCATATACATTTACTTTTACGTCATAAGTTCCTTCTGTTCCTGTCAGTGTGAAAGGCTGTTGCACTTTGTACTGCAAGGTAGCTGTTGGAAAGTAGTTCTCTAGATCTCTTTTGTTGATCGTAACTTTACCGTTTCCTGGTGTAAGGTATACACGAGCAACCGCTGTTTTTCTTCTTCCTATTTTGTGAATTACTTCCATCGCTAAAATGATTCTAAGTTTATTACTACAGGTTTTTGTGCCTCTTGACCGTGCGCTGTACCTTCGTATACTTTTAAGTTTCTGAAAAGATCAGCACCCAATTTGTTTTTAGGCAACATCCCTTTTACTGCTTTCTCTACAAGACCAATTGGTTTCTTTGCTAATAATTCACTAGCAGTTAGAGAACGCTGACCCCCTGGAAAACCAGTGTGTCTTATGTAAGTTTTAGTCTGCATCTTATTACCAGTCATGGTAACTTTCTCTGCATTTACAACTATTACATTGTCCCCACAATCTACGTGAGGGGTGTAGTTAGGTTTGTTTTTACCTCTAAGCATAATAGCTATTTTAGAAGCCAAACGTCCTAAAGTTTGTCCTTCTGCATCTACCAGTACCCACTGTTTGTTAACTGTAGCTTTGTTAGCTGAAACAGTTTTGTAACTTAATGTGTCCACACTAATATTTTTATTGATTAAACACTATAATCCCGATAATCGGGCTGCAAATGTACAACTAATTAGTTGAATTCCAAATGCTGTTTTTTGATTATTTTTACAAATAGTTCATTTTTTTTGTTTTTCACACTCTTAAGGAAATGTTAAAACTCTTGTTGCCTGCTCCTATTACAATTCAGGGGGGTATTTTTACCGCTTAATCTACCCTGTTTTTATGCCCCTTAAATACTTATTTGCACTTTTTTTTCTAGTTAATTTCTCTGTTTTTTCACAGGAAGGAGCTTTAGTTTCTCAGGTGCTTTTACCCTCTAAATACGACCAAAAAACTTATGTTACCCAGCGGTTACCTTTAAACGAAGTCCCTGATATAGATGGACTAATTAAAGAACCTATCTGGGATATTGTTACGTGGACAGGAGATTTTATTGAGCAAATGCCCGATGAGAATACTTCCCCTGCTCAAGAAACACAATTTAAAATTGCCTATGATTCTAAATACCTTTACGTTGCGGTGCGTTGTTTTGACACTGAACCAGATAAAATTGAAAAGCGTCTTTCAAGACGCGATGGTTTTCAGGGTGACCGAGTGGCTTTTATATTGGATAGTTATTTAGACAAAAGAACGGCATTTGCTTTTTCTGTTACTGCCGCTGGAGTGAAAGGGGATGAGTTTGTTTCTGAGAATGGCAATAATTGGGACGACTCATGGAACCCCATCTGGTATGTGGCCACAAATATTGACAGCCTAGGTTGGACCGCAGAAATGAAAATACCCTTTAGCCAATTAAAATTTGGAAATGCCAAGGAGCAGTTTTGGGGCCTACAACTCTCTAGGATGTTGTTTAGAGCGCAAGAACGCTCTGCTTGGGATAGAATTCCTCAAAATGCTGCTGGTATGGTGAGTGAATTTGGTACTTTAAGAGGTCTGATTGACATTGAGCCGCAAAGACAGTTAGAGATACAGCCCTTTACAGTGGGCCAATACGATACTTATCAAGCCCAAAAGGGCAATCCTTACAGAGATGGTAAAGATCCTAAACTCAACCTAGGGTTGGACGCTAAAATTGGTATTACCAATGACCTTACTTTAGACCTTACAGTAAATCCTGATTTTGGTCAAGTAGAAGCAGATCCAGGCGCGATTGCTTTAGATGGATTTCAGATATTTTTTAGAGAACAAAGACCCTTTTTTATAGAAAATAAAAACATCTTTGATTTTAGATTTGCTAATGGGAACGACAACCTTTTTTATTCTAGGAGAATTGGGAGGAGCCCACAGTTGGGGGCATCGGCGCCCGAAGGGGGCCATATTAATAGGCCTAATAACACCACTATTCTTGGGGCTGCTAAGTTTTCTGGTAAGACTAAAAACGGTTGGTCTCTAGGTATTTTAGAGAGTGTGACCAATGGGATGTATGCGGAATCTGACTTTAATGGACAAAGATCGGAGACTTTGGTGGAGCCTATGACGAATTATTTGGTGGGTCGTGCACAGAAAGATTTTAACAATCGCATGTCTTTCTTAGGCGCTATTTTTACAGCGACCAACAGACAATCAGATCCATTGGCGGTTTCTTTACACAAGGCAGCTTATACGGGAGGTATAGATTTTTTGCACCAATGGAAGGACCGGACCTATTATATTGAGGGTAATGTGATTGGCTCAAGGGTGCAGGGAACTCCTGAGGCTATTAGGGAAACCCAAGAAAGTATTGTCCATATGTTTCAGCGTTCAGACGCTACGCATCTGAGTGTAGATCCTGAAAAAACCAGTTTGTCTGGAACCGGTGGTAAGTTGGTTTTTGGCAAAGGTGCCGGTGTTTGGCAATACAGTATGGGGGGGAATTGGCGCTCTCCTGAATTAGAGCTCAATGATGTGGGTTTTTTAAGAGAGACGGATCTCATTAGACAGTTTGCTAATTTAAGGGCCCAGTTTTTAGATCCTAGCAGTTGGTATAGGAGTGCGACCCTTCGTTTTTCTCAAAGTAGTACGTATGATTTTCAAGGCAATAACAACCGCCTTCAATACGATTTCAGGGGTGAAGTTAATTTTATCAATAATTGGAATTTCGAAATGGGGCTTACCCATAAACCTTTAATTAACATCAACGCGTTTTTAAGGGGAGGGCCTAGGTGGCGTTTTTCAGAGGAGAATTTTATGTTTTTCTCTGTAGGATCAGACGATCGTAAAAAATTGGCTGTTGGTGCTGGATTTGTAAAGAGTCAGGCTAAGGACAATAATTTCTCTTTGGACCGTTATGGGCTAGATCTTACCTACCAACCTTTAGATGCTTTGAGTATGTCTTTGGCGTTAGAGTATGAGGTAAACCCTTCTAGAACACAGTATGTAACTCAGGGTTTGGCCAATAGCCTTCCTTATTATATTACAGCAGCGATTGATCAGACCTCTTTTGTGACTTCTATGCGTTTGAATTATACGATTAATCCAAACCTCACCCTTCAGTACTACGGCCAACCTTTTATTGCCAATGGCGTCTATTCAGATTTTAACTATGTAACTAATGCAGCAGCCAAGCGTTTGGACTACAGAGTAGCTTGGTACGATCAACAGCAGATCACTAAAGAAAATGGCCAGTATTTGATTGATCAAGATCGCAATGGCACTACTGATTTTTCTTTTTCAGATCCCGACTTTTCTTTTATCCAATTTAGGTCTAATCTTGTCATGCGATGGGAGTATATTCCCGGATCTGAACTCTTTTTGGTTTGGTCACAAGGCGCTACAGGCTTTGCTAATCCAATGGATAGGTTGGGGTACAGCCTGAGAGACCAGATCTTAAATCAAAAACTAGATAATACTTTTCTAATCAAGGCTACCTACAGATTTGCCAGGTAAATGATGTATCATAAACGCAGACTTAGTTAGCCTGAGTTTGGCCACTGTTTTAATGAGCTTCTAGCCAGTTTTCGCCTACCCCTAATTCTACGTCTAAAGGTACGGTGAGTGTAAATGCGTTTTCCATGGCAGATTTAACGAGTCCTTTGACTTGTTCTAGCTCTGGTTTGTACACGTCAAAGACCAATTCATCATGTACTTGTAGGAGCATTCTTGTGCGTAACTTTTGTTGGTCTAGTGCCTTTTGAACTGCAATCATAGCCAACTTTATAATATCTGCAGCACTTCCCTGAATAGGAGCGTTTACGGCATTTCGTTCCGCGGCACCCCTTACAATAGCATTGTTGGCATTAATGTCTTTGAGATACCTTCTGCGTCCTAGTACCGTTTCTACATAGCCATTTTCTCTAGCGAAATTCACTTGATTGTTCATATAAGCCTTGAGCTTAGGGTAGCTTTCATAATAGGTGTCTATGAGTGCTTTGGATTCTGCCCTACTCAAATCTGTTTGATTGCTGAGTCCAAAGGCAGACACCCCATAGATAATACCAAAATTCACCGTCTTGGCATGGCTCCTTTGTTCCCTACTGACTGACTCTAGGGGTACGTTAAATACTTTTGCTGCTGTGGCGGCATGAATGTCTGCACCTTCTTTAAAGGCTGCGATCATATTGTCTTCTTCACTGAGTGCTGCTATGATCCTCAATTCTATCTGTGAGTAATCTGCAGCCAGCAGTAAATGCTCTTGGTTTCTTGGAATAAAGGCTTTTCTGATTTGTTTTCCCCTTTCTGTTCTAATGGGGATGTTCTGTAAATTTGGGTTGTTACTACTCAATCTTCCAGTGGCTGCTACGGTTTGCATATAGTCCGTATGCACTCTTCTTGTTCGTGTAGACACTTGCAGCGGAAGTGCGTCTACATAAGTGCTTTTTAGTTTAGCTAGCCCTCGGTATTCCAGAACATCGGCAATTATTTTGTGTTCTTTGGCCAAATAAGACAGTACATCTTCTGCAGTAGAGTATTGCCCTGTCTTGGTTTTTTTTGGTTTTTCTACCAATTGCATCTTTCCAAATAGTATGTCCCCCAATTGTTTGGGAGAAGCAATATTAAAGGTTTCTCCTGCGGCTTCGTAAATGTCTTTTTCTAATTGTAGAATATCCTTGTCTAAAGTAACAGATAGTTCTTTTAAAAAGGCTACATCTAGATTAATTCCTTCTAATTCCATCCCTGCCAATACCCTTAGCAAGGGCGCTTCCATGTCTGTAAAGAGGGATTCATTTCCCGCAGCGGCCAATTCTGTTTTGAATTGTTGGGCCAACTGAAAACAAAGATCTGCTTCTTCTACTGCGTAGTTTACTTGCTGTTCCAACGGCACTTCCCGCATGCTTATTTTTTGCTTGCCTTTGCCTATTAATGCTTCAATGGCTATAGGCGTATAGTTTAAATAAGTTTCGCTAAGAACACTTAGGTTGTGCCTCATGTCTGGATTGATGAGGTAATGGGCCAACATAGTGTCAAAACATGGGCCTTTTACTTCAATGCCATAACGGTGGAGTATTTTAAGATCATATTTGAGGTTTTTCCCTATCTTTTCAATGCCTTCGTGTTGGAAAAATGCTTTGAGTTCAGATAAGATTTCACTTGTTTCTCCCTGTTCTTCAGGAAGGGATATGTAGAATCCTTTATGGGCTTCCCAGCTAAATGATATACCTACAAGGCTCGCTTCTAAAGGGTCTAAGCTGGTTGTTTCAGTGTTAAAACACACCTGAGATTGTTGTAATATTTTTTGGGCAAATAGTTTCATACCTAAGCCAGGACCTACCAATTGGTAGTGGTGGGAAACCTCATTTATGGTTTTTCTTGAGGAGAATATTTGTCCACCATCTGAGCTGTTTTCTGCGCTGTCAAAAAGCCCAAATTGTCCACTTCCTGCAGTAGTTGCTTCTGCTTTTTTAGGTGTGTTGGCTTCTGGAGTACTGAAGGTTTCTTTGGGCGCGAAAAACAACCTTAAGAATTGCTCGGTTAGCCGTCTAAATTCCAGTTTCTCAAAAATGGCTTGAACCTTTTCGCTATCTGGTGTACTGAGCTCATAGGCAGCTGCATTAAAAGTAACATCGCAATGAATATTAATGGTGGCTAATTTTTTTGACAGTAAACCAAGTGCTGCGTTTTCAGACACTTTTTCTTTCATTTTACCTTTGAGCTTATCTGTGTTGGCCAAAAGGTTTTCTATACTCCCAAAATCTGCCAAAAACTTTTTGGCTGTTTTTTCTCCTACGCCAGGAAGTCCTGGTATATTGTCACTGGCGTCTCCCATCATACCTAAGTAATCTATAACTTGCTCAGGTCTTTCTACGCCAAATCTTTTTTGAATCTCTGGAATCCCCCATATTTCAATTCCATTTCCCATTCTCGCGGGTCGGTACATAAAAATGTTCTCAGATACCAATTGGCCAAAGTCTTTGTCAGGGGTGACCATAAACACCTGGTAGTCCTCTTTTTCTGCCTGTTTGGCCAGGGTACCAATAATGTCGTCTGCTTCTAAGCCTTCTAAAACAACTACGGGTATATGCATGGCTCGCAAGATTTCTTGAATGTAAGGCACTGCGAGTCTAATGGCGTCTGGTGTTTCTGCCCTGTTGGCTTTGTATTCGGGAAATAATTCGGTGCGCTCACTGCTCCCGCCTTTGTCAAAACATACTGCTAAATGGTCTGGTTGCTCTCTTTTTATTACATCGAATAAGGAATTCATAAATCCCATGATGGCAGAGGTGTCTTCTCCTTTTGAATTAATTCTTGGATTTTTAATCAGCGCGTAATAGCCTCTGAATATTAAGGCATAAGCGTCTAAAAGGAAAAGTCTTTTTTTTGACATTCTTAAAATAATTAAAGGGGACTGTAAATGTTAAGTCCTTGATTATTAGGTATTTTGACTTACAGATTGTTCCATTAAAGATGGGACGCAGCTGGTCTGTTTTCTTGGCCGTTCTGGTCATAATAACTGTATGAGAATCCTGGTTGAATGCAATAAGCTCCCGTTTCTCCAGCCTTGTTTACAGCGATAAAGCCCACTTGAAAATTAGCGTATTCAGGATTTTTTTTCACAATGCGATTTACGGCTTCCTCACAGGCTTCTTGTGGGCTCATGCCTTGCCTCATGAGTTCTACAATTAAGAAGCTTCCAACTGTTTTCATAACCTCTTCTCCCACTCCTGTAGCAGTAGCACCTCCAATTTCATTGTCTATAAAAAGTCCAGCGCCAATAATGGGAGAATCTCCTACGCGCCCCGCCATTTTATATGCCATGCCAGAGGTGGTGCAAGCTCCTGCTATGTCTCCGTTTTTATCTATAGCTAGCATACCGATCGTATCATGATTTTCAATATTTATAATCGGTTTGTATTGCGAAGTAATTTTCCAGGCTTCCCATTCTGCCTTTGATTGGGGAGTGAGTAAATTTTCTTTTTTGAATCCCATTTCATAAGCAAATTGTTCTGCTCCTTTTCCTGCTAACAAAACGTGCGGAGTTTCTTCCATCACTTTTCTAGCGACTTGAATGGGGTGGGCGATGTTTTGTAAATAAACCACCGAACCGCAGTTTCCATTGGAGTCCATTATGCAAGCGTCTAGGGTTACCTCTCCATCCCTGTCTGGTCTCCCGCCTTTTCCTACGGTTTGATTGGACAAATCAGATTCCTCTACCATAACCCCTTGTTCTACGGCGTCTAGGGCAGTTCCACCACTGGAGATTACCTCCCAGGATTTAGCGCTAGCACGATGAAAATTCCAAGTACATAAGGTTAGTGGCTTTATGGCCACATTGCGCTTGAGTGCTCTTTTGTGTTCTTTGGCTAGTAGTGGCTGGGTAACTATTGCTGTAGCACTTAGTCCGGCAGTTTGGAGAAATTTTCTTCTTTGCATTGGGTCGGTAGATTTAGGAACGAAACAATTTAGACCACAATTTTTCTATCCATAGAATGATACGGTCTACCATGGGAATCCAATATTTAATAAGACCAATAAATGCGGCACATCCCAAAATAATATATAGGTATCTCATTTCGTTTTATTTGTGGATTTAAAAATACAGATTTTAATGGAAACGTTTCGCTTATATTTGTATCAATTATGATTTTAGAAGTTTGTTGTAATTCATTAGACTCAGCTTTAGCCGCGCAACGTGCAGGCGCTCATAGAATTGAGTTTTGTACTGGCTTGGCCCTAGGAGGGCTTACTCCTTCTATAGGTTTATTAAAAGAGTATGTGAAGCTCATTTCAGTACCCACTAGGGTTTTGATTCGTCCAAGAGAAGGTGATTTCTCCTATACATCTGGAGAGTTTAAAAGTATGCTTGAAGACATTGCCCAATGTAAGAAAATCGGTTTTGAAGGTGTTGTTTCTGGCGTTTTGCAGCCAGACGGTCGCTTAGACTCCACGAGAACCGCTGCTTTAGTTGCAGCAGCAGCTGGAATGAAGTTCACTTTTCATAGGGCTTTTGATTGGGTTTTAGATCCGAAAAATACCCTCTTGGAATTATCTAAAATAGGGGTACATAGCTTATTGACCTCTGGATCTGCTTCTAAAGCTGAGGATGGATTGAACCAATTAAAGGCTTTAAAAGAAATGCGAACCGCGGTAGAAATCATACCTGGTGGTGGGCTAAATGCTCAAAATGCACTTGTTTTTAAGAAAGCAGGCTTTAAAGTCATTCATATGTCTGGTGTGGCCGCAGAAAAAGTATTGGACCATTCGCCCAATGTGTCTATGCATAGTGTTGCACTTCTGTCAGACACCCATAGGTTTACGACCCAGGAAGATAGGGTTAAAGACGTTTTACTCCTCTTAGAAAGTCCCTACTAAAATCTTATCTTTGTAAAAAAAATATATGCGTTGGTTGTTCTTTGTAATTTTTTATTTGGGTTTTGCTTGGTACTGCTACTACGCCTTTAAAACCACTTTTAGAAGCTCATTATTCTCAGGTTTCTATGTAATATCAGCCATTTTAGTACTCGCATTTTTTCTCTTTCATTTTGCTTTTTCTTCCACGGAATTCAGGGTGTCTAATCCTTATAAGTCCTACGCAATGGGACTGGTAGGTAGTTGGTTTTTATTTAGTTTGGCTGTAGTAACTTTTTTGATATTTGAAGACGTTTTTAGATTTATGTGGGCCGGGATAGTGAAGTTGTTTAATTGGGAGCGACCTGTAGTTGTACCCTCAAGAAGACGCTTTATTAGTGCCTTAGCCCTTGGAATTGCCGCCCTGCCTTTTGGGGCCTTACTCTATGGAATGTTTAGGGGTAAATACCGTTATAAAGTGCTTGAATACATACTGACTTTTGAAGATTTGCCTGAGGCTTTTGACGGCTATAAGATGAGCCAGATTTCAGACATTCACTCGGGTAGTTTTGACAATCCGGAGAAAATAGCCTACGGGATTGACCTTATTAATCAACAGCAGTCAGATGTACTTTTTTTTACAGGAGATCTGGTCAATAATACGGCCAGTGAGATGGAACCATGGATGTCTAGTTTTTCAAAGTTGAAAGCCAAAGACGGTGTTTTTTCTGTGTTGGGCAACCATGATTACGGAGATTATGTTTCATGGTCTTCTCCAGAAGCTAAGGAGGCCAATCTAAATAGGCTCAAAGAAATTCAACAAGATATGGGCTTTCAACTTCTTTTGAATGAGCACAAATACATTGAAAGGAACGGGGAGAAAATAGCCATTATAGGGGTTGAAAATTGGGGAAAAGGAGGATTTAAGAAAGCAGGAGACCTCAATAAAGCCATTGCTGAGATACAAGAAAACGATTTTAAGATATTATTGTCACACGACCCTTCCCATTGGGAGGCAGAAGTTATTCCTCATGCCCAGCATTTTCATTTAACCTTGAGTGGTCACACCCACGGAATGCAATTTGGAATTGAGATTCCAGGATGGATCAAATGGAGTCCTGTAAAATGGCGGTACAAACAATGGGCCGGTATTTATGAGGAATTAGGACAGTACATAAATGTCAACAGAGGTTTTGGGTTTTTAGGTTACCCTGGAAGGGTGGGTATCTGGCCAGAAATCACTGTGATTACCCTAAAAAAAGCAGTTTAAGTGGTTTTTTAGGTTTTTTTATTACATTTGATTTCATTATAAAAAAATGCTATGTCAAAATTTGGCGAATTAATAGACTTAAATATTCCAGTTCTCATAGATTTTTATGCAGACTGGGATGAAGCTTCTCAGTCTATGCACGAAGTGCTTAGGAGTGTAGCCGCTGCTATTGGAGACAAGGGTAAAGTCATTAAGATAGACACAGACAAAAACAAAGATTTAGCAGACGCCTTAAGGGTCACTACATTACCTACACTTATGGTGTATAAAGGTGGTGAGATGGTTTGGCGTCAGAGCGGAGAGCAAGACGCTGTAACCCTTATGGGTATTATAGAAGAATACGTATAATTCCCCAAAATTTCAGATCACTACAACACATTGTTATTCTAGCGAACTATCTAATGGAATGGTTTCGTTGGAGTTCTCTGGTTCGAAGCGGTTATTATCTTCTTCCATTCCCTCATAGAAATGAGAGAACTTATCCATAAACAGCTCGAATTCACGCCTTTCTTCTAAAGTGATCTCTGGACGGTCTCCTGTAGACAGCACGTCTAGGATTCTTCGGTAACCCTCTAGGTTTTCAATAATGTTCTGAATGCTGTTATACTGATCACTAATGTCCATTTTGACATAATAATTCAGGTGGTCTTGATAGATATTTTTGAGTTCTCGAAAAATACCCCTCGCTTCTTTAGGAGCCCCTACAGCGTAATAACCTTCTATAAATGGCACCACAAAGTTGTAGTAGTCAAAACCTTTTACTGGCATATTTTTCATGCCAATATCTAAAATTTCCTTGGCTTTACTCAATTTATTTTCTCCAATTAGGGTTTCTGTTAGTCTGGCAATGTTGCTTCTAAATGAAAGCCCCTGAATCCTTGTTTGGGTGTCAATATACACTTCGGGATCTCCTGAGTTGCCCCATTCCCAGCTTTTGACAATTTCTGTCATAGTGTCTGTGTCTATCCTTCCCATCTCAAAAACACTTTCGTATGTTGTTTTAATGGGTACTAGCTTATAGGCCAAACCGTCTAATTGAAGGTAGTCTTTCATCCAAAGATATTCTCCATCTTCGAAACTTCCTCCTGAAAAGTAGAGAGGTCTTTTCCAATCATTATGAGCCAAAAGATCTAACATGAGCAACCTGTTTTTAGGAAGTGCAGACTTGGGAAGATCAATGTCTATATAATCTACAATTAGTGCGCTGTCTTTTGCTTTCACCAAGCCACTAGCCAATACATTTTCTTTGTTTACAGGAACCCTGATTTTATTTGTAGGGTAGTACACTATATCTAAGTTGCTTTCAGAATACTGGCTCAAGTCTGCGCCTTGTGCTTCCAAAAGATATTTAAATTTTGTTTGTGGTTTGTCACTGCCCACCCAACTAATAAAGTCCTTAATATCCCATCTTTTATCTGTCACTTCTTGGAAGTAAATGGCATCTCTATTTCCGTAGTGGTACAAGTCATGGGTGAGTTTAGAAGGAATGGGATCACTTTCATAGGCCTTTCTTTTCATTTGATCTATATACCAATCTGTAGCGAATAAGCTGGTGTTTATAACCCTGACATCTGTTCTGTACCCCTCAATTTCTTGAGCATACCAAAGGGGAAAGGTGTCGTTGTCTCCAATAGTAAATAAAATAGCTCCACTGTCTTTTTGCGTGGAATTTAAATAAGCTTTAGCAGTACTCTGCGCGGTCTTTCTATTGGATCTGTCGTGATCGTCCCAGTTTTGAAATCCCATAAGAGCTGGCACTGCTAAAAAACACAATCCCACCACAACTGGAGAAAGCCAAGTTTTTTTGGTGAAAGAGGATAATTCGTTAAAGAGTCCATAAACGCCCAGTCCAATCCAAAGTGCGAATATGTAAAATGATCCTACCAAAGAGTAGTCCCGTTCCCTGGGTTGAAAAATGGAAGGATTGGTATAAAATTGAATGGCTAGCCCAGTAAACATGAAAAACACAAACAAGGTCCAAAATTGTTTCTTGTCTTTTTTAAATTGAAATAAAATTCCAATAACACCAAGAATAAGGGGTAAGAAATAATAAGTATTTCTTCCTTTATTGTTTAAAAGGTCTGCGGGTAAATTCTCTTGGCTTCCGACTCTAGGACTGTCTATAAAAGAAATGCCGCTGAGCCAGTTTCCATGGTTGTCATAACGTCCTTGAATGTCGTCTTGTTTACCTGTGAAATTCCACATGAAATAGCGCCAGTACATATAATTAAATTGAAAAGAAAACATATAATTTATGTTATCCATTAGGCTGGGTGGGATTACGTCTATATAATCTCTGAATTCTCTCAAGAAAGTGATATATTGTTCTACGTCAATTTCTCCTTTTTCTAAGCCATTTTTAAATTGCCCTACCGTAGTTGTCAATTCTTTATTGCTCAGATAATTTCTTTTAATTCTGAATTTTAATGGCCCAAAATAACGCATGTAGTTTTCAGCGTTTTGCTCACTCCACATTCTGGGTAAAAAGCCTTCATGTGCAGGATCTGACCCTTGAAGCGCTCCTTCAAAATGATTGACAATAACATATTTACCCGTGGTGTAATCTTTTTCGTATTTTGGTTTGTCGTCTTTTTCAATACTGGCAGTGCTATACGCGTTGGAGTAGTAGGCGCCATACACTGGACTGTCTACGCCAGGATATTGTTCTCTGTTGTAGTAAGCCAATAGGGAACGAGCATCTGAAGGATCATTTTCGTTAATAATCACTCCTGCGTTTGCCCGAATAGGTAGCATAAGCCAAGACGAAAAGCCTAAAATTAAAAACATTAGAGAGAGCACAATCGTATTAGCACCAATCATTTGCTTGGACCTCGTAAACTTTAAAGCGTAGTAGAAAGCAGCTATAAAAGCTGCTGACATGATAATAGAGCCAGAATTGAAAGGCAGTCCAAAGGTGTTTACAAAAAACACTTCAGACCAACCAAACGCTTTGAGCACATAGGTGAGGGAAAACTTATAGACCAGCATTAGAATCCCAACCACTGCAATATTGGCCAAGAGAAAGTTTTTTATGGTGGTGGTTTTGTATTTTTTAAAGTAATAAAGTAAGCCAATGGAAGGGATGGCTAGAAAGCCCATGAATTGAATCCCAAAGGTAAGTCCCACGATAAAAGAGATGAGCACAAGCCATTTATCTCCCCTTTCGTTATCTAAGTTGTCGGTCCATTTCAGTCCCAGCCAGAGCAGTACTGCCATGATTAAACTGGCCATAGCGTAAACTTCTGTTTCAACGGCATTGAACCAAAAACTATCAGAAAAAGTAAATGCCAATGACCCCACCACACCACTGCCTAACACAGCTATGGCTTGTGAATTTGACAATTCAGCTGATTTGCCTATCAATTTCCTGAGTAAATTGGTAATGGTCCAAAACATAAACAAAATAGTAAATGCAGAAGATACACCAGAAACATAATTCACCATTCTCGCGATCTGCGTGGGCTCCAAGGCAAACATGGCAAAAAACGCACCGATCATTTGAAGTAAAGGCGCCCCCGGCGGATGCCCAATTTGAAGTTTGGCTGCAGTAGCAATATATTCACCTGCATCCCAAAAGCTACCGGTAGGTTCAACTGTTAAGGTATAAGTAATGAGTGATATAAAGAAAACTGCCCACCCCAAACGGCGGTCCCAAAGGTCAAAATCTTTTGAAAACATGTGCTTGTTTTTTGTAACAGAGCGAAATTACTAATTTATATGTTTATGCGAGCTTTAAATTTTGAAAGCTTTAACAGCTTTTCCTGACTTAAAAAGTAGATTTAATACTTTATAGATCGGTGTAGTTGCCATGCATTAAGGGTATTCTAAAAAAAAGAAAAGTTTTGTTTTGATAATACAAACTTTGTTTTAAATTTGCAGCCTCTTATACGGTAGTGGTCTATGGTGTAATTGGCAACACAGCTGGTTTTGGTCCAGTCGTTCTAGGTTCGAGTCCTAGTAGACCAACAAAAACCCAAAGTTTTCGCTTTGGGTTTTTTATTGTATAATGCCTAAAATATTGTATATTTGTGGCGATTAAATGATAAAGGAATAAGAGGGGACCAAAAGTCCCCTCTTTTATTACCCATAAATCTATGTTCGAAAAAGAAGTAAGGACCTTATTAGACACAGCTTTGGAAGAAAATCCATCCCTGTTTTTAATAGATTTTAAGATTACAACAGACAAAAAAATCTCCGTGGTATTAGATGGAGATTCTGGTGTGACACTTCAAGATTGCATGAATGTGAGTCGTGCTATTGAGCACAACTTGGATAGAGAAACCATAGATTTTGGATTGGACGTAGCCTCTGCAGGTGCCACAGCTCCATTAGTAATGCCTAGGCAATACAAAAAAAACCTGAACCGTTCTCTGACGGTTCGCACTGAAAATGAAACGGTAGAGGGGAATCTCATAGAAATCCTAGATCACGGAATTAAATTACAGTGGAAAGCCAGAGAGCCCAAACCAATAGGTAAGGGTAAAGTAACCGTTACTAAAGAGCAAGAAATTGCTTTTACAGATATTAAAGAAGCAAAAGTAAACCTTAAATTTTAATAGATAGCAAGATGGAAAATATTGCGCTTATTGAATCTTTCTCAGAATTTAAAGATGACAAGTTTATTGACAGAGTAACCCTAATGGCCATTTTAGAAGAGGTTTTTAGAAGTGCTTTGAAAAAGAAATTTGGATCAGATGACAATTTTGATATTATCATTAACCCAGACAAAGGGGATTTAGAGATTTGGAGAAACAGAGTGGTAGTAGAAGATATAGATGTGATGGATCCAAATGAGGAGATATCTATTACTGAAGCTAGAAAGATTGAGCCAGATTTTGAAGTGGGAGAAGATGTTTCAGAAGAGGTGAAGTTAATTGACTTGGGGAGAAGGGCTATTTTGGCGTTGCGTCAAAATTTAATAGCCAAGATTCACGAGCATGACAACACCACGATTTACAAACAATTTAAGGACCTAGAAGGGGAGATATACACTGCTGAGGTACACCATATTAGACATCAGGCAATTATTTTATTGGACGACGAAGGAAATGAAATTATCCTCCCAAAAGACAAGCAAATACCAGCAGATTTCTTTAGAAAAGGCGACAATGTTAGGGGGATTATTGAAAGTGTAGAGTTAAAAGGAAACAAGCCTGCCATAATTATGAGTAGGACTTCACCACTATTCTTAGAACAACTATTCTTTCAGGAAATACCAGAGGTTTTTGACGGTTTAATTACCATTAAAAAGGCAGTTCGAATTCCAGGAGAAAAAGCTAAAGTTGCGGTAGATTCTTATGACGATCGTATAGATCCAGTGGGTGCCTGTGTAGGAATGAAAGGATCCAGAATTCATGGGATTGTCAAAGAATTGGGCAACGAGAATATAGATGTAATTAATTGGACGAACAACCCTACTTTATTGGTAACTAGGGCTTTGAGTCCAGCCAGGGTTTCTTCTGTAAAGTTAGACGACGAAAAAATGACTGCTCAAGTCTACCTAAAGCCAGAGGAAGTTTCCAAGGCTATTGGTCGTGGCGGTCATAATATTAGATTGGCTGGTCAATTGACTGGATATGAAATAGATGTTTTTAGAGAAGGGGTAGAGGAAGATGTTGAATTGACAGAATTCTCTGATGAAATAGATGCATGGATTATTGCAGAATTGTCTAAGATCGGTTTGGATACAGCGAGATCAGTGTTGGAACAAGATGTAGAAGATTTAGCAAAGAGAACAGATTTAGAAGAGGAGACAATTTTAGATGTTGTTAGAATTCTAAAAGAAGAATTAGAAAATTAAGCAGTAGGTAATACACAAATAATTAAAGGATTTCATCCTTGAACCTATTTCATTATTTATATTAGCAGAAAAATACTAGTAAGCACAAATTTTTTTTATGGCAGAGAATGCAACCATTAGGCTTAATAAAGTCCTAAGAGAATTAAACATTTCACTGGATAGAGCGGTAGACTACCTAGCGGCTAATGGGCATGCTATTGAGGCAAGGCCTACTACCAAAATATCGGAAGAAGTGCATCAGGTTCTTTTAGACCAGTTCCAAACGGATAAGAGCAAGAAAGTTGCTTCCAAGGAAGTGGGTGAAGAAAAGAGAAAAGAAAAGGAGGCTATTAGAATTGAACTTGAAAAAGAGCAAGAAGAAAAGCGTTTGGCTAAAGAAGCAAGAGCCACCGAGGTGGTTAAAGCGAAAGGATCTCTTAGTGGGCCAACTAGGGTAGGTAAAATTGATTTAAACGCTCCAACAACCAAAGAGACTCCTGCTCCAGAGGCTGTAAATGAGACACCTGTTGCTCCTAAAGAAGCAGCACCCAAGGCAGCGCCAAAACAAGAAGTCATTAAGGCAGCTGCGCCAAAAGCAGCTGGGCTTAAGATAGTATCGGCTGCACCAGCAGCCAAAACAACAGAAAAAGTACCATTAAAAGAAGCACCACTAAAAGAAACGACTGAAAAAGAGGAGACTGTAGTGGCTAAAGAAGAAACGCCAGCTGCTAAGCCATTGTCAGAAGCAGAGCAGCCTACGGGATCTATTGCTACACAGTATAAGAAATTAAGTGGGCCTAAAATTATGGGAGACAAAATAGATTTGTCTCAGTTTAACAAGCCAAAGAAAAAACCTGTTGCTTCTTCTAGCAATGACGACAATAAGAAAAGACGTAAAAGAATAGTATCTCCTTCTGGAGGTTCTGGCGCAGCAGCTACAGCCGCACCTAGACAGAGAGGGACAGGGCCAAGAGGGAAAGCTGTGGCAGGCCAACGATTTAATACTGTACCAAAAGTAGAGCCAACAGAAGAGGAAGTACAAAAACAAGTACGAGAAACCCTGGAGAAATTACAGGGGAAATCCAAAAAAGGAAAAGGTGCTAAGTACCGAAGAGACAAACGTGAGTCTCACAGGGAGCAAACGGAAAAAGACCTAGAACAGCAAGAATTAGAAAGCAAAATCCTCAAGGTGACTGAGTTTGTCACGGCAAATGAAGTAGCTACCATGATGGATGTTTCTACCACTCAGATTATCTCTGCCTGTATGTCTCTTGGTATTATGGTTACCATGAACCAACGTTTAGACGCAGAAACCCTTTCTATAGTAGCAGAAGAATTCGGATACCAAGTAGAGTTTGTGACTGCAGATATTGAAGAGGCTATTGTTGAGGTAGAAGACACTGCAGAAGATTTGGTGTCTAGAGCACCAATAGTTACAGTAATGGGTCACGTAGATCACGGTAAAACGTCGCTCTTAGATTATATTAGAAAAGAAAATGTGATTGCCGGCGAAAGTGGGGGAATTACACAGCATATTGGTGCCTACGGGGTAACTTTAGAGGGTGGTCAGAAAATTGCTTTCTTAGACACGCCAGGTCACGAGGCCTTTACGGCCATGCGTGCTCGTGGTGCTCAATTGACAGATATTGCTATTATTGTTGTAGCCGCGGACGACGACATTATGCCGCAGACAAAAGAGGCTATTAGCCATGCACAAGCTGCTGGTGTACCTATTGTATTTGCGATTAATAAAATAGATAGACCTGCTGCAAATCCAGATAAGATTAAAGAAGGACTGGCTCAGATGAATTTATTGGTAGAAGACTGGGGAGGTAAAATACAATCCCACGATATTTCTGCTAAAACAGGATTGGGTATTAAAGAGCTTTTAGAAAAAGTCCTGCTAGAAGCAGAGCTTTTAGAATTAAAAGCCAACCCTGAAAAACGCGCTGTAGGTACAGTAGTAGAGGCTTTCCTAGACAAAGGAAGGGGTTATGTGTCTACTGTATTGGTTCAGGCGGGTACCCTTAGAATTGGAGATTATTTACTAGCGGGAACTTGTAGTGGAAAAGTAAAAGCCATGCAAGATGAGCGCGGACAAAATATTATGGAGGCTGGACCTTCTACGCCAATATCTGTATTGGGATTAGATGGTGCGCCACAAGCAGGAGATAAATTCAATGTTTTCGAAGACGAACGCGAAGCCAAGCAAATTGCGACAAAGCGTTCTCAATTAATGAGAGAGCAATCTGTTAGAACACAGCGTCACATTACCTTAGATGAGATAGGAAGGCGTATTGCACTTGGAGATTTCAAGGAGTTAAATGTGATCTTAAAAGGAGATGTAGATGGTTCCGTAGAGGCATTGACAGATTCGTTCCAAAAACTTTCTACAGATGAGATACAAGTAAATATTATCCATAAAGGGGTAGGACCTATCACAGAGTCCGACGTCTTATTGGCCTCTGCCTCAGATGCGATTATTATTGGATTTAACGTTCGTCCAACGGGGAACGCTAGGTCTATAGCAGATAAGGAAGAAATTGACATTAGAATGTACTCTATTATCTACGACGCTATTAATGAGCTCAAAGATGCCATGGAGGGTATGTTGTCTCCAGAGATGAAAGAAGAGATTACAGGTACGGCAGAGATTAGAGAGACCTTTAAAATTTCTAAGGTGGGAACTATTGCGGGTTGTATGGTGCTGACAGGTAAAATTTTTAGAAATTCAAATATTCGTTTAATTAGAGATGGTGTCGTTATTTATACCGGAACACTGTCTTCTTTAAAACGTTTCAAAGACGACGCTAAAGAAGTAGCCAAAGGCTATGACTGTGGGCTTCAGGTGAAGAATTACAACGACATTAGAGAATTAGACATTGTAGAAGCCTTCCAAGAAGTAGCGGTTAAAAAGAAATTAAAATAATATGGCCGGCCTCACGGCTGATGCACAAAAAAAAAAGAGCCTTCAAAGGCTCTTTTTTTATAGTCTTAACTCAAAAGTTTAAACCTAGTTATTTTTTAATATCTGTGGTTTTAAAAGTACGGCAGCAGGGTATTTTTTGCGCACTGCAATAAGGTTTTTCTCCGCTTCAAGTCTCGTTTTGAAAGTCCCGATTCTCAGCCTGAAACTAGGAGATTCAAAATCAATACTCCTGGGCCATTCTGAAAAACTTTCATCCAGATTTTTTAAAAGTTCTTCTGTTTGGTCTAGTGGACCTGAGTAGATCTGAATGCGATAATCTCCCCTTCCTTTTTGGTAGCTAATAAATGCCTCTAAAAGCGCTGTATGTTTTTCAGAATCAGTTAAAATAAGGCTATCTGTTTCTACTTTAATGGATATTTCTTGTGCTAAAGAAAATCCAGTATAAAGAACTAGAAACGGAAGGATATAAAAGGTTTTGTGTTTCATTTTGTTTCACGAAAAAGTGTTTTTCAAAGGTAACTTATTACAAATCAAAGCTAAAAAAAAAATCTTATTTAGAATGATTATAAATTAGTAAAATCTACATAGAATTGGCTTAATAAAATAAGTTCTATGTCGTATTTTTGTGTCCAAATTTATTGTGCCGATAATTACTTTTTTTCATTCATCAGTAAAAATCGTGCCAAACCTGAAGATTACAATATCTAATAATATGAAAAAGGTGACATACCGCAATCTCGTTTCTTCATTCCTAGGCTTGTTTCTAGTGGCTTTAACACTGATCCCTCAAAATCTTTCTGCTCAAGACCAGCCCGCTGGTGACCCTGTTAAAGGGAAGCAATTATTCAATCAAAACTGTGCTGCATGTCATGCCTTGAATAGGAAAATGACGGGTCCTGCTCTTGCGGGAGTTACGGCTAAGTACGAGGGTGATAAAGAATGGTTGTACGCTTGGATTAAAAACAACAACAGCTTAATTAAAGCGGGCGACGAGCGTGCTTTAGCCATTTACAATGAGTACAACCAGGCAGCAATGACTGCTTTTCCTACTTTGAGTAATGAAGATATTGACAATATTCTCGCTTACACAGACGCACCTGCACCTGCTCCAGCTGCTGCAACTGCAGCTACCACTGCAGCGGCTCCAGTAGCTGCCTCAGGAATTTCAAATGAAGTGATTCTTGGTGCATTAATGTTGGTGTTTGGCTTGTTGGTTATGATGCTTTTCTTGGTCAATAAAACGCTGAGAAGTATTGCTGAAGCCAATGGTGTTGTTTATGAGAAGGAAGAGAAAGAGGCACGTATGCCAATTTGGTTGGCTTTTGCTAAAAACCAATTTTTGGTCTTGGTTACTGTAATCTTCTTATTGCTTTCAAGTGCATATTATGTTTACGGTTTCCTAATGCAAGTTGGGGTAGATCAAGGTTACGCTCCGGTACAGCCCATACATTATTCTCATAAAATTCACGCTGGAGACAACAAGATTGAATGTACTTACTGTCACTCGTCTGCAAGAGTGTCTAAGCATTCAGGGATACCTTCTTTGAATGTGTGTATGAATTGCCACAAATCAATTTATGAGTACAAGGGTAATCCAGAAGGCCCATCTCAAGAAGATTTGGCGAATGGTTACACTAATGAGTTCTATACCAAAGAGATTAAAAAATTATATAAAGCGGTTGGATGGGATGAAGAAAATCAAAAATACACTGGTGAAAGCCAGCCTGTAGAGTGGGTAAGAATCCACAACCTTCCAGACTTTGCTTATTTCAATCATTCGCAGCATGTTTCTGTGGCAGGTGTAGCTTGTCAGACCTGTCACGGTCCTGTAGAAGAAATGGAGATTATGTATCAGTACAGTCCATTGACTATGGGTTGGTGTATTGACTGCCACAGAGAGACTAATGTGAAAGTAGAAGGGAATGCTTACTACGATAAGATTCACGAGGCACTTTCTCAGAAGTACGGCGTAGATAAACTTACTGCTGCTCAAATGGGTGGTTTAGAATGTGGTAAGTGTCACTACTAGAAATTTAGATTTAGAAAAAAAGAAGCTAATTACATAGATAATATTATGTCATCAAACAAAAAATACTGGAAAAGTGAAGCAGAGCTTTCTGCTAACGACGCCATGATTGAGACGCTAAAACAAAACGAGTTTGTAGAGCAAATCCCTACTGGGGAATTTTTATCTGACAAGCAAACCCTAGCTACTTCCAATACCAATAGGAGAGATTTCTTGAAGTATGTAGGATTTAGTACTGCAGCAGCTTCATTGGCTGCTTGTGAAGGTCCCGTTATAAAGTCTATCCCTTATGTAGTTCAGCCGGAACAAATTATCCCTGGTGTAGCTAATTTTTATGCGACAACTATTGCAAATGGTTACGACTTTGCTTCTATTCTTGTAAAGACAAGAGAAGGAAGGCCTATTAAGGTAGAGAATAATAAAGATGCTCAAGTAAAAGGAACGGCCAATGCAAGGGTTCAAGCCTCTGTGTTGTCATTATATGACAGTGCTCGTTTGCAAGGACCTTTATTTAACGGAGCTCCTGCTGATTGGTCAGATCTAGATGCTGCGGTTACTACTGCGCTAGATGCTGCTAAGACTAGTGGGAAAAAGGTGGTTTTTTTAACACCTACTTACGCAAGTCCAAGCATGTCTAAATTAGTGGCTGAATTTGCACAAGGTCAGGATCAGTTTTCTCATGTGGTTTATGACGCTATTTCTGAGTCTGCAGCACTGGACGCTTTTGAAGCAGCTACAGGCGAAAGAGCTTTGGCAGATTACCATTTAGAAAAAGCTACTGTGATTGTATCTTTTGGTGCAGATTTCTTAGGTGATTGGCAAGGTGGTGGTTTTGACGGAGGTTATGCTAAAGGCAGAATTCCAAGTGCTCACCAAATGTCACAACACTACCAGTTTGAGTCTAATATGACGCTTTCAGGTGCTGCTGCAGACAAAAGAGTACCTTCTAACTCAGCACAGCAAGCTCAAGCTTTGGCTGCGCTATATGAAATTGTAACAACAGGAGCTACCTCTGTAGCACTTCCTGAAAATATAATGGCTGCCGTTAAAGCAGCTGCTAAAGCCGTTGTTAAGGCTGGTAATAAAGCTGTGGTATTGACAGGTATTGATAGTGTTGAAGCACAATCTTTAGTGTTGCGTCTAAATGCTTTTATAGAAAGTGTTGCCTTCGATGTAGCAGCACCGAGATATGTACGCCAAGGAAATGACAAGGCTGTACAGTCTTTAATTGCAGATATGGCTGCGGGTCAAGTTGGCTTGCTGGTTGTAGATGGGGTTAATCCTGTATATAGCTTACCTAATGCAGCTGAATTTAAATCTGCGCTTTCAAATGTAGGTACTACGGTAGCTTTTTCTACCATGCCTAATGAAACTACTGCATCTGTTCAATGGGTTGGAGCTGCGACTCACTATTTAGAATCTTGGGGAGATGTGGCGGTTAAGAAAGGTCATTATAGCCTTACACAACCTACTATAAAAGAATTATTCGACACCAGACAATTCCAGACGGCACTAATGAAGTGGGCTGGAATAGAAGGTACTTATTACGATTATATAAAGACCCACTGGGAAGCGAAACTTTTAGATGGCGCTGTATGGAACAAAGCCCTTCATGACGGTGTGTTTGTAGGTACTTCAACTGCAACCCAAATGCTTGCAACTCAAGGTGCTTCTGCACAGTTAAAAGCGCTTAAAGCGGCTAATGCTCCTGCAATGGAGTTGGTTTTGTATGCTAAAACTGGTATGGGAGATGGTCAAGAGGCCAACAACCCATGGTTGCAAGAATTTCCAGATCCTATTACAAGGGTTTCTTGGGATAATTACGCTACCGTTTCCAAATCAGACGCGGCTAGTTTAGGTCTTGTTAATGAAAATGTAGCCAATGGAGGTTTAGATGGCAGTTATATCAGTCTAACGGTAAATGGTACCACACTTTCAAATGTGCCGGTAATTATTCAACCCGGTCAGGCACCGGGAACTATTGGTTTGGCCTTAGGTTATGGAAAGACAACAGGCTTAAAAGAAGAAATGCAAGTAGGGGTGAATGCTTTTGCTTTGTACAATGATTTTTCAAAAACACAGGAAGTTTCCGTATCTAAAGAGCCTGGCATGCACGAGTTTGCTTGTGTTCAGTTACACAAAACGCTAATGGGGCGTGGAGACATTATTAAGGAAACTACCTTAGAGGTCTTTAATACTAAAGACGCTAAATATTGGAATCCACAACCTATGGTGTCTTTAGATCACCAAGAAGTAGAAGCTACTTCTGTAGACTTATGGGATTCATTTGACAGATCTATAGGACATCATTTTAACCTGTCTATTGATCTAAATGCCTGTACTGGATGTGGGGCTTGTGTTATTGCATGTCATGCAGAGAACAATGTTCCTGTAGTAGGTAAAGAGGAGATTAGAAAATCTAGAGATATGCACTGGTTGCGTATTGACAGATATTACTCTTCAGAAGACACTTTTGAAGGAGATAATGTGAAGAAAGATAATTTTGACGGACTAACTGGAGACAATGGTTCACTAGGAGGTTTTGGAGAATTAGAAGATCCGTCAGCCAATCCTCAAGTGGCTTTCCAGCCAGTAATGTGTCAGCACTGTAATCATGCACCATGCGAGACAGTTTGTCCTGTAGCTGCAACATCGCACTCTAGACAAGGTCAAAATCATATGGCGTATAACCGTTGTGTAGGAACACGTTATTGTGCTAATAACTGTCCTTATAAAGTGAGACGTTTTAACTGGTTCTTGTACAACAACAATGACGAGTTTGACTATCACATGAATAATGACCTTGGTAAAATGGTGGTGAATCCAGATGTAAATGTACGTTCTCGTGGAGTTATGGAAAAATGTTCTATGTGTATTCAAAAAACACAAAAGACTATTCTAGACGCGAAGAGAGATGGTCGTGAAATTAAAGACGGAGAATTCCAAACCGCTTGTTCTGCAGCATGTGGAAACGGTGCAATGGTATTCGGAGACGTTAATGACAAGCAGTCTAAAGTATCTGAACTTAAAGAAAGTGACCGTATGTATCATCTATTAGAGCACGTTGGGACTAAACCTAATGTATTCTATCACGTGAAAGTACGTAATACAACAGAAGCATAACACACAATAAAGGAACATAACTATACTATAAATTATGGCGTCGCATTACGAAGCACCTATACGAAAACCACTTGTTGTTGGAGACAAAGGTTACCACGATGTAACTTTAGACATTGTAGCTCCTGTTGAGGGTACTGCAAACAAACAATGGTGGATCGCATTTTCAATTGCTCTAGTAGCATTTTTATGGGGATTGGGTTGTATTATATACACCGTCTCTACAGGGATTGGAACCTGGGGTCTTAATAAGACAGTAGGTTGGGCCTGGGATATTACCAACTTTGTTTGGTGGGTAGGAATTGGCCATGCCGGTACCTTAATATCAGCAGTGTTATTGCTCTTTAGACAAAAATGGCGTATGGCTATTAACCGTTCTGCAGAGGCCATGACTATTTTCTCAGTGATTCAAGCTGGTTTGTTTCCTATCATACACATGGGACGTCCATGGTTGGCATATTGGGTACTCCCAATCCCTAACCAATTTGGATCTTTATGGGTAAACTTTAACTCTCCATTACTTTGGGATGTATTTGCGATCTCTACTTATTTATCTGTTTCATTGGTATTCTGGTGGACCGGTTTATTGCCAGATTTTGCCATGATTCGTGATAGAGCAGTAAAGCCTTTTCAGAAGAAGATATACAGTCTATTGAGTTTTGGTTGGTCAGGTCGCGCAAAAGATTGGCAGCGTTTTGAAGAAGTGTCGTTGGTATTAGCTGGTTTAGCGACACCTTTAGTACTTTCTGTTCACACAATTGTATCTTTTGACTTTGCCACTTCGGTAATCCCAGGATGGCATACCACGATTTTCCCTCCTTACTTTGTGGCAGGAGCTATTTTCTCTGGTTTTGCGATGGTAAACACGCTTCTTATTATTATGAGAAAGGTGTCTAACTTAGAAGCTTATATTACGGTTCAGCATATTGAGCTTATGAATATTGTGATCATGATTACGGGTTCTATAGTTGGTTGTGCTTACATTACGGAGCTGTTTATGGCATGGTACTCTGGAGTAGAGTATGAGCAGTATGCTTTCTTAAACAGGGCTACCGGACCTTATGCTTGGGCATATTGGGCTATGATGACCTGTAATGTCTTCTCTCCACAATTCATGTGGTCTAAAAGGCTTAGAACCTCTATTATGTTCTCTTTTGGGATTTCTATTGTGGTAAATATTGGTATGTGGTTTGAGCGTTTTGTAATTATAGTAACCTCTCTTCACAGAGATTACTTGCCCTCTTCATGGACCATGTTCTCTCCTACTTTTGTAGATATTGGAATTTTCATAGGAACCATTGGATTCTTCTTTGTTTTATTCCTTTTGTATGCCAGAACCTTCCCGGTAATTGCACAGGCAGAAGTGAAAACTATATTGAAATCTTCTGGAGAAAAGTATAAGAAATTAAGAGATGCTGGAAAACCACTTTATGAGGTAACTCCATTAGTGTCTAAATCTAAAAAGGATCAATAGTATGGCAAATAAAGTTATTCAGGCGCTTTACAATGATGACGACGTGCTTATGTTGGCCGTTAAGAAAGTAAAAGCTGCAAAGCATCATATAGAAGAAGTGTATTGTCCTTTTCCAGTTCACGGACTAGATAAGGCTATGGGTTTAGCCCCAACTAGATTAGCCATTACCGCATTTATGTATGGCTTGGTAGGTTTGGCAGTTTCCATTACAATGATGAATTATATTATGATTGAGGATTGGCCTCAAGACATAGGAGGTAAGCCTAGCTTTTCTTATTTAGAAAACCTACCTGCTTTTGTGCCTATTATGTTTGAGCTTACGGTGTTTTTTGCGGCCCACTTAATGGTAATTACTTTTTATATGAGAAGTAGGTTGTGGCCATTCAAAAAAGCAGAAAACCCAGATGTTAGAACTACAGATGACCTTTTCCTAATGGAAATTGAAATCCATGATAACGAAGCAGATCTTCATGCCTTATTGGCAGAGACCGGCGCAGTAGAAATAAAAGTTTCCCAAAAGTAGATTGCAAAATATTATGAGTGATTTAAAATATTCTTTTTTGGCCCTTGCATCTATGATAGTTTTGGCTTCTTGTTCGGACAAGAACAGCAGAAACTACCAGTACATGCCAAATATGTATGAATCTGTAGGTTATGAAACCTACCAAGAAGTAGACTTCTTACCTTCTAATATGGGAGCAGGTTTGCCTGTGGAAAATACTATTCACAGGGGTTGGTTGCCTTATGAATTTGAAAATAATCTCGAGGATAAAGAACTGGCTCGCGTTCAAAAAAGTCCACTAGACGCCGCTCTTTACGAAGAGAATCTCAGTGAAGGTAAAGCGTTATATGACGTGTATTGTGCAATCTGTCATGGTAAAAAGGGAGATGGTAATGGAACCTTAGTGTCTAGAGAGAAAATTTTAGGAGTTCCATCTTATGCAGACGCTGCTAGAAATATCACAGAGGGAAGTACTTATCACACTATATATTACGGATTAAACTCAATGGGGTCTTATGCAGGTCAATTAAATATTGAAGAGCGTTGGCAAGTTTCTGAGTATGTAATAAAATTAAAGCAAGACCTAACTAAATAATACGAAGACAGACAGTATGTACACTTTTTCAAACAGACTTAAGATCGCTTCTTTTATACTAATGGCTGTGGGTGCAATAGGGATTGCTATTGGATTCATGTCTGCTCCATCTAATGTAGCAGAAGCCAAAGCTATAGTGGCTGCTCAGGCAGACGGCCATGGAGATGCACACGCAACAGAAGATCACGCCGTTTCACATGAAGCCGTAGAAACTCATGACGAGGATCATGCTTCTGTGACTGATCACGCCGTGTCTTCAGATGCTCATGAAACAGAAGCGCATTTAGCGGACGCTTCCCACGCAGCAGATACAAACGCCTCAGAAGCACATAGTGAAGATCACAATGCAGCGCATGACGAACATGTATTACACCAATTACAGAATAAGCCTTGGGCAGCCCTTTATGTGGCAGCTTTCTTTTTCTTTATGATCGCTTTAGGGGTGTTGGCATTTTATGCCATACAACGTGCTGCTCAGGCAGGATGGTCTCCTTTATTGTTTAGAGTGATGGAAGGGATAACGGCTTATTTGTTACCTGGAGGAATCATTGTATTTTTAATATTAGTAGCCTCAGTAGCACATATGAATCATTTATTTGTGTGGATGGATCCAGAAGTAGTGGCACATGACAAACTCATCCAAGGAAAAGCAGGTTACTTAAACGGACCCTTCTTTTTAGTTAGAGCAGCTATATTTTTATCTGGATGGATCGCTTACAGATGGTATTCTAGAAAATTATCTTTGGCACAAGATGCAGCAGACGACAATACTAACTTTGTGAAAAATTTTAGACTTTCTGCAGCATTCCTAGTATTCTACCTTGTGACTGAATCTATGATGTCTTGGGATTGGATTATGAGTATTGACCCACACTGGTTCTCTACGCTTTTTGGATGGTATATTTTTGCTTCTATGTTCGTTTCAGGAATTACTGTAATTGCGCTAGTGACCATTTACCTGAAGTCAAAAGGTTTATTAGAACAAGTTAAACGACAGTCATATTCACGATTTAGCCAAGTTTATGTTCGGTATTAGTGTTTTCTGGACTTATTTATGGTTCTCACAGTTTATGCTTATTTGGTATTCTAACATACCTGAAGAAGTAACGTATTACGTGACTAGAATTCAAGACTATAACCTGCCTTTCTTTGGTATGTTAGCTCTGAACTTTATTTTCCCACTACTGTTGTTAATGAATAGTGATTTCAAGCGTGTAAATTGGTTTGTTGTCATGACAGGAATTGTTATTCTTGCAGGGCACTATTTAGATATTTTTAATGCCATTATGCCTTCTGCAGTTGGTGATCAGTGGTTTATTGGTATTCCCGAAATTGGCGCTGTATTGTTTTTTGCAGGATTGTTTATTTACACGGTCTTTAATGCATTGACAAAAGCCCCAATTACCCCAAAACGCAACCCATTTATTGAAGAGAGTAAGCACTTTCATTACTAATATTATTTACGTAAACAGCATATTAAAATGACAGCATTTTTAACCATAGGAGTATTAGTCTTAGTAGCCATAGCCATATGGCAGATGACCAAAATATTTGAGTTGTCTCAAATTAAGAAAGATGCTTCTCAGATTGCCAATGACAACGATAATAAGTACAACGGTTACCTTATGTTTGTTTTCTTGGTGTTTATCTACGGAATAACCATCTTTAGTTTTTACAAGTATACCAAAATATT
The DNA here is from genome assembly GCA_018401115.1 of Flavobacteriaceae bacterium. Classification (GTDB taxonomy): domain Bacteria; phylum Bacteroidota; class Bacteroidia; order Flavobacteriales; family Flavobacteriaceae; genus MAG-120531. The sequence continues at coordinate 968,388 of JAGYKX010000005.1, read as the reverse complement.
ATTGCCAAAAGCGGCTTCTGCACATGGCGCAGATTATGATAATTTAATGTTGGTTTCTTTTGTGATCATTTTTATTGTTCAAACCATCACACAAGCATTACTGCATTACTTTGCTTACAAATACAGAGGAAGAAAGGGTCAGAAAGCATTATACTATGCAGACAATAATAAATTAGAGGTTATTTGGACTATGATTCCTGTAGTGGTGTTAGCTGGTTTAATTCTTTGGGGATTATACAGCTGGGTGAATATTATGGATATTAATGATCAAGATGACCCTATAGTTGTTGAATTATACGCCCAACAATTTAATTGGACGGCTCGTTATGCAGGAGAAGACAATGTGCTTGGAGAAGCAAACGTTCGTTTAATAGATATAGACAATGTGAATGTCTTAGGTTTGGATTCATCGGATAGTTATGCTTCAGATGACGTGATTGTGAAAGAACTTCATTTACCTGTAGGTAGAAAAGTCAACTTTAAAATGCGTTCTCAAGATGTATTGCACTCCGCCTATATGCCACACTTTAGAGCCCAAATGAATTGTGTTCCTGGAATGATTACTCAGTTTTCATATACCCCTATTTACACTACTGAGGAAATGAGGCAGGATCCAGATGTAATAGAGAAGGTAAAGCGCACGAATACCATCAGGGCAGAACGCGCTTTAAATGGTGAGCCTAATTCTGATCCTTGGGAATTTGATTACATTTTATTGTGTAATAAAATTTGCGGAAAATCTCATTACAATATGCAAATGAAGATTATTGTGGAGACTCAAGAAGAATATGACGCCTGGATGGCCGAACAAAAAACTTTTGCTCAAACAGTAGTTACCAACTAGATCAATAAAAAAATAGCTAAATAAAAAATAAAATTACAGATATGTCTGCAAACGCACACGCACATTCAGAAGATCATCACGAAGATCATGGGCATCATCATAAAGAAACCTTTGTAACCAAGTACATCTTTAGCCAGGATCATAAAATGATCGCTAAGCAGTACTTAATTACAGGGCTTATTATGGGATTCATTGGAATTGCTATGTCTCTTTTATTCAGAATGCAAATTGCATGGCCTGGTCAAAGTTTTCCCATATTTGAGGCTTTACTAGGAAAATGGGCTCCAGACGGTGTCATGGATGCTGACATTTACTTGGCATTAGTGACCATCCACGGAACTATCATGGTTTTCTTTGTATTGACTGCAGGTCTAAGTGGTACCTTCTCTAATTTACTTATTCCATTGCAAATTGGGGCTAGAGATATGGCTTCAGGGTTTTTGAACATGGTATCTTACTGGTTGTTCTTCCTTTCATCACTTATCATGATTATGTCACTTTTTGTAGAGGCAGGACCAGCTGCTGCAGGTTGGACGGTGTACCCACCTTTAAGTGCCCTTCCAATGGCCCAGCCTGGTTCTGGAATGGGAATGACTTTGTGGTTGGTATCCATGGCCATCTTTATTGCTTCTTCATTATTAGGTTCTCTTAACTATATTGTTACGGTCATTAACTTAAGAACAAAAGGGATGTCTATGACGCGTTTGCCTTTAACTATATGGGCGTTCTTTGTAACAGCTATTATAGGTGTTATTTCATTTCCTGTTTTATTTTCTGCCGCCTTACTACTTATCATGGACAGAAGTTTTGGTACTTCTTTCTTTTTATCTGATATTTTTATTCAAGGAGAGGTATTGCATTACCAAGGGGGTTCACCGGTACTTTATGAGCACCTTTTTTGGTTCTTAGGTCACCCGGAGGTGTATATTGTATTGTTGCCTGCATTAGGGATTACCTCTGAGGTTATGTCTACGAATGCCAGAAAACCTATTTTTGGTTATAGAGCCATGGTTACTTCTATTATTGCTATTGCCTTCTTATCAACAATAGTATGGGGTCACCACATGTTCGTTTCAGGTATGAACCCATTCTTAGGTTCTGTGTTTACATTTACAACGCTTTTAATTGCGATTCCTTCTGCGGTTAAAGCTTTTAACTACATTACGACGCTTTGGAAAGGTAATTTGCAATTAAACCCTGGCATGTTATTTTCAATTGGATTGGTTTCTACATTTATTACAGGTGGTTTAACAGGTATTATCTTGGGAGATTCTACCTTGGATATTAACGTACACGATACGTACTTTGTGGTAGCGCATTTCCATCTCGTTATGGGAATATCTGCACTTTACGGATTATTTGCCGGGGTGTACCATTGGTTCCCTAAGATGTTTGGTAGAATGATGAACAAGAATTTAGGGTATGTACATTTCTGGGTCACTGCAGTAGGTGCATACGGCGTATTCTTTCCAATGCACTTCGTTGGAATGGCTGGAGTTCCAAGAAGATACTACGAGAACACTGCTTTTCCAATGTTCGACGAACTAACCAATGTTCAAGTACTGATTACAGTATTCGCAATCATTACTGCTGCTGCACAATTGGTTTTTGTCTATAATTTTATCAGTAGTATGTTCTACGGTAAGAAAGCAGAACAAAACCCATGGAAATCCAATACCTTAGAATGGACAACTCCTGTTGAGCATATTCATGGAAACTGGCCAGGTGCTATTCCAGAAGTTCATCGTTGGGCATATGATTATTCCAAAACAGATAAGGAAGGTAACTATGTGATACCTGAGCAAGATTTTGTGCCTCAAACAGTACCTATGGGTCCTGATGAAGAACAACTACATCATTAAGCTTAGTATTATCACTAAAAATTTTAAGCTTTTTTGCTTGAATAATAGAGCCCTAACATCTAGTTGGGGCTTTTTTTTGATTCTATAACTGTATTACTGCTTACTTCACTCATTTTTTATTAATTTAATGCAGTGAAATATCATTATTAATAGCCCCATTTTATGAAGCAATTTGCTCGTTTTTACACCTTATTTATCCTTTTGTCTTTTATAGGTTTTACTAATGCGCATGCACAGAAGTTACCCAAGATTAAAGGCAATAGAATTGTGGCCCCTTATAACGCACCCTTAGATGCATTTAATGCAATAGTGTTGAATAATGATCTCAAGTTAAATATAGTTGCTTCTGACTCAACAGGAGTATCTATGATTGCAGACGACAATTTACCTCCTGTATTCAAATTTAAGGTTACTGATAGTGTTTTATACATTAGCACCTATTATCAAATCACGGCGAGTAAACAATTAGATATTACTTTATATACACCAGCTTTGGATAGTGTTGTTGTTTCTTCCGGTGAATTGGGGCTTACATTGGACCAACGTTTTAAAAAAACACAGCTTTCCCTTTCTGGTAACGCCACAGTAGCTGTTGCTGGGACAGTTCCAAGTTTTAGTGTGTCTGGTGAGGAAAAATCTTTTGTCAATATTAATGGATCTTTTAGTTCTTTTGCGATGCATATGACAGATCGGTCTACTGCAACTATCTATGGAGATGTTACTAACACTGCGCAACTTAATATGGGGGATAAGGCTTCTTTAAAGTGGGGTGGTACTGCAGCTTTTTTAACGGCTTCTTTTGACGGTGCCTCTCAATTAGATGCTATAGACCTTTCAATTGGTGAGGCCAGTGTGCACGCTTCAGGAAAATCTAAATTAGACCTTCATATTTTATCTCATCTAACCTATTTTTCTAAAGAGGAAAGTCAACTAGATCTTTATGGGTTACCAAGAATAGACCTGTTGGAATTTTCAGGAACATCCGTGCTGAGAAAAAAGCTTTTAAAATAGGCTGTTGTCACTGCTTTTTAAATCTTATCTTTACAAGTGATGAATATGAATTAATCACTGGTTTGCTAATTTTAATTAGATATTTAGACTTTTTTAGACCTTATGAATGAACACTTAGATCCTACATCTGATCATCTAACGCCAGAATCTCTTGACATTGAAAAGGCGTTGAGACCATTGAGTTTTAATGATTTTACTGGTCAAGAACAGGTGCTTGAGAATTTAAGTATTTTTGTTAAGGCGGCAAATTTAAGAGAAGAAGCTTTAGACCACACCCTTTTTCACGGCCCTCCAGGACTAGGGAAAACAACTTTAGCCCACATACTTGCCAATGAACTTGGCGTAGGGATTAAAATCACCTCTGGGCCTGTCTTAGACAAACCTGGTGATTTAGCCGGTTTATTGACCAATTTAGAAGCAAGAGATGTACTTTTTATAGATGAAATTCACCGCTTAAGTCCTATAGTAGAAGAATATCTGTATTCTGCTATGGAAGATTACAAGATTGATATTATGATTGAGAGCGGTCCAAATGCCCGTTCTGTTCAGATTCATTTAAATCCTTTTACTTTAATTGGCGCTACCACGCGCTCGGGTTTGCTCACCGCACCCATGCGCGCTCGATTTGGTATTCAAAGCCGTCTTCAGTATTATTCTACTGAATTACTCTCCACTATTGTTATTCGCTCAGCAGAAATACTGAAGGTGCCTATTACAAATGAAGCTGCCATTGAAATTGCTGGTAGGAGTAGGGGAACTCCTAGGATTTGTAATGCTTTACTCAGAAGGGTAAGGGATTTTGCTCAAATTAAAGGGAATGGTAAAATAGATTTAGAAATTGCTCAATTTGGTTTAGGTGCGCTCCATGTAGACGCCCATGGATTAGATGAAATGGACAATAAAATACTGACCACTCTGATTGATAAGTTCAAAGGGGGTCCTGTTGGAATTACCACTTTAGCGACGGCAGTCTCTGAGAGTGCTGAGACCATTGAGGAGGTTTACGAGCCATTTCTAATTCAGCAGGGTTTTATTATGCGCACTCCAAGAGGAAGGGAGGTAACGTCAGAAGCTTATGCACATTTAGGGCGAACCAAGGCTCCGGAACAAGGCGGTTTGTTTTAGTGGGAGTTTTAATCTGTATTACTGTGTTTTTTCTAAATTAGATCTTAAACGTATCAGTTAAATGACTAGTTCAGATCATATACAGCAAGATAACGCCCAGCTTTTTAAGAGAGAAGCGGCAAATCTTGGGTTTATTTCTTGTGGGATCTCTACAGCAGGCTTTCTAGAAGAAGAAGCCCCTCGTTTAGAAAAGTGGCTTAAAGAAGCCAAGCATGGAAAAATGGATTATATGGAAAACCATTTTGACAAGCGATTGGATCCCACCAAGTTGGTCCCTGGAGCCAAGTCAGTGGTGAGTCTTTTGTATAACTACTTTCCGGGACAAAAGCAGTCCTTAGATTCGTATCAAATAGCCAAGTATGCATATGGACAGGATTACCATCATGTAATTAAAGATAAATTAAAGTCTTTAATGGATCGGGTGTCGGCCCAATTGGGCCAAATTGAAGGGAGGGCTTTTGTAGATTCCGCACCAATCTTAGAAAAAGCATGGGCTGCAAAAAGCGGACTGGGATGGATTGGTAAAAACAGCAATTTATTGACCCAAAAGGTAGGGTCATTTTATTTTATAGCAGAACTGGTTCTCGATATAGATTTACCTCAAGATCCTATTAGTTCAGATCACTGCGGCAGTTGTACCGCTTGTATAGACGCCTGTCCTACAAAGGCCATTACTCCTTATGAAGTAGACGGCTCTAAATGTATTTCATATTTCACCATTGAATTAAAAGAGGCCATTCCAAAAGAGGTTTCTGGCCAGTTTCAAGATTGGGCATTTGGCTGTGATATTTGCCAAGATGTCTGTCCTTGGAACCGCTTTTCAAAAGCACATAGTGAGCCTTTATTTAATCCAGACGCTAGAGTAATTGAAAACACCAAGAAAGATTGGGAAGAAATTACCCATGAGGTTTTTTCGCAGATTTTTAAGAAATCTGCTGTTAAAAGGACAAAGTATGAAGGTTTTAAACGCAATATTGCATTTTTAAAGAATCAATGATTTTAATTTTATTGGCTGGAGTTTTTTGCTATAAACAAGCTTTTATTTCACTGAATTAACATTTTCTTAATATATTTGGAATTCAACTAATAAATAAACAAAAAAGCTTATTGGCTTTTAATGTTTTTAAAAGCAATCAAATTTTATGAATGGATTAGCTACGCTAGATATTGCGGTAATACTAATTTATCTTTTAGGAATAGTAATTTATGGAATCTCTAAATCTAAACGCAGTAGTTCCGAGGACTATTTTCTTGGGGGTAGAACCATGACATGGCCTATAGTAGGTATTGCATTATTTTCTGCCAATATTTCTAGTTCTACTTTGGTAGGTTTGGCTTCTGATGCTTTTCAGACCAATATAAATGTGTACAATTATGAATGGTACGCAGTGGTAGTACTTATTTTCTTTGCCATATTCTTTTTGCCTTTTTATCTTAGGTCTGGAGTGTACACCATGCCTGAGTTTTTAGAACGCAGGTACGATAAAAAGTCCAGGTATTATTTTTCTTTTATTACGATTCTTGGAAATGTAATGGTAGACACCGCTGCTGGTTTGTATGTGGGTAGTATAGTTTTGAAGTTGTTATTTCCAGAGGTGAGTTCCACCATTATTATCATTATACTGGCTGTTGCAGCCGCAGCTTATACCATTCCAGGTGGTTTAAACTCTGTAATTCAAACGGAGGTTATTCAGGCAGTTCTTTTAATTATAGGATCTTGTTTATTGACTTTCTTTGCTTTCGAAGAACTGGGAGGTGGTTGGGATGCCATGATGTCTCAACTAGACAATATGCTTGCTGCCGGTGAAGTCAATTTTGGCAACCGCTTGGCAGAAGGTAAGTTTATACCTGCCAATAGTGGCGAGGTATTTAGTTTAGTGCGTCCTAATAATGACGATTTTATGCCATGGTGGGGATTGCTCACAGGGGTGCCCTTATTGGGATTTTATTTTTGGGCCAACAATCAGTTTATGGTTCAAAGGGTATTGGGAGCAAAAAACCTCAACCACGGAAGATGGGGGGCTTTATTTGCAGGTCTTTTAAAGTTACCCGTAATTTTCATCATGATTGTGCCTGGAGTATTGGCGTTGTTACTTTTTAATGATTTAGATATTTCTTCATTAAATTATCCTGTAGCCGACGGTATTTGTGTCAATTTATCCGATTGTCCTAACCTGACTTATCCAGTGCTGTTGTTTAAATTATTACCAACAGGTATTTTAGGATTGGTTGTAGCTGGTTTGTTGGCGGCCATGATGTCTAGTGTTTCTGCTACCTTTAACTCAGCTTCTACCTTAATCACAATGGATTTTGTGAAGCAGTTTAAACCAGAGCTCACCTCCAAGCAATTGGTTAGGGTGGGTCAAATAGCGACCCTAGTTCTTGTAGTCTTAGCTTCTGCCTGGGTGCCTTTTATTGAGAAAGTAAGTGATTCTTTATGGGGCTACTTACAATTGGTGATCGCCTTTACATCACCTCCTGTGGTTGCTGCATTTGTATTGGGTTTATTTTGGAAACGAGCCAATGCCCATGGTGCTTTTGCCAGTCTTATGGCAGGAGGTGCATTTGCAATTTTTATGATTGTTTCTGCCTCGATAGATTTAGTGCCTTCGTTGAATGAATTTCATTTCTTGGCAAAGGCCAATTTATTATTTGTGATTGCAGTTTTTGTTCATGTGGTAGTGAGTCTAGCCACTGGATTACCAGAGGCACAAAAAGTGGCAGATTACACTTATAAAAAATCCATATACACTGCTGAAACTATTGAACTCGAGGCATTGCCTTGGTTTAAGAACTACAGAATACTCTCTATAATTTTACTGATTATAACCACAATTTTAGTTGGTTTTTTCTGGTAAATTTAGATTTTGGTATAAATCAAAAAGGGTGCAATTTGTCATAAGTTGCATCCTTTTACAGTTATATTTCATAAATAATACCCTTACCTTTGTATTATAAATAAGTAATCATGAGCAAACAGAAAATTAGGAGAGAAGCATTGGTATATCATGCCAAACCTCAGCCTGGAAAGATTAAGATTGTTCCTACTAAACCATACGCTACGCAAAGAGATTTGGCTTTAGCTTATTCTCCTGGAGTTGCATCTCCCTGCCTTGAAATAGAGAAAAACCCTGATAATGTTTATAAGTACACTACCAAGGGTAACCTGGTGGCTGTTATAACTAATGGAACTGCGGTATTAGGATTGGGAGACATAGGTCCTATGGCTTCAAAACCAGTGATGGAGGGAAAGTGCTTGCTTTTCAAGATTTTTGCAGACATAGATAGTATAGATATTGAACTGGATACTAAGGACATAGAGACCTTTATTCAAACTGTTAAAACCATTGCACCTACTTTTGGAGGAATTAACCTAGAAGATATTAAAGCTCCAGAGGCTTTTGAAATTGAAAGAAGATTAAAGGAGGAGTTAGATATTCCTGTCATGCATGACGACCAACATGGAACAGCCATTATTTCTGCAGCAGCACTTTTAAATGCGTTAGATTTAGCGGAGAAGTCTATTGAAAAGGTGCGTATTGTGATTAGTGGAGCAGGTGCTGCAGCAGTTTCTTGTACTAAACTATACAAGGCTTTTGGCGCTAAAGCAGAAAATATTGTCATGCTAGACAGTAAAGGTGTGATTAGAAAAGACAGGCCTAATTTGTCTTCAGAAAAAAAGGAGTTTGCTACAACAAGAAAGATAGATACCTTAGATGAGGCAATGGTAAACGCAGATGTTTTTGTGGGACTGTCTATTGCAGACATTGTAACTCCATCTATGCTTACTTCTATGGCAGACAATCCCATTGTTTTTGCCATGGCCAATCCAGATCCTGAGATTGCGTACGACTTGGCTATGGACACCAGGAAAGATATTATTATGGCTACTGGTCGTTCAGACCATCCAAACCAAGTAAACAATGTTTTGGGTTTCCCTTTTATATTTAGAGGTGCCTTGGATGTTCGAGCGACAAAAATTAATGAGGCTATGAAAATGGCCGCAGTAAAAGCTTTGGCAGATTTGGCTAAAGAACCTGTTCCAGAGCAAGTGAATATTGCTTATGGGGAAACCAGATTGGCTTTTAGTAGAGAATATATTATTCCAAAGCCATTTGACCCAAGGCTTATTTCAGAAATTCCCCCAGCAATTGCGAAGGCAGCTATGGAGAGTGGTGTGGCTAAAGAGCCTATAGAAGATTGGGATAAATATAAAGAGGCGCTCATGCAACGCTCAGGAAATGACAATAAAATTGTGCGTTTGCTTCATACTAGAGCTAAGATGAACGCTAAGAAAATTGTCTTTGCAGAAGCAGATCATTTAGACGTGCTAAAAGCAGCTCAAATTGTCTATGATGAAGGAATAGCTATTCCAATTCTTTTGGGAAATAAAACCATCATAGAAGAATTAAAAGCAGAGATTGAATTTGAAGCAGATTTAGAGATTATTGACCCCACAGATAATGCTACCCGTGCTCAGCGAAATACCTATGCAACTTCTTATTGGGAGCAGAGAAGACGGACAGGTGTAACGCAGTATCAGGCAGAAATTAAAATGCGTGAGCGCAATTACTTCAGTGCTATGATGGTGCTAATGGGAGATGCAGACGGAATGATTTCAGGTTATTCAAGGGCTTATCCCACGGTAGTAAAACCAATTCTTGAGGTCATAGGTAGGGCCAACAACGTCAAACGCGTAGCTACGACCAATATTATGATTACAGAGCGAGGCCCCATGTTCTTGTCAGATACCTCCATTAATATAGATCCTTCTGCAGAAACCATAGCGGAGACCGCTCAAATGACGGCTAATGTAGCCAAGACTTTTGGATTTGAATCTGTCACAGCCTTACTGTCTTACGCCAATTTTGGTTCTTCTTCACACCCCAATGCAAACAAAGTAAAACAGGCAGTGCGTATTTTACATACGGAGAGCCCAGACTTAATAGCAGATGGGGAGGTGCAAATGGATTTTGCCCTGAACAAAGTATTACACCAAGAGAAATTCCCATTCTCTAAATTGGCAGGGAAAAAAGTGAATACCTTGATTTTTCCAAACTTAGAATCTGCGAATATTACTTACAAGCTCATGAAAGAACTCAATGGCGCAGACTCCATTGGACCCATTATGATGGGGCTGAGAAAATCTGTCCATATTTTGCAATTGGGCGCTAGTGTAGACGAAATTGTCAATATGGCTGCAGTAGCTGTAATAGATGCCCAAGAAAGGGAAAAAAGAAAGCGTGCTAAAATGGCTAAATCGTAACAGATGATAACACACCTAAGTGGAAAATTAGTTGAAAAAAATCCTACAGAAATTGTGGTGGAATGTGGTGGTGTAGGCTATTTGGTTCATATTTCACTACATACTTATTCCTTGTTGCCTTCTGAGAAAGCGGTGTCTATTTACACCCATTTACAGGTTAAAGAAGACAGCCACAGCCTCTATGGTTTTATGGAAGTTTCTGAACGGGCTATTTTTAGGTTACTTATCTCCGTCTCAGGAATTGGGGCCAATACAGCCAGAACCATGCTTTCATCATTGTCACCAGAGGAATTGAGAGACGCCATAGCAGCAAGTAATGTAGGAACCATACAATCTGTTAAAGGAATTGGACTAAAAACGGCCCAGCGTGTTATTATTGAACTCAAAGATAAAATCCTTAAAATTTACGATTTAGAAGAACTTTCTTCGCCTTTAGACAATACAAATAAAGAAGAAGCGTTATCTGCATTGGAAGTACTTGGCTTTGCTAGAAAGCAATCTGAAAAGATAGTGGAGAAAATTTTAAAAGCAAGCCCAAGCCTCTCAGTAGAAGATATTATTAAGCAGACGCTAAAAGGTTTGTAATACTTTTGAAGACCTATTTTTTTAAAAAGAATTTGAAACAAATAAAGCCCATTTTTTTTGGGCTCTTTTGTTTGCTTTTTTTTCAGTCAAACGGCTTATTTGCCCAAAAAAAATCACTGCCGTTTAATCCCATAGACACCATTGCCGTTCAAGACAGTACCCTATTTAAATCTAAAGGGAACTTACAATTGCCTTTGCCTGCTTCATTGATTAGCAAATATAAATACAACGAGCAGCTTCAGATATATGAGCTTGTTGGCAGATTAGCAGGCTACCAATTTAACCTCCCAATGGTGCTTTCTCCAAAAGCCTATTGGGCTATGGTAGAAAAAGAAAATATTCAAGCCTATTTTAAGGAAAAGATAGCCGCTATGAGTGGAGATCAGAATGCGGCAGATTTGTCTGTTAGGAATCTTTTGCCCTCTTTTAGCCTGCAGAACGACCTCTTAAAAACCATTTTTGGGGGAGATGAAATTAGTTTTGACGCCCAAGGATCTGTTGGAGTAGATATGGGAATTTTATGGCAGAAAAATGACAATCCCGCACTGTCTCCCCGAAACAGAAGCAATTTGTCCTTTGATTTTGAACAGCAGATAAGTTTAAGCCTCATGGGAAAAATAGGGGAACGGCTTTCTGTGAATGCGAGTTATGACACTCAGGCAACTTTTGACTTTCAAAATCTGATCAAAATTGCCTATGTGCCTCCAACTGTGAAGGACGTAGTGGGTGTGGCGCCAAATGAGTTTTTAGACAATGCTAAAAAAACCTTAGGACAAACTAAAGTTGGAGGCTTGGCGCAATCTGTCCAAAACCAGGGATTATTGGAAGATCCCTCTGCAGTGAATGCACTCAATGCTGCCAAAGACCAATTTTTTAATCCAAATGCAGATAATATTTTAAGGAATATTGAGGTGGGTAATGTGAATATGCCCCTTAATAGTAGTTTAATTACTGGAGCACAAAGTCTTTTTGGGGTAAAAACACAGTTGCAATTTGGTCGTACCCAAATTACCGCAGTACTTTCAGAGCAGCGTTCTCAAAACAGTTCCGTAATGGCTCGGGGTGGTGGGACGCTGACAGATTTCTCCCTAACCGCATTAGATTATGAAGAGGACAAGCATTTTTTCTTGTCTCATTTTTTTAGGGATCAATACGATCAAGCATTAGCAGAATATCCCTTTGTCAATAGTCAGGTGCAAATTACCAGAATAGAAGTTTGGGTAACCAACCGCACACAACAAACACAAAATATTAGAAATGTGGTGGCCCTTCAAGATTTGGGAGAGGCTGCTATAGAAAAAACAAGGATGGGGCGTTTGGGAGTTCCAGCTGCAGGTTTTATTAATACCACAGAATCTAGCTTGTTGCCCTCTAATGAGAAAAACGCCTTAAACCCTGAAAAAATGAGTAGGGGTGGGTTTTTGAATGACAATATTCGTGAAATAGCTACAGTAGAGGCGGGTTTTGATATTCCAGCTTACAAAGCCAATCAAGGCTTTGATTACGCAATTTTGGAGAATGCTAGAAAATTAGACGAACAAAGGGATTTTACTTTTCACCCTAGTTTAGGATATATTTCACTGAACCAACAACTGTCTTCTGATGAGGTTTTAGGGGTGGCTTATCAGTATACTTATTTAGGAAAAGTATACCAGGTAGGTGAGTTTGCTAACGGAGGTGTTTCTGCAAGTAATAATGCCACAATCAATGAGCCTATCATAAACAAAACCCTTGTAGTTAAATTGCTAAAAAGTAATATTACGCAAGTAAAGGATCCTATTTGGGATTTGATGATGAAAAATATTTATCCGGTAGGGGCATATTCTTTAAGTCAAGAAGATTTCAGGTTCAACATTATTTATGCAGACCCAAGTCCAAGAAATTATATTACCCCAGTAGAAAATGCACCAAATTGGCCCCAAAGTCCAAAGCCATTAAACGAGCGAATTTTATTAGAGGTATTTAATTTAGACCGATTAAACGCCTATCAAGATATACAAGAGGGTGGTGATGGTTTCTTTGATTTCTTGCCTGGGAAAACAGTTAACCCAGAAAATGGTCACATTATTTTTACCACAGTAGAGCCTTTTGGGAATCACTTGTTTAAGGTTTTAGGTGGTGGAGATTATGACGCTTTGGATGAAGAAAATTTCACAGCACATCAAAAAAAATATGTCTTTAGGTCATTGTATAAAGGGACTAAGGCTGCAGCATTACAGGAGCCAGAAAAGAACAAATTTATTTTAAAAGGACAATTTAAATCTGAAGGTTTTAATGGAATTCCTATTGGTGCTTTAAATGTACCTAGGGGTTCTGTTCGGGTAACAGCAGGAGGCAGACTACTTCAGGAAGGATTAGATTATACCGTAAATTATACCGCAGGTTCGGTTCAGTTATTGGATCCAAGTTTGCAGGCCTCTAATGTGCCTATTGAAATTTCGGTAGAGGACAATGCAGTTTTTGGCCAACAGAATAGGCGTTTTACTGGAGTAAATGTCATACACCAGTTTTCAGATAATTTTACATTAGGGGGAACATTACTCAATCTCAATGAGCGACCACTCACGCAGAAATCTAATTATGGGACAGAAGCCGTAAACAACACCATTTTTGGTTTCAATACCAATTTAACTACTTCTCTTCCATTTCTGACCCGTTGGGCCAATTACCTCCCCCATGTTAAAACAGACGTCCCTTCTATGCTTTCGCTCAGAGGAGAAGTAGCCTTTTTAGCTCCAGGAGCTCCAAGGAATGCAGATTTCAGGGGAGAGACAACCACCTATTTAGATGATTTTGAAGGAGCACAATCACTCATAGATATCAGAAGTGCTTTGGGCTGGTCTCTTTCTAGTACTCCTTTAGAGTTTGCGCCAGACGGAGTTAATTTATATGGTACCTCTCCTGAAGACTCTCAGAATCTCAAAAATGGTTATGGCAGAAGTAAATTGGCATGGTACACCATTGATCCTATTTTTTACACCTTCCAACGTCCTTCAGGAGTGAATAATAATGATATTTCTACTCAAGCTAGTAGGCGTATTTTTATAGATGAGGTTTTTCCTCAGACAGACATTGCTCAAGGGCAAACCACAGTAAATCCTACCTTGGATTTAGCATATTACCCCCAAGATAAAGGTCCTTATAACAATAATGGAAATTTTAATGCCCTTTCGGAAAGTCAGAAATGGGGTGGAATTATGAGGCCACTGACCACCACAAATTTTGAACAAGCCAATATTGAATTCTTACAGTTCTGGGTCATGGATCCATATCTAGGAGGTATAGGAAGCGACGGTGGTGAACTGGTATTGAATATTGGAAATATTTCAGAAGACATTTTAAAAGATGGACGCAAGCAATACGAAAACGGATTGCCTTTGGAAGGGCAAGAACCCCTTGTAGCGTCGTCTTCCTGGGGGAAAGTTCCAGCGACCCAGTCTTTGGTTTATGCTTTTGACGCTAATGCACAACACCGAACCCAACAAGATATTGGCCTGGACGGACTGAGTGATCAAGAAGAGAGAGCGGTATATACAAACAATTCTGGCGAAGATCCTGCTGGAGATAATTTCAGGTATTATTTAGACAGGCAGGGAAGCATACCAGAGCGATACCTGGATTTCAACAACACACAGGGTAACGCCCCCGTAGCTGTAACCAATACCAAAAGAGGGTCCACGACGCTTCCAGATGTAGAAGATATTGATCGGGATTTAACCATGAATACCGTGAACAGTTATTACGAGTATAGAATTGAGATTAAACCTGGTACAGACATAAACGACCCCTATGTAACAGATATTAAGGAAGGCTTGAGTCCTAAGCTTCCCAATGGAGAGCAGTTGCCTACGAGGTGGATCCAATATAAGGTGCCCCTCAGTAACTTTACCAATGCAGTAGGAGGGATTGCAGATTTTAGGTCTATGAGTTTTATTCGCATGTATTTGACCAAATTTTCCGATCCAGTATTATTGCGTTTCGCTAGTTTGGATTTGGTGAGGGGAGATTGGCGGGTGTATCAAGGAGCGCTCCAAACAGACCCTTTAAACACCCCCTTAGAGATAAGTACCCAATTAGAGGTGAATACGGTTAATGTGGAGGAAAATAGCACTAGAGTTCCTATTGCATATGCCTTACCACCTGGGGTACTTAGAGAGCAGCTCAATAACAACAACACCATCATACGGCAAAACGAACAGTCCTTGTCATTGGTGGTGAAACAATTGGCCCCCCAAGACGCAAGAGGTGTTTTTAAAAACACCCAATTTGACCTGCGTCAATACAAAAGATTGAAAATGTTTATGCATGCGGAGCAGATTATTGAAACAGATTTCTCTATTGCCGAACAGCCAATGGTTGGTTTTTTAAGGATGGGAACTGATTTTTCAGAAAATTTCTATCAGATAGAATTGCCTTTAAATTTCACCCCACATGGGGCCAATAGTCCAGAAGAGGTATGGCCTTCTGCCAACGAATTAGATATTCCAGTAGCTGTTTTGGCACAAATTAAATCTTTGGGTATTGCCAATCAAAGTTTAAACCAGCTCACTTACTACGATTATGTGGGCGGTAGCTTAATTGCTGTAGACGCCTTGGCACCCAGAACAGCGGGAGTGATGAGGATAGGTGTCAAAGGAAACCCTTCGCTTGGTAATCTCAGGGGTGTTATGGTGGGAGTTAAAAACGTTTCTAATAAAGCCCAGCGTGCAGAGGTTTGGTTCAATGAATTGCGTCTCGCTGGTTTAGACAATCAAGGGGGGTGGGCGGCTATTGCCGCTTTAGACGCCAATATAGCAGACCTTGTTTCAATTTCAGCCAATGGCGCCTCAAGCAGTAGTGGTTTTGGGGCCTTGGATCAAATGCCTAACGAGCGCGCTAGGGAAGACGCTTTGTCTTATGATTTGGTTACTCAAATTAATGTAGGTAAATTATTGCCTGAGGATTGGGGGGTGCAATTGCCTTTAAATTTTGGTATTTCTGAAGTAAAGAGCCGTCCGGAGTTCGATCCTGTTTATGAAGATTTAAAGTTGGAGGACCGCATTGCGGCATCGGCCAACGGCCCAATAGCCAAAGTAATTGAACAGCAGGCAGAGACCTATACTAAGCGAACGAGCCTTAGTATGTTAGGGGTGAGGAAAAATAGTGTCGCTCAGGAAAATACCCCCAAACGTTTCTATAGTTTGGATAATTTCACTTTGAATTATGCCTACAACCACACGGAGCACAGGGACTTTGAAATACAAAAGCTAGAAGACCAGCAGCTTAAAACAGGCTTTGTATACGGCCATAATTTTAAGCCTTTGATATTGGCGCCGCTCGCTAAAAAAGACTCCATTCTCACCAGCAGGTATTGGAAGTGGTTAAAGGACATAAACCTGAATCTTTTGCCCAACAGTTTTTCGGTGAACGCAACGATTGACCGCTCTTTTAGCCAACAGCAATTCAGAGAGGTCCGGACCGGTGGAGAGGATCTTTTGGCTTTGCCTTTCTTACAACAGCGCAATTATCTTTTCAATTGGCAGTATGCCATTAATCAAAATGTGACCAAATCACTACGACTTAATTTAACAGCGGCTTCTAATAATATTGTCCGTAATTATTTTAATGAATTGGACAATGAGCAAAGCGGTATTAATGAAGATCACGCCATATGGGATGGCTTTTTTGACTACGGAGAGTCCAATAGATTTGTCCAGGAATTACAATTAAATTACGAATTGCCGTTCGCTAAATTTCCTTTTTTAAACTTTATTAATGCCCAGTATTCTTACACGGCCAATTTTGAGTGGCAGCGAGGTGGAGAGGCTTTGAGGCAAGTGGCGGGTGAGGAAATGAATACGGTTCAAAATGCCAATACTCACAATCTAACTGCTGGATTAGGCTTGCAACGATTGTATCAATTTTTAGGATTAAACGGGCGAAAAAAGACGTCTAATACAAGTCGTTCTCAGAATCCTTTTGACACCAATACGACTTCTAGGCCTACGGCCGATGCCTCTAATTTGTTGCTCAATCTGGCCACTATGGTCAAGAGAATGACCTTTAATTATTCAGAAAACAACGGTAAGTTTTTACCTGGTTTTACTCAGCGAATAGGTTTCTTGGGCACCAATAGGCCTAGTGTGGGTTTTGTTTTTGGTAGTCAATCAGACGTACGCTTTAATGCTGCGAGGAGAGGGTGGCTCACTACTTTTGAAAATTTCAATGAACCGTTTTTAAGTACCCATAACAGTCAAATTAAATTTAATGCTACCGCACAACCTATTCCAGATTTGACCATTGATCTTTTTGCAGACAAGCAATACACGAGTAACTTAAGAGAAACCTTTAGGATTGATCAATCAGATGCGATTACGTTTAATTATGAGTCATTGCTGGGAAATACCCAAGGTAATTTCAGCATGTCTACCATGATGATAAAGACCTTCTTTTCCTCTGGGACGCAAGAATTTTCTGAGAACTTTGAATCTTTAAAGGCTAACAGATTGCCCATTGCCAATAGGCTTTCAGCTGAGCGTCCTGAATTGCCAGCAGATTTAGATGTCAATGGTTTCCCACAATCTTATGGTAAAACAAGTCAACAGGTATTGTTGCCCTCATTCATTGCTGCTTACACAGGGGTATCTCCAGAGAAAGTGGGTCTTTCTGCTTTTGACAAAACCCCTATTCCCAATTGGAATATGAAATATACTGGACTCATGCGTTTGGGTTGGTTCAAAAACCATTTTACCAGGTTTACCATTAGCCATGGGTACAGGGCAGCCTACAGTGTGAACTCTTATGCGACCAATTTAGAAAAAGAGAATAGCACGTTTAACCCAGAAACTTCAGATGTAAGACCTGATTATATTTTTAACAACCTAGTGCTGAATGATGAGTTTAATCCATTAGTACGTATTGATTTTGAGAGTAAAAACAATTTGAGTATGCTCTTTGAAATGAAAATGGATCGGGCTCTTTCCATGAGTTTTGACAATAATCTACTCACAGAAATTCAAGGAAAAGAATTTACTTTAGGTGTGGGGTACAGAATTAAAGATGTACAGTTTGTCACCAATATTGGAGGGTCTAAACAACGTTTAAAGAGCGATTTAAATATTAAAGTAGATTTGAGTCTTAGGGACAATTACACCCTAATTCGCAACTTGGAATTAGACAATACTCAGGTGAGTGCCGGTCAGTATTTCTTGTCGGCCAAATTAAGGGCAGAATACGCCTTGAGCCAGAATTTAAATGCACTTTTCTTTTACGACTTCACCTTCTCAAAATACGCGGTTTCTACCGCCTTTCCTCAGAGTCTTATCAATACAGGGATCAGTTTAAGATACAATTTTGGAAATTGATAAAAACTTCTTTTAGGGTCTTGTATGTCGCTCCAAATTGGGTTACATTTGTGAAATAACTAATCGTTTTGAGATGAATATACCAGCAGAATTAAAGTATACTAAAGACCACGAGTGGGTTAAAATAGACGGAGATATAGCGACCGTTGGAATCACAGATTTTGCCCAGTCAGAATTGGGAGACATTGTATATGTTGAGGTAGATACTTTAGATGAACGTCTGGAGAAGGATGCTGTTTTTGGTACGGTGGAAGCCGTTAAAACAGTATCTGATTTATTTCTTCCGCTTTCTGGTAAGGTTATTGAATTTAATGAAGGTTTAGAAGACACACCAGAAGATGTAAATACAGACCCTTACGAAGCTGGATGGATGATTAAATTAAAAATTTCAGATGCTTCTGAAATTGACAGTTTGCTTTCAGACGCAGATTATAAAGCTTTGATAGGTGCCTAAAAGGACCTTGCTATGGTTTGGGTATTTTTGTTTTTTAGCGCTTTTGACTTATTTGAGCCTTACGCCTATTACAGCGACATCTTTGCCCTCAATTCCATATCTTGACAAACTAGCGCATATAGGGTTTTACGCGCTCTTGCAAGGGCTGTTTTCCTTGGCTTTATTTTTTGAAAAACGGAACAGCTTTCATAAGATTGTTTGGGCCAGTGCTCTTTTTCATGTCATTTATGGCACGGTAATTGAAATTATTCAAAAAAACTTAGTCCCGGGCAGATACGGAGAATGGCAGGATGGATTGGCCAATGTCTTTGGTGTTTTGATTGCTGTGTTGCTTTCATTTGAGTTCATGAAGCGCCTCAATCAAGAAAATCAAAAAAATTAGTTGTTATTTTTATAAATAAAGTTTTAAATTAGCGATCACTAAACCAAATAATATGGAACCAAAAAAGAATCCCAAAGCAGATTTAACCAAAAACATTGGATTGTACTTTGTTATAGGACTGTGTTTAACATTGTTTATTACTTGGCGTGCTTTGGAGTGGAAAACTTTCGATGAAGACAATAATTTTGACTTCACATTAAATGTAGAAGATCAGTTAGATGAGGAGGTTCCAATGACGGAACAAATAAAAACACCACCACCTCCACCACCACCAGCAGCTCCAGAAATTATAGAGGTGGTAGAAGATGAAGAGGAAATTGAAGAGACCGTGATTGAGTCTACTGAAACTTCTCAAGAAGAAGTAATTGAGATAGACGACGTTGTAGAAGAAGACTTTGATGAAGATTTATCTATCCCTTTTGCTGTGATTGAAGATGTGCCTGTTTTTCCAGGCTGTGAGTCTGAAAAAAGTAAAGGTCCTGCCGCTGTTAGAGCTTGTTTTAACGAAATGATGCAAAAGCATATTAGAAGAAATTTCCGTTATCCTGAAATTGCTCAAGAAATGGGTGTTCAAGGTAGGGTAAATGTTATGTTCACCATTCAAAAAGATGGTTCTATTGGAAACATCAGATACCGTGGTCCAGACAAGAATTTGGAAGCAGAAGCGCTTAGAATTATTGAGAAGCTTCCTAAAATGATTCCAGGAAAACAAAGGGGAAGACCAGTTAGGGTGCCTTTTAGTATTCCAATTACTTTTAAATTGCAGTAATCACTATACAGAGCAGATTTACATATAAACCGCGCCTTTAGGCGCGGTTTTTGTTTGATCCGATTTTCCTTTTGAATTTGGGTGTTATAAATGCGTTATAATAATTGCAAATGCACCCCTTGCAATGTATCTTTGCACCCTTATTGCCCTATAGATATGTCTGCTCGAGAAGTTGTGTTAGAAAGCCCTGATAAATCCATCCCCAAACAAGGGGTTTTAGTGGTTTTCAAAGAGATTACTAAGATACGTTTGGCTATTAGCGTGGTTTTCTCTGCAGTAGCAGGTTATTTGCTAGCGGCAGAAACTGTTTCTCTTTCGCATATTTTTTTACTGTCTCTGGGGGGTTATGCCATGGTAGGTGCTTCAAATGCTTTTAATCAGGTTATTGAGAAAGATTTAGATGCACTGATGAACCGCACTGCGAATAGGCCACTGCCCACCAAAAGAATCAGCGCTCAAACAGCGCTTTTATTAGCCTCTCTACTTGCAGTGCTAGGTTTAGTTTCTCTCTATATATTGAGTCCAAAAACTGCCATGTTTGGCGCCATATCTATATTTTTATACACCAGTATTTATACCCCTTTAAAAACAATCACACCTTTGTCTGTCTTTGTCGGAGCCATTCCAGGTGCTATTCCTTTTATGTTGGGTTGGGTGTCAGAAACAAATAGTTTCGGTATTGAACCAGGGACCTTATTTATGATACAGTTTTTCTGGCAATTTCCTCATTTTTGGGCCCTAGCTTGGTTGTTGGATGAGGACTATCAAAAAGGGGGGTTTAAAATGCTTCCAACAGGTAAGAAAGATAAGAAAACAGCCCTACAGATTATTCTGTATACTTTTTGGATGTTGGTCGTTTCAGTATTCCCGGTTTTAGGCATTACAGGGCAATTGCTGCTTTCTATTCCTGCAGCTATTATTGTTGGATTAATGGGTGTAGCCATGCTACTTTACGCGCTGAGGTTGTATGACAAAGGTGGGCAAAAAGAAGCTAAAGCACTTATGTTGGCAAGTGTGATATATATTAGTTTGCTACAAATAGTGTATGTGGTAGATAAGTTTTTACAATAAAATTAATTACAATGGATCTTACAAAAGGGACAGTAGAAAGTAAAAGTGCGAGGGCAAAAAAAATGATGCTCTGGTTTGGAATAATTAGTTTAGTGATGGGTTTCGCTGGTTGGACCTCTGCTTTTATAGTGAGTAGTTCAAGGGAAGATTGGTTGCAGGATTTTGTATTGCCAACCCCATTTTTCTTCAGCACCATACTGTTAATCATCAGTAGTTTTACCTATGGTTTTGCAAAAAAATCTGTGCTTTTAGGACGTTCAAGACAAGCTTCTGCTTTGTTGTTAGTGACACTTGGTTTAGGAATAGCATTTATTGGACTTCAGTTTGCAGGTTTTTCAGATATGATTGCCATGGGGTATTATTTCACAGGCCCTACCAGTAATGTAACCCTCTCCTATATCTTTTTGATCGCTTTTGTTCACATTCTCCACTTGGTGGCAGGTTTAATTAGCTTGGTAGTGGTCATTGTAAATCAATTAAGGGGTAAATACAGTCCTCAAGATTACTTAGGGGTGAGCTTGGGGGAGACCTTTTGGCACTTTTTAGATATTTTGTGGGTTTATTTGGTGGTGTTTTTTTATTTTTTTGCTTAAAGGGCAGTAAATTATACTCAAAGGGCACATTTTCACCCAATTATAATCCTCTGAAAAAACTGGTTTTTTTTAAAACTAAATAATTGCCTTTCGATCAATAATGATGTAAATTTGACAAAATTTATTTAATACGAATACTATTTTATGGATACTACGGTTACAAATGTACAGAGTGCACCCGTTTGGGGAGGTGGAAACAAGCCATTAGATGCCAGCTATGGTAAGATGATGATGTGGTTTTTTATCCTATCAGACGCCCTTACTTTTTCTGGATTTTTAGTTGCTTACGGGTTTTCTAGGTTTAAGTTTATGGAATCTTGGCCTATTGCAGATGAGGTGTTTACCCACGTTCCGTTTTTTCATGGGAACTACCCTATGTATTATGTTGCTTTTATGACCTTTATCCTGATCATGTCTTCTGTTACAATGGTATTGGCTGTAGATGCAGGACATAAAATGAAAAAAACTGCTGTGACCTGGTATATGTTCCTGACTGTAATAGGCGGAATTATATTTGTGGGCTCACAAGCATGGGAATGGGCTACTTTTATCAAAGGAGATTTTGGAGCGCTAGAGACTAAAGGAGGAAGAATACTTCAGTTTGTAGACGCCAATACAGGAGAGCGTTTGGCCTTAAAAGATTTTGCAGCCACTTTGCCTTCTCATAGAACACAGCATGAATCTAAAAATGGTATTTGGTTTAGCTCAGAAAAAGCACTTCCAAGTTTTAGTTTAGAAGAAGTTGTTGCTGGGGTAGAGGCACATGAAAATGTACTTATTAGGACAGAGACAATTACTGCTGAAGGAGAGAAAACATTACTTAACAGAGCAGAGACATTAGCCAAATTAACTTCTGCAACACAAGTAGTTGAAGGTGCTAATTTAATTCAGAATGAGTATGGAAGCAGGTTATTTGCAGATTTCTTTTTCTTTATTACAGGTTTTCACGGTTTTCACGTATTTACAGGCGTCTTAATTAACCTTATCATTTTCTTTAATGTTCTTCTGGGAACATATGAGAAAAGAGGCCATTATGAAATGGTTGAAAAGGTTGGTTTGTATTGGCACTTTGTAGATTTAGTATGGGTATTTGTATTTACTTTCTTTTACCTCGTTTAACTTAAGCATAATTCACTATCATGGGACACGAACATAAATTATCAATTTTTAGAGGACTTTTAACCTTTAAATCAAATACTCAAAAGATTTGGGGTGTATTGGTGTTTTTATCAATTATTACGGCTATTGAAGTTGCCTTGGGTATTATAAAGCCAGAGATTTTAACTCAAAATAGTTTTTTAGCAATGAAATTGCTCAACTGGATTTTCATTATCTTAACAATAGTAAAAGCCTACTACATTGCTTGGGATTTTATGCACCTTAGAGATGAAAAAGGAGGCCTTAGAAGGGCAGTAGTTTGGACTGGGGTTTTTCTTATCGGATACCTTTCTTTTATCTTGCTAATAGAGGGAAATTATATTTATGACATTTACAAGTCTGGTTTTGTTAAATGGGAATTTTAATCAAGGCTAAATAGTATATATAGAAGGCGGTTTTTTAATCCGCCTTTTTTTATTTTTACAAAGAATTAAAATCAAAAAAAGATGCTATTATGAAGACCGCTCAAGTTAAAAAGACATTTGTTTTAGGGGTGTTATTTGTGCTACCTCTAGTGGCATACCTTTTTTTTGCCTCTGGAGTGAATAATTTTGGAAGGCTACCTATTATGACTATTGCGGTGGAGGAGTTAGCTGAAAATGAAGCGGCTGTTGCTTTAGCAAATAAAATTTCAATTGTAGGATATTTAGGGTCTGATCTGAGTCAAAGGCAGGTGAATATGTTTAACCTCAATCAAAAGATTTACAAGCGTTTTTCTGAATTTAAAGATTTTCAAATGCTCATGGTACTTCCAGAAGGAACACAGGACCAACTAGCAGCTGTGATGCAAGAGCTTTCTTCTATTGGTGAAGTGGAAGCTTGGCGCTTTGTTTTCTTAACACCTGAGCAAATCCAGGCCCAGTATGAAAGTTTGCAAGTGCCTGAACGTTTAGATGCTTCTTTAGGTACAGACCAAGTATATATTATAGATAAAGCCCTACAGTTAAGGGGCAGAAAGGCCACTGGACAAGATGAGGCGCTCTATGGGTACAATGCCACAGAGGTGTCTCTTTTAACCAATACCATGATAGACGATGTTAAGATTCTTTTGGCTGAATACAGAATGGCACTCAAAAAGAACAACCAATATAAAGACTTACAATAATTATGGCAGCTAAAAAGTACACCTATGTTTGGGTTTCATTTATAGTGTTGATTTTTGGGATACTCGTTATTCCCTCTATAGTAGATAGATTTACCTCTGGCGCTGTAGTAACTTCTGAGCGTTTGAGTATTGCTAACAATAGTGGAGATTTAGCCTTTATTACGCTTAACGGTGTAAAAAGGAAAGTACCTCCGTTTAGTTTTTATAATCAGGATAGTATTCTTATTTCTGATGTAGATTATAAGAATAAGGTTTTTGTGGTGGAGTTTTTCTTTGCCTCCTGCCCTACCATTTGTCCCATTATGAATAAGAACCTGATTTATGTTCAAGACCAATTACTGGATCGTGATAATTTTGGGATTGCTTCGTTTAGTATTGATCCTTTTAACGATACCCCATCCGTATTAAAAAAATACGCAGAACGTTACGGGGTAGTTAACATGGATTGGCATTTAATGAGCGGTCCATTAGAGGAAGTTTATGATTTAGCTAATGAAGGGTTTAATATCTTTGCACAGCAAATGCCAAATGCTCCGGGAGGTTTTGAGCATGCTGGTATGTTTGCTTTAGTAGACAAAAATGGATATATAAGATCAAGGGTAGATGAGTTTGGAAACCCAATTATTTATTACAGAGGCGCGATTGACCATGAGATAGGTGTGAATGACCATGGAGAGACAGACCAAATAGAAGCCCTTATTACAGATATTAAAAAACTTTTAGAAGAATAATATGGAAGATCAACTTAAGAGAGAGAAACGCTTTAATAGCCTAATCACCGTGGTTTCAATTGCTATACCAGTTGTGGTGGCTATTTTATTTGGTATTAAGATTCCTGGAGTAGCACCGCTTTCTATGTTGCCGCCTATATACGCTACTATTAATGGTCTTACAGCTGTTGTTTTGGTTTTGGCTGTTTTGGCTATAAAGAACGGCCAGAGGAAGCGTCATCAAAATTTAATGACTACTGCTATTGTGTTTTCATTGCTATTTTTAGTCATGTATGTCGCTTATCACATGACTTCTGATTCTACGCCTTATGGAGGAGAAGGTGTTATGAGAACGCTTTATTTTTTCATTCTCATCACCCATATATTGCTTTCTATTGCCATTATTCCTTTGGTGTTAAAAACGTATGCAAAAGCTTATTTGAAGCAATTTGAAGCACATAAAAGACTCGCTAAGATCACTTTTCCGATTTGGTTGTATGTTGCCGTTACTGGAGTGATTGTATATTTAATGATAGCACCCTATTACGTTTCATAAAACTTAAATGATGAAAAATTCTTTTGTGGTTCGCCAATTAATATTTGCTTTAATCTTTGGAGCTTTTTTGATCGTTCCTCAAGATGCATTAGCCCAGTGTGCTATGTGTAGAGCCGTTCTGGAGTCTGAAGGGAATAAAGATGTTGCAGAGGGTATTAATGACGGGATTGTCTATCTTATGGCTATTCCCTATGTTTTGATTGCAGGTATTGGTATATTGATATATCGGAAAATGAAGACTCCAGCAGCCTAATATTTTTTTTTGACAATGAATAAATATTACTTGGCTGTTTAATTGTGCTGCCTTTTATTTTTACCTCATTTTTTTATTTTTTTCATCATTAACTCTGAGAGGCTTAGTAATATTTTTTGGTTTTATTTGTAACGTTTTTTGTTTTTGTTCGTCTCTATAACAATACATATTTGTTATGTTTGACCTTGAAAGGTGGCAAGAAATATTTGAAGCCATCTCTAAAAATAAACTCCGAACTTTTTTGACAGGGATCTCTGTGGCCTCTGGCATTTTTATACTCGTTATTTTATTAGGCTTTGGCCAGGGTATGCGTAATGGTATTGCCCATGAATTTGAAGAAGATGCAGCTACAAGTGTATGGGTATGGCCAGGAGAGACTACTGTAGCTTATAAAGGCTTAAATCCCGGTCGTTATGTGCAGCTTCGTAACGAGGATTTTGATCAGGTAAGTCAGTTGTTTTTAGAGGATATTGAGTATATGGCTGCTTTTCTTTTCATTCGTGGGGTCACTGCAATCTATAAGAACGAAGTTTTAGCTTATGAATTAGCGGGTACGTATCCATCCATGCAATTTATAGAAAATGAATCTATGGTTCAGGGTCGCTTTATTAACTCAAAAGATATAGATCAAAAGGCCAAAGTGGTTGTTATTGGCCAAAATATTAAAGCAGAAGTTTTTGATGATAAAGCAAAGGTCATTGGAGAAATGATTCAATTTTCAGGTATACCTTTTAAAATTGTAGGCGTTTATTCTGATCCCTCAGGAGAGCAAGAAGAAAATAGAATGTTCATTCCCATGAGTACTGCTCAAGTAGTTTTCGAGGGAACGGATCATTTGCAAAATCTCTCTTTTACATTACCAGTTCTTGATAATTTTGACGCAGCAGTAGCCCAATCATTGGCTTTTAAAGAAAAGATGACCAGGCATTTAAAAGCAAAACACACCGTTGCTCCATCTGATACAAGGGCCATTCAAATTTGGAATCCTTTAGAAGAGGCCAAAAGATATTTTACGCTCACAGATAATATCGCTTTCTTTTTTTGGTTTGTGGGTATATGTACCATTATTGCTGGAGTAGTAGGGGTGAGCAATATTATGCTTATTGTAGTTAAAGAACGCACAAAAGAGATAGGCATTAGAAAAGCATTGGGAGCTAAGCCCTGGTCTATAGTATCTATGATTGTTCATGAAGCTGTTTTTGTAACAGCTGTCTCTGGTTTTGGAGGACTCATTTTTGGCATGGGACTTTTGGAGATTTTTGGCCCCTATATTGAGGTTGATTATATTTTAAATCCAGCCGTGAATTTTAATATTGCTATAGCTACTGTAATCCTACTTATAGTTTCTGGAGCTATTGCAGGTTTTATTCCTGCTTGGAAAGCAGCCAATGTTCATACAATAGAAGCTTTAAGAGATCAATAATGTTTAGAATAGACCGATGGAAAGAGATTATTGAGGTGCTGACCACGAATTGGTTTAGAACCCTTCTTACCGCCTTTGGTGTCTTTTGGGGAATACTTATTTTGATCATTCTATTATCTGCTGGCAAAGGATTAGAAAATGGAATTAAAGCAGATTTTGGAGATATAGCGACCAACACCATGTTTGTGTGGACCAGAAGTACCACCAAGCCTTATATGGGATTGCCCATTGGAAGGCGTTTTAGTTATACTACTGAAGATGTAGAAAGTATTTGGGCACAAATCCCTAATTTAAGGTTTGTGTCTCCTCGAAATCAAATAGGGAGCGACTCACCAAATGTAACTAAAGGAGTCAAAAAAGGCGCCTATAATATTTATGGAGATTACCCTGAGATCATTCGACAAGATCCTTTAAGTATTACTCAAGGTAGATTTATAAATCAATTAGACCTTGAAAACAGCCGTAAAGTTGCTGTCATAGGGATTGGAGTGGTTCAAGACTTATTTGAAGTAGATGAGACTGTAATAGGAAGTTTTGTCACTGTACAAGGGGTTAATTTTAAAGTCATTGGTGTTTACAGCAAGGAAGGTGGTGAAGGAAATCAAAATGCTCAAAAAGAAATTTATGTGCCCTTTAGTAGTTTTTCAAGGGCGTTTAATAGGGGTAATAAAGTGGGTTGGATGGCGGTTACCGCTCAAGATGGTACTCCAATTACAAAGATAAAAGAATCGATCTTTGAGCTTTTAAAAAAACAGCACAGGATTGCTCCAGACGACAAGAGGGCTATTGGTCACTTTGATTTATTTGAGGAGTACAGTAGGGTAGAAAGTCTTTTCGGAGCCATGCGTTTTATTGCTTTTTTTGTGGGCCTTTTAGTGCTTATATCTGGAGTTATTGGTGTGAGTAATATTATGCTTATAGTCGTTAAAGAACGTACCAAAGAGATTGGTATTCGCAGGGCATTAGGAGAATCTCCATTTTCTATAAAGCTTCAAATTATGATGGAATCTATTTTTTTAACCATTCTTTCGGGTATGGGAGGAATATCAGTTGGTGCACTGTTTATATTTGGAATCAATTATGTTTTGACCCTCACTGGACCAGTAGATATGTTTATGGCACCTTCGGTTAATGTAGGGGTGGTTATTGGAGCATTGTGCATTTTAATATTTTCAGGCCTTCTTGCTGGTTTTATTCCTGCGAGAAGTGCCATAAAAGTGAAACCAATTGAAGCTTTAAGAACAGAATAGATAAAGTTATATAAAAATAAAAAGTATTATAGTAATCACAGCATACTGTTTAAAATTAACTCATGAAAAAAACAACCACTATTTTAATATTGACACTAATTGTAGTGTCTTTTTTTGCCTCCTTATTTTATTTATATCAAAATAATGCAGCAACTCCTGAACAATTTGAGACAGCTAATCCAACCATTGAAACCATTGTTAAAAAGACCATTGCAACTGGAAGTATATTGCCTTTGGAGGAGGTGCTTATTAAACCAAATATCTCTGGAGTTATTGAAAAGGTCTATGTTAAAGGTGGAGACTTAGTTAGCAGGGGAGATTTAATTGCTACTATTAAAGTGGTCCCTAATATTTCTGCCTTAAACGACGCAAAAAACAATGTGGCTCAGGCTCAAATTAATGTAAGTGATCAGATGCGTAACTTTGAAAGACAAGAGACTTTATTTGACAAAAAAGTGATCTCTGCGGCTGAATTACAAGTGGCAGAAATTTCTTTTAAGCAGGCAAAGCAGAGTCTTTCTGCAGCTCAAAAGAGGTATGACATTATAAAAACTGGGACGACTAAGGAGTTAGGAGACGCAGCAAATACACTAATTAGGGCTACTGTTAGCGGAATGATTTTAGAGGTACCTGTTGAAGTAGGTAACCAAGTCATAGAGAGCAATAATTTTAATGAAGGTACCACTATTGCGGCTATTGCAGATGTGAATCAGATGATTTTCGAAGGAAAGATTGATGAGTCTGAAGTGGGTAAAATTTCACAAGGCTTACCATTGGAAATTACGGTAGGAGCATTGGAAGATCAATTGTTTATGGGACAGTTGGATTATATTGCGCCTAAGGGTAAAAAAGAGAATGGAGCTATTCAATTTGAGATTGAAGGTAAAATCACTTTGAAAAAAGGGGACTTTATTCGAGCAGGTTTGAGTGCAAATGCTGCTATTATTCTTGAAAAAGCCATTGAAGTACTTGCTATTAAAGAATCGCTTTTACAATTTGATCCAGAATCTAATGCCCCATTTGTCGAAGTAGAAGTGGCCTCTCAAACTTTTGAAAAGAAAGAAATTATTTTAGGTGTAAGTGATGGTATCTTTGTAGAAGTAAAGGAGGGCTTGCAATTAAAAGACAAACTAAAAGTTTGGAATGCTTTAAAAGCAGTTAGTGCTTCGGAATAATTTTAACATAATATTTAGACTTTAGGGTGTAACATTACATCTATTTGAAGGTCTAAGTGACAAGACATTTTAAGGATGTCTTTGATTGAACCAATAAAAAGGATATAAAAGATGGCAATGATTGAAATAAAAGACCTTCACAAGTCTTACCAAATGGGAAGCAATAGCCTTCACGTATTAAAAGGGATTAACTTCTCTGTAGAAGCTGGTGAGTTAGTGGCAATTATGGGTTCTTCAGGTTCTGGGAAATCTACTTTGTTAAACATTCTTGGAATGTTAGATGAAGCCAACGAAGGAAGTTATGTGTTGGATGGTGTTCCCATTAAGAATTTAAATGAAACAAAGGCCGCGCAGTACAGAAATAAGTTTTTAGGATTTATTTTTCAATCGTTTAACTTGATTAATTACAAAAGTGCTGCAGAAAACGTAGCCTTACCGCTTTATTATCAGAGAATGCCAAGAAAAGAGCGTCAAGAAAAGGCTATTAAATACCTAGAGCAAGTAGGGCTTAAAGACTGGGCTACTCATTTGCCTAGTGAGCTATCTGGAGGTCAGAAGCAACGTGTAGCCATTGCAAGAGCTATGGCTGCAGAGCCAAAAGTATTATTGGCAGATGAGCCCACTGGTGCATTGGATTCAAAAACTTCTTATGAAGTAATGGACCTTATTCAGAAAATTAATGATGCAGGAAATACCATTTTAGTAGTTACCCATGAACCAGATATTGCAGATATGTGTAAGCGTATTGTGCATTTAAAAGATGGTGTCATTGTAGAAGACAAAAAGGTTAAGCAAGTAAGGGCGGCTCAGCATGTTTAATAGAGACAATTGGAAAGAGATTTTCGAAACCATTCAGAAGAACAAATTAAGAACGTTCTTATCTGGTTTTACAGTAGCCTTGGGTATTTTAATATTCGTGGTACTTTATGGTTTTGGAAATGGATTAAAGAATACTTTTAACGAGTTTTTTGGAAATGACGCAACTAACGTGCTTTACTTGTTTCCAGGAAGGACAACAGAGCCCTATTTGGGGTATAAAGCCAATAGGCGCATTGAGTTTGACAATTCAGATTTAAAAGATATTAAAGAGAATTTCGCCATGTTTTTAGATTATGTGACTCCTCAGATTAGTAGAGGTGCATTGGCTAAATACGGACAGGAATCTGATAATTATTCTATTAGAGCAGCAGCCCCATCTATTCAAGAAGCGGAGAAAGTTATTCTAATGGAAGGGCGTTTTATTAATCAATCAGATATTGACAATAAGACTAAAAATATAGTCATTGGTCGTTTGGTAAAGAAAGATCTTTTTAAAGGTAAGCCAGCACTAGGGGAATTTATAGACCTAGGAGGGAGTTCTTTCAGAGTTGTAGGTGTTTTCCAGGATGACGGAGGCGACAGAGAAGAACGTATTATTTATATGTCTTATACCTCAAGACAAAGACAAGACAAAGCTACTGATAAGGTAGACCAAATAATCGTTGGTTTTAAGCCAGAGATAGGCTATACGGGTGCTATGGCTTTGGAAAAAAGTCTTAACACCTATTTTAGAGAGAAAAAATACATCAGTCCAAAAGACCCAAATGGAATGTACATTAGAAATGTTACAGACCAATTGAAACAAAACCAACAATTTGCAGGGGTGCTTCAGATCATCATTTCTTTTTTCTGTGTTGGAACGCTCATAGCAGGTATTATTGGAATTAGTAATATTATGGTGTTTGTTGTGAAAGAACGTACCAAGGAAATAGGGATTAGAAAAGCTTTGGGTGCTACACCAAGATCTGTGATAGGTACGATTTTGTTAGAGTCTATATTTATTACTACTATTTCAGGTTTTATTGGAATGATGATTGGCGTAGGTATTCTCACTGGGTTGGGAGACACCCTAAAAGATTATTTTATTACCGATCCATATATAGATGTAGGAATTGCCATTGCTTCTACTATTATGTTAATCATTTTTGGAGGAATTGCAGGTTATATTCCTGCCAAACGCGCTGCAGATATTAAACCAATTGTAGCCTTAAGAGACGAGTAGTATGAGATTTATATTTGATTTAAATACTTGGCAAGAGATTTTTGGTTCTATTAAAAAGAACAAGACTAGGACAATCATCACTGTGATTGGCGTGCTGTGGGGGATTTTTGTTTATATCGCCATGGCAGGCGCTGCAAAAGGATTGGATAATGGTTTTGAACGTGCTTTTGAAACTGTTGCAATGAACTCAATGTTTACTTGGGCTCAAAGTACTTCAATGCCTTATGCCGGTTATAAAACAGGCAGGCGTTTACAATTAAAAATACAGGATGTGACAGTGCTTCAGAATAGAATACCAGAGATCCAATACATTGCGCCTAGAAATGCCAAAGGGGTCTTTGGAGACGCTCCTGCAAAGGTGGTGAGGGGCCTAAAATCTGGGGATTATGCTATTTATGGGGACTTTCCTATTTACACTAAAATTGCCACAAAAAAAATCTATGACGGTGGACGTTTTATAAATGATGAAGATATTACTCAAAATAGAAAAGTTTGTGTGATAGGAGAACGTACAGAAAGAGAATTATTTGAAGAAGGAGAGAATCCAATAGGGGCCTACATTAGATTAGATAATATTTACTTTCAAGTAGTGGGTGTACATAAATACACCCCTGGAGGAGGCTTTGAAAGTGACAGTGATGTGTTTATTCCCTTTACTACCTTTAAAAAATTGTATAATACAGCAGACAATGTAGGTTGGCTAACGATAGCCGCTTATGACGACGCAGATGTGGTACAAGTAGAGAAAGATGTCAAGGGTACACTAAAGAATATTCACAAGGTAGATCCTAAGGACGAAAGGGCTTTTGGCGCGTTCAACCTAGGAGAAGTTTTCAATAAAATCATGGGATTTGCCAAGGGAATGACCTTTTTATCTTTAGTAGTTGGTATTGCCACTATTCTTGCTGGGGTAATTGGTATTGGAAATATCTTGTTAATTGCCGTTAAAGAGCGCACCAAGGAGTTGGGAGTTAGAAGGGCTTTAGGAGCAACACCTAAAGAAGTAAAGTCTCAAATTATTTTAGAGTCGGTCTTTTTAACAACGATTGCTGGAGTGCTTGGAATTATATTAGGGGCTTTTGTGCTAAATATAGTGAATATTTTTACCAAAGATGGAGACTTCCCATATGCTAATCCCACAGTGCCCATACCCTATGTATTAGGTGCTATGGGGCTCATGATTGTACTAGGGACACTCATAGGTTTAATTCCAGCCCAAAGGGCTGTAAGTATTAAGCCTATAGACGCACTACGTGAAGAATAAATAAACATAAACTAGATAAAAATTAAATACAACAAGATGAATAAATTTTTAAAATACGGATTAATTGGAGCCTTGTGTTTAGGGGCACTTTGGGCAGCTGCTTTTTTTGTGAAATCTAACAGCAAGTCTTCTATTACTTATGATACTACTACTGCTTTCATTTCAAGCGTTGAAAAAAAGACAGTAGCAACTGGTAAGGTGGTACCTGAAGATGAGGTAGCAATTAAACCGCAAATTTCCGGAATTATAGATGTCATTTATTTACAAGAAGGTGCCAAGGTAAAGGCAGGTGACCTTATTGCAAAAGTAAAAGTAGTTCCTAATGAGCAGTCTTTAAATTCTGCTCAAGGACGTGTTAAAAATTCTAGAATTTCTTTAGACAATACAACCATCGAATTTAATAGAAGTAAAGCGCTTTTTGAAAAGGGTGTAATCTCTTCGCAAGATTTCAATACTCAGAAATTGAGAATGGACCAGGCGACTCTTGAATTAGAAAATGCAAAGGCAGATTATGAAATTATTAAATTGGGATCTGCTGGGGGTTCAGCCACGGCGAACACAAATGTTAGGGCTACTGTTTCTGGAACTATTTTAGAGATTCCCGTTAAAGAGGGAGACCAAGTAATCCAACCAGGTGGTTTTAACGATGGTACGACCATTGCAACCATTGCTGATTTGAGCATTATGATTTTTGAAGGTAAAGTAGACGAAGGAGAAGTTGGTAAACTGGCGGTTGGAATGCCATTAGAAATTAGTTTGGGGGCTATTGAAGACAAAACTTTCGAAGCCAGACTTAAATTTATTGCACCAAAAGGCGTAGAGGAAGCAGGAACAGTACAGTTTAAAATTGAAGGAGATGTAAAAGTAGAAGAAGACTTTTTAATCAGAGCAGGATACAGTGCTAATGCTTCATTGATTTTAGAGCGTAAGGAAAATATTTTAGTGATTGCGGAGGCTTTATTACAGTTCGACAGGGATACAGACAAGCCTTTTGTTGAGGTTTCTGTTGGAGAGCAAGAGTTCGAAAGGAGGGATGTGGAAATTGGTATTTCAGATGGGATTAATGTAGAGGTGCTTTCTGGTGTTACCGAAGAAGACAATATTAAGATTTGGAATAAAACGGAGCCTATTAAAAAAGGCAATGACGAAGAAGAGGAAGCATAATTATCAATAGAGGGAAAACCTTCTTTTAAAATATATCTTATGAAATTAAAAATAGCATTAATTGCCTTGGGACTAGTGTCTGCTATGGGGACAGCTCAAAAAAGGGCTTGGACGCTGGAGGAATGTGTGTTGTACGCTGAGGAAAATAACTTGAGTATTGCGCAGTTTGAGTTGGATTACGAAAGTGCCTTAATAGCCAATTCTGATGCAATTGGCGCCTTATTGCCAAGCTTTAACACCTCTGTTAATAGTTCTGGAAATACTGGTTTGGCCCTAGATCCAACGACCAACACTTTAGTAACAAGTACTATTTTTTCTGCCTCAGGGAATATAGGTTCTGGAATCACTCTATTTGA
This sequence comes from Flavobacteriaceae bacterium, assembly GCA_018401115.1. Taxonomy (GTDB): domain Bacteria; phylum Bacteroidota; class Bacteroidia; order Flavobacteriales; family Flavobacteriaceae; genus MAG-120531. The sequence continues at coordinate 934,628 of JAGYKX010000005.1, read as the reverse complement.
TGGTTTAAGAAACATACACAGAATCAATAGAGCCAAATTATCTAGTTTGGCGAGTGAGTATAGATTGGAGAATTTAAAAGATGACATTCGTCTTGCAGTAGCCAATTCTTATTTACAAGTGTTGTCTGGAAAAGAATCTACTAAAGTAGCACAAGCACAGCTGGAGATTTCTATGAAAGATTTAGAGCGTACAAAAGCACTGAGTGTTTCTGGGGTTGTTCCGCAGGGAGATGTTCTTGAAATAGAGGCTACAGTGGCTGCTCAAGAGCAGCAGCTGGTCAGTGCACAAAACAATGTTATTATTGCTAGAATCGCTTTGGCGCAATTATTACAAATAACAGATTATGTGAATTTTGACATAGCAGAAGAAGAATTTTTACTTCCCAACAGCAGTGTTTTGGATGAAACGCCTAAGGATATTTTTGAAAAAGCATTGACCTTTAGGAATGATATTAAACTTTCTAGAACGAATGTGGAAATTGCTAATAAAGACTTACAAATATCAAAAGGCGCAAGGTATCCTACTTTAAACGGTTTTTTTAACTATAACACCAGATATTCAGATCAAAACATAAATCCATTTACAGGTGATTTAGTGGCATTTAGAGATCAGTTGTGGATTAATGATGGAATCTCTTATGGTGTTTCTGTAAATATCCCTGTATTTAATGGTTTCTCTGTAAGAAACAACATCAAGAGGTCTAAGATTGCCCTGATGAGATCTGAATTGCAGTTTGCACAGGATAAATTGACCTTAGAGTCTAATATCAATCAAGCATATGCAGATGTAAATGGTACCTTAAAGTCATTCGAAGCAGCCCAAAAAACTTTAGAGGCTAGGAAATTGGCTTTCCAGTATACCAAAGAGCGTTTTGATGTAGGGCTATTAGATGCTTTTACTTTTTCTCAAGCTCAATCTAGGGTAGACAATGCTCAAGCGAGTCTTATTTCAGCGAAATACAATTATATTTTTAGGCTTAAGGTCTTAGAATTTTATTTTGGAATACCTTTGGCGATTAATTAAAAGCTAGGGAATGATCCTAAATATTGAAACCGCAACCACCAATTGCTCAGTGTCTATAGCACAAGAGGGGTTGGTGGTTGCTTTTAAAGAGCTGGCAGAAACGAATTATTCGCATGCGGAGCAATTACATGTGTTTATCCAAGAAGTACTTTTAGAAGCGCGTATAAGTCTGTCAGATTTAAAGGCCATAGCAGTAAGTAAAGGACCAGGATCTTATACGGGACTTCGAATTGGTGTTTCTGCAGCTAAGGGTCTTTGTTATGCTTTAAACCTTCCCCTAATAGCCATACCTACCCTAAAAAGTTTGTCGCTTCAGTGCCAGCTTAAAGTAGGAGAAGTTGTTCTTCCCATGTTAGATGCCAGACGAATGGAAGTTTATATAAGTGCATACGATCATAGGGGGGAGGAATTACACCCAACCGAGGCAAAAATTTTAGAAGAAAATTCCCTTTCTGAATGGATGGCTTATTACAGCAAAGTATATTTCATTGGAAATGGCGCTCAAAAAGCTTTTGAATTGCACAATCAGTCCAATATTTCTGTTTTAGATACACTTCCTTCTGCTAAAGAAATGGCTGGCCTTTCTTATCAAAAATATGTTGCTAAAGGCTTTGAAGACGTGGCTTATTTTGAACCTTATTATCTCAAAGATTTTATGGGACCTATTCCAAAGAAAAAGTAGTAATCAGGTCAATTATTTATTCCCGAGGTTGTGAATGACCCTTTGAGGGAATGGAATTTCAATTCCAGCAGCGTCAAATTCAATTTTTAAAGTTTCCATTACATGGAAATGTGCGTCCCAAAAATCTTCATTTTTGGCCCAAAACCGCAAACTTAATTCTACGGCGCTATCTGCTAAATTACCCACATAAACAACAGGTTCAGGATCTTTCAATATCCCCTCGTGCAAGGCACAAATACGAAGTAAAATATCTTTAGCGTCTTTGATATTTGAATCGTATGAAATACCGACCGTAATCTTATCTCTTCTGGTCTCTTCAATATTATAGTTCACAATGGTGTGGTTTGAGAGATTTCCATTTGGTATAATGGCTGCCTGATTGCCAAAGGTATTTATTTTGGTGGTGAATATAGAAATGTCTTTGACCGTACCAGATACCCCTTGGGCTTCTATCCAGTCACCTACTTTAAAGGGCTTAAAGATTAAAATGAGGACACCCCCAGCAAAATTAGCCAATGAACCCTGAAGTGCCAGCCCTATGGCCAAACCTGCGGCGCCAACAACTGCAACTAGTGAAGAAGATTTCACCCCTAATTGTGTAATCACCAAAACAAATAGAATGCCTTTTAAAGAAATATTTATAAAGCTTTGTAAAAAACTTTCTAAAGTTAGATCGTAATCCTTTTTCTCAAAAAACCGATGCACCATTCTATTGATGAAACGCACGACCCAAAGGCCAATAAAAAATATAAGTCCTGCTTTGATTAGATTGGGCAGCATTTCTAAAGCCATATTATAGGCTTCTTCCAGCAGTTTTACATATTGTTTTACTTCTACGTATTCTTCAATCTGATTCATTTCTTTAGTCTTTTAACCATTAATCGCTATGACCTGAGTTATTTTATCTCCCATCATATTTTTGAGCATGTTTTCAATGCCATTTTTTAAGGTGAAAGTGCTGGAAGGACAACCAGAACAAGCCCCTTGTAAAATTACATTTACTGTTTTACTTTCCTCATCATAGGAATCGAACATGATATTCCCACCGTCACTAGCTACGGCAGGTTTGACATACTCCTCTAAAATATCTATAATTTGTTTGCTAGTATCGTCTAGGTTTTCTGTATGCAATAAAGTGGTGGGCGCTTTTACTTTTTCTTTTTGAACAGTATTGGCGCCAACAGCCTCTTGACCAGTTATCAAAAAGTTTCTTATTTTTTCCCTGAGTTCGAAGTTAATTTCCTCCCATTCTGCTACATCATATTTAGTGACAGAAATATAGTTTTGATCCATAAAAACTTCCTTTACAAAAGGCATGAGAAACAATTCTTTTGCCAATGGCGCGTCTTTGGCTTCGTCTATGTTTTTGAATTCGAATAAAGCAGGAACAATAAGTTTATTGGCAACATACTTCATTACAGAAGGATTTGGAGTGCTTTCTGCATAAATAGTCACAGCCTGTGGCACTTTATTTGGATCTAAGGCAACTACAGGAGCGCCAGTATTTAAATATTCTACCAATTGTTGTGCGAGACTGTCTTTTATATCTTCCCAACCAACTATATCGTATTTTTCAATACCAATAAAATTACTAGAGACATAGACTGTTTTCACAAAGGGCAAATGAAATAACTGTTGGGCTAATGGAGATTCTTTTGCTTGGTCTATATTTTGAAACTCATAATTTTTATCTGGAGATATAAAATGGTTGGTTTCAAACTTCATAATGTTTGGATTATTAGTAGGAATAATCGTGATGTGATACTCTTTAGACATGGCAAATAATTTTTCACAAAAGTACAAAGGAAATCTAGGAATAGTTAAAAAAAAATGACCTCATTTATTGGGGAACCCCTTATATTTGATCTTTAATACGATTCAAATGGCCCTGGTAAAGACTTTAAATGGACACACACCAATTTTTGGTAAGCATTGTTTTTTGGCAGAAAATGCTACTGTAATTGGCCAAGTTAGCATGGGAGATTTTTGCAGTGTATGGTATGGTGCGGTACTCAGAGGAGACGTTCACTTTATTCATATGGGCAATCGTGTAAACATACAAGATGGTGCAGTCATTCATTGTACTTACCAAAAAAGCCCCACCCAAATAGGAAACAATGTTTCCATAGGCCATAATGCAATTGTCCATGGATGTACTATTGAAGACAACGTTCTAATAGGAATGGGAAGTATAGTTATGGATGATTGTGTGATTGGGACTGGGAGTATTATTGCGGCTGGGGCTGTACTTACCAAAGGAACTATTGTACCTCCAGGTTCTATTTATACAGGCACACCAGCAAAATTAATGAAGAAAGTACCCCCTGAATTGGCCAGTGGTGAAATTGAAAGAATAGCAAATAATTATATTACATACGCCCAATGGTATAAACCATGGGATAAAATTTAACAATATGAAAGCATATGTATTTCCGGGCCAAGGGGCTCAATTTTCTGGAATGGGAAAAGATTTGTACGATCAATTTCTTAGCGTAAAAGAAATGATGGAAATTGCCAATAACATTTTAGGTTTTGAAATTACTAAAACCATGTTTGAAGGTAGTACGGAAGATTTAAAGCAAACTCAAATCACTCAGCCGGCTATTTTTATTCACTCTGTGGCTATGGCAAAAGCCCTAGGAACTGATTTTAAGCCCCAGATGGTTGCGGGTCATTCCTTGGGAGAATTTTCAGCTTTAGTAGCTAATGGGGTATTGGGTTTTGAAGATGGATTACGCTTGGTGCATCAGCGAGCGTTAGCGATGCAAGACGCCTGTGATAAAACTGCGGGGACCATGGCTGCTGTACTTGGATTAGAAGATCATTTGGTAGAGGAAATCTGTGAAAAAATCTCTGGTGTTGTTGTGGCAGCAAATTATAATTGTCCCGGACAACTGGTTATTTCAGGTGCTGTAGAAGCGGTAGAAAAAGCTTGTGAATCTCTCAAAGAGGCTGGTGCAAAAAGAGCTTTGTTGCTTCCAGTTGGAGGCGCTTTTCATTCCCCACTCATGGAGCCTGCCAGAACAGCCTTGGCAGCTGCTATTGAGTCAACTACTTTTAATGCACCTCTTTGTCCTATTTATCAAAATGTAACTGCTGCAGCGGTGACAAATCCAGCGGAAATAAAAGCCCATTTAATCTCTCAATTGACTGCCCCAGTAAAATGGACACAAAGTGTTCAATCTATGGTGGCTGACGGTGCGACTGAGTTTATTGAATTAGGTCCTGGAAAAGTGCTGCAAGGTTTGGTCAAGAAAATAGCGTCGGAAGTAACTACCTCTGCACCAGTTTTTTAACACTATAAAAGCACCACATAACAGTAATACAAAGCAAATAGGCTCAAAAATACCATTCCTACATAGCTCAAAAAGATTAACCATTTAGGCGCCATAGCATCCTTAGGCATGTTTTTTTGAGTCACTACCTTGTGGTTGAGAAGACCCACAGCTGGTGCAAAAACAAAAGACACAAAAGTAGCCAGTGCGACTAGAGCACCCATTTGACCTCCGGCTAGCCAAATAACCATAAAGTTAATAATGGCTAAAAGGATAATGAAGTATTCATAACGCCATTTGGTAGTTTTGTTGTTCCCCAAAACTTTTATAGTGTCTAAGCCTACCCTCGCTATGGCGTCATGGGCGGTCATACAGGTGCTAAACATAGTGGCAAAAGCGGCCAAGGCTATAAAGAAATAAGACCACTCTCCGATGTGGATGGTGAACATATTAATGAGTTGTTCCGCAAAAACACTTGCGTTTGCACTCATTTCTATACCAGAGCCATACAGGGTAAACCAACCAATCACTAAAAAGAAAACCGCTAGTATGGCTGTGAGCAAATACCCCAAATTAAATTCAGCCAAGGTGTTTTTTAGACTATTGTCTGCGTAGGTGCTTTTGTCTTTTTGATTTTTCTTATCTTTTTCTAATCGCCAAAGACTCACCCAACTGGAAGCTTCTACTGCGGTTGGCATCCAGCCCATGAGACCGATCATAAAAAGAAGGCCAATCTCACTCAGTGCAGTTTGGCTTGCAAATTGGGGTGCGCTTTTAATAGGTCCTTTAAACAATACTGTTGCCGTGGTAATGATTAAAGCTACTGTTAAAAGTGCTAAAAGGATTTTGACTATTCCTTCAAGCGCTTTATAGCGCCCTAGGATTAACACCCCACTAATGCCTATAAATAAGAATAATGCTACAGTAGTGTCTGTAAAGTGTGCCCAAGAAAAAAGTTGTTTTAACAGTCCTGCCGTGACAATATAAAGTGCCGCCAAAAGTGTGAGGGCACTCACTATGGTAATGATTGTATAGACCCAAAGATATTTTTTACCCAAATCTGCATAGCCTTCCAGGAGTGATTTTTTGAAGGTGTGGGTGTAGCGTATTCCAAATTCAAAGAAAGGGTATTTCAATACATTTGCTAAGAGGATGGGAAATATCATGATCCATCCGTATTGTGCCCCTGCTTTGGTAGATAATACCAGATGAGAGGTCCCAATGGACATGCTTGCAAATAATAATCCAGGGCCTAGTTGTGAAAGAATTTTCCGCATAGATTCAATGAAATTTGTAAATCAATAGCTACATTCAATCTAAATGTAATACAATTTATGATGTATTAAAAACTTTGCTTTGAATCTAAAGAAGCAGTTTGTTTGGAGGTGTTGGAAAATTTAAAACGTACAAATAGCTCATGATTGTTCTCTTTTAAAGCAATATTGCTACTTCTGTTACTGAACTCATAGGCATAGCCTAAATCCAAAAAGCTCATGCCTTTAAATATAAACATCGCACCAAAGTAATCGTTATTCATCTTTGAAACCCCAACCCCAACTTTATCTTTTAATTCAAGCATGAGTTGTAAGTTGTAGAAGTTTGGTGCGTCGGATACCCCCCTGTAAAGTATGGCTGGTTTTAAAGCCAAGCTCTTAGTGAGACCTAGGGTTGCTCCTGTACTTAAGTATAAATTCGGTCTGTCTGTAGCAGTAGTAACTAAGCCCTCGCTTTCTTTGTATCGTTTGCTGTTTAAAAGATTAGGGACTCCTGCAGATAAAAAGAAATATTGGGTATCTAAATTCACCCCTACACCTAAAAGGGGATTGCTATAATTTCTTACAGCATCTAAAGCATTGTTGCTGCTGTTGGTAAGTCTGTTGAGCCTTGCTTTGTCAATACTTTTAAAATAAGCCCCTCCTTTAAGTCCTAAATATAACTTGCTGTTTTCTGAAAGGTCCAGCCTATAATTGTAATCAATGGCCAGTATCCCTTGCTTTTCTATAAAAACTTTTTCATTTTGAAAACTCAACCCCCAAGCTACTTTGTTCTTAAAATCTCTTTGATAGGAAAATGATTGCAGTACGGGTGCGTCTGTAACCCCAGCCCATTGGGTTCTGTTATTTACAGTAGCCACTTGGCCGTATGTTCCTGTAAATGCAGGATTGTAAAAGGGGGTATTTTCTGTAAAGAAAAGCATGGTGGGTTGCTCTTGGCTAAAGCCGATGCCGCTAATGGTTAAAAGCAACACAAACCAAGCATGTTTAGAAGTCTTCATTTTAGGGAACTATTAGGTAGTCTCCAATATACAACTATTAATATTGAAATAAAATAAATATTAATTGCTCCCTAAAGAGGTTTTTTTATGAAATATTTTAAGCTATTTAGGCCTTAGAAATAATGTGCTCCGCAATTAAATTTCCGTGTGCTCTGGAATTTTCAATAAACCATTTGTGTGTTTCTAATCCACCACAAATAACGCCTGCTAAATACAAACCAGGCACGTTGGTTTCCATAGTCTTTGGGTTGTGAGAAGGAATCTTAGCTGTACCTTCTAATGTAATGCCTAATTGGGTGAGGAAAGGCAGATTTGGCCTATAGCCTGTTAAAGCAAGCACAAAGTCATTTTCGATAGTTTTAGTTATATTATCTTGGGTAAAAGAAACGCTGCTTGCGCCAATCTCAGTTACAGATGAATGATAATAGGCAGTAATACTACCTTCTTCAATTCGGTTCATGATGTCTGGTCGCACCCAATATTTTACCCTGGGTCCAACCGCTGCACCTCTGATAATTAAACTTACATGAGCCCCTTTCCTATAGCAGGCCAATGCAGCATCTATGGCGGAGTTGCTTGCACCAATGATTGCTAATTTTTGTCCAGAATAGTAATGGGCCTCCTTAAAGTAATGGCTCACTTTTGTCAATTCCTCCCCAGGAACCTTAAGTGTTGCAGGCAAATCAAAAAAACCAGTTGCAATGGTCACATTTTTTGTAAAATACGTTCCTTTTGAGCTGTTTACTTTGAAAAGACTACCATTATTTTGGTGGTCAAATTCTAGGATTTGTTTTGCTGTGTTTTGTGACTTTGATTCAATGTCTAATACCTTTTCGAAAAGCTGTATATTTAATCCAAAGTGATCAGCAATTCTTCTGTAGTACTCTAAAGCCTCTTTTCTTCTGGGTTTTACTTCAATAGAATTAAACGGAATATCTTCTAGCTCCAATTTTTCAGAGGAAGAAAAAAACTGCATGTCTAATGGGTAGTTGTACAGAGAATTGGTCATACAACCTTTCTCTATAACCAAGTAATTCAGCCCCTTTTTTTTGGCTTGAATGGCACAAGATATTCCTATGGGCCCTGCGCCAATAATAATAAGGTCTAGTGGGTGGTTCTCGGTATTTAAACCCCCAGTATTTGTCGTTGTTTTTATCGAGGAATACTCATTCATTTAGTTCACTTGATTCTTGAGTTGCTCAATGGTGTCTATTGGGTGGTCACTTTTAAATACAAAGCTACCAGCTACCAGAACATCTGCACCAGCAGCCACTAATTCTGAAGCATTCTTTGAGGTCACGCCTCCGTCTATTTCAATGAGGGTATGGGCATTTTTGGATTGAATTAGTGCTTTTAACTCACTGACCTTTTCAAAAGTATTTTCAATAAAAGATTGTCCTCCAAAACCTGGGTTTACACTCATAATACAAACTAAATCTATGTCTTGAATACAATCTTTTAACAAGGCCACATTGGTGTGCGGGTTTAAAGCCACGCCAGCCTTCATACCTGCTGCTTTTATAGCTTGTAAAGTTCTGTGTAAATGGGTACATGCCTCGTAATGCACCGTAAGAATATCTGCACCTAGGGCAGCAAAGTCATTGATATAACGGTCTGGATCTACGATCATTAAATGAACGTCCAAAGTTTTTTTTGCATGTCTTCCAATGGCCTCAATGACCGGCATTCCAAAAGAGATATTAGGGACAAAAACACCATCCATGACATCTATATGAAACCAATCCGCTATAGAAGCATTGACCATTTCTATGTCTCTTTGAAGGTTCGCAAAATCTGCAGCGAGTAGGGAGGGAGCTATTTTTTTTTCTAACATGTTTTAAGGCTAAGGCCGGTTTTAAAGGGTGAAATAAAGTATAAAAATAAGAAAAATTGAGTGGTTTATTTTTGTTTAAAAAACTGTTGTCGCTTTCCTTCGAATAGCACAATACTTACCGCATTAGCTAAATTGAAACTCCTAATGCTATCCGTGGCTAATGGGATTTTATAGAGGGATTGCTGCTGCTTTTCTAAAAGCGATTCTGGCAGGCCTTTGGATTCACAGCCAAAGACAAAATAGTGATCTTCCTGTGTCTCTAGGTCCCAATAATTTTGATTGCCTTTACTGGAGTAAAAGGCCATTTTTGCTCTGGGATTAGCCAGAAGGAAGGCAGAGAAATCTTCGTAAATATGTACTTTTAGTTTGGGCCAGTAGTCCAATCCGGATCTTTTTAATTGCTTGTCTTCTAAGGAAAAACCAAGGGGTTTAATCAGGTGAAGTTCACTTCCTGTTCCAAGGCATAGTCTACCGATATTTCCTGTATTGTTGGGTATTTCAGGATGCACTAAAACGACGTGAAAGGGCATATAATGGTATTAAAAAAACCCAGTGCGAGGCACTGGGCTTTTGGATTTATCCTAAGTAAGTTTTTAAAATTTTAGAGCGAGAAGTGTGCTTTAAACGTCTAATAGCTTTCTCTTTAATTTGTCTCACACGTTCTCTTGTAAGGTCAAAAGTCTCTCCAATTTCTTCTAAAGTCATGGAGTGTTGTCCTGCTAAACCAAAGTATAAACGGATCACGTCTGCCTCTCTTGGTGTTAGCGTCTCTAAAGCTCTTTCAATCTCAGTTCTGAGCGATTCATGCAAGAGTTCTCTGTCTGGGTTTGGAGATTCTCCAGACCTTAATACGTCGTAAAGGTTTGAATCTTCCCCGTCAATTAATGGCGCGTCCATAGATACGTGGCGGCCAGAATTTTTAAGGGACTGTTTTACGTCTTCTACTGTCATATCCAATTCTTTTGCAATTTCTTCAGCAGAGGGCTGTCTTTCGTGAGCCTGCTCTAGAAAAGCAAAAGTCTTATTGATCTTATTGATCGAACCAATTTTGTTTAAAGGTAATCTCACAATTCGAGATTGTTCTGCCAAAGCTTGAAGGATGGATTGACGGATCCACCATACTGCATAAGAGATGAATTTAAAACCACGGGTTTCGTCAAAACGCTGTGCTGCTTTAATGAGTCCTAAGTTACCTTCGTTGATTAAATCTGGAAGGGTAAGCCCTTGGTTTTGGTATTGCTTGGCTACAGATACGACAAAACGAAGGTTGGCTTTGGTTAATTTTTCAAGTGCAACTTGGTCACCCGCTTTAATTCGCTGTGCCAACTCTACTTCTTCATCTGCGGTAATAAGGTCTACCTTACCAATTTCTTGTAAATACTTGTCTAAAGAAGCGGTTTCTCTATTGGTCACCTGCTTGGTAATCTTAAGCTGTCTCATGAATGTCTTCTAAATTAATTGGAGCTACCGAATGATTTGTTTTGGGTCGCATTATATTATACGCTCAAATCTTTAAAAGGTTACAGAATAAAGGCAATATTTGAAAAAAAAATAGCCAGACTTTCGGTCTGGCTATTAAAAGTAAGCTTAAAGAGCTTAGTCTCTTCTCGGTTTTCTATCACGGTCGTTTCTGCGATCGTTTTTACGGTCACCTTCTGCTCTTGGCGGTCTGGCAACATATCCTTCAGGCTTTTCTAATAAAGCTTTTCTAGACACTTTCTCTTTTTTAGTTCTAGGGTCTTGACCAAAGTATTTCACTTCAAATTCGTCGCCCATGTTTACTACGTCAGATACATTTTCAGTGCGTTCCCATGCCAATTCAGACACGTGTAACAATACTTCGTTTCCTGGAGCGTCTAAGTATTCCACTACAGCTCCAAAGTCTAACATTTTAATTACCCTTACCTTATAAGAATCTCCAATGACAGGTTTGAATGTCAACGAGTCTATCTTAGCTAATACCAATTCAATACCTTCTGGCTCAGTTCCTAAAATCTCAATGATTCCTTCTTCTGTTACAGGATCTTCAGTCACTACAATAGTAGTTTTGGTTGTTTTCTGTAGTTCTTGAATCACTTTTCCTCCTGGTCCAATAAAGGCACCAATGTATTCGTTAGGAATTCTAGCAGTGATCATCTTAGGCGCGTAAGATTTCACTTCTGCCTTAGGCGAAGCAATCGTTTCTACTAATTTAGACAAAATGTGTAACCTACCCGTAGAAGCTTGTTTAAGTGCGTTTACTAAGATTTCGTAAGACAAACCTTTCACTTTAATATCCATCTGACAAGCGGTAATTCCGTCTGCAGTTCCGGTTACTTTAAAGTCCATATCTCCTAAGTGATCTTCGTCTCCTAAGATGTCTGACAATACAGCGTATTTTCCTGAATCAGCATCTGAGATAAGTCCCATAGCAATTCCAGACACTGGTTTGATCATCTGAACTCCAGCATCCATGAGCGCCATAGTACCCGCACAAACTGTTGCCATAGAAGAAGAACCGTTGGATTCTAATACTTCACTTACCACCCTTACAGTATAAGGACAGTCTGCTGGAATTTGGTTTTTAAGCGCACGTTGCGCTAAATTTCCGTGTCCTACCTCTCTTCTAGAAGTTCCTCTAATAGGTCTTGCTTCTCCAGTAGAGAAAGGAGGGAAATTGTAATGAAGGTAGAATCTTTCTTCTCCTTCAAAAGAAGGCATATCTACTTTGTTGGCTTCTCTAGAAGTTCCCAAAGTTACCGTGGCCAAAGCTTGCGTTTCTCCTCTGGTGAAAATAGAAGAACCATGTGTAGAAGGCAAGTAGTCAATTTCACACCAGATAGGTCTAATCTCATCTGTCTTACGACCATCTAATCTAAGACCTTCATTTAAAGTAAGGTCTCTTACAGCGTTTTTCTCTGTTTTGTAAAAGTATCTAGATACTAAGTCGCCAAAATCTGCCAGTTCTTCTTCTGAAAAACTCGCTTTAATTTCTTCTTTAATTGCATTGAAAGCAGCAGATCTTTCGTGTTTTGCAGAACCTGCTTTAGCAATGGCGTAAACTTTGTCGTACGCCATGTCATGAATCTTAGCTGCTAAAGCCTCGTCTTCTCTTTCTGGCGTATACTCACGCACCTCTTTTTTTCCAAATGCCTCTGCCAATCTAATTTGAGCAGCACATTGAACTTTAATGGCGTCATGGGCAAATTTAATGGCTTCTACCATTTCTTCTTCACTAATTTCTAGCATTTCCCCTTCTACCATCATCACTGAATCTGCAGAAGCACCAATAACCATATCAATATCAGAAACTTCTAACTGAGCTCTGGTAGGGTTAAGGATAAATTTTCCGTCTATACGTCCTACCCTTACTTCAGAGATAGCACATTCGAAAGGAAAGTCAGACAATTGAATGGCTGCAGAGGCTGCCAATCCTGCCATAGCATCTGGCATAACATCTTCATCATGAGACATTAATTGGATCATTACCTGTGTTTCTGCATGGTAATCTTTTGGAAACAAAGGACGTAATACCCTGTCTACCAACCTCATGGTAAGTACCTCACCATCACTTGGCCTAGCTTCTCTTTTGAAGAAACCACCTGGGTATCGGCCAGAGGCCGCAAATTTTTCACGGTAATCTACCGTTAATGGTAAAAAGTCTACATCACTTTGCTTGTAGTTAGAAACTACCGTACAAAGCAACATACATTTACCAGACTGAACCACAACAGAACCATGGGCCTGCTTGGCTAATTTTCCGGTTTCAATAGAGATTTCTCTACCGTCACCAAGGTCTATGACCTCTTTAAATACTTTTGGAATCATACAATTTAATTACACCCACTCGCTGTGGGAAGTTAAACAATGGTCTCCGCCTGCTGGACGGCCAGGTTGTGTTGTTGTGTGTTGTGTGACCAATGAAAAACTAGGTATCAGCTTTTTGATATGTCCGGTTTAAAAAGTCCGGTCTTTAAAGTAAAAAAGGGAAGCCTAAGCCTCCCTTTTAAATTATTTACGAATATTAAGCTCTTTGATTATCGCACGATATCTCAAGACGTCTACTTTAATTAGGTAGTCTAATAAATTCCTTCTTTTACCTACCAAACGAACTAAAGAACGTTCTGTATTGTAATCTTTACGGTTGTTTTTTAAATGCTCTGTAAGGTGATTAATTCTGTGTGTGAATAAGGCGATTTGCCCTTCTGAATTACCAGTGTCAGTGGCAGATTTGCCGTGTTTTGTAAAAATCTCGGCTTTAACTTCTTTGGTTAAATACATTCCAATATTGTTTTAAATGATTTTGATGTATTTGATTGATTTTCAATCAGGGCGCAAATATAGAAAAACTAAATGATATTAACTTTGTTTTTTAATTTTTTATTAGTTGCTATAGCTTTTATATGAAGCACTTATGCTACAGTTTCCCTTACAGGATTGTTTTGAATGAGGTCTATATAAAGGTTTACTTTGTTTTTTAATGATTTCCTATGAACTATAAAGTCTAAAAATCCGTGTTCTAATAGGAACTCAGAAGTTTGAAAGTCATCTGGTAAATCTTTTCCAGTCGCTTCTTTTACCACCCTTGGTCCTGCAAATCCGATTAATGCGCCTGGTTCAGCGATATTAATGTCTCCTAACATGGCATAAGAGGCGGTTGTTCCTCCCGTAGTTGGATCTGTACACAAGGAAATATAAGGCAAGCCCGCTTCTGCCAATTGGGCCAGTTTGGCCGACGTCTTAGCCAACTGCATTAAAGAAAGTGCGGCTTCCATCATTCTAGCTCCACCCGATTTGGAAATCATTAAAAAAGGTGTGTTTTTCTTAATGGCGTAGTCAATTCCTCTGGCAATTTTTTCTCCTACTACAGAGCCCATAGACCCTCCAATAAAAGCGAAATCCATACAGCAAATCACAATATCTTTTCCGTTAGATTTTCCAAAACCTGTCCTCACTGCGTCCTTTAAACCTGTCTTTTTTTGCGCTGCTTTTAAACGGTCTGCGTACTTCTTGGTGTCCTCGAACTTCAAAGGGTCTTTAGAAGTGAGTTTAGCGTCTAATTCAGTAAATTTATTATGGTCAAATAGTATTTCAAAATACTCCTTGCTTCCTATTCTTACGTGATAGTCGTCTTCAGGACTGACATAAAAATTTTTAGCTAAATCATCGGATTCGACAATTTTACCAGTAGGAGATTTGTACCACAAGCCTTTTGGCGTGTCTTTCTTTTCCTCTGTTGCGGTTTGTATTCCTTTTTCTGTTCTTTTAAACCAAGCAGACATATGTATGAATTTAAATGAAGCGAATACCTGTTATAGGTATTCGCTTAAACAAACTTAGCGAAAAGCTAGAATTTAAAAAAATTATAAGGTTTGAACGTTGTTCAAATCTTCAAAAGCTTTGGTTAATCTCGCAACGAAAGTTTTTTCTCCCTCACGAATCCAAACCCTAGGGTCGTAGTATTTTTTGTTTGGTTGGTCTGCGCCGTCTGGATTCCCAATTTGTCCTTGTATATAGTCTTTTTTGTCTTGAATATAATCTCTTGTTCCTTCTAAAAATGCGTATTGAAGGTCTGTATCAATATTCATTTTAATAACACCATATCCAATAGACTCTCTAATTTCCTCTAAGGTAGAACCTGAACCACCGTGAAATACAAAGTCAATTGAATTGTGTTCCAAACCGTATTTTTCAGAAATGAATTCTTGAGAATTCAATAAGATTTTTGGGGTTAATTTTACGTTTCCAGGCTTGTAAACTCCATGAACGTTTCCAAAAGCTGCAGCAATGGTAAATCTTGGACTTACCTTAGATAATTCTTCATAAGCATAAGCTACTTCTTCTGGTTGCGTGTATAATTTAGAGTCGTCTATATCTGTATTGTCTACACCGTCTTCTTCTCCTCCAGTAATACCCAATTCTATTTCTAAAGTCATATCCATTTTACTCATTCTAGCAAGATACTCTTTGCAAATGGCGATATTTTCCTCCAATGGCTCTTCAGATAAATCAATCATATGAGAGCTAAATAATGGCTTTCCAGTGGCTTTGAAGTGCGCTTCACTGGCGTCCAATAAACCATCGATCCAAGGCAATAATTTTTTTGCACAGTGGTCTGTATGCAGTATTACCGTAGCTCCGTATGCTTCTGCCAATTGGTGCACGTGTTTTGCACCAGCGATAGCCCCTTGAATAGCGGCTTGTTCATTTTTGTTAGACAATCCTTTACCAGCATTAAATTGGGCACCTCCATTTGAAAATTGAATGATTACGGGAGCATTTAATGAAGCAGCGGTTTCCAACACACCATTAATGGTGCTAGAACCTGTAACATTTACAGCCGGTAAGGCAAAACCTTTTTCTTTGGCATAGTTAAAAATTTCTTGAACTTGATCTCCTGTGGCTACGCCAGCTTTAATGTTGTGGGACATGTAATTGTATTATCTATAATTGATTAGAAACGCAAAAATAGGAAAAAACTAGGCTTAAAATGGATAATTTATTCCAATATTTATTACGGAATTCGCAAAATTGTAGTCTCTAAACCAGCGTTTTGAATTTTCTAAGCTTGGATTATAGGTTTTGAATCCTACATCTAGTCTAAATACGAAATAGGTAAAATCGTACCTGATACCAAATCCATTACCTATGGCAATTTGCTGAAGGGAAGAAACGCCTTTGAATGACCGCTCTGGATCATTAACGCCATCTAAAGCGTTCCAAATATTTCCAGCATCTGTAAATAAGGCGCCTTTAATTGCTCCTACTAGGGGGAATCTGTACTCTAAATTAAAAGCCAATTTAAAGTTAGCTTCATTAAAATCATTGAGGTTGTTTGTACTTCCTGGTCCTAATGCGTAGGCATTCCACGCCCTATTATCGTTAGAGCCACCAGCAAAATAAGATCTTGCGAAAGGAATGGTACTTGCATTTCCATAGGGTATAGCAATTCCTCCAAAACTTCTAAACGCCAATACTTGATCTCTTCCAACGCGCCAATGCTTAATAAAGTCTAGTTCAGTTTTAATGTATTGGGCATAAGGTACTCCTGCAATTAATTTGGTTCCCGATTCATTTTCTTCAACAGGCATTATATTGGATAGTAAGCTTAGTAAGTTTCCAGCGCTTTCTATTTTGGCTCTAAACTGATAAAAATCAGGATCCGTAATTTCTTTTTTATTGTTTTTAATCAGGGTTAGTTGGCTACTAGATATGAGGTTGTTTTCTATGAGCCTGTTTTTTCGCTCTTCAATTCTTTGAATTTCTTTGTATTGTTCTGAGTTGTTGTCTTGGGTGTTTAAAAAGGTTTCTATAAAATTTGCTGCACCTTGTGGTATGGTGAGTTCCCCAATACCTGTTGTTGTTGGGTCAAAAAAGGATTCAAAGATAGGGTCTTGTGTGTAGTCTTGCGCCAAAGTATTTAGCCTGTTGTAAGTGGTGCCATACACACTAAAAAAACGTTCTGGGTTCAGATTTTGAACATATTGAACTTCTAAAAGGCTGGCGTTGAATTTCAGAAAATCGCTTGGGGCCCAATTAAAGCCATATGTGACATTAAGTGTTTGTTTGTCCAGTCCTATATTTTTTTGAAAACTGGTTCCAAGGCTAATTTTTGTTTGAGGTAAGCTATTTTTAGAGAGTAAGCCTTTAAGTGAAATAAAGGGAAACCATAAATTGGGAATATTTAAATTTACATCTACACCAATCTCTGACAGGTATTTTTCACTGCTTAGGGCGGCGTCTCCAAGAATACCCACAGACCCTCTACCGGAAAGGCTTAATATTTCTGCCCCTCCAAAAATATTTCTGGCCATTAATGAACTGCTGAAGGCTAATCCCAGTCGTTGAATGTTGGAGTGGGTTACATCTAAATTAACTTGAGCGGCATAGGTATCCTTAGAATTTAAATAAATTTCTGCAAATAAATCGGGGGCTCCTTCAATTTCAGCGATAGATATATTAGGGTATTTGAAGGTATTTAGACTACTCATTTTTCTAAAGGTGAGTTGTCTATTATACTCTGCATAAATATCCCCTTCTAGTAGGTAAACCGGGTCAGTAATAGCTTTAGGTTTATAGCGGAGTTTGTCCTTATAAAATATAGTAAATCCGTTGTGTTCAATGGAGTCTAGCGCCGTTTTGGGCGTGTTATAAGGAATGTCTGTATATAAATTAACCCTTTTTATTTTTTTAATGCGATAGGGTTTGCTAACTGTTTCATTGTTTTCTTTTGGGTTTCTTATCGAGAGTAATACAAATAATAAAGAGTCTTTGTTTTTTTGAACGGTATCTCTACTAATACTAAAACTTACGGCACTTTCTTGAAAATTATATATACCATGGTCTTTGGCTAGTTTACTAATGCGATCTCTCTCTGCTTCAAAATCTTTATAAGAAAAAACTTTTCCTTTTTGAATAAAAGAGTGGCCCTTATTGCTTTTATATAGGCTATCTAGATCCTTGGAATAAAAAATAGTTTTGACGGAGTCTATCACAAAAGCACGCCCTTTATCTATGGTATAACGAACGGTCGCTTTTTGTTTCCTTGGGTGGTTTTGCTGTATGGCATTTACACTAGCATTGAAATATCCAAGACTTTTATAATATGATTGAAGCCTTTCTATGGATCTATTGGTGCTTTTTTGATCAATAAGGACAGCCTGCTCTCCAATTCTATTTAGCCAGGTGTCGCTGCCGGGTTTTTTACTGAGATTACTGACATTGAGCTTTAAAGGGCTTCCAAAAACATAGGTATTGGGTTGCTGAATCAGTAGGTTGTAAAGAGCTTCTTCTGTGCGTTTTTCAGTACCCTCGATAATTTCATTCTTCCTGAGAAGCCATTGATCTTTCGAGAGATTTTTTAAAGGGTTGCAACTGTAAATAGTAATCATTAGTAAGATAAAGCTTACTTTTGTGATAAATACATACATGGAGTTAGCTCCTTTCATAAGTCCAAAAATACACTATTTGTATGGTTGTTAAAAGCCAATTAAAACTAATCAAAAGCCTTCATCAAAAAAAGAATCGCATTCAGCACGGTCTTTTTATAATCGAGGGAGAAAAAGGAATAGCAGACGCACTTAATAATGATCTTATTCCTTACAAATTGTTGAGCTCTCAGGTTGGTTCTGATATAAATTCCTTTGAAAAAATTTCTGAAAAGGAGTTTTCTCAAATCAGTGCCCTGAAAAACCCAAATGGATATTTAGGAGTTTTTTATATTCCAAAACAAGCAGCACTAGATTTCAAAGATTGGGTGGTGGTGCTCGACGGACTTCAAGATCCAGGGAATTTGGGAACTATCATAAGACTCTGTGATTGGTTTGGTATAAAGCAAATCCTTTGTAGTCCAGACACGGTAGATGTGTATAACCCAAAAGTAGTTCAATCGAGTATGGGATCTTTAACAAGGGTTTCTGTGTATTACGAACCAATTATTCCACTAATCAATGGGCTTAACGCCACTGTTTATGGAACATTTATGGAGGGAACTCCTATTGAGAAAATAGTCTTTGAGACACCGGGAATTATTGTTTTTGGAAACGAGGGCAATGGTATTTCTATTGAGCTAAGTAATCATATCACTAAGAAGATATCTATTTCTTCCCATCCTTCTTCAAAAGCAGACAGTCTGAACGTGGCCAATGCAGCTGCTATAATTTTTTATGAAATGAGCAGGTAATTACTCAAAGGTAAGCACTAAAAAAACTCCTCTAGAGCGCATTTTGTGAATATTAGCTGTCCAAGGGCTTTGAGGATCTGCGTCCCTTATGGCGTCGTCTGTGAGAGAAAACACGCCTCGAATAGAAGGAGTGAACTTAAAGTAAGACAAATATAAATCTATCCCAACGCCAATTTGGTATCCATAATTCCATTTTTGAACTTTAAACGTGCCGCTTTTATTGTCGTCTATGCTGTTTTCATTGCTGCTTAAATTAATGGCAGCATAGGGACCCCCTACAATGAATGGCCGCCAATTTCCAATTCTATTAGCACTAAATTTTAAAAGCAAAGGGACATTAATATAAGTAGATTTTATTTCTCTAATACTGTCTTTTTCAGTAATTAGGTTTTGATTTTTAAATTCAAGGGTTGTTTTTCCGCTGTAAAAGCCTGGCTCTAACCTTAAGTCTAAAAGTTCATTAATCCGCATTTCACCTATTAAACCTACATTAAATCCGGTGCTTTTTTGGACTAAAATCTCCGTAACTTCCCCAAATGGGTTGGTGTTATAGCTCGAGTTTAAATAAGAAATTTGATAATCAAATTGATTTATGCCCACAAAATAGCCCCAGTTTAAGGGTAGTTTGTCATCATTAGGAATGTTAAGCACTGTATTTTCATTGAATTGTCCCCAAGAAAAACTAATGCTTAACAGCAGAAAACCCAAAAAAAATATGTAATGCCTCATAAGTAAAAGCAGTCTTATTTTACTGCTTGGTAAATTGTTGCTACACCAAAAGTTTGCGGATGGTGCATTACTGTAGTAAACCCAATTTCTTTTAAAATATTGTTGAACCTTACTCCATAAGGAAATTGAGCAGCAGATTCTGACAAATAGGAATAAGCACTTTTGTCTTTTGAAAAGAGCCTTCCTATCAGGGGGAGTAAATTTTTAGTATACAATGCATATCCTTGTTTGAAGGGTGTTTTCTCAGGTACGGAGGTCTCAAGAATCACTAAGGTTCCCTGTGGTTTTAAAACCCTGAGAATTTCTGAAAGACCTAAAGTAAGGTTTTCGAAGTTTCTAACCCCAAAAGCTACAGTCACAGCGTCTATGCTATTTGCATCAAAGGGCAATGCCTCAGAGTCTCCAATGATCATGTCAATTTTATGATTGAGATTTTTTTGGGAAACTTTTTCTATACCCACAGATAGCATACCAGGAGAGAGGTCTAATCCGATAATTTTTTCGGCATTGGTCTCTGCCAAGTGAATGGCTAAATCACCAGTACCAGTGGCAATGTCTAATATATTTTTCGGATTTGTAGCTTCAATAAGTGCGACTACTTTTTTTCTCCATGAAATATCAATTCCAAAAGAGATTACCCTATTTAAGGCATCGTAGTTTTGCGCAATACCGTTAAACATATTACGTACTTGTGTCTTCTTTCCTTCTTCGCTATTTTGATAAGGTTTTACAGGAGTAGCCATGCTTTTTTTTTTCAAAGATAGCTTTTACATCGCTTTATAAAAGCACATTTGGGGTCAGTATCATATAATTGTGTAATTTTGCTCAATAAAACCTAATTTAATTTACTGTGTTAGGTTTGTAACAAGCATATGCTTAACATCTTACACCATTCATGAAGATTATTATTGCAGGAGCTGGAGAGGTTGGTTTTCACCTCGCTAAATTACTTTCTTACGAATCTCAAGATATTACATTAATTGATTCTGATAAAGAGAGTTTGTCCTACGCAGACAACCATTTAGATATTAGGGTTTTAAAAGGAGACGCCACATCGATTGGTATTTTAGAAGACGCCCGTGTGGCCCAATCCGATCTTGTAATAGGAGTCACCTCTTCAGAGACCACCAATCTTACACTCTGTATCTTGGCAAAGCAATTGGGTTGTAAAAGAACTATTGCTAGGATTTCTAATACGGAGTTTATAGAAAATAAGGAGCGTTTGCGCTTTTCAGACTTAGGTATAGACGAACTTATTTCCCCTGAAAGACTCGCCGCTACTGAAATACAATTATTGATTAACCAATCTGCCTTTAATGATACCTACGAATTTGAAGAAGGTAAATTAATTATGGTGGGTATTTGCCTTTCTTCAGGAGCTCCTTTTGTAGGCAAAACGGTAAAAGATGCTGCAGAAACATTTTCTGAGGTCCATTTTATGCCTATTGCAATTAAGAGATCTGGCACACAATTCACTATTATTCCAAGAGGGGATAGTGTTTTTCAGGCAGAAGACCAAGTGTATTTTATCACTTCTAAGGAAGGCGTAGAGGAGCTATATAAAATGACAGGTACTATCAAAAAAGATATTAAGAATGTCATGATTCTGGGTGGATCAAAAGTAGGACAAAAAACAGCCAGAGATTTATGTAATAGGAAATTCAATGTAAAACTCATTGAAAAAGACAAACAAAAAGCAACAGATTTAGCGGAGCAACTCCCCAATGCTTTAGTGATTAACGGAGATGGTCGCAATGTAGAATTACTTGAAGAAGAGAGTCTTTCAGCTATGGACGCTTTTATTGCTGTGACAGGAAATTCAGAGACCAACATTATGTCTTGCCTGGTGGCCAAATCTAAAGACATTAAAAAGACCATAGCCTTAGTAGAAAACATGGATTATTTTCAATTGTCCCATTCTATTGGAATAGACACCTTAATCAATAAAAAACTTTTGGCTGCCAATAACATCTTCAGGTATATCAGAAAAGGTGAAGTGGTTGCCATGACGCGACTCAATAATTTAAATGCTGAAATTTTAGAATTTATTGTAAAGCCTAATTCAGCTGTAAGTGGAAAACTAATTCGAGAAATTGATTTTCCTAGGCTGGCTACCATTGGAGGCGTCATTAGAGATGGCGAAGGTATTATAGCATTGGGAGCCTTTAAAATTACTGAGGGCGACCGAGTAGTGGTTTGTTGTTTACCAAGCGCCATACCCAAAATTGAAAAGCTGTTTTTATAAATGCGCTTAAACGGAAAGATTATTATTCACCTAATGGGCTTGCTGTTGCTTTGTAACGGGGCTTTTATGTTGGTAGCTGCTTTGGTAAGTGGTCTTTACAAAGATGGTGTCACCATTGAAATTACAATGGCGGCAATTGTCACTATGCTTATAGGGCTTGTGTCAATGTTTTTTACAAGAGACCATAAAAAAGAAGTTAAGCCTAAAGAGGGTTATATTATTGTTACTTTTGGTTGGTTGGTCATGTCTGCATCTGGAGTGTTACCCTATCTATTTACAGGATCTATTCCAGATATAACTAATGCTTTTTTTGAAACTATTTCTGGTTATACTACTACCGGTGCTAGTATCCTAAACGATATAGAATCACTTCCCAAGGGTATTTTATTTTGGAGAAGTCTAACGCATTGGATTGGAGGCATGGGTATTATTGTTTTGGCCATTGCTATTTTGCCTTTGTTGGGTATAGGGGGCATGCAATTATTTGCAGCAGAAGCCCCAGGTCCAAGTGCAGATAAATTGCATCCGAGAATAACAGATACTGCTAAACGCTTGTGGCTTATCTATGTTGGCTATACAGTGGCAGAAACGCTGTTATTGAAACTAGCGGGGATGGACTTTTTTGACGCTGTGAATCATGCTATGGCTACATTGTCTACAGGCGGTTTTTCTACTAAAAATACCAGTTTGGCTTTTTGGAATGACCAACCGCTCATTCAGTATATTGTTATTTTATTTATGTTTTTGGCGGGCTCTAATTTTGTATTGAGCTATTTTGCATTTAAGGGAAAAGTACAAAAGGTTATTAGAGACGAAGAATTTAAGTTTTATACCGGTTTTATAGTAGCTTTTAGCGTCATAGCAGCCTTGGTAGTCTTTTTTCAAGCTCAACCAAAAGTTTCAGAATCATTCCCCATGGTTTTAGGTTATGGAGAAAGTGCCTTTAGACATGCTTTGTTTCAAGTTTTGGCTGTAGTGACTACTACGGGATTTGTAACGGCAGATTTTACGGCTTGGACCCCATTTTTAACTATATTCTTCTTTGGGTTAATGTTCTTGGGTGGTTCAGCAGGATCTACTGCAGGTGGGATTAAGGTCATGCGCCACCTATTGATTATCAAGAATGGCTTGTTGGAGTTCAAGCGTACATTACACAGTAATGCAATCATTCCAGTGCGCTATAATAACAAAACAGTCGCAGAGAGTATTGTATATAATATTATTGGATTTTTTGTGCTTTATATGCTGTTGTTTATCATAGGTGCACTTGTATTGGCATTTATGGGCTTAGATTTTGAATCTTCGATAGGTGGTGCAGCAACATCATTAGGAAATGTAGGTCCTGGACTAGGTTCCCTAAACCCACTGTCTAATTTTAACAGCTTACCCGCCCTAGGAAAATGGTGGTGTGGGTTTTTAATGATTTTAGGTAGGTTAGAACTCTTTACGGTCCTCATTTTGTTTTCACCTTATTTCTGGAGAAAGATTTAAGTTTAATCTCAATTAAGTTTAGTAGAAATATATTATTTAAAACTAAAAGCGGGCTTCCCAAAGGAAGCCCGCTTTTTTATAAGTCGGTAGTGAAATTAAGCGTTTACCGCTTTTTTAATTCTTGCCATAGCTTCTCTAAGTGCTTCTTCGGAGGCAGCATAGGATATTCTAATACAGTTTGGATTTCCAAATGCTTCTCCTGTAACTGTAGCTACCAAAGCCTCCTCTAATAGAAATATAGCGAAGTCAGAGGCGTTATTGATCTGTTTTCCTTTGATTGTTTTTCCAAAAAACTCACTTACATCTGGAAATACATAAAAAGCGCCTTCAGGTATATTGAGTCTAAATCCTGGAATTTCTCCCAATAATTCAAGAACCAAATCCCTTCTTTGATGGAAAGCTTCAATCATATGAGAAATACTACTTACAGGAGCCTTTAGTGCAGCTATAGTAGCTCTCTGTGCTATGGAATTAGCACCAGAAGTATTCTGTCCTTGAAATTTAGTACAAGCCTTAGCAATCCATTCAGGAGCACCAATATAACCAATACGCCACCCGGTCATAGCAAACGCTTTAGAAACCCCATTGACAGTGATGGTTCTGTTGTACATACCTGGAATTCCAGCAATGCTCACATGGCCTCCAACAAAATTAATATGTTCGTAAATTTCATCAGACACGATAAATATATTGGGGTGCTTAGCCAATACTGCTGCCAATGCGGTTAATTCCTCATGACTATATACAGATCCACTTGGATTACAAGGAGAGCTAAACCAAATCATTTTTGTTTTTGGCGTAATCGCTTGTTCCAATTGAGTCGCAGTCATTTTAAAATCATTTTCAATACTCGTAGGAACTTCAACAGGCACACCCTCTGCCAATGTAACAATATCACTATAACTCACCCAATACGGTGCAGGTAAAATGACTTCATCTCCGTGGTTGAGCATGACCATAGCAATATTTGCAAGAGACTGTTTGGCTCCTGTAGAAACCACAATCTGACTTGGTTTGTAGTCTAATTGGTTGTCTCTTGAAAATTTCTCAGCAATAGCTTCTTTTAAATCTAGGTATCCATCTACAGGAGAGTAACTAGAATAATTATCATCTACGGCTTGTTTGGCAGCAGCTTTGATAAAGTCTGGGATGTTAAAATCAGGCTCTCCTAAGCTCAGTCCAATAATGTCTTTTCCGGCTGTTTTTAATTCCCTCGCTTTGGCTGCCATCGCTAAAGTTGCTGAGGTAGCCATTCCGTTAATTCTATCAGATAAATGTTGCGTACTCATGTTGTTTAATATTGTAGGCTCGGTTTTTGACCTAGCGTCTTTAAATGTTTGAAATGCGAAATTATGGCTTTTCTGGTGGTTTTATACTCGTGATAAGGTAATTCAAACTCCTTAGCCGTTTCTTTCACAATTTTCGCAATTTTTGTGTAATGTACGTGACTAATATTTGGAAATATATGATGTTCAACCTGATGGTTTAAGCCTCCAGTAAACCAATTAATGATCCTATTCTTTGTGCCAAAATTTACTGTAGTAAACAATTGATGAATGGCCCAGGTATTTTTCATGTCTCCTTGTTCGTTTGGAACAGGGGTTTCTGCATGGTCAATGATATGAGCCAATTGAAATACGATACTCAGTATTAATCCAGCCACATAATGCATAACAAAAAATCCAATAAGGACTTGATACCAGGCAATTTCTGTAAAAATTATAGGGATGGCAATCCAAATGGCGATATACATGATTTTAGTGACCAATAATTTGGTCCAGTTAATCACTGGGTTAGGGAACTTGCCGTAGGACAACTTTCTTTTGGTGTACCTGTACATCTGTTGGAAGTCAGTAGTAATGGCCCAGTTAAAAGTCAATAATCCATATAACAATACAGAGTATAAATGTTGAAATTTATGGTATTTTTTCCAGTCTGCATGTTTTGAAAAACGAAGAATTCTTCCTGCGTCTAAATCTTCGTCATGTTCTGGAATATTGGTGTAAGTATGGTGAAGTACATTGTGTTGTACCTGCCAGTTATACACATTTCCAGCGAGAATATAAATACTGCTTCCCATGAGTTTATTGACCCATTTTTTATTGGAGTAGGCGCCGTGATTTCCGTCATGCATTACATTCATTCCTACACCAGCCATACCAATACCCATCACTATGGTCAACAGAAAGTTAGCCCAGTTTGGTAAGTTAAGCGTTAGTATTAAAAAGTAAGGCGCTAGGAAAATGGTAAACATGACAAGTGTCTTAAGGTGCAATGCCCAATTTCCTGTTTTTTGTAAATTGTTTTCTTTAAAGTAACTATTAACTCTTTGGTTCAGTGTTTTAAAAAACTGACCTGGGTCTTTTCTGGAGAATTTTACTTGGGGTTTTTTCATAAAATTGTATTAAGTGGTAAATATACGCTAAAGCGAGTGGAAGCTTTTGCTATAAATCATAAAATATGTTGTTTTTTTGCATAAAATATACTTCATGACGGCTAAATTAATCTTTGATTATTTTCCAAATTTAACCCAACAGCAGCAGAATCAATTCATTGCACTAGAAACCTTATATCAGGATTGGAACCTAAAAATTAACGTAGTCTCCAGAAAAGATATTGAAGAGCTTTATCTGAGGCATGTGCTACATTCTTTAGCCATTGCAAAATTTATTTCATTTAAACCTGGCGCCCAAATTTTAGATGTAGGTACCGGAGGTGGATTCCCAGGCATACCCCTGGCTATTTTATTTCCTGAAACCCACTTCACCTTAGTGGACGCTATTGGAAAAAAGATTAAGGTAGTAGAAGAGGTAGTGGCTGGTTTAGGCTTAGAAAACGTCATAGCCAAACACCAACGTGTAGAGGAGGACAAGCACCAATACGATTTTGTGGTGAGTAGGGCGGTAGCTGCCATGCCAACTTTTATGCGGTGGATCAAGGGCCGCATTAAGAAGGTTTCTGAGCATTCTATTAAGAATGGAGTGTTATATTTGAAAGGAGGAGACCTTTCTGAGGAGTTAAAAGACTACAGAACCGTTCAGATATATTCTTTAATGAATTATTACAAAGAAGACTTCTTTGAAACCAAAAAACTGGTGTACCTGCCACAAAAATTCAAAGGTTGAGTCATGATAAATCAGAAAGTATTGGCAGAAGCCATAAATGCATACAAGAAAGAAATCCCCCTATCCTTAAAGTTAAAGGAAGTAGTAGAAGATTTTACAGACCTTTTATTCAAAGTCTTATTTGACACCCAAACAGATGCTTTAGAAGGCATACAAACCATACACAACCACTTTGAAGAGATGGTCGCATTGGCTTGTTGGAAGCCTGAAGCCAACTGCCAAAGTATTTGTGAGTCTTATCTGTCAGACTTACCATTTATTTTAGAGAAACTTCATAAAGATGCCAAGGCAATTCTTGCAGGTGATCCTGCTTCAAGGACCCTTGAAGAAGTCTATTTATCTTATCCAGGATTTTATGCAGTGGCGATCTATAGATTGGCACATGCTTTGTATAAATTAAATTTTCCATTGGTACCCAGACTGATGACAGAATATGTGCATAGTAAAACAGGCATAGACATTCATCCAGGCGCTAGTATTGGTGATTCCTTTTGTATTGATCATGGAACAGGTATTGTTATTGGAGAAACCGCTGTGATTAAAAATAGGGTTAAAATATACCAGGGAGTGACCTTAGGGGCGCTATCTGTAAAAAAAGAGATGGCTAAAATAAAACGACATCCGACTATAGAGGATCAGGTGACTATATACGCCAACGCTACCATATTGGGTGGTAAGACAGTTATTGGCACTCAGTCTATTATTGGTGGGAATACTTGGATTACGAATTCTATTTCTGAAAATTCTTCTGTATTTCACACCCCAGAAATAAAAATTAAAAACAATGCCACATAAGCTTCAATCACTAGTAGGAAATACTCCTTTGGTATTATCTTCTGTATTAAATACCAATCCAGGGGTACAACTTCTTTTTAAATTAGAAGGTCAGAATCCCGGAGGTAGTGTCAAAGACAGAGCTGCCCTTAATATGATTTCCAATGCCTTAGAGCGTGGAGAAATTAATATGGAAACCCCACTCATTGAGGCCACTAGTGGGAATACTGGAATTGCACTGGCGATGATTGCGGCGGTTTACGGATTAAACATTGAACTGGTCATGCCAGAGAATTCTACAATTGAAAGGGTTCAGACCATGAGAGCTTATGGGGCTAAGGTTACGCTTACTCCTGAGGCTATAGGCATAGAAGGGGCTAGGGATCATGTAGAAAATAAAGTCCTCCACGAGGGATACTATTCTTTTAATCAATTTTCAAATCCTGACAATTGGAAAGCCCATTATAAATCTACGGGTCCTGAGATATGGAGAGGCACTCAGGGAAAAGTGACTCATTTTGTGTCTTCTATGGGCACTACAGGAACTATCATGGGAACTTCTACCTATCTAAAAGAGCAAAATAGTGATATTCAAATTGTAGGTGTTCAACCCGAAGAAGGTACTCGTATTCCTGGTATTAGAAAATGGCCTCAAGAATACCTGCCCAAAATTTTTAATCCTTCCAAAGTAGACCGTATTCTTGAAGTAAATCAGCAAGAGGCCGAAAGGCACACCAAGCTATTGGCTGAAAATGAAGGCGTGTTTGCTGGTCTGAGTTCTGGAGGCGCAGTAAGTGCCGCCTTAAAAGTGTGTAACGAGTTAGAAAAAGGCGTAGTGGTCGTGATTATTTGTGATCGCGGAGACCGTTACCTTTCTTCAGGCTTGTTTTAAAAAAAACTAATTTAAAAAAAAAGCTTCCCTATGGGAGGCCTTTTTTTTAAATTAGTTATATATCACTATGATTCACCCAAAAATGGGTATCTATAATTTACAGGGGTAACAAAGGTTTCTTTAATGAGCCTTGGAGACACCCAACGCAATAAGTTCTGAGGAGAACCTGCTTTATCATTGGTTCCGGAAGCTCTTGCACCGCCAAAAGGTTGTTGGCCTACTACAGCTCCGGTGGGCTTGTCATTGATGTAAAAGTTACCTGCGCAATTTTGTAAGGCCTCTGTAGCTTGAGTAATGGCGTAGCGATCCCCAGAAATAACTGCACCTGTCAATGCGTACTCAGAGGTAGCGTCTACTAATTTTAAGGTGTCTTCCCAAGCCGCGTCTTCGTAGACATATACCGTAAGAACAGGTCCAAAAAGCTCTGTTTCCATGGTTTTATAATGAGGGTTGGTGGTCAGTATCACGGTTGGAGAAATGAAGTAACCCTTAGATTTATCGTAATTCCCTCCAATGATCACCTCGGCATCGGCGTCAGCCTTTGCTTGATCAATATAAGCCGCTAATTTGTCAAAAGATCCTTCGTGAATTACGGCAGTAACAAAGTTACTCATGTCCTCTGGAGAACCCGGTGCTTTCATACTTGCTACGTCTTTTTTTACTAAATCTAAAACCTCTTGAGCAATAGACTTTGGCAGATATGTTCTAGAGGCAGCGCTACATTTTTGTCCCTGAAATTCAAAAGCTCCTCTCACCATAGCAGTAGCTACTTGCTTTGGATTGGCTGTTGGGTGTGCGATAATAAAGTCTTTACCCCCTGTTTCCCCAACAATTCTTGGGTAGGTTTTGTAGGTCTCTATTTGGTTTCCGATTTGTTTCCACAAAGCCTTAAAAACACTGGTAGATCCCGTGAAATGCAATCCTGCAAAATCAGGACTTGCCAATACAGTATTGGACACCATTACTGGGTCTCCAAAGACTACATTAATCACTCCTGCGGGAAGTCCTGCTTCTGCAAAAACATCTATGATTACCTTCGCAGAAAAGACCTGGCTGTCAGAAGGTTTCCAAACCACAACATTTCCCATCATGGCAGCACTCGCTGGAAGGTTTCCTGCAATAGCAGTGAAGTTAAACGGTGTAATAGCATATACAAATCCCTCGAGAGGTCTGTATTCTACACGGTTCCATATGCCTTCTGCAGATTCTGGTTGCTGCTCATAGATTTCTTGCATATAAGACACGTTGAATCTTAAGAAGTCTATAAATTCACAGGCAGCGTCTATTTCTGCTTGGTGGATTGTTTTTGACTGCGCCATCATTGTGGCAGCATTAATTTTAGCTCTGTATGGGCCGGCTAATAGTTCTGCAGCCTTTAAAAAGACAGCAGCCCTTTGTTCCCATGGCATAGCAGCCCACTGAGTTCTCGCTTCAAGCGCGGTGTCTATGGCCTCTTGTACGTGTTTTTGTTCTCCTACATGGTATTGTCCTACAACGTGTTTATGGTCATGCGGAGGTGTCATGTCTCTGGTATTTCCGGTCGTTACTTCCTTACCGTTAATATACATAGGAACATCTATGGTTCCATTGTAGTATGATTCGTATTGTGCTAGAACTGCATCACGTTCTGGACTGCCAGGAGCGTATGATTTAATTGGTTCATTGTAGGCAACTGGTACTTGAAAAAAGCCTTTTCCCATAGTGGTAATTTTATCTTTTAATTTATTTGCCAACAAAAGTACAAATAATAAAGTGCCTGTAAAAGCTCCTTCCTTACTGGTCTTTTATAGTGCTTGAATTGCTGCTCCCTATTCCAACCAAACGCTGGTGTTGGTCTCTGAATCCTTTAAAATATACCAGTATCTGGTATTGGTTTTCAGTGAAATGAAAATTTCCGTCTATGCTATAATTATCTAAGCTATAGCCGGCTTTTTTCTCTATTTCATAGGTGTTAATTTCAAAGGGTGTAGAAGAGAGTGCATAGCTGTAGTTGTAAAAACCTTGTTTAAATAAAATACGTGCCTGGTACATATTCTGCGCAGCATTGTAGGTCATAAGGTATTCTGGACTAGGAGTGTAATTGTTGAATTTTCCCAGTACATATATATAGGTGTCCGTATTCCCAGTGCTACTTGGTTTTAGACTAAAATGCACCCAAGTGTAATCTCCTTCTCTTTCTGGGAGTACGCCTTGAAGTGTTCTAGGTATGAAATCTCCATTTACATCCGGAAAATAGGTGTAAGGCTTATTATTTCTTGGGGTGTTGGGGTACAAATAATGTTCGTATATATCTTCTAAATGAACTTCTTTAATGGCTGCAGTGGCAGCTCTCATGTCTTTAGTGTCAAAATTCAAGTACTCATTTCCACCCCAAAAGCTGGTCGGTTGGTCGTAGTCGTACACCAGTGTGTTTCCATTATTGAACATGGGTTGGATCCCACTTATCTGGGTGTTCCATTGGTAGTTTTTGAGTAAAACTATTTCCAGCTCTTTGGAGGGTTGGTTGAGGTTAATATTTTGTGTGTTTACGCTAAACTGTAACACCTGTTTGCTATTGAGGTAGGCTAAAGTTCTACTCCTTTTAATGGCTGCTTGGACTCCAACAAGGTCTTCGTACACTAAAAACCTTCTGGAAAACTGAATTTCATCGTAGGTGTTAAAGACTTGTAGCATATAGTTTCCAGAAAGTTTTAAACGCAAATTTTCATTGGGTATCTCCAAGTTAAAGTGGGAGTAAGGCACTAGGGTGTTGTAGCTATTTTTGTGGTCTATAATGCGCTGGTTGTCCAATCCGTCCAAATATTGTGATTTTAGTAAATCTGAAGGAGTCCATTGTGCAGTGCAGTGTATGATTTTGAAAAAGTAATCTTCCTCGTTGGCTTGAAGGTCGTCGAATTGTAGGCGAATGGTTTCCCCAAGTCTAACAATAGGAAATTGGTCTTCTTGACCGCTTTTAAAAATAATTGTTCTCAGTGAGGCTGGAGGACTCACTTCTTCCAATCTTTGAGCTGTTAATGGCAAGTAAAACCCCAAGAGCAGTACGGTGCCCAAAAATTTAAAATGTTTAAGTAAAACGGACATTTAAAGGGTGTTTTATGATCTAAAGATAAACAAAAAGAGTCTTTTTAAAACCCATTAAACGAATCTCTTAAATTTATCGTTAATAATTATGAAAACTTTGCTTTATGTGGTAAATTTGTGCCGAATTTTATTAACCTAAGGTTATTGAACATATGTCTAAAGACATCCAAATTAAAAAGGGATTGGATATTAAATTGGTAGGTGCTGCAAAGACACAAACCAATCCAACCAAGCTAAGTACAACGTATAAGGTTTCATTAGAAGATTTTCACGGTTTAACGCCTAAACTAATCGTTAAAGAAGGTGGCGAGGTTAAAGCTGGAGCGCCCTTGTTTTTTGATAAAAACAACGAGGCTATTCAGGTAGTTTCTCCCGTAAGCGGTGTGCTTACTTCAGTAGAGCGTGGTGCTAGAAGGAGAATTATTTCTTTAACGGTAAATCCTGGAGCAGATCAAACACCTGTAGCACATCCAGTTTTAGATCTATATAAAGCATCTTCAGAAGAAATTAAAAGTTACTTGCTGGCGAGTGGCTTTTGGCCTTTTGTAAAGCAAAGACCATACGATGTGGTGGCAGACCCATCACAATCACCCAAAGCTATTTTTATATCAGCCCATAACACGGCACCACTAGCAGCAGATTTAGATTATGTACTTGCTGGCCAAGAGGTTTTATTGCAAAAAGCAGTAACTGCTTTAGCAACCTTAACACCAGGTAAAGTTCATGTATCCGTTTCTGGTAAAGATGCCCCAATGGCAGGTCTAATGGACTGTGAAGTGCATACCGTTTCTGGTCCACATCCTGCTGGTTTGGTGGGTACTCAGATTAATAAAATTGACCCTATTAATAAAGGAGAGATAGTTTGGACAGTAGCCGCTCAGGACTTATTGATCTTAGGAAATCTTTTGGAAACAGGGATTTTCAATGCTTCCAGGACTTTTGCATTAGGCGGTTCTGTGGTAGAAAACCCACAATATTTTACAGCGCTTATTGGTGCAGAATTGGCGCCAATACTAAAGAGTGCCGGAATTAATTCAGACAATTTTAGGCTGGTAAATGGAGATGTACTTACTGGAAATATGTGCAGGTCTGAGGGTCATTTAGGCTATAAAAACAATTGTGTAGTGGCACTTCCAGAGGGAGATGATTATGAGTTTTTTGGTTGGAATAAGCCGGTTTTTAATAAGGTATCTACCACCAGAGCTTTGACCTTTTCTTGGTTATTTCCTAAAAAGAAATATAACCTAGACACCAATACTAATGGAGAGCACAGAGCTTTTGTAGTGACTGGAGGTTATGAAGAAGTGTTCCCTTTAGATATATATCCATTACAGCTCTTGAAGGCTTGTTTGGTGAAGGATTTGGATGAGATGGAAAACTTAGGTTTATATGAGGTAGCCCCAGAAGACTTTGCCTTAACAGAGTTTGTCTGTATATCGAAACAACCGCACCAGCAGATTATAAGAGAAGGATTAGACTTTTTACAAAAAGAAATAGGTTAATATGAGCTTTAAGAACAAATTACACGAAATTAAAGAGCAATTAAAAGGAAAGAAGATTGCTCCTGCTTTTAATGCATTGCATACTTTCTTGTACACTCCTAATGAAACCACCCATTCTGGTGCTCATATTAGAGTAGCTGATGATTTAAAGAGAACCATGAATACGGTTATTACAGCCCTTATTCCTGTGTTGCTTTTTGGAATTTTCAATGCAGGTTACCAACATTATTCAGCGATTGATGCAGCCAATGGAACCCCAAGAACCCTAGATATTTTAGGAAACTTTCTTACGTTTGACAATTTCTGGATAGGTGCCTTAACGGTTCTTCCTTTGGTGGTGGTATCTTATGGTGTAGGTCTAGCAGTAGAATTCGTTTTCGCTGTGATTAAAGGTCATGAAGTAGAAGAAGGGTATTTGGTTACAGGAATGTTAGTGCCTCTTATTGTACCAGTAGACACTCCTTTATGGATGTTAGCTGTGGCAGTGGTATTTGGTGTTGTGATTGGAAAAGAGGTCTTTGGAGGAACAGGAATGAATATTTTAAATCCAGCCTTAACGATTAGGGCCTTTTTGTTCTTTGCCTATCCTACTTGGATGAGTGGAGATAAAGTTTGGGTACACCAAGCCGTAGAGAGAGCTGGAACCCCAGATGCCATTTCAGGGGAGACCATCCTAGGCTACTTAGCGCAAGGGAGGGGATCTGAATACACCTATTCAATCTCAGATATGTTCTTTGGATTTATACCAGGTTCAGTAGGAGAAACCTCTACTTTCCTGATTTTATTGGGGGGCTTATTTTTAGTGTTCACCAAGATTGCCAGCTGGAGAATTATGCTTAGTGCTATATTGGGTGCATTAACAATGGGATTAATCTTTAATGGTGTAGTAGACGCTGGATGGATCACAGAGAGCAGTAAATTTTACGGACTCATGAGTTTTGCTTTCTGGCAACATTTAATTGTAGGAGGTTTAGCCTTTGGTATTGTTTATATGGCCACAGATCCTGTGACGGGTTCTCAAACCAATAAAGGAAAATGGTATTACGGATTCTTTATAGGGTTCATCTCTGTGCTCATTAGGGTGTTTAATCCAGCTTATCCTGAAGGGGTGTTCTTGGCCATTCTATTGATGAATGTATTTGCACCTACGATTGACCATTACGTAGTTCAAGGAAATATTAAAAAACGTTTAAAGCGCGCTAAAAATAGTGCTGCTAAAACCTTAAATGTAGAAACAGTTTAGTCATGGCTATAAACACAGAGAAAAATACATATACGATTGCTTTTGCTGCTGTGATGGTAGTAATTGTAGGGGCATTATTGGCCTTTATGGCATCGGCGCTAAGCGCCAAAATCAGTGAAAATGAGCGTTTAGAAAAACAGCAAAACATTCTATATGCGATGGGTGTCAATGAGAATGAAGGTGCTGGATCTGTCTCTTTTATTGGTACTGATAAAGTGGCAGAGGCTTTTAATACTTACATTAAGGAACAGTTGGTGTTAGAAGGAGATAAGGTTACTTCCAATGACGCTGCATACCTGATTGACCTCAAAAAAGAAGAAACCAATGCAAAGGCAGGTAAAACAAGAAAGTTACCTGTTTTTATTGGCGAAAAAGACAATAAGGAGTTTTACATTATTCCCATGAGGGGTAAAGGGCTTTGGGACGCTATCTGGGGCTTTGTCGCGGTGGACAAGAATATGATTGTTCAAGGCGTTTACTTTGACCATAAAGGAGAAACTCCTGGATTGGGAGCTAATATTAAGCAGCGTTACTTTATGGATGATTTTATTGGAGAGTCTATCCTAAATAACGACAATTATGTGGGTATTACAGTGGCCAAAGGAAACAATGACCCTACCAATGAAACTAAAGAC
This sequence comes from Flavobacteriaceae bacterium, assembly GCA_018401115.1. Taxonomy (GTDB): domain Bacteria; phylum Bacteroidota; class Bacteroidia; order Flavobacteriales; family Flavobacteriaceae; genus MAG-120531. Next base: position 900,160 of record JAGYKX010000005.1, on the reverse strand, counting down.
GACAACGAGGTAGACGCTCTTGCTGGAGCGACTATTACGGGTGATGGTGTTTCTGCCATGATCAAAAAAAGTATTTCGCTTTACAAACCTTTTTTACAAACCATAGCTTCTAATTAATAAAACATGGGAATTCTTTCAAAAAAAGACGCCGCTTTAATTTTAGATCCACTAGCAGACAACAACCCAATCACTATTCAGGTTCTTGGAATTTGCTCTGCTTTGGCTATCACCGCAGAATTAGAAGCGTCCATCGTAATGGCCGTATCGGTGCTGTTTGTGATGGGAATGGGGAACGTAGTGATCTCATTAATGAGAAACATTATTCCATCTAAAATCAGAATTATTGTTCAATTGGTCGTAGTAGCTACCCTTGTAATTGTGGTAGATCAAGTACTAAAGGCTTTTGCTTATGAACTGAGTAAAACACTCTCGGTATTCGTTGGATTGATTATTACGAATTGTATTATTATGGGACGTTTTGAAGCATTCGCTTTGGCAAACGGTCCCAAAAGATCTTTTTTGGACGGTATAGGAAACGCTGCGGGTTACGGATTTATTCTTGTAGTCATTGGATTTTTCAGAGAACTTTTGGGTTCAGGAACACTATTGGGAATAAAAGTATTGGGAGATCCTATTGAAAAAACAGGATTATACGCATTTGGATATGAGAACAACGGTTTTATGTTATTATCTCCAATGGCCCTCATCGTTGTAGGACTTATTATTTGGGTACAACGTTCAAGAAACCCTGCATTAATCGAAGAAAACTAACAAATACACAGACTAGATCATGTTAGAACACATAGAATTATTTTTTAAGTCCATCTTTATAGACAATATGGTATTTGCCACATTCCTCGGAATGTGTTCTTACCTAGCGGTTTCCAAAAAAGTGACTACAGCAGTAGGACTTGGTGCAGCCGTAATATTTGTATTAGCCGTAACGGTTCCTTTGAACTGGCTATTGGATCAGTACCTATTAAGAGACGGTGCATTGGCCTGGTTAGGTCCTGAATACGCGGATTATAATTTGAGTTTTTTATCTTTTATATTATTCATCGCAACCATAGCTACTATGGTTCAATTGGTGGAGATAGTAGTAGAAAAATTCAGTCCATCTCTATACAACTCTTTGGGGATTTTCTTGCCCCTAATTGCGGTAAACTGTGCCATTTTAGGAGGCTCTTTATTTATGCAATCCAGAGATATTCAAACTCTTGGATTGGCCTTTAACTACGGCTTGTCTTCTGGAATAGGATGGTTTTTAGCCATCTTAGCCATTGCTGCCATTAGAGAGAAAATCAGGTATTCAAACGTACCTGCTCCATTGAGAGGTCTTGGAATCACATTTATTATCACGGGTCTAATGGCCATTGGTTTTATGAGTTTCGGAGGAATGCTCACTGGAGGAGATGAAGCTGCGCCACAAGAAGAAGTGGTTGCTGTAGCGCCTACTCAAGATATGTCTGGCCTTACGGCCGATGCCGCTCAGCAAGATATTACCCAAAAAGAAAATGAAACAGTTCAGGAAGACAGCCCTGTTACTGATAACAAAATAAACGAATAAGCATGATATTAGCGACTTCTACCATAGGAACCATTACCATTACTGTAATTGCTTTTTTAGTACTCTTATTGCTTTTGGTTAGTGTATTGTTGTTTACCAAAGAAAAATTATCTCCGTCTGGTCCAGTAACGATCACCATTAATGGTGAAAAGAAGATTGAAGTGGCCTCAGGGGGTACTTTGTTATCTACATTAGGTAACCAGAAAGTGTTCTTACCATCTGCTTGTGGAGGTGGAGGTACTTGTATTCAATGTGAATGTCATGTGAATTCTGGAGGGGGAGAAGCCCTTCCTACTGAGACACCTCATTTCTCAAAAAGAGAACTCAATGCTGGAGCTCGTTTGGCTTGCCAAGTGAAGGTGAAACAAGATATGGATATTACTATTCCAGAAGAAGTTTTTGGGATTAAAAAATGGCCAGGTAAAGTAGTTAGAAACTACAATGTGGCTTCTTTTATTAAAGAATTTGTGGTAGAGATCCCAGAAGACATGAACTACAAAGCTGGAGGCTATATTCAGATTGAAATTCCTGCTTGTGAGGTAAAATATGAAGACATAGACATTACGGCACATCCTGAAGAGCACGAGACTCCAGATAAATTTCAAGCCGAGTGGGATAAGTTTAACTTGTGGCCACTAGTCATGAAAAACCCCGAGTTAGTAGAAAGAGCTTACTCAATGGCTTCCTTCCCAGCAGAGGGAAGAGAGATTATGTTGAATGTTCGTATAGCTACCCCGCCATGGGATAGGGCAAAAAACGGATGGATGGACGTAAATCCTGGAGTAGCTTCATCTTATATTTTTAGTTTAAAGCCTGGAGATGACGTGATAATTTCAGGACCTTACGGTGAATTCTTCATTAATGAATCAGATTCTGAGATGCTTTATGTAGGTGGTGGAGCTGGAATGGCGCCTATGCGTTCGCACTTATACCACTTATTCAAAACATTAAAGACTAATAGAAAAGTGACTTACTGGTATGGAGGTCGTTCTAAGAGAGAATTATTCTATATAGATCACTTTAAGAAATTAGAGGCAGAATTTCCAAACTTTAAATTCTATATGGCACTTTCAGAGCCTATGCCAGAAGACAATTGGAAAGTAAAAGAAGATGTAGACGCTCAAGGAGACGGTTTTGTTGGTTTTATTCACAATTGCGTGATTGACCAGTACTTAAGTAAACACGAATCTCCAGAAGATATTGAATTGTACTTCTGTGGACCCCCACTAATGAACCAAGCGGTTCAAAAAATGGGAGAAGACTTTGGTATCCCAGACGAGCATATTCGTTTTGATGATTTTGGAGGGTAAACATCTTAAAAAGCCGATACTCGTATCGGTTTTTTATACCCTAAACACTCCTATATGACTCCATTAACTCCACAAGAACGCCACAACTTAGCCATGAATATCGTGGGTAAGTCACTAGAAGAAGATGGCTATGAATTCATGGCTGTTAATAGTGAATTGAAGAAACATCCTCAATTTGTGTGTTTGAAAGACAAAATACTTCATTTTATTTTGGTTCGTGCAGTGGTGTATCCAGACAATCCTCATGAAATGGATGCAGAGACCGCTACTAAAATGAAACGGCATGCAGACAAATTTGAAGCTAACACTTATTATGCAGGGGTAGGATTGCACAATATAGAAGACCCTAGTTTACCTTTGTATTTAAACGCCCCTTATACGGTTACATATGCGGGCCTAATTCCAGTATCTGATGAGAAATAGTAGTGTGTTATTAGGAATTTTTTTATTATTTGCTGCTTGTAATAGCGGTCCAAAGACCCCTGAAAAGCAAATATTGCGTGGAGACGCATTAGGGACTACTTACGGTATAAGTTATATCAGTAAAACCCCCTTACTCACTAGTGCTGCTATGGACTCATTGATTCAAGTAGTGAACCAGTCCATGTCTACTTATTGGCCAGATTCAGACATTTCTAAAATAAATCGTGGAGACACTTCAGTGGTGGTAGAGCCTATGTTTAGACAGGTGTTTGATCTATCTGAGTTGGTTTATAAATCTAGTGGTGGGTATTTTGATCCTACTGTAGGTCAGTTGGTGAACGCTTGGGGTTTTGGTCCAGAGAAGGCTTTGGAAATGACTTCCAATCGTGTAGACAGCCTCATGACCTATGTGGGGTTTTCTAAGGTATCCTTGTTGCCCTCTGGAAAAATTAATAAAAGTGATCCAGCGATCTATTTTGACTTCAATGCTATTGCCAAAGGCTATACCTTAGATAGAATAGCCTTAATCTTAGACCGTTTGGGTGTGACTAATTATCTCATTGAATTGGGAGGCGAGTTGGTGGCTAAAGGCCGTAATACGCTCAAAGAAAAGCAATGGCTTGTGGGTATAGACCATCCTAAAAATGAAGACAGAAATAATCCTATTGTATTGGTTCAGTTAAAAGATAGGGCGCTGGCCTCTTCCGGGAATTATAGAAAATTTAGGGTAGATCCTGAAACGGGAGAAAAATTCGTACATACTATTAACCCATTGACAGGCTATTCAGAGAACAGTGCTACACTTGCCGCTAGTGTATTGGCACCTAATTGTGCTTTAGCAGATGGCTATGCCACGGCATTTATGGCTATGGGTTATGAAAAGGCCATTGCCCTTGCGGCAACTCTTGAGAATATTGAAGTCTATTTGGTCTATGTAAATACAGAGGGAGCTCTCGATCAATATATGAGTGAGGGATTTAAACAAGTGGTTTACGAACAAGCGGAATAAGCTCTCCTGCTGCAAGTCCGTATTGGGCTATTTTCTCTGGACCCAATACCTTAGTATAGTCTATTGCCTCGAACTCAAACCCTGCTGCAGTTAAAAAGTCACCATAGTCTTTCCCATAGACCCTTACATGGTCGTATTGACCAAAAATAGCTGCCCTTTCTTTGGGGTCTTTAATGCTATTGTCTTCAAATGTGGTGGGTCTTTTAAGATCCTGTGGAACTTGAAAGATTCCCCAACCCCCAGGCTTCATAACCCTATAGAGTTCTGAAAGTGCTTTTTGGTGGTCTTCTATATGTTCTAAAACATGGTTACATAGTACCACATTAAATTCCCCATCCCTGAAAGGTAAGTTACAAATGTCTGCTTTCACCATAGCAAGGGGAGAGTAGAGGTCTGCAGTAGTGTACTTGAGGTGTTTTAGCTTTTTAAAACGCTTGAAAAACGCCTGCTCCGGTGCCATATGTAAAACGGATTGAGCAATGGTAAATAAATTGGTTTCTGCTTTTAAAAAGAGCCACAGTAACCTGTGTCTTTCCAGTGACAAAGTTCCTGGGGCTAAAACCCCTGGTCTGGAGACACTATAACCATAAGGTAGAAAGCGTTTATAAGATTTTTCATCGATAGGGTCAGTGATGTTTTTTCCACGAAGATAGAAGGCCAAAAAAGGTCTTGCCCAATAGCTGGCTTTTATTAAAAAAGGCCTTGGGAATTTATTGAGAATCCAGGTAAAAAATGTGCCACTCATCTGGGTGCTTTATTAAGCTTATTTTTCATCAAAGTTTTTGAATTAATTCTGGCTTTCTACTTTGTGTACGGCCGCCTCAATTATCTATGCAAACTTGATCGGTTTGGTTTTTTTTAAATGGATTATTTAGCGGCTCTAATTTGCAGCTCTAAAAGGTGCTTCTTCATCAGATGTAATGCCCAAAGCTTCATAAACATAATCAAAGGTAGAAAGTAACTCAGGTTTCCCATTGACAAGGGCCACATTGTGTTCGAAATGTGCGGAGGGTTTTCCGTCTGCCGTTAAGATGGTCCAGCCATCTTTGAGTTGGTTAATTTTATGGGTACCCATATTAGTCATAGGTTCAATAGCGACAACCATACCCTCTATGAATTTTTTCCCCCTCCCCCTTCTTCCGTAGTTGGGCATTTCTGGATCCTCATGCATACTGGTTCCAAGTCCGTGTCCTACCAATTCACGGACTACACCGTAGCCGTGTTTCTCTGTGAACTCTTGTATAGCAAAACCTACATCTCCAACGCGATTACCCACCTTAAATGCTTCAATCCCTTTGTATAAAGAAGCTTTAGTCACCTCCAATAATTTTTTAATTTCTGGAGAAACACTGCCTACTTCAAAAGTATAGGCGTGGTCTCCATAAAAACCATTTTTTAAAGCACCACAGTCAATGGAAATAATGTCTCCTTCTTCCAAGGGCTTGCTATTAGGGATGCCATGCACTACTTGAGCATTAGGGCTCATACAAAGCGTATTTGGAAAATCGTATAATCCTAAAAAGCCAGGAATAGCCCCGTGGTCTCTGATGAAAGTTTCAGCCAAAGCATCTAAGGTCAAAGTACTGACTCCTGGTTTAACCTCTTTGGCTAACATGCCCAATGTTTTAGAAACAATTAGGGCACTCTCTCTCATGAGTTCAATTTCTTCTGCTGTTTTTATTTTGATCATTCTTCCAGTTTTAAATGATGGTTATAAAAGACTTTTCCCTGTCATAACTGAGGGTTGTGGAATACCCATTAGCGCCAATATGGTGGGTGCAATGTCTCCTAAAACACCATTAGATACTTTTTTAATGTCTTGGTCCACCAGTATGAATGGTACTGGATTGGTGGTGTGTGCAGTATTTGGTGAACCATCAGGATTTCTCATGGTATCACAGTTTCCATGATCTGCAATGACCAAAACAGAATAGTCTTGTTTTTTGGCTGCTTCAATCACAGTTTGCGCACAGCTGTCTACTACTTCACATGCCTTTATGGCCGCTTGCATGTTTCCAGTATGTCCTACCATATCTGGATTGGCAAAATTTAAACAAATAAAATCTGAACTTGCCTTTTCTAATTCAGGAACAATGGCGTCTCTAATATCATAGGCACTCATCTCTGGTTGTAAATCATAAGTAGCTACTTTAGGAGATGGGCATAATAACCTCGTTTCTCCTTCGAAAGGAGTCTCTCTCCCGCCGTTGAAGAAGAAGGTGACGTGAGGGTATTTTTCAGTCTCTGCAATCCTAATTTGCTTCTTAGCTGCATTAGCGACTACCTCGCCCAAAGTTTCTACAATATTATCCTTGTCAAAAATGACATGAACGTCTTTAAAAGAAGCGTCGTAATTGGTCATAGTAACATAGTATAAATCTAGTGCATTCATGTTTTGCTCATGAAAGTCTTGTTGGTTTAAGGCCTGGGTAAGTTCTCTACCCCTATCTGTCCTAAAATTAAAAAACAAGACAACGTCACCTTCTTTTATGGTGCTGTTTGGCCCTGCATTTTCATTGATAATTGGTGCTAAGAATTCATCGGTAACTTCTGCTGCATAACTCGATTCTATGGCAGCCACCATATCAGTTGTTTTTGTGCCAGCCCCGTGAACCAGTAAATCATATGCTCTTTTTACTCGTTCCCATCTATTATCTCTGTCCATAGCGTAATACCTACCTATTAGACTCGCAAGTTTGGTTGGGGTATCTTTGCAAAAATCTATAAGCGCTTTGGTGTAAGCGCTACCACTTTTAGGATCTACATCTCTTCCATCTGTAAAAGCATGTACATAACTCTCCTGAACACCCGCCTTTTTAGCCGCTAAAATAAGACTGCGTAAATGACTAGTATGACTGTGAACGCCCCCGTCAGATAGTAAGCCCAAAAAATGAATGGGCTTATTGTTTTCTATGGCAAATGCAAAGGCTTTTTTGATCGCTTTTTGGTCTTTGAGGTTATTTTCTTTAATGGCTAAGTTAATTTTAGCCAAATCCTGATAAACAATTCTTCCAGCACCTAAGTTCATATGTCCTACTTCCGAATTTCCCATTTGACCTTCAGGCAATCCTACATGCATTCCATCTGTTCTGAGGTTTGCGTTTGGATAGTCTTTATACAATTGGTCTATATAGGGCGTATTGGCCTGATCAATGGCGGAGATACTAGGGTCTGGAGATTTCCCCCAACCATCTAGAATCATTAAAAGCGTCTTCTTATTCATCTTATATCGTTTAAAGTGTAAAATTAACCACTAATACACAATAGGCACCCTATTTGTCAATTTTTTTACTCATTTTAAAGTGAGCCCCCACCCCTTGAATTTCAAATATATCTCCATGAATGTTATAGCCTAATTTTTCATAAAAACCCACAGCTTTTATTCTTGCATTCATCCAAATACCATGATAACCAATCTCTTTTAGTTTTTGCTCACCATAACTGAGTATAGCTTCACCGATTCCTTTTTTGTGGTGGTTTTTTAAAACAGCCATTCCTCTGAGTTGCATTTCACAAAGTTGACTAGGCATGTTATTTTTGTGTTGTATCATAGAATCATCGTTTTTAGCTGGAAAATAAGTGGGCTGTTTCATAAAACTGGCTACTCCCACCAACTCAAAATTTAAGTATGCCCCTATGTGAATGGTGCTTTCATTTAGGTCTCCATCAAATGCACAACTTTCAATGGGTTTCCCTTCTCTGAGTTCAGGATGTCTCACTGGATAGGTTTGCGCGGCATTTATGACCTTAATTTCTAATTTCATTTACTGTTTAATTAAATATATATAGCCTTGTTCTATTTGCTTAGGTGCCTTTAAATGTACTATATAAAAATAAGTGCCTGTATAGTATGTGTAGTTTTTAATAAGATCTTTCAATGATTTTAGATTCATTGATTTTAATTTAAACAGCATTATACCATAGCGGTCATACAACTGAAAATTAACCAGCCTATTTTTTGGGTATTGGGAAAGATTGATTTCACTGTTAATTGAGTCTCCATTTAAAGTAAGAATGAAATTACCCAAAGCCTTGTATTCTGTATCGTACATATGGCAATCGCACAGCACCCATTTAGAGAAATTACTCCCTTTAAAAGGAAGTGTTTTTATGGAATTATGCGACCTAGTATTAAGGGCAGTTTCTGTCTCAACTTTACTTACCCTTGGTACTATTTCTAGGGGGAGTATCTGCCAGTTTTGGGTGCTTCTGTTCCAGGCTGCTATTCCTTTGTGTTGTACGTTTAGATCATTATAAAATGTTTGTTCACTGGGCCATTCAATCTGAATGTATTGTGCTGTTTCGGATTGAATTTCCCAATAGTGATTGGGATCCATCTCGGAAATTCCAGCCCTAGAAAGATAGTTTGGTGTGCTATGGGTGCTACCTGTTTTCACGTTGGCATGCCCAGCGGTAGTTTTTATTTGAAGGCTTATGCCAGAGGGAATATTTTCCATTGGTTCTGCACTATTCATTCCTAATGGCATGAACTTTTCACCTGATCCAATGGGAAAAATAAATTCATGTTTGTCTTTGATCCCAACCCAACCTTGAATTACATGAGGGGGTAGGTTGTTTTTTATCTGGGCGTCTGCTCCAAGTTCAAGAAGGCTTTCTTTTTGGTCACTCACGACTATAGGGCCATTTAAAATAAGGGTGTTACTTAGGTGCAACGTACCAAGGATTTCTATCCCTTTAGGTTTGTTTATGAAAAGATTTTGAATGTCTTGAGGGTACACTAATTCAAGGGTTTGCTTTTTAAGTCCTGAAAAGTGAATGCCATGAATGCCATTAAGAGATTTTTTAATGATTAGTCTACTGCCAAATACAGTAAAGGGATTCAGGGAGCCAACACTTACTGATTCGTGAATTACAGTAAGCTCTTGGGATCTTAAAAATTGGTTGCAAAAAAAGCTACCAACCACAAGTATTATAGTCGGTTTTGAAATATTTTTTCTCAGTGACATTTGTGGGGTTTATTATATTATTTTTTTTCAAGCAGTTATAGGTGTTCTGTTCATAACTCACCTAATTTGCTGCCAGTTTTCTCCGTCGCTTTGAATCCAAGTAACTCCTTCTGGAATCATGTTTTCAGTAATAGTGCCGTAGCTTAACCCTATAAATGGGAGAGGTGTGTGAAGACCATGACCACTTAAATTTTTTAAACAATATACCCTGCCTTTATTCTCTGAGGCTATAGGAAGAACAATGGTTTGTACCTCTTCATACAAAATGACGGTATGGTGGTTTTCATTTAATGTAGTGGTTTGAGTATGACTTTGAGTGATTTTTAATGAAAGTGCACCATTGACCTCTAAAAAGGAGTTTGTGGCAGATATTCCAATAGCCAAATGACCTTCCTTAGTGAGCCTCATTCTTTCTTGCCCTTTTGTACTAAAAGCCAACTGATCTGCTGCCGCCCTGAACATACCAGTATTGCTATCTGACTTAAAACTATAACTGGGCTCGTTCTGACTTCCGTTTGAATTGGAGAACCCTTGGCTTCTAATTTCTCCAGCGACATGTAATTTATTAGTGGGATTTGTAGTGCCAATTCCAAGTCTTTGTTTGTCTTGGTCCCAAAACACAGCCAATACGCTTTGGCTTTTATTTTTTATTTCACCCACCACACCATTACTTTCAGTGTGCCAAAGACTTCCTGAAGTTCCCTGTCTAAATTGGTTTAATTGAAGGCTGTCTAGTGGGTTTAGTCTTTGGTGTGGGTTTGTTGTGTCAGTTGTATTGGATGTGGTGTGTGAGTGATCTATTAATGCATAGTCCGGTATTTCATGGGTGTGAGAAGCCGTTGTTGTCAGCGGAAAGTCATGGGTGTGAGAAGCCGTTGTTGTCAGCGGAAAGTCATGGGTGTGAGAAGCCGTTGTTGTCAGCGGAAAATCATGGGTATGATCTATTAATGCAAAGTCTTGGGTTTCATGACTGTGATTGTTTAATGCGAAGTTTTCGTTTTCATGCGTATGGCTCAAAATAGCTGTTGAAATATTTTCATGTTGGTGATTTATTGGGGGTACCTCAATAAGTGTTTGTTCTCCGTTACTACTTGTAAATAAAAAATTGTTTTCTGAGATGTTTTGGAAGCTTGCAGGAGTGGGTGTTGTAGGAGGGTTGAACTCGCATAGGGGCATCCACCTTTGGTGGTAGTAAAAGACGCAGTTTTGATCAATATTATACACTAAGGCGCCGCTAAGAGGCCTAATAGACAGCATTTCCTTGTCTGTGACAACCGTTAAGATCAATGCTTTTGTCTGGCTTTGTAATTCTAAAAGTGATTGGGGATGAATCGTTTCAGGATCTCCTCCTATTTTTACCTGGGCTAGGGAAATAGAGGAAAATAGTAGTGTTAAACCTAAAAAAGATAAAGACTTCATTTTTCGCTTTTCTATAAGGTACAATCCAATTGATTGTAATATCAGAAAATAAGATAAAGTGGGTCTTTTTATCTGTTAATGTCCCGAAATGAGTATTTTTTGACTAAAACGCCTGGTTTTTAAGTCAGTTCTTTTAAAAGACTTTAATAGGTGTTTAAGTGTATTAGAAGTGTTTATAAATCGATTGCTTTGCGCTCTATTTGATACACTTCTGTAGCTTCATGGTTTTTTTGAAATAATCGAGCTGTATGGGGACCTCTTAGGAATATATCCTGATGAATCACCTCTAAATAACTCCCTTCCCGAAGTCCAATAACGTCGGTGTCGTGATAGGTGTGGAATTCCTTTATCCTAGTTTCTCTACTCTCTCCATTGTGCTTTAAATGTGGTATTGGATCTAGATAATGTGCGTTAATATTATAAGGGATGAGACCAATAGTTCTAAAATCTTTTGGCATAGTTATGGGCATATCATTAGTGGTGTGCATGCTTTGTCCAATGATGTTACTTCCAGCGCTACAACCTAAATAAGGTATACCTTCTATAAGTGCATTTTTTAAAGCAGAAATAATGCCTAAGTCGTATAAGGCTTTTACCAAGACAAAGGTATTTCCTCCTCCAGTAAAAATTGCTTCTGCCTTGGAGATCCCTTCAATAGGGTCTTTGTATTTGTGAAGCCCTATTACTTTTTTTCCTATTTTGGAAAACGCTTGAGTCACGTGTCTGGTGTAATGGTCGTGACTAATTCCATTTGGTCTAGCGTATGGAATAAAAGTGATGGTAGTGACATTTTTAAAAAAAGTTTCAAGCTCAGGAAGTAAATAAGCCAAATACTTTTCATCGGGTAATGTGCTGGTACTGGCGAGTATAAGATGTTTCACGACTATTTTTTTGCAAATTAACAAAAGTTTGGCCATCCTATTTTTTTATTTCTAACTAAGATGGGTTTTCTTTATATTACAAAAGCTATTAATCCATGTCTGTGGCATGAAATATTTTGATCTATGATACTAAAAAAGGCTTATTTGTTGTGCTCTTTTTTACTTTTAATCTCCTTGAGTCTCTGGTCTCAAGATAGGGTGCCACTTAAGGGTAAGGTAATGTATAGGGGGAGTAATGTGGTCAATGAAAACGTGTTGAATACCACTGCTGGTTTAGCAACTATTACAGACCAGGAGGGCTCTTTTGAAATTGAAGTAGCTGAAGGGGACGAATTGGTTTTTACAGCGGTCAATTATAAAATCACTGCGGTATTGATCACTGCAGAAATTTTGGAAAACAGGCGACTGGTAGTTGCTGTTGAGGAGAAAGTAACTGCTTTAGAAGAGGTTGTAGTAGGTCCAGAGAATACGGAGAAATTTTTGGCCTTAAAGAGTGAAAAGTTCAAGGGCTATGATTATGAGATAGATCGCAGTACTGAAGTAGATAATATTGCAGAAGCAGGGGCTGTGAAGGGTATGCAAAACGGTTTAAATTTTGTTAATATTTTTAAATTGTTATTTCAGTCTAAAGATGCTAATAATAATGCTGTGCCAGTTTTAAAAATGTCAGAAGCATTAAGGGTAATTTATGAAGACCGTTTTTTTATTGAAGATCTCAAGTTATCTCCAGAACAAATAGAACCATTTCTTTACTATTTAGACAGCAAGGTTAGCCCACAGAATTTACTTAAGAGAAAAAATGAGTTTCAACTGATTGATTTTTTAGTTAATCAGAGTAGGGATTTCATTGACAGCTCCAAAGAGTAGTGCTATGAGTATAGTGTTGGATTCATATTATTACAAAAGAGTTTCTTGAGGTCTAATGTGCTAACATACACGCATTTTTGTTGTTTTTTAATCCTTTTTTTGTGTGCCACTTTGGTGCATGGACAATCTTTTTTTTATCCTGATAATTTTAAAGCAAGGGTGGCTTCTACAGCAGAAGATATTGGCGGTATTTCTGTACAAAATACTACAAGGGGTTACGCAACAATTACGGACGATGCCGGTTTTTTTGAGATCAGAGCCTTAGCTCAAGACAGTTTATTACTTTCTGGAGTGTCCTTTAAAAAAAAGATTTTTGTGGTCACCAAAGCTCATTTGGAACAGCAGTTGGTTTATATTCCTTTGGAAGAAAAGATTACAGAGCTTCAAGGAATAGTCCTTATGCCCTATAATTTAAGTGGTGATTTATCTAGAGATGCAAATTCTTTAGGGCCACAAGAAGTAGTTACCGCCAGCACTCTCGGTTTGCCAAATGCAAATGTAAAGCCACTTATGCAAAGCGAGCGACTACTCAGAGAGGCAGCTATGCCTAAATTTAATGTGAGTATGTTACTTACATTGCCATTTAATCCTATTATTAATGAAATTACAGGCCGAACTAAAATGCTAAAAAAGCGTGTAGCCAGAGACAAACGCTATATACTTTCAGAGCAAATGAGAACTTTTTTTCCAGATAGCTTATATATTAACAAGTTGGGAATAAGGGAAGAAAAGCTTTCAGATTTTTTCTATTATTGTGAAATAGATGAACAATTTTTGTCCTTGGCTAAATCACAAGACTTGCTTAGGATCTGGGAGTTCTTGAAAGAAAAAAGTGAGGCCTATATTAGGAATAATAAAGTGCTGTTGGAAGACTAAGTATAAGCCGTTACGTTTAATAGGTGTAAAAAAGTATATATGAGATGTAGATATTTTAATTTTATCACTTTAGGGTGTTTTTTTCTATGCCTGTTATCCTGGTCTGGAACGCATAAATTTTACTTAAGTGTTACTCAAGTGAATTACAGTGAAAAGGAGTACAGCCTTCAAATAACGTCGCGGCTTTTTATAGATGACTTAAACAGTTTAATGCTAGAGCGTTATAGTATTGATGCTCATTTTGAGACAAAAGATCAGCACCCTCTGGCGATGCAATATATAAAGGAATATTTTCAGAAGAAATTTCAGCTAAAGGTTAATGGTAAAGCGCTAGAATATCAGATTTTAGGTCAAAAAAGAGATACAGATAAGGTGGTTTTTTTTATTGAAGCTACAGGTGTTTATCTCACTGATATTCAAGAATTAGAGGTGTATAATGCCCTGCTGACGGACCTGTTTGACAAACAGCAAAATGTGGTGCATTTAAAGATAAATAACCAAAAAAAGAGTTTCTTACTCATGAAAGACAAACCTTCTGGCCTATTAAAATTAGATTAAATAAATAATTAATAGAATTTAAATCCGTAATTTCAACCCACTAAAATTAAAACCATAAACTAACAAATACATATCATGAAAAAAATCACTTATGTGTTCAGATCTTTTTTAATGTTTTTTGCTGTTGTTGCTTTTGCACAAGCGCAAGAAACAGAAGTTGTCAAAGAAGGAGGACACACCAATCAGAGTAAATTTAGACAACTCTACCAAGAGTTTTCTACGCCAAATTCATACAGATCTGCTTCAGGAGCGCCAGGTCCTAATTATTACCAGCAACAAGCAGATTATAAAATGGATATTACCTTGGACGACAAGAATGCAAAAATCTATGGAGAAGAGACCATTACTTATACCAATAATTCTCCAGATGTTTTAGAATTTTTATGGGTTCAATTGGATCAGAATGTAAGGACCAAAGATACCAAGTCTGCCTTAAGAAATGGGGGAGGAGTGCCATTAGCAGCCCCTACTACTTCTTTTGTGTCTTCTTATATGAAAGAATCTTTTGACGGTGGTTTTAACATTGAATTTGTTAAAGATGCCAATGGTAGACCATTGCCATATACGATTAATCAGACCATGATGCGTGTAGACTTACCCACGCCATTAGCGTCCAATTCACAAGTGTCTTTTTCTATTAAATGGTGGTACAATATTCCAGACCATACTACAGACAGAGCACGTTCTGGCTATGAGTATTTTCCTAAAGACGGCAACAGGGCTTATGTGATTGCTCAGTTCTTTCCTAGAATGGCTGTTTACAGTGACGTAGAAGGATGGCAAAACCATCAATTCTGGGGAAGTGGAGAATTTGCCCTTCCGTTTGGAGATTACGAAGTGAATATTACTGTTCCTGCAGACCATATATTAGATGGAACTGGAGAGCTTCAAAACATGAAAGAAGTGTTCTCTAAGGAAATGATCAAGCGTTACAACCAGGCTAAAAAATCTTATGACGCCCCCGTTGTGATTGTTACCCAAGAAGAAGCTGAGGCGGCTGAAAAGGGTTTCTCTGACAAAACAAAGACATGGAAACTCAAAGCAGAAAATGTAAGAGATTTTGGTTTTGCCACTTCTAGAAAATTTATTTGGGATATGCAAGCCGTTAAATTAGGTAACAGAGATGTTATGGCGGTTTCTATGTATCCTAAGGAAGGAAACCCGCTTTGGGAAGAATACTCTACTAAAGCAGTAGCTCATACTTTAAAATCCTACTCTTCTCATACGTTTGATTATCCTTATCCAAAGGCTATTTCTGTTCATGCTAAGAACCAAGGGATGGAGTATCCTATGATTTGTTGGAATTACGGAAGACCAAACGAAGACGGAACTTATTCAGATGGAGTTAAATACGGAATGATTTCTGTAATTATTCATGAGGTTGGTCATAATTTCTTCCCTATGATTGTAAATTCAGACGAGCGCCAGTGGGGATGGATGGATGAAGGTTTAGATACTTTTATGCAATACATGGCAGAACAAGAATTTGGAGAAGCATTTCCAGAGGCCATTGCTCCATTAGAAGCATATCCTTCTAGAAGAGGTGCTCCCGCAAAGATTGTTCCTTATATGGCTGGAGACCAAAGCTTTATTGCGCCTATTATGTCTAATCCAGAAAATGTATATCAGTTAGGCCCAAATGCCTATGGTAAACCAGCTACAGCGCTAAACATTTTAAGAGAGACTGTAATGGGTAGGGAATTATTTGATCATGCTTTTAAGACTTATGCCAATAGATGGAAGTTCAAACACCCCACGCCTGAAGATTTCTTTAGAACTATGGAAGACGCTTCTGCAGTAGATTTAGACTACTTCTGGAGGGGATGGTTTTACACCACAGACTTTGTAGACATAGGGGTGAAAGGGGTAAAGAAATATTATGTTAGCAATGAGCCAACCAAACAAATGAAAGAGTATATGGCTGCTAGAAATATTACAGAAGCAGATTTACCACCATTGGTTTATTTAGCGGCAGAAGACAGCGAGGATTATAACCCTGAGTTAAAAGGGAAGAAACCTTCTGAGTCTTCTCAAACGCTTAATGCTTTTATGATGGATAATATGACCGAGAGCGAAAGAGCAGCAGTAAAAGAACCTAAGTATTTCTATGAAGTAACTTTTAACAAGCCAGGTGGGATACCAATGCCACTTATCGTAGAATATACCTACGCAGACGGGACTACAAAATCAATCACTTATCCAGCAGAAATCTGGAGGAAGAATGATGTAGAAGTAAAAACGGTGCTTTCTACAGAAAAAGAAATTGTGGGTATTGTTGTAGATCCTAAAGCAGAAACTGCAGATATAGATACCACCAACAATTCATGGCCAAAAGCAGAAACTCGCTCTGAGTTTGATTCTTTTAAAGCCGGAATTAAAGACTAAATAGAAAAAATTAAAACCCAGCTGGGTATAAATTTTAAAGCCCCACCAATTTGGTGGGGCTTTTTTTATTTCGCTTTCAAACTTCTCCTTATATTTGTTTTATGAACGCGTTGTATTTTCTATTCATAAGTGGTGGTGAAATTTTTTTCATCATGTTTATTGTTGTCATGGTTTTTGGTGCAGATAAGATACCGGAAATTGCCAGAGGCCTCGGTAAGGGTATGCGTCAACTTAAAGATGCAACGGACGACATTAAGCAGGAAATTTACAAGACTGCAGATAAGCAAGGAATAGATACTAGTTTTGCTAAAGACATTAAGCAAGAGATTGACAAAGTCAAAGAACAGGTGAGTGATGTGACTGGAAGTATAAAAAGGAACTAAATGTACCAGCAGCTCATAGATTTGGATCGTGATCTGTTTGTATTTCTCAACAACGCTGGTAATACATCTTGGGACGCTTTTTTTCTCACCGTTACTTTGAGTAGTCTTTGGATTCCACTTTTTAGCTATTTTATTTTTTTGGCTTTTATTTCAGTAGAAAAAAATAGATTTTACAATACTATTTGGACTGCTTTTCTGATGATTTTGACCGTCGCATTAGTAGGTTTTTTTGTAAAATACACAGTTGCAAGACCAAGACCCCATCAATTATTGGATATGGCCCATGATATTAGAGCGCTAAAACCCATTAGCGGTTATAGTTTCTTTTCTGGGCATGCGGCAAGTTCTTTTGCTATAGTCACCTTTCTATGCCTGCTACTGAGAAAAATAAAACCATGGGTATATGTGTTTTATGTATGGGCGTTGTTGTATAGTTACAGCAGAATTTATATTGGAGTGCATTATCCATTAGATAGTATTGCAGGGGCCTTGATTGGTAGTGGTTTTGCTTACCTGTTTTACAGTTGGCTAGCTATTTCAAAACGATCCTTTTTTAACCCTTTTAAATGACCCTACTCATTGTTAGTCCATCTCTGATGGGTAGTAAAGAGGTTTGAACACGAGGGTCTTCTGCTAGTTTTTTGTTGTAGTCTAAAAGCACTTTGGTGGTCTTGTCTTTGGGGTCTAATGGTTCTACTACTTTTCCGGTCCAAAGTACATTATCAGAGAGAATAACAGTCCCAGATTTAGATTTTTTAATCACTGCTTCAAAATAAGCGTCGTATTGTTTTTTTTCTGCATCTATAAACACCAAGTCAAAAGGACCCTCTAATGTTGGAATAATATCTAATGCGTCTCCGATATAGGTTTTAATCTGAGTGGAATAATCACTTTTGTCAAAGTACTTTTTTTGGATCTTAGCTAATTCTGGATTTACTTCAATGGTTTCAAGGGTGCCACTCTCTGTAAGTCCTTCTGCTAAGCAAAGGGCGGAATAGCCTGTATAGGTACCAATTTCAAGTATTTTTTTTGGTGCTATGATCGTAGATAATAGGCTTAAAAACCTTCCCTGAAAATGCCCGGTTATCATTCTAGGTTGTATCACTTTTACATGGGTTTCTCTACTGAGCTCCTGAAGCAATATTGGCTCTGCGTCTGAATGTTGCTCAATATATGTCTCTAAAGTATCTGATAAAAAGTGCATGAATTACTATTACAAAGTTTATACAAAAATACACCTTTTTAGAAGCGAGACTAATTCCTTTTTATTCCCCCTATAAATTGTATTTTAGGACTTTAATAATTTTGCTATGAATTTTTCAAATCAATTAGATTTTGCCCTAGAATTAGACGCTTCAGATCCACTTAAATCTTATAGGGACTTGTTTCACATTCCAAGGCATCATGGAGCTGAAGTGGCATATTTTACTGGTAATTCACTGGGTTTACAGCCCAAGTCTGCCCGAGCTTATGTAGAAAGGGTCATGAAAGATTGGGAGACTATGGCGGTAGAAGGGCATTTTTATTCCAAGGAACCTTGGTGGGAGTATCATGAAAAATTAGCGGCACCATTAGCCTCATTGGTAGGCGCTAAAATACCTGAGGTTTCAGTGATGAATACTTTGACAGTAAATCTTCATTTTTTAATGGTGTCTTTTTACAGACCTAGTCCAAAGCGTTTTAAGATATTGTGTGAAGAAAAAGCTTTCCCTTCAGACCAATATATGCTTCAAAGCCAAGTAAAGTTTCACGGTTATGATCCAGAGACTGCAATAGTTACCGTGAAGAAACGCCCTGGAGAAAATGTTTGGAGGGAAGAAGATTTATTAGAAGCTATTGAGAGTCATGGAGATACATTGGCTTTAGTGCTCATGGGTGGAGTGAATTATTATAATGGACAGGTTTTTCCTATGGAAAGTATTACTGCAAAAGCAAAAGAGCATGGTGCGTTTGTAGGTTGGGATTTGGCCCATGCAGTAGGGAATGTCCCTTTACAGCTTCATGATTGGGGGGTAGATTTTGCCAGCTGGTGTAGTTATAAGTATTTAAATTCAGGCCCAGGAAATGCGGCTGCTATTTACATCAATGAGCAGTATCTGAATAGAACTGATCTTCCTAGATTTGAAGGTTGGTGGGGTACCGATAAAGGACTTCGTTTTAAAATGGAACCTAATTTCACTCCTATGGACAACGCAGACGCATGGCAAGTGAGTAATGCGCCTATTCTAGCTATGGCCCCTTTTTTAGCTTCTTTAGATATTTTTAAATCAGTGCCACCAGAAGAATTGTGGACCAAGCAGTCACTTTTAGTGAGTTATATGTCCTTTATTATTGAATCCATAGCCGCTAGGGCACCATTTGATATTATAATTTTGACTCCTGAGCATAGGGGATCACAACTCTCTGTATATTTTCAAGAACACGGAAGGGCTATTTTTGACTATTTAATGTCTCATGGGGTGGTCACAGATTGGCGAGAACCCAATGTAATGCGCTTTGCGCCGGTACCTCTTTACAATAGTTTTAAAGACATTCACACTTTAGGAAAAAGATTAGAAGAAGGCATTAATAAAGCTATTTTAACTTAAAATTGCTTGAAATGAATGGTGTTAAACGACTTTTTTCTAGCAAACGTTATTTGGGACCTGCCCTTGTTTTTGCTAGTTTAAATTTTGTGTTTGGTACTTGGGCCATTTATATTCCTACTGTAAAAGCACAATTAAATATTGATAAATCTGCCTTGGGCTTGGCTATTTTTTGTTTGGCTTTAGGCACTTTTTCGGTTTTACCCTTTGCGTCTCGTGTAATTGGATACTTTGGGGTTGGGAAGAGCACAGGTATAGGTGTTTTATGTATTGTAAGTACGGCCTTATTTCCTTTTCTAGCCCTTTCTTACCTACAACTGATTATCGCTTTGTTTTTATTGGGTGCCACCCAAGGTTTTACAGATATTGCCATGAATGGATTGGTAGCTCATATAGAAAAGGAAGACGGAGCAAGTGTAATGACAGCAACCCACGGTTTTTTTAGCCTGGGAGGGGTTCTTGCAGGCCTGGGAAGTTTTGGACTAGCATGGCTCAATAATCCTTTAATACATATGTTATTTGTATTGACTATAGTGGTTTTGGCGAACCTGTATTTCTATCCTGCATACCAGTCTGTTAAGGCCGTTGTAGTACCTAAATCCAGAATTTCTTATAGTCACATAAAACCATTCTTATTGATAGGGGGAATTTCTTTTGTTGTGATGGGATCTGAGGGAGCCATTGTAGATTGGAGTGCCCTCTATCTTCAGGAGGTAGCTTTAGCACCCGAGTATTTAGTAGGAGGAGGGTTCTTTTTGTTTTCCATGTGTATGACCATAGCCCGCTTTTTTGGAGACCAGTGGAGCAAACGCTTTGGTAGCATCCAAATTATTTCTATGGGCGCATTCACAGCTGGAATAGGGTATTTTTTAGTCCTCAGTGAAAACACCTACTTAGCCCTCATAGGATTTGCCTTAAATGGTTTGGGTTTCTCAGTAGTCATTCCAGAAGTCTTTAGAATAGCTGGCCAATCCAATAGCATAGATCCTACCAAAGCCATGTCTGTGGTCGCTGGATTTGGGTATTCAGGCTTTCTTTTAACACCGGTAATTTTAGGGGTAGTGTCTGAGAAGTATGGTTTATCGGTCGGTTTTTTTGGTTTGCTAATCAGTGTGTTACTAGTCCTTATTCTGACCGTTTTTTTAAGAAAGAAAAATACGGTAAAGGACTAAGGGCAATTTATTAAAAACAAGGCTTTTATTTGGAGGGACATTATCTCTAAATTATGTAATTTTGACAGATATAAATACGTGTTATGAGTGCCAAGAAAGGAAAAGTACAAGAACTAATTGAAGAAAAGTTTTTAGAGGAACGCAAAGTGTTTCTATGGGGACAAGTAGACGACGCTTCTGCCAAACATGTCATAGACAGATTGTTGTATTTAGACCTCCAAAACAGCAAGGAAATACAATTGGTGATCAATAGTCCTGGAGGTTACGTAACCTCTGGTTTTGCGATATACGACACTATAAAATCTCTAAAAAGCCCTGTTTCTACAGTATGTAGCGGTTTGGCTGCTTCTATGGGGTCAATTTTGTTATCTGCTGGAGCCAAAGGAAGACGTTTTATGCAACCACATGCTCAAGTAATGATTCACCAGCCGAGTGGTGGTGCCAGAGGACAGGCTTCTAATATTGAGATACAAGCCAGAGAAATAATCAAAACAAGGGAGTTGAGTGCGCAAATTTTAGCAGACAACTGTGGTCAGAAAGTAGACAAGGTCATGAAAGATTTTGATCGTGACTATTGGATGAATGCAGAAGAAAGCTTGGCCTACGGTATTGTAGACGCCATGTTGTAGTTTTTACCCGTGCGCTAATGAATTTATAATAACTGAAAGTTTATTAATAAGAGGCGCTTCTAATATTCTAATTAATGTTATTATTCCGAAAGGATTTATTAATAAGGAGCCGTTTCTAATATTCTGAAGGGCTTTAATACTCTGAAGGGTTTTCTATAATATGGGAAGCCCTTTTTTTAATGTCTTTAAGGTCATTTGGATCCATTTTTTTCAAAAGAGATAGCATCATGGACATGCGGTTATTTTTTTCAAAATAGCCCTTCTTTTCATCTAAGAAATTCCAGTATAGCGAATTAAAAGGGCAGGCATTTTCTCCTATTTTTTCTTTGTGGTTGTATTGGCAACCCTCACAGTAATTCCCCATTTTTTGAATATAATTTCCGCTACTTACATAGGGTTTTGTAGCCAATAAGCCACCATCTGCAAATTGACTCATCCCCCTTGCGTTGGGCATTTCTACCCACTCAATGGCGTCAATGTAAATTCCCAGATACCATTTATCTACTTCATCTGGATGGGTTTGCGTGAGTAAGGCATAATTTCCAGTTACCATGAGCCTTTGGATGTGGTGGGCGTAACTATGTTCAAGACTTTGCTTTATAGATTGGTGCATGCAATTCATTTTGGTTTTTGCCGTCCAGTAAAAATCAGGAAGCTTTCCGTGGTTATCTAGGGCGTTCTTTTGCGCATAACCAGGCATTTCTCTCCAGTAAATCCCCCTCATATATTCTCTCCATCCCAAAATTTGCCTCACAAAACCCTCCACTTGATTCAAGCTTATTTTGTCTTCTTTTTGTTCATAATAAGTCTCTAGCACCTGATCCACCACCTCTTTTGGGCTAATCATTTTTGTGTTTAAAGCAAAAGACAGTCTAGAGTGGAAAAGAAATTTTTCTTGGGTATGCATGGCATCTTGAAAATCGCCAAAATAGGGCAAGAGATTTTCACAGAAATAATCGAGTATTTGTTGTGCTTGATTTTTGTTAATTGGCCAATTAAATTGCTCAGCATCTATGGATCCAATGGTTTGAATAGATTGCGATTGAATACTTTTATATATTTCTATGAGGTTATTTGATACTGGAAATCCAGTGGGTACAGGGATTTGACCTTTCCACTTTTTTCTATTCTCTTGGTCGTAATTCCATTTTCCTCCAAGTGGTCCCTCAGGTGTCATTAAAATCTGATGCTCTTTTCTCATTTGCCTGTAAAAAGGCTCCATAATCAGTTGTTTCTTTCCCTCAAAAAAGTTTTTTAAACGCTTTCTGTCTGTGTAGAAATGTTCTGTTGAATATGCTTTAGTCGGAATATCTAAAGCGTCGCAAATAGATTGAAATTGCAGATCTAGCCTATACTCATCTGGTTCTTGGTATTCAAATAAATCAATTTCATGACTATTAATATGGACTTGGATTAATTTTTCCAAATCTTCTTTGGCCTCTGCTTGGTCAATATTAATGTATATGATTTGGTGGCCTTTGGCCTTAACGGCCGATGCAAATTCACGCATAGCAGCAAAAAAGCCTACGACTTTTTGGATGTGGTGGGTCAAATAGTCCGTTTCTTGTCTCATTTCTACCATGAGATATAAAGTTTGCTTATCTATTTCTGTAAACCAACTGTGAGATAAATTGAGTTGATCTCCTAAAACGAATCTAAGTTTTTTTGTGCTTGACATATCTCTGGTCGCTATTTGAATGGTAGATTTCGGTTATTTTTATTGTTATTTATTCCAGATTTTTTGAAATGCTTTTTGTGGATCGTACATGTCTGCCTGTCTGTCGGGATTAAAAATTCGATCTCTTGGATCATTTCCCACACCACTTGTATACATCCAATTGGCCCAATTACTGTCTACATCGTAGTCTATTAATTGACTTTCAAAGTAGCTAGCTCCTGTTCTCCAGTCTTGATCCAATGTTTTTGACCAATAACTTGCTACATTTTGCCTACCTCGATTACTCATCCATCCAGTTTGAGCCAATTCCTTCATATTAGCATTGATGAAAGCGCTATGTGTAGTACCATTTTTCCAGTCATTATACACTTTAGGGTTGTTTCCTTTCGCAAAAGTTTTTTGGTTAATTCCACCACTTTTAAAAAGTTCGTTTTTATATTTTAGTCCCACATATTTAAAAAATTCCCGCCATAGAAGTTCAAAGAGTACCCAATAGGTACTTTCATTGGCTTTTACTGTTTTTTCATAGGTTTTAAGTTGGTGGTACACAGTTCTAGCAGAAATGCAGCCATGGGCTAACCAAGCAGATAATTTAGTGCTGTAATCTATCCCAATTAATCCATTGCGTGTCTCTTTATATTGGGCTACTCTATGGCTTTCAAAGAAGTAATGATTGATTCGATCTTGTGCTGCCTTTTCTCCTCCACTAAATGGAAAAGCAGACCTTGGGTCGGTTTTTAGCGACAGTAATTCTTTTGAGATAGAACTCCAAAGGGCGTCGGAATAAAACAATGGAAGGTTTGTGGTATTTATTTGCTTAGCTGGAATAGCCAGCGGTGCAGGAACTTTTAAAGTCGCTTCAACTTTTTTTCTAAATGGCGTAAAGACTTTAGGAAGTTTGTATAATTCAAAAGGGATTAATTTGGGTCCCAATAAAAATTGATCGTAAAGACTTATCAGCTGAGTGTTTGGCGAAATCTGAGTTTCTATTTCTTTATTTATTAAGACCTCTTCCTCGTGCCATACCTTTTGAAAGTACAATGTGTCAAAATTATTTTCATTAATGTATTCGGGTAATCGTTTGGATGGTTCCCCTATTAGAATCGTGAATGGAATATTCAGTGCTTCTAAACTTTGCTTTAAATCCAATAATGATTCTACGATAAATTTAGCCCTGAATGGACCAATTTTAGGTAAATCTCCCTCAAATTTATGAGGGTTTAAACAATATACGGCCACAACTTCATTTGCCTTGTTTTCACAAGCCGCTGAGAGTAAAGGGTGGTCTGCAACCCTTAGATTATTCGTAAACCAAACAAGAGACTTCATAAGCTTGTGTTTTTATTTCTTTTGCATTTTTCAGAACAGTATCGCACTTCATCCCAGTTTTTCTCCCATTTCTTTCTCCAATTAAAAGGCCTTTGACACACGGCGCAAATTTTGGATGGAAGTAAGGCCTTTTTATGCATCTTATTTCTTTTGTGGATTTGTGTCTGGTTTTGCGTACTCGTATCTAATCGGTTCAGATCCTCTAATATATCCGTCAATTCCAATCCCTGCAATACTGTTGGCTTTTGCTAAATCTATCCAACCATCAGTTGCAATAAAATCTTCATTTAAATAAAGCGCATTTATGGCGCCAATAAGCATAATGCAACCATTTTCTACAATGGGATATTCATTCATATAAGTGCAGCTGTATTTAATAGTGCTCTCTTTTACAAAGGGTGCAAGTGTACCCTCAAGGTATTCAACTTCTAATCCGACTGCTTCAAATTCAGACGTATTGGTAGGGTATTTTGCAGCGGTTTGGTGGGCTTTGTCTACAAAGGCTTCCTGAACATGGTTTACTGTAAAAACACCAGTTTCTTTGATATTTTTATAGGTGTCCCTTTGCACAGTGAGCGGTCTAAATGTGAAACCTATCAGCGCTGGGTTGCTGCCAAGGTGAATGATAGAGTTAAAAACGGCCAGGTTTTTATTTCCATCACTGTCTTGTGTGCCTATTAGATTTAATGATTTATATCCAGTACAACTATTAATGAGATTAGCCCTGAACCTCGATGGAAGTCCTTCTAAATCTGCCGCCTTAAATTGTTTCACTTTTTATATAGTTTTATTAAACAAATATAATAAAGCAAATAGCTAATTATAATATTTAATAC
Source organism: Flavobacteriaceae bacterium (assembly GCA_018401115.1). Lineage (GTDB taxonomy): Bacteria > Bacteroidota > Bacteroidia > Flavobacteriales > Flavobacteriaceae > MAG-120531. The sequence goes on along the minus strand of JAGYKX010000005.1, from coordinate 875,286 downwards.
TTCTTTCTATTGTAATGAATGTGTTTATTTGAGTAAGGCCAAAAAAAAATCTCCATTTATGGAGATTTTTTTAATATAGTTAAAATACTGCTTTTACAAACTAGCAAATAGTTTTTGCATTTTTTCTTGTTGCTCTTCTGCAAGTATAGGATCTACCAAAATTCTTCCAGAGTGTTCATCTGTAATAATTTTTTTTCTTGAAGCAATCTCAACTTGAACTTGGGGAGGAATAGTAAAGAATGATCCTCCAGAAGCACCTCTCTCAATAGCAACAACCGCTAAACCATTTTTCACATTGGTTCTTATGCGTTTATATGCATTGATCAATCTTTCTTCAATTTGAGTCTCGTATTCTGCAGATTTTTTAAGAAGGGCTTCTTCTTCTTTTTCTGTTTCAGCAAGAATGTCGTTTAGTTCTTCTTTTTTGTGTTTTAGGTGCGTTTCTCTAGCTTCTAAGCGTTCTTTAGAGTCTTCTATAACTGTCTTTTTTTGCTCCATTTGGGCTTTGAATTCGCGAATATTTTTTTCTGCTAATTCAATTTCAAGTTCTTGAAACTCTACTTCTTTTGAAAGCGCATTAAACTCTCTAGAGTTTCTTACGTTTTTTTGTTGCTCCGCATATTTTTTTATGGCAGACTTAGCATCTTCAATTAGATTTTTCTTTGCAGCGATTTCTACATTGAGGGTTTCTAAATCAGATTTAAGTTTTTCCATTCTGGTATTTAATCCAGAAACTTCATCTTCAAGGTCTTCTACTTCTAATGGAAGTTCACCCCTTACATTTCTAATTTCGTCTACCCTTGAATCTATCAATTGAAGGTCGTATAAAGCCCTTAGCTTATCTTCTACTGTTACCTCTTTCTTTGTTGCCATAATTAATAATACTTGATGGGATTGGTGTTACTCTCTGATAAAGAGATTGCAAAATTAGGAATTTTTTTCTTAAGATAGCCCACTAAAAGATTTTTTGTAAACTGCTCACTTTCATAGTGACCTATATCTGCAAGTAGAATGTTATTTTCTGCTTTAAAGAAGTCGTGATATTTTAAATCTGAAGTAACATAAGCGTCTGCTTTACAGTGTTTTGCGTTGTCAATGGCAAAAGCGCCACTACCCCCCAATACAGCTACTTTTTTTATTTTTTTTCCAACTAATTGCGAATGTTTTATGCAAGGTGTACTAAAAATTGCTTTCAAGTGTTTCAGGAAGTCCCTTTCCTCCATGGCTTCGGGGAGTAATCCAATTCTTCCCATTCCTAAAGCTCCATCTGGTGTTTGAGGCTTTAGATTTGGATTATTAATGAGGACTTCTACTTTTTGCAGGCCAAGACGTTCCGCAATTTCATGATTTACGCCAAGTGAAGCATTGTCTAATGCTGTATGCATACTATAAATGGATATACCGTTATGAATACATTTTAGGACAACCTTTGAAACATAATCTGTGGGAGTCAGTTGCTTGAGTCCTTTAAAAATGATTGGATGAAAGCTCACGATCATATTAGCATTTTTTGCAATAGCTTCTTCTACCACATTTTCCAAAGTATCTAAACTTACTAATATACCAGATACCGTTGACTGTGGATCTCCCACCAATAACCCAACATTGTCAAATTCCTCTGCCCAGCTTAATGGTGCTAGTTCTTCCAATAAATTAGTAATATCTTTTACCGTCATAATTGTAAAATTGTGTTCTTGACAAATATAAATATTATAATTTCGTTCCTATGAAGATCAGTATGCTTTTATGGCCTTTATCGCTTCTCTATGCATGGGTGCTTAGGCTTAGACATCTTTTTTATGATCTCGGTTTATTTAGAAGTGAAAGCTTCAATACCCCCACAATTTGCGTGGGCAACCTTAGTTTGGGAGGTACAGGAAAAACACCAATGATTGCGCTTTTAATTGAATACTACTTAAGCAAGGGCTTGCAAATTGCAGTAGTAAGTAGGGGTTATGGAAGAAAGTCACGTGGCTTAATTGAGGCTAATGCAGCATCTAATGCGTTTGAAATAGGAGACGAAGCCTTTCAACTTTACAATTCATTTCCTCAAATTAGGATGGTTGTTTGTGCTTCTAGAGTAGCAGCAATGGCTTATTTAGAATCGAACTATACTCAAGGATTTTGTGGAAAAGAGAACTTGTTTGAAACTCAAAATTCAGGGAGTCAATCCGCTCTTGATTTAGTGCTTTTAGACGACGCATTTCAACATCGGGCCATTAAAGCTCAGTTTAATATTTTACTCACCACATACAATAAACCTTACTTTAAGGATTTTTATTTGCCAGCTGGCACATTGAGAGATCATCAATTAAGGGTCAAAAAAGCCCATATTGTCGTGGTCACTAAATCTCCCTATCATTTAGACGCCACCAAGAAAGCGTCTTTTGTTTCAGGCCTTAATCTTATGCCAAATCAGCCAGCTTTTTTCAGTCACTTAAAATATGACAATGTCCTCATTGGATTGAATAAGTCCATTTCTTTAAATAATCTGAAGGGTCAGGAAATTACATTGGTTACCGCAATTGCTAATCCAGAACCATTGGTTAGTTTTTTAGAAAAACAAAGCATAATAATACATCATTTAAGGTATGCAGACCATCATTATTTCTCCAGAAACGAAATAGAGTCATTAAAAAAATATCAAAAAATCATTTGTACTCACAAGGATTTTGTGAAGTTAAGTGCAGCTATACCTCAATTGTTTTACCTCCCTGTATCTCACGATTTTGTAGAAAGAGAGAAACACATTTTTTATAAAGCATTGCCTGAATTATGAGCCAATAATAGAACTTTGTATAGTTCTTCTTCTTCATATGGTTTGTGAAGCATAGCAGAAAAGCCCAAATCAGACAATTCCTTCCAATGATTGTCTTTTTCTAGCGCTGTTAGTGCTACAATTGGAATAGATTTATTGGTGGATCTTATTTTTTTTGTAGCCTCTTCTCCCGTCATCACAGGCATATGTAGATCCATAAGGACAAGGTCAAAGCTATTGGAAGCAACCAATTGAATAGCTTCTAATCCAGAATGGCAAGACATTGCTTTAATACCAATTTTCTCCAAGGTTTTAATGGTAATTACTTGGTTGATTTGATTGTCGTCTACCACTAAAACAATGAGGTCTTTAAGCGCAGTTTTATTTACTTTTAGGTTGTCTTTAATACCTTTTGAATTAATCTTGAAGTTTAGAGAAAAACTAAATTCACTTCCTTTATTTACGGTACTCTTTATAACCAAATCACTGTTTAGGATTTTTAATAGTGACACTACAATAGGTAATCCTAGTCCACTACCAAAAGATTTGTTTTTTGATTCTAATTGATGAAAGTGTTTAAGAATTTTCCCTTGATCTTCCTTGAGGATTCCTTTTCCATGATCAATAATTTTAAAATAAATTACGCAGTTTTTTTCGTAGATATTTTGAGCTACTACTTCTATATATACTGGTTTTTTTTCACCAAACTTAGCTGCGTTGTTTAATAGGTTTATTAATATTTGACTCAATTTAACAGGATCTCCTATTAAATGATTTGGAATAGTGGGATCTATTTTGATAATTATTTTAACGTCTGAAAAAGCAATTTGTTTTTCTACTGTTTTAGCAACCTGGTGAACCAGCTTATCAATATCGAAAGATTCTTGATGTAAGCTTAACTTTTGTGCATCGATTCTCTTTAGCAAAAGAGAATCATTAATTAATTTAACTAGATAATTTGAGGCCCTTTCCAGTATTTGTAAGTCCTCTATTTGTGAAGCTTTAGGAGCGTTTTCTAGTAAACTTTTAGATATAGCGATTACAGCATACAAAGGTGTTCTTAGTTCATGACTTAGAGTAGTGTTAAAAGCCAATGTTTCCGCTAATTTAAGGGTGTTCTTGCGCTTTTCCTTTTCATTTTTTAAGATTAGAATCACTATGATAATTGCTAAAATTCCAAAAACACAAAATAATAACGACAACAACAAAGGTGTGATCGAAATGTTAACAGAAAGGATCATATTTATGAACTTGCTATTTTTCTAGTGTATAAAATTAAGTCTACCAGCCTATTACTATAACCTGTTTCATTGTCGTACCATCCGATAATCTTAACCATATTACCAATGACAGAAGTCATTTGGGCGTCAAAAGTACAAGAATAAGGACTGCTGTTTATGTCTACAGATACAATAGGATCTTCGGTATAAGCTAAAATATGTTTAAATTTTCCAGCAGCAGCTTTCTTAAATGTAGTGTTTATTTCAGTAATAGTTGTTGGTTTTATGACATTAAATGTAATATCGGTCAATGAACCATTTGCCACAGGAACCCTTATGCCACAACCACCCATTACTTCAGCAAGATCTGGAAACACTCTGGTCAGTGCTTTTGCAGCACCTGTTGTAGTAGGTACTATTGATTGTCCTGCAGCCCTAGCCCTTCTGAGATCTCTGTGAGGCTGATCGTGTAAACTTTGGTCCGAAGTATATGAATGAACCGTAGTGATATAAGCCTCTGAAATGCCGCATAATTCCTTGATTATTGCTATCATTGGTGCTGCATTATTTGTAGTGCAAGAAGCATTTGAAATAATTTGATCTCCTTTTTTTAAAGTATGCTCATTAATACCCATAATGATCATTGGAATCTTATCTTCCTCAGGAGGTGCTGCTAAAATAACTCTTTTTACACCTTCTTTGAGATGTAGAGACAATAAACTTTTGCTTTTAAACTTACCGGTTGCTTCAATGATTATTTCAGCACCAGTTTCTTGCCAAGATATAGAATCAATAGACGCTTCATTGAAGACAGGGATTTTATTTTTACCCACTAATATAGCATGATCCAAGCCAATGATGTCTTGATCCAATACTCCATGTATTGAGTCATATTTTAAAAGATGGGCAAGTGTTTTTGCAGGGGCAAGGTCATTAATTGCAACTACCTCAATAGAGGGGTGGTTGATCAGTAGGCGAAATAGCGTTCGACCAATTCGGCCAAACCCATTAATCCCTATTTTTATTTTTTTCATCTAGAGTTTGTGCTGTTAAAGCATGTGTTTGTGTGCTTTGTAGGAAGATCTTACTAATGCGCCACTTTCTACATGTCTAAAGCCCATTTCTAAACCGATGGTTTCGTATTTTTTAAACTGTTCAGGCGTAATAAATTCTGTCACAGGGAGGTGATTTTTAGAAGGCTGTAAGTATTGACCAATGGTCACTACGTCTACTTGTGCATTTCTTAAATCATTTAAGGTCTCAATAACTTCTTCTTCTCGTTCACCTAGCCCTAACATTATACCAGACTTAGTTCTGTTAATCCCAGCTTTTTTAAGATAGGCTAGTACCTCCAAACTCTTCTCGTATTTGGCTTGAATTCTTACGGCTCTCGTAAGTCTTTTAACGGTTTCCATATTGTGAGAAACCACCTCAGGATTAGCCCTGACAATTCTGTCTAAGTGTCTTGTGATTCCTTGAAAATCAGGAATAAGTGTTTCCAAAGTCGTTGTTGGATTTAACCTGCGAATAGCGCCCACTGTTTCTTCCCATATAATAGACCCCATATCTTGAAGGTCATCTCTGTCTACGGAAGTAATTACAGCGTGTTTTATACCCATTATTTGAATAGAACGTGCCACTTTCTCAGGTTCTTCCCAATCTACTGTTTCAGGTCTCCCCGTTTTAACACCGCAAAATCCGCAAGACCTGGTACAAATATTTCCTAAGATCATAAATGTTGCCGTACCTTCTCCCCAACATTCACCCATATTTGGGCAGCTTCCGGAAGTACAAATGGTATGTAAATCATATTTATCAACCAAACTTCTAAGTTGGGTGTATTTCTGACCGGTGGGGAGTTTAACCCTTAACCATTTTGGCTTTCCTGCCTTAGGCTTGTCTTTGGTGGGTGTTATTGTATCGGTAGCCATATTTTTTTAAGCAAATATAATAAACAATGGGGATAAAAACCCTAAATCAAAGGCTTGTTCCTAATCAATTCGGACAATAATTTTCTTGCCCTAAGTGCTTTTACTTTAATGTTATTTACGGGTTCACCTAATTCTAATGCCATTTCAGCATAACTCATTTCATTAAAATATCGCAGGTTAATTACTTTTTGATAAGCGGGTTTTAGCTTTTTTATTTCTGTGAGTAAATCTGCTAAATTTTGTTGTTGTATCAATTGATCTTCAGCACTTGGAGTACTGTCTAAAACCTCCGATTCTCCTGTGGTATTTTGATAAGAGAAAATATTGTTTTCAGGGCTCCTTTTCTGTTTTCTCAAGAGATCTATGTGGAGGTTCTTTGAAATAGTGATGAGCCAGGTTTTAAACACAAACTCCTCTTTATAGCTATTAATTTTATCAAAAGCTTTAGAAAAAGTTTCAATTGTAATGTCTTCTGCCTCTAACTCGTTTTTTGTTCTAAGGAGTTGAAAGCTGTACACATCATTCCAAAATGTATCCAAGAGATTACTAAAAGCCAGTTGTTGTCCGGATTTAGCATTTTGAATGGTTTTTGATATGTTTTCGGGGGCTAAAATCAATGGTTTTTTTATTGGACTATTTCATTTCTACATTCCTGTTCAGAGGGAAGTTTTCCACACATCCCACAGGCCTCCCCTTCTTTATTTAAAAAAGGACTTTGACTGGCACATGTTCCTGAGAAAGCACCGTCTTTTTTGGCCCAAATTTTTATGGCAATACCAGCGAAACCTAATCCTAAAAGTCCAATTGTAATGAAAACTAACTTCATTTTTTATCTTTTTTACAAAGGTACAAAATATGCTATTGCAACACACTTATCCAATAGTTATATTGGCTATGGATGCTTTAGGGTCAGGGTTTGGATTCCCGGGTTTTTCCTCAATAGTGATATGTATTGTACCCTTTTCTTTAAAAGGAATTTGAATTAATTGTTGTTTGTCAATTTTAGAGAGGATTCCAATGTTTTCTTTAACTCCATTGCGACTTACCCATATTTGGAAACACATGTTTTCTGGCAGTTTGGGTAAGTTGTCGAATTGTAAGAATCCTAATCTCTTCTCTTTATTGAGATAAGAAGAAAAATTAAAGGAGACCTCATTGTATTGAGATTCATGCTCTTTTTTCTCGGTTTGTGGGCTTTGAAGTACTATAAACTGATTCCTTAGGTCTTCTAGTTTTTGGTCAAAATCTGTAGTGAGTTCTTTAATCTGATCATTCACAATAGACTGCTGGGTTCGCATCCTTTTGGTCTCTTTAAACACATAAAGTGAAGTCATTAAAAAAACTACGACAGCTAAAACAATGGAAGCCCATGAAAATTTAGCCAACCGCTCTATTCTTTTCACCTGTCTTTCAATATTGGCTTTTAAGGATTTTACAGGTGTTTTTTTGTATTGCACAGTAAATTCTAAAAGATTGTTTTCTAATACGTCCAGGTGTGCTTTTAAATGAGGATTATTTTCAATGAGGCTTTCAATGCGAAGGGCCTCTTGAGGATCCAGACTTCCAGATACATATAATTCAAGATCACCAGATGCGATTATAGCTGCTGTATTTTCTTCCATTTTTTATAGCTTAAACTGATATACATTCCCCAGTTCTTTTAATCCAATTCTAAGCCTAGATTTTACTGTACCCAAAGGAATACCTAAATAATCAGCCACTTCTCTTTGCGTCATACCAAAAAAGAAAATAGCTTCTAGTACCGCTTTATTTTTTTGTGCTAATCGATCTATATGATTTTGAACATCTAGGTGGTCACTTTCAAATCCTTGGTCTTTAATATTTACGGTGCTTATGCCTATTTGGACTTCTAAGGGTTTTGTTTTATTTGACTTTCGGTATAAATCAATAGCAGTATTGCGTGTAATTCTTAAAATCCAGGTAAATAATTTAGCTTTTTTTTGATCGTAAGTATGGCTGTTTTTCCATATTTTTATAAAACTTTCTTGAAGGGCGTCTTCTGCAGCTGAGGTGTCTTTTAATATTTGAAAACAAACACCGTAAAGCACCTCTGAATAGTTGTCATAAAGTAAACTGAGGGCTTTTTCATCCTTAGCTTTTAAGAGTCCAACAATTATCGTGTCTATACCCATCAATGTTGGCTAAATGATATTTACCTCAGGCTCTAAGTCTATGGCAAATTTTTCTTTGACTGTTTGAATGACTTTTTGTGCCATAGCTAAAAGTTGTTTTCCACTAGCATTCCCGTAGTTAACAATTACTAAAGCTTGTTTTTCGTGAATTCCAGCATCATTTTCTCTGTATCCCTTTAATCCAGACTGCTCTATGAGCCAGCCAGCAGGAATCTTGTATTGATTCTCTGTGATCTTGTAAAATGGCGCCTTTGGCCATTTAGCATGAAAAGCATCAAAAAAATCACTGTCAACCGTTGGGTTTTTAAAAAAACTACCACTATTTCCTAATGTTTTTGGATCGGGTAATTTTGATTTTCGAATACTTATAACAGCCTCTGAGACATCTTTTATACTGGGATTTTTATCTGTATTATTTTCTTTTAAGACCCTTTGAATATCTCCGTATTTGGTCTGTAACATATGTGGCTGTTTAGAAAGGCGAATCCTAATAGCACAAATAACGTATTTTCCTTTGGCGGTTGTTTTGAAAACAGACGTTCTGTAACCAAACTCGCAGGCCTGTGCTGAGAGGGTAAATGTTTTAAGCGTTTCTATTTCCAGCACCTCACAGGACACAAAAACATCTTTTAACTCAACACCATAGGCTCCAATATTTTGTATTGGAGCGCTACCTACACAACCAGGTATCAGGGATAAGTTTTCAATACCTCCGTAATGATGATCTAAACACCATAGGACTAAATCGTGCCAATTTTCTCCAGCTGCGACATCTATTATAACCTCCTTTTCTGTTTCAGTAACTAGTTTTATTCCTTTGTGACATATTTTAATCACATGGGCATCTATATCCTTGGTGAGCAAAAGGTTACTGCCTCCACTAATAATAAATACATTAGAATGGCAACGATTTGTTAGAAGGTTTTTTAAATCTTCTAAATAGTAACTCTCTGAAAAGTAAGCTGCATTGACATCTATGCCAAAGCTATTGTGTGATTTAATGGATATGTCTTTAGAAACATTCATTAATTCGGATAAACCTCCAAAGCTTTTTTTAGAATTTCTGTAGCGATGATTAATTGCTGTTCTTCTAACACATATGCAATTCTAATCTCATTTTTGCCTAAACCAGGCGTGGCATAAAAACCTGCTGCCGGGGCAACCATGATTGTTTTTCCATCTATAGAAAAAGAATTGAGTAGCCACTTGGCAAAATTATCAGCATCTGCAACTGGCAAAGCAACAACACAGTAAAAAGCCCCCCTTGGATTAGCCACAGCTACCCCTGGAATTTTTTTTAGACCAGTAATTAATACATCCCTTCTTTTTTGATATTCAGTATTTACAGATTTAAAATATGAAGAAGGAGTATCTAAAGCAGCTTCAGCAGCTATTTGCGCATAGGTAGGAGGAGATAGCCTCGCTTGAGCAAACTTCATAGCCGTATGAATGAACGCTTTATTTTTTGAGACCAAACAACCTATACGAGCGCCACACATACTGTATCTTTTTGAAACAGAATCTACCACTATAGCGTAGTCTGCTATTCCTTCTAATGTTAATATGGAGTGGTGTACAGCCCCTTCGTATGTAAACTCTCTATATACTTCATCTGCGATTAGAAAAATATTGTGTTTTTTAACTAAAGCAGACAAGTCTTCGAGTTCTTCTTTTGTATAAAGGTATCCAGTTGGGTTTCCAGGATTGCAAATGACAATGGCCTTTGTTTTTGATCCAATTAAGTTTTCAAAATCAGCTATTGGGGGTAGGGCAAAATTCTCGGATAGGCTAGAAACTACAGGAACAACTGTAATGTCGTTTGCAGCTGCAAATCCATTGTAGTTAGCGTAAAAAGGTTCCGGGATAATGATTTCATCTCCTGGATCAGCAACGCTTCCCATGGCAAAAGACAATGCTTCAGATCCTCCAGTAGTTACTATAATATCTTCTTTTGTAACAGCTATCTGGTGTAGTTTGTAATAGTGGACCAATTTGTCTCTGTAAGCATCGGAGCCCTCTGTTCTACTGTAAGCCAGTACTTCAATTTTTGCATTAGATACAGCATCTAATGCAATTTGAGGTGTTTTAATATCTGGCTGGCCAATATTTAAATGGATCACTTCAATACCTCTCGCTTTGGCATTTTCTGCAAAAGGGACAAGTTTTCGAATGGGGGATTCGGGCATAGAGTGCCCTTTTTTAGACAATGCTGGCATGGATTTTTTTTGCGAAATTATGAATCAAAAACAAGCCCAGCTTGTTTTTTTTAAAATTATTCTATTTTTTTAACCATACCCTTGATAGTTAGTATTTTAGTGGGTGTGTCCGCATTGGATTTAACGGTAATAGCTTTTCTTATAGGTCCCACTAAAGCAGTGTTGTATTTCACTTGAATTTCACCTGTTTTGCCGGGTAAAATAGGAGCCTCTGGTTTTTTTGGAATTGTGCAACCACAGCTGGAACTCACTTCAGTAATGACCAGAGGAGCGTCTCCGGTATTGGTGAATTCAAATACCCTAATTCCGTCACTGTTTATTGCAATTGTTCCATAATCTATGGTTTCGGATTTGAAAGTTATTTTGGCAATTTTTTCTTGAGCTAAAACGGTATTGTGCACGAAGAATACCGCTAGTAAGAATAGTAAATTTTTCATATTTTATTGAGTTTAGAAGTATATCAAATATAATTCTTTTCATAACAAGGAACAAAATTCTTTCAAGAGAGACAGAGTATCCTTATTTTTGTATCTAATTATTTGCTAATAACAAGCCTAACTACTATAATTCATGGAGACTGCTTCCAAATATTCCCCCAAACAAATTGAAAACCAATGGTATGACTATTGGATGAAGCACAAATTTTTCGCTTCTACACCAGATGAGAGAACACCATATACCATTGTTATTCCTCCGCCAAACGTCACTGGAGTTTTACATATGGGGCATATGCTAAACAATACCATTCAAGATGTACTGATCAGAAAAGCAAGATTGCAAGGTTTTAATGCATGCTGGGTACCTGGAACGGATCACGCTTCAATTGCAACAGAGGCAAAAGTAGTAGCAAGACTCAAAGAGCAAGGTATTTCTAAATCAGACCTGAACAGAGAGGAGTTTTTAGCCCATGCTTGGGAATGGAAAAACGAGTATGGAGGTGTTATTTTGGATCAGCTTAAAAAATTAGGCTGCTCTTGTGATTGGGATAGGACCGCTTTTACTATGGATCCTAATTTGTCCGATTCTGTAATTAAAGTTTTTGTAGACTTATTTAATAAAGGCCTTATTTACAGGGGCAATAGAATGGTGAATTGGGATCCTGAGGCACTCACCACTTTATCAGATGAGGAGGTTATTTATGAAGAGAAACAAGGTTTATTATATTATATTTCCTATCAAGTAGTGGGAAGTGATCAAAAGCTTACCATTGCCACAACAAGACCTGAAACTATTTTTGGTGATACGGCTATTTGTGTTCACCCGGAAGACGAACGTTTCACTCACCTTCACGGTAAGAAAGCCATTGTACCACTTTGTGGAAGAGAGATTCCAATCATAGCAGATGCTTATGTAGACATTGAATTTGGTACAGGTTGCTTAAAAGTGACCCCGGCACATGATTTGAATGATAAAGCACTTGGTGAAAAACACCACTTAGAGATTATCGATATTTTCAATCCCAATGCCACTTTAAATTCTTTTGGTATGGGCTACGAGGGAATGGACAGGTTCGACGCTAGAAAAAAGGTTTCAAAAGATTTAGAAGCTCAAAATTTCTTAGTGAAAACGGAACAACACCTTAATAAAGTGGGTACTTCAGAAAGAACTAAAGCGGTTATAGAACCGAGACTATCTGACCAATGGTTTTTAAAAATGGAGACTTTAGCCCAACCTGCTTTACAGGCTGTTTTAGAGAACGAAGAAATTAAGTTATTTCCTAAAAAGTTTGAAAATACATACAGACACTGGATGGAAAACATTCGCGATTGGAATATTTCTAGACAATTGTGGTGGGGACAACAAATACCTGCTTATTACTTTGGAGCTGGAAAAGAAGACTTTGTGGTGGCTGAAAATATTGAAACAGCACTAACACTTGCCAAGGAGAAGTCAGGCAATTCAAGCTTAACTTCTCAAGATTTAAGACAAGATGAAGACGCCTTAGACACCTGGTTTTCTTCATGGTTATGGCCTATGAGTGTATTTAATGGAATACTCGAGCCAGATAATGAAGAGATAAACTATTACTACCCCACCAATGATTTGGTTACAGGACCAGATATTATATTTTTTTGGGTGGCTAGAATGGTTGTTGCAGGTTATGAATTTAGAGGAGAAAAACCTTTTTCTAATGTGTATTTTACCGGCTTGGTAAGAGATGCGCAACGAAGAAAAATGTCTAAATCTCTAGGGAATTCACCAGACGCCTTAAAGCTTATAGAAGACTTTGGTGCAGATGGGGTTAGGGTAGGACTCTTATTGAGTTCAGCTGCAGGAAATGACCTCATGTTTGACGAGGCATTGTGCCAACAAGGAAAGAATTTTGCCAATAAAATATGGAATGGCTTTAGATTAATACAATCGTGGGAAGTAGCAGATATTCCACAACCTGAATCTGCCAAAACAGCCATTGAATGGTATTCAGCATTATTCAATAAAACGGTATTAGAAATAGAAGACCACTTTAGTAAGTACAGAATTTCAGATGCATTAATGGCTACTTACAAATTGTTGTGGGAAAATTATAGTTCATGGCTTTTAGAGTTAATCAAACCCCAATATCAGCAAGCTGTAGATAAAACTACAAAAACCCAGGTGATTGCTTTAATGGAAAATAATTTAAGGATATTACACCCTTTCATGCCATTCTTAACGGAGGATATTTGGCAACAAATTTCAGAAAGATCCCCAGAAGAAGCCCTCATTGTAAATCATTGGCCAGAGGTGAGTCCAGTCGATCAATCAGATTTATTGGCTGGATTTGAGTGGGCCAAGCTAGTTGTATCTGAGGTGAGAACAATAAGAAAAGAAAAGCAAATTGCCCAAAAAGAAGTGCTAGATATGTTTGTAATGCACCCATCTAACCCATTGTTATATTGGACTGCAGGAATTGAAAAATTGGCTAATTTAACACCGCTTCAACTTACCCAATCTCCAATTGAAGGGGCCCTAAGTTTTAGGGTAGACGCATATGAATACTTTATCCCTATTGCTGGGGCCATTGATATGGACGCAGAAATAGCTAAAGTAACTGAAGAGTTGGCTTATACCAAAGGATTTTTAACCGCTGTAGAGAAGAAACTGTCAAATGAGCGATTTGTTTCTAACGCCCCAGAAGCCGTTCTTGCTTTAGAAAAGAAAAAGCAATCGGACGCCATAGCTAAAATTGAAACACTTGAACAAAGTTTAGTATATTTGAAAGGCTAGTTGATTTTAAAGTACAATCCTATTCTTGTCATGGAAGCTTATGCGAACGCTCTATTAATTGCGATACCTTTATTTTTGCTACTCATTTTAATTGAAATTGGGTATGGGTATTGGCGAAAAAAAATCACTTATGGTGTGTTAGATACTGTATCTAGTATTAGTTCAGGTATTACAAATATTTTAAAGGACACCTTAGGTTTGGGTATTGTACTGGTAACTTACCCAAGTATATTAACTTTTTTTAATGTAGCTCCTTTGGAGATGCATTGGTGGGTTTGGGTAATTGGTTTTATCTGCATAGATTTTGCAGGTTATTGGAACCATAGACTCAGTCATAAAATCAATATTTTCTGGAACCAGCATATGATTCACCATAGCAGTGAGTCTTTTAATTTAGCCTGCGCGTTAAGGCAATCTGTTTCTAATCTAATTGCTTATTTTCCCCTATTGCTTCTCCCAGCAGCATTATTAGGCGTCCCCTATAAAGTGATTGCCATATTGGCTCCGGTACACCTATTTGCTCAGTTTTGGTATCATACCCAACATATAGGTAAATTGGGATTTTTAGAGTATATTATTGTTACTCCTTCACAACATAGGGTACACCATGCCATAAATGAGCGCTATATAGATAAAAATTTAGGTCAAGTTTTTAGTATTTGGGATCGTATGTTTGGCACTTTTCAAGAAGAGCTAGCCAGTGATCCTCCGCAATACGGTGTATTAAAACAGGTCAATACATGGAACCCATTGACCATTAATTTCATGCATTTTTGGCAAATAGCTAAAGACGCTTGGCGTACAAGTTCATGGATAGATAAGCTGCGAATCTGGTTTATGCCTACTGGTTGGCGTCCCGCCGATGTCGCAAACAATTACCCTGTAGAAATAATAGAAGATGTATTTGATTTTAAACGCTACCCAGAATCAGGAAGTTCATTATTTAAGGCCTATGCTATTTTTCAATTGCTAGGTGTTTCTATGATCCTTCTCCTAGGGCTTTCAGAGGTAGGCAGTCTTGAAGCAATTGAGTATATGTTTTTGGCTTCGTACATAGCCCTTAGTGTATTTAGCTATTCTATGTTTATGGACCGCTGGAAAGGTGCGTATTTAACAGAGTTATCTAGAATTTCGTTAGGCTTACTAGCCAGTGTTTTCTTTTTAGATTCTGTTGAAGCCCCTGAGCATTTTTATGCCTGGAGAATGGTTTTAAACGCTTACTTTATGTTGAGTTTGGCTGGACTTTTTTACAACTTTTTCCAGTCGAGATTAACCCATGACACAAATGTAATTTCAAGTTAGCATCTAGCTTTATATTAGAGTACCTATAGGCTTAACTAGAACGCCTCTTCCTTTACAATAGCAATATATTCTAGCATAGCAGTTTCAATACTCATGTGTTTGGCCTGGAATAATGCATTTGCTTTAAATGCGCTGATTAAAGGCTTGTCTCCGCTTGGATTTTCTTGATTTTTAGTGGCTATTTTATAAAGTGCATATAATTTAAGCATGGTGTCTGGAGGCAGCGGTTTGCTGCTGCTATTTACCCTAGCAACCGCTTTGTTGAAATCTGTTTCTATTGTATTACTCATCTCCATCTCCTAATGTAGCTATAACAGTTTTAGCCCCCACTACTTTTTGATTAAGCCTTACAGTGACAATACAATCTAGAGGGAGGAAAAGGTCTACTCTTGAACCAAATTTTATAAAACCTGCATCTGCTCCTTGAATGACTTTGTCTCCTTTTTTGGCATAATTAACAATTCTTCTGGCTAAAGCACCAGCGATTTGTCTGTATAATATATCGCCAAATTTGGGTGTTTTAATCACTATGGTAGTTCTTTCATTTTCCTCACTAGCTTTAGGGTGCCATGCCACTAAGTATTTACCAGGGTGGTATTTTGAGTATTGTATTACACCACTAGCAGGATATCTTGTTACATGCACATTTAAGGGTGACATGAAGATGGAAACTTGCTTTCTTTTCCCCAAAAAGTATTCCTTTTCCTCTACCTCTTCTATAACAACAACTTTGCCATCTACAGGAGCGATAATTTCATTGAGATTAAATTGAACATCCCTTTTTGGGTTTCTGAAAAATTGTAAAATCAACACTAGGATAGTCAATCCAACACCTTGTACACCGTATTTGATTAGGTGATTTGTAATATAGGCATCGGCCGTGAGGGCAAGAGCTACAACAATAATAAAAGTGATCGCAATAATCTTAAAACCTTCTTTGTGAAACATAACTAATTAAAGATAATGATGAGCAAATATGCAAATGGTGCGGCAAATATAAGACTATCTAGTCTATCTAACATCCCTCCATGGCCAGGTAAAATTGCGCCGCTGTCTTTTACGCCAGCAATACGTTTGAATTTAGATTCAAGGAGGTCTCCTAGATTTCCTGTAATCACAACGACCGTGGCAAGAAGAAGCCATTGACTTAAAGATAGTAAGGGGTCTATTTGAGCTATTAAAACTGCTGCTAAAAGTCCAAATACGAGCCCACCGACCGCACCTTCAACGGTTTTTTTTGGAGATACAGAGGGGTATAATTTATTTTTCCCAAACTGTTTACCCACCAAATAAGCAAAGGAATCATTCACCCATATGATCAGAAAAATACCCGTTATGAGCATTTTGGCAAATTCAGGGGTAGTGTAGGGAATAAGGGTGAGAAAAATGCATCCGCCTCCTATGTAAAATACCCCAGAAATAAAGGTTATATTTTTAGAGAGCTGTTGTTTTTTTTTAGTTAACAGATATTTCAATAAGAATGTATTTATGCCTAATGTAGCACCTAGTAAAAGTCCTATAGTAAAACTGTTTTGGATGAGGTAAATAAACAACCACCAAAGGGCTAAATAAGCCATGAATAAATAGTAGCCACGTAATTTTGTGATTCTTTTGTATTCATAAATACAGGCTAATCCAAAGGCCATAAATAGAAAGTCAAAGGCATCTGAGTTTAAAAAAACAGCTGCTAGTAAAATAAATACATAGACCCCCCCAGTGAGGAGCCTTCTTATTAATTCTCTCATTTAAAGATCTTCTAGAAGAATCAGATACACATCTTTATTGCTGCTTCCGTAGCTCATAAAATCTTTTTGACCTTCAGTTTCTTTCTTGAAGTTCTTTATGGCGGTAATATTTCCTGGTATCTGTTTGGGATAGTTTTTTTTAATTTGTTTTAAACCATCTTGTATGGTTTCTAACATTTGGCTGGTTTTGGCAAATACTATGATGATTTCTGGTAAGTCCGGTAACTTATTTTCTCCAAACTGACTGTCGCTCACTAAAATTGAGCCGTTCAAAGCAATCAGGTGTTCACAGGAGGTGAAAAATACACCAGCTCCTTGTGTTTTATGGGTAGTTTCATATCCTGCGTTTGCGCAAAATAGCGCCATGTTCTTGTCTAAAGTGAGCAGGGGTTTTTCTTTCCAATCGTTCTCATCAAGTATGTTATTCAAAAGCGCTAATGCTTCATCTTTGTCTTCACAGTATAAGAATTTACCTCCATTTTTTTTAAAATTAATGGTGAATAGTTCGTCTACAGGTGTTTTTTCTTCTGGCATGTACTTGGACCTCTCAACCTGGCTTGAAGCTGGGTTGTTTTTAGAGGATCCAAATATTTTGCTAAAAAAATTCAATATTACGCTTTACCTTCTTTTGTATTTATTGTTGCATCCGTCACTTCATTCACATGCTCGTCTGAACTGTCAGAAATAGTGTTTTTTGCTTGGTTTTCTTGTGGGCTAGAAATACCTGTATCAGCTTCATCATCTGGGTTGGCAGTAGCTTCTTTTTGAAGGGCTTTTGGTGCTGGAATAAAGGGTCTTTCACCAAAGATTTTTTCCAAATCGTCCTTAAAAATCACTTCTTTTTCTAACAACCTTTTTGCTAATGTAGTAAGTTTCTCCTTGTTTTCCTCTAAAAGTTCAATAGCTCTTTGATATTGTGCTTCTATTAAGATAGAAATTTCTTTGTCTATTTTTTGAGCAGTCTCCTCGCTATATGGCTTAGTGAAACCGTACTCAGACTGTCCTGAAGAATCGTAGTAAGTAATGTTTCCCAATGATTCATTTAAGCCGTAAACGGTGACCATAGCCCTCGCTTGTTTGGTCACTTTTTCCAAGTCGCTTAGGGCTCCAGTAGATATTTTATTGAAAATCACCTTTTCTGCTGCACGCCCTCCTAAAGTGGCACACATTTCATCTAGCATTTGCTCTGTTCTAACAATCAACCTTTCTTCTGGAAGGTACCATGCAGCTCCTAGAGATTGTCCTCTTGGAACAATGGTTACCTTCACCAGAGGAGCGGCATGTTCTAGCATCCAGCTCACTGTAGCGTGTCCCGCTTCGTGATATGCAATGGTTTCTTTTTCAGACTGGGTAACGATTTTGTTTTTCTTTTCTAATCCACCTACAATCCTATCTACTGCATCTAAAAAGTCTTGCTTGCTAACAGCCTTTTTATCTTTTCTTGCTGCAATAAGAGCAGCTTCATTACAAACGTTGGCAATATCTGCTCCAGAAAATCCTGGGGTTTGTCTGGCTAAGAAATCTATATCTAGTTTTTCAGAGGTCTTTATGGGCTTTAAATGAACCTCAAATATTTCTTTACGCTCTCTAATATCTGGTAAATCCACATAGATTTGCCTATCAAAACGGCCTGCCCTCATCAATGCTTTGTCTAATACATCTGCTCTGTTTGTGGCAGCTAAGACTATAACATTTGTATTGGTGCCAAAACCGTCCATTTCTGTCAGTAATTGGTTTAGGGTGTTCTCTCTTTCATCATTAGACCCTGTCATATTATTTTTACCTCTAGCACGACCAATGGCGTCTATTTCGTCAATAAAGATAATAGCAGGAGATTTTTCTTTTGCTTGTTTGAATAAATCCCTCACTCTAGAAGCACCAACCCCAACAAACATCTCTACAAAGTCAGATCCTGAAAGAGAAAAGAAAGGGACCTTAGCTTCACCAGCTACTGCTTTTGCCAATAATGTTTTTCCTGTTCCAGGAGGTCCTACCAACAAAGCACCTTTAGGAATTTTACCTCCAAGAGAAGTATATTTTTCTGGGTGTTTTAAGAAAGAAACAATTTCTTCTACTTCTTCTTTGGCACCTTCTAAACCTGCCACATCTTTAAAAGAAGTTCTGGTGTCTGTCTTCTCATCAAATAGTTTGGCTTTGGATTTTCCTATATTGAAAATTTGACCTCCGCCTCCGCCACCTGCGCCACCAGACATTCTCTTCATTACGTAAATCCAAATACCAATGATCAGTACAAAGGGTAAAAGTGATAAAAGTAAATCTCCAAATACATTAGATTCAGTCTCGTAGTCTACTAAGGTGTCTAATTGATATTCCGATTTTATAGTCTTAATATCGTTTTCGAAATTTTGAAGGTCACCAAAGTCTAATATATACTCTGGACTTAAGCCGCTTAGATTGAACGATTTTTCAGCAACATCTTTATGTACTTCTTTAGCCAGTGCTTCCTTGGTTAAAAATACTTTGGCTTGCCTGGTGTTGCTAATAATGATGATTTTATTAATATCCCCATTCTTCAAATAAGATTGCAGTTCAGAAGTGGTTGTCTTTCTCGTGTTAGAAAGACCACTGCTCATAAATTGAAACCCTATTAGTAAAGCTATTACAGTGGCGTATACCCACCATGCATTGAACTTTGGTTTCATTGGACTTGTTTTAGATTCTTTTGCCATTTTATTTTTAGTTTGATGGACTCGTTATTGCAGTGACCTTGGCGTCTCCCCAAAGGCTTTCTATGTCGTAATATTCTCTGATATGTTTCTGAAAAACGTGAACTACAACATTCACATAATCCAGTAAAACCCACTCTCCATTTTCAGACCCTTCTACATGCCAAGGTTTGTCTTGAATGGTTTTACTGACTATTTTTTGTATAGATCCAACAACGGCATTAACATGTGTATTTGAAGTTCCATTACAAATAATGAAATAATCACAGGCTGTATTTTCTATTTCCCGAAGATCTAATAATTGAATATCTAAACCTTTCACTTCTTCTATTCCATTGAGAATTAATGAGATAAGATTATCTACGTCTCCTTTTTTATCTAACATTTAAAAAATTTAAATTTTTACAAAGTTATTATATTTTTACGTTCTTAGCTATTGTTTTTAACATAAGATTAAACAGCTTTTTAGCCTTGTTTTAAAAGATTAAATCTTTATTTATGCCCCTTATTTATTTGGATAAAATTTCTTCTACAAATGATTACCTCAAAGACCTTTTGGGTAAAGGAATGTTACAAGACAATACTTTTGTTGTAGCTACAGAGCAAACAGCAGGAAGAGGACAACTGGGAAATACTTGGATGGGCTCAAAGGGCAGTAGTATTAGTTTGAGTATTTATAAAAAGCAACTGAATATACCTTTAAAGGATCAATTTAAAATAGCCATGTCAATTTCTTTAGCAGTGCGTCAAGTCTTCGCGCTATTTTCAGAGCATGTAAGGGTTAAATGGCCTAATGATATATTAATCCAGGGTAAAAAAGCAGGTGGAATTCTCATTGAGAATACCATTCAAGGAAATGAAATCACTTCAAGTGTCATTGGAATAGGATTGAATGTTTTTAAGTTTTCAATGCCTGAATTAACAAAAGCTACTGCACTGAGTGAACATTCCAAGCTAGCTATTAAACTGGACTACTTACTTGAGATCTTAATGATTCAATTAGATAAATCGCTCGCCGAGATGGAGCAAATATCCTATTCCTCATTAAAGTTCAGCTATGAAAGCCAATTGTTTGGCCTTGGAGTGGTAAACACTTTTAAACGTTCTAATCAAAAAAGCTTCCAAGGGATTATTAGAGGGGTTTCCTCTAATGGAGCATTGATCATTGAAAACCAAGAAGGCTTAAAAGAGTTTTTTCAGTTTAAGGAGGTATCCTTGAAACTTTAACAGGGCTGAGTGAGCTTGCTTAAAATTGAACTTTAGTTAAGTTTTCAGATAATGCATTCACGAAATTTGTAATAGGTGTCTTAATCATCATTTCCATCATGGCATTGAAGGTGCCTTCAAAAACCAATTGTACTTCTGTGCTGTCTTCATCTTTATTAACGATATTTCCTTTAAGCGTGAAAGGTAACTTATCACTTGCAGCACCCAATAATACATACGAGTTGGCCTCTGATCCATTTTTTTGCAAAACTATTTCCGGCATTCCTTTTAAAGCGAAGAGGAAACGATCCTCGCTGAGGACTTCAAATTTACTGGTGTTCTCTGGCATGAGGTGTTCGAAATTTTTAATTTCATTTAAGAAGTTAAATACCGATTTGTCAGAAGTATTTAAAAGTACTGGGCTCGTTTCTATTAACATATTATAAAAATCTTTTGGTTTAATCGAAACTTCCGTTTGTTCCGATAAGTAAGTGTTTATAAGACCAACTACTTATGAATTATTGTTGGTTCCACTGAGAGGGATTTTTCCTCCATTCTTTCAAAGTGTCTAGGTAGTCATTGCTTACAGTACCCTCGTTAGATGCTTGTGTAATTAAGTAGTTGTAATCGCTCAAGGTATGAAGTGTGGTATTTTGCTTTAGGAAATTTTCTTCAGCAGTTTCAAAACCATATGTGAAAATAGCTAACATTCCCATAACTTTTGCACCTACTTCTTCTAATGCATCAACAGCTCTCAGACTACTTTTGCCTGTTGAGATAAGGTCTTCTATCACAACTACTTTGGCATTCTCTTGCAACTGCCCTTCAATTTTGTTTTGTCTTCCGTGAGATTTTGCTTCAGGTCTAATATAAACAAAAGGGAGGTCTAATATTTCAGCGACCAATAAACCCATGCCTATGGCTCCTGTGGCAACCCCAGCTATGGCATCTGGATTGGGGTAAAGTGTTTTTATTTGCGCTGCCATTTTTGTGGATACAAATTTTCTGGCCTCTGGAAATGAGAGCACTATTCTGTTATCGCAATAAATAGGAGATTTCCATCCTGAGGCCCAAGAAAAAGGATTTTCTGGTCTCAATTTTATTGCATTAATTTGTAATAATAGTGCAGCTGTTTGTTTTGCGGTTTCGCTATCTAAAATCATAACACAAATGTATAAAGTTTTTGTGAATGAATCTCCTATGATTCTGACAAATAAACTGGCGGAATCTGAAGAAAGCACTTATTTTCCATTAAATGAGGAAGCGATTCAAAAGGCCATTTCAGCACTTTCTAAAAAGAAGCTTAACAAAGCATATATATACCATCCCAACCACGAAGAAATATTGAACAAGTTTTCTAAGACCATACCTAGGGTTGTAGCGGCAGGAGGTGTAGTCACTAACCCACAAGGAAAGGTGCTTTTTATATATAGAAATGATAAGTGGGATTTGCCAAAAGGTAAAGTAGACAAGGGGGAGACTATTGAAGCTGCCGCAATAAGAGAAGTGAAGGAGGAAACTGGTGTAAAAGGCCTGGAGATTGAAAACTTCTTGAGGACTACCTATCATATATTCAAGAGAAACGGACAATACAAACTTAAAGAAGTGCACTGGTTTGCAATGAAAACTTCTTATAATGGGCCTTTGCTGGGGCAATTAGAAGAAGGTATTGTTAAAGTGAAGTGGAAAGGTCCAGATAAAATTAAAAAGGCCCTACAGAACTCTTTCACCAACATTAAAGTTTTGTTTGAATAGATATGGGATTAAAAACTTTGTTGGTCTAACTAGGTTAATTTTCAGGCTATTCTCTTGAAATATTTAATACTGCTTTTGGAACTAGCCCTGAATAATCACCTCCGTGTCTTATAACATCTCTAACAATTGAAGAACTGATATACGATTTACCTGATGAGGTGAGTAAAAAAACGGTTTCAATTTCGGAGAGCTTTCTATTGGTATGGGCAATGGCTTTTTCAAATTCAAAATCAGCAGGATTTCTGAGTCCTCTAAGAATAAAGTTTGCTTTAATTTCTTTACAGAAATCTACCGTTAAACCGCTGTAGGTATGAACGCTAATTTTGGGTTCGTCTTTAAATGTTTCTTGGAGTATTTCCAATCGCTCTTCTAATGAAAACATATACTTTTTATCCGTATTTACCCCAATGGCAATAATAAGCCTGTCAAAAAGAGTAATGCCTCTTTGTATGACATCTAAATGCCCAAGGGTAAGTGGATCAAAGGATCCCGGGAAAACAGCTATTTTTTTATCCATTCAACAAAATTAAACAATTTAGTTTTAGCTTTAAATATACTTGCTTTTCAAGCGTTTGTATTGCCAGTTTCCAAAAACAGCATAATAAATAATTACCATATAGATTCAAGGGCGCTTTCAAATAATTCTGGAAGCGAAATTCCAGCCTCTCTTGCTTGCTGAGGTAGTATGCTGTGTTGGGTCATTCCCGGTGTTGTATTTACTTCTAATAGATGAGGAACATTGTTGACTAAAATAAATTCAGATCTGGTAAAGCCTTTTAATTTCAATGTATTATAAACAAATGTAGCTACAACAATAATATTTTGTTCCACTTCAGGATCTAGTGTAGCAGGGGTAATTTCTGTAGATTTTCCTTCGTATTTTGCCTGATAGTCAAAAAAGTCGTTTTCACTTATAATTTCTGTAATAGGCAATACCTTTGTTTTACCTTGGTATTGAATCACTCCCACAGACACTTCTTTTCCCACCAAGGCCTCTTCAATAATCACCTCCTTATCTTCTTTAAAAGCAATCTCAATTGCAGCCTCCATCTGATCTATTGCATATACCTTACTAATACCAAAACTACTTCCTGATCTATTGGCTTTTACAAAACAAGGTAAACCAACTTTTTGAATAATAGCCTCATGATTTATAGGGTCACCATAGTTCAGAAAATAAGATTTCGCCATGGCAATCCTATAGGGCTTTAGCACACTTAACAAATCTCTTTTGTTGTAGGTAAGCGCTGCTTGATAAAAATCACAAGCAGTTTGGGGAATACCCAAAAGTTCTAGGTAAGCTTGAATTTTACCATCTTCTCCAGGGCTTCCGTGAATGGCATTGAAAACACCGTCAAACAAAACTTGCTTGTGAGGGAGTTCCAGACTGAAATTTCCCTTTTGAATAGGATACACTGCGCCGTGATCAGTAGTATAGGTCCACCTATTTTTTGTAATCACTATAGGGTATACCTCGTATTTTTCAGGATCTAAATGAGCTGCAACTACAGAGCCGCTTTTTAGTGAAATTTCAAATTCACTGGTGTACCCTCCCATAATCACTGCAATGGTTTTTTTCATCAGAAAACACTTTTATAAATTATCTAATACTGAGAATTACTAACACAAAGGTTTTGCTATCTTTGTACCAATCGCTAAGCGCAATGAAAAATAGTATACTTTTTTTAAAAAGCCGGTTTTTTTTAAAACAAATCTTTGGTGCCTTCTTGGTACTATTTCTTGTTGTGGTCATCAGTATGCAAATGTTGGCTTGGACTACAGCACATGGTAATTATATTGTAGTACCAGATGTAACTAAAAAAGAGATTACTGAGGTGGCCCATATTTTAGCTGCTCAATCCCTTAGATTTCAAGTCATTGACTCAGCTAATTTTAGAAGCGATTTTCCTAAAAATGCAGTAATTAGTCAAAGTCCTAAGCCAGGAAGTGAGGTCAAAGCAAACAAGAAAATATACTTGCAGTTAAATCCATCGGGCTATGCCAACATAAGTTTGCCAGAACTGGTTCAAGTAACGCAAAGAAATGCCACCTCTAAGTTGCAAGCGGTTGGATTAAAAGTAGAAAAAGTAACTTATATAGACGCCTTAGGAAAGAATATGGTCTATGGGGTTAAGTATCAGAACAAACTCATTAAGCCAGGTTTTAAATTACCTAAGATGTCAGAAATAGAACTTATTTGTGGAAATGGTAACAGACCGGAAAACGGATCGCCAAATTTAAACCAGACCATACCAGAATAAAGCTTTGAGCCTAGTTTAAAATGGCTGAAATCAATTGAATAGAAATTAATCGAATATAAATAGTGTATTTAAATTAGAGTAGATCTCTAGTTTCTCATTCCTAGTTTTTATTATCCCATCAATCATGTCTCAAACAGATCAAAACACGCCAATAGATGCTTACACAGATCAGGAATCTGAAGATTTATTTGAGCATTTCTCTTTTACAGCCTCCAAAGGGCAAGAGCCGCTAAGGATTGATAAATATCTCATGAATTTCATTGAGAATGCCACGCGAAATAAAATTCAGCAAGCAGCAAAAGAAGGCCATATTTGGGTCAATGAGCTGGTGGTGAAGCAGAATTACAAGGTAAAATCTGGAGACGAAATTAAGGTTATGTTTACCCATCCTCCTTATGAATTCCTCCTGGCCCCAGAAGACATTCCTCTAGATGTAATCTATGAAGACTCGGACCTTATGGTGGTCAATAAACCACCGGGTATGGTAGTGCACCCAGGTCATGGAAATTACTCAGGTACATTAATTAACGCCCTCTTATTTCACATAAAAGATCTTCCCTTAAATTCAGATGACAGACCTGGACTTGTGCATAGGATAGATAAAGACACTTCTGGTCTACTGGTAGTGGCAAAAACCTCTAAAGCCATGACTCATTTAGCCAAGCAGTTTTTTGACAAAACCTCTGAGCGAGAATACGTGGCTATTGTGTGGGGCAATGTAGAGGAAAATCAAGGGACGGTGAGGGGCCATATAGGAAGACACCCAAAGAACAGGCTTCAAATGGCTGTTTTTCCAGAAGGAGATCAAGGTAAAGAAGCTGTTACCCATTATAAAGTGATTGAACGATTGGGTTATGTGACCCTTGTCTCCTGTGTTTTAGAAACAGGTAGGACCCATCAGATTAGGGCTCATATGAAGCACATTGGACATACGCTTTTCAATGACGAGCGCTATGGTGGAGAGAAAATTTTAAAAGGCACCACTTTTACTAAATACAAGCAGTTTGTAGACAATGTATTTAAGGCCCTGCCAAGGCAGGCCTTGCATGCCAAAACCCTCGGTTTTGTGCATCCGAGCTCTGGTGAGCTCATGCGTTTTAACACTCCTATTCCAGAAGACATGCTAAGCTGCATTGAAAAGTGGCGCAGCTATGCACAACACCAGCAAGAATAATACTTTTTTAGTGGTTTTTAAAAATCACTAAAAACCTGTATTTTTACGCTAAAATTCATTTGCTATGAAATTCATTATATCGCCTGCTAAATCTTTAGATTTTGAAACAGCCCTTCCGACCACGAAATACAGTGAGCCCGTATTTCTAGATCAATCCAAGACCATTAACACTACATTGGCCAAAAAGAAACCCAAAGAACTGAGTTCTCTCATGAATATCTCTGATAAATTGTCTCAACTCAACTGGCAGCGTAATCAGGATTTCACATGGCCCTTTACGCCAGACAACGCGAGACCTGCAATTTATACCTTCAGTGGCGATGTATATCAGGGCATAGATGTTTTTTCAATGAGCGATAAAGAAGTTCATGCCTTACAAGATCAATTGCTTATTCTCTCTGGTTTATACGGTATGCTAAAACCGCTTGACCTTATACAAGCTTATCGTTTAGAGATGGGGACTTCTCTAGAAATTGGATCCCATAAGAACCTCTATAGTTTTTGGAAGGAAACCTTAACGGCCCACCTGAATACACAAATGGAGGCTTCGGAAACACTAGTGAATCTAGCGAGTAATGAATATTTCTCTGCCTTAGATGCAAAATCCTTACACATGAAGGTGGTCTCACCAGTATTTAAAGACTGGAAAAATGACAAACTCAAGATCATAAGTTTTTATGCCAAGAAGGCGAGAGGGCTTATGGTGCGTTACGCCGTTCAAAACAACATTCAAGACCTGGATGGGATACTAGGTTTTAATCTTGAAGGCTACGCTTTCAGTCCAGAAGAGACCAAAGACCCCATGAATCCTGTCTTTGTGAGATAGTCCGTTTCAAGATGGTTATAATTCAAGACAGTTCTACTTTAACATATTTTTAGATAAGGCAACACCTATTTTTAAAGTACGGTTTAATTCCTAACATCAGATTTTTTATGGTGTTCAATCCCTATTCAAAAGGACTGCTCAATACCTTGTAAAAGGTTTTTATTCCGTACTCAATCTGACCAATTTTTAAGTTTTCGTTAGGGCTGTGCTGATTATTGTCCGGATTCACCATAGGTAAAATATAGGCAGGAATTTTTAAGGCATTTACAAAAGGTGCAATAGGCACAGTACCCCCCATGGTTCTAATTTGTACCACCTCAGTATTGAAATTATCCTCCAATAAAGATTTTAAATGCCCCCCAAAAGGCAGGCTCAGATCTGTTCTAAAAGCAGGTGTAACAGATCCTTTCTTGAGTCTAATCACTTTTGGATAGGCCATTCGATCTGCCTTGGTAGGAGCCTCATTAAAAATAGTATAGCCTTGTTTTTTTAAATGTGCTTCTACTAGATTTTGTAAGCGCGCTCCGTCAGTTTCAGTCACCAACCTCAAATCAATTTCAACAGTAGCCATATCTGGTACAATAGTTCTGGCTTGGTCGCCTACCCATCCGCTCGCCATTCCCCTAACATTAAGGGAAGGAAATTGAAGCGCCTCCTGATAAAAAGCCCCCACCGCATCTGGCTTGTGAATGCCCAATAGGTTGTTAATATAATCCGCAGTGTCCGGCACTGCCTTTAAAACAGCTTTGTCAGATTCGCTCAATTCAATACCATCATAGTAACCCGCTACCAATACCTTTCCATCCGGAGATTTTAAACTTGAGAGGAGGTGGGCCATTTCAATGGCTGGATTGGGTGCATAATTTCCATAATGACCAGAGTGTTGTGGTTTTATGGGACCATAAGTCCATATCCTTAAGGTAGTAATACCCCTACATCCATATACAATGGTAGGTTGTCCTGAGGCGTGAACAGGACCGTCATTAATAATTAAATAATCTGCCTCTAATAAATCTTTATAGGTGTTCACCGCTTTGGCGAGTGGTTTACTGCTCTTTTCTTCTTCTCCGTCTAAGACCACCTTAATGTTAAAAGGCAAGCTAACATTGTTTTTTTTCAGTAGATCAAGACTGTTTAGGAGCATGACAATAGGTCCCTTGTCGTCCGAGGTAGACCTTCCGTAAAGCCTCCATTCCATTGGAATATCTTCATTCAATTCTTCAAAAGAAGTGGTTTCCCACTGATCACCGACTGGTTTTTTAAGCACCACCTCATAAGGATTTTCCTGATCCCATAATTCTGGAGCCACCGGTTGGCCGTCTAAGTGCATATAAAAAAGCAGGGTTTTTTTAGCAGGATCCATAGGCAATGCCGCAAAGAAAAGGGGCAACCCATCTGTGGGAAGTACGGCTGTATTAAAACCACGATCAGAAAATTTTTCCGTAAGCCAAGTGATGTTCCTATTAATATCTGCTGGCATATTTGCGTCATTGGGAATGGCCACAAAATCCCTCAGTTCATCTATAGAGTGCCTTACCTGACCTTTAATCTCAGACGTAGTCTGAGCAATACCAAAAGCGCTTAAAAATAGGAATAGAAATTGCATGAGGTTTTTCATATGGTTGGTATTTGTATGTTATTTCTCCAATAAAGATAGCCCTTTAAAAATAAGTGCAAGGACTAATAATATAAAGGGGGCGCCATGGAAAAAGGTGTCCCACCAATCAATGAGTTGCATACCTTTGGCGCCGCCTTGGATCCATTTAATTTTGCCCCAGATATGAGGTTCTGGATTAAAAGGAGCCAAGCCTAGGGTGACACTTAATAGGGCTATAAGCCCTAGATTTTTGATTAGAAATTTTTTAAAGTAGATCATCTGATTTGTTTTGAGAGGTCAAAATTGATACTCAAGTGATTTATTTTGCGCGGTCAACATTTTTAATTAAGGGTCAGATAAGCAATGTGACCAATAACAGCTGGTTTTTGAAGCTGAACTAGAGAGGTCTAAGACTTTTTATAAATGGGCTTATTCCCGCAAGTCCTTTTTCAGTAATAGTCTTAATAAAAGCAGAACCTATAATGGCTCCAGAGGTATGTTTTGTAGCTTGTGAGAAGGTATTTGCGTCATGAATCCCGAAACCAACTACTAGGGGATTTTTGAGGTTCATTTGGGCAATTCTTTCAAAATACGCTTCTTGTTCTACTCCAAAACCACTTTTGCTTCCAGTCACACTTGCAGTACTCACTAAATAAATAAAACTATCTGACGCCTGATCAATAGCTTTAATTCGTGCATCTGAGGTTTGAGGGGTAATTAAAAAAATGTTTTTTATGCCGTATTTTTCATAGAGCTTTTTGTAGTGCTGCTCATATTCTGCTAAGGGCAGGTCTGGCATAATAATCCCATCAATTCCTATTTGGGCACACTGACTCAAAAAGGCGTCTACGCCATATTGTAGCATGGGGTTAAAATAGCCCATCACAATTAGGGGAATGTGAATGCTTTTTCGAATGTCTTTTAGTTGATCAAAGAGCAGTTGGGTATGCATGCCATTTTTTAGGGCGGCAGTTGAGCTGTCTTGAATGGTGGGGCCGTCTGCTAAAGGGTCGCTAAATGGGAGTCCTATTTCTACTAGATCTACGCCCGCTTCCTGCAGTTGGTTCAAGACCTTTACGGTGTCTTCTTTTTCAGGATAGCCTGCCGTAAAATAGATGGACAAGACTTTTTTAGGGTCTGCCATTCTTTGATTTATTCTGTTACTCATAATTTAAAATAATCTATGTAGGTATTCAAATCTTTATCTCCACGGCCAGATAAGTTAACCACCACCAATTCTTCTTTACCAAAGGGCCTGTTTTCAAAAATAGCGAAGGCATGAGAGGTCTCAATGGCTGGGATAATACCCTCCATTTTAGAGACCAGTAATCCGGCAGCCATAGCATCTTGATCCGTTACTGATATAAATTCGGCACGCTTAGATTCAAATAAATGCGCATGCATTGGGCCTACTCCAGGGTAATCCAAGCCTGCAGAGATAGAATAAGGCTCCGTAATTTGCCCGTCTTGGGTTTGCATCAATAGGGTTTTACTTCCGTGAATAATGCCTTCTTTTCCTAGTGCAGAGGTAGCAGCACTTTCTCCGGTGTGAATTCCTTTCCCTGCGGCTTCTACCGCTATAATATTGACTTCAGGGGTATCTAAAAAATGGTAATAAGCTCCTGCAGCATTACTTCCTCCACCCACACAGGCAACAACATGGTCTGGATTTTCTCGTCCTTCTTTTTCCAATAATTGGCTTTTGATCTCTTTAGAAATCACCGATTGGAAACGAGCTACCATATCTGGATAAGGGTGGGGCCCTACTACAGACCCAATTATATAATGGGTGTTCACTGGGTTGTTTATCCAATCTCTTATGGCCTCATTGGTCGCGTCTTTAAGTGTCTTACTGCCAGATTCAGCGGCCCTAACAGTAGCTCCTAGCATTTTCATTCTAGCGACGTTTGGGGACTGTCTTTTAATATCTACGGCGCCCATATACACCACACATTCCATGCCCATTAGCGCACAAACGGTGGCGGTGGCTACACCGTGTTGCCCAGCTCCGGTCTCTGCAATGATTCTTGTTTTACCCAATCTTTTAGCCATTAGGATTTGGCCAATGGTATTGTTTACCTTATGCGCTCCTGTGTGGCATAAATCTTCTCTTTTAAGATAGATCTTAGTGTTGTAAAGAGCAGAGAGTCTTTCCGCAAAATAAAGTGGGGTTGGCCTTCCCACATAATCTCTAAGGAGATAGTTAAATTCTTTTTTGAAACTTTCAGAGCCCATAATGTCTAGATATTGGGTCCTGAGTTCTTCAGTATTGGGAAATAGCATTTCAGGAATATAGGCGCCTCCAAAGGAGCCGTAATACCCATTTCCATCTACGTGGTAAGTCTTTTTCATAGCGTTTTATTCTGTAGAGAATCTATTTTTTAAGGCGTTTATAAATAAGTTTAAATCCTGGGTGTTTTTAATGTAATCTTCTGCCTCAAAAGTACTATTTACATCCATAACAGCACACATTTTTGAGGCTTTGCTTTCTAAAAATTTTGCCAAATCAGTTACTTGCGCTAAACCAATGCCACCACTCAAAAAGTATGGGATATTGCTTGGATATGATGCTAAGAGTTTCCAAGAAAAGGAATAGCCATTGCCTCCGGGGAGTTTCCCCTTGGTGTCAAAAAGAAAAAAATCACAATAGGCCTCGTAAGGGGCCAGGACAGAAAAGTCAAATTCGTCTGCCACTGAAAAAGCTTTGATAAGAATCAGAGGTGTGTTGTTTGCGTCGGGTTGTTTTTCCCAAGCCTCAAGCACTGCTTTGCAATCTTGTGGGGTTTCACCTCCGTGTAATTGCACCCCTTGTAAATCATTTTCTTGGACAGTTTTTACAATGAAATCAGGGCTTGCCTTTACAAAAACGCCTATTTTCTGAATACTGGGATCTATTTTAGGAATAGCATTTTGAATATACCGTTTGGAGGGTTCCCAAAAAATGAAACCCATATAAGATGGTTTTAGTGCCGCCACAGCGCTAATATTTTCTGGCACCCTCATGCCACAAACTTTCAATTTAGGTGTTTCAAAGGGCATATGTGTGTTAGAAACTCCCATATTAGCTTTCTATTTGTTTTATAAATGCTAGGGCTGTAGCTCCAGGATCATTTGTCTTCATAAAGTTTTCACCTACTAGAAAGCCGCTATACCCATGCGTTTTTAAGTCTTTAATGGCTGAGACATTACTAATGCCGCTTTCAGAAATCTTTAAAAAATCTGAGGGGATAGCGGTAGAGAGTGCTCTTGAGGTGTCCAAACTTACTTCAAAGGTCTTTAGGTTTCTGTTATTCACCCCTATGAGGTCTAAAGATGGCATCATTGATTTTTCCAGTTCTTCTAAGTTGTGAACTTCTAAAAGCACCTCTAAACCCAGCGACTGTGCGAGGGCAGATAAGCTGTGAATTTCTGCTCTTGTGAGTACTGCAGCTATGAGTAAAATGGCATCGGCCCCATGGGCCTTAGCTTCTATAATTTGGTAGGGATCAACAATGAATTCCTTTCTCAAAAGGGGCGTCTCTACAGTGGCCCTGGCAATCAAAAGGTCTTCAAGTGCCCCTCCAAAATAGGGGCCATCTGTAAGTACAGAAATACCACAAACGCCTGCCTTTTCATAGCCTTTCACCACGGTGGGGACTTTGAGCGTATTATTAATAACATCTTTAGAAGGAGAGCGCCTTTTGTGCTCGGCGATAATACCACTCTTGCTTTGTTTTATCTGGGCAACCATAGAGTTTATATGACGCTCAAACAAGGGGTGCTTTTCCAGGTATTTGGTGGGAACGAGGCCTTTTTTAAGGGCTACTTCTATCTTTTTGTCGGCTATTATTTTGTCTAGAATATTCATTTATAAAGCTTGTAATTGCTGTAATTTTTTGAGTGCTGCACCAGATAATAGGGTCTCTTTGGCCTGTTCAAAAGCGGTTTGAATACCGTTGTTTTGAACCGTATTGATGGCTAGGGCTGCATTGGCACAAACCACATTGTTTTGCGCCTCACTGCCTTTTCCACTGAGAATATCTACAAAAATTGCCGCGGCAGAAGCCACTGATTCCCCTCCGGAAATGTCTTTTGCTTGTAAGGTTTTTACATTGAAATGAGCAGGATCTATGACCATTTCATTTGCCCTGGTAATGACTTTTGTTGCCCCTGTCAGAGACACTTCATCGTATCCATCTAAGGCATGTACAATAGTGTATTGCTTGTTTGTTTTTTGATACAGGTATCCGTAAATTCTAGCTAGTTCTAAATTAAATACCCCTACCATTTGATGGGTAGGAAAAGCAGGGTTTACCATAGGACCCAACATATTAAAGAATGTTTTGACCCCTAAGGCCTTTCTAATGGGCGCTACCTGCTTCATAGCTGGGTGGAACAAGGGGGCGTGTAACACACAGATCCCTACCTGGTCTAGGGCTTTTTCTAAATAATCTTTGTCATTGGTGAATTTAATACCCAATGCTTCCATAACATTACTGCTCCCACAAGAAGAAGATACGCCGTAATTCCCGTGTTTAGTCACTTTGATCCCACTGGCAGCCGTCACAAAAGAGGCTAGGGTAGAGATATTAAACGTATCTTTTCCATCTCCTCCTGTGCCACATAAATCTATAGGCTCATAAATGGAAAGATCTACTGCCAGACATAACTCTAAAAGTGCGTCTCTAAACCCCTCTAATTCCTCTAGTTGAATATTACGCATCATATACACGGTGAGAAAAGAGGCAATTTCAGATTCGTTGTAAGCTTTGTTGGCAATCCCTACGAGTATGTCTTTAGATTCTTGTCTGCTCAGCACTTCGTGCTGGATGAGTCTGTTGAGTATTTCTTTCATATTCAATTTTTAGTAGCTTTTAGTTGAATTAGGGACTAGTACATTTTTTCTTCTGGCTTAAATTCCCAGGAGACTCCCAACCAGTTGGCCAGCATTTTCTTTCCACTAGGGGTTAGAATGGATTCTGGGTGAAACTGTACAGCATGTACTGGGTAGTCATTGTGTTCAATGGCCATGATTTGTCCCTTATGGTCCCTGGCAGTTACTTTCAAAGATTCTGGTAGATCTTCAGATACCACCCAAGAATGGTACCTCCCCACAACCACCTCAGTAGGTAAGTCCTTAAATAATATCGCTTGGGGATCTATAATTTCAATGGGTGTAGCGATCCCATGGTATACCTCGCTTAAATTTTCTAAGCGCCCCCCAAATACCTCCGCAATAGCTTGTTGCCCTAGACATACCCCCAGTATTTTTTTAGTTGTAGCATATGTGGCTATAATTTCTTTGAGTAGTCCTGCCTCGTCTGGAATACCAGGTCCAGGAGACAATACAATGTGCGAAAAAGCAGCCACTTCTTCTATGTTTAATTTGTCGTTTCTACGAACCGTTACCTGAGCGCCTAATTCCTCTAAATAATGCACTAGGTTATAAGTAAATGAGTCGTAATTGTCTATGAGTAATATGTGTGTCATGATTTTTTATAGGGTCTATATCAGATGCCTTTATTTATTTAATGTCTTCTGCCAAGGACAATGCTTTGGTGAGTGCTCCTAACTTATTGTAGGTTTCTTGCAATTCAGAAGCTGCATCTGAAGCAGCAACAATTCCTGCGCCCGCTTGGTATTGCAATTGATGGTTCTTGCTTAAAAAGGTTCTGATCATGATGGCGTGGTTAAAGTTACCTTCAAAATCCATAAAGCCAATGGCGCCTCCGTAGTAGCCCCTTGGGGTAGGTTCGTATTTTTCAATAAGCTCCATGGCTTTATGCTTAGGCGCACCGCTGAGGGTCCCAGCAGGAAATGTGTCTGCCACTATATTCATAGTAGGTGTGTCTGCTTTTTTTATACCGGTGACTTTAGACACCAAGTGAATGACATGTGAAAAAAACTGTACCTCTCGATAGTTTTCTACCCTGACCATTTTTCCATGCCTGCTGAGGTCGTTTCTCGCTAGGTCTACCAGCATTACATGCTCTGAATTTTCTTTGTGGTCTTCTGTGAGTTCCTTGGCTAGCGTGGCGTCTTTTTCATCGTTTCCGGTTCTTTTAAAGGTACCTGCAATGGGATGGATTTCTGCTTTCTGATCTTTGACTACTAGCTGTGCTTCTGGAGAACTCCCAAAAATTTTGAAATTCCCATAGTCAAAGTAAAATAGGTAAGGAGAGGGATTTACAGCTCTTAGCGCTCGGTAAACATTAAACTCATCTCCACTAAATTTTTGGGTGAATCTTCTGGAGAGTACCAACTGGAAAACGTCTCCTCTTTGGCAATGTTTCTTGGCCGTTTCTACCAGTGTTTTGAAATCTTCGTCCTCGATATTAATAGTCGGTTCGCCTTCGGTTTTAAAAGGGTAGGTGGCAAAGTTTTTAACAGCAATTAATTGTTCTATAGTCGCTACATTGCTGGGCTGGTCATAGCAGTGTGCAAAAATATAGGCCTCATTGTTAAAATGGTTAATGGCAATAACGTTCTGGTATACCGCATAATATAATTCAGGAAGGTCTTGTCCCCCTTCTTTTTTAGCGATCTGAATGTCTTCATAATACTGTACGGCGTCATAGGTCATAAAACCAAACAGTCCTTGTGTAATGAATTTAAAATCTTGTTTTTCACTAGAGAACTCCTGTGAAAAAGCAGTGAGTGTAGCAGGAATATCTGTTTCTGATGTAATAGGCGTTATTTGTGTGCTGCCATCTGGATATGCTTTTGTAATCTGACGGTCTTTTACCTCAATGTGCGCAATGGGGTTAAAACAGATATATGAAAAACTATTGTCGTTGGCGTGGTAATCACTACTCTCCAATAAAATACTGGCTGGGTAACGGTCTCTTACTTTTAAATAGACGCTCACAGGTGTAATGGTGTCTGCAAGAATTTTTTTGAAATGGGTTTTTAAAGCGTAACTCATAATGTGTTTCTTTCTTTCTTTCTTTCCTATTGGTGTTTCAAAGATAATATCGGATCAAGTGATGTTGAAAATAAAAAGGCTTGTCTGTGAAGACAAGCCTTTAAAATATATCAAAGTAGTGCTTAGCTCACAGCGTTTGTTGTAAGTTGTTCCACCACCAATTGTTTGAATTATTTTGAATCATATATCAAATATAGTAAACCTTACAGAATATAAAAGCTTTGAGCAAAAAAAATCACAAAGCCCCTGAAGGCTTTGTGATTTTAAACAATTTCATAGCGTGATTTGTTTTAATTCTAAAAGGAAACTTAGAATTGTAGGTCTACCACCAAGTCAAATTCATCATAGATGGTTTTGTCGCCTAAGTTGTCAAAGAATGAACCAGATCCGTAACGAATGTCAAATTGAGAGCGGTCTACTTTTAAATTTGCCGTTGCTTTACTTCCATATACGGAGATAGTGAAGTTTACTTCTTTGGTAATATTTTTAATCGTAAGGTTAGCAGTTGCATCGTACGCATTCTTACCGGAAGCTTTTACAGATGTAATTTCTAAAGAAGCTGTTTTGTGAGTGGCAGTTCCAAAGAAATCATCAGAGTGTAAATGTCCATCTAATTTTTGCTTGTACTCTCCTTCTAAGTCAGTGGTATTAATAGTAGTCATGTCTACGATAAAGGCACCGCCTGTTAAAATAGTTCCATTAAAATCTAAGTTCCCAGAAGCCAAATTAATAGTGCCTTCATGAGATCCAGTAACTTTGTAGGCTTTCCAAGTAATGGTACTCGCTTCAGTGTTAATTACTTTTTTTTCAACAGCTTTTGTTGTTTTTTCAGTAGTTTTTTCTTTGGTATTTGAGGGAGTTGCGATTGCAATAGAAGTGGCTACTAATAATGCGCTAAGGGTCATAAATAATTTTTTCATAATGTTTAAATTGTTGTGGATTAATAGTTATAGTTTATGTAGTAACTCGTTGAGTTGAGTGAGTTCATTTTCAGTAAACCCATTTAAAAGTTTATTTTCAGTTTGTGTCATTACAGCATCCATTTCTTTTAAGGCTTTAAGCCCTATTTCAGTGATAAAAATCTCCACTTTTCTTCTGTTTTTTTTACAAATTTGGCGTGCCACAAAATCTTTTAGAATCAGTTTGTCTACCAATCTGGTGGTATTACTCATCTTAGTGACCATCCTTTCATTGATAGTGTTCAGATTAGCAGGTGCCCCTTTTTGACCTCTTAATATTCTCAGTACATTAAATTGTTGCAGTGAAATATCGAAAGGTTTTAAGGCAATGTGAATGGTTTCATTAATTTTATTTTGAACCAAAGAAAGGTGAATAACCGTTTTACTCCTAATTGGAATGGATTTTTCTGTTTTTATATGTGCTTCAACATTCATGTAATAACAATTATTGTATATACAAATGTATGAATATTTTTGAAAATATGTGCTGTTTTTTATTTTAAGGTTAATTATTTTTCCACTTCACAAATGAAATAGTTTTTTCTCCCGACTCAAACCCTTATTTTTGAAAGAATAAATAATTTAATAATGGCAGATTTATCACAAGAGGCATGGGCCTCACAATTGGCAGAAGACCCTAAGAGTGTAATATTAGACGTAAGAACTACAGATGAAGTTTCTGAGGGGATTATTCCAGGCGCCATTCATTTGGACATCTTTATGGGGCAAGGGTTTTTGGATGGTTTAGAAGCATTAGACAAGTCTAAAAATTACTATGTTTATTGCAGATCTGGGAACAGAAGTGGACAAGCCTGTGCTATAATGCACAGTGTTGGCTTTGAAACAGCCCATAATTTAATAGGTGGTTTTATGGAATGGACCGGAGACACAGATGTTTTATAAACTATTGTATTTTTTTCAAAGACACGGTTTTACAGTCTGTGAGCGTATTGCAGAACGCCTGGGTATTAGGGCCAGAGTGGTAAGGACTTCATTTATTTATCTAACCTTTGTCACCTTAGGTTTTGGCTTTGCACTCTACCTGTTTTTTGCTTTTTGGATCCGCATTAAAGATTTGCTTTTTGCCAAAAGGAATTCTGTGTTTGATTTATAGTTTCGCATGTTAAAAGTATTCCGATCAAAAATATATTTAGCTTTATCATTAGTGCTTTTAGTAAGCGTGATAGGGATACTAGGTTTTAGAATGCTCTCGGACTATTCTTGGATAGACGCGGTGTATATGACCGTAATAACTATAACCACTGTAGGTTTTTCAGAGGTCAGTCCTTTGGACGATGCCGCTAAGATTTTCACAATTTTTTTAATTATCTCAAGCGTTTTTATTTTTGCCTTTGCATTATCTGTGGTCACGGAATACATATTAGGTAGGAATTCATTAGAAATTTTAAAGAAAAAACAGGTTAAAAATAAATTGCAAAGTATGAATAAGCATGTGATCGTTTGTGGTTATGGGAGAAATGGCGCTCAAGCAGTGGCTAGGCTAAAAGCCTACAACAAACCTTTTGTGGTCATTGAGAATGATCCTGAGATAATAGCAAAGCATGAAGATGATGTGCTTTTTATAAAGGGAGACGCCAATGAAGATGAGGTGTTGGAGGCTGCAGGAATTCATAAAGCACAATATCTTATATCTACACTTCCAAGTGATGCTGCTAATTTATTCGTGGTATTGTCTGCAAGACAGCTTAACAAAAACTTATTTATTATTTCCAGGGCCTCCGAGATTGGATCAGAAAAAAATTGTCTCTGGCGGGTGCCAATAAAGTGATTATGCCAGACAGAATAGGAGGGGACCATATGGCGTCTTTAGTAGTTATTCCTGATCTAATTACCTTTATGGATAAACTTTCTACAGATGGAAAAAAGAATACCAACCTTGAAGAGATTGCCATTGAACGTTTTGCTGGTTCTAGCGTATTAAATTCACTGAGGGATCTGGATCTAAGAAAAAGGACAGGATGTACCATAATTGGGTATATTACACCAAAGGGTGACTATATTATTAACCCAGATGCAGATTTGGTGCTTTCTCCACAGGGAAAACTTATTGTATTGGGCAGACCGGAGCAAATTGAGCAATTAAATAAAATGTGCGCCCAGTAGTTGCTTTACTACTCCTTTATTTGATTAGGCCATTTTTTTTTATGATATTGCTACTCTTAACATTAAATTAAACAAACCACTCCTACATTATGAAGACTAAATTGACTTTTTTGGCAAGCTTTTTATTTCCTTTTGTTGCCCTAGCGCAAGAAAAAGGTTTAGATGAAAAAGTGAACGACGCTTTTATGCCATTTGCTAGTTGGTGGGAAGGCTTTGTCTTAACGTCTATTCCAGTTGGGGAGTATAATATTCCTATCGTTTTAATACTGCTAATTTGTGGAGCTACTTTTTTCACCATTTATTTTAAATTTCCAAGCATAAGTCAGTTTCCATTGGCGATTAATACGGTCAGGGGTAAGTATGATGAGTTGGACCACCATGGTGTAGAAAAAACAGACTTAAATGTAGCAGACGGTGATTTGACTGGAACTATTAAAGATGAAAGTCAAGAAGGAGAAGTGAGTCATTTCCAGGCCCTTGCAACAGCTGTGTCAGGAACAGTAGGATTGGGTAATATTGCAGGTGTGGCTGTAGCTATTGCACTTGGAGGACCAGGGGCGACTTTCTGGATGGTTGTTTGTGGTCTTATTGGAATGTCTACCAAGTTTGTAGAATGTACCCTAGGGGTAAAATATAGAGATGTAGATGAAAGTGGAACGGTTTACGGAGGCCCCATGTATTACCTCTCAAAAGGCCTAGATCAAATGGGTTTTAAGGTACTTGGAAAAATTTTAGGGGTAGTATTCGCAATTCTTTGTGTAGGCGCTTCATTTGGTGGGGGAAATGCTTTTCAATCTAATCAGGCGGCGGTTCAATTAACAACTATGTTTGATCTTCAAGGAGGTGCCACTGGGGTAATTATAGGTGTTGTTTTGGCTATTTTAGTGGGTATAGTGATTATTGGAGGTATTAAAAAAATCGCCAGTGTAACCGAAAAAATTGTACCATTTATGGCAGGGACTTATGTCTTAGCCTCTTTGGTGATTATCTTTTCTAATATTAAATATGTAGGTGCTGCTTTTACCATGATATTTGAAGGTGCTTTTACTCCTGCAGCTGGAATTGGTGGAGTGGTTGGTGTTATTATTGTTGGGTTTCAACGTGCTGCTTTTTCTAACGAAGCTGGAGCTGGATCTGCAGCCATTGCACACTCAGCTGTGAAGACAAAGTATCCCGCTAGTGAAGGGGTAGTAGCTTTGCTTGAGCCTTTCATTGATACGGTTGTAATTTGTACCATGACTGCTTTGGTGATTATTTTCTTTAATATGGACACCGCAGCCTTTGAATATGGAAATGCAGTGGGAAGTACCGTTATGTTAAACGATACTGGAGCCTATGTAGGAGGGGTAGACCTTACCTCTATGGCCTATGATTCTGTTATCCCCGGATTTAGGTATGTGTTGACTGTGGCGATTATTCTCTTTGCTTTCTCAACCATGATTTCATGGTCTTATTATGGACTTCAGTCATGGAAGTATTTATTTGGTAGAGGAAAAACCGCAGATACGGTGTACAAAATCCTTTTCTTACTTTTTGTAGTGATAGGTGCAGCTGCAACATTAGACGCTGTAATTAAGTTTTCAGACGCTATGATTCTTGCCTTAGTATTTCCAAATATGATTGGCTTACTGTTTCTTTTTCCAAAAGTGAAAAAGGAATTAAAGAAGTATGTGACAGATATAAAAACAAGTAAGCAGGCTGCGTAAACCATCCTGTTATAGGTTTTTATGTGTACAATTAAGAACCTATGAAAAAAAGTAAAACCCTTTTCGTTACTTATCAATATAAACGAAAAGGGTTTTTCTATTTTTTGTGTGTTACTTTTCTACTTCATTTGGGCTATTATGGCTACGATACATACCTTAGTCCAACAACAGTGATGGTAATTGAAAACCTTCCTGAGGAATTTATAACAATAAATAAGACCATTGAGTCCGAAGTTTTTCCAAGTTCTCAAAAACAATCTAAGCGGTATTTTAAGGTTTTAACCTCTAAAGCTACAAAGACTGTTTTAGATGTCAATCATGCCAATGCCGCAGATTTTCAAAGAGTTTACGGGATAGGTCCAGTGTATTCCGAGCGAATTGTAAAGTTTAGAAATTCCCTTGGCGCTTTTGTTCATATGGATCAACTCTACCAAGTGTATGGATTAGACTCCGCAGTTGTAAAAGCAATTAAGGCGTCATTTTCTGTACAAGACACTCCATTAACACGTAAAATTTCTGTTAATAGCGCTTCTGTATATGAACTGCAAAGACTGCCTTTTTTTACCAAAGAATTGGCGGAGAAAATTGTCGGAGAAAGAGCTAAAAATGGTTTGTTTAATGATTTTAATGAAATATTAAACATATTAGGAGTTTCAGAAGACAAAATTGAGATAATTAAATTATATTTGATCCTATAAACAAATGCTATGATTACAGAAATACAACACACTATGGATTTTGATTATTCTGAAACCCAGCAGATGGTTGCGGCAGCTGCAAAAGCTTTTGCACAGCAGCATATTGCCCCTCATGTGAGGGAATGGGATGAGCATCAAAAATTCCCTGTTGCAGTATTGAAGGAGGCTGGAGCTTTGGGCTTTATGGGGATATTAGTGCCTGAGTCTTTAGGTGGATCTGGTTTAGGGTACCACGAGTATATTGCTATTATTGAAGAAATTTCTACAGTAGATCCATCTATTGGTCTTTCAATAGCGGCGCATAATTCACTGTGTACCAATCATATTTTAAGTTTTGGGAGCGAAGCGCAAAAGGCAAAATGGATCCCAAAATTAGCCACTGGAGAATGGATTGGTGCTTGGGGTCTTACTGAGCACAATACTGGTTCAGATGCAGGAGGAATGAATACTACTGCGGTTAAAAAAGGAGATCAATGGGTGTTAAACGGATCTAAGAATTTTATTACCCATGGAAAAAGCGGAGACATTGCTGTTATAATAGCTCGAACTGGGGAGAAGGGAGATAGTCATGGAATGACTGCTTTTGTAATTGAAAAGGGAACTCATGGTTTTAGCAGTGGAAAAAAAGAAGACAAATTAGGCATGCGTGCTAGTGAGACCGCAGAACTTATTTTTGATAATTGTATTTTAGAGGCATCAGCCGTTTTAGGCCGAGTAGGAGATGGCTTTATTCAATCGATGAAAATATTAGACGGGGGTAGAATTTCTATTGGAGCTCTATCTTTGGGAATTGCTAAAGGAGCCTATCAGGCGGCCTTGCAATATTCCAAAGAGCGTCATCAGTTTGGAAAACCGATTAGTGCTTTTCAAGGGATTTCTTTTAAATTAGCAGATATGGCCACGGAGATTGAAGCATCTGAATTGCTCCTTCACAAGGCTGCTTTTCTGAAAAATCAAGGCAGACCTATGACTAAGTTAAGCGCTATGTCTAAAATGTATTCTTCTGAGGTTTGTGTGAAGGTAGCCAATGAGGCCGTTCAAATATTTGGAGGTTATGGTTACACTAAAGATTATCCAGTGGAGAAGTTTTACAGAGATGCCAAGCTTTGCACTATTGGAGAGGGAACTACCGAGATACAGAAATTAGTAATTGCCAGAAATATTTTAAAATAAAACTTGTGGGAGGTTTAAATAGCATTATATTTGCACTCGTAAAATCATAAAGAAAGGAGGTTGTAGCCCATGTTAATTATACCAATAAAAGAAGGAGAAAACATCGATAGAGCGCTAAAGCGTTTTAAGAGAAAATTTGACAGAACAGGAACAATGCGTCAATTGAGATCGCGTCAGCAGTTCAATAAACCCTCTGTAGTTAAGAGAGCGCAGATTCAAAAAGCTGCTTATATACAAGGTCTTAGAGATCAAGAAGATCAATAGTAGTATTTGTTATTAAACATATTAAAGCCCCGTTTTAACGGGGCTTTTTTTTTGGTTTTAATTAACGCTTTTTAACCGTTGTTTTTATAATTTTAAGGATGCCTATAGCTGCTTTTGTAAATTACCTGCGCCTAGAAAAGAATTATGCCTTTAATACGATTAAGGCTTACGAACGAGATTTGCAATCTTTTGAGATTTTCTGTACCACTAATTATGGGGCTATAGCACTTAACGAGGTCTCTTATTCGCTAATTAGATCTTGGATTGTTTCTTTGGTAGACCAGCATAAGTCTAATATAACGATTAACAGAAAAGTTGCTTCCCTAAATGCGTTTTATAATTTTGCTTTAAAATCGGGTCAAATAACGCAAAATCCGTTATTGGGGCATAAATCGCTTAAGGTTCAACGCAAAATTGCCTTGCCTTTCTCTGAGAATGAGATGGAAGAGTTGTTCTCTAAAATACCCTTTCCTGATAATTTTGAGGGTGTAAGAGACCGACTCATTATAGAACTTCTTTATGTTACTGGGATGAGAAGAGCAGAGCTCATAGGGCTTCAGGTTTCTCAGCTAGATGTAGAAGCAGTACAAATTAAGGTGCTTGGAAAAAGGAATAAAGAGCGGGTGATTCCTCTAGTCCCGTCCTTAATCCCTTTAATTAAGTCTTATTTGCTCCAAAGAAATGCGCTTCCAATAATGATAGATGGCACCCACTTTTTTCTACTTCCCTCTGGTAAAAAACTCTATGAAACGCTTGTTTATAGGGTTATAAATCACTATTTTGGATTAGTGTCTACTAAAGTAAAAAAGAGTCCTCATATGCTGAGGCATACTTTCGCGACCCACCTTCTGAATAGAGGAGCAGATATGCAATCTGTCAAAGATTTGTTGGGACATGCGAGTTTGGCTTCTACGCAGGTGTATACGCACAATAATATGGCAGCACTAAAAAAAGCATATGGGAGTTCCCATCCGAGAAATAAGCCTAAAGTTTAATTTAAATTTTTATCTATGAAAATCAACACGCAAACCGTCAATTTTAATGCAGATGCTACTTTAATAGATTTCTTAGACAATCGAGTTCAGAAATTGGAAATGTTTTTTGATCATATCATTGACGTAGACGTCTTTTTAAAAGTGGAAAATACCAGTGTGAAAGAAAATAAAATAGCAGAATTTAAGGTACATGTTCCAAAGGATTCTATTGTGGTTAAAAAGCAATGCAAGAGCTTTGAAGAGGCTATAGATACTGCATGTGAGGCAGTTGAGCGTGGATTGGTTAAATGGAAAGAAAAGCGCAAAGCTTAAGCATGAAAAAAAAAATATTTTTTTTAAAAAAATGTTTTGAAAAGAGAAATATTTATCTACATTTGCAGTCCGTTTGAAAAAGCGGACTTTTTATTGATTTAAAAAGGCATAAAAGCCGATGTAGCTCAGCTGGCTAGAGCAGCTGATTTGTAATCAGCAGGTCGTGGGTTCGAGTCCCTCCATCGGCTCTTAAATGTCTCTTAAAAAAAGACATTTTAATAAGTTCTTTATATATGTTTACAAGCTTGGGGGAGATACTCAAGCGGCCAACGAGGGCAGACTGTAAATCTGCTGACTACGTCTTCGCAGGTTCGAATCCTGCTCTCCCCACAACTTTTGTTAAATTATTTTTTTCTTAGGGAAAAATTTCTAATTTTGCAATCGCTTTTAGATAAGCTTTTAAACATTTTTAAGAATATTATTGCGGGAGTAGCTCAGTTGGTAGAGCGTCAGCCTTCCAAGCTGAATGTCGCCGGTTCGAACCCGGTCTCCCGCTCAAAATTCACTTCACGTAAGTGAATAGGAGCAGCGTTTAAGAAATTAACACGCAGGCACTTTGGTCTAGGCCAGGGTGTCTTTTAGGCTTTGAGTATGATGGAACTAAAGTCACTTAGGTGGTTTTAAAAGCCGGTGTAGCTCAGGGGTAGAGCGTTTCCTTGGTAAGGAAGAGGTCACGAGTTCAATTCTCGTCATTGGCTCAATAACAGCGAATAAATTGTACACTAATATAAACTAAGATTAAAATTCATTAAACATGGCAAAGGAAACTTTTGATCGTTCCAAACCGCACTTGAATATTGGTACCATTGGACACGTAGATCACGGTAAAACTACATTAACTGCTGCTATTACAACTGTATTGGCAAACGCAGGACTTTCAGAAATGAGAAGTTTCGATTCAATCGACAACGCTCCTGAAGAAAAAGAAAGAGGTATTACGATTAACACTTCACACGTAGAGTATTCTACAGCTAACCGTCACTACGCTCACGTTGACTGTCCAGGTCACGCGGATTACGTTAAGAACATGGTTACTGGTGCTGCTCAAATGGACGGTGCTATTTTGGTTGTTGCCGCTACTGATGGTCCTATGCCACAGACAAGAGAGCACATCCTTTTAGGACGTCAGGTAGGTATTCCAAGAATGGTTGTATTCATGAATAAAGTGGATATGGTAGACGACGCTGAGCTTTTAGAGCTAGTTGAAATGGAAATCAGAGAATTACTTTCTTTCTACGAATATGACGGAGATAATGGACCTGTAATTGCTGGTTCAGCATTAGGTGCATTGAACGGAGAGCAAAAATGGGTAGACACTGTGATGTCTCTTATGGAGGCTGTAGATAGCTGGATTGAATTGCCAAAAAGAGATGTTGAAAAAGACTTCTTAATGCCGGTTGAAGATGTATTTACAATTACTGGTCGTGGTACTGTAGCGACAGGTCGTATTGAAACAGGTGTTGCCAATACTGGAGACGCTGTTGATATTATCGGTATGGGTGCAGAGAAACTATCTTCTACAATTACTGGAGTTGAGATGTTCCGTAAGATCTTAGATAGAGGAGAAGCTGGAGATAACGTGGGTATTCTTTTAAGAGGTATTGAAAAATCTGATATCAAAAGAGGAATGGTTATTGTTAAGCCAGGATCTGTTAAACCACACGCTAAATTCAAAGCAGAGGTGTATGTATTGAAAAAAGAAGAAGGTGGTCGCCACACGCCATTCCATAACAACTACCGTCCACAGTTCTACGTTCGTACAACTGACGTAACAGGTACTATTAACTTGCCTGATGGAGTTGAAATGGTAATGCCAGGAGACA
Organism: Flavobacteriaceae bacterium; assembly: GCA_018401115.1. Classification (GTDB taxonomy): domain Bacteria; phylum Bacteroidota; class Bacteroidia; order Flavobacteriales; family Flavobacteriaceae; genus MAG-120531. The sequence continues at coordinate 830,290 of JAGYKX010000005.1, read as the reverse complement.
ACTTGACAATTACTGTAGACTTGCTTTCTCCAATTGCATTGAGCGTTGGTTTACGTTTCGCAATCCGTGAGGGTGGTAGAACAGTAGGTGCAGGTCAGGTAACTGAGATTCTAGACTAATCTATATTGGATAAATTACTGTAAGGTGTCTGCCCACAAAGGCAGATACCTTTACATGTAAAATATAAGGACATTTTTTTGTCCTTTATACGGGTGTAGCTCAGTTGGTAGAGCACTGGTCTCCAAAACCAGGTGTCGGGAGTTCGAGTCTCTCCTCCCGTGCGTAATGAAATTAAAAAGGTACCGCATGTTAACATATATTAAAGAATCCTTTGAAGAGTTAAAGAACAACGTAACACTTCCTTCTAGATCAGAATCTTCTAATCTAATGGTGGTAGTTGCTGTTTTCTCTATCCTATTTGCCTTGGCAACATGGGGTGTAGACAGTGTTTTTAATGAAGCAATACAGTTGTACTTTAATAACATACTTAACTAATAGTATCCATGGGGGAGATTTTAGAAAAGAAATGGTATGTAGTTAGGGCTGTCAGTGGTCAAGAGCATAAAATTAAAGGGTATATTGAAACAGAAGTCTCTAGACTTGGTTTTGGTGACTATCTTGAAGATGTTTTGGTGCCTACTGAAAAAGTAATTCAAATCAGAAACGGAAAAAAACTTAATAAAGAAAAAGTTTATTTCCCTGGTTACATCATGATTAAAGCCAATTTAGGTGGAGAGATGGTGCATATTATTCGTTCTATCACCAATGTAATTGGATTTCTTGGTGAAACTAAAGGAGGAGATCCTGTTCCACTTAGGAAAACAGAGGTTAATAGAATGTTAGGAAAAGTAGATGAATTGACTGTTAATGCAGATATGGCTGCTATTCCTTATACTCCTGGTGAAACCATTAAAGTGATCGATGGTCCGTTTAATGGGTTTAATGGTACGGTAGAAAAAGTTAATGAAGAAAAGCGTAAGCTAGAGGTCATGGTGAAAATTTTCGGAAGAAAAACACCTTTGGAGCTCAGCTATATGCAAGTAGAAAAAGTTTAATTATAACTGTTACATATACAAAGGGTGTTGCTTCCAATAGCACCTTTAATTTAATTTAAAACAATGGCAAAAGAAGTAAGTAAAGTAGTTAAACTACAAGTTAGGGGAGGTGCAGCGAATCCGTCGCCACCGGTTGGACCCGCTTTAGGTGCTGCCGGTGTTAACATCATGGAGTTCTGTAAGCAATTTAATGCACGTACACAGGACAAACAGGGCAAAGTTTTGCCTGTTGCTATCACGGTATACAAGGACAAGTCATTTGACTTCGTTGTAAAGACACCGCCGGCGGCAGTTCAATTGATGGAAGCAGCTAAGATTAAGAAAGGATCTGGCGAACCTAACAGAAATAAAGTAGCAAGTGTATCTTGGGATCAAGTTAAAACTATTGCAGAAGATAAAATGGTAGACTTAAACGCGTTTACAATTGGATCAGCAATGAGCATGGTTGCTGGTACAGCTAGATCTATGGGTTTAAAAGTATCTGGTACAAAACCTTTCTAATATCTTAATAAGCAAATCAAATGGCAAAATTAACAAAAAAGCAGAAGGAAGCGCTTTCTAAGGTAGACAAGAATAAAGTATATTCTCTATCAGAAGGTTCTGCATTAGTAAAAGAAATCACCAATGCTAAATTCGATGCCTCTGTGGACATCGCAGTTAGATTAGGGGTGGATCCAAGAAAAGCAAATCAAATGGTTCGTGGGGTGGTAACACTTCCTCATGGCACTGGTAAGGACGTTAAAGTACTTGCTTTAGTGACTCCAGATAAAGAAGCAGAGGCTACAGCAGCTGGTGCTGATTATGTTGGTTTGGATGAGTATTTGGACAAAATAAAAAACGGTTGGACAGATGTAGATGTAATTATCACAATGCCAAGTGTTATGGGTAAATTAGGTCCTTTAGGACGTGTATTAGGTCCAAGAGGTCTTATGCCAAACCCAAAGACAGGAACAGTAACTATGGATGTAGCTAAAGCGGTTACTGAAGTAAAAGCTGGTAAGATAGATTTTAAAGTAGATAAAACGGGTATTGTTCACGCAGCAATTGGAAAGGTATCTTTCTCTGCAGATAAGATTGCAGAAAATGCTAAAGAACTTATTGACACCCTTAACAAATTAAAACCTACTGCGGCTAAAGGGGTATATGTAAAGAGTATTTACATGTCCAGCACAATGAGTCCTAGTGTTCAATTAGACACTAAAGCATAAGGGTTCTTTAAAATTTATATTATGACAAGAGAAGACAAATTAACCGTTATACAGGATTTAACTTCACAACTTTCAGAGAATGCTACTATTTATTTAGCAGATATTTCTGGATTGGATGCAGAAACAACTTCTAACCTACGTAGGGCTTGTTTTAAAGCCAATATTAGATTGTCTGTTGTGAAGAACACATTGCTTGCTAAAGCAATGGAGGCATCTGAAAAAGATTTTGGAGAGTTGCCGGATGTATTAAAGGGGAATACCTCTTTAATGTTTTCTGAAGTAAGTAATGCACCAGCAAAGCTTATTAAGACTTTTAGAAAAAGTTCAGATAAACCTATTTTAAAAGGCGCTTTCATTGAAGAAGCAATCTATGTTGGAGACAATCAGTTAGATTCATTAGTGAACATTAAGTCTAAAGAAGAAGTTATTGGCGATATCATTGGATTGTTACAATCTCCAGCCAAAAACGTTATTTCTGGCTTAAAGTCTGGTGGAGGTAAACTGGCAGGGATTATTAAGACCCTCTCTGAAAGATAAACAGAACGCACTTAAACAATTATATTTTTAAAATTTATTAAAACGATAGAAAAATGGCAGATTTAAAAGATTTCGCAGAACAATTAGTTAACCTTACAGTAAAAGAAGTAAATGAGTTAGCTACTATTTTAAAAGATGAGTATGGTATTGAGCCTGCTGCTGCTGCAGTTGCAGTTGCTGCTGCTGGTGGTGGAGACGCTGCTGCTGCTGAAGAAAAATCAGAATTTAATGTTGTATTAACTGACGCTGGTGCTTCTAAGTTAGCAGTTGTAAAATTAGTTAAGGAATTAACTGGTTTAGGTTTAAAAGAAGCTAAAGACATTGTAGATAGTGCTCCAAGCCCAATTAAAGAAGGTATTTCTAAAGATGAAGCAGAAGGAATTCAGAAGTCATTAGAAGAAGCAGGAGCGAAAGTTGAGCTTAAGTAATAGCATACAACAATAGCACTTTTGGTTTAGGTCTTTTCACTTTTTGTGGTTAGACCTAAGCCTTTTTATATAAGGTATATGAAGTTTTATACCACTACGCATAGTATTCACATTCAAAAATTTGTCTATTGATGTTCACAAATCAGACTGAGAGAATAAATTTTGCATCCACTAAGAATATTCCGGCTTATCCAGATTTCTTAGATATTCAGATTAAATCGTTTCAGGATTTTTTCCAATTAGAAACAAAATCTGACGAAAGGGGCAATGAAGGATTGTATAACACCTTCATGGAAAACTTTCCAATCACAGACACCAGAAACCAATTCGTTCTAGAATTTCTTGATTATTTTATTGATCCTCCAAGATATTCTATACAAGAGTGTATTGAGAGAGGTTTAACTTATAGTGTTCCATTAAAGGCAAGACTTAAGTTATATTGTACAGATCCTGAACATGAAGATTTTGAGACCATCGTTCAAGACGTATATTTGGGAACCATCCCATATATGACTCCAAGTGGTACATTTGTTATTAATGGAGCAGAGCGTGTGGTTGTTTCTCAGTTACACCGTTCACCAGGGGTATTCTTTGGACAATCTTTCCACGCAAACGGTACTAAGCTATATTCTGCAAGAGTCATTCCTTTTAAAGGATCTTGGATTGAATTTGCTACCGATATTAATGGGGTAATGTATGCCTACATTGATAGAAAGAAAAAATTACCAGTAACTACACTATTTAGAGCTATAGGTTTTGAAAGTGATAAGGATATACTTGAAATCTTCGATTTATCTGAAGAGATTAAAGTATCTAATGCTGGACTTAAAAAAGTATTAGGAAGAAAGTTAGCTGCAAGAGTTTTAAACACTTGGCATGAAGACTTTGTAGATGAAGACACTGGAGAAGTGGTTTCAATTGAGCGTAATGAGATTATTTTAGACAGAGATACTGTTTTAGAAAAAGACCATATCGCAGAGATTATGGAAGCAGACGTTAAGACCATACTTTTGCACAAAGAAAGTACTGGTGCGTCTGACTATTCTATTATCCACAACACCCTACAAAAAGATCCAACCAACTCAGAGAAAGAAGCGGTTGAACATATTTATAGACAATTACGTAATGCTGAACCGCCAGATGAAGAAACTGCCAGAGGTATTATAGATAAGTTATTCTTTTCAGACCAACGTTACAATTTAGGTGACGTAGGACGTTATAGAATGAATAAAAAGTTAGGTCTTGATATTGGAATGGATAAACAAGTCCTTACTAAAGAAGACATTATCACTATCATCAAATACTTAATAGAGCTTATTAACTCTAAAGAAGAAATTGATGATATTGACCACCTTTCCAATAGACGTGTTCGTACCGTTGGAGAACAACTATCTCAGCAATTTGGCGTAGGTCTTGCCCGTATGGCAAGAACCATTAGAGAGCGTATGAATGTAAGAGATAATGAAGTGTTTACGCCTATTGACTTAATTAATGCAAAGACCTTGTCTTCTGTGATTAATTCTTTCTTTGGAACAAACCAACTATCTCAGTTTATGGATCAAACAAATCCATTGGCAGAGATTACGCACAAGAGAAGATTGTCGGCCCTAGGGCCAGGAGGTCTTTCTAGAGAGCGTGCTGGGTTTGAGGTGCGTGATGTGCATTACACACACTACGGAAGATTATGTCCTATTGAAACCCCAGAGGGACCAAACATTGGTCTAATTTCTTCTTTAGCAGTTTATGCTAAAGTGAACCAGATGGGATTCTTGGAGACGCCTTACAGAAAGGTTACTAAAGGTAAAGTAAATACGGAAGAGTATGCCTACCTAAGTGCTGAAGAGGAAGAGGGAATGAAGATAGCACAAGCTAACATTCCTCAGAAGAAAGACGGTGTAATAGATACAGATAAAGTCATTGCAAGAGAAGAAGGAGATTTCCCAGTGGTAGATCCATCAGAGGTTCACTATACTGATGTTGCTCCTAATCAAATTGCTTCTATTTCTGCGTCTTTAATCCCATTCTTAGAGCATGATGATGCGAACAGAGCCCTGATGGGATCTAACATGATGCGTCAGGCAGTACCGCTACTTAGACCTGAAGCTCCCATTGTTGGAACTGGTTTAGAAAAACAAGTAGCTGCGGATTCAAGAGTATTAATCAATGCAGAGGGAGATGGTGTAATTGAGTATGTAGACGCTCAAAAAATTACTATTAAATATACAAGAACTGACGAAGAGCGTTTGGTAAGTTTTGAAGAAGACTCTAAAACGTACAACTTGGTGAAGTTTAGAAAAACCAACCAAGGAACGTCTATTAACCTTAAGCCAATTGTTCGCAAAGGAGATAAGGTTAAAAAAGGGCAGGTACTTTGTGAGGGATATGCGACTCAAAATGGTGAATTAGCTCTTGGTAGAAACCTTAAAGTGGCCTTTATGCCATGGAAAGGGTACAACTTTGAAGATGCGATTGTAATTTCTGAAAAAGTAGTTAGAGAAGACATCTTTACTTCTATTCACGTAGATGAGTATTCTTTAGAAGTGAGAGATACCAAACTCGGAGCTGAAGAATTGACCAACGATATTCCAAACGTTTCAGAGGAGGCTACTAAAGACCTTGATGAAAACGGTATGATTAGAATTGGGGCAGAAGTGAAGCCTGGAGATATTCTGATCGGTAAGATTACCCCTAAAGGAGAGTCTGATCCAACACCAGAAGAAAAATTATTACGCGCCATTTTTGGAGACAAAGCCGGTGATGTAAAAGATGCTTCTTTAAAAGCGTCTCCTTCTTTAAGAGGAGTTGTAATTGAAAAGAAATTGTTTTCTAGATCTGTAAAAGATAAGCGTAAACGTTCTGAAGATAAAGAGGCTATTACAAAATTAGAGTTGGATTACGAAGTGAAATTCCAACAATTAAAAGATATATTGGTAGAGAAATTATTCTCTCTTGTCAATGGGAAAACCTCTCAAGGAGTTTTAAACGACTTAGAAGAAGAGGTATTGCCAAAAGGGAAGAAGTACAGCCTTAAAATGTTAAATTCTGTAGACGATTTCGCTCACCTGGTTGGCGGAAGCTGGACTACAGATAAAGCGACCAACGCTTCTATTGCAGACTTGTTACACAACTACAAGATTAAGTTAAACGACCTTCAAGGAAACTTGAGAAGAGATAAGTTTACCATTTCTGTGGGAGATGAGTTGCCAGCTGGAATTATGAAGCTTGCTAAGGTTTACGTGGCTAAGAAGCGTAAATTAAAAGTGGGTGATAAAATGGCGGGACGTCACGGAAATAAAGGTATTGTTTCTAGGATTGTACGTCACGAAGACATGCCATTCTTGGAAGACGGAACTCCTGTAGATATTGTATTGAACCCATTAGGAGTACCTTCTCGTATGAACATTGGACAGATCTATGAAACTGTTTTAGGATGGGCAGGTCTTAAGTTAGACAAGAAGTATGCCACCCCTATTTTTGACGGAGCTACTATTGATCAGATCAATGGTTTCACAGAAGAGGCTGGTATACCACAATTCGGTCATACTTATTTATATGACGGAGGTACCGGTCAGCGTTTTGATCAGCCTGCAACAGTAGGAGTGATCTATATGTTGAAACTTGGACATATGGTAGACGACAAAATGCACGCGCGTTCCATTGGGCCTTACTCTCTTATCACGCAACAGCCATTAGGAGGTAAAGCACAATTTGGAGGTCAGCGTTTTGGAGAAATGGAAGTTTGGGCATTAGAGGCTTATGGAGCTTCTGCTACCCTTAGAGAAATTTTGACTGTTAAATCTGACGACGTGATTGGTAGGGCTAAGACTTACGAAGCTATCGTTAAAGGAGAAACCATGCCAGAACCAGGTTTACCTGAATCTTTCAACGTATTAATGCATGAACTTAAAGGTTTAGGTTTAGACATTAGATTGGAAGAGTAACAAGATTCGGTCTTGAGGATTATTGATAATTTACATTTTAATTAGTAGCACCATATTGTTATGGCTAGACAAAAAGATAATAACACGGTTAAAAGGTTTAATAAAATTTCCATTGGATTGGCATCTCCAGAATCAATTCTGGGTGCCTCTAGAGGAGAAGTTCTAAAACCAGAAACAATTAACTATAGAACCCACAAACCAGAGAGAGACGGTCTTTTCTGTGAGCGAATTTTTGGCCCAGTAAAAGATTACGAATGTGCTTGTGGTAAATACAAAAGAATCCGTTATCGCGGAATTGTTTGTGATCGTTGTGGGGTAGAAGTAACAGAGAAGAAGGTACGTAGAGACCGCGTAGGACACATTAATTTAGTTGTTCCTGTGGCTCATATCTGGTACTTCCGTTCTTTACCTAACAAAATAGGATACCTTTTAGGATTACCTTCTAAGAAATTAGATATGATTATTTACTACGAGCGTTACGTAGTGATTCAACCAGGTATTGCCAAAGGAGCAGAAGGGGAGGAACTTCAAAAAATGGATTTCTTGACAGAGGAAGAATACTTGAATATTTTAGAGTCTATTCCTGTTGAGAACCAATACTTAGAAGACACAGATCCTAATAAATTTATCGCTAAGATGGGTGCAGAGTGTCTGATTGACATTCTCTCTAGAATTGATCTAGATACCCTGTCTTATGAACTGAGACACAAAGCAAATACAGAGACCTCCAAACAACGTAAGACTGAAGCCCTTAAGCGTTTACAAGTAGTGGAGTCTTTGAGAGAGTCTCAAGAAAACAGAGAAAACAGACCTGAGTGGATGATCATGAAAGTGATCCCAGTTATTCCACCAGAATTAAGACCATTGGTACCTTTAGATGGAGGGCGTTTTGCTACCTCTGATTTAAATGACTTATACCGTAGGGTAATTATCAGAAACAACCGTTTAAAGCGTTTGGTTGAGATTAAAGCCCCAGAGGTTATTTTGAGAAACGAGAAGCGTATGCTTCAAGAATCTGTAGATTCATTGTTCGACAATACGCGTAAAGCCTCTGCTGTAAAAACAGAATCTAACAGACCGCTCAAGTCATTATCAGATTCATTAAAAGGGAAGCAAGGTCGTTTCCGTCAGAACTTATTAGGGAAACGTGTAGATTATTCTGCCCGTTCTGTAATTGTTGTTGGACCAGAAATGAAATTGTTTGAATGTGGTCTTCCAAAAGATATGGCAGCAGAATTATACAAGCCATTCGTAATTCGCAAGCTTATTGAGCGTGGAATTGTGAAAACGGTTAAATCTGCTAAGAAAATTATAGACAAAAAAGAACCGGTAGTATGGGACATTTTAGAAAATGTATTAAAAGGTCACCCTGTATTATTAAACAGGGCCCCAACCCTTCACCGATTAGGAATACAAGCATTCCAGCCTAAGTTAATAGAAGGAAAAGCAATTCGTTTGCACCCATTAGTATGTACTGCCTTCAATGCAGATTTCGATGGGGATCAGATGGCTGTTCACTTACCGTTAGGACCTGAAGCTATTTTAGAAGCGCAACTATTAATGTTGGCTTCTCACAATATACTAAATCCAGCCAATGGGTCTCCAATTACTGTACCTTCACAGGATATGGTCTTGGGTCTGTATTATATGACCAAAGAGCGTGTTTCTACTAAAGAAGTGCCTGTTCAAGGAGAAGGCCTTACTTTTTACTCTTCTGAAGAGGTAGTGATAGCTTTTAACGAAGGAAGGGTTGCCTTAAACGCAGGAATTAAGGTAAGAGCTAAAGACTTTAACGAAGCAGGTGAATTGGTGTACCAAATTATAAAAACTACTGTTGGTAGGGTTTTATTTAATATGGTAGTGCCTGAAGCAGCAGGTTACGTGAACCAAGTCTTAAATAAAAAATCATTAAGAGATATTATTGGAGATATTTTAAGTGTAACCTCTGTACCGGTAACGGCAGACTTTTTGGATAAGATTAAAACTATGGGGTATGAATTTGCCTTTAAAGGAGGTCTATCATTTAGTTTAGGAGATATTATTATCCCACCAGAGAAACACGAAATGATTGCAGAGGCCAATGGTCAAGTAGAGGGTATTATGACCAACTACAACATGGGTCTTATCACTAATAATGAAAGATACAATCAAGTTATTGACGTTTGGACTTCTACCAACGCCATGCTTACTGAATTGGCTATGAAACGTATTAGAGAAGACCAGCAAGGGTTTAACTCTGTGTATATGATGCTAGATTCTGGTGCGAGGGGTTCTAAAGAACAGATCCGTCAGTTAACAGGTATGCGTGGATTAATGGCTAAGCCTAAAAAATCTAACGCAGGTGGTGGAGAAATTATTGAAAATCCAATTCTTTCTAACTTCAAGGAAGGTCTTTCGATTCTTGAATACTTTATCTCTACCCACGGTGCTCGTAAAGGACTCGCCGATACCGCTCTTAAAACAGCCGATGCCGGTTACTTAACTAGAAGACTGGTAGACGTATCACAAGATGTGATCATTAACACAGAAGATTGTGGTACCCTTCGAGGAATTGAAGTTCAATCTTTAAAGAAAAACGAAGAAATTGTAGAGAGTCTTGGAGAGAGAATTCTAGGACGTGTTTCTTTACATGATGTTTATAACCCACTTACTGAGGAATTATTATTGGCAGCAGGTCAAGAAATATCTGAAGCAGATGTAAAACGTATTGAAGCTTCTCCAGTGGAGAAGGTAGAAGTACGTTCTCCATTGACTTGTGAGGCAGATAAAGGTATTTGTGGAAAATGTTACGGTAGAAATTTATCTACTAATAAAATGGTTCAAAGAGGTGAAGCAGTTGGTGTAGTTGCCGCTCAATCTATTGGAGAGCCTGGAACTCAGCTTACATTGAGAACCTTCCACGTGGGGGGTATTGCAGGTAACATTTCTGAAGACAACAAATTGCCAGCTAAGTTTGACGGAATTGCAGAAATTGAAGATCTTAGAACGGTTAAAGGTCAAAATGCAGATGGTGAGGCAACTGAAATTGTTATTTCTAGGACCTCTGAAATTAAGTTAACCGATGCTAAAACTGGAATCGTATTAAGCACAAATAATATTCCTTACGGATCTGTTCTTTCTATTAAGAATGGCGCTAAGATTAAAAAAGGAGATGTTATTTGCTCTTGGGATCCATATAACGGTGTAATTGTTTCTGAATTTACAGGAAAAATTGCTTACGAGAATATAGAGCAAGGAGTTACGTACCAAGTGGAAATTGATGAACAAACAGGTTTCCAAGAAAAAGTAATTTCTGAATCCAGAAACAAAAAGCTCATTCCTACTTTATTGATTAAAAACAACAAAGATGAAGTGTTGCGTTCTTATAACCTTCCAGTAGGATCTCACATCATGGTAGATGATAATGAGAAAATTAGCGAAGGAAAAATTTTAGTAAAAATTCCACGTAAATCTGCCAAGGCAGGTGATATTACAGGAGGTTTACCAAGAGTTACAGAGCTTTTCGAAGCTCGTAACCCTTCTAATCCAGCAGTGGTATCTGAAATTGATGGAGTGGTTTCTTTTGGTAAGATTAAAAGAGGTAATCGAGAAATTATCATCGAGTCTAAACTAGGAGAGGTTAAGAAGTATTTGGTAAAACTTTCTAATCAAATATTAGTTCAAGAGAATGATTACGTTCGCGCGGGTATGGCACTTTCAGATGGATCTATTACTCCAGAGGATATATTAGCTATCAAAGGGCCTTCTGCAGTGCAACAATACCTTGTTAATGAAGTCCAAGAAGTATATCGTTTGCAAGGAGTGAAGATTAACGATAAGCACTTTGAGGTAGTAGTACGTCAGATGATGCGTAAAGTTAGAGTTCAAGATCCAGGAGATACCATATTCTTAGAGAACCAACTGATTCATAAAGATGACTTTATTAAAGAAAATGACGACATTTTCGGTAAAAAAGTGGTTGAAGAAGCGGGAGATTCTGAAACGCTAAAACCAGGCCAGATTGTGACCGCTAGAGAACTTAGAGATGAGAATTCTTTATTGAAGCGCAACGACAAAGCCTTGGTAACAGCAAGAGACGCTGTAGCAGCAACGGCTACGCCTATCTTACAGGGTATTACTAGAGCTTCTTTACAGACTAAGTCATTCATTTCTGCAGCTTCCTTCCAGGAAACTACAAAAGTGTTAAACGAAGCAGCAGTTGCTGGTAAGGTAGACGGCCTAGAGGGACTTAAGGAGAATGTTATTGTAGGTCACAAAATACCAGCTGGTACTGGTATGCGTGCTTATGACAATGTACTAGTAGGTTCTAAGGAAGAGTACGATGAAATTCTAGCAAGAAAAGAAGCTTTAAAATTTTAATTGGAACGCATGAGCGATAAAGAAAACCAAATCAATATTGAATTAGATGAGAAAACCGCTGAAGGCATTTACTCGAACTTGGCTGTAATTAATCATTCTGTATCTGAATTTGTGGTAGACTTTATTAGCTTAATGCCAGGAGCTCCAAAGGCTAAAGTAAAGAGTAGGGTGATACTAACCCCGCAACACGCTAAAAAATTCTTGAAAGCATTGCAAGACAATGTCACCAGATTTGAAAGCAGTCATGGAACAATTAAAGATTATGAACAGCCAGGAATACCCATTAATTTTGGGCCTGCAGGTGAAGCTTAACATAAAAAAACCCTACTCACTTTGAGTAGGGTTTTTTATTATAAATAGTTGCTTTTACTATTCTTTCTTAGTTATACCTCTGCTTCTGAGGTAAATCTCAATTTTACCGTAGGATATTTTTGTTGGGTCATTTGCAATGAAAAGGCAGAATCTGCTAAAAATACCAATTGTCCTCTTTTGTCTTTGGCAAGAAATTTGCTTTTTATTCTAGAGAACTCTTTAAATTCTTCATTGTTTTTATCCTCTGGCACCACCCAACACGCTTTGTGTACAGGAAAGTTCTCGTACGAACATTTAGCTCCGTATTCGTGTTCTAAACGGTATTGAATGACTTCGTATTGAAGGGCACCCACTGTTCCAATAATTTTTCTTGCATTAAGTTCCAAGGTAAATAATTGCGCCACTCCCTCATCCATAAGTTGGTCTACTCCTTTATTGAGCTGTTTGGCCTTTAGAGGATCTGCATTGTTTATATACCTAAAGTGTTCTGGAGAAAAACTTGGAATGCCTTTATAATGAAGCGACTCTCCCTCAGTAAGGGTATCTCCAATTTTAAAATTTCCAGTATCGTGAAGTCCTACAATATCTCCAGGATAAGAGATGTCTACAATTTCTTTTTTCTCTGCAAAAAATGCATTGGGACTTGAAAATTTCATGTTTTTGTTATTCCGCACATGCAAATAAGGTTTGTTTCTTTCAAAAGTTCCTGAAACAATTTTAATAAATGCCAGCCTATCCCTGTGCTTGGGATCCATATTGGCATGTATTTTAAATACAAATCCAGTCAGGGCTTTTTCAGAGGGTTCTACGATTCTTTCTTCTGCTTTCTTAGGTCTAGGGGTTGGGGCAATATCTATAAAACAGTCTAAGAGTTCTCTCACCCCAAAATTGTTTAAAGCAGAACCAAAAAATACAGGTTGTTGGTTTCCTTTTAGATAAGCGTTTTTATCAAAAGGAGGGTAAACACCCTGAACCAGTTCAAGGTTTTCCCTTAATGCGTTAGCCTGAGTACTCCCAACTATTTTTTCTAGTTCAGGACTATTGAGATCGTCAAAAGCAAGGGTGTCTTCTATATTTTTTTTGCTGTCACCACTAAATAAATTAATGTTGCTTTCGTAAATATTATAAATTCCTTTAAAGTCATACCCCATACCAATCGGAAAACTCATAGGGGTAACCGTTAAACCTAATTTTTGCTCTACTTCATCTAATAAGTCAAAGGCATCTTTCCCCTCCCTGTCTAATTTATTAATAAAAACCAACATAGGAATGTTTCTCATTCTACAAACAGACACTAGTTTTTCTGTTTGTTCCTCTACTCCTTTAGCCACATCTATTACTACTATCACACTGTCTACTGCAGTGAGGGTTCTAAAGGTGTCTTCAGCAAAATCTTTGTGCCCTGGTGTATCTAAAATATTGATTTTTTTATCCTTGTAAATAAATGCCAATACAGAGGTTGCCACAGAAATCCCTCTCTGCCGCTCAATTTCCATGAAATCACTGGTAGCCCCTTTTTTGATTTTGTTATTTTTTACCGCACCCGCCTCTTGAATTGCACCTCCAAACAGCAATAATTTTTCTGTTAAGGTGGTTTTACCGGCATCTGGATGGGAAATAATTCCAAAGGTCCTTCTCTTACTAATTTCTTGTACTAAACTCATGAAAAAAATTTGTACAAAAATAAGCTAAATATTAGGCTTCAATACGCAGATTTAAAAAAATCATAACACTAATGTTATTTTGCTTTAAGGATTAATTCTGCTGTAAATTATTTATTAATTATACGCTTAATCTTTTTTTTTATTCATTTAGTCGATCGATATATCTATTTGAGCGATATAAAACTATTTTGCGGGTCAAATATTTTTTTTAATTCAAGGACTTTAAAAACATTAGAGCTCATTATAAGCGCTGGATATTTGGATATAAATCATTAAGTATGGGAGCGATAAAAAAAAACGTATTCACTAAAGTCTGTATGATTTTACTAGTTTTCATGGTATTTCCTAAACTTTATGCACAGCAAGAAGCACAATTCACGCAATTTATTCAGAGTACTCAATCGTATAACCCTGCATATGTTGGATTAGACAGAGAGAAGAGTTTAATAGCCCTCTATAGAGCACAATGGATTGGTATAGAAGGAGCTCCAAAAACACAGGTGATTAATTACGGGAGTCCAACACGTTGGAAAGACTTAGCCATTGGTTTTGGTTTATTAAATGATAAAATTGGACCTACCTCTGAAACCCTATTAAATTTAGATATTTCCTATACCGTAGATCTGTCTAGTGATGCTAGAGTCGCTTTTGGAATTAAAGTCAGTGCACATCTATTGGATATTAATTTTAGTTTACTAAACCAAGATTATAACCTTGGACCAGACCCGGTGCTGAACAATTCTATTGACAATCGTTTGTCTCCAAACATAGGTGCAGGAGTTTTGTATTTCACCCCTGATTTTTATTTAGGTTTGTCTGTTCCTACATTCTTAGAAACACTATACTTTGAAAACTCCTCTCTTTCAAAAGCAAAAGAAAAAATACATTTTTATCTCCATACTGGTTTTGTAAAGGAGGTATCTAAAGAGGTTCTTTTAAGGCTTAGTGTCTTATTTAAAGCCATTGCAGGGTCACCTTTACAAACAGACCTGTCTTTGGCTGTGCTACTAGAAGAAAAAGTCACATTTGGTCTGTCATATAGGGTAAAAGCAGCTGTCAGTGGTCTTATTGGGTATCAGTTTTCTGATCATTTTTTCACAGGAATTTCATATGATAGGGCAGCGACAGATTTGGGGCAAGAAATATTTAATAGTGGTTCTATTGAGATAGTTTTGAAATATCGTTTCACAAAAACTCCCTCTAAGATAAGATTCAATTTTTAATAAAATACAGTCATTTTTAGATGTATGAGTCTAAAAAATGTATTTTTATAAAATGAAAGAATTTGTTGTTTTAGTTAACGAAAAAGATGAGCCACAAGGGCTCATGGAAAAAATAGAAGCACATGAAAAAGCATTACTTCACAGGGCTTTTTCAGTTTTCGTTAATAATGATAAAGGAGAAATAATGCTCCAACAAAGAGCACTTTCCAAGTATCATTCCCCGGGTTTATGGACGAATACGTGTTGCAGTCACCAGAGAGATGGAGAGGCAAATTTAGAGGCTGGAAAAAGACGGTTAATGGAAGAGATGGGATTTCAGACCTCCTTAAAAGAATTGTTTTCATTCGTTTATAAAGCAGATATGGGAAATGGCCTTACGGAACATGAGTTTGATCATGTAATGCAAGGTACTTTTAATGAGGAACCTAATTTTAATCCTAATGAAGTTGCCTCTTGGAAATGGATGTCTCCAGAAGCAATTAAATTAGACATAGAAAAATATCCAGAACTTTATACTCCATGGTTTAAGATTATATTTGAGAAATATTATATGTACCTTTCGTAAAAAATTGACATGAGAGTTACTATCAGCAGAAAAGCACACTTTAATGCCGCACACAGGCTCCACAATGAACATTGGAGTGAAGAAAAAAACACCAAAATTTTTGGCAAGTGCAATAATCCACATTATCACGGACATAACTATGACCTAGTAGTAAGTGTAACAGGAGACATTGATCCAGATACCGGTTATGTAATGGATGCCAAGATTTTAAAAGACCTTATTAAAGCAGAAGTAGAAGAGGCATTAGACCATAAAAATCTCAATCTAGAGGTTCCGGAATTTAAAAATCTAAACCCAACCGCTGAATATATTGCGGTAGTCATTTGGAATAAGCTAAAGCCTCATTTAGACGCTTCTCATGATTTGTCTGTTACCCTGTATGAGACTCCTAGAAATTATGTTACCTATAACGGATAATAAATCCTTGCAATGTCATTGTATCCACTTAAATTTTCACCCATTTTAAAAGAGCGAATTTGGGGAGGAAACCGTCTTAGAACTTTTCTATCTAAAGAGAATTCCTTTGAGGGAGTAGGGGAGAGTTGGGAAATTTCTACAGTAGAAGGAAGTGTTTCAGTTGTGGCAAACGGCATTTTTAAAGATACTTTGTTAACAGATCTAATAGCAAATTATTCCTCTGATTTGTTAGGTCACAAGGTGGTTAGAGACTTTGGACTTCAATTCCCTATACTCATTAAATTTTTAGATGCAGCGGCAAATCTCAGTATTCAAGTGCATCCAAATGATCGGTTAGCCAAGGAAAGACATAATTCATTAGGAAAAAATGAGATGTGGTATGTAATGGATGCTACCCCTGAGGCTTCCTTAATTGTTGGGTTTACCCCAGAAATGACTCCAGAAAAGTACCAAGAGTGTATAGCTAATGGTACTATTGAAGCTTTTATGGAAAAACATCCCGTTCGTTCAGGAGATTCATTTTTTATAGAAGCAGGAACGGTTCATGCCATTGGAGCAGGGATATTATTAGCAGAAATTCAACAGACCTCAGATGTTACTTATAGGGTGTATGATTTTAACAGAAAAGACGCTCAAGGAAATTTCAGGGAACTCCATACCGAATTAGCTGTAGATGCGATTAATTTTAAAGCTGATTCCAAAGAAAAGTGTGTTTATACCTCAAAGTCAAATACGCGAAATCAAATAATAGCAACGCCCTATTTTACAACAAATTACTTACCAGTTCAAGGGGAATATCATATAGATAAATTATCACAAGATAGTTTTAAAGTGTATATATGTGTGCAAGGCAGTGGAATAATTCAGAACAGCTACGGAGAGGCAGATTTTCTTTATGGAGAAACGGTACTAATACCCGCTAACAGTAATTACGTTAAAATTATCAGTACTGAAGGCTGTGTTTTACTAGAGGTTCAATATTAGTTCTTTTCTTATCTTTAAATCATAGTTGGAGTTACGTCTAAAAAACGTAATTTTGTCAAAATTTAAAAAATAGCATTATGGCTAGCATAAAAGACTTAAAAAAAGACATTAACTACGTATTAGGAGATATCATTGAAGCGGTTTACCTTTGGGAAGCTGCGACTAATAATTTAGATTCAAAAGAAGGATCTGTATTAATTGATCAAGCAATTGAAGTATTCGATGGGCTTATCGCAAGAGTTAATGACAAAAAAGCAGACAATCGTTCTGCTCATTTAAAGTCAGTTAAAAATGACCTTGAAACAAAAGCAACAGAATTAGTTACTGCTCTCAATAAGCTTTCTGCTTAATATTTTTGTAGTATTCTTATAAAAAAAATGTCCGCTTTAAAGCGGGCATTTTTTTTATGTATGGTTATGAGCCTTTACTAGTTTTTGGATTTAAGCTCTTTTATAAATTTGTCTAGTTGCTTTCCATATTTAGAAGTCGCTACCTCTGGTGTGAGTTTGTTATATATAGAATCTAAAAATTTAACATTAGCATTAGCAGCATCATTTAAAGTGACATAAGGAGCTACATAAGAGTCTGAATTATTTAATGCAAAATTAAGCACAAATAAATACCTTCTTAAAGCATTTTTATCTGCTGCTTTTTGAAGTGAATCTAAAATCACTTGGTTATTATCATTTAAAGCTGTTACGGCTTTTTCCATGACCATCATGTCTTGGATGTTGAACCTAGACATCATTTTAGCGTATTCCATGAAGATGTCGTTAGTGATTGTGCCTTTAATTACAGGGTCCATATCAAAGGTATTCCATTTTGTTTCTATCTGAATATTACCAGGCTCTCCAAAAAAGGTAATACGGTCATTTATATCGTTGTTATCTTTTTTATTTAAATATAAATAAAATACTTCTGGACTTTTAATGTTGGTCACGAATACAAAGTCACCAGAACCGTCAATTTGCACAGAGTCTATATTGACAAGGGTGCTATCTGGAATATGCTGCAGGTACAAAGTACCTTTCTTTAAACCTTTAATTTGCCCAGACACAGTCATGCTGTCTATAGATGGAGTTTGATTACAACTGATCAATGCAATTGTGAGTAATCCTAAAATGTAATGTTTCATTGGTTTTGAATCGTTTGCCACAAAGATGGCTAAACTCTTTAAGTTATGGAATAAAAAAATATTAAAAATTAGAAGCAATTTCCATTAAATAGGCACAAAATAGCGCTCCCGCAGTTCCAATAACATAACCGCCAACAGCTAGTAAAACACCAACAGAGGTCAGTGATGGGCTAAACTCAGCTGCAACTACAGGTGCAGAGGCTGCTCCTCCTACATTTGCTTGGCTCCCTACTGCTAGAAAGAAGAAAGGGGCTTTAATTATTTTAGCAACTATAATTAATAATGCAGCATGGACTGTAATCCATATAAAACCTATTGCAATAAGTCCTGGATTGTCTAAAATTTGGTTGAGGTCCATTTTCATGCCTATAGTAGCTACTAGGATGTAAATAAAAACACCACCTATTTTACTTGCCCCAGCGCCCTCATAGTTTTTAGCCTTAGTAAAAGATAAAATAATACCAACAGTAGTTGCAATGACTACCATCCAAAAAAATGAAGAACCTAAAAATGACGCAAAGCTCCTTTTGTTTGCTACAAAAGAAAACTGTTCCGTTAAAAATTCACTGAGATAATTTCCAGCCAAGTGAGCCAATCCAACAGAAGAAAAACCAATCAACAATAAAACCATATAATCATTGGTTGTTGGAATTCTATTTACTTTTTCTTGGAACTTAGCGACCTTAATTTTAAGAGATTCAAGTGCTGAGGTATCTGCCTGCAGCCAACGGTCAATTTTTTCAGTTTTACCTACACCTAATAATAATATAGCCATCCAAATATTGGCTACGACAATATCTATTAAAACCATACCACCATATTTCTCTGGGTTATAGTTAAAAATCTCTAGCATTGCAGCCTGATTGGCTCCACCTCCAATCCAACTTCCAGCTATGGTAGAAAGACCTCTCCAAATAGCATCAAAGTCATTTCCGCCAACAGTTTCAGGAGAGAAAATAGATACCAAAAGAATGGCTATTGGCCCACCAATAACTATTCCTAGCGTTCCAGTGAAAAACATAATGAGCGCTTTCTTTCCCAAGCTAGCAATGGCTTTTAAATCTATGCTCAAGGTCATTAGCACTAAAGCTGCTGGCAATAGATACCTGCTGGCCATAAAATATAACTTAGAATGACTGTCAGATATAATTCCTAAACTCACCAAGAATGAGGGGAGTAAATAGCACATCAGTACTCCAGGGATAAAGGTGTAAAATCTTTTCCAGAAGTTATTGTTGCTGTTAGCGGTTAAAAAGACAAATCCTAGACAAGCAGCTAAAAGTCCAAATACAATAGTGTCTTCTATTATTAACGGGTCATTCATTTTAAAAAGATTTTAAAAAGTGTATTGGTTTGTTTTTAAATTTTGAAGTCTACAAACGTGTGTCTAAAAATGTGGGCAAAAAATTTGCTACACCATCATTGATACATGAATCAATAGTTTCTTTGGCAATTTCTTTTACGGCTTCTCTTGCGTTTTCTACTGCTACACCGTAACCCACAGCAGAAAGCATGGAAATGTCATTAAAGTTGTCTCCAAAAGCCAGAATGTTTTCTAAACCAATATTGTGGTCTAGTAAAGATTTAATAGCGCTTAGCTTGTCTATACCTCCTGGGGTAATTTCAATTAGGGTGTCATTGGATCTATACACCCCAAGATCAGAGGAATATTGGGCAACAAGCGTTTCAAATAACGCGTCTATATTTTCTTTTACGCCCATTAGCATTAATTTATGAGCCCCTATTTTTTGTGCTTCCCACCTTTTAAGTGTAGTTAAATTGGATTCTATAATCACTTTGGTTTGGGTATTAAACTCTTCTTTGTCTATTCGTTCACTTCTAAAAGGAGCCGTCCACTGATCATGGGAATATAGACCAACAGCAACTTTAAATTCATTGCTGAGTTCAGATATTTCAGCGACCAGATTTAGCGAAATGTAATGGCTGCTTAATGTTTTGCTACCCTGCATGACCAGCGCGCCATTAAAGCATATTATGGGCTGTTCTTCAATGCCTAATTCTTTCTGAATATAATACATGCCACTTGGCATTCTAGCAGACACAAGTACCATTTTTAGACGGTCTTTATATGTTTTAAATACCTTATTACACTTTGGTGTTGTGTTATTTTTTAGCCCAAGTAAAGTTCCATCTAAATCAGAACAAAGCATTTTTATGATCATATTAAATATTTAGCCAATAAGTGAATTTTAAATTTAAAGACCTGAACTTAGGGGCGAAATCAGTAACAAAATAATTGTCATTATAGACCAAAAATAAATCAGACAAAGGGGCAAATCTCCATTGTAATCTACTATTCAAGCCTAAATTATCATTTCTATTGCTGTACTGAATCAGGGTGGTCCAAAAAATGGATTTATTAAAGGTTACAGCTACCCTTGGACTAATGAGCCAAATATCTGTATCAGTATAAGGCTCAGGCATTCTCAATTGATTGTATTCATACTGAAGTCCAACAATTACTTTGGGCTGTAATCTCAAGTTTAAACTACCTTGAATAACGTTTCTGCGTCCATTATAAAATTGACCAAAACCAGGTTCAAAAGAATAAGAAAATACTTTTCTTCTGTCTGATTGGTACCGCAATTCAAAAGAAGTGTAGTGGTAACCTACATTTGCAGGAAGTGAAACGGCACCATCTGTGTTACTAGGATCAAATCCCTCTGTTAAGAATGTATATCTATTAAACATTCTGGCAGACCATTCTGATTGATTCTGATACTTAGTAGTCCATGAACTAAACATGGTGAAATCTGTGTTTTGCAAGTCCAGACCTGGCCTCCATATAGCATTGGGACTCAATCTTAAGTTATGATTGTTCACCTTTCCTTTTTTAGGCCAGAATGAAAATTCTACAAAGGGTCTAGCGGCAATAATATCTTTTCTTCTTATAAAACCCAAATCAGAATTAAATTGAGCTCCTACATAGTTGCCTCTTAGTCCGAAATTAAAAAACCTTGAATTATAGACTAGCTCCAATCCTCCAGTACCATTTTTATCTTCAATTTCAGGGGTAATTGATTGGTGAAGGAAAAATTTACCTACCCATTTATTATCTGCACTGGCTAAGTTGTAATCAATACCAAAAACCCTGTTGTACTTTTCTTGAGGGCTAATGAAGCCATAATCCTTAAAAGTTTCTCGGTTAATGAAAAATAGGCCAATATTAGATCTTGAGAATAGTTTTTTTTGAAGCGAAAACATGGTGTTATTGTTACTGGCAATTTCATTTTCTAGATCTTCATCTGTTTGAATACTCAAAAGACCTAAGCGCCAATCCTCAGAAAGTTTTCCACTTAATCTCATTCCACCAATAATTCTATTTTCAATTGTTTCACCGTCTTTATTTTTAGCCAATCCTATTCTTCTCGAAAAAAACGGGTTAGAATCTCGCTCATTTCCAAATGTTCCAAATAAATCATTATTGTCTATGAAAAACTGTCTTCTCTCAGGAAGTGATATTTCAAATCGGGTGAGATTAGTAACCACATTGTCTACTTCTACATTTGAAAAATCAGGATTTAAAGTTAAGTCAAGATTCATTCCGTTGCCAATGGCCAGTTTAGCATCACCCCCAATTTTATATTGCGCGTCTGAGTCTGATATTGTAAAATCTCTTTGAGAAATGCCATTTACGTAGGGTATAAGTGCTAGGGGGGTTCTAGATTTACCCAATGGTTTTTCAAAAACCATATCCTCCATAAAGGCAAGATTAAATATGAGTTGGTTCTGAGGAATATTTGAATAGGTACTGGTTTCATTTTCTTGCATGTCAAACCTATAACTGTTAAACCTCCATTTGGTTTCTCCTTCCTTAAATTTCATTGAGGTAAGTGGAATAGCCATTTCAACAGTGTAGTACCCATCATTTATTTTTGTTTCCCCCCGCCATTTTACATCCCAAGATGTAGTGAAGCCACTTAGATCAGAGCCTCCATTCGAGATCAAAGCCTCTCTTCTAACCCCAAGGGGGTTGATGCCGAAAAGGAAGGCATTTGTTCCATCGTTAAAAGTGTCAAATATAAAGCTGATATTGTCATTGTTGCCTGCCCTAAAATCTCTTTGTAAAGAGGGAATGACGAAATCATTTCCGGAGTTGTACACTTTAACACCCAAATAGAGATTTACTTGGTCATAAAGCATTTTAATACTTGTTTTTTGTTTTGCTACTACAGAATCTGAAGGGAAATACTGCTGAAAATCAGCAGTTTCAAAAGCTTCTTCCCATATATTTTCAGAAAGATCTCCGTCAACTAATATGGGTTGATCTATAAATTTTACAAAGATTTCTTTTTCTTTATTCTGACCGAATGCGGTGGTAGTTAATGCAAGAAATAAGAACCAAAAGGTTTTATTCATGGGATTGAGTTTGGCGGTTCTTCAAATTTACGTTATTTAATATTTTTATTTAATTATAATTTCACATTCCCTTGCAAAAAATAGCTTGGGTTCAGTTATTTTTACATAAAATATGTTCACATGAGATTTTTAATTATTTTTTTATTAGCGTCACAATCTATTTTTGCTACCAGTGAAGATTGGGGTAAAACAGGTCATAGAACAGTAGGAGAAATAGCCACTACAGTGCTTAGTAAAAAGGCACTCAAAAAGATTGAAGCATTATTAGACGGTGAATCTTTAGCACTTGTTTCCAATTATGGCGATGACATAAAATCAGATGTCAATTACAGAAAATACGGTCCATGGCATTATGTGAATTTACCTTTAAACGGAAATTATAGGTTAGAAACAGCCAACCCTAAAGGAGACATAATTCAAGGCATTCAGGTTTGTATAAATACCATAAAAGATGTGAATTCAAGTAAAGAAGAAAAAGCTTTTCATCTAAAGTTATTGGTTCATTTCATTGGAGATCTTCACCAGCCTATGCATATGGGCCGTCCAGAAGACAAAGGAGGTAATGACGTAAAGCTCACTTGGTTTGGGAAAAGCACTAATTTACATAGGGTTTGGGACAGTAATATGATTGATGATTACGGTATGAGTTACTCTGAATTAGCCAAAGAATCTCCTAGGCTGTCTAAAAGAGCGCGCAAAGAAATGATGAAAGGGACCCCTTTAGATTGGATGAAAGAGGGACAACTCATCACAAAAAAATTATATGAAGACTTGCCTCAAAACGGCAAATTAGGGTATGAATACGCTTATAAATATACTGGAGTTATGAGAGACCAGCTTCAAAAGGGCGGGCTTAGGCTTGCAAAACTATTAGAGGCCTTATTTGGCTAAATCACTAAAGGCTTTTAATACTTAGCGACATATAGATTCGCTATGTCAAGAAGCTTTTCAAGTGAGTAAAAACTCAAAAAATTGTACTAGGCGTTTTTTGGGTAATTTATCGTTTGGAAATTTTATTACCACTAATTTGACGCTGCATATTACATTTGAATCGGCCTACGGCCTCTGACCTTAGTTTGGCGTGTTTGGTGGCCCTTCCTTGAACTCTGGCTCGCCACATTCTAAAACTACTCGGTTTCATCTCAGTACGCATTATTTCAATAATTTCTTGTTCAGAGATGCCAAACTGAAAAGTTATGGCCTCAAAAGGAGTTCTGTCTTCCCAAGCCATTTCTATAATTCGGTCTAATTGTATTTCTGTAAATTCTTTTTTCATAGCCTTACAAAGGTATGAAAGAAATTAGATCCAATAACTATATGCCCAGTACATGAGTAAAAATTGAAGTGGAATTCTTAAATACAATATGATTTTTGGTATTCCGGCAGCTGCCTTTTCTCCGCTTAGCATATAAAAGTGTACCCATAGAAATAGTATTAACATAAGTATAATACCAATCAAAGCAATATTTCTAGTTTCTTTAAACAATGCACCAACCCCTAGTATTATCTCTGCTGCACCACTTAAATGGACCATAATTAGCGGTTTCGGAATAGCACTTGGCATAATTCTTAAATATATTTTTGGTTTTACAAAGTGCACAAAACCTCCAAAAATATATAGGCTAGACATAAAGTAAAGTGACAAAGTTGTTTGCATATTCTAAAGGTACGTCAAAAGCATTTTGTAGTAAATCTCAAATAAGTGAATTCATGTATTTTTGCCATAAAAATTTATTAAAGATGAAAATATAGTTTTACTACTATTTAGCTCAAGGAGTTTAGGTAGCTCTTATGCCCAGCAGCAGTCTAGTTTTTTATTTTTTGAACAAAATATGAGCTTGTATAACCCAGCGACTACAGGTGCTCCAGGAGCATTTGCTAGTATAGGGTACAGGGCTGCGTGGTCAGATAACTTCATCTCCTGCTTTAAGAGCTAATACCCATGAACTTATTTTAAGGTATAAATTTAGCGATGTAGCTGAAAAGAAAGTGGCAGATAAAAATGAAGACTAACCATTCTGGCTGAACATAATAAAAAAAAGCCACCCAAAGGGTGGTTTTTTTTATTACTTCTGATCAATATCAATGTATTTATTATTTAATCATCTCATAGCTTCTAGAAATAAAATCACTTAGGGCAGCTCCTTTAAGTAAGCCTTTAGAGAGTTTTGCTAGATCTATAGATTGACTGATTAATCGCTCTTGTTTTTTCTGTGTTTTGGTTTGAAGAATTTCACCTACTAATGGGTGGTTAATATTGACAATTAGGTTGTGCATGTCAGGCATATTTCCCATACCAAACATTCCACCCCCTCCGGTTTGCTGCATCTCTTTCATTCTTCTCATAAACTCTGGCTCTGTAATTACAAAAGGAGCACTATCACTATCCATGGCTTCTAATTGAACAGTTAAACCTCCCTCTCCTGTAACTTTTTCAATTTTTGCTTTAAGGGTTTCTTTCTCTTCATCTGAAAGTTTAGAAATAGCATTTTCTTCCTTTTGAATCAGTTTATCTATTGGATCTGCGTCTACTCTTGCAAAGGAAATTTTTTCTTTTGACGTTTCAAGCTTTTGCATTAAATGAGACACAATAGGAGAATCTAAAAGAAGCACTTCGTACCGTTTAGCTTTTGCCGCTGCAATATAGGCGTGTTGAGCTTCTTTGTCTGAGGCATATAGCAGAATTAGTTTGCCATCCTTATCTGTCTGGTTATCTTTTAACTTTTCTTGCAACTCTTCAAAAGTATAGTAAGAGCCGTCTACAGTTGGGTATAGCGCAAATTTATCTGCCTTGTCAAAGAACTTATCTTCGGATAGCATACCGTATTCAATGACAATTTTAATATCATTCCACTTTTCTTCAAAAGCTTCCCTATCATTTTTGAATAAACTACTTAGTTTGTCTCCAACTTTCTTTGTGATATAGGTAGCTATTTTTTTAACTGCTCCGTCTGCTTGAAGGTAAGACCTAGATACATTTAATGGAATATCTGGAGAGTCAATTACCCCTCTGAGCATGGTTAAGAATTCAGGCACTATCCCTTCTACATTATCTGTGACAAATACTTGATTTTGATAGAGTTGTATTTTATCCTTTTGGATATTTAAGTCGTTGGTTAGTTTTGGAAAATATAAAATTCCTGTGAGGTTAAAAGGATAGTCTACATTCAAATGAATATGAAATAATGGCTCCTCAAATTGCATGGGATACAATTCTCTGTAGAATCCTTTGTAATCTTCATCTTTTAAATCTGCAGGGGCTTTGGTCCATGCAGGATTTGGATTGTTTATGATGTTTGGTACTTCCTGTGTTGGCGCTGGGTCCTCTTCTTTGGCACCTTCTGGTTTTGGAAGGGTTTCTGTTTTAGTTCCAAAAACAATAGGAACAGGCATGAATTTGTTGTATTTATTAAGTAACCCGCTAATTTTATTTTCATCTAAAAACTCCAATGAATCCTCAGCTATATGTAAAATGATTTCAGTACCTCTATCTTTTTTGTCGGCTGCTTCTAAGGTGAAATTTGGAGATCCATCACAGGTCCAATGGGCTGCTGGCTCATCTTTGAAGCTTTTTGTTATTATTTCTACAGTATGAGCAACCATGAAAGCAGAATAAAAGCCTAAGCCAAAATGACCAATAATTCCAGCATCTTTCCCGTCTTTATATTTGTCTAAAAATTCTTCTGCTCCAGAAAATGCTACTTGGTTTATGTATTTTTCAACTTCATCAGAAGTCATTCCAAGTCCTTGATCTGTAATATGAATTTTCTTTCCTTCTTTATCAATTCTAATTTCTATCTGAGGGTTTCCATAGTCTACTTTAGCTTCACCTATAGCAGTGAGGTGTTTTAATTTAAGTGTAGCGTCAGTAGCATTAGAAATTAATTCTCTTAGAAATATTTCATGATCACTGTATAAAAACTTTTTAATCAGGGGAAAAATATTTTCCACTGATACATTAATCTTGCCTTTGGCCATAACTTATATATTTTAAAATTATACAAACTTATTAGCAATTAAAATACCAAGCCTTAACAATATGACAAACTGACACAGCATCCGACAGAATTTCATATCGCAATATGTTATAATCATGTTAATTTTGTTTATCTATTTGTATAAATGATTAAACATTCATTATATTTGTATTGGAGATGGGAAATACTTTGCTATGAAAAAGACAAAATCAATATTCGCAACTCCTTATGTTTATTTATTGGTTAGGTTTGAAACGCACTTTTTTACAAAGTGCGTTTCTTATTTTAAATCTACTTTATTTAGTTTTATTTTTTTGTAATTTTACTTAAACAAAAAATCGTCAATGGCCACAAAAAAAATATCCTCAAAAAAAGCAAGTGTTTTAGATGCAGATCAGATTATTTCTGCCTACATGGAAGATGTGTTAAATAACGAAAAAAAGCCAGTGACTGTATACGGCTTTTGTAAGGCACATGATTTTGAAGAAGTCTCTTTTTATCAATTTTTTGGAAATATTGAAGCATTGGAAAAAGGTGTTTGGGAAGCATTTTTTTCTCAAACCATGCGTTTGCTCCAAAAAAATCCAGATTTTGCAAGTACTTCTAGCAGAGAAAAAATGCTTGGCTTCTTCTTTAGTTTTTTTGAATTACTCACTTTAAATAGATCTTATGTCTTATTCACGCTAAAGTCAAATAAAAATATGTTACACAGCTTAATGGCTTTAAGCGGTTTACGTAATCATTTTAAATCTTTTACAAAGGACCTGATCGATCTTGACAATTCAAGTGCGCAATCAAAATTAACACAATTTCAACCCACTGTATTTTCAGAAGCTGCTTGGGTACAACTGCTCTTTACCATTAAATTCTGGATGGACGACAATTCTCCAGGTTTTGAAAAAACAGATATTTTCATTGAAAAGTCTATCAATACTGTTTTTGAAGTATTTAACAATACGCCTTTAGAGCAGGTATTTGATTTGGGAAAATTTTTATTTAAAGAACGTATGGCTTAGTCCAATTAATGAAAACACTAGACCATATTCCCACGGGCAAGATTGAAAGAGCCACTACTTTAGTTAAAACAGGTATTAAAATTGGAGGTAATTACGCAAAGTACTATTCCAAAAAAATAATTAGTCCAAATTTAGACAAGGAGCAACTTAATAAAGATAACGCAGAAGATATTTATGATGGATTAAAAGACCTTAAAGGCAGTGCACTTAAGGTGGCTCAAATGCTGAGTATGGAAAAAAATCTACTACCTAGGGCATTTGTAGAACAATTTTCTTTGGCGCAATTCTCTGTTCCTCCGCTTTCGGCTCCTCTAGTGAGAAAAGTATTTAAGAGATACCAAGGCGCTTACCCTGAAGAGGTATATGATACTTTCTCTAAAGATTCTGTCAATGCAGCTAGTATAGGTCAAGTACACAAAGCGACCAAAGATGGAAAAACACTTGCAGTCAAGATTCAATATCCTGGTGTTGCAGAAAGTGTAAAATCCGATTTGGCACTTGTAAGGCCAGTTGCTTTGAGAATGTTTAACCTAAAGGGTCAAGATACTGACAAATATTTCAAAGAGGTAGAAGACAAACTTATAGAAGAAACTGATTATGTATTAGAGGTGGAGCAAAGTCAGGAAATTTCTAAAGCTTGTAGTGTTATTGAAAATATTTCTTTTCCTACCTATTACCCCTCTATGTCCAATACGAGAATTATTACAATGGATTGGATTCAGGGAGAACATTTGAGTGAATATGTGGCTAAACCATTTTCTGAAGTACATGGGAACCTACTTGGTCAAGCTTTGTGGGATTTTTATATGTATCAAATTCACTTACTTAGAAAGGTTCACGCAGACCCTCATCCAGGTAATTTCCTCATTAGACCTTCTGAAACCCAAGCGGGAAATCCAGAATTAGTCGCTATAGATTTTGGTTGTATTAAATCCATTCCTGATGATTTTTATGTGCCCTATTTTGAATTGGCCAATGAAACAAGTCTAAAAGATCCTGACTTTTTTATGCAAAAGTTAAAAGCGCTAGAGATCATAACTCCTTCAGACACTGCAACAGAAATAGATTATTTTAAAGAATTGTTTCATGAAATGCTCAGTTTGTTTACGGCGCCTTTTCACAAGGAGGTATTTGATTTTGGAGACCCTGTATTTTGGGGTAATATTGCTTCTCTAAGTGAACGCTACGCCAATGATCCTACCATTCGTAAAATGAATGGGAATAGAGGTTCTAAACATTTCTTGTATATTAACAGAACCTTCTTTGGGTTATTTAATTTATTGTTTGATCTCAAGGCTAAAGTAACAGTGAACACCTACAAAGACTTGCCGCTAGTATAATAGAATTCTCACTATATTGCAGTCTCAAGAAATATTTTAAAATGACGTACCATTCAAAAATTATTGGTTTAGGCCATTACGTACCCCAAAATATAGTGACAAATGATGATTTGTCTAAATTAATAGATACCAATGACGCATGGATTAAAGAGCGCACTGGTATAGAACAGCGAAGGCATGTGGTTAAAGGGTCTGGAGAGACCACCACAACAATGGGAGTTAAAGCTGCTCAAGTAGCTATAGAGAGAGCAGGTATAGATAAACAAGAAATTGATTTTATTGTTTTCGCTACCTTAAGTCCAGATTATTATTTCCCAGGCCCTGGGGTACTGGTTCAAAGAGACTTGGGCATAGATACAGTAGGTGCTTTGGATGTTAGAAACCAATGCTCTGGATTTGTCTATGCACTCTCTGTAGCAGACCAATACGTGAAGTCGGGGATGTATAAAAATGTACTTGTTATTGGGTCTGAGCTCCAGTCCCATGGAATGGACATGACCACAAGGGGGAGAAATATATCTGTAATTTTTGGCGATGGCGCTGGAGCTGCAATTGTCTCTCGAGAAGAAGATTTAACCAAAGGTATTTTGTCTACACACTTACATTCTGAAGGAGAACATGCAGAAGCACTTTCTTTATTAGCTCCTGGAATGGGAAGTAGGTGGGTGACAGATATTTTAGAAGACAATGACCCTGAGGACATTTCTTACTACCCTTATATGGATGGGCAATTTGTATTTAAAAATGCGGTAGTGCGTTTTTCTGAAGTCATTAATGAAGGACTCAAGGCAAATGAATTAACTAAAGAAGATATTTCACTATTGGTGCCACACCAAGCAAACCTCAGAATTGCACAATTTATTCAAAAGAAATTTGGCTTGTCCAACGACCAGGTCTTTAACAATATAATGAAATACGGAAATACAACTGCTGCATCTATTCCAATTGCGCTTACGGAAGCTTGGGAGCAAGGTAAGGTTAAAAAAGGAGATCTAGTGGTATTGGCTGCATTTGGTAGTGGATTTACCTGGGGCTCAGCCATTATTCGCTGGTAGCAGATACCCTTCTCATTAAAATTATGTTACAGTCAAATTTTCTATAAAAAAGCAAGAGGCTGTGGCCTATTTTTTGTTATTTTTCACGAATAAGGTATAAACCTACAAAGGTAAGTAGCCCATTTAAAGGCAATAATTCATACCCAATAATGTAACCATTTAACCATGCCACAGGGAGGTTGGCAATGGCAATAATGAGTCCCAAAACAACTAGTGCTACTACCCAAGCGTATGAGTCTTTAATTTGATGTTTTGTCAATACGCCAAAAGCAAAAAGCCCTAAGAGGGGACCATAGGTATAAGTGGCTACTGTGAGAAGACCATCAATGATATTTTTATCCAATACGTATTTGAAACTAATTATCACCAAAACCAGCAAAGCGCTCATTCCTATGTGCACTTTTTTTCTGGTACTTTTCTGTATTTTTTCTTCCTGCTTTTCAATGCCCAAGAAGTCTATGCAAAAAGAGGTGGTTAAAGAAGTTAAAGCAGAATCTGCACTACTGTAAGCTGCAGCAATGAGCCCTAGCATAAAAGTAATTCCAACCCATATCGGTAGACCACTATTGAGTGCTATTTCAGGAAATAAAAGGTCTGTTTTAGGGCTACCATCTAAAAGTGGCATGGTAATATTGAAACGCTCTGAATAAATAAATAACAAGGCACCCAGGAGTAAAAAAATTAAATTGACCACGACGAGAACCAGACTAAAACTAATCATGTTTTTTTGCGCAGCTCCTATATCTCTACAGCTTAAGTTTTTTTGCATCATATCTTGATCCAAACCTGTCATACAAACTGCAATGAAAAGCCCTCCAAAAAATGATTTAATCAAGTGATTTTTTTCAAAAAAGGAATCTGTTACCCAAAGATCGCTCAAAGGAATTAGTGCTTCACTTGAAAGAAACTCCCCCATAGTCCACCCTAATTTTTGATTGATGAAATAGATCGAAAACCCTACCGCTAATAGCATAAATAAGGTTTGCAGGGTATCTGTCCATACGATTGTCTTTATGCCTCCTCTAAAGGTATACGCCCAAATTAATAATATGGAAAGTATCACGGTAGCTTCAAAGGGAACACCCCAACTGTCAAATACAAATTGTTGTAATACTATGGCCACCAAGAAAAGTCTAAATGAGGCCCCAAGCACCCTAGATATGAAAAAGAAAAATGCCCCTGTCTTATAACTAACTACCCCAAATCTGTTATTTAAGTACTCATAAATAGAGGTGAGGTTGGCTTTGTAGTAAATTGGCAATAAGACAAATGCAATAATAAAGTAACCAGCTAGGTAACCAAAAACCACTTGCATATAACTAAATCCTGTGCTGGCAACCCAGCCAGGAACTGAAATAAAAGTCACTCCAGATAAAGAAGCTCCTATCATACCAAAGGCAACTACATACCATGGAGATTTACCTCCGGCTTTAAAAAAATCATCATTTGAGTCGTTTTTTGAGGTGACAAAAGATATGCTCATGAGCACTAGAAAATAAAGGCTAATTAAAACGACAATAGCAATCGGACTCATTTTGGATGGGTTTTGTGGCTACAAGATACATCAGTTTCTTTTAAATAGATCATGACTTTTAATTCTGTAATAATACATTGGGTTAGAAAGTTAAAATTGCCGTGTTGATATCTGTTAAATATTGTATTTTTACCCTATGGAATTTTCTTCTAAATTATTGGAAAATGCAGTGAATGAGATGTCTAAATTACCGGGTATTGGTAAGAGAACAGCTTTGAGATTGGTCTTGCATTTGCTCAGGCAGGAGTCTTCGCAAACCACTGACTTAGCAGCTGCTTTAGTACATTTGAAAACAGAGATTAAATATTGTTCTAACTGTTTTGGTATATCAGATACCGCCCAATGTCATATATGTACCAATAGTAAAAGAGATCAGAGTTTGCTTTGTGTGGTAGAAGACATTAGAGATATTATGGCCATTGAAAATACCTCTCAATACAACGGTTTGTATTTTGTTCTAGGAGGTAAGATTTCTCCCATGGAAGGCATTGGTCCGGGAGATTTAAACATTGCACCATTGGTAGAGAAGTTGAGGGAAGGTGTGGTTAAAGAAGTTATTTTTGCTATGAGTGCCTCTATGGAAGGAGATACCACCAACTTTTATATTTTTAAACAAATAGAAGGTTTAGCCATTAAAACATCTACCATAGCTAGAGGAATTTCTGTTGGAGATGAATTGGAATATACAGATGAGGTTACCCTTGGTAGGAGCATACTTCAGCGAATTCCGTTTGAAAACGCATTAAAAGCAGAGTAAATTAAATTAAAGTCAGTAATGAAGACTTTTTTGTGCTATTTTTGCAAAAAAATATACAAATAAAGCAATATAATTATACATATGGCAAGATTTGAATTAAAACTGCCTCAGATGGGGGAAAGTGTTGCGGAGGCAACATTGACTGCATGGTTAAAAGAGGTTGGCGATACTATTGAGCAAGAGGAAGGTGTTCTGGAGATTGCTACTGATAAAGTAGACACAGAGGTTCCAAGTGAGGTTTCTGGAATACTTGTTGAAAAACTTTTTGAGGTAGATCAGGTGGTTCAAGTAGGTGCCGTAATTGCAGTGATAGAAACAACCGGAGAAATACCTTCAATTACTACAAGCACGGAAGCGGTTGTAGCAGAAAATTCTAACCCTAATAATGTAAACCACTCTGAACAGGAGAATAAAGAAACAAACGTTGAAATTGCAGCAGAGGTCCCTTACATTCCATCATCCTCTGTGGCGGTTACTCATGGGTCTGATGACAAACGTTTTTATTCGCCATTGGTGAAGAATATTGCCAAACAAGAGGGATTATCCCTTTTAGATTTAGCGCAAATTACTGGTTCTGGAAGTGAAGGTAGAGTCACTAAAAATGATATTTTATTGTTTGTTGCGTCAAGAAAAGCAACAGCTCATATGGCGGCTGTTCCTAATGCAATTAAGTATGAGGCTAATACGGTCTCGAGGGTGCCTAAAATAGCCTCGGTTGAACCTGAAACAGCTTTTAGCGGACCAAAAGTAGCTTCTGATCAGCCGTCTATTCCCTCTGGAGTGGGCAATGTAGCCTCTGAAGTGGTAGAAATGAGTAGAATGGGGAAACTTATCGCTCAACATATGGTGAGTAGCGTTCAGACCTCTGCCCATGTGCAAAGTTTTATTGAAGTAGATGTAACTAAAATTGTCGCCTGGAGAAATAAAGTAAAAGATGTATTTGCTCAAAGGGAAGGGGAGAAATTTACGTTCACCCCAATTTTCATGGAGGCGGTTGCAATGGCTTTGAAAAAGTACCCTATGATGAATATTTCCCTTGAAGGAGACCGTATTATAAAGCATAAAAACATTCATATCGGAATGGCTGCTGCGCTTTCAGACGGAAATCTTATTGTACCCGTAATTAAGCATGCAGACCAATTGAATATGACAGGTATGGCTAAGGTGGTGAACGATTTAGCGGCTAGGGCTAGAGACAATAATTTGAAGCCAGATGAGATAAAAGGAGGGACTTATACAGTCACTAATGTGGGGTCTTTTGGTAGTATTTTTGGTACCCCTATCATCAATCAGCCACAAGTAGGTATTCTTGCTATGGGGGCAATTAGAAAAGTGCCTTCTGTAATAGAAACCAATGAGGGAGATTTTATTGGAATTCGCTCAAAGATGTTTTTGTCACATTCATATGACCACAGGGTTGTTAATGGGGCGCTCGGCGGAATGTTCATTAAGACTATTGCAGAGTATTTAGAAGCTTGGGATCCTAATAGAGCGGTATAATGAAAACTGTATTAACTGTTTTACTGGTTGTTTTATCATTGGGATTTATGGCAGCACAAAGCAGTCCTATAATACCTTCATATGAAAAGAAGGTCTTTTATATGGAAGAGGATGAAATGCCCTATGCTATTTTACTCCCAGAAAATTATGATGTTTCTAAATCTTATCCATTATTACTGTTCTTGCACGGAGCCGGAGAAAGAGGCTCAGACAACGAGCGTCAATTAATTCATGGAGCATCTCTTTTTACAGCCCAATCATTTAGGGAAAAATATCCAGCCGTTATTCTTATACCTCAATGCGGATCTGGTGATTATTGGAGCAATGTAAAAAAAGATGTTGCTCAAGATGGTTTGCCTGATTTTAGTTTTTATAAAAAAGGGGCTCCAACTAAGGCAATGCTTTTATTGGAAGGTCTTTTAGATGAGGTGATTCAAAGTTATTCATTAGATAAAAACCGCTTGTATGTAGGAGGTCTTTCTATGGGAGGTATGGGGACTTTTGAATTGGTCAAACGCAATCCTAAGTTGTTTGCAGCTGCATTTCCTATATGTGGTGGGGCATTACCCAAAGCAATCAGAAAATATAAAAGACTTTCGTGGTGGGTTTTTCATGGAAATGAAGACCCAGTAGTTCCTGCAGATTTTTCTACTCAAATGGTGAAGAGATTCAAAAAGCGTGGTTTAGATGTGCGCTATACCCTTTATGAGGGGGTTGGACACAACAGTTGGGATGAAGCATTTAAAGAGCCTGGATTGTTTCCATGGTTGTTTTCAAATACCAAATAAAGCCACAGAGAGCGTTAGGAGGAAGGGCTTGTATATCTTATCTTTGTGTATGGAAAAGACACAACTTAAACTTCACAGACCTATTTGTTTTTTTGATTTAGAGACTACTGGGATAAATGTTGCCAAGGATAGAATTGTAGAAATTGCAGTACTTAAGGTCTTTCCCAATGGAAACAAAGAGAGCAAAACTTGGCTGGTCAATCCTGAAATGCCTATCCCAAAAGAAGTGATTGCAGTACACGGTATTACAGATGAAAAAGTAGCGAATGAACCCAATTTTAAGACCCTTGCACCTCAAGTACACGCACTAATTAAAGATGCTGATTTAGC
Organism: Flavobacteriaceae bacterium; assembly: GCA_018401115.1. GTDB lineage: Bacteria > Bacteroidota > Bacteroidia > Flavobacteriales > Flavobacteriaceae > MAG-120531. The sequence continues at coordinate 795,785 of JAGYKX010000005.1, read as the reverse complement.
TGGGTTTAATTCCGATAGGTTTGACATTCCTTTGTTGGCAGAGGAAATGCTGAGGGCTGGAATAGACTTTGATATGAAAAATAGGGTTTCTGTAGATGTGCAAACTATTTTTCATAAGATGGAGAAGAGAACTTTAGGAGCGGCTTATCAGTTTTATTGTCAAAAAGTATTAGAAAATGCTCACGCTGCCGCTGCAGATACTCAGGCTACTTATGAAGTGTTGTTGGCGCAATTAAATCGTTACGATGATTTGGAGAATGAAGTAAAATGGCTTTCTGAATTTTCTAGTAGAAAAAAATCGTTAGATTTTGCAGGTTTTATTATTGAAGACAAGAATGGCGCAGCAGTTTTTTCTTTTGGAAAGCATAAATTTAAAAAAGTGGTTGATGTTTTAGAAGCTGAACCTGGTTATTACGGTTGGATTATGCAGGCAGATTTTCCTTTATATACTAAAAAAGTACTGACCCAAATAAGGGTTTCGAGTTTAAATAACGCTTTGTAAATATCACCGTATGAAGATTATATGTATTGGTCGTAATTATCAAGACCATATCTCTGAACTTTCCAATCAAAGACCAAAAGACCCAGTAGTGTTTATAAAGCCAGACTCTGCTGTATTACCCAAAGAGCAAGATTTTTATATCCCTGAATTTTCCTCAGAGATTCATTATGAGGTAGAGGTTTTATTGAAAATTAAAAAAGTAGGAAAACACATTAGCCCAGAATTTGCGCATTTGTATTTCGATGAGGTGGGTCTAGGTATTGATTTTACAGCTAGAGACCTTCAGGAGGAACTTAAGTCTAAAGGTTTGCCTTGGGAGAAGTGTAAGGGCTTTGACGGATCTGCTGTGATTGGCGAGTGGAAGTTTGTTAAAGACTTACCTAAGCTCAATAGCCTTAATTTTTCACTTGTGAAAAATGGTAAAATGGTGCAACAGGCCAACACTAAAGAAATGTTATGGCCTGTTGAGGAACTGTTGTCTTATGTCTCTACTTTTTTCACTCTAAAAAAGGGTGATATTATATTTACAGGAACCCCTGCAGGAGTTGGAACTATTTCAGCGGGAGATTGTTTAGAAGGTTTTCTGGAAGGACAATCTATGTTTAAAATTGGTGTTAAGTAATCACAAACAATTTAAAAAGAGACATGAAGTATAACTTAGCTAGATTAGAGACTTTGGCAGAGGGGGATAAGGACTTCATAGTGAGAGTGCTAAATGTTTTCATAACTGAGGTTACTGCAGATATTCAGAAAATGCAAGATGCATTTGAATCAGAGGACATATTGGATATTTCAGCACTAGCCCATAAAATAAAACCTAATTTAATTTTATTTGGTTTGGATCAAGCAACGGCAATATCTATAAGATTGGAAAAAAATAGATTTAGGCCTTTGTCCTTGTCTATTTTAAAAAGTCAATTGGATGAACTTCAAACTTCGGTAGCTGAAGTGGTGGTTTTATTAAAAAAAGATTTTTTATTAGTATGAATGCAAAAATAATCACCATTGGAGATGAAATTCTCATTGGTCAAATTGTAGATACCAATGCTACCTATATGGCTCAAGAGCTTAATAAGATAGGGGTTAGTGTGACTGAAATACTCAGTATTAAGGACCAAACATCGGCTATTTTAACTGCCCTAGAAATGGCGCAAAATCAGGTAGATTTGGTTCTTATTACTGGTGGATTGGGCCCCACAAAAGACGACATTACTAAGGTTGCACTTTGCACCTATTTTGACGATCACTTGGTAGAAAATACGGAGGTGCTTGAACATATTAAAATGCTTTTTGAAAAGTATATTTCTACTAAAATGAACGCCAGTAATCTTACCCAAGCTTTGCTCCCGTCTAAAGCTATTCCATTAAAAAATAATTATGGTACTGCCCCAGGAATGTGGCTTAAAAAGGAAAGAACTGTTTTTGTTTCTATGCCTGGAGTTCCCTTTGAGATGAAATCTCTAATGACCGAGTCAGTGATTCCTAAAATTGTATCAGACTTTAAAAGACCTCATATTATACATCAAACTATTCAAACTTATGGCTTAGGGGAGTCTGCTATTGCAGAGACTATTGCAGACTGGGAAGACGCCCTTCCACCTCATATTAAGTTGGCTTATTTGCCAAGCTTGGGAAAGGTGCGCTTGAGGTTGTCGGCCGTAGGCCCAGATAAAGACCTTTTAGAGAAAGAGGTTTCAGACTTAGTGAGTGAAGTACTACCCATGCTGGGAGATATTGTTTATGGGATGGAGACCGCAGATCTTTTAGAAGAGGTGGTGGCTAAAACACTCACTTTAAAAAAGCAAACACTTGCTGTGGCGGAGAGTTGTACGGGAGGAAAAGTATCAGCTGCTTTTACGGCTTTGCCGGGTGCGTCTGCTTATTTTAAGGGTGGCATTGTCGCTTATGAAACCCTACAGAAAACGAATCTCTTAGGGGTTAGTGAGTCGCTCATAAATCAGTATTCAGTAGTGAGTAAAGAGGTGGCTTCAGCTATGGCTCTGGGGGTCCAAAAACTGATGGCTACTGATTTTGCCATAGCTACTACTGGGAATGCAGGGCCCTTAAAAGGAGACTCAGACGCTGCTGTTGGCACTGTTTGTATTGCGATTGCACATCCCAAGGGGGTGCATTCCGAAATTTTCTCCATGGGAAACCATCGGGAACGCATTGTTCAGAAGGCTGTTAACAAGGCTTTAGAGCTTTTACAAAAAGAAATTATAAAATTCTAAAAAAGATTTTTGTAAGAGAGATAAAAAAGATATAAATTTGCAGCCTGTTTAAAATAACTCATAAAGAAGCGAAATGTCTAAAGTTTGTGAAATTACTGGAAAGAAGGCTATGGTTGGGAACAATGTTTCCTTCTCTATCAATAAGACCAAAAGAAAGTTTGAAGTAAATCTTTCTAAAAAGCGTTTCTACATTCCTGAAGAGGATCGTTGGATCACTCTAAAGGTTTCTACAAGAGCTCTTAAGAGCATTAATAAAAAAGGAATATCTGCTGTTTTAAAAGAAGCGGGTAAAAAAAACGGATTGGTAAAGTAATCCTAATAAAGAATAATTAAGATGGCTAAGAAAGGCAATAGAATTCAGGTTATTTTAGAATGTACAGAGCACAAAGAATCTGGTGTTGCTGGAACCTCTAGATACATTACAACAAAAAATAAAAAGAACACGCCAGACAGAATGGAAATTAAGAAATTTAATCCAATCCTAAAGCGCATGACTGTTCATAAAGAAATAAAATAATAAGCCATGGCAAAGAAGACAGTAGCATCCCTACAGACAAGTTCGAAAAGATTAACCAAAGCTATTAAAATGGTTCGTTCTCCAAAGACCGGTGCCTATACTTTTGCAGAGTCTGTAATGGCTCCTGAATTAGTAGACGAATGGTTGTCTAAAAAATAATCGCACTTTAGCGTATACTAAAAGCTACTTTCTATTAGAGAGTAGCTTTTTTGTTTTATATCTTTACCCACTAGAATAAACCAAATGAGTTTTTTTAAAAAAATTTTCTCTTCAGATAAGAAAGAGTCCTTAGACAAAGGTTTAGAAAAAACCAAATCTTCTTTTCTCTATAAATTAGAAAAGGTAGTGGTCGGAAAAACCACTGTAGATGTAGAAACACTCGATCATTTAGAAGAGGTTTTGGTCAGTTCAGACGTAGGCGTAGACACCACACTCAAAATTATAGATAGAATTGAGACTAGGGTAAAATCTGACAAGTATGTGGGTTTAGACGAACTCAATCAAATTCTAAAGGAAGAGATTGCCGGCTTGTTATCTGAAACAGATCATGGAGAAGCTGCAGATTTTAGTATTCCTAAAAGCGATCATCCTCATGTTATTATGGTGGTGGGCGTGAATGGCGCCGGAAAGACAACTACTATTGGCAAGTTGGCGCATCAATTTAAAGGAAAAGGATTAAAAGTGGTATTGGGCGCTGCAGATACCTTTAGGGCAGCAGCTATTGATCAATTGGTAGTTTGGGCAGATCGAGTAGGGGTGCCTATCGTAAAACAACAGATGGGGAGTGACCCTGCCTCTGTTGCTTTTGACGCTTTAAGTGCAGGGTTGGCGCAAAACGCCGATGTTGTAATTATTGACACAGCAGGACGCCTGCACAATAAGATAAACCTAATGAATGAGTTGGCTAAGGTTAAAAGGGTCATGGATAAAGTTATCCCTGGCGCCCCACATGAAGTTTTATTGGTTTTAGACGGATCTACTGGTCAAAATGCTTTTCAGCAAGCGCAGCAGTTCACTAAAGCTACAGAGGTGACTTCTTTGGCCATTACAAAATTAGATGGAACCGCGAAAGGCGGCGTAGTGATTGGTATTTCAGATCAGCTTCAAATTCCAGTGAAATATATTGGCGTGGGGGAAGCCATTCAAGACCTACAAGTATTTAACAAATACGAATTTGTAGATTCCTTTTTTAACAGAAGCTAAATTTTTTAAACCGCCCTATGCGTACAAAGTCTCTTAAGACCAATAAAATAAATGTAGTCACTCTAGGTTGTTCCAAGAACATATATGACTCAGAAGTATTAATGGGCCAGTTAAAAGCCAACAATAAGGAAGTTGCTCATGAAGAGGAAGGGAATATTGTAGTGATTAATACCTGTGGTTTTATTGCTAATGCTAAAGAAGAGAGTGTGAACACCATATTGTCTTACGTAGCCCAAAAAGAGGCTGGAGAAGTAGATAAAGTTTTTGTTACAGGTTGTTTGAGTGAACGGTATAAGCCAGATTTACAGAAAGAAATTCCAAATGTAGACGCTTATTTTGGGACTACAGAACTGCCTAATTTATTAAAAGCTCTAGAGGCAGATTATAAACATGAGCTTATTGGAGAGCGCCTTACTACGACGCCAAAGAATTATGCCTATGTGAAAATAGCTGAGGGATGTGATAGGCCTTGTTCTTTTTGTGCCATTCCACTCATGCGAGGAAAGCACAAGAGCACCCCCATAGAGGAGCTAGTCACTCAAGCGGAATCACTAGCCGCAAAAGGGGTGAAAGAGCTTATTTTAATTGCACAAGACCTCACCTATTACGGATTGGATTTGTACAAGAAACGCGCCTTGGCAGCGTTATTAGAGGCACTCGTTAAGGTAGAAGGCATTTCTTGGATTAGATTGCATTACGCCTTTCCAACAGGTTTTCCTTTGGAGGTCTTAGACCTCATGAAACAAGAGCCCAAGATTTGTAATTATATAGACATTCCATTACAACATATTTCAGATCCAATTCTCAAGAGTATGAGAAGGGGAACCACTAAGGCTAAAACAGATGCACTCATTGCTGAGTTTAGATCTAGAGTTCCTGAAATGGCCATTAGAACAACCTTGATTGTGGGATATCCTGGAGAAACAGAAGAAGATTTTCAGACCCTTAAGCAGTGGGTAATAGAGCGTCGTTTTGATCGTTTGGGTTGTTTTACCTACAGCCACGAAGAGGACACTCATGCCTATGCTTTGGAAGATAATGTTCCCCAAGAAGTTAAAGAAGCTAGGGCTTCGGAGATTATGGATATTCAATCCCAAATTTCATGGGAACTAAATCAAGAAAAAGTAGGTCGTTCTTTTAAGTGTATTATTGATCGAAAAGAAGGAAACTATTTTGTGGGTAGGACAGAGGCAGATTCTCCGGATGTAGACAATGAAGTACTCATAGACGCCAGTGCGTATTACCTTAAAGTAGGCGAGTTTGTTACTGTAGAAATTACTGAAGCAGGAGATTTTGACTTGTACGGCGTTCCTGAGAACGTAGCGCCACAGGAAAAAATAGGCTTTTAGAGCTCTTTTTAAAAGATCTACTGCCCTTTGGTCATAGAGATGCTTGGATGTTTTTTTCTGTATTTTTCGTATGTATGAATTTGTCTTCCTAGTTCCGCTAGAAATGGAATTCCTACGCTGTCATACTCGTAGTTGTTGTCATTGAATATGCCGTTCTGATTGACTAAAATGGTGGCGCTCACAAAATAAGACAAGTTATTTCTACTATCTTCTATATAAGCGCAATCTGTGAGGGTGCCGTAGGCATACCCTACTTTATTGTAGATTTTTATATGCTTGGGTAATTGTTTCTTAGTGTCTCCATACCAAAGAAACTTACCGTAACTATCATAATAGATTTTTGGATCATAGCCTTGTTCTCTTGGTAGTTTGTGCATAGACTCCAGTAAAAAATCCCGTTTTTCTTCTGATATATTAAAGCGTTCTGTTTCTTTAAAGGCCCCAGGGAAAATGACTCTTTTGATTATTTCGTGTTGGGCGCTGAGTGAAAAATAATTTTTATTAGAAAAATCAAAAGGCATGTCTATGGGTAATCCATCCTGAATAAAGCCAATCCCTTTTTTGAGATGGTTTAGTTTTAAGGGTGTTGGGATGTTATTGGTGTTAGAATGAATGGTGATAGTTTTGATCCCATTGGAGAGTAGGTTTATTGACTTGGTAGTAGGATTAGCAGCATCTGACGTAGAGAGTCTGTGCAATATTCTAAGTGAGTGAACACCTTTGCTTTTTAGATTGTTATTGATATAATCACTTCCAATAAATTCAAAAAGCCTATTGTTGGCTTCATTATCACTAACAGCGAAGATCTCATTTATCGTACCCGCAAAATTATAAATGGTGGTATCTCCTTCTACCAGATAATGGTCTAGGTGAGACCTATTTAATTCAGTGAGTTTTTCTAGTGATAGTACTGCTGCAGGAAATTTCACAGTGCTTGCAGGATAAAAATAATGTAAGGAGTCTAATTGGAATGAATGCTCCTGAAATACCAGACCTTCTATAGGATCTCTTTCTACAGTTGTCAATAAAATTTGAAGCTCGTGAGACTCTAGATTATCCATGACCCTCTTAATTTTTTTAGAGGGGCTGGACAGCGCATAATCCAGCGCGTTTTCAAAGTTTTTAGGATGGCTGCCGCAGCTAAAAAGAACCGTTGCAGTGGCAGTTAAAACAATCCCTTTTAAGGATTGATATGTTGTTTTTAAAACTGGTTTCATAAGTCTTTATTAGGCTATCTTTAATCCTCTGTGAGGCCTTAGTGCGTCTCTGAACACAATCATGAGGTCTTTTGGAACCACCACAAATGCTGTGCTGTGCATTTCAGAAATGAGGGAAGTGCCAATGTCTATTTCTAGATAATTTTCTTTTTCACAAAATTCCTTTAAATGAATGGTATGATGTGTGGCTGTGGGCGCTGCGTTAGGACCTCTGAAGTCCCAGATTAATTTTATTTTTTCTTCCATTTTAGTGTCAGTCTAAGTCATAAATTAACCTAATTTTAGGCTTATAAACAAGCCATAGACCAGCTAATTTTTTATTTTTGTAAGATGGGTAACAGGAAAAATTCATATATAACTTTTGGGCTAATAGTCCTACTTTTTTATTTACAGTCCTGTGAGTCATTTTTACGTCCAAATGTTGATCAGAACGCAGTGGCAAAGCTTGTTGACCAATACTTGCTTTTAGAAGACATTCCATCCTATTTATATCAGAATGCTAGTCCCCAAGATTCCGTAGCAATAGTCAATGATTATATTAACCAATGGGCTGCTAAAGAGTTGCTCATACAGAAATCACTAATTAACTTGCCTGTTGCAAAGATGGAAGCTTTTGACCGCTTGGTGTCTAATTACAAAAGTGACCTATACACAATGGCTTATAAAGAGGCACTAGTCAATTCTAGATCAGATACAGTGATTGGCTCTGAAGAGCTGGCTGCTTTTTATGCCAATGAGCAGCAAAATTTTTTAGTCAAAGAAAAATTAGTTCGGCTGAGATTTGTAAGCCTTCCAAGAAATTACAGTGATGTTGCTTTGATTGCAAGAAAGTTAAAAACTTTTGAAGAATCTGACATACGGTATTTAGATTCCATTAGCATTCAATTTAATAAATTGAATCTAAATGACTCCATATGGGTTCCTTTGACAAGAATAGTCAAGGAAATAGGTCCATTGGCGCTAGATAATGAAGAAATATATTTAAAAAAATCACAATTTTTTGAATTACGGGATTCATTAGGGGTATATTTGGGACAAGTCCAAGAAGTTTTAGAAGTGAATGACATAGCCCCTTTAAGTTATGTGAAACCCACCTTGGAGCAAATTTTGAAAATCAGAAAGAAACAGGAGTTTCTGAGACAAATAGAAAGAGATATAATTGATGAAGCTATTAAAAATAAAGAACTTGAAATTTACCATTAAACACACTCGTTTTATAAGTGCAGCGCTATTATTTATGTGTTCATTGACCTTAATGGCTCAGGACAATTTAGCGGTGCAAGACAGTCAGGTAGAACCGCCTCAGTCAATGGATTCATTGACTCAATCTGAAGTTAAACAGGCATTCAAACGAATAAAGCTGGACGGTATTGCAGCTGTAGTAGGGGATTATGTTATATTAGAGTCTGATATTGAAAAAACACTGATAGACTTAAAAAGTCAAGGAGTATCTGATCAAGATGTAAATCGTTGCCAACTCCTAGGTAAACTCATGGAAGACCGTCTTTTTGCACACCAAGCAGTTCAAGATAGTGTGCTTATTTCAGACGACGAAATTGCCGCTATTGGGGAACGCCAGTTGCAACAGTTGATTTCACAGGCAGGTTCTTTGGATCGCGTGCTTAAAGTGTATAAAAAAGAAGATGAAGAGAGTTTTAGACAAGAATTATATAAAATTAATAAACTCAGAATGCTTTCTGAAAGAATGCAAACTAAGGTAGTAGAGGAGATAGAAATTACTCCAGAGGAAGTAAGGCAGTTTTTTAACGACATCCCTAAAGAAGAGCGCCCTGTGTTTGGTGCTGAGTTAGAGATTTCTCAAATTGTAAAAATCCCTAAAGCGCCTGATGAAGAGAAGCAAAAAGTGATAGACAAGCTCAAGGAATTAAAAGCAGATGTGGAAGACAATAATGCCAGTTTTTCTGTTAAGGCTATTTTATATTCACAGGATCCTGGATCAAAATCTAAAGGTGGTTTTTACGCCATGACAAGAGAAACTCCTTTTGTTAAAGAATTTAAGGATGTGGCTTTTTCTTTACAGGAAGGTGAGATTTCAGAACCATTTGAAACTCCCTTTGGTTATCATATTATTTACATTGAAAAAATCAGAGGTCAGGAATTGGATTTAAGACATATTTTAATGGTCCCTGAAGTGCCAAGTAGTGCTGTAAAAGAGGCTATTGATGAATTAAATGATATCAAAAAGAAAATTGAGGAAGGAGCCTTTACTTTTGCAGAAGCTGCACTTAATTTTTCTGACGAAAAAGAAACTAAATTTGACGGTGGAGTACTCAGAAATCCAACTAATTATGACTCTAGATTTGAATTGACTAAAATGGATCCTAGTCTCTACAAGCAAGTGAGTAATTTAAATGACAATGAAATTTCATCTCCCATAGAAGAACCAGATCCAAGAGGTGGACAGACCAAATACAAAATATTAAAAATCTCTAATAAGTATGATGAGCATACGGCAGATTTTGCTAGAGATTATATGAAAATTCAAGAGCTCGCTAAGACCGAAAAGCAATTAAAAGCAATTAATGCTTGGCGTGCAACCCATATTGAGGATACTTACATTAGTGTGAGTAAGTCTAATAGAGACTGTGATTTCGCAAACAACTGGGTGAAAGAATAATTTTCATGGGTGTTTGTTGTCAATTTATTAAAAACATGACTGTTTCTTAATAAAAGTTGAATAAACTCCTTTCGAAAACGATTTCTTGCTCTTGAACTCCTCACTTTTTACTATTTTTACCAGCATTAACTTAAATACCAAAATCAAATGGCATTTGACATAGATATGATTAAAGGGGTATATTCCCAAATGGCGGAGCGTGTAGACCAAGCACGTGAATTAGTGGGGAGACCCTTAACTTTGTCTGAAAAGATATTATATAGCCATTTGTGGGATGGCACACCAAATAAAGCATTTACTAGAGGTAAGGATTATGTAGATTTTGCTCCAGATAGAATTGCATGTCAAGATGCTACCGCTCAAATGGCTTTGCTGCAATTTATGCAAGCCGGAAAGGCCAAAGTTTCAGTGCCCACAACAGTTCATTGCGACCACCTCATTCAAGCTAAAAGTGGTGCAGTGGCAGATTTAAAAGTAGCTAATAGTACCAGTGAAGAGGTGTTTAATTTCTTGGAATCTGTTTCAAACAAATATGGTATAGGTTTTTGGAAACCAGGAGCGGGAATTATTCACCAAGTAGTTTTAGAAAATTATGCTTTCCCAGGAGGAATGATGATTGGTACGGACTCACATACTGTAAACGCAGGTGGTCTTGGAATGTTAGCTATAGGAGTAGGAGGTGCAGACGCAGTAGATGTAATGGCAGGTATGGCATGGGAACTAAAATTCCCTAAATTGATAGGTGTGAAGTTAACAGGTAATATTTCTGGTTGGACTTCCGCTAAAGATGTTATTCTTAAAGTTGCTGGAATTCTCACTGTTAAAGGAGGAACAGGCGCAATAGTTGAATATTTTGGGGAAGGCGCAACAAACTTGTCTTGTACCGGTAAAGGCACCATATGTAATATGGGTGCTGAAATTGGCGCTACTACCTCCACCTTTGGATATGACGCTTCAATGGAACGTTATTTAAGGGCTACAGATAGAAATGACGTTGCAGACGCTGCAAACGAGGTTAAGGATTACCTTACAGCAGATCCTGAAGTGTATGCACAACCAGAAAAATACTTTGATCAGATCATTGAAATAGACTTAAATACTTTAAGACCCCATTTAAATGGGCCTTTTACACCAGATCTTGCCACTCCAGTTGGAGAATTAGGAGAGAAGGCCAAGGCAAATGACTGGCCTTTAAAAGTAGATTGGGGATTAATAGGATCATGTACAAACTCTTCCTACGAAGATTTGACAAGAGCGGCTTCTATAGCAAAACAGGCTATTGACAAGAAGATTAAACCTAAGTCAGATTTCGGTATTAATCCAGGTTCTGAACAAATTAGATTCACAGCAGAAAGAGATGGACTACTTCAGATTTTTGAAGAGGTAGGTGCTACTATTTTTACCAATGCTTGTGGTCCATGTATTGGGCAATGGGACAGAAGTGACCTTAAAGGCGATGAGAAAAATACCATTGTACATTCTTTTAATAGAAACTTTTCTAAGCGTGCAGACGGTAATCCAAATACCCATGCCTTTGTAGGTTCTCCAGAAATGGTTGCCGCTATAGCAATCTCAGGAAGGTTAGATTTCGATCCAATGAATGACACCTTGATTAATGAAGATGGGGAAGCCGTTAAATTAGACATGCCACTGGGTATTGAATTGCCTGTAAATGGTTTTGCAGTAGAAGATGCTGGGTTTATCGCTCCCGATGAAGATAGTTCTGGAGTTTCAGTTAAAGTAAGCCCTACTTCAGAAAGGTTACAATTGTTAGAATCATTTGAGCCCATTGAAAACGAAAGTTTAGCAGAGGTGAAGCTTTTGATTAAAGCCCAGGGAAAATGTACTACTGATCATATTTCTATGGCAGGTCCTTGGTTGCGCTTTAGGGGGCATTTAGATAATATTGCGAACAATACATTAATTGGAGCAGTTAATGCCTTCAATCAGAAAACTAATTTTGTAAAAAATCAGCTTTCTGGTGAATATATGGGTGTTCCAGACGCACAAAGGGCTTATAAAGCTGCTGGTATTAAAACCATTGTAGTAGGGGACCATAATTATGGAGAAGGTTCTTCAAGAGAACATGCAGCAATGCAACCAAGACATCTTGGTGTTGCAGCAGTGCTCGTTAAATCGTTTGCACGTATTCACGAAACAAACCTTAAAAAGCAAGGGATGTTAGCCTTAACTTTTGCAAATGAGTCTGATTACGATTTAATCAAAGAAGACGACACCTTTAACTTTGTAGATATTGCTTCATTTCAAGCTGGGCAACCATTGACTATTGAAATTAAACATTCAGATGGAAATGCTCACACTATTCAAGTAAATCATACTTACAATGATTCACAGATAGCTTGGTTTAGATCAGGGTCTGCTTTAAATGTAATTAAAAAGGAGAACGCTGCCTAGGTATAAGTAGTCCAATCAATAAAAAAACACTCCATCTAGTATGGAGTGTTTTTTTAATTTTATACAATGAAGTTAAAATCTGTCCTAATACTTATTGCTATTGGACTAGTGTTGTTACTCATGTATTCACCACTGGGGAGTCAAGGTAAATTACTCTTGACTAAATTACTCGCGCCAACACCAAGCTTTTTAAGCATTGACGATCAATACGAACTCCCCACCTATCAATGGAGGTTGAAAGATAAGGAATGGAACTTTTTTTCTTTAGAGCAGTCTAAAGGAAAGCTTGTTTTTGTATCATTTTGGGCCTCTTGGCATTTGCCTTCAAAGGCCTCGCTAGAAAGTATTGAAAGGCTTTACAAGCGTTTTGGCAATGATATTGTCTTTCTTATTGTTACAGATGAGGAACGCGATCCCGTAAGGCAGTTCATTAAAAAACAAGACTTTACATTTCCTATTACTTATAGGGTAGTGGAAGATAAAAGCCCTTTTAAAAGTATGGATTTAGGCACAACTTATGTCATTAGTTCAAAAGGTAAAATAGTGTTAGAAACCTCACGAATTAGCGATTGGGACAAACCAGATTTTATAGCAGAATTGTCCTCGTTACTGAAGCAATAAATAAGCCGCGAAAAAAGCGTATTGACTTAGGATTAGATGTAGCGAATACTTTCTATTTCCATGAGAATAGCTGTCGTTTATAATCAGCTGAATCACAAATGCCACTGCAAACCAGCTCAAGTAGTTTTTTAAAGGCGCTAGCCCACCCTCAAAGTACCAAAAGTCTAGTGAAGCTGCTGAGTATTCCATAAATAGGTCTAAGCCCACCATGAGACTTGCAGCAAATAGTGCTTTAGTGTATTTAGAGGTATTTAATTTATGTACGAGATCTGCCGATATTAGACTAAGCACAGCCCAGTTTACACCAATAAGTAGCGGTACGCCACCTAACTTAACCCCTAAATTTTCACCGTAGAAGTAACTGCCAAAAAGCCAAGAGGTATGTACACCAATCCATTCACTAGACATGCCAATTAGAAACGCCAAGGTGAAAAGGAATATATTTCGAGAGGTGTTTATAGGGAATAGTGCGAATAAAAAAACAGTGTAAAGCAGCATATTCACATATGTTTTCTCAATAAACCATTCTTGGTGTCCTAATCCAATACCAATGATTGCCGTAATGTTGAATAGCCAAACCAAACCAATAGCCAAACTTGTTTTAGGTTCAATTTGTCTTTCAATAGTCTTTGTCATCTATGTTTTTTTTTGTCTTAATTTTAGTTAGTGATTTTTAAATAATTTTTACTCTAGCAACATTCTATGGTATTGGATCAAATTTAAATCATGAAATTTTCTACAAAATTTAATTGTCTTGGATTAAATTGCTGGAACTAGATCAGCCGTAATTTTTGCAGACTGAAGACATAGCGGAATTCCACCACCAGGATGTGCAGATCCACCGCAAAAAAATAAATTATCAATATGGCTTTTATTAGATTGTCTTAAAAATGCTGCTTTAGGATCGTTACTTGAAGTGCCGTAAAGGGCACCTTGGTATGCACTAGTGCTTTTTTCTATACCAATTGGGTCTAGAATTTCTTCACAGACAATATAGTCAGATATATTAACCCCCAATATATTAGATAATTTCTGGATAATTGTATGCTTGATTTTTTGTTTTAAATCTTCCCAGTCCTGACCTTTATTGGCTGGGGCGTTGACCATGACAAACCAATTTTCACAATTTTCAGGGGCGTCCGAAGGTTTTTCCTTTGAACTTATATTTACATAAATTGTTGGATCAGAAGGCAGGGTGTGTTTTTCAAATATTTCTTTGAATTCACTTTCATAGTCATCACTGAAAAAAATATTATGAAGGTTTAAGGAAGGGAAAGTGGTAGCAATACCCCAATAAAATATGAGCCCAGAACTCGATCTCTCCTCTTGGACAATTCTCTTAGGTGTTCGAATGGTTGGAAGTAGTTTTTCATAGGTGTGAAACACATCTGCATTGGAAACTACCACGTCTGCTTCTAAGTGTTGGTTTTCTCCATTTACGGATATTTCCACCCCCTTTGCGCTATTGTTTTTGACATTAATTTTAAGTACGGGGGTTTCAAGTAGAAAACGGACTCCCACATCTTTGGCCAATCGAAAAAGCGATTGTCCTATAGCATGCATACCCTCTGTTGGGAAATAAGTCCCTTTGTGCATTTCTAAATGAGGAATCATACTCATAATAGCAGAAGTCTTGAAGGGAGAGGAGCCATTATAGGTGGCAAACCTGTTAAAATATTGTATGAGCTTTTTATTTGTAAATATATTTTTATGGTGTTTGTCTAGTGAACTAAATAGATCTAAAGCGCCTAAATTAAAAATAGCTTTTAGTGTATGAGTACTAAAGTATGTGTTCCAATCATGCAGTGATTTTTCTAAGAAAATTGGAGCGGTTAAAGCGTATTTTTTGGCACTATTATCTAAATAGTCTTTTAAAATTTCTGAGGGTGTTTCGAAAAAATCTGCAGCTTCTTTGATCCATTTTTCTGGCTCCGCCGATGCCTTAAAGAAGCTTCCATCAGGCCAGAAATAATGACAAATTACAGACTCTTTTTTATAAGTAAAGTAATTATCAACTGGCTTTTCAAATAATTCAAAAAGAGATTCCACCAATTCTGGCATAGTAAATAATGAGGGACCAAGATCAAATCTATATCCATCTTTTTTCAGCACATTCATTTTACCACCCGTATAACTATTTCTTTCAATAACAGTTACCTGATAGCCTTTTTTTTGCAATCTTAAGCTACAAGCTAATCCAGCTATACCTGCGCCAATAACAATGGCCTTTTTTTGCATTATTTGAAATATTTAAAGGGGACAAACAACATTCCAAAGCACTCTCCATGTTCTTTTCCTAAATGTTTGTGGTGAATTTTATGAGCCCTTCTAATTCCTTTTGCGTATTTGTTATTTGCGTTTCTAAACCATTTAAAGCGTTGGTGTATAAAAATGTCGTGTACCATGAAATAAGTAAAACCATAAGCCATAATACCCAATCCAATGGGCCATCCTTGCCAAAAAGAAGTGTTTTCTGCAGTTATTATAAAGCCCATACTAACGACCGCATAAAAAATAAAGAAAGTGTCATTTCTCTCAAACCAGTTGTCGTGGTCTTTTTTATGGTGGTCTTCATGTAAATGCCATAAAAACCCATGCATGATATATTTATGCGAGAACCAAGCCATGAATTCCATAATACAAAACGTAGCAATAAAGCATAAAATCCAATAAAGTAGATGCATTTTTTTTTATTTATGAAGGTTTAATAACTAGGTTAAATTTACAACTCAAATAAGATTTTAACAACAGTCCAATCTTTTGATGATTAGCTACCCTAATTCTAGTGTTTTTTATTTCTAATGGAGGCGTGTTCTTTAGTTTCTTAAGTAATTTATAATAATATATGTAGGCAGTATATACCCCAAATTTCACTTCTTTAGGAAGTAAAACTATTCCTGCCAATCCATTTGAAAAATCTTCTTGAATTTCTTCTATGATCCTCGCCTTTGCCGCTTCATCTAAGGCCTTTAGATTTGTGTTAGGAAAGTAGGTTCTATTGAGTCCTTCAAAGTCTGCCTTAAGATCTCTGAGAAAGTTTACCTTTTGAAAGGCAGACCCTAAAGCCATTGCGGCATCTTTTAAATTGTTGTACTGTTCCATGTTTCCTTTAACAAAAACCTTTAAGCACATAAGTCCTACAACATCTGCAGAGCCATAGATGTATTCTTTGTATTCTTCTTCTGTAATATAAGCCTCTTTAGTTAAATCCATTTTCATACTTTTCATAAAGGCAGAAACCAGATCCATAGGAATTTCGTACTTATGAAATGTATGTTGAAAAGCATTTAGAATAGGGTTTAGACTGATCTTCTCTTTAAAAGCATTGGCTAGATCATTTTCAAATCTTTTAAACAGAGAAGCCTTGTCATAATCATGAAAACTATCTACAATTTCGTCTGCAAATCTCACAAAACCATAGATGTTATAAATGTCTTGCCTTATACTAATATCTAGCATTTTAGTGGCAAGTGAAAATGAGGTGCTATATGATTCAGTAACTTGCTTACTGCATCTATATGAGACTTGGTCAAATAGGCTTTTCATCCGTATTATTTTTTTGAAATAAGGTCTGCCACAATTTTTCCAGAAATAAGTGCTGGTGGAACACCTGGTCCTGGAACCGTAAGTTGGCCTGTGAAATATAAATTTCGCACTTTACTACTTTTTAGTTTTGGCCTTAAAAAAGCAGTCTGCATTAAAGTGTTGGCCATACCATAGGCATTTCCTTTGTATGAGTTATAACTTTCTTTAAAGTCTTTCACGCAAAAAGAATCTTTAAAGATAATATTTTTGCGAATGTTTTTGCCAATTTTAAGTTCAAACCTGTCCATTATTTTATCAAAATATTGTGCTCTTAACGATTCATTGTCTTCTAAATCTGGAGCAATTGGAATTAAGAAAAAACCTGTTTCACAATTTTCCGGGGCCATAGAAGGGTCAGAAATGGAGGGGAAATTGGCGTAAAACAATGGATCAGAAGGCCAAACAGCATTGTCGTATATTTCTTCTGCATGTTTTGTGAAATCACTATCAAAGAATAGGTTATGGTGTTCCACATTTGGCACCCTCTCATTGAATCCTACATAAAATAGTAGAGAGGAGGGGGCAAAGGTTTTCTTATCCCAATAGGCCTCTGAATACTGCCTGAAAGATGGGTCTAATAAGGTTTCTGAATGGTGATAATCTGCACCACTCAATACAACATCAGACATAATATCTTTTCCTTTCACGGAAATTCCTACAGCTTTCTTATTTTTTACAATTATTTTATCTACTGGACTATTGGTGTTTATATTGACTCCTAATGAAATCGCTAATTTTTCCATAGCCAAAACAATCTCATACATACCACCTTTAGGGTGCCAAGTGCCCAAACCAAAATCCGCAAAATTCATAAAACTATAGAAAGAGGGTGTTTGATTAGGTTTTGCTCCTAAAAACAATACTGGAAACTCAAGTGTTGCTATTAATTTGGGATTCTTAAAATCTTTTCTTACTCTTTGACTGATTGTTGTGAAGAATCTATCTACCCTAGTAATGGTTTCGGGCGTAACCAATTCGAGTGGAGATAAACCGGGTCTTAAAACTATTTTATCTATTGCAATCCTGTAATGGTCTTGTGCTTCCGCTATGAATTTCTCCAGTTTAGCACCACTTCCCACTTCAATTTCTTCAAAGGCTTGAATGATTTTCTCTAAACTATCTCCAATGGTTAAATCCCCTTGGTTAAAATACACCTTATAAGCAGGACTAAGCTTATCTAACTGATAATAATCAGATGTTTTTTGATCAAAATCTACAAAAAACTTATCAAAAATATCAGGCATCCAGTACCAACTTGGTCCCATATCAAATGTAAAGCCCTCCCTCTTTAATTGTCTGGCTCTTCCGCCAACCGTATTATTTTTTTCGTATACATCTACACTGTGTCCTGCTTTTGCTAAATAACAAGCGGCAGATAATGCAGAGAAACCAGATCCTATTATGCTAATATGTTTCATTTATTATAAATTTAAGGTTTCGATTAAATCTTCGAAACCTCTGTATACACCTACGTTTTCTGGTTTAGTATTTAGATCTACAAACTGCGTTTGAAAACCCAAAAGAGACAGCCTACAGTCTTTTTTATCTAATATTTTCTTTTTGAATTTTTGTAAGTATTTATCAATTTTCTCTTTTGAAGGTTCTACGGTCACATAAGCAATAAATTCAACAAACTCATTACTGGCAATCAAAGGCTCTAAGTTTTCTATAGGAACACTCTGTCCTAAAAATATACTTTTATACCCCCTGAGATTCAATTCATAATTGAGATATAAAATGCCTAGTTCGTGAATCTCATTTTCAGGTAAAAACAGTACAAATGATTTGTTGTTCACATATTCAGACCTATGTACTTTTTCTGTGTTTGTGTAAACCTTTTGCTTGACTAAATTTGTTATGAAATGCTCATGGGTCGTACTAATGGTATTAGATTGCCACAAATAACCCAATTCTTGAAGTAGTGGAATAAAATATTCTTTGAAAATTTCTCTAAAACTTAAATCTACCACCAATTGGTTGTAAGTGCTGTAAAACAAGTTTTGGTCAAAATTAATCATGGATAGCTTAAATGCATTCATCATATTGTTTTTGACGGACTTCTCGTCTATAATTTCCCTGACTTTTAGAGGAATTTCTTCGTTTTTTAGTTGAGCAATTTTTGAAATTTTCAGTCCATTCTCATACAATAGCGTTATGTTTAAGAGTTTCTGTAGACTCAAAAGGCTATACATTCTTATATTTGTCTGGGTGCGCTCAGGACTAAGGAGGTTGTATCTTTTCTCCCAAATCCTTATGGTATGGGCTTTTATCCCAGATAGATTTTCCAGATCTTTTATGCTAAAGGTCTTTTTTACTAAACTCATTTGATTTTTTTGAACTTAAACAAAGTTACAATTTTAATCTAATTTGTTTATCTATTTTTAATTAATATTAAACAATAATTATGTTTTGGAAGTGCAGGAGTTTTTTATGCCGTATTTTTTATAACTTAATACCGACCAACCAACCAAGTTTGTATTATGAAAAAACCAAATCTATCATCAAACGCTCCCTCTAGTTTTGGGTGGAGTAGAAAGCAGTTTGTTCAAAAATTCTCCATAGGGAGTATGGCGCTAGCTACTACCCCCTCACTTCTATCTGTAAGTTCTATACATACGCTCAAAAGAAGTTATAACTCAGGTCTTTTATCAAAAAATTCAACAATCCAGATCGCTCTCATAGGGGCTGGGGGAATGGGAACACAAGACACCTATGCTGTTTTAGCGCATGCTGGTGTGAAATTAGTCGCTGTTTGTGACCTATATCAAGGTCACTTGGACACGGCTACCTCTAGATGGGGGAATGACATTTTCACTACAAGAGATTATAAGGAAATACTCGCTCTTCCCGAGGTAGACGCAGTTATTATTGGAACACCTGATCATTGGCACAAGCAAATTTCTATAGATGCTATGTATGCTGGAAAACATGTGTATTGTGAAAAACCTATGGTTCACAGTTTGGAGGAAGGATACGATGTTATAAATGCACAAAGAAAAACTGGAAAAGTTTTTATGGTGGGTAGTCAGGGACTTTCCTCTCTTGGAAATGAAAAAGCTAGAGAGCTATTGGCGCAAGGTGCCATAGGAGATATTAATTATGCAGAAGGGTTTTGGGCCAGAAGAAGCCCTACAGGAGCTTGGCAATACAATATCCCAGAAGACGCTTCTACTGAAACTGTAGATTGGGATACTTTTTTGAGTAACACCCACAAGAGGGATTTTGATCCAATGCGTTTTTTTAGATGGAGAAATTACAGAGATTACGGCACAGGAATGTCAGGAGATTTATTTGTGCACTTATTTTCTAGCTTACACTTTATCACTAATTCTTATGGACCTGATCAGATTTACGCTTCCGGAGGCCTTAGATACTGGAATGATGGGAGAGAGGTGCCAGATGTAATGTTAGGGGTATTTGACTATCCTGAAACCCCGCAGCACCCTGCTTTTAATCTCTCGTTAAGATGTAATTTTGTAGATGGCACCTCTGGAACTACTTATTTGCGCATTGTTGGTAGTGAAGGCGCTATGGATGTGCAATGGGATAAAGTAATTGTGAGGAGAAATGCAGAAAGTTTTGAGACAGACCCCTATTTGGCTACTCAAGCAAAAGATAGTAGTTTTTCTAACACAGTTGCTAGAAAAAAAATGAAGCCTCAAGAGGAGATTGTGTATGAAGCAGAAAAAGGTTACCTAGGGGCACATCACGATCATTTTGGTAATTGGCTTACTGCAATTAGAGGCGGACAATCGGTGGTAGAAGACGCTGTTTTCGGTTACAGGGCAGCTGCACCAGCCTTAGCATGTAATGACAGTTACTATCAGGACAAGGCCATTTTATGGGATCCTAAAAACATGAAATTAAAAAAATAAGTAATGAAAAAGATTTATTTATGGGGTATCGGGCTGCTTTTAGCAGGCCAAATCAGTTGTAAAAACAATCAAAATAAAGTTGTTCTTTCTAATATTGAACCCAAAGTTGGTTTAACAGATGTAGAAGATTTAAATGAAAATGATTCTTGGGAATCTTTAATGTTTGCAGAAAAATGGCGTGGCTATAACCAAGCCTCACTGCCTTCTAATTGGCAAATTTCTGATAGCATCATCAGTTGCTTAGGGTTGGCTGGAGATGTGGGAGGTGATATTATTTCTTCTAAAATGTATGAGAATTTTGAGCTTTCCTGGTCTTGGAAAATAAGTCCAGAAGGCAATAGCGGTGTTTTTTATCATGTAATAGAAGACACCATTTATCATTCTCCCTACCAGACTGCACCGGAGTATCAGCTTTTGGATGACGTTGGATTTCCTTCACCGATTGAAGATTGGCAAAAAACAGGCGCAAATTACGCCATGCATATTGCTAACGACGCCAAACGCCTGAATGCCATAGGGGAATGGAATAGCAGTCGTATTATTTTCGATCATGGTAGGGTGTCTCATTACCTAAACGGTGCTTTAATAGTGTCTTTTGATAAATTTACACCAGAATGGGAGCTGCTTAGAAACAGCGGAAAATGGACAGATTACCCGGACTATGGTAAGGCCAATAAAGGATATTTAGCCCTACAAGATCACGGTTCTGGGGTATGGTTTAAAGCAGTTAAAATTAGGTCGCTAGATTAGAATTAGATCTAGGGATTAGAATTTTCGGTTAGGATCAAAGGGTGTTAGATCCATACTGGGTTTTTTATTTAAAATAATTTCCGAAATTAATTTACCTGTGGCTGGTCCAAGACTCCATCCCATCATGGCATGACCTGTTGCGAAACATAGATTTTTTATGGCTTTGGGCCTTCCAATGTATGGAAGCCCGTCTGGAGAAACGGGACGCATTCCTGAAGCGGCTGCCTCTTTTTCAGCAGCTGTGATTTTAAGCCCAGGGTAATAGGCCTCTGCTGCTTTAACAATGGCATTGACCCGCTCTTTCCTAATAGTTGTATTGATGCCGGATAATTCCATGGTTCCTGCAAAACGTGTAAATCCTTTCATTGGGGTCACGGCTACTTTTGCTTCCATGAGTATGGCGGGTATTTTTATACCGGTCTCTCTGTGAACATCTATTCTGTAACCTTTTCCTGCCTCTAA
The DNA here is from genome assembly GCA_018401115.1 of Flavobacteriaceae bacterium. Taxonomy (GTDB): domain Bacteria; phylum Bacteroidota; class Bacteroidia; order Flavobacteriales; family Flavobacteriaceae; genus MAG-120531. The sequence continues at coordinate 774,420 of JAGYKX010000005.1, read as the reverse complement.
TGATAAATCTATGTGTAGCTGTTTGGCTAGTTGGCCACTCCACGCTCCTGCAGCTATAACGACCTCTTCTGTAGGGTATTTGTTTTTGTTTGTGACAATAGCGGTAAGTTCATTTTTATTTTGTTCAAAACGGCACACTTTTTCTGTGATGAACTTGACCCCAGAATCTTGGAGTCTCTTTTTTAGCTTAGGCATTATTTCTGTGGGTGTAGTGTGGCTGTCACAGTCATACAATATACCCCCTATAATGTCTTCGCTTAGTTGAGGTTGTAGGTTATTTAATTTTTTCTGATCCAGATAGCTCACCTTTAGGCCAAGGCTAGCCGCTTTTTTGGCCACTTCATTTTCTGACTTTGCTGCAGATTTTGTTTTATAGAGCATGAGTAGCCCATGATGGTCCAATTGAAAGTCTCCTAAATCACCATCTAATTTAATTTCTTTGAAACACTGTTCACTGAGCAGGTTTATCTCTTTTATTACAGGTATGGCGGCAGTTACTTTTTGTAGTGTACTCGATTTGTAAAACCGCCATGACCACTTTAAGAAATTACGCTCTATTCTTGGTTTAACATAAAAAGGACTACTTGAATTTAGCATCCACTTTAATCCTTTGCCAATCATTCCTGGAGCTGCTAATGGAATAATATGGCTGGGGGTAAGGTAGCCAGCATTTACATATGAGGCACCTGTCTCTGCTGTTTTTGGTTCAAAAATGCTTACTTCAAGGCCTTGTTTGTTGAGGTAATAAGCGGTACATAGTCCTTGAATTCCGCCACCTATGATTGAAACTTTTTTTGGTGTAGCCACAAATGATCAATTTCATGATTTAATACATGATTAAATGTAGTAAATCTTTTGTAGTTCAGCAGACAAAAAAAAGCGACTTCTTATGGAAGTCGCTTAGGTGAAGTATAATATTTTTCAGTGCACCCTAAAGACCTATTTTCGAAAAAAATGATGGAGTTTTTAAGAGATATTTAAGTTGTTTGAAAACTTAAAGGACCTTAAAGTATTTATTGAATTAATAATTGGCAACCACTTACCCTTATCATTTTTCCCAACACAATCTTATTTAAAACATAGAAGTTAATTTCTATAGTGTTATTTTATTTTGACTTGCTTTCTTAAATTTTTGAGACTCCTAGAATCAGAAATCTCAAATGTGATTATAGACTAAGATTTTTTATCACAATGACAATCATTTGGACCCATAGGAGTATAAACACAACAGGCATAGTATCCTGAACCACAAGAAACTGAGCAACCAGTAGCCCCACTACCAAGGCTACAGGAAGTTGCACCTTCTCCTCCAGCCTTACAGTCTCCTTCATGAGATAGTTCTATGCTTGCTGAAATTTCAAAGACTAAATTTTCTATTGATAAATCTTTAAATTTCATATTATCCTTAAGAAAGCTATAGTGAGATAACATTTTAAAATTTTCAATTTTTTCTAAAGTATTATTTTTTGATAGTTTCATTATATGCTGATGCATAATTTTATTTACATTTCCTTCAATTCCTAGAAATAAATCGTCATTTAATAATATTCCATCCTTTAAGTATGATAATTTTGATATATTTTTTTCAATATCAAACAATTCATCAACTTGATTAAATAAGAATATATGTCTTGTTTCCTTTGTTTCTGTGTAGATTGCTAACTGATTTTTTGAAGGCTTAATTATTTTAAACTTTCCTTCTAAAAAAATAGAATTTTCATGATTTATACCAATGTTTTTAGTGTTTATATCATTAATTTCTTTAGAAAAAAAAATTCTTTCTGTATTATTTTGTCACTATCAGCAACACAACTACTAAAGGTGAAAAACACTAAATTTATAAGCATTAGAATTTTTTTCATAAATACCTATTTAAAGCTTTACTGCACAATTTAAATAAAAATAATTAGAATGCAATCCTAATGCTATTTATAATGTTGATTTTTCTGTTGTAATTTTAAAATTGAACCAATAAAAGATTTTGTTAATTAATCTTTCTGGTAGTGTTTCTTATCTCCAGTTTAAATAAACTTTCCTTGGTTTAAATTTCTTATTGATTTCGCCTATTTGGAAAATAATCGCAGAATTTATAAATAATATCATATTTGTAATGTTTCGTGCCAACCCACGCAACTATTCTTATGCACAAACGTTTGCGGTAATTTAAGTAAACATCGTTAATTGTAAAATTGATATACAAATACATTCTACCCTACTTCTCTGTGTGTTTTCCAATGAATTTCAGGTGTTTTTTAGGTTTGTAGGCAATCGCTGAGAGATGCATCACCTTGATAGCTTGGTGTATTCCGATGGTATTGATCTTTCTCAGCCCGATGAACTGAATTGGGGTACTGAAAACCGACTCTACATAAGTCACCTTTTTAATTCATCTCCATAAGGTTCCGTATATTAAGCAATCACGCTTTTAATGTGAAAACAAATAAAAAACCTCCAACCAATAAAGGTTGAAGGTTCGATGTGCTCACGACTGGATTCGAACCAGCACGTCCATAGGACACCACCCCCTCAAGATGGCATGTCTACCAATTTCACCACGTGAGCATCTGCATACTAAAGAAACAAAAAATTGTTCAAAAAGACTGCAAACAAAAAAAGTTAAGTGCAAGACTTAACTTTTTTGTGACCGGGCTGGGGCTCGAACCCAGGACCCTCTCCTTAAAAGGGAGATGCTCTACCAACTGAGCTACCAGGTCATTAACTAACTTTATTGCTGTTAGCGGGTGCAAATATACTATCAATAATTAATTTTCCAAGGCTAATTACATATAATTTTTTGTTTTTTTTAAAAGGGTACTGCTATACAGTCAATTAGGCTTTGAAATAGAATGTGTTTTTTTTATGTAATGCTTTTGTGTGTGACTTTTTGCTATAAAACCTCTGAAGAAATGTAACTTTGTGTCTGTAGAAGTAAATAAAAAATGAAAGTTGTATTGGTAGGGTATATGGGAAGTGGTAAAACAACCACTGGGAAACTTTTAGCTGAAAGTTTAGCCATTCCTTTTATAGATTTAGATCACTATATCTCTGAAAAGTACGAGATGTCCGTTACAGATCTGTTTAAAACTAAGGGGGCGGTTTTTTTTAGAAAGGCAGAGCGAGAAGCCCTTATTCATTTGGGAAATTCTGAGGACTCATTTGTTTTGTCTACAGGAGGGGGAACCCCTTGTTTTGGTGATAATATGGAAAAGATGAAAGCTTTTTCCAATTGCATTGTATTGTATTTAAAGCTTTCTATACCGGAATTAGTAACTCGTCTAGAAGATGAAATGGATCAAAGGCCACTAATTGCAGGTTTAGATAAAGCGCAATTGCCGGAGTTTTTAGGAAAACATCTTTTTGAAAGGGCACCCTTTTATGAACAAGCGCATTTAGTTTTCCCTGTACTTGGACAAGCACCCTATGAAATCTCTCAAAAAATTATTAGTAAAATAGAGCAGCCATAGGAAACCTTAGTGAAATAAAGTAGCTATAAGGATACTTAATAAAAAAAGTAGCAAAGTAAGCCTTAGCAAGATAAAGTAGTTATAGATTAGTTAAAAAGATTACTTTAAATACACTGCGTCATTGTCCTTTTCGAATCTTACCTCAATGTGTTCGTGTAATGAAGTGGAAAGTGAAATTCCTTTAAAATCTGCTTTCACTGGGTATTTCTTGTGATTTCTATTGACTAAAACGGCTGTTTTAATTTGTTTCAGAGGCACTTGAAGAAAATGATGTACCCCATAAATCAAAGTGCTTCCTGAATTTAAAACATCGTCCACTAATACCACTGATTTATTTTCATAATTCCTTTTATCAATAGAGGTGCTTACACCCTTAAGCGGGTTTTTTTTGTCCATTTTTAATTCACAAAGTAAAATAGTAGCATCGGTGATTTCTTGAAGAACATGACTAATTTTTTTTGCAAATTCAAGTCCAGTGCCTATTATACCTGCCACTATAATTTCCTTTTCATTTACATTAGATTCATAGATTTGATATGCAATTCTCTGAATTTTATGGGCAATCTCTCGGTGTGTTAATATTTGATGTGACATGTTGTAGATGTTTAAGCTTGTTTTTGCGATCTATTTTCAAATATAAAGAAGAGTTCTTTCTCTGCTCTAGGTTTTATTGAATTTTGAGCAGTTTCCATAAAATTTATTAAAAAATAAGGGTCAAATAAATCCAAATATTCTTCTATGCTTCCTCCAAATGGAGGTCCTTGATCAGTTAAGGGAAAATTAAAAAACAGGCCAGTTAAAATACCTTTTGGCTTTAATAATTCATGTATTTTTAGGACGTACATTTCTCTGGAGCTAGGTGGTATGGCGCAAAAAAACGTTTGTTCAAAAATAATATCAAATGTATCTTTTTTAAAATTAAAAAAGTCTTCACAGTGCAAGTGATGGCTCGGGAAATCTGGGTAATTAAGGGCAATTTCTGCTAATGGTTTTTTAGCAATATCCAAAACATGAACATTAGTATACCCTTTTTGGTGCAAATAAATGGCTTCATGTCCTAAGCCAGCACCAGGAATTAAGATGCTTAAATCTTTTTGTTCTGGATATTGAAAGGCCAATTGGTCTATGGCAAATTTCATAGGAGGAGAAATACCTCCAATATCCCAACCAGTTTCCTGCTTGTTGTATCTCTTTTCCCAATAGGCTTTGCTTAAGTCTTGATTTGTATTCATAGTATGCTGTATTCTTATTCCCAATCGGTGTTTTCTTCATTCTCTTGGGCGTAGTCAGATAGGTCTCTTCTTTCTTTCTTTGTGGGTCTTCCAGTCCCACTTTTCCTGTAATGTTCTTGAGCCAGTGCAGCTACTTTGTGTTGTTCTAATGCCTCTAATGGGGTGGTGTCCTTACGGTACATGTCCACGAGTTTAGCCCCTAATCGACTACTGGGAATATCTAGTACAGTACATTGAAAATTTATCTGATTTTTTCGAATGAGTAGTTTATCCATAGGATAAACTTCCCTAGAAGGCTTGGCAATTTGATCATTAACCCTGATCTGTCCCTTCTTACACGCTTCTGAAGCAATGTTTCTGGTCTTAAAATATCTCAGGGCCCACAGGTATTTGTCTAAACGCATAAACAATACAAAATTTTTGTTAATGTCTCTGACAAAAATAAGGGAAAATTGTATCTTGTGGCCCTTAAAATGATTCTAAATGTCTAAGAATACTTTATTCCTTTTTGCTTTTGTATTACTCACTGCTATTTCCTGTAAGAAAAATGAAATAGTAGGCGTAGAATTAGTACCTCCGTTAAATTTAAGTGAGGTAGAACCAACCAATGCCGAAGATATTTCTGCTTTTTTGGAGACACACTTTTATAATTACGAATCTTTTCAAAATCCACCTGTTGGTTTTGACTTTAAAGTGAGGGTAGACACACTTGCTGGAGATAATGCCAATAAAACCCCTCTTTCTCAAATGATGCAATCTGAAACCATTGCAATTGATTCTGATTACTATGGTTTAGATACAAAAGAGGTCGTGAACCATACCTACTATTATTTGGTTGTAAGAGAGGGCGCTAGTGGAATCTCTCCTACTATTGCAGACTCTACGCTTATTAAGTACGAGGGAAGTTTTTTAAATGGTAAATCATTTGACGCATCTGCCAGTTTTCTCTGGCAATACCTTCCTTTTACCATAAGGGGGTATCAATTGGGTGTAAACAAGCTTAAATCTGGTCTTAATGTTGAGAACCATCCCGATGGCACAACAACTTTCTCGGACAGTGGTATTGGCTTGTTCGTTTTTCCTTCTGCGCTGGGTTATTACAATTCTAGCTCAGGAGTTATTCCAGCATATACACCATTAATGTTTTCTATTGAATTAGGTAAGTTTGTACTAGATACAGATTATGATAATGACGGTATTCCCTCTATATTAGAAGACCTCAATGGGGATGGAATTTTGGGTAATGACAACACAGATGCAGACGAGGAAGCCAGTAGTTTTCAACCTGCACTAGCCAATCATGTAGATTCAGATGACGACGGAGATGGTATTCCCACCAGGGAAGAAATTGTTATTAATGCAGACGGTTCCATCACATTTACAGATTCAGATGGGGACGGTATTCCGGACTATTTAGATAAAGATTAAAAAAAGCCCTGCATATTGCAGGGCTTTTTTTTTAAATATTTCTTTATGTTTATAAGGCATATGAAAGCGCAAAGATCACTTGGGTGGGCCTAGTGTCAATAAAACTTTCTGAAATAGTGGTGATATTGTTGTTGATCAATGAGATTTGATTTGGACTTAATCCCCTCTCAAACCTTACATCTAATCCTAAACGTCCTAGGTTTATACCAGCGCCAAATTGAAAACCAATGGTGGTATTTTTTTCTAGATTTGTTAGAGCAACATTATTCAAGTCAAAATCATTACCTAATACCAATTGAATAGATGGGCCTGCAAAAACATGTAGAGGACTTATAATCTCATAGCCTAATAGAATAGGAAGGTCTATTTTTGATTGACTATACACTCCATTTTCTCCTGAAAAGTCATAAGCACTTTTGGTATGAGTGAAAATCAATTCAGGTCTGAGGTAAAAAATTGGTAAATCCATTTTAGCATAAAGACCAAGATGATAGCCCATTTTTTGATCCGAGCCAGAAATAATATCGCTTGCAGCGCTACTTACAGCAGTTTTTAAATTGCCATTCTGATTGTAATTTACGCCAACTTTAATTCCTATCCCTGTTTCTTTCTGTGCAAAGCCTTGAAAAGTGATTAAGGCCACTCCAATAAATAATATTTTTTTCATCGTAAATTATATTTTAAAGTAAAAGGCGCATTTTAAGATCTTTTGTAAGAATTAAAATACGCCTTTAGACATTTGTATGGTAAAACGATTTTATTTGCGTTTTATTACTTTTCCACAAGCCTTTGTAATGGCCGCTGCGTTCAATCCATATTTCTCCATGAGTTGTGCTGGTGTACCACTCTCTCCGAAAGTGTCATTTGTTCCAATGAATTCTTGTGGTACAGGATGTTTTGAAGCCAAAGTTCTTGCAACACTTTCTCCTAAACCACCTAAGATATTGTGTTCTTCTGCAGTAACAATACAAGATGTTTTTACTACAGAAGCTAAAATAGCAGCTTCGTCTAATGGTTTAATCGTGTGTATATTAATAACCTCTGCACTGATCCCTTTTTCTGCTAACTCCTCTGCTGCAATTAAAGCCTCCCAAACTAGGTGTCCGGTGGCTACAATAGTGACGTCTGTCCCTTCTTGCAACAAAAGGGCTTTTCCAATTTCAAAAGGTGCATCTGGTGGAGTAAAATTAGCTACTGCAGGCCTACCGAAACGCAAGTAAACAGGACCATGGTAATCTGCTATTGCAATGGTAGCTGCTTTAGTTTGGTTATAATCACAGGTGTTTATGACCACCATTCCTGGTAGCATTTTCATTAAACCTATATCTTCAAGAATTTGGTGTGTAGCACCATCTTCTCCTAATGTCAAGCCCGCATGGGAGGCGCATATTTTAACATTCTTATCTGAGTAAGCAACAGATTGTCTGATTTGATCGTAAACCCTACCAGTTGAAAAGTTGGCAAATGTCCCAGTAAATGGAATTTTCCCCCCAATAGTCAAACCAGCTGCAATTCCAATCATATTAGCTTCTGCAATACCTATTTGATAAAAACGCTCTGGGTTCTCTGCAATAAATTCATCCATCTTTAAAGAGCCTATAAGATCTGCGCACAATGCAACAACATTCTTATTAGTTCTACCTAAATAGGCTAATCCTGCACCAAAACCACTTCTAGTATCTTTTTTTCCTGTATCTGTATATTTTTTCATTGTCTTGTGGTTTAGTAGTCCCCTAAAGTTTCTGCATTTTGGGCCAGTCCATTGGCCAATTGTTCGTCGTTTGGTGCTTTACCATGCCATGCATGGGTATGCATCATGAAATCTACCCCATTACCCATTACAGTGTGCATGAGTACACAAACAGGCTTTCCTTTTCCGCTAAGTGCTTTGGCTTTATGTAGGCCTTCAATAACAGCCTCCATATCGTTCCCTTTTTCAATAGAGAGTACTTCCCAATCAAAAGCTTTAAATTTCGCTGCAACGTCTCCCATGTGTAATACGTGGTCTGTTGATCCATCAATTTGCTGTCCATTTAAGTCTATGGTGGCGATTAAGTTGTCTACTTTTTTTGCAGAAGCATACATAATGGCTTCCCAGTTTTGACCTTCTTGTAGTTCTCCATCTCCGTGAAGACTGTACACTAAATGAGCATCTTTATTGAGTTTTTTGGCTTGTGCTGCGCCAATAGCCACAGACATTCCTTGCCCCAAAGAACCAGATGCCATTCTTATACCTGGCAGACCTTCGTGTGTTGTTGGGTGTCCTTGAAGTCTGGAGTTGATTAATCTAAAGGTGTTTAATTCTTCTACTGGGAAGTAGCCTCTTCTAGCTAAAACGCTATAGAAAACCGGAGAGATATGGCCATTGGATAAAAAGAATAAATCTTCTTCTTTACCGTCCATATCAAAACCTTCTTTTAGCTCCATTACCTCATTGTAAAGGGCTACAAAAAATTCAGCACAACCTAATGATCCTCCTGGGTGACCAGAGTTAACTTTGTGTACCATACGCAAAATGTCTCTTCTGACCTGCGTAGTCAATTGGTTTAATTCTGTAATATTTGCCATGTTTTTATTGGGTAGTTTAACAGTGGTAAAAATAAGGCCCTTATGTGGGCTACACAACTTGAGTTGTTACTATTTATCAACGAATTCACATTTTATTTTACACCTTCTAAAGTGGATACTACATAGGGGTTTAGTATATTTGCGGCTAGATTTATATACTTTGAAATTTAACTTATCCCATAAAGACCCACAATCTAAAGCCAGGGCAGCTACCTTACAAACAGACCACGGTATTATTGAAACCCCTATTTTTATGCCTGTGGGTACGGTGGCTTCCGTAAAAGGGGTGCATCAGCGCGAGCTAAAAGAAGAGATTAAACCAGATATAATTTTGGGAAATACCTATCATTTGTATCTGAGGCCAAAGACAGATATTCTGGAGAAGGCTGGTGGTCTTCACAAGTTTATGGGATGGGATAAAAATATTTTAACAGATAGCGGTGGTTATCAGGTTTACTCACTTTCCTCTAATAGAAAAATTAAGGAGGAAGGGGTTAAGTTTAAGTCTCATATTGACGGTTCATATCATGTTTTTACTCCTGAAAATGTGATGGAGATTCAGCGAAAAATTGGCGCAGACATTATCATGGCCTTTGATGAATGTACCCCTTACCCTTGTGATTATTCATACGCTAAAAGATCTATGCATATGACCCACAGATGGTTAGATCGCTGTATGACACATCTGGACAAAACACCCTACACTTACGATTATAAACAAACTTTTTTTCCTATTGTTCAAGGATCTACCTATAAAGACCTCAGGAGACAGTCGGCAGAGTTTATTGCCTCTGTAGGTGCCCAGGGTAATGCTATTGGAGGTCTTTCAGTTGGGGAGCCTGCAGATGAGATGTACGCTATGACTGAAGTAGTTTGTGAGGTGCTTCCGGAAGACAAACCTAGGTATTTAATGGGTGTGGGAACTCCTATTAATATTTTGGAAAACATTGCATTGGGAATTGATATGTTTGACTGTGTTATGCCTACTAGAAACGCTAGAAATGGGATGCTATTTACAGCTCATGGGACTATTAACATAAAAAACAAAAAGTGGGAAGCAGATTTCTCTGCTTTGGATGAAATGGGACACACTTTTGTAGATACTGAGTATTCGAAAGCATATTTGCGTCATTTGTTTGCGGCCAATGAGTATTTAGGAAAACAAATTGCGACTATTCACAATTTAGGTTTTTATATGTGGTTGGTGCGCACTGCTAGAGAAAAAATTATTACAGGAGAATTTGCGGCTTGGAAAGCAATGATGGTGGTTCAAATGGACAAAAGACTCTAAGAGTGAAAATTCTTGATTGGTACATACTCAAACGATATTTACTCACCTTCTCGGTGATGCTAATGCTTTTTGTGCCTATTGGAATTATGGCTAATCTGGCTGAGCAAGTAGGTAAAATTATAGACAATAACGCGCCCCTTGAAGAAGTGCTTGTGTACTATGGTAACTTCACCATTTATATTGGGAGTTTATTGTTTCCTATATTTCTTTTTTTATCAGTTATTTTCTTCACCTCTAAACTGGCTAACAACACAGAAATAGTAGCTATTTTAAGTTCCGGTGTGTCATTTAATAGGTTTTTAAGGCCCTATTTTATTGGGGCAAGTATTATTGCTGCACTCATGTTTTTTATGGTGATGTTTATTGTTCCTCATGCGAGTAAAGGCTATAATGAGTTCATTTTTAAGTACCTCAAAAAGGGAAAAGAAGACCGCATTACCAATAATATTTTTAATCAGGTAAACGAAAATGATTTCTTGTATGTGAGTAGTTATGATCCAAATAGATCTAGGGGGTATAATTTCACCCTTGAACATTTTAACGATGCCAATGAATTGGATTATAAAATTAGTGCAGCTACGATTAGATGGAGAGAAAAAGATTCCATGTACCAGCTCACTTCTTTTGAGAAGAGATACTTTACAGATAGTCTAGCCAGGATAGAATCTAAAGCGACCTTAGACACTGTATTTGATTTTAAGATTTCAGACTTAACGCCTGTATCCTACATTGCCGAAACCAAGAATCTCATAGAGCTCAATGAATTTATAGCAGATCAAAAGCGAAAAGGCGCTAGTAATATCAATACTTATATTATGGTTAAATACAAGAGATGGGCCCTTCCTTTTACAGCCTTCATTCTTACCTTTATTGCTGTTGGAGTTTCTGCAGCTAAGAGAAGAGGAGGCATGGGTGTTAACTTAGCTTTTGGTATTTGTGTGGCTTTTATTTACATCTTTTTTGACAGGGTTTTTGGTACTTTGGCACAGCAATCTGGCTTGTCTCCACTATTGGCTATTTTAATCCCTAATATTCTATTTAGTTTTATAGCTGTTTATCTATTAAATAATGCCAAACGGTAATCTCAAGCACTTCGCTCACCTTCACTTAATTGTATTTATCTGGGGTTTTACTGCAGTCATAGGGAAGCTTATTTCTATAGACGCTCTTCCATTGGTTTGGTATAGAATGGCTATGGCAATGTTTATAGTGATGATCTATATTAAAGCCATGCGTTTTCCTTGGCGTTTACCCATTAGAACAGCGCTAGGTCTACTGGGAACAGGGGCTATAATTGCTTTGCATTGGGTCACTTTTTTTAAGGCTATAAAAATTTCTAATGTATCTATAGCCTTGGCTTGTATGTCTGTAGGCGCATTATTTGCTGCATTTCTGGAGCCTTTGTGGTACAAGAGAAAATTAGTGGGCTATGAGGTGTTATTTGGCTTGATGGTTGTTTTTGGTTTAGGCGTTATTTTTAAAGTAGAAACCCAGTATTGGCAGGGTATTCTCTTAGCGGTTAGTTCTGCTTTTTTAGTGGCTGTTTTTTCAATGATCAACGGCTTGTATATCGCTAGATTAAAACCTTCTTTGATCGTTTTTTATGAAATGGCTGGTGGGGTGTTACTGCTGTCTCTTTACATGGCTTTTACCGGTGCTTTCACAAAAGATTTTTGGGCTGTTTCTTCATCAGATATAGGCTATTTGTTTTTGCTGGCCTCCCTATGTACAGCTTACGCTTTTATTGCCTCTGTAAAGCTAATGGCATTTATTAGTCCATACTCTGTGATGTTAACTACCAATCTAGAACCTGTGTATGGTATTGTGCTAGCTTTTTTTGTTTTTGGATCTAGTGAACAAATGACCCCGATGTTTTACACAGGCGCCAGTGTTATATTGTTGACAGTAATTGCCAATGGTATTTTAAAAAACAGACTGAAGCTAAAAACTAACACTAAGGTATAGATTGTAGTATATAAATTTTATATTTGTCAGTTGTTACCAATTAAAACACCTCATGGAGTATTTAGATTTTGAGCTTCCTATTAAGGAACTAGAAGACCAGCTAGACAAGTGTGTGATTATAGGAGAAGAGAGCGACGTAGACGTTAGTGAGACCTGTAAGCAAATTGAAAAAAAATTACAAGAGACTAAAAAAGACATATACAAGAATTTAACTGCCTGGCAAAGGGTTCAGTTGTCTAGGCATCCTAATAGACCTTACACTTTAGATTACATTAAAGCCATTTGTGGAGAGACTTTCCTAGAGCTCCACGGAGACAGAACGGTTAAGGACGACAAAGCCATGATTGGTGGTTTAGGTAAAATTGGTGATCAGTCCTATATGTTTATTGGGCAGCAGAAAGGCTATAATACTAAGACCAGACAATACAGGAATTTTGGTATGGCCAATCCTGAAGGCTATAGAAAAGCCCTTAGACTAATGAAATCTGCAGAGAAATTTAACATTCCAGTAGTGTGCCTAATAGATACTCCAGGGGCATACCCAGGAATTGAAGCAGAAGAAAGGGGCCAAGGAGAAGCTATTGCAAGGAACATACTTGAAATGACTAGGCTTAAAGTCCCCATTATCGTGATGATCATAGGCGAAGGCGCCTCAGGGGGTGCCCTGGGAATAGGGGTTGGAGATAAGGTACTGATGTTAGAGAATACCTGGTACTCTGTAATCTCTCCTGAATCTTGTTCTTCTATTCTATGGAGGAGTTGGGAATATAAAGAATTGGCAGCTAGCGCCCTTAAGTTAACGGCTACTGATATGAAGAAGCTCAAGCTTATTGATGAGATTGTGAGAGAGCCTTCAGGTGGCGCTCACAGTGACAGGGAAAAAATGTTTGAAATTACCAAGCAAAAGATTAGTGCTCATTTTAATGAGCTCAAAAACTTATCCCCAAAAGAATTGGTGGCTAGCAGAATGGAAAAGTACGCTCAGATGGGTGTCTTTAACGACTAAGTTCTTAATTTTTAAAGTCTTTACAAAGCTGCTGTTTTTTAACAGCAGCTTTTCTATGCTTATCAACAATTTTTGTAACTTATTAACAGTTAGATTGTGAATGAACGGTGAATAGTCGGGACGCACTTTTTTAGGTCTGGCCGCATCTTATTACGTACATTAGCACATATGGAAAACCCAAAAGCATTTACAAGAAATATCCCTAATAACGCCTCACTTGTTACTTTAGAGCGTGGCAAAATACCGCCTCAAGCAACTGATTTAGAGGAGGTTGTGTTAGGAGCAATGCTTATTGATAAAAAAGGTGTAGATGAGGTTATAGATATTTTACATCCAGATGTATTTTATAAAGACGCCCATAGATTTATTTATGAAGCGATATTTACACTCTTTGAAACCTCTGAACCCATTGATTTATTAACCGTTTCCGCGCAATTAAAAAAAGAAGGTAAGCTAGAAAAAGTTGGAGGGGATTTTTACTTGATTAACCTCACTCAAAAGGTGGCTTCTTCTGCTCATATTGAGTTTCATGCTAGAATCATTTTACAAAAATTCATCCAGCGAAGTCTCATTAAAATTTCTAACGAGATTATACAAGAAGCTTACGAAGACAGTACGGATGTTTTTGACTTATTAGACGCGGCAGAATCTAAGCTTTATGACGTTACCCAAGGGAATTTAAAGCGTTCGGCAGAAACAGCGCAAAATCTTGTAATACAAGCTAAAAAACGAATTGAAGAAATTGCCAATAAAGAAGGGCTCAGCGGGATTCCATCTGGTTTTGATAAGTTAGATAAGCTTACTTCAGGATGGCAACCCAGTGATTTAATTATTGTAGCAGCCAGACCAGGTATGGGTAAAACTGCACTGACACTTTCTATGGCGCGCAACATGGCAGTGAATAACAACTATGGTGTAGCCTTCTTTTCATTAGAGATGTCTTCTGTGCAATTAATTACTAGGCTTATTTCTTCAGAAACTGGGTTGTCTTCTGAAAAACTAAGAACTGGTAAGCTTGAAAAGCACGAATGGGAGCAATTAAATGTTAAGGTGAAAGCCTTAGAAACTGCTCCTTTATTTATAGATGACACCCCTTCTTTATCCATTTTTGACCTAAGGGCCAAAGCGAGAAGATTGGCTTCACAACATGGAATTAAGCTTATTATTATAGATTACCTTCAACTAATGACTGCAGGAACCAGTCAAAAGGGTGGCGGAAACAGGGAACAGGAAATTTCCACAATTTCCAGAAACTTAAAAGCCTTAGCCAAGGAATTAAATGTCCCAGTAATAGCACTGTCTCAATTATCCAGGGCAGTAGAAACCAGGGGAGGTTCTAAGCGTCCAATACTTTCCGATTTAAGGGAGTCGGGAGCCATAGAGCAAGATGCAGATATTGTTTCCTTTATCTACAGGCCTGAATATTATAAAATTGAAGAATGGGACGACGATGAAAGATCCCCAACTGACGGCCAGGCGGAATTTATTGTCGCCAAACACAGAAATGGTGGTTTGGATAATATTAGGCTTAAATTCGTGGGTAACTTAGGTAAGTTTGAAAACTTAGATACCTTTGACACTCCTTTTGAGTTTCAGTCTAAACTCAATAGCAACCAGGAATCTAATCCATTTATTACCAAAGACCTTCCTACACCAAATGACGCTTTTGGTATGTCAGATTCAGACGACGTTCCATTCTAGTGTCCGAAAAAATATTTGGCAAGTTTACTGAGATTTGAGAATTTTATTCCAAAGACGCCTATACTATTTTAGTAACTTTTCTAAAACCGTTTCTACGCCAAATTCGCTATTAGATCCTGTCTTGAAATTGGCTTTTTTGATAATTTCAGGATGTGCGTTGGCCATAGCATAGCTAAAATGCGCTTGTTCCATCATCTCTAGATCATTGAAGTAATCGCCAAAGACCATGGTTTGCTGCCGGCTCACTCCTAAGTGTTTTTGCAGTGCATTTAAAGCGAATCCCTTATTTGCGTTTGGATGAGAAAGATCTACCCAGTTCGGGCCAGATATTTTAATTTTCACCGCATTGCCCAAGTCTTGTACTACAGGATAAATATACTTTTCTGAGCTTTCAAAATGATAAATAGCTATTTTAAGTACCTCTTGGGTGCAATCTTCTAATTGGTCTATCACGTTAAAAGCGCTGTAAAATTCTCTGAGGATAGGTTCAAACTTTTCCTGTCCCTTACTTATAAATGCAGATCCGTTGGTGCAAAGTACCGGATGCATATTTTCTTGCTTTTTTAAAAGCGCTAGTGTTTTGTTTAAATGTACCTTAGGGTAGGGGGTAAATACCGTTTCTTTACCATGAAAAGTGGTCATAGCCCCATTTTCAGCAATTACGGTGAGCTCGTTTTTTATAGCGGCTAATTTTTCAACAATACTATTGTGTTGCCTCCCACTAGCAGCAACCACAGTAATCCCTTTTTCCTTAAGTGCCCAGAATTGATTTATGAACTGAGTGCTCACCTCATGATTGGGGTTTAATAAAGTGCCATCCATATCAGTTACAACGAGCTTTACGTCTTTAAGTAGTGGTGTTTTCATAGGTTGAAAGGTAAAAAAAAATCCCACGCTGAAGGCGTGGGATTTTTATAAGTGAGATAGATTCGTATTATTTTATTTTGTCTACTACAGCTTTGAACGCCTCTGGATGATTCATACCCAAATCTGCTAAAACCTTACGGTTTAGTTCAATGTTGTTGGCTTTTACTTTACCCATAAACTCTGAGTAAGACATTCCGTGTAATCTTGCCGCTGCATTAATACGTGTAATCCATAGGGCACGGAAATTTCTTTTCTTATTTCTACGGTCTCTGTATGCATAAAGCATCGCTTTCTCAACCGCGTTTTTAGCAACAGTCCAAACGTTCTTTCTTCTTCCGAAGTAACCCTTGGCTTGTTTCATTACTTTTTTTCTTCTAGCTCTTGAAGCTACTGAATTGACTGATCTTGGCATGTCTTAATTGTTTTTTGTAGTAGGCGGCTGTTAGCACTTAAAGGCCTAGCTCCATGGTTAATAATTGTTACCTTAATTCGTTTACTTTAAACGTAATTGAATTCTGATGTTGTTTTCGTCTGCTTTGTGTACCAAACCATCATGAGTTAGTTTAAGCTTACGCTTTTTAGACTTTTTAGTTAAGATGTGACTCTTAAAAGCGTGCTTTCTTTTTAATTTTCCAGAACCTGTAAGCTTAAAACGCTTCTTGGCACTAGATTTAGTTTTCATTTTAGGCATTGTCTTCCTATTTATAGTTATCTCACTTAATGTATTCAGGGCCATTAAACACCCTTGTGACTACTTTTTAGTTTTTGGGGCTAAAAACATCGTCATTCTCTTTCCTTCCAATCGAGGCATTTGTTCTACTTTTCCTAGTTCTTCTAATTCAGAAGCCAATTTTAAGAGTAGAATTTCTCCTTGATCTTTATACACAATAGAACGTCCTTTAAAGAATACATAAGCCTTTAATTTGGCTCCATCTTTAAGAAATTTCTCTGCGTGTTTCTTTTTAAACTCATAATCATGGTCGTCTGTTTGAGGTCCAAAACGGATCTCTTTAACCACCACTTTAGTCGCTTTAGCTTTAAGTACCTTTTCTCTCTTCTTTTGTTCGTAAAGGAATTTTTTGTAATCGGTAATTTTACAAACAGGAGGGTCTGCCTTAGGAGAAATTTCTACTAAGTCTAATTCTAGTTCCTCTGCTTTGACAAGTGCATCTTTAATGTCATAGACACCTACTTCTACATTGTCTCCTACCAAACGGACACTAGGCGCTAAAATACTCCTATTGATGTTGTGAGGATTTTTATTTTCCCTTCTTGGTTGTGGCCTGAACCTTTTACGTATTGCTATGGCTTCTAATTTTAGTTAAACATTTATATTTTAAAACGGTTTCAAAGTCGTTTCAATCTCTTTTTTTACTAGTTGAGCAAAGTCTTCTACCGAAATAGTGCCTATTTCTTCTCCTCCGTGTTTCCTTACAGAGATAGTTTGGTCTTCAGCCTCTTGGTCTCCAACGATCAGCATGAATGGGATTTTGCTCATTTCTGCCTCTCTAATTTTCTTACCAATAGTTTCATTTCTACTGTCAACGAGGCCGCGAATTTCGGCATTTTCTAGTGAATTTAAAACTTTTTCAGCATATTTTTCATGCTTCTCACTTACAGGGAGTATAATGGCCTGCTCTGGAGTAAGCCATAAAGGGAAATTCCCTCCAGTATGCTCCAGCAATAAGGCAATAAAACGCTCCATACTTCCGAAAGGCGCTCTATGGATCATTACCGGCCTGTGTGATTGATTGTCACTGCCTTTGTAGCTAAGTTCAAATCTTTCAGGAAGGTTGTAATCTACTTGAATGGTTCCCAATTGCCATTGTCTTCCCAGGGCATCTTTCACCATGAAATCCAATTTAGGACCATAGAAAGCAGCTTCACCAGCTTCTACCACATAATTCAACCCTTTTTCAGCTGCAGCATTAATAATGGCATTTTCTGCTTTTTCCCAATTTTCAACAGACCCAATGTATTTTTCTGGCTTGCTCAAATCTCTTACAGAAACTTGTGCGGTGAAATTATCAAAGCCAAGTGAATTTAATACATATAAAGATAAGTCAATCACATCTTTAAATTCCTGGTCTAATTGGTCAGGGGTGCAAAAAATATGTGCGTCGTCTTGTGTAAACCCTCTCACCCTAGTCAGCCCGTGTAACTCGCCACTCTGTTCGTATCTATACACCGTTCCAAATTCAGCAAAACGCTTAGGAAGTTCTTTGTAACTAAAAGGTTTGCTGTTGTAAATTTCACAGTGGTGCGGACAGTTCATGGGTTTTAAAAGAAACTCCTCATCCATTTTAGGTGTCTTGATGGGCTGAAAGCTATCTTCTCCGTATTTTGCGTAGTGTCCAGAAGTCACATAGAGTTCCTTTTGTCCAATATGTGGTGTAACGACCATTTCATAACCCGCTTTCTTTTGTGCTTTTTTCAAAAAGTTCTCTAACCTTTCTCTTAGCGCAGCTCCTTTAGGTAACCATAAAGGCAAACCTTGACCTACTTTTTGAGAAAAAGTAAAGAGTTCCATTTCTTTACCTAATTTTCTATGGTCTCTTTTTTTAGCCTCTTCCAAGAGTTCTAGATACTCGCTAAGCTCCTTTTGCTTAGGGAATGAGATTCCGTACAGTCTAGTAAGTTGGGGTTTATTCTCATCTCCCCTCCAATAAGCACCCGCAACACTTAAAATTTTAATAGCCTTTACAATGCCCGTGTTGGGAATATGACCACCCCTACACAAATCTGTAAAAGAATCATGGTCGCAAAAAGTAATACTACCATCTTCCAGGTTTTCTATCAGTTCAACCTTATAAGGGTTTTTTTCATCACGGTATTTTTTAAGTGCGTCTGCTTTAGACACACTGCGCATGTTAAATTCGTGCTTGCCTCTTGCAATCTCTAAAGCGGTTTTTTCAATCTGGCTAAAATCCTTATCAGAAATCACTTTACCTTCAGGAAGTTCCACATCATAATAGAAACCATTGTCAATGGCAGGGCCAATTGTTAAATTTATTCCAGGATACAATTGTTCTAAAGCCTGGGCAACAATATGAGAAGAAGAATGCCAGAATGCTTTCTTACCAGCGTCGTCATTCCAAGTAAAGAGTACCAGGCTACCGTCTTCCTCTAAAGCCGTCTTGGTTTCTACAACGGTATTGTTAAAACTCGCCGATATTACATTTCTCGCCAATCCCTCACTAATACTCATGGCTACGTCCATAGGCGTAGCGCCTTTATTAAATTCCTTTACGGATCCGTCTGGTAAGCTAACTTTTATCATCTTTATATATAAGTATAAGAGGCGCAAATATAACACCATTGATTTACTTGGCAATAATCCTGACCTCTTTTCCTTATATAAAGAGTCAATTATTATTATTCTCCTTTTAAATTCACTTTAAATTATGGCCTCACGCCCGATGCCCTAGCTTTTTTCATTTTTTTATTTGCTCTAACTCCTTGTAAAATAGGGTAGTGGACAGGGGTCAAAAAAAAGATTAAATATTTTTACAAATAGATGTTGTGAAACCAGAAAACTCGTTCTATATTTGCACCCGCTTTGGGAGACAGAGCGGTTATAAATAAAAGTTCATAGACATATTGAAAAGACAGCGCGTAGAATCATATTGATATGGTTTTACAATAAGATTGAATTAAATTATCCTTAAAAAGAGTTTGGGAAAGAGTTTTTTATTGAGGTTGTTAGAAATTATTTAACAAACAACGATGAAGAGTTTGATCCTGGCTCAGGATGAACGCTAGCGGCAGGCCTAACACATGCAAGTCGAACGGTAACAGGAATTAGCTTGCTAATTTGCTGACGAGTGGCGCACGGGTGCGTAACGCGTATACAATCTACCTTTTGCTGAGGGATAGCCCAGAGAAATTTGGATTAATACCTCATGGTATTATTGATAGGCATCTATTAATAATTAAAGGTTACGGCAAAAGATGAGTATGCGTCCCATTAGTTAGTTGGCGAGGTAACGGCTCACCAAGGCAACGATGGGTAGGGGTCCTGAGAGGGAGATCCCCACACTGGTACTGAGACACGGACCAGACTCCTACGGGAGGCAGCAGTGAGGAATATTGGACAATGGGCGAGAGCCTGATCCAGCCATGCCGCGTGCAGGAAGACTGCCCTATGGGTTGTAAACTGCTTTTATACAGGAAGAATAAGCCTTACGTGTAAGGTGATGACGGTACTGTAAGAATAAGGACCGGCTAACTCCGTGCCAGCAGCCGCGGTAATACGGAGGGTCCGAGCGTTATCCGGAATTATTGGGTTTAAAGGGTCCGTAGGCGGATGATTAAGTCAGGGGTGAAAGTTTGCAGCTCAACTGTAAAATTGCCTTTGATACTGGTTATCTTGAGTTGTATTGAAGTAGGCGGAATATGTAGTGTAGCGGTGAAATGCATAGATATTACATAGAACACCAATTGCGAAGGCAGCTTACTAAGTACTAACTGACGCTGATGGACGAAAGCGTGGGTAGCGAACAGGATTAGATACCCTGGTAGTCCACGCCGTAAACGATGGATACTAGCTGTTCGGGACCTTGAGTTCTGAGCGGCTAAGCGAAAGTGATAAGTATCCCACCTGGGGAGTACGTTCGCAAGAATGAAACTCAAAGGAATTGACGGGGGCCCGCACAAGCGGTGGAGCATGTGGTTTAATTCGATGATACGCGAGGAACCTTACCAGGGCTTAAATGTAGTCTGACAGCTTTAGAGATAGAGTTTTCTTCGGACAGATTACAAGGTGCTGCATGGTTGTCGTCAGCTCGTGCCGTGAGGTGTCAGGTTAAGTCCTATAACGAGCGCAACCCCTGTCGTTAGTTGCCAGCATGTCATGATGGGGACTCTAACGAGACTGCCGGTGCAAACCGCGAGGAAGGTGGGGATGACGTCAAATCATCACGGCCCTTACGTCCTGGGCCACACACGTGCTACAATGGCCGGTACAGAGAGCAGCCACGTCGCAAGGCGGAGCGAATCTATAAAACCGGTCACAGTTCGGATCGGAGTCTGCAACTCGACTCCGTGAAGCTGGAATCGCTAGTAATCGGATATCAGCCATGATCCGGTGAATACGTTCCCGGGCCTTGTACACACCGCCCGTCAAGCCATGGAAGCTGGGAGTGCCTGAAGTCCGTCACCGCAAGGAGCGGCCTAGGGTAAGATCGGTAACTAGGGCTAAGTCGTAACAAGGTAGCCGTACCGGAAGGTGCGGCTGGAACACCTCCTTTCTAGAGAAAAACAACCAAAAGATTTAAGTACCTAACTCTTTTGGATAGTTTATTCCATCTTGCTGTTCTTTTTAATTAAGATATATTACTAGTGTTGTGTAGGAGGAGATACTTACATAATATTAGAGATAGAAATTTAACAATGCGCAGTCTCATAGCTCAGCTGGTTAGAGCGCTACACTGATAATGTAGAGGTCGGCAGTTCGAGTCTGCCTGAGACTACAAGTTATTACTTAAATAAATAGAAAATATATTTTCTATTTTCAAAGTAATTAATTTTGTAGAAAGCCTTTAGGGCTTACTACTAAAAACGTTATTGTTAGAGGAGTATTAAATTACGTTCATTAAGAATTAGGAAATTTTAGAAGTTGGGTTACTGGGTGTTACCTTATGTAACATGCTTAGAACCTTGAAAGACTTTAGAGTTTTTAATGGGGGGATTAGCTCAGCTGGCTAGAGCGCCTGCCTTGCACGCAGGAGGTCATCGGTTCGACTCCGATATTCTCCACGATTAATTGCAGATACTATATGGATTGCTACACGGCATGAACTATGGAGTAGATTAAAAACGTTCATTGACATATTGGGACATTGTGATTGTAATCTTCAGGGATTGCAGCACGATAAAAAATGGAAATACGAGCGATATATATTTTCGGATATGTATTGTAATAAATAATAATTAAGAGCATGCTCAGTTGTAAGTGCGATGCACTTACGGCGGCAAAAGATCTGGCGACAAGCTAGATAAGGGCGTATGGGGAATGCCTAGGCTCTCAGAGGCGATGAAGGACGCGATAAGCTGCGAAAAGCTGTGGGGAGGTGCACATAACTTGTGATCCGCAGATATCCGAATGGGGCAACCCACTATATTGAAGGTATAGTATCCAGCAATGGAAGCGAACCCGGTGAACTGAAACATCTAAGTAGCCGGAGGAAGAGAAAACAAAAGTGATTCCGGGAGTAGTGGCGAGCGAAACCGGATTAGCCCAAACCAGTGTTGTTTTGGCAATACTGGGGTTGTAGGACCACGACATTGATTGCGTAATGAATTAGAACACTTTGGAAAGAGTGACCGAAGAGGGTGATAGTCCCGTACAAGTAAAGAGCGTTAATTATAGTGGTATCCTGAGTAGTGCGGGGCACGTGAAACCCTGTATGAATCAAGCGGGACCATCCGTTAAGGCTAAATACTCCTGAGAGACCGATAGTGAACCAGTACCGTGAGGGAAAGGTGAAAAGAACCCTGAATAAGGGAGTGAAAAAGATCCTGAAACCATACGCTTACAAGCGGTCGGAGCCCGTAAGGGGTGACGGCGTGCCTTTTGCATAATGAGCCTACGAGTTACTTTTACTAGCAAGGTTAAGCACTTCAGGTGCGGATCCGTAGCGAAAGCGAGTCTGAATAGGGCGACCATAGTTAGTAGTAGTAGACGCGAAACCGTGTGATCTACCCATGGGCAGGTTGAAGCTTTGTTAACCCAAAGTGGAGGACCGAACCCGTTGACGTTGAAAAGTCTTGGGATGACCTGTGGGTAGGGGTGAAAGGCCAATCAAACTCGGAAATAGCTCGTACTCCCCGAAATGCATTTAGGTGCAGCGTTTAACTAGTTTTATAGAGGTAGAGCTACTGATTGGATGCGGGGGCTTCACCGCCTACCAATTCCTGACAAACTCCGAATGCTATAAAATGTTGTTAAGCAGTGAGGGCATGGGTGCTAAGGTCCATGTCCGAGAGGGAAAGAACCCAGATCATCAGCTAAGGTCCCCAAGTGTATGCTAAGTTGACAAAACGCGGTAAAACTGCATTGACAGCCAGGATGTTGGCTTGGAAGCAGCCATTCATTTAAAGAGTGCGTAACAGCTCACTGGTCGAGCGGTTTTGCATGGATAATAATCGGGCATAAGTATACCACCGAAGCTATGACTTTGTCTTTGACAAGGGGTAGGGGAGCATTCTATGGGCATTGAAGGTGCTGGCGTGAGCCGTGCTGGAGCGCATAGAAACGAAAATGTAGGCATAAGTAACGATAATGCGGGCGAGAAACCCGCACGCCGAAAGACCAAGGTTTCCCCAGCTATGCTAATCAGCTGGGGGTCAGTCGGGACCTAACGCGAACCCGAACGGGGTAGTGGATGGACAATCAGTTAATATTCTGATACCTGCTCACACTAAAAGTGACGGGGATGAGGCGTTGGTGCGAAGAGACGGAATTCTTCGTTGAAGGTAGTGCAAGCTACTGATAGTACACTGAGGCTTCGGCCAATGTGATAATCCAGCTTATCATCCTCCAAGAAAAACAAGTGAAGCAGCCCGTACCGTAAACCGACACAGGTGGTTGGGATGAGTATTCTAAGGCGCTCGAGAGATTCATGGCTAAGGAACTAGGCAAAATAGACCCGTAACTTCGGGAGAAGGGTCGCCCCCTGTATGGGGGGCCGCAGTGAAGAGGTCCAGGCGACTGTTTATCAAAAACACAGGGCTCTGCAAAATCGAAAGATGACGTATAGGGCCTGACACCTGCCCGGTGCTGGAAGGTTAAGAGGAGATGTTATTTTTCGGAAGAAGCATTGAATTGAAGCCCCAGTAAACGGCGGCCGTAACTATAACGGTCCTAAGGTAGCGAAATTCCTTGTCGGGTAAGTTCCGACCTGCACGAATGGTGCAACGATCTGGACACTGTCTCGGCCATGAGCTCGGTGAAATTGTAGTAACGGTGAAGATGCCGTTTACCCGCAGTGGGACGAAAAGACCCCGTGCACCTTTACTATAGCTTCGTATTGACCCTGGATAAGTAATGTGTAGGATAGCTAGGAGACTTTGAAGCGGCGTCGCCAGGCGTTGTGGAGTCATTGTTGAAATACTAGCCTTTGCTTATTTGGGGCCTAACTCTCGAGAGAGAGAACAGTGCGTGGTGGGTAGTTTGACTGGGGTGGTCGCCTCCAAAAGAGTAACGGAGGCTTCTAAAGGTGCCCTCAATACGGTTGGTAATCGTGTGTAGAGTGCAATGGCACAAGGGCGCTTGACTGAGAGACCTACAAGTCGATCAGGTACGAAAGTAGAGCATAGTGATCCGGTGGTTCCGCATGGAAGGGCCATCGCTCAAAGGATAAAAGGTACGCCGGGGATAACAGGCTGATCTCCCCCAAGAGCTCATATCGACGGGGGGGTTTGGCACCTCGATGTCGGCTCGTCACATCCTGGGGCTGGAGAAGGTCCCAAGGGTTGGGCTGTTCGCCCATTAAAGTGGCACGCGAGCTGGGTTCAGAACGTCGTGAGACAGTTCGGTCTCTATCTACTGCGGGCGTTAGAAATTTGAGTGGATTTGACTCTAGTACGAGAGGACCGAGTTGAACTGACCTCTGGTGCACCAGTTGTTCCGCCAGGAGCATTGCTGGGTAGCTATGTCGGGATGGGATAAGCGCTGAAAGCATATAAGCGCGAAACCCGCCACAAGATGAGATTTCTTTAAAGGGTCGTAGGAGATGACTACGTTGATAGGTCATAGGTATAAGTGCAGTAATGTATGTAGCCGAGTGATACTAATAGCCCATAGGCTTGCGCACGCACGCTCCCTGGTTTAGGCTAGGGAGCTGCACAGACTTTTACTCTTATGTTATTGAAGTATTTTTATAAATTGAGTGTGGAACTTGTTCCTCACACTGTCCTAGTATGTTAAGATATAGCGTAGTGTATCTAAGGCGAGAGCCACAGAAAGCTACCAAGATTTAAGGTGATCATGGCGATGAGGCCCACCCTTTTCCATTCCGAACAAGGAAGTTAAGCTCATCAGCGCCGATGGTACTGCTATACCAAGTGGGAGAGTAGGTCGTTGCCTTTTTTTGAATCCCGAATACAGCAATGTGTTCGGGATTTTTTTTGACCTTTACTCAAGCAAGCATAACTATTATGACCTGAACCTATAAAAAATATGATTTTTTAGTCCTCTAGAACGGTTTTAAAATCTTCAAAGAAATCTTCAAATTGAGACATCGATTCATTGAGAAATACCATGGCTTCTTGCCAAGTATTTTTGTTGTGCATGGAGACTCCTTCTAATATTACATATACCCTTGAAATGTCCTTTTCTTGACCTATATAGAATATCTCTTCAAATATTGCATTTGATAGGAAGCTTTCTAAAAATACGGTTTGCAATGATTGTATTTTGCCCCATAATTCCATGCGTCTTTCTAGACTATCGTCTATGTCCAGACATACCATTGCATTCTTTTTGTCAAAATGGAATTTAAACTCTAAGCCTTTTATTTTTGTATTGTATAGCGTCCACTTTCTTGGAAACGACTTTCCAAAGGAAGTCCAAAAGTCCTGTTTTAGTGCTTTTAACGCTGCCTTACTATACATGATTAAAGGAAATAAGCGGTAGTTATACCTAGTACAATAACCAATATTTTTCTGAGGTTAAAAGAGTGTCCTTCTGAGCTTTCGAACAGTATTACAGTGGCAATATGCAAGAGCACCCCTGTTACCAATGCGCTGAGTGCGCTGGACCATATAGGGGGCAATGGATATAAACTATAAAACAGACTTCCCAGCGGAGTCATTATTGAAAATAGGGTCATTACCAATAGTGCTTGATAAAACTTAATATTTGTTTTTAGAATGAAAATACTCAGTATTACGGCAACTGTAATTTTGTGAATGACAATACCATAAAGTAAGTGGTAGTGGTTAACGACAGGTATGCCTTCTAAAAATGCATGTATGGATAAACTCACAAAAAGCATCAAAGGAATTTTAGTGCTTTTTGTTTCTAAATGGACATGTCCGTGTTCCGCTCCTTTAGAAAAAAACTCAAGAACTATCTGTAATAATATCCCCAATAGAATGAATAATCCCATTTGCTTAGGATCTTGGTGTTCGTACAATTCTGGAAATAACTCAAAAATAAGTACAGATAAGAGGAAAGCACCACTAAAGGCTAAAAGTAATTTAAGTAATTGTTTGCTTTTTGGCTGAAATAAATATACCCCTAAAAAGCTAAGAATTACTGCGAAAATAGGAAGGGCGTAAATCATTTTGTTTGCCGACTATGTATATAGATAGTCTTTGGATAGGTTTGGTATAAAATTAATGTATTTTTGTGGCTTAATCCAACGGAATGCAAGACAAAAATTTTAAAATGGTTGCTAAAACCCTTTTTGGGTTTGAAGATATATTGGCTAAAGAACTTCGTGATCTAGGAGCACTGAATGTAGAAACTGCCATAAGAAGCGTTTATTTTGAAGGGGATACGGGTTTTATGTATAAAGCCAATTTATGCTTAAGAACAGCTACAAAAATTATTAAGCCAATAGCAACTTTTAAAGCTACAAACGAAGACAGTTTGTACCGGCAGGTGGCTAAAATGGATTGGACCTCTCTTTTGGATTTAGATACCACATTTGCTATTGATACTACTGTTAATTCTGAATATTTCTCCCACTCTTTATATGTCTCACAAAAAGTGAAAGACGCTATTGTAGATACTTTTAGAGAAGCTACTGGAGAAAGGCCTAATGTAGATGTGAAACATCCCGATCTAAAGTTGAATGTTCATATTCAAAAGGATCAATGTACTATTTCATTGGATTCTTCTGGTCGTTCTCTCCATATTAGAGGCTATAAGACGGCTACAAACATAGCGCCCATAAATGAGGTGTTGGCTGCTGGAATATTATTATTGAGTGGTTGGAAAGGCCAATCAGATTTTTTAGATCCTATGTGCGGTAGTGGAACACTATTAATTGAAGCAGCAATGATTGCGTGTAATATGCCGCCAAATATTAATAGAAAGGAGTTTGCTTTTGAAAAATGGACCGATTTTGATCCTGATTTATTCCAAACAATTATGGAAAACTCTTTAAAAAAGGTGACGGATTTCCCCTATAAAATTACAGGTTATGACAAGGCGCCTTCTGCTATTAGAAAAGCACAGGATAATATAAGTGAGGCCCAATTGGAGGAGTTTATTACCGTAGAGCGAAAATCTTTTTTCACTTCTGAGAAAGAAGTACCAGACCAATCCCTTCACATGGTATTTAATCCTCCTTATGGGGAACGATTAGATGTGGAAATGAAAGATTTCTATGAAAGTATAGGTAATACTCTTAAAAAAAATTATCCAGGCACTCATGCTTGGTTTATAACCTCTAATTTAGAAGCCCTTAAATTTGTTGGATTAAAGCCTTCTCGAAAAATAAAAGTATTTAATTCACAGTTGGAATCTAGATTGGTGAAGTACGAGATGTATGCGGGCAGTAAACGGGCTAAATTTAATCCATCTTTTACCTAGTCTATGAAAGTAAAAGCACTGTTTTATAATTTTATTGGGTTTACTTTTTTCTTTTTACTACTAAGATATTTATCAGTATTTGTGGTAAATGAAGTGCCTATCTATATGATAGTTATTGCTGCTGTGTTAGCTAATTTTTTGAGTCCTAAATTTGGTGTAGTAGAGACTGAGAAAGGAATGAAAATGATGATGAAATGGATTTTCATCAAAGGCCTTAGAGAAATAAAATAGGAATTGATTTTTTTAAAGGTCTTAAGAATAAAATAGAGATGGGTTAAATTATGGCAGAGGAGATGATTAGAGGAAAGGACGTGTTTAAGGGCTGTCTTTTTACATTTATAGCTATCTTAATAGTCATGGCGATTGCAATAGCTTTTGCATTATTTTATATCTTTTATTAGAGGTTTTTAATTTAGCTGGTGGGCCTTGGAAAACTTAAGTCAAATGATTAAAGGGTCTGTTTTGACGATTTTTTTTCCTCTTTATCTGCAGCTCTTTGTTCTTTTTTAATACTTTTTTCTTCAGACACTTCTTTTAATCTTTTCTTTTTAGCCTCTTCAGATTCTCTATAAACTTTTGGTTTTTTGAAGATTGGGATTAAATAACTGATGCTGTAATTGTAACCCACTCCAAATTTGCTTTCTTCTGTGACAGCATTAAAACCTGGAACCCAATTGTTTGGAAAGTTTGTTTTGTTGTCATGGTTTAGTAAATAGCCACCCCTGACACTAGCATTCAAAAAAATATTGGCAAATAATTCTACTTTGGCTCCAAAGACCACTTCTAGCCACAAAGCACTTAAACCACTATAAGTTGGAAGCGTTTGATCGCTCACGCCAAATCCTTCTGGATTCCAATACCTGTTTGTATCAAATATAGCAAACTCATTTACGGTTTGACTGTATTTTGCATAGGCCAATCTCCCTCCTAAATGGATCATGTTGTTCATCCCATACCAATTATCGTAGGTATTTTGATCTATACCAATTTTAAAATAGGATCCGTCAGGTGTATAGGTATATGTGTCTTCTAAGATTGACTTTTTTTCATTTCCCCATTCAGCTGCTAAATAAAGTGTTTGACTTAACCTAAAGTCTGCTACTACTTCTAGTCCTTCAAAATCTGACTTTAGTTGTCCTAATATTTTCTTGCTTAAATCAATTCCTAGGCGAATGCCATAGGATTCCATGTGGATTATACTATCTTTTGGGTTTAGGTCTATTTTTTTCTGCTGTGCTTGAGTCTGAAGCACCATAAATAACCCTAATAAACTAGTGATAAATTTCAATGTGTACTTCATTTTCATTAGAAATGCTTGGACTTAATACAGTTATTTTTTTGATCCAATTGTCTGAGTCTGGCGTCAGTATTGGAATTAGATTCTCATAAGAAACAATATATCCACAGGCTTTTGAAATGAATTTTGGGTTTGGGGTATAAGAGAATATTAGAGCGTCTATATTGCCACTCACATTTCCTTCTGAATCTATGCTTGCATTTGTCACTAAATAATACTCAGTTTGATTTGTATTGGGAATTAGAGGAATTAAGGCTTCTGTTACACTGCTAGATCCCGGTGATATTGTTGTAATTGGCGTTGTTTTGTCTTTTCCTACAATTAAAAGCCTTTCAGGTGCTTTTTCTGAAGTTTCATCTGTAGAATCGAGAAAAGTAATACGGATCATTGGGGTATCTCCTGCGATACAAATGTCGTCTTTTTCACAGGACCAATAACAGCCTAAAACAATCAACGAGAAAAGTATATTCCTTTTCATAATCCTTTATTTCTTCAAGCTTAAAAGTACAACATTTTCCACATGATGTGTTTGGGGAAACATGTCAATAGCTTGTGTTTTGGTAAGATCGTATTTTTCTTTCATAAGTCCCAAATCTCTCGCCTGTGTAGCACTATTGCAACTTACATACACAATTTTTTCAGGCGCCATTTTTAAAATTTCTTCTACCACATCTTTATGCATTCCATCCCTAGGGGGGTCTGTTATTAAGACATCGGCTTTGCCATGCAAGGCTATAAAAGAGGGAGTAAACACATTTTTCATGTCTCCTACATAAAATTCTACATTGTCTATATTATTGTGAATTGCATTTGCTTTAGCGTCTATAATAGCTTCCGGGACTGATTCAATACCTATTACTTTATGTGCTTTTTTAGAAACAAATTGTGCAATAGTTCCTGTGCCTGTGTAAAGGTCATATACCAATTCTTTACCAGTAAGTCCAGCAAAATCTCTGGTTATTTTATATAAGTTATACGCTTGTGTGGCGTTGGTTTGGTAAAAAGATTTGGCATTTATTTTAAACTGTAAGCCTTCCATCTCTTCAATGATGTGATCCCTACCACTAAAACAAATCACCTCTTGATCATAAATAGTGTCGTTTGCTTTTTGATTTATGACGTATTGTAAAGAGGTAATATTAGGAAATTGTATTTTTATAGCCTCTAAGAGTTTAATTCTATTGGAAGCAATGTTTTCACAGAACTGAATGAGGACCATGTATTCTCCATTAGAACTTGTCCTAATCATGAGCGTTCTCAATTCTCCAGTATGATTTTTGGGATTAAAAAATGTGATTCCCTCTGCTATTGCAAACTGTTTCACAAATAATCTCATTTCATTCGACGGGTCTGCTTGAAGGTGACATTTTTTAATATCAAGAATTTTATCCCACATACCTGGAATGTGAAAACCCAAAGCGTTTCTATCTTCTATGGTGTCTTTTTTTTGAATCTCTTCAGGGGTTAACCACCTACTGTCAGAGAATGAAAATTCCATTTTGTTTCTGTAAAAGTATGCTTCAGGAGCTCCAGCAATTGGAGTCACTTTTGGGAGATCTATATGTCCAATTCTCTTTAAGTTGTTTAAAACCTCTTGTTCTTTATACGCGATCTGGTGTTCATAACCCATGTGCTGCCATTTACAACCACCACAAACACCAAAGTGTTCACATGCTGGTATAGCCCTTTTTTCTGACTTTTGGTGAAATGCTACAGCGGTTCCTTCGAAGTATGCTTTCCTTTTTTTGGTGGTTTTGACGTCTACAATGTCACCAGGAACAGCATTATTGATGAAAATTACGCGACCGTCTGGTGCTTTTCCAACCGTTTTTCCCTTAGCAGCAGTGTCTGTTACTAAGATGTTTTCGAATACAAGGGGATTTCTTCTTTTTCGCATGGTGCAAAAGTACTATCTTTTTTATTTAAAATTGTAGCTTTGTGGCAAACAGACTATTTCTTTTTATAGTCTAAATTACACCAATCTTTAAAAAACATTTATGTCTCAAACGGTTAAATTAAGTGCACAGCAAGCTATTGAATTAGAAGATAAATACGGTGCCCATAATTACCATCCATTACCGGTAGTTTTATCTAAAGGTGAGGGTGTTTATGTATGGGATGTAGATGGAAACAAATATTTTGATTTTTTATCTGCATATTCTGCAGTGAATCAGGGACATTGCCACCCTAAGATTGTTGGTGCCATGGTGAATCAAGCACAGACGCTTACACTCACCTCAAGAGCTTTTTACAATGATAAATTGGGTGTCTTTGAGAAATACGCTACCGAAACATTCGGATATGATAAACTGCTTCCTATGAATACTGGAGCAGAAGCTGTAGAAACAGCTTTAAAAATTTGCAGAAAGTGGGGCTATGAGGTAAAGAATTTACCCAAAAACACTGCCAAAATTGTGGTGTGTGAAAATAATTTTCACGGCAGAACAACAACCATAGTTTCATTTTCAAATGACCCAGTAGCTCAAAATAATTTTGGACCATTTACAGAAGGTTTTATTAAAATACCCTACGATAATATTGATGCTTTAGAAACAACACTGGCTTCTGATCCCTCTATTGCTGGCTTTTTAGTGGAACCTATTCAGGGAGAAGCCGGAGTCTATGTTCCTTCTGATGGCTATTTAGCAGCTGCAAAGGCACTTTGTGAAAAGTACAATGTACTCTTTATTGCAGACGAGGTTCAAACTGGAATTGCTAGAACAGGAAAATTATTAGCTACTTGTGGTAATTGCTCCTGTTCAGACAGGCACTGCAGCGGAACACCTGAGGTGAAAGCAGATATTTTAATCTTGGGAAAAGCTATTTCTGGCGGTGCATACCCCATTTCTGCTGTATTGACTAACAACGCTATAATGAAGGTAATTGCGCCTGGAAATCATGGGAGTACTTTTGGAGGAAACCCTGTAGCTGCTGTGGTTGGCATTGCTGCCTTGGAAGTAGTCAAAGAGGAGTCTTTGGCTCAAAATGCCTTTGATTTGGGTCATTTGTTTAGGGAAGAAATTCAGAAATATGTAGACCAATCTTCGATAGTGAAAGGTGTTAGAGGTAAAGGTTTGTTAAATGCTATTTTAATTAACGATACGGAAGAAAGTGATACTGCTTGGAATATTTGTTTAGCCCTCAGAGATAATGGTTTACTAGCAAAACCAACCCATGGAAATATTATCAGGTTTGCGCCACCATTAGTGATGAATAAAGAACAGCTTTTAGCATGTGTAGCTATTATAACTAAAACCTTGGCTTTATTTGAGCAATAATTTGTGAGGTATTCATTTTTAAAAAGTTCTATTTTGATATGACATTTAAATTAGGAGACAAGGTTTTTGTGTTAGATCAAGATATTGAAGGAGTCGTTACTGCTGTAATTGGAGATACTTTGGAAGTTGAAACTACCTTTGGTTTTTTAATGAAGTTTACCGCTAGAGAATTACTCATTCTTCCTGATGAAGGTTTACAAGTATCTAATTATGAGGTGGCCAAGATCAAGCACCTAAAGCAAGATAAAAAGCCTAATTATAAGACTACTGTTTCCAGAAAAGAAAGGGATGTGCCTAAAATGGAGGTGGATCTTCACATTGGTCAACTAACTAATGCAACCAATCTATCTAATTTTGACATGTTAAACATGCAATTAGATACTGCCCAGCGGCAGTTAGATTTTGCAATAGCTAAAAAAATTCAAAAGGTGGTATTTATTCACGGAGTAGGAGCAGGAGTGCTTAAAGAGGAATTAAAATACCTCTTTAAAAGGTATGAGGGAATAAAGGTCTACGAGGGAGATTATAAGAAATATGGCTTGGGAGCCACTGAAGTTTACTTGACGCAGCAGGTTAGAAGGGAGCTGTGATTATTTTGGGGTGGTAAATATGCCAAAATCATTTAAGTTCACATCTGTAATTCGCTTACCATCTTGGTCTGTAAAGCTTACTCCACTCAATTGAATTTCATGTTCAAAATTATTACCGTCTTCACTTAGGCTCGTATTGATGAATATTGTCCCTGCAGTCGCATTAGCATCTTTAATCACATTTACACCTATCTCAGGCAACACACTGCAGTAATAGGACGCACTAATGTCTTCGGAAAAAATCCTATAGTTAAGGGTGGCCTGATTGGGAATACTACTTTGTATGGTTTGTTCACTCACACTGTTTTTTAAAAGCCCTTCGGGAAGTTGTAGCGCTAGTGATTCTGTACCATTAATTTTAAACAATAATGTGGTTGCTGTGGATTGTGTACAGCTTTCAATACTAATTTCATTGAAGCTTATGCTTTGAATGGTAATATCTCCATCGCTACAGCTAAAAAATAAAGACATTAGGAGAACAGCTAAAAATAGTTTACGCATTAATGTATTACTTTTCATGGTTTTCAATTTGCCTTCAAATGTAATTATTTTCAATGCTTTTCTCTATTAATCTGTCAAATACATTTATTTAATATATTTTTATGGTCCCATAAAAATTATAGAATGAAAGCTGTTTATTTTGACAATGCTGCAACGACTCCAGTAAGAGGTGAAGTGATTAACAGTATCCAAAGCGCGTTAGAAAACTGCTTTGGAAACCCTTCTTCTACACACAGTTTTGGTAGGACCGCTAAGACGGCTGTAGAACAGGCTAGAAAGACTATTGCAGCTACTTTAGGTGCTCATCCTTCAGAAATAATATTTACTTCAGGAGGAACAGAGGCAGACAATATGGTTTTAAAATGTGCTGTGAGGGATTTGGGGGTAAAACATATTGTAACCACTACAATGGAGCACCATGCTGTTTTGCACACTGTAGATGAATTGGTGGCGTTTAATGGAGTTACTGCCCATTATGTAGCAGTAGATGTCAACGGAAATCCAGACCTTTTGGACTTAGAGGAAATACTAAGTGGGTTAAAAGAGACCGTTTTAGTGAGTTTAATGCATGTCAATAATGAAATTGGAAATATTTTAGACCTTCCCACAGTAGCTGCTCTGTGTGAGTCTTATGGGGCTTACCTCCATTCAGATACGGTCCAGTCAATAGGCCATTTTCCTTGGGATTTACAAAAGATTAAAATTCACTTTTTAGCTGCAGCTGCACACAAATTTCATGGACCTAAAGGGATTGGTTTTGCTTATATAAGAAAGGACACTCCTTTAAAATCATTTATTGTAGGAGGTGCACAAGAGCGAGGTTTTAGAGCAGGTACAGAGCCCTATCACAACATTGTAGGCCTTGAAAAGGCTTTTGTTTTGGCATATGAGCACTTGGATAAGGAACGTGTTTATATTGAGGGTTTAAAAAAGTATTTTATTAGTGAAATAAATAAAGCCATCCCTTCTGTGTCTTTTAACGGTTTTTCTGGGGATATGGAGAAGAGCACCTACACTTTAGTCAATGTGCGTTTACCGTTTAATGCCCAAAAGGCACAGATGCTATTATTTCACCTAGATTTGAAAGGAATTGCTTGTTCTAAAGGAAGTGCCTGTCAGTCTGGAAGTAACAAAGGATCACATGTATTGTCTGCTTTTCTTTCAGAGGAGCAATTGGCTATGCCCTCTTTGAGATTTTCTTTTTCTTCATTTAACACAATAGAAGAAATAGATTATACGATTAATGCCTTAAAAGAGTTTTTCGAAAAGTAAGACACAGAGTTTTTTTAAGGCTACTATTTCTCGTATGGAAATTTTCTGCTGGCTTGCCTCATCATTGAACCGATAAGTTCTACTGTATTTTTGCCGGTTTTTCTGTCTATTTGTTTCTCGTACTTCCAGAGAAGTTTGCCGGTTTTTACATCACTTATTTTTATACCTATACGACCGTATTTAGTATTCCCTGTTACATAATCTATTAATTTAAAAGCTTTGTTGGCTCCCTTAGATAGCTGAACGTTTAGGGTTATGCTACCACTGATAATAGCGTCTACCCCTAAAATTCCCCCCAATTCTTTTATACTGTAAATGTCTAATGAATTGTAGCCTATTTCTTGTTTTTTCAGAAAAGCATTGGTGTCTTTTATATTTTGGAAATTCACCCTGTAATGCTTTCTTTTCTCCATTTTAAGAAAGTATGTTTCTAGGGCTTCTTGAACAGCATATCCCTCAGATGCCTCTAATTCCAATTGCATTTCATCACTTAATTCTTGTTCTAAATTTACTGAAGCTAGAAAAGGAAGGATTGCAATGATTTTATGATTGGCAGTGATGTTTTTGAATTGTTTATTTTCATAGATATTCTTCTGGCCCAATGCCACTTGTGTAAAGAATAAGCATAAGATTGAAATACTAAGGATTACTTTGTTGTGCCTATTTAATAATTGATTTTTCATAGTGTCTTTAAAGGCTTAAAAGAGTGGTGTATGTCTGGGTATTTCCCAGCATATCTTTGACTTGTATCTTCAATTCGTTGTTTTTTTGAAGATTTGTTCTTGGGCCTATATGATGGGTAAGTGTATTTGTCTTAGGTTCGTATTCCATGAGAATCCATTCTCCGTTTAAACTTCCTGTGTAGCTGTTAATCCCAGTTTCTTGATCTTTAATTTCTAGACTCAAAAACTGATAATTTCGAATTTTTTGATTGCTCTTAAAGTTTTTTGGTCTTATGCTTGGAGGTATAGAGTCTTGTTTAACTATATAGGTTCCTAATTTATTGGTTTTTGTACTCAGCCAATCACCGTCTTTTTTAGTATTGCTGTAAATGGAAAACTTTGAATCGAGCATATAAGCAATGTAACTGTATTTAGAAAAGGGACTGTTCTGTGAATTAAAACTTAGGGTAAATGGTTTTTTTACTGCCCACATAGGTTTGTGAACGCTAATAGTATCTTTAGTCGTTTCTAGGTCTAAATAAACATCTTCATAAAAGCTATTAGCCGGGAAATAGAGACTGCCATGGGCTAATTTGTAATGTGCAGGATTTTTGAATATCACAGGGAAAGGTGTTTTGTTAAGGGTTTTTTTTATTGTTGCTGCTTCTGAAGTACCTAAAACAGGTATCTTAATACTAATGTTATTGCCATGATGGTCCAACAGTGAAAGTTCAAGATCAAGCGTCTCTTTGGGCTTTATGCTAACAATTCCTTTGTGTTTTATTGTTTTAAATATGCTTAATGGTTTTCGTGTATTTTGAAATAATTGTACAATGCGTTCCCTGTGTTTAATCAAATGTGGATAGTCAATGAGCGTATTAATGCCCTGACTCTCATTAAATGAAAATTGGTCTAATTTAATTTCACCAATCAGCGTATCATTTAATGAAAGTCTATATTGGTAAATACCATTTTTATTTGCTGTTAATTCTTGTCTGTCATAGCCTTTGACTCCAAGGTAAAATGAACCTTTTACTTCTATGGGATTAGCCTGATAAATACCTTCAAGGGTTCTTTTAAATGAAAGTTGCACTTTGTTTTCACTTCTGTTTACATGACTACTTTTACCTACAGGATAAGCAAATAATTTTTGAAGGGTTGGCGGTGTTTTGTCCAATACTTCATAGGGAAACTGAAGTGGATTTATTGCTATGGCAGTTCCTGTCTTTCTCATTTCAAAGTGAAGGTGTGGTGCGGTAGACCCTCCACTATTTCCAGAATAAGCAATAGGGCTATCTTTGAACACTTTGATACTGTCTTTTTTTGGAAAAAGCTGAATGGTATACGATTTGTTAGCGTATTGTTTTTCTTGTACAAATTTTTCTATTTCAGAAGAAAACTTCTGTAAATGAGCGTATACGCTACTAGTACCATTATAATGGTTTACATAGAGTACTTTTCCATAACCCCAATGTGAAATTTTTATCCTGGACACATAACCATCTGCAATAGAGAATACTTTTAGACCTTGCTGGTGTTTTGTTTTAATATCTAAGCCTGAATGAAAATGATCGGACCTTAGCTCACCAAAATTACCAGCTAATAATAAGGGGATCTTAAGAGGAGCATTGTATATAGTATCTGAGATCTTGCTGTCCAGAGCTTTTTGAGCGTACAATGGACTAACTAATAAACCTAATGTGAAAAAAAAATGCAGTGTCTTCATTTGATGTTCAAAAGTAAATAAACTGCCTCAGATACAGAAGGGTTTGGAGTCTTTATCCAGATAATTTTGTCTATAATTTAGAGCATACATTTAATAAATTTAAAACTATTGGGCTGCAATTCTGAGAATACCAAGTTTTATATTAACTTTGTTTTAATAGTATGGACAGTTGCAAATGAGTCATCTTAAAGAAATTGTAGGTTCTTTAGAAAATAAGGTAAGCAAATTAGTTCACCGTTTAGAAGGGGTTAAAGAGAATTCTGCCCTTTTAAGAAAGGAACTTGATGAAGCGAAAAAAACTTGTGATTACGCAAAATCACAAGCCACTTATTGGGAAGAGAAATACAATGCTTTAAAATTAGCACAGTCTATGTTAGGCAGTGATGAAAACACTACCGAAGCGAAACTGAAGATTAACACCTTAATAAAAGAGCTTGACTATTGTATAGGGGCGCTCTCTAAATAATGTATGTCAAATACGTTTAAAATAAAGCTTTCAATTGCTGACAGGGTATATCCATTGACGATTGCTCCATCTCAAGAGGAAGGTTTGAGAAAAGCCGCTAAACAAATAGAATTGCTTGCTAAAAACTTTGAGCAAAATTATGCTGTGAGGGATAAACAAGATGTTTTGGCCATGTGCGCCTTGCATTTTGCCTCAAAGACAACTCAGAGTAATATAGAAGAATCTCAAGATAATAAAGAGGTTCAAGAGCGTTTAAAAGCGCTAGAGGAAGTAATTGACAATTCGTTAGGATAATACGTTCTTTTAAATAACATCATTGCCCACACTGGTATTTATTTTTTGACAAACTCAACGCTAATTTTTTTAAAAGGGTGAGTTTAGATTATGCAAGCATGCCTTACTCGTATAAGGAAACTTAAGTAATTTGTTAGCCCTAAACCTGTTTATTCAGAGTTTGTTCAAAACCCAATCCAATGTGGGCTTTTTTTATATAATTAATTTAATAAACATGGATAGTACAACAATCATAATA
Source organism: Flavobacteriaceae bacterium (assembly GCA_018401115.1). GTDB lineage: Bacteria > Bacteroidota > Bacteroidia > Flavobacteriales > Flavobacteriaceae > MAG-120531. The sequence continues at coordinate 737,029 of JAGYKX010000005.1, read as the reverse complement.
TCGGCCGTTTTAGGCCTTGCAGTTGGATTTGCTATCGCAAAGTTTTTGGAAAAGGGGAAAGCCTCAAAGACCATTATCAATGCGAGAAAAGATGCACTTGCAATTATTAAAAACGCCAAAAACGAGGGCGAGAATATTAAAAAAGACAAAATATTTCAGGCCAAAGAGCGCTTTTTAGAACTAAAAGCAGAACATGAGAAGGTGATCCTTTCGAAGGAGAAAAAAATTGGAGAATCTGAAAAACGCACCAGAGATAAAGAATCGCAAGTGAGCAATGAATTGTCGAAGGCAAAAAAAATAAATGATTTATTAGAGCAGCAGATTTCGGAAACGACCCACAAAGCTGAAATTCTAGATAAAAAGCAGTCGGAATTAGACAGACTGCACAAAAATCAAGTACAGCAACTTGAGGTTATTTCTGGCTTGTCTGCAGATGAAGCTAAGGAACAGTTACTGGCTTCATTGAAAGATCTGGCTAAATCTGACGCTATGGCTTATATGCAATCTACCATGGAGGAGGCTAAATTAACCGCCCAGCAAGAAGCTAAAAAAATCATCATTAATACCATTCAAAGGATTGGTACAGAGGAAGCTGTGGAAAACTGTGTTTCCGTATTTAATCTTGAGTCAGATGACGTTAAAGGTAGGATTATTGGTAGAGAGGGTAGAAATATCAGGGCTATTGAGGCAGCTACTGGAGTAGAGATTATTGTAGACGACACACCAGATGCTATAATTCTTTCGTGTTTTGATTCTGTGCGAAGGGAGATTGCTAGATTGTCATTGCACAAATTAGTGACTGATGGTAGAATTCACCCTGCTAGAATTGAAGAGGTTGTCAAGAAAACAGAGAAGCAAATTGAAGAAGAAATTATAGACATAGGTAAACGTACCGTAATTGATTTAGGAATTCATGGATTACATCCTGAACTCATTAAAGCGGTTGGACGAATGAAGTATCGTTCTTCTTACGGCCAGAATCTTTTGCAACACTCTAGAGAAGTGGCTAAGCTTTGTGGAGTTATGGCTGCTGAATTGGGTATAAATGCAAAACTAGCCAAACGTGCAGGTCTTCTTCACGATATTGGTAAAGTTCCTAATACAGAGGCAGAGGTAGAAACCCCTCACGCTATCTTGGGAATGCAATGGGCTGAGAAGTTTGGAGAGAAACCAGATGTGTGTAATGCTATTGGAGCCCACCATGATGAAATTGAAATGAATACCCTTATCGCTCCTATTGTACAAGTCTGTGATGCCATTAGTGGTGCAAGACCAGGAGCTAGAAGGCAGGTATTAGACTCCTATATTCAAAGGTTAAAAGACTTGGAAGATGTTGCTTTTGGTTTTCCAGGAGTACAGAAAGCCTATGCCATTCAGGCAGGTAGGGAATTAAGGGTTATTGTAGAAAGTGAGCGCGTTACAGACGACCAAGCCTCTGAACTTTCGTTTGAAATTTCACAAAAGATTCAGACAGATATGACCTATCCTGGCCAAGTTAAGATAACTGTGATTAGAGAAACTAGGGCTGTAAATGTAGCCAAGTAGTTTGCGATGAAATACTAGTATAAAAAAAGCCCTGCCCACTGAGCAGGACTTTTTTTTTGTCTCAATATATGCTTTTATTCTGTTGCTCCTTCCTCAGTAGTTTCTTCGTTAGAAGCCTCTTCTTCCTCTTTATTTATTTTATGTGTTAGTATATTTATCTTTTTGAGTTTTTCTTGCCAAGTATCAATGTCTTCTTTGTGCCTATTAATTTTAAGGACAACTTCTTTAACTACAGGATTGTCTTCTGATGCATTTGAAAAGAATTCTAAGTTGTTTTCTAATTGTCGCATCTCATTTTTAGACTCTTCAATTTTTTTACGAATAAAAGCTTTTTCGTTAGCAAGTGCATAGTCATTATCAGAACTGGCTAATTGATTGAGTTTGTCCCCGTATTTAAGTAATTCCCCTGTCTGTTTGTCAATATTTAATTTAAGAAAAAGGGCATCTAAAACCTTATTAAAGGTATTGTTGATGTTTTTGCTTTTAAAAGGTACTCTTCCAATATTTTTCCAAGCAGCAATTTGTGCTTTTATAAAAGAAAGGTCTTTTTCTTTATCTGCCCCTAGGTCATAAGCTTTCAAATCTGCCAACACTTTCTCTTTGGCAGTTAAATTTTGCTCTTCAATAGCATCGTTGGCATTTTTATTCTTATTCACATTTGTGAAATAGGTATTACAAGCAGCCTTAAATGATTTCCAGATTTTATCTGAATACTTCCTAGGTACATGTCCAATTGTTTTCCACTCATTTTGAATACGCTTAAAAGTCTGCGTAATTTCATCACTCACTTCACTATCTTTGAGGGAATTAGCAGTATCTAGTAATGCTTTCTTTGCATCAAGATTTTCTTGCTGTTCATTTTTTAAGTGTTTGTAGAAACTATTTTTATGCTGATTAAATAGCTTAGTAGCAGCTTTAAATGCTTTCCAGGTTTTTTCATTTTGTTTTTGAGGAACTTTTCCAGTTTCAAAAAATGTATTCCTGAGAGTTTCTACCGTTTTCATCTGGCTTTGAATCCCTTTATGTGTGTTTGCAATACCCTCACTAACTGCATTAATCTTAGCTATAATTTCAAGCTTTATCTCTAGATTTCTTTCAAAACCTTTTTCTAGGGATTTAAAATGCTCCTGTCTTTTTTCATGGATGACCTTAGTAGCAGCACTAAAACGATCCCAAACGGCCTCTCTGTTTTCTTTATCGACAGGGCCTAAATCTTCTTTCCATATTTTATGAAGTGTTTGAAGCTCTTGGAATGCCTTATGAATATCACTTTCTGTCTGAAGAGCTTCTGCTTTTTCAATAATTTTGAGTTTTTCCTCAAGATTGTGTTTAAAATCTAAGTCCCTCAGTTCTCTGTTGAGGTTTAAGAAATCATAAAAGATTTCCATATGATGGTGATAGGTTTTCCACACATCATTATAATGTGTTCTTGGAATTGCCCCTGCATTTTTCCATTCTTTTTGTATTTCCTTAAAGTTTTTGTAAGTGTCGTTAATGTCTTCTTCTATATTTACTAAGCCCTTGAGTCTTTCTATAAGATCTAGGCGTTTCTTGAGATTGTTTTGAAGGTTAGACTCTAAGGTCTTGTAATAGGCGTCTTTTTTCTCGCGATACTCACCATACACCTCATTAAATTGTCTTTTGGCTACAGAATTGTATTTAAAGTCTATTTCGTTACCGCCCCCCTCTATAAACTCTGCCTTTTTTTGTTCCAAGAAGTCTTGAAATTTAACATCAAAGGCTGCTTTTATAGCGTCAACATTCTTTTTAACTGCTTGGATTTTTTCATTTTTGACTAGCCTTTGGAGTTCCCCAACTAGATTTTCCATATTCAATGTTTCATAGTCCAAATCTGGAATACTATGTCTGGAAGCATTATCTATATCTTCTGCGTCTTCTGCATTAGAATCATCAATTTCAGATTGAGGATCTTCTTGAGTAGTATTTTCCTCATGATTGGTTTGTTTTTCAACCTTTAAATCTTCCTTTCCTACCGGATCTTGTAGGTTTCCGTCTTTTTCTTCTAACATGTTATATAGTTTTTGTCAGTTCAAAATAGAGAGGGTTTTTGCCCTTTCTTATCCTAGGTAATATACTAACATATAACTATATATAAAAATTTATTGTTTTTTTAAACCCTAACTATTTTAACTATTCCAAATCTCCCAAGAAGCCTCTGCTTGGCCCACTAACATTTCGTAGCCGTTTTTAATTTTGGCCCCCCTTAATTTTGCTTCATTTAAAAAAGCCGTTTGCTCGGGATTGTAAATTAAATCAAAGGCAATATGATTTGCACCAATTTGACTGTAATCAATATCTGGTTTTTGATCTATCTCAGGGAAAGTGCCAATTGGGGTGCAATTAACTATGATTAAGTGCTCTTGTAATATTTCTTTTGTGAGATCTTTGTAACTTATTTGACCCTCTTTTGATTGTCTAGATATAAATAGAAAAGGAATACCCATGGTTTTAAAAACATGAGATACCGCCTTAGATGCTCCACCAGTCCCAAGAATAAGTGCTTTTTTATGCTCGGAGGATATAAGTGGTTCAATCGCTTTTCTAAACCCTATGACGTCTGTATTGAAACCTATCGTACCTTCTTTTGTGAACTTAATAGTGTTTACCGCACCTATTTCTGCAGCAGTTGGATCCAGCCTAGTCAAGTAAGGTATTATAGATTCTTTGTACGGAATGGTCACATTCATTCCTTTTAAGTCTGTTGTTTGGTCTAACACTTTATTAAAATTACTGAGGTCTTGAAAATCAAAATTCTCGTAAGTATATCCCTTAAGATTAAGTTTTTCAAACTTTTTAGAAAAATAATTTCCTGAAAAAGAGTATGAAATATCTTTCCCTAGTAATCCGTATTTATTACTTCTTTTTGTGTGCATAAGATTCTAAAGCCATTAAAATTACAAAACCTATTCCCATCCAAAAAATGGCCCACCATGTGGCCGCCTCTTGAATGGAAGGAATGTACCTCTGGTAATTTAATATTATTTTATGCTGGTTAGAATCCAACAAGGGTTTTCCTAATTCATTCAGTTTATAGATAGTTTCTTTCCAAGGCCAAACAACACCTAGAGACCCTGAAATAAATCCAATTATGATCGCTGTGGTAATGGCGTTAAAGCGCTTCAAAACAACACTGATTAAGTGGGATAAAGTGACCAATCCGACTGTAGATCCCAAGGTGAAAACAGTAAGTATTTTTAGTGTTTTAAGTCGCTTTGGATCGTTCCAAAAACTAAAGTCACCTTGGATGATTTCAAAAAAAGTGTCGTAAAGCGCATTAACACTATCCACAAGTAGGAGTACATAATTGCCTAAAAGTATCAGTATAAATGAACCAGATAAACCTGGAAGCGTCATTCCAGATACACTAATCATTCCGCAAAAAAACACAAACAACAAGTGGTCATTCTCTTTGGCAGGGCTAAGAAAACTGATACTTACACCTATACCCAGTCCAATTAATCCCCATATGACTGTACTGCTATTCCATTGTTTAAACTGTTTGGATATATAGTATACAGACCCCAAGATCATGCCAAAGAAAAGGGACCAAACATACGTTTCTTGAGTAATTAGAAAATAATCGAGTACTTTAGAAACACTAAAATAACTTACGATCATGCCCATAAGGAGTATCCAAAGAAAGGGACCGTTTATATAATAGTAAAAAGACTTAAATCTTCCTGATACAAGCAGGAAAAACGCTTTTTTATTTACTTTTTTTAACGCATGAATAAATTCTTCATAAAAACCACCTACAAATGCTACAATTCCACCAGAGACTCCTGGAACTTTATTTGCAGCTCCCATAGCCAGTCCCTTTAAAAAAAGAAATATGTTATCTTGTAAGTTTCTTTGCTGCTCCATAATGTTGATGATTTAACACTTAGGTGGTTTTTTTATTGGCAGATTTTTCTAATATGAAAATCAATGAAAAGCCAAAAATAGCCAACAGACTAGCAGCAATTATTTGTGTGTTCCCAGAAAAATCCCAAGGCAAAACATTTTTAGAGGCCAAAACAATCTCTTTACCTCGCACTATTTTTGAGGAAACGACCTCCTTCCAAGGCCATATTTTAGATAGAGATCCTATAATAAACCCCATCAGTAAGGAGAGTGTTTGATTTTTAAAATGATTAAGGGTCCATTTTAAAATTCTAGAAAAAGAGGCTAGGCCTATAATACAGCCAGCACCAACAGTTGCAATGATCAAGAAATCTCTTTGATGAACCGCATTTAATATGGGCTCATATGAACCGAGTAATACTAAAATAAAGGCCCCAGATATGCCTGGTAAAATCATAGCACAAATGGCTAAGACACCCGACAGAAATAAATACAGCGGTTGTTGGCTGTTTTCAACCACCCCCAATTCTCCTATACCAATGGCTATGGCTATTCCAATAACTGCCATGATATAATCTGCAGGTTTTTTATTTTTGATTGATTTTCCAATAAAAACAACACTTGCTAAAACCAAGCCAAAGAAGAAAGACCAAAGCAGGACGGTTTCATGGTTCAGAAGCCAACTAATGCCTTTTGCTAGTGAGATTACACTGACTCCTATACCTAGAAAAAGTGCTGTTAAAAAATTTCCATTAATATGCGTCCAAAAGCTTTTAACTCCTTCCTGTTTCCACTTTTTTAAGGCTTTGAGGTTTACTTTATTAATACTCTCTAAGAGTTCCTCATAAATACCAGATATAAAAGCAATCGTTCCACCTGAAACTCCAGGAACCACATCTGCAGCACCCATAGCCATACCTTTTAAAAAAAGGACTATATAATTCCTGTTTATTTTTTTTTGCATGTCTAGCGTAAAGTTTAAAAATAGGGTATTTTAACTAGAAGCCTTGCTAGAGGTGCTAATAAAATTGGAAACCCAAGTACTGTTAAAAAAACCAGGATATTGACTTTTGAAATGCGCTAGAAGACTGTAATCTAATCTCAATGCCTCAGAAAGATGGTATTTACTTTGCTCAATATCTTGGGAAAGCCCAAAAATAAATGCCAACCGATACCTTAAGGAGGCAATTTCTGGGAAGAAACCAATCGCTTGAAGCAATATTTGATTCGCTGCCTCAAATTCTTTATTCTCCATGACAACCAAAGCCCAAGACTCCCATGTACTTAAATCATAATCTCCAAACTCAACAGCCTGTTTGTATGCAAAATCTGCCTCGTCTAATTGTCCTAAGTTCACATTTATTTGAGCACATTTTTTCCAATAAGCTTCATTTTCGGTGTCAATATGTAAGGCTTTATTGATGTAATAAAGTGCCTTTTCATAATTTTTCTCCCTAATATAAAAATTGGTAATGGCCAGCCAACCCTTGTCTAAAAGTGGGTCCTCATGGACTGTTTTGTAATAGTATTGTTGAGCGAGATCTGAATTTCCAATTTTCTCATGACACCTGCCAATTCTAAGGTAGGCGTGAGCGGTGGGATCCTCCAAGTCTATGGTAGTCTCATAATTTTCAATCGCTTCATTATAGCGATTGAGTTTTTCTAAAACCATGGCTTTTTCAAAATAAGCGCCAATAAATGATTCATCAGATATAATGGCAAAATCAAAGGCAGTGAGCGCCTCTTTATAAAGCCCTTTGCTTTTGTATTGCTTTCCAAGCTGATGCCATGCCACTTCACAATAGGGTTCTTTTTCTAAATAATCATTTAGATAAGAAATAGCGCCATCAGGATCTTCTAAGTATTCAAAACAATAGATAATATTATACAATGAGGCATAGTCCTGAGGATCTTCTTCCACACATTTAATAAAATTGTGCTTTGCTTTCTCAAAATCTTCTAAAAACAAATATTCCATCCCCAAAAGGGCGTAGATGTCTAAAGTGTCTTCTGTAAGCAATAACGCTTTCTCAAGACAACTAATAGCCTGAAGGTGTTTGTCTTGTTTGGACCAAATGTTGGCCCTTTGAATATATATTTCCTCGTTTTTTTGGTCTAGAGATTCTAAGTAATCCAATTGAGAAATTGCGAGATCTAGCTTGTTCTCAAAGACCATGACTTCAATTTCTAACAACTTTAAAGGGGTAGTTTCTGGGTGTTGTTCTAAGCCAATTTTAATGGCTTTTTTCGCAAGTGAGACCTTTCCATTATTGAGATAGTGGTGTATGATATCTTCAAAATCTTCCGCGTCAAAAAAGTACACGTCGTCTGTTTTGAGCATGGATTCAAACTTTGCGATTGGCTCGCTGCCTTCTTCATTAGGATCTAACGCCATTGCGTGTATCTTGGGATTTCAATTAATTTAAATTTAGGGGTAATCCCATTAACAAAGCTTATATTCTGGGGGTTATTATTAACAAATTAGTTAACACTAAAAGAGATTAACTTAATGCCCTTGTGTTTTTATCTAAAATCTTTAAAATTAAATCACAACCTTTCTCCAATTCTTCCATTGAAATGGTTAAAGGAGGAGATATTCTCACTGCTTTTTTTTCAAAGAGCAACCAAAAAAGAATTAATCCATTTTTTGATGCTTCTAAAACCAATTCATTGGCTTTTTTAGGAGATCCTAAAATGAGTGCTAACATAAGCCCTTTCCCTCTAATTTCCTTTATTTCAGGGTGTTGTAATTTATGTCTCAAAAAAGCCTCTTTCTCTAAGGTTTTAGTAATGAGGTTATCTTCTTGTATTATTTCTAAAGTGGCCTTGCAGGCCGACGCTATTACGGGATTCCCCCCAAATGTAGTAATATGTCCAAGGCTAGGCTTTTCTTGAAGTAAGTCCATAAGCGGTTTAGATGAAATAAAAGCGCCAACAGGGAGACCACCAGCCATTCCCTTACCAACCACTAATATATGGGGCACACATTGGTAATGCTCAAAAGCAAATAGCGCTCCTGTACGCCCAAATCCTGGTTGAATTTCATCTAAAATGAGCAATGCACCAACCGCTTCGCAGCGTTCTTTTACGGCTTTTAAATATCCATTATTTGGACAAATGAATCCTGCACCCCCTTGAATGGTTTCTAGAAGCACTGCAGCCGTTTTTTCAGTGATATGTGACAATTCTATAAATGCATTGAAATGTATAAATCTTACACCGGGTACCAGTGGTCTAAAAGCAGCTTTTCTGTCTTCATATCCCATGACGCTTAAACTCCCCATTGTATTTCCGTGGTAAGCGTGGTGTGCTGCAATAATTTCATGTCTTCCTGTAGCCCTTCTCGCTAATTTCATAGCGCCTTCAATGGCTTCCGTTCCTGAATTTACTAGGTAAGTGCAATCCAAACCTTCTGGAAGCAATGCCGCCAATGCTTTAGTGTACTCTATTGCTGGTTTTTGAGCGTATTCCCCATAAACCATTACATGCATGTATTTGGCAGTTTGTTCTTGAATGGCTTGGACAAGTTTTGGATGAGTATGGCCAACACTACAAGCAGAAACACCGGCAACAAAATCCAGGTGACCCTTTCCGTGCGAGTCATAAATATAACTGCCCTTTGCATAAGAAACTTCTAAAGCCAGAGGGTGGGGAGTAGTTTGTGCCTGATATTTCAAAAAATCTGAGATCACTTTTGAGATAGTTGATTTTCTTTAGTTTTCTCTTCAGTATTGGATGGGTTTTCTCGGTCAATTGGATGGGTAATTCCCCTGATCTTAGCTAATTTAATCTGGAGGTCTTCCGGCCCAAAAATATCATCTTTGGAACGAATTCTCTCGTCTCCAAACCATAAGAATCCCTCTAATTTTCTGTCTATAACTGGAAGTTCTGACAGTGGGTAAATGGTGCCATCTGGTGCAGTTATAAAAGTAATTTCACTAATGTCGTTGTTGACCATCTCAATAGCAATTTCACTACATATGGTTTTGTTAATTCCCATAAGTTCTTGCTCCTTATCGTATAAATAATAGATAAGCTCAGTGTTCTTGATCAAGTTTAAAAATCGAAGTGCATTGTTTTCAAAAATACCGAACATGTCTTTTCCCTTGGCCTGGTTAAATCCTATCTTTCGAATGGTGTCTTTAGCTACAATAAAAGCATTATTGAGCACCTCTAAGGAGTCTAATGATTTTGTTTTTGGATCAGATTTTAAATGAATCACATCTCCGGTCATCTGGTTTTCACCATTCCAAATTATGGGCTTTTTGATGAGCTGAGTGAGCCCTGTTCTTTGATCAAAATGAATGGAGTCGCATTTACCACTCAAGTCGGTCTTGTAAAACTTAGCTCCCCTAAATGCCCTTAAAATTCTAGCGTCAGGCTTTCCTGTAAGCATAATAGTATCTCCGTGCATATACAGGGAGTCTTTCTCTACTAAGCTAATAGATACTGCTTTTTTTGTTGCGAATACGGAATCTTTTGCCTTAAAAACCTCTGCGTAATGTGCCCTAATAACCCCATTGTTTATGGTGTCTGTAACAACAATATTATTAGTTGCAGAGGCAAATTTTCTGTTTTTATTAAAGTAAACAGAATCCCCTTCAATGATTCTATTATTGTAGTTAATCTTTGTGTTTTTAATTCCATAACCACTTTCTGTTGTCATATTGTAATAGCCTCGTTCGCAATAAAAGGTGTATTCCTTCCCATAAATTGTAGAAGGGCCATACATATAAGCATTTTTTGAAGTAGTGTAATAGTCTAGCTGCTGTGAACGTAGTTTGTATTCAGGATTAACCACCTCTACACGGCTTAAAAACTGATATTTCTTTGGAGTTAAATAGTACCTTCCAATATCTGAAGTTAAGGTGTTTTGGCTGTCCACAATAGTGCCTTTTTTGTTGTAATAGGCCTCCTGTTTTTCTCTATTAAAGTAGAGTGTGTCAGAGGGTGTTAAAGTCATGTCAGTATTTTTTAAACTCACAGACTCCCATGCTTTGGCCAATTGAGAAACCCCATTGTAGTCCAATTGTCCTGCATTCATGAAGATAGAATCTCCTTGAATGAGTGTGATATTTCCTTTGGCCCTAATCTTGTTCTCTGCAGGATAGAAAATTGCGATATCACACCAGAGGTCTGCACCTTGGTGTCTAAATTGAACTTGTTTGTCATCTTTACTAAAGATGGAAGCCCCAGGAAATTGAGCTTCATCCTTAGTGAAATTTCCCCCGTAAACAATTTGGATTTGCTTCTCTTGGCCATGAACCTTAGCAGACAAGAAGCATAGGGAAATAAGCAGTGTAAAAACGTAGTATTTCTTCAAAGTATCTAATTGCTAATGGTTTAATAAGAAAAAAGCTTTACCCCTTATGTTAAGATATAAGGGGTAAAGAACCCTTTTTTATCTATGAATGGTTTGGGTTCTATCTGGACCTACCGATACAATTTTGATAGGAACCTCTAGTACTTCTTCTAAATAATTAATATAATTCATTAGATTTTCAGGCAATTGTGATACCGTTGACATTTTAGTCAAATCCTGCTCCCAACCTGGCATTTCAATATAGTTTGGGGTTACATTTTCTGGTTCCACATTGTAGGGAAAATGAGAGATAGTGGCCCCTTTGTACTGGTATGAATCACAGATTTTGACTGTTTTAAATCCAGAAAGCACATCTGCTTTCATCATCATTAACTCTGTGACGCCATTAATTGTAATCGCGTATTTAAGCGCGACAACATCTATCCAACCACATCTTCTAGCCCTTCCAGTTGTAGCGCCAAATTCATTACCTACACGGCCCATGGTTTCTCCGTCAGTGTCAAATAGTTCAGTTGGGAAGGGACCACTTCCTACTCTGGTTGTATAGGCTTTAAAGATACCCAATACGCGTCCTATTTGGTTGGGTGCTACACCGAGCCCTGTACAAGCTCCAGCAGCAGTGGTGTTGGAAGAAGTCACAAATGGGTAAGTACCAAAGTCAATATCTAACAAAGAACCCTGTGCACCTTCTGCTAATATTTTTTTACCCGCCTTTTGAGCTTCGTATAAGTATTGCTCAGAATCAATAAAAGTCAATGATTTTAATTTGTCTATGGCCGCAAAGAAAGCGGTTTCTAATTCTTCTAAATCATACTGAATATCTACGTCGTAAAAACCAATCATAGATTGGTGCTTGTCTGCAAGGGCTCTGTATTTTTCTTTCCAGTCGCTCATTTCTAAATCCCCTATACGCATACCGTTTCTGCCTGTCTTATCCATGTAAGTAGGACCAATACCTTTAAGTGTTGAACCAATTTTAGCCTTTCCTTTTGCAGCCTCAGATGCTGCGTCTAAAAGTCTGTGAGTAGGAAGGATTAAATGTGCTTTTCTTGAAATAAGCAGTTTGTTTTTAAAATCTATTTTAAAAGCGGCTAAGTTCTCTAACTCTTTTTGAAAAATGACAGGGTCTATAACGACTCCATTTCCAACAATATTTTTTGCTTCTTTGTGAAAGATACCCGATGGGATGGTGTGTAGTACGTGCTTAATTCCATCGAACTCAAGGGTATGACCTGCGTTAGGCCCTCCTTGAAATCTTGCTATAATGTCGTAATCTTTTGTGAGTACGTCTACAATTTTACCTTTTCCTTCATCTCCCCATTGGAGTCCTAGTAGTAAGTCTACTGCCATTTTTTTGCTAGTTGTTATGTTTATTCTTTAGGTGGTTCCAATTGTTCTTTGGTCCCGTAAAAGTATAAAGAATGGTTGTTTATTTTTATATTAAAAACTTCTTCTATTGTTTTTTTTATCGCTTGAATTCTAGGGTCACAAAATTCAATTACTTCTCCTGTGTCTGTTAGAATTACGTGATCGTGTTGGTGGTCAAAATAAGACTTTTCGTATTGGGCTTGATTTTTACCAAACTGATGCCTTCTCACCAATTTACAATCCATTAAAATCTCTATAGTATTATACAAGGTAGCTCTACTAACCCGGTAGTTTTTATTTTTCATTTGAATGTAAAGAGATTCAATATCAAAATGCGACTCACTGTCATAGATTTCCTGAAGTATAGCATATCTTTCAGGTGTTTTTCTATGCCCATTTTCTTCTAAGAAAGCCGTAAATACTTTTTTAACTATTTCTTGGTTATTGTTTGAAGATGCCATGGTTATGAAAGGTCTTAAGGAGTAAAGGTAACGCTAAATTTTATAATCTGCTCACTTTCTCAATGCCGTTAATATGCTTTAAATTTCCAATAAGTTTCTTGAGAGTGTCGTTATTTTTCACCACTACTTTTATCTTTCCGCTAAAAGTACCTCCATCTGTATTGAAATTAATGGCCCTCATATTCACATTCATTTGGTTAGAGATCACTTTAGTAATATTGCTTACCAATCCTAAATTATCTAAACCATTTAGGATTATTTCAGCGGAAAATTCTTCCTGGGAGGCGTCTATCCAATTTGCTGCTATAATTCTATAAGCATAATTAGATTGTAGAGAGATAGCATTAGGACAATTTTTTTTATGCACTTTTATGCCATCGTTAATACTAATAAAACCAAAGACTTCGTCTCCAGGGATGGCATTACAACAGGGGGACAACTTGTAGGAAAGTTTTTCCTCATCTTTTCCAAACACGAGCGTATCTAAATTAGAAGAGAGTTCCTCTTTGTCAATATCTTCCGGGATGGTATTTCTCCTGATTTTATTTTTAAAGAAGGAGATAAAAGCATTGTTGTAAGAAGCTGCAAAATCTTTTAGCTTAACATTGTCAATAATACCACTACCCACTCTGTAATATAGGTCTAGACTAGTTTTTAACTTAAAAAAAGTAACTAGTTTGTTAACAGTGTCCTCATTGAGGTTAATCTTTTGAGATTTTAACTTTCTTCTGAGTATTTCTTTTCCTTCTTCTGCAATAGCTTTTTTAGCTTCTTTGAGTGCAGTTTTAATCTTAGATCTGGCTCTAGCAGTTGTGGCGTAATTGAGCCAGTTTTGGGTGGGCTTTGCATTTTCAGAAGTAATCACGTCTACCTGATCACCTGAATGAAGTGTAGTGTTTAGTGGTACCAATTTTCCGTTTACCTTAGCGCCACGCGTCTTTGAGCCTATCTGAGTGTGAATACTAAAAGCAAAGTCTAAGGGGGTAGCTCCCTTGGGTAGTGATTTGAGTTCTCCTTTTGGCGTGAACACAAAAATTTCTTTTGAATAAAGGTTTAGTTTAAACTCTTCTACGAAATCTACTGCATTAATATTGTCATTTTCTAATGCCTCTTGCAGTCTATTGAGCCAAAGGTCAATTCCTTGTTCTTTTTGGGCCCCGTGTTTGTATTTAAAATGTGCTGCATAGCCTTTCTCTGCAATTTCGTGCATGCGCTCAGAGCGAATTTGAACTTCTATCCATTTCCCTTTGGGCCCCATTACAGTAATGTGTAGGGCTTCATAACCAGTGGTTTTTGGAGAAGTAATCCAATCTCTTAATCTTACTGGGTTAGGGGTAAAGTGATCGGTTACAATAGAATAAATTTTCCAAGCAAGAAATTTTTCGTTTTCTGGGTCAGAGGCATAGACAATTCTTATGGCGAATTTATCATAAATTTCCTCAAATGTAACCTGTTGTTTGAGCATTTTTCTCCTAATGGAGAAAATAGATTTCATGCGCCCTTTGATTGTGTAATTGAACTTTTCTTTAGCCAGAGAATCCTTTATACTTTTTGTAAAGTCATCTATATACTTTTGTTGTTCTTCTTTACTTTCTTCAATTTTATCTGAAATATCATTAAATACTTCAGGTTCTGTATATTTTAAACTTAGGTCTTCAAGGGCTGTTTTAATGTTGTACAGTCCTATCCTATGGGCTAAAGGAGCGTAGATATACAAAGTCTCTGAAGCAATTTTCAATTGCTTGTACTCCGGCATGGAGTCCATGGTGAGCATATTGTGGTAACGGTCTGCTATTTTAATGATAATAACCCTTACGTCGTCATTAAGGGTCAATAACATTTTTCTAAAATTCTCCGCTTGTTGGGAGATATTCATGTCTTTTTTAAGGTGGGCAATTTTAGTGAGACCGTTTACAATTTTGGCTACTACATGACCAAATAAACGTTCAATGTCCGGTAAAGTATAAGAGGTGTCCTCTACCACATCATGGAGCAATGCAGCTGCAATTGAGGTAGCATCTAACCCAATTTCAGAGGCGACAATTTTAGCTACAGCAATGGGATGGAAAATATAGGCTTCTCCAGATTTTCTTCTTTGATCACTGTGGGCTTCTACGGCAGTGTCAAACGCCAAGCGAATTAGTTTTTTGTCGTCATCAGTTAAGGACTGATAACTAATGCGTAGGAGTTCTTTATACTCTTTAGCAATGGCCTTATTTTCTGCAATAATTTCTAGCTCACTTAACATATTATAAAGATATTAATTCTCTGAAATATCTCTTTGTCTTATGGCTTCAAATATCAAAATTCCTGCAGCTACAGATACATTCATGGAATCTATTTTGCCCCGCATGGGAATGCGAATGTTTTGGTTGGACCGCTCTAACCAAATCGCTTCTAAACCAGTGGCCTCTGTGCCCACTACAATAGCGGTCGTATCTCTGTAAGACACTTCTGTGTGGGGTTTAGAGGCTTGCAGCGTAGCTGCATATACACTCGCTTTAGCCGTCTGTAAAAAATCCAATACTTCTTTACTCGTTCCCATAGCAACGGCTACGGTAAAAACACCCCCTACAGAGGAACGAATTACGTTGGGATTGTAGAGATCTGTTTTTGGATTTGCGATAATTACAGCGTCTACTCCAGCGGCATCGGCCGTGCGGAGCAAGGCCCCAATATTACCAGGCTTTTCAGGGGCCTCTGCCACAAGAAACAAGGGGTTTTTGCTGGTCACTATCAAATCAGAAAGTGCATGAGATTTAGTAGCAGCAACGGCAATAATACCCTCGGTACTACTTCTTTGTGCCAACTTTTCAAAGGCAGCTCCAGACAAAATAATCGGAGCGATCACTGTCTGCTTCCCTGCTATTTTTTTTAATATTCCCAATAGTTTATCAGGACTTAAAATGTTAGGTTCATAATAAAATTCTAAGATCTTGTAGTGACACTCCATGGCCAATTCCAATTCTCTTAAGCCTTCGATGATGAATTTTTGGGCTTGTATTCTGGCCCTAGATTTCTCCTTGAGGCGAAGCATCTGCTTTACCTTAGGATTTTGAGCACTTTGTATGACGGTATGGGTTTCCATGCCACAAAAATAGCCTATTTTGAAAATAAAAAAGGGGGCTTTTTATAAAAAGCCCCCTTGAATTTTAAAATGTAGTGATGAAATTACAAGTCCGTTTTCTCGGAACTGTTGTATTTTCCCATATACCGCTTCCAAAGCTCCGTTTGGTGAGTTTCTAAAGACAATTGTCTGCCCTGGATAAAAGCATGACTCACTAGATTGCTGCGCATGTCTAAGGCGTCTCCCTCAGATACAAATAGGGTAGCACTTTTACCCACTTCTAAACTGCCAAATTCTTGATCAATGCCTAGAATTTTTGCTGCATTTAGAGTGATTAGGGAAAGTGCTTCTTCTTTATCCATTCCTTGTCCAACCACCTGTCCTGCGTAAAAAGGCAGGTTTCTGTTTTGAAAATTTGCTGCGTCTGCATTTTGAATGCTCACTAAGATTCCAGCGTCTGCTAGTATTTTAGGCAGTTTGTAAGGCTGGTCGTAATCTGCGTCATCTGAACTAGGAAGGTTATGAGTGGCTTCTACCAAAACAGCAATATTGTGTTTCTTTAAAAAAGGAATCACTTTGTAAGCTTCTGAACCGCCTACTACAACAACCTCTTGAACGCCTAATTTTTTAGCTGTAGTTACCGCGTCCGTAATTTCCTTATCTCCGTTAGCGCCAATAAAGAGTTTTTTAGATCCGTCAAACAAACCTTTAGCCGCTTGAAATGGGGCGTTTTTTTCTGAGGAAAGTGCTTCGTTATACACTTTTGCATTTTCCATAAAAACTACAAAGGCGTCTATATCTCTCTTATAATTGCTATTGGGTTTAAGACCTGGATCTTCTCCCATCCACCAGCGGCCTCTTCTAAAAGAGCTGGGCCAGTTCATGTGAATAGCATCGTCTGTTTTTACTACAGCGTCTTCCCAGTTCCACGCATCTAATTGCATGACAGAAGAAGTCCCTGAAACAAACCCGCCTTTTGGAGATACTTGGGCCAATAAAATCCCGTTAGGACGCATACTTTCTACAACTTTAGACTCTGCATTATAGGCAATTAAAGACCTCACATGAGGAATAATATCCCCAATCTCATCTTGGTCATCTGTGGCTCTTACAGCATCTATTTCTACCAATCCCAAAGAGGAACAATTGGCAATAAATCCAGGATATACGTGCTTGCCATTGGCATTAATTACCTGACCTTCAGTAGGGGTATTGGCACCACCAATCGCTGTGATAATTCCAGATTTAAATACCAAAGTGGCATTTTCTATGACATTTCCATTGCCAATATGTGCAGTAGCACCAGTAATACTCATGGCAGTTTCTTGTGTTCTTGCAGGGGTCTGTTGTGCCCATGTATTTGAACAAGCCAGTGTAAGGGCTAGTGCGAGCAAACTATTTTTAAAATATTTCATACGATTCATTTTTTCAATTAATTTAATCTAACATAGTGTCACAGTGAAACTCCACCTTCATACTTCGCTTAGGTGCTTGTGTAGGAGCACCGCTCTTTTTATCTGCAATCATCATTTGAATTAAGGTGTTTTTTTCTTTTTGAATAGCCATCCTTTGTGATTGGTCTGTTTCTAAGTCAAAGTAAGTAACCCCTTCTATCATGGTTTTTTCTGCTTTAGCATACACAGACATTGGGTGGTTGTTCCAAAGGACTAAATCTGCATCTTTTCCGACGGCTATACTACCCACTTTATGGTCTACATGTAATAATTTGGCAGGATTGATCGTGACCATTTTCCAAGCTTCTTCTTCAGACATGCCACCGTATTTGACTGTTTTAGCAGCTTCTTGGTTAAGACGTCTAGACATTTCAGCGTCGTCTGAGTTAATTGCCACGGTTACGCCTTGGCTGTGCATTATAGCAGCATTGTAAGGAATGGCGTCATTTACCTCGTATTTATAAGCCCACCAGTCAGAAAAAGTAGAGCCACCAACACCGTGCTCCGCCATTTTGTCTGCTACTTTATAGCCCTCCAAAATATGGGTGAACGTATTTACCCTAAAGTTAAATTGTTCAGCAACTTTAAGCAGCATATTAATTTCACTCTGTACATAAGAGTGACAGCTAATAAAGCGCTCTCCATTCAAAATCTCTGCCAACACTTCCATTTCCTCGTCATAGCGATAAGCTTGCTTACTTTTTTTCTTAGCATCGTATTCTTTGGCGCGCTGAAAGTAGTTTATGAACATTTGTTCTACTCCCATTCTCGTTTGAGGAAAACGGCTATAAGAAGACCAATTGGATTGTTTTACGTTTTCACCTAAGGCAAATTTTATAAAACCAGGGGCTTCTTTAAAAACCAATTCATCTGCAGTAGCTCCCCATCTTAGTTTAATGATGGCTGAACGTCCTCCAATGGGATTAGCAGAACCGTGTAAGAGTTGCATGGTAGTTACTCCTCCAGCTAAATCTCTATAAATACCCATGTGTTCAGGATCAATAACGTCTTCCATTTTTACCTCAGCAGTACTATTTTGCCCTCCCTCATTGACTGCTTTCAAAGCAATGTGAGAGTGTTCATCTATAATACCAGCGGTGAGGTGCTTTCCGGTTGCATCTATGATTTTGGCATTTCCTGCAGCGAGATCTTTACCTATTTTAACGATTTTTCCATTTCTGACCAGTACATCTGTATTGTCTAATATTCCAGCGTCTTCTGAGGTCCAAACCGTAGCATTTTTAAACAAGGTGTTTTCTGCTGTAGGTCTGTTTTTATAACCATAGCCCACATTTGGAAAAGTAACTGGCATTACTGCTGGCGCACTAGTAATGGCCGCTTCTTTTTTGCTTTCAAACGCACTTGTTTTAGTCGCAGTAAAAAGGGCTTCTGCGCCGTCTTCTTTAACGATAGTCCCTTCAATAGGAGCATTTTTGCTAGCCAGTGCAGAGAGTCTGAATTTTCCATCTCCAGCCTCATTGGTGATGGTCATATACATCCATCCCTGTTTGTAAGTCAGTTTTGCCTTTAGGTTGGTGCTGTCTTGAGTTAGTTTTGCAGCAGGCTTCTCTATAGCTCCACTGATGTTAAGCGTCCATGATTGGTCTTCAAATTTCAGCGTGTAATTTCCTCTAATATCTACAATATCCTTGTCTTTAAGGATGTTGTTAGTCCCTTGAACCCAGTTTTCGAAAATATCTGAATCTTCCTCAAATATATCACCAGAAGTCACCAAGAAATTGGCCATTGCACCAGGCTTTAGGTGGCCCAAATCTTTTCTGTTTAGTAATTGTGCTGGTCTTGTGGTCAGGTGCCTCCAATGCTTTGGTTTTATCTAAACCGTATTGCACAGACTTTCTAAGGTGGCTCAAAAAGTTTTTCCCACCCTTAAGTCCATGGGCGGTCAGTGTAATAGGCACCCCGGCTTTTTGAAGGGTAGACGGATTAGAAGGGGCCTGATTCCAAGCCCTCATATCTTCTAAAGAGACATAATTTGCCTGATATGGATCTTCTACATCATAGGCTTTAGGAAAATTAAGCGGTACAATAATGGTAGCATTAGTAGCTTTTATAGCAGCCAAATCCTCGTAGCTGTCTCCACCTCCAAGAATGGCAAATGGTATCTGATAGGCGTCTCCAATCTTGTCTGCCCTCACAATATTTCCTTTGTCACCCGCATCAAAAATGGCCAAACTATTTTTCTGCGCATTAAAGGCTTCTATGGAACGGTCTCTGGTATTGCTGTTTCCTTTTCCATACCAATTGGCATCTGAGAAAAATTGTCTCAAGAGTGCCATAGCTCCCATGAGTGAACCTGGATAGGATTGATTTTTTACAGCACTCTTATTAAAGGAAAAGTATTGTGCTGAACGGCTAGAAAGCACCCTTTGGGCGTCTGTTTCTATAGCATTTAGCGCAATAAGCGCACCACTACCTCTGGCCACACCGTCTTGAATGTGCGTATTGACTACCCCAAATCCTTGAGACATGAGATCTTTAGCAGCCTTAGCATTAAAACTAAATTGATCTATGGCGTTATTTTCTGGCATAATATGATCGTTCCAATAAAAACCTTCTCTCGTGGGTTCGTATTGTGAGCCTCTTCCGCCTCTGGCCGATGTAGGTTTCGTTACCCCAAAATCTGAGAATAAGTCTATAAAGGAGGGATAAATGGTTTTACCACTCAAGTCAGTGACCACCGTCTGAAGTGGAATTTGAACATTTTTACCCACTGCCACAACTCGTCCATTTTTAAGTAACAAAGTACCCTTTTCAATGATTTCAGTTGGACTGGTATAAATAGTCACATTTGTGAGGGCGGTGTAGTGGTTGTTAGCCACTTTAACCCCGTCATTTTTTGGGAAATAGTCTTGAGAAAAGCCAATACTACTGACAAGGCATAGCCCAAAGACAAGCATTTTTAATTTCATGGAAATAACATTTAGTTGGTTTATATAAGACGCTTTTTACAGCATCTTAAAGATAGTTGAAAGTGATTTAATAGCACTGCATAATACTACTTTTTTTAGATTCGCTTTAATGGGAGGTAGGCAGGCTTCAATGGGTCACTTTCTTTTATACTGGGTATTGCGCGTGGTATGCTAAAAGTAATTGAACAATTTGCCCATAACTTTTTACTCCCTGCTTTTGGTTGTTCATTTTTAAAAAGCGATTAAAAATAGATTCAAAATAGGGACTTAAAGGATTTTGATACATTTCCCAAAAGCGGTTAGATTCCTGGAAATTTATTAGAATCCCTTGGTTTAGACGGGCTATGAATTCCTGTTGACGCTTTGGAGATTCTCTGTAAACATCTCTTAAGCAGTATGATAAGGCTAGGGTAGTGCTGGCATATTTAAAGTACAGATCTGGGTGATGGATACCTGCCAAATAGCCAATGAAGTTGGTGTCTCTCTCAGACGCATACCCTAGCTGATGCGCCATTTCGTGTGTAGCCACCACTGGCAATCTATAAGCGGGAATCTTTTGATTCACCTGCGCCTCTAAGGTAAAAGGATTGAGGTAGCCTGCATAGCCCATATAGGAGAGGGGCCTTGCATACACACTCTTTTTAACGGCTGTATGTTGGTAAGTCAAAGAAGGATATTTTTGTTCTAAAATCTTATAGCCTTCTATTCCAAAAGATAAAATTTCTTTGGTTTGGTAAGGAATTTTTACTGCGCTTAAAGAATCTAAGGCTATTTGTTTGTGCAGAACATTGGCTTTCAGGATGAGCGACTCAGTCAAATTATAGAGGGCCAGACTGTCTTTAGAAGCGCTGCTTAAATTCAAACTTTCATTTAGAGGAGTTCTGTGGTAATTAAGCCCCCAGCTGAGATTGAAAGCTAGGTAAAATATGGAAACAGCCGTTCCTGCAAAAAGTAACAGGCTCTTTATAGGCGTTTTTCCTTTGAGGTGTTTTCGAATCCTATTAAGCCCCCAAAGAGCCACTACAATATATACAAGGTCTCCCACTGATATGGGAAAACGCCCCAGTACAAATCTCAGTCCCTCTGACCAATACACATAAAAACCCCTGCTGTAGTAGGTCTCAATGAGTTCCGGGTAACCGCTGATCCATTGCACTAAATAATACAAGGGTAGAAAAGAAAAGGCTAAGAGCCAACGACCAAACTTGGGAAAATCCATAGGTTAAAAGTACATTTTTATTAGGAAAATGATATTTGTTTAAAATGCATTTACTTAAAATTCCTCTTCCTGAGATCTATTATACCTCTCCAGTTTTCTTTAACTTCGCTCAAAAATATTTTATGAGTGAGCACAGCTTAATATCAGCCTTAGAGCCTCGTTTACTGTGGCAATCTTTTGTTGCCTTGAATGAGGTGCCCAGGCCCTCAAAAAAAGAAGAGCGGGTTATTGCTTTTATGATGGATTTTGCCAAATCCTTAGATTTGGCGGTAGATCAGGATGCAGTGGGTAATATTCGGGTCCTTAAACCTGCAACCCATGGCATGGAATCTTTGCCAGTAGTGACCTTGCAGTCCCATCTAGACATGGTGCACCAAAAAAACAAGGAGACTGTTTTTGACTTTAATACCCAGGGTATTCAAATGTTTTTGGAAGGGGATTGGGTTAAAGCAAAAGGTACTACACTGGGAGCAGATAATGGGATTGGAGTGGCTGCTATCATGGCCTTGTTGCAATCTACAGATATTCCACACGGACCTCTGGAGGCACTTTTTACAATAGATGAAGAGACGGGAATGACAGGAGCCAAAGGCTTGGCAAAAAATTGGCTTAACGGAAAGTACCTCTTAAATTTAGATACAGAAGACGACGACGAAATTTCCGTGGGTTGCGCTGGAGGAATAGACATTACCATTTGCGCCTTTTTTGACACAGTTGCTTTGGGAGAAGATTTTGTTGCGCTACAACTAAAAATTGCTGGTTTACAAGGGGGTCATAGTGGTATGGATATTCACAAAGGTTTTGGTAATGCGAACCTTATAGCCAATAACTTATTGGCATCTTTCTCCGAGAAGTTTAGTGTGCAATTAATTTCCATTAACGGAGGGAGTCTTAGAAATGCCATTCCACGTGAGAGTATCATTTCTTTTATAGTACCTAAAAGTCAAAGGGCCTCTTTAGAAGTCTTTGCGAGGGTACAAATTCATGAGGTTATTAATGCTTTTGCTGAGGTAGAGCAAGATTTAAATATATTGTTGACAGCTAAAGACACCGCAGAAAGCATGGGCTTGTCTGTCTCAGACACCCAGGTACTTTGTAAGCATATAAAAGGAGTTTATCATGGGGTGTACCAATGGAGTGCTTCGTTTCCAGATCTAGTAGAGACTTCTAATAATTTGGCACGTGTAACCCTTTCTAAGGGGGCAGTAGAGATTGCTTGTTTGTGCAGGTCTGCTGTGGAGGGTGCTAAGATGGATTTAGCTCATAAAATTAAAGATGGTTTTGATTCTGAGGTATTTGAAGTGAAGCTTTCAGGAGACTATCCTGGTTGGGCACCCAACAAAAACAGTGAGTTGCTCAAAACTACCTCAGGTCTATATGAGTCTATGTTTCAAGAGACTCCTAGGGTGGTTGCTTGTCATGCCGGTTTGGAATGTGGTCTTTTAGGGGCTCATTATCCGGAAATGGACATGGTGAGTTTTGGTCCCAATATAAGGGGAGCACATTCTCCTGATGAAAAGGTTTCTGTGACTTCTGTCCAGAAATTTTGGAAGTACTTATTACAGTTGCTAAAGACGTTATCCTAAGCAAATATTCTGCAATAAAAAAGGGGCTTCAGCCCCTTTTTTATTCTTTTGGTAAATTATTCTACAATTTCAAGCTCAAAGAACAAGTTGGAATTTGGTGGAACCGCAGCGCCTCTTCCTGCACTTCCATAGCCTAAATGAGCAGGAATAAATACTCTAATCTTATCTCCAAAATTCATGCTTAATAAGCCTTCTCTAAACCCAGGGATCAGTTGTGCGTCCTCCTTGAAATCCATAGGGAATGGTGCGTATCCACCCCCTGCTTTTCTGTTAGGGTCAAAGGTGTTATTGTCTTTAGCGACTGCTTCTATATTCGTGTCTACAATGTTACCGTTTTCAAGGAATCCTGCGTAGTAAACATTTACTTTCTCGCCCATAGAAGGTCTAATGCCATTGCCTTCTTTTATTTTGAAAATTCCCAATCCAGAAGCGGTAATAGTAGCCTTTGCTTTTTGAGCAGCAATCTCTTCCAAAAAGGCCGCTTTCTTAGCCATGTTTTCTTTTTCTGCAGCGGCAATTTCGTCAAAATAAGCAGCCAAAACTTTATTGGCGTTAAATTTTCTAGCATCTGATCCATTCCTAATAATAGTTACCGCTTCCATTACAACAGGAGTATTTGGTTTGGTATTGGTAACCGGTACATTGGCTATAGAATCTACAACTTCTAGTCCTTCAATAACTTCTCCAAAAACAGTGTGCACCCCGTCTAACCATGGGGTAGCTTGGTGGGTTATGAAAAACTGACTCCCATTAGTGCTTGGACCTCCATTAGCCATAGATAGAACACCCATTTTGGAGTGGGTGAGGGTCTCGTCAAATTCATCTTTGAATTTATATCCAGGATTTCCAGTACCGTTACCAAGGTAGTCTCCTCCTTGAATCATGAAGTCTTTCATGACCCTATGGAAAGTTAAACCGTCGTAAAATTTCTTTCCTTTAAATTGCTCGTCTACAAAAGTATTTGTTCCCTCTGCTAATGACACAAAGTTGGCCACAGTAACGGGTGTTTTTTCTGCTTCTAGTTTTAGAACAATCTCCCCTTGAGCGGTCTTAATATTGGCGTAAATTCCATCTGCAAGATCTGGTCTTTGACTGGTTTTACAACTGGCTAAAAGAAGCGCAAAAAGAACGAGTATAGATGTGGTTTTTTTCATTGTTATTGGATTTATTTTTCTAATTGATTTTTGTAATTGGGTAATAATGTTTTAAAGTGAGTCAGGGTATTCTCTAAGGTGTTATCACTTCTACCTCCGGCAGCATTGTCGTGACCTCCACCGTTAAAATGGGCTCTAGCAAATTCATTGACGGAGAAACTTCCTTGGGATCTAAAAGATATTTTCACCATTTTCTCTGCAGCATTTTCTATGAAGATTACAGCAAAAACTACGCCTTCTATACTAAGACCGTAATTCACCAACCCTTCAGTATCCCCTTTTTTATAGTTGTATTGGTCTAATTCTGCCTGACTTAAATGAATTATTGCTGTATGAAACTCCGGAAGTATTTCCATGTTTTTGAGTGCACAGCCCAATAAATGAAGTCTACTAGGGCTATTGGTGTCATAAATGGCTTGGTGAATAGTCGCATTTTGAGCACCCTTTTCAATAAGTGCAGCAGCTACTTGGTGCGTGGTAGCTGTTGTAGCAGCAAACTTAAAGGAACCTGTGTCTGTTAGAATTCCTGTATAGAGGCAGTTGGCTATTTCTGGAGTAATTTTGTCTAAATCTTCCATGGACTCCATAAAGTGATAGACCATTTGACAAGTGGCACAAATACTCGTATCTGAATAAGTGTAATGAGCATAAGTGTCTGGCTGTTGGTGGTGGTCTATCATGATAAATGTAGTTTTAAGACTTTCCAGATGTATTTGCATATCATGACCCACTCTCGAGAGGTGGTTAAAGTCTAGGGTAAAAACAAAAGAAGCCTCTTCCAGTGTTTTTATCGCAAGGTCTCTATCGCTCTCAAAATTAAGTATGGTTTCAAAGCCCGGCATCCAGTGTAAAAATGAAGGGGCTTCATTAGGAGAAATTACTACTGCTTCGTGGCCTAGCTGTTTTAGGTAGTGATAAAGCGCAAGGGTAGAGCCAATAGCATCTCCGTCTGGATTTCTGTGAGGTATAATGGCTATTTTTGCCGCTGTGGCCAATGCACTTTTTAAGGCCTTATAATCTATTGTAATCATTGGCGTAAATATACAATTTTATCCTAGAGACTTTTGTTTGATTTACTTAATTTTACCATTAAACAACTCATGTATGACGCCTAAATACTTCTTTCAAAGAGCTTCACTATTCTTGCTGATACTGATGTTTGTTAATTTTTTACAAGCCCAGCAGTCTCCTGGTTTTACAATCGCTTTTGGATCTTGCAACAGGACAGATCTGCCCAATAATCTATGGGACGACATTTACAACAGCCAGCCAAACCTTTTTATTTGGGGAGGAGACAATGTTTATGCAGATACAGATAATATGAAGAAATTAGCTGCTTTTTACAAGGAATTGAAGGAACAACCCGGCTATGCAAAGATACACTCAGAAATCCCTATTATTGGAACTTGGGATGATCATGATTACGGTATGAATGACGGTGGGGTTCATTTTAATGCCAAGGTAGATAGCCAGTCTGTTTTTCTCGATTTTATGGGGGTGGCTAAAGACAGTCCTCGAAGAAAACAAGCAGGTGTTTATTGGGCACACCATTATAAAACTGCAGACCTATATATAAAGGTATTGGTTTTAGATACCCGATATTTCAGGTCAGACCTCACACCAGATAATGAGACTTCAAAACGAAACAAGCCCAATCCCTACGGACAGGGTACTATGCTTGGAAATGCTCAGTGGGAGTGGTTGGAAAATGAACTTCAGGATGCAGCGCCAGACCTTACTTTACTGGTGAGCAGTGTGCAATTTTTATCTAATGAGCATGGTTTTGAATGTTGGGGAAATTTCCCTCATGAGGTAGATAAATTAGAGCAAATGCTGGTGAATTCGGTGTCTCAGAACGTAGTTATACTCTCTGGTGACCGTCATATATCTGAGATTTCTAAAAAGCAAATTCCTGGATTGTCTTATCCATTAATAGATTTCACTTCAAGTGGCCTTACCCATGCTTACACAAAGTTTAAGGGAGAACCTAATCCCTACAGGACCACAAAAGTAGTGGCTGAAGAGAGTTTTGGCTTGCTAGAGTTTTATGCTTCAGAGCGAAAATTAGTAATGAAAATGATCATAGATGGTGGCCTTACGGCCGATGCCTTAGAAATGCATTTTTAAAAACATCTCATAGGTTTTATTGTTGTTGTCATAAAAAAAGCAGTACTTTTGCAAAAAAATTTTTAAGATGATTAAAAACAGAACCTTTACCATGATTAAGCCAGATGCAGTAGCTAACGGACATATTGGTGGTATTTTAGAAAAAATTACAGCAGCAGGTTTCAAAATTGTAGCCATGAAGTACACACAATTGAGCCTTCGTGACGCACAAGCTTTTTACGCAGTGCATTCAGAGAGACCATTTTTTGGAGAACTGGTTGAGTTCATGTCTTCTGGCCCTATTGTTGCAGCTATTTTAGAAAAAGACAATGCTGTAGAAGATTTCAGAGCACTTATTGGCGCTACAAATCCTGAAGAAGCAGCAGAAGGTACGATTAGAAAAATATATGCTACTTCTATTGGAGAAAATGCAGTTCACGGATCTGATAGTGATGAGAACGCAGCCATTGAAGGAGCTTTTCACTTTGCAGGAAGAGAGATTTTCTAAGCAGTATATTAACACCATAGCTTATTACTAAAAAAAGGCGGCCCTCAGGGCCGCCTTTTTTGATTTAAAAAATGGATGAATTGATTTCTTACGCTTCATTTATCTATTATTTAAGTAAAATTCATGAGCAAATGTTAAAAAAAAGTGTAGTTCATCGAAAAAACATGTAGTTAATCGATTTTGTATTATAAAAAATTAATTGTGCATTAACTTAAACACTCTAAACTAATATTACCTACCAAAGATTTAACTAAGAACTACTATATTGATTTTAAAGTTTAATAAAATAAGCTATGTACATTTAATACAAGATCTGACCTAAAGAAAGGGGTAACTATATATTCAGTAAGTAATAATAAAGTAGATATATGCGTACTAGTAATTTTAGCCCTACGTTATGCCACATAAAATAAAAATAACGGTTGAAAACGTACTGACCATCCAAAATCGGAAAATATGAAAGTTGAAACCGAAATAAAAGAAAAATTAAACCGAGTTGCGAAAATCGAAAGACTAGAAATTGTCATAACAAAAAGAGTCTTAAAAAAAGACTTTTTTGTAAAATTTAAAAATTATGAATTTATTTAAAGTTTTCAGAAACAAAAAAATTATTGTTTTATTTGGCTTGAGTTTTTTAACTTTCTCATGTACACAATATAAGTTAAATAATAAAAGAGCTTTTGATTATGCAATGTACCAAGCCTATGTAGACAATCCAGTTGATATGCAGAAAATGGAAATATTGAAATCTACATTGAAAAAAGGTTTTTCTAAATCTGAATTAAATGAACAAATTTTAAATTTAGTAAATGAACAATATGGCGCAAATTTAGAAATTCCTAAAAAGGTTCTTAATATTTCAGATTTGAATATTGATGAAATGAAATCTTTTAGTTTATCAGAAGGCCTAATAAGTAAAGAAGAAATTACAATGATAGATAAACTATCTTTAGATATTGGCTATGAAGGTTTAGATTATGCAATAAAATTTTAGAAGATAAAGTAATATCTTCAAATTTAGATGAAGTTTCTTTTAAAAAATATAATAATCTAGCTGTTGGTCTAAAAGTAGTAAGCGAAGAAAACCCAGAACTTTTTAGTAGTGCAAATAAACAATTTAAATTGCATCAAAAAGGTCAAGCTTCAGCTAAAATTGATATTCTTAATTGTATTGTTGCTATAATATTGTGGATTGCAGCATTAGTAAGTTTTATTCCAGCTTGTGCAACCTGGATTCTTTGTGGGCTAGGAGGTTTTGCATTAACAGCAGCTACTGTTGATGTTATATTAGAGTGTGTCCCAAATACACCAGGACAATATTAATCTAAGAATAAAAAAAATATGAAACTTTCAAAAAGATTACACAAATTTTCTATTATTACAATTCTTTTTTTAGTTGTTTACGTATCGATTACAGTAATTGATAATTATAATAACTCATCTGAATTTTATAGAAATACAAAAACATTTTTTTTATCTTTATTTATTGTTAATATATTAATAACTAGTTATTTAAAAAAATATCAAAATTTTTTTATAAATAAACTTTTAACTACTTTTTCTTTATGCTTGTTTACATTTTCTTTTTTAGCACTGTTTATTAATAAGTTAATTTTTACTGGCTTTAAAAATGAAATAATTTTATACAATCAAATTTCATCAATTATTTTTGGTATTCTTTCTTTTGCATTAGTTATTTCTCAACATTACTATAACTTGAAAATAGAAAAAAACGTGGCATAACACTGTACATAAAAAATAGCAATTAAGTGCAAACTACAAAGTTTGTGCTTTTCTGTTATTTTAATTACAAATTGAAAGTATTAGCTCTTTTCTCCTGCTACTTTTAATTTACCAACACGTTGTACCAATTTAGTGCGATATATAAACATCCTTTATACTTTTTTAGCTTACAATTTGAATCAAAACTCAAATTATTATGCCTTGGAAAGAATCAACAATTATGGAACAAAAAATAGAATTTATCTATGAATGTAAAATCGGAAATTATACCATTATGAAATTTTTCTGAATGGAATAATGACCAATTGATTGCAATAGAGGCAATCTTTATAGTTTTAGAGACAACAAAAGATAATTTCACAGAAGAAGATGCAGCAAAAATCAATCAAACCATGTCGAAAGAAGCTTCTAAAACTGGTGGAGCTTGGTGGGCTCCACTTGGTTTATGGGGTGTCTGTACTGTTGTTGGTCTTTTAACAGCAGGAATTGCAGGAATCGCCTGTGCAGGATTGGTAGCAGCTAGAGTTTCATATTTAAACTATCAAAATCAATAATCATGCTAGATAAATATTTTAAAAATATATGGACATTAGAATGGAAAGACAATGTATCACTTACAAAAAGACTTTTGATTATGTTAATTTTGCTAAGTCCATTTTTATTGTTTTTCATCTATATTATTTTGTTCTAAATATAAATAACGTGGCATAACACAGTAAAAAAATGGCAGTTAAGCACAAACTATGGGGAGCTAAAAAAATCCACCAACTGTTGTATAACGATTTTGCAGCTGAACTTATTCCAACTGTATTGACAGTTCACAATATCCTTAAAAAACATGGTTTAGTAAAGCCACAAAAACGTTTGGGAAGAATCAAACACATCTACCCTATTTTTGACCTAAAAGCGTGCAACAAATTTTGGAGTGCAGGTTATAAAGCTATCTTCCGAACTTGTACAACGGGTACACTATCTAAGGATAATTTTTTGAATCATGTCTTTTCCAAGTAGCTCATTGAGCATGTCAATAATTTTGGATCTACCGTGACTGAGTTCCTCTCGTAAGACTGCTGAACTTAGAAATACATAAAGGGTGCTGCCTTCTAACCGAACTTCATTGGTGTACGAGTTTACGCCGCTTCCCATACATTGCACCCAGGCATCTTTTGCGTTTACCTTGTCTAAACCCTTTTCAAGTTTATTTTCTAAAATAAAACCAGCTAAGGCTTCTTTTAAAAGTTGTGGACTGTCTTTTCTACTCATCGCTTATATTAATGGGTTCGTAACGTTTGTAGTAATATCGCACTTGACCTTGGTCTTTAACAGCATATTCAAGGCTATCTAATTTCAGTAGGCTAAGGGTACTGTTCAGATCTCCCTCAAAATGCATTTCCCAGACCTCATTTTTTAAGAGGAGTTTAAATTGGGCAGCTTTGTTAGAGGTTTGGTATCGGCCGTTTAGGCCAGGCTTCATTTTCTTTATATATCCCTTAAGTCCATCAATGTCTATGTAGTCTATAGTTGTATTTACAGTATATGGCTTAGTGGTTCCGTCCTGAAAAACAACTTTTGTAATTTCCCAATAGCCTTTCAGTTGGCTTATTTCGCCCTCTTTAATAGTAGATTTACAAGCTGTAAAGACAGTTAAAAGTAAGAATAAATACAATAGTTTTTGCATGGTTTAAAGATAGTTATTTATGCTAGAGAAATTAGTGCATAGGGGTGCTGAGTTGTTTTTAAAACTGCTTCAGTTCGGTCTGCATGGGTGTCACTGATAAATATTTGACCATAGGCGTGGTCATTTACTAGTCCCAATAATTGTGACACTCTTTGAGCGTCTAATTTATCGAAAATGTCGTCTAAGAGTAAAATGGGCGTGGTATTTGACTTTTCTTTTATAAAGTGAAATTGGGCGAGTTTTAAAGCGATTAGAAAAGATTTCTGTTGTCCCTGACTTCCGAATTTTTTTATAGGGTGTCCTTCTAATTCAAATTGCAGGTCGTCTTTGTGAATTCCTACGGAGGTGTATTGTAAGGCCCTGTCTCTAGAGAGGTTTTGAACTAATAAACCGTCCAAAGTGCCTTGGTCTAAATCGCTTGAATACGAAATAGTTACCGTTTCATTTCCCCCAGAAATAGCTTGGTGTTGGGATTGAAAAATCGGGATGAATTGTGTTAAAAACGCCTTTCTTTTTTCGTAAATTGGTAGGGCTAATTGGGACAATTGACTGTTGTAAATGCTAAGTGTTTCCGAGTCAAAAGTCTGGTTTGCGGCAAAGTATTTGAGCAGTGCATTTCTTTGTGAAAGCACTTTCTGATAGTTTAATAGGTTGTTTAAATAGTTTTTATCTGATTGAGAAATAACCCCATCAATAAACTTTCTTCTGGTTTCACTCCCTTCTGTAATAAGGTCCCTATCTGCTGGAGAAATCATGACTAAGGGCATAAATCCTATATGGTCTGCAAGTTTTTCATAGACTTTTCCATTTCTCTTAACGACCTTTTTAGCACCCTTTTTCATACTGCAAATAAGCTTTTCAGATTTTTCTTCTTTTTCCAGAAGGGCATCTATGACAAAAAAGTCTTCTCCGTGTCTGATGTTTTGAGAACTAACGGGATTAAAATAACTTTTACCAAATGACAAGTGGTAAATAGCATCTAAGACATTGGTCTTGCCAATGCCGTTGGCCCCAACAATACAATTCATTTTAGGGTTAAAGGTGAAATCACGTTGGTTGAAATTCTTGTAGTTGAGTAAGGAAAGTTGTTTTAAAACCATTGAAAATGCTTAGCTGAGTGGGTGCTTTAGGTATTTATGTGCAAATTATTCAAAAATAACGAATAAATAGGCTTTTCAATTTAGATAAAAACTTTATTTTTGCCCCACTAAATATAGATTATGGCTACTTATAATAAGCGCGGATATAAAGGTAAAAATGTTCAAGAGACAGAACAGTTACAAAACGAAAACAGTACAACAGCTGAGGTTTTCTCTAGCTTAGATGAAGGTGCTTCAAAAACGGAAGCTTGGGTTGCAGCGAATCAGACCTATATTTTGGGAGTGATTGGTGCTGTTGCAGTAGCAGTTTTAGGATATTTAGGTTATGTGCAATTTGTTCAGAAGCCTCAAGAAGCTACCGCAGCCAATGAATTATTTTACCCACAACAATATTTTGATCAGGCAATTAACGCCACACAAGCAAAAGATTCTCTTTTTCAGTTGGCCTTAGATGGTGCAGAAGGTAAATACGGTCTTTTAGATATTACAAAGGAATACGCTGGTACTAAAGCGGCTAATTTAGCCCATTACGCTGCAGGAATTTCTTTGTTAAACCTGCAAAAATACCCTGAAGCTATTGCTGAATTGGAACAATTTTCATCAGATGACGCTGTACTTGGTGCATTGGCCAAAGGGGCAATTGGAGACGCTTTTATGCAGTTAGAACAAACTTCAGACGCACTTTCTTACTACCAAAGCGCTTTGGGACATAGCGACAATGAGTTCACCACACCTAAATTTTTGCATAAAGCTGCAGTAGCTGCAGCAGCACTAGGTCAAAAGGAAAAGGCAGCCACTTATATAGCCCAAATTAAAACAGATTATCCAAATGCATTAGAAGCCGCGGGTGCAGACGCCTTATTAGGATTAATGAACGGAGACAAATAATGGCTACCGCGCTTAGTAATTTATCCGATTACAACGCAGAAGACGTTCCCAAGGCCAATGGACTTAGAATTGGATTGGTGGTGTCACAATGGAATAAGGAAATTACCCATGCCCTATACAAAGGTGCTGTAGAGACCTTATCTTCCCATGGTGTTCAAGACCAAGACATGATTACATTCCATGTGCCTGGAAGTTTTGAATTGCCTTTTGGCGCTTCTAAAATGATTGATAAACACGCCCCAGATGCTGTAATTGTCATTGGGAGTGTCATTCAAGGAGAAACCAAACACTTTGATTTTGTATGTCAGGCCACTGCTCAAGGCGTAATGGATTTAAATATTCAAACTCAGATCCCTGTTATTTTCTGTGTTTTAACAGACAATACTTTACAACAGGCAAAGGACAGGTCAGGTGGGAAGCACGGTAACAAAGGAGTAGAGGCTGCTGTAGCAGCTATTCAAATGGCTACTTTGTCTTAAAAGAGCTAATTGTTTTATCTATACCAATTACACCCTTTCTTATTAATGTTTGAATAGTATCGTGGCGGTGTCTAAAGTATTTTAGTGTTGGTTTTAATCTTTTGGCAAAGCCTTTATTTTCCGTTTGCTGTTTGAGGAATTGTTAACAATTTTGCGAGCTTTTATTAAGTCTAGGGACTATTTTTTCCTATTTTTGAAAGAAGCATGTATTATGAAACTACCCACTTTATTCAAACAAAACAGCAATAAATCTTACGGTTATTCTCCCCGTTATTACAACGAGCGTAAAGAACGTATAGATAGGCTTAAAAGGGAAAAAGAAGCTTCTACAGCAGACCAGAGTCTCTTTAGAACCTCTGGTCCAAAATCCTTTAGAGAAGATTGGCGTAGGCAAAAAAGTCAGGTGATGGAGAAAAATAGAAGGATTCGTTTGGCAGTGATTTTTATCTTTTTATTATTGGCCTTTTACACTGCAGTTCAAATGGGTGGATTAGATATTATATTATAATGACCCAAATTATTAAGCGATTAGAGGCTCATGTAGCCAATCAAATTGCAGCTGGAGAAGTTGTTCAAAGACCTGCTTCATTGGTGAAGGAATTACTCGAAAATGCTGTAGATGCTGGAGCAACTGAAATTGCCCTTCATATTAAAGAAGGTGGCAAATTTTTGGTTCAAGTCATTGATAATGGCGTAGGAATGTCTGCCCAGGATGCTGTATTGTGTTTTGAACGTCATGCTACATCTAAATTGCAAACGGCAGAAGACCTATTTAAAATTCAAACTAAAGGATTTAGGGGAGAGGCTTTGGCTTCTATCGCTGCAATTGCGCAGGTAGTGATGAAAACTAGAACCCAGGAGTCGGAATTGGGTAGGGAAATTCATATTGCTGCAGGAAAATTGGAAGAAAATATAGAAGTAGTAACCCCTATAGGAACCAGTTTTGCTGTTAATAATTTATTTTACAATATTCCCGCTAGGCGTAATTTCTTGAAATCTAAGCAAGTGGAACAGCGTCATATTACCGATGAATTCCATAGATTAGCACTGGTACACCCTGGAATAAAATTTTCGTATTTCGCAGATGGTGCTCCACTTTTTGTATTACCTAGCACCAGTTTTAATCAAAGAATCGTTCAGATTTTCGGAAAAAAAATTCAAGATAAATTGGTTCCTGTTCAAGAGGAAACTCCCCAGCTAAAAATAAGTGGATTCGTACTCAAGCCCGAATCTGCCAAAAAGAGTAAGGGTACACAGTTTTTCTTTGTAAATCAAAGATTTATAAAGAGTAATTCATTACATTATGCTGTGGTAAACGCTTTTGAAGGCCTTATTGCTAATGGTATACACCCAGGATATTTCCTCCAAATAGAGGTTGATCCTCAAACTATTGACATTAATATACATCCCACTAAAACTGAAATAAAATTTGAAGACGAACATACCTTGTTTGTCATTTTAAGGTCTGCTATAAAGCATTCTTTGGGTCAATTTAATGTGGCTCCGGTGTTGGACTTTGAGAGAAACTCCAACTTGGACAATTCATATGACTCCCTTAAAAAATCTGTACCCATTCCACATATTTCTGTAGACGCTTCTTTCAATCCTTTTGAGATTCATGAGAAACCTACTTCCTTAAAGCAAAGTAGTCAAAAATCACAAAGTTCTTACGCAAGCAAAAGCGCCTTTTATCAAAAACCAACTTCATGGGAATCGCTTTATTCCAATATTGCCCATGACAGTAATGAGATGAATATTTTAGAACCATCTGACGCTTTTAATGAAGTGTCTCAAGGCACAAATGATCTATATGCAGAGGAATCACACATGCAAGCAGGTTTTTTTGACGCTCAGATGCCGTCAAAATCTACTCATAACTGCTTTCAATTAGGTAGAAAGTATTTAGTGAGTTCAACCAAATCTGGACTATTAGTGATTCATCAGTCAAGGGCACACCAAAGAGTCTTATACGAACGTTTTTTAACCAATTTTACCCACCAAGAAGCCGCCAGTCAACAGCTGTTATTTCCCAAAGAGCTTTCATTTAGCATACCTGAAATTATGCGCCTAGAGGAGTTAATGTCTCCGCTACATTTATTAGGTTTCAATATGGAAATAAAAGACAATCAAACCTTGTCTATTAGCGGTATTCCAATAGTACTCCAGGAAAAAGATGTATCACAAGTCATTCAAGACTTTTTGAGTACCTATGAGGCAGGACATCTCGGAGACCATTTCTCACAAACAGATATATTGGCTAAGGCCTTAGCTAAAAGTATGGGCATAAAGACAGGCGACGTTTTGGAGTTGCCAGAGCAATTAAACCTTATAGATGAACTATTTGCTTGTAAAGAATTCTTGACTTCTCCCTTTGGAAAGTCCGTAATGACTAATTTGCAACAAACAGATCTAGATTTAAAATTTTTATAATGGGAAGGATTAGTGATACCGTAAAGCATTTGATTATAATTAATGTAATCTTTTTTATTGCCACTCAGTTGTACGGAGATGTCTTATACCAATGGTTTTCTCTCTGGTATTTTGGGAATGACAACTTCTCTTTTTGGCAGGTGCTTACGCATATGTTTATGCATGGGGGTTTTATGCATTTGTTTTTTAATATGTATGCACTATGGGCTTTTGGTTCGCCTTTAGAGTTTAAATGGGGAAAACAGAAGTTTTTATTTTTTTATATTTCAGCAGGTATTGGAGCTACGCTCATTCATTCAGGTGTTAATTATTTGTATTTGCAGCAAGGATTAGACGCTTTAGCGGCAAATGGAATAGCTTCCGATTCCATCATGGATGTTATACGCCAAGGGCAATACAGTCCGGGTTGGTATGATTATGCTTCTAGGGGAACAATAGATAATATGCTTGCTGCTTTTTCTACCCCTGCAGTAGGTGCTTCAGGCGCTATTTATGGGGTTCTTGTTGCTTTTGGTATGGCCTATCCTAATTCTGAACTATTCTTAATGTTCATCCCTGTGCCCATAAAAGCCAAATATTTTATTCCTGTTTTAATTGGTCTAGATTTATTTTCTGGCGTAACAGGTTATAGTATTTTCGGATCAGGTATTGCTCATTTCGCCCATGTTGGTGGGGCTATATTTGGATTTATAATGGCCTGGTATTGGAAAAAGAACGAGTTTGATAACCACAGATGGAATTGATATGTTAGGATCTAATTTTACCTATTGGTGGCAACAAAGGGGCATACATGAAAAGCTAGCTTTGAGTTGTGTTGCTTTTTATTTATTTCAAACACTCCTCCCGTTTTTATTTGATTTTTCTTCAGCTAACTTTTTGGACTGGTTTTCCCTTCCAAGTAGTTTTTGGGGAATTTTGGAGAAACCATGGGCCTTGGTGTCTTATGCTTTTTTTCATGCCAGCTTTTCGCACCTATTTTTTAATATGATCATGCTCTATTTTGGAGGACAGCTATTTTTGAATCTTTTCAATGCCAAGCGTTTTTTAAACGTATACTTCCTAGGTTTAATTACAGGAGGTTTGGTATTCTTGTTGAGTTATACCATTTTTCCAGTATTTAGCGGGAATGGAACTAGTTTAATTGGTGCGTCCGCTGGAGTCACCGCTATTTTTATATTTATATGTGCTTATATGCCTTATCAGGAAGTAAGGGTACTTTTCTTTAATGTAAAGCTTTGGCAGCTTGGGGTATTTTTTATTTTAACAGACCTTATTCAAATTCCCAATGGTAATGCCGGAGGACACTTGGCTCATGTTGGGGGTGGTATTCTAGGTTTTGTATATGCCAATAAACTCAAAGAGGGTCAAGATATAGGACGTTTTTTTGAATCTGTTCTCTCTTCATTATCCAAGGCGTTTACTCGTACTAAATCACCCTTAAAGACGGCCTATAAAAATAATAAAAGTGCGTCAAACCAAGGAGTTACTAAAGCCTATAAGGAACGAGAACAACAGAAAAAGATAGACGCTATTTTAGATAAGATCAGTCATTCGGGTTATGATTCTCTGACAAAAGAGGAGAAAGATTATTTATTTAGCTCCGGAAAATCATAAGTAATATTTATGTTAAAAAAGATCTTCAATGGTTTTATATTGCTACTCAATATAGGGGTGAGTGCACTCTTGTTATTGGCTTGTCTCTTACCATATATCTCCGTTGCTTTAATCCCTTCCTTGTCTATTTTTAGCCTTTTTGTTCCTTTTTTAGTGCTGGGAAATATATTGTTTTTAATCTATTGGATGCTACAATTTAAAAAGACTGTTTTTTTGCCCATTGTTTCTCTGGGAATAGCCTATTTTTTTATTGGTTCTTTTTTTCAATTTCGTGCAGAGCGTCCAATGCCTTCATTGAAAGACTTTTCAATAATGTCCTTCAACACTAGGCTTTTTAATAAGTATCAATGGAGTGATGATTCTTCCATTGGCAATCAAATAGTGGCATTTATTCAAAAGACTGATCCATCTGTAGTATGTTTTCAAGAATTTGACGTTTCCATGAGGGAGCGTTTTATGAGCTATCCTTATGCCTATATCAGTGCAAGTGATAATTCAAAACAAGCGGTGCAAGCTATTTTTTCTAAATTTCCTATTGTAGCAAAAGGCCTACTCCCTTTTCCAAATAGCACTAATGCAGCTATTTTCGTGGATCTTAAAATAAAAGGCGACACGCTCAGATTGTACAATGTTCATTTGCAGTCTCTAAGGGTTAAACCAGAGGCGGCAAGTTTAGAGGCGGGAACTAGAGAACGACTGTACAAAAGGCTAAAGGTCTCTTTTGCAAAGCAGCAAGCGCAAGCAGACATTATTGCATGCCATAAAAGTGATAGCCCACACAAGTTAATCGTTGCAGGTGACTTTAACACCAATCAGTTTTCTAGTGTATATCATACCATCAAAGGAGATCTAACAGATAGTTTTACCTCAGTAGGATCTGGTTATGGAAAAACTTTTGATTTTAAATACTTTCCTATGAGAATAGATTTTTTATTATCAGATCCAGATTTTGAAATTGCTTACCACAAAAGTTTTCCTTTAAACCTTTCGGATCATTTTCCAGTATTGGTTGCGTACCGTTTAGACTAAGCAATCCAGACTGTCTGCCAGTATGTGAAGGCATAAGGCAAAACCAATGATCCGGGTTTTTTGAATAAAGCAAAGTAAAATATAACACATAATAGCCACGCTGGAATGTAGTGGATGAAAAAATATACTGCAGCGTTCAGGGTCAAAAATAGGCGACGCCCAAAGATGATCTACATCAATAAGAATAGCCCCCCAAAAAATGAAAAGCACTTGTTTAAATTTTGTTGGATAGCCCCACTTTGCAATACCGATTGGGACTATAAAATGAGTGCCGTAATGAATTAAAAAAGACAGCACTTAAATGAGGGTATTTTTTAAAATAACCAACGCATTTGGACCTTCATTAAACAAAAGGTCAAGGATACTCAAATTGGGAATAAAACCATGTCTATCTCTAAATACTTGTTGGTACTCAGGACTGTCAAAATCTTTTGGTGTTTTTGGGTTTATAAGGTATCTGTGATCATTTGTATTTTGTGGCTCTTTTTCAAAAACAGTGGTGTAGTTTTCTGAAAATGGGATTTGGAGGCATTCGCAGATCGTTTTAATACCCGCTAAGTTATACGCTAATAAATAATCATGAGACCCCGTAAATAACGGTTCTAAATCTTGTTCATAGTACTCAAAAAAAGGAGAGGTTCTATAAGCTGTTTGAAGGGTTCTCCAATGGTTACGTTGCCAAGGCTGAGAATTGTCAATGGGTATCTGGTCGTAGCTGCGTCTAGGGGTTAATTCTCCTTTCCCTTGAACAGGAATGGTCAAGGTGTGTTTGCCCCTATCGTTGGTTATATACGCTCTATTTCTCAAGCTTTGTTTTTGATAATTCCCAGAAACTTCCCAAACAACCTCATGCTGAACCATTGCAGCAAAGCTTGCTATAGCAGGGAAGTAGGAGGGGAACAATAAAGTTTTCTTTGCTGTCATTCGTATTTTTTTTAGCCCTTTTTTCTCTTTCTAAAAAAATCTACTCCAAACCAGA
The DNA here is from genome assembly GCA_018401115.1 of Flavobacteriaceae bacterium. Taxonomy (GTDB): domain Bacteria; phylum Bacteroidota; class Bacteroidia; order Flavobacteriales; family Flavobacteriaceae; genus MAG-120531. Next base: position 698,504 of record JAGYKX010000005.1, on the reverse strand, counting down.
TGACTAAGGCAGCTAAAAACCATTTAAAATAAGATTGAGGGGTTCCTTCTCCACTTACAGTAGTAAAGACCCTGTCCCATCTAATTTTCCAATTCTTAATACCGTCGTTAATACCTTCTATACTCATCCAAATAAATATAGGTTTTCCAACAATGTGATCTTCAGGAACAAAACCCCAATACCTCGAATCTTCAGAGTTATGTCTATTGTCTCCCATCATCCAGTAGTAATCTTGGGAAAAAGTATATTGGGTTGTTTTTTGTCCGTTTATAAAAATCTCATTACCATTAATGTCTAATTCATTGCCCTCATAGTTGGTGATAATCTCTTTGTAAAAAGTAATATTCTGAAGGCTTAAGTCTAGGGTATCTCCATTTGCAGGAATATATAAAGGGCCAAATTGATCTTCATTCCATGGCAGCGAAGGTTCATGGGGAAAAATTGCTGGATTGTATTGACCTTTTAAGGCCAATTGTTTTACAATAGAGTCTATACCTGTTTGGGTGGCTAATTTTTCAGCTACCGCATCTGAAAAAGTAGCCATTCTTTCTCGGTCAATAATTTCCGAGAGCGCCAGTCTTTGAGCGGCAATTAATTCCGAATCTATTCCACCGCTTTGGGTATATATTAGATAACCTCCATTAGGGTTGTTATAGATTTGTGCACCTCCTTGTTGTAGGGCAGTAGCTTGAGTTTGTGTAAGATTTTGAGCAGTATATTTTCTGCTAAATTCCGTAATACCACTTTCTATCAATGACCTAGAAGAGACTCCTTTACTCGCGAAAATGGTATGGGTATACTGGGTTTTCGCCCTAGAGGGAAGCTTGGTTTGAACCTCATTGATAAAGACATATCCATCTTGAATACGCAAAAGATCACCAGGTATTCCAACACATCTTTTAACATAATTAGATTTTTTATCAATAGGCTTATCTACCCTGATATTAGAGGGGTCTCTAAAATAACGAACAGTATCTGTTGGCCAACTAAAAACAACAATATCATTCCGATTTACCTTTTGAAATCCAGGAAATCTGAAGTAGGGGAGTTGTGGTTTTTTAATGTATGAAGGAGTTCCTAAAATAGGAAGCGTGTCGTGAACCATTGGTGCCTGAAGGGGTGTCATTGGAGTTCTGGCGCCATAATGAAATTTACTGACCAATAAAAAGTCACCAATCAGGAGTGTTTTTTCTAATGATCCTGTGGGTATAACAAAGGGTTGTATAAAATAGGCATGCACCATACTTGCTGCTACAACCGCGAATACTACAGAGCTGACCCATTCGCCCAATGCTGTTTCAGGATTTAAATCTCTCCCGCTCCGGTGTACAGGTTTTTCTGCATAATTTAAGTAAAACAAATAAAAACCAAGGCTTAATACTACAATCCAAGAATCTAACACGGATCTTTTTCCAAAGGTCCTAATGGTTTCTACCCAAATAACAGGTATCATTAATAGATTGATTACAGGTACAAACATTAAAACCACCCACCATGTAGGACGCTGAATAATACGCATTAAAACGACCGCATTATATACAGGCACTAGGGCCTCCCAAGATTTTCTCCCTGCTGCTTTGTACAATTTATACGTACCTAAAAAATGTACTATTTGAAGCACCCCAAGTGCTAGTAACCATTGTGAACTATTCATTTGTTTATTTTTTTAAGCCCTTAGGCCAATACATCTGACATATTAAAAATGCCTTTTTTATTTTGTATCCACTCTGCAGCAACCACTGCACCTAGTGCAAATCCAGTTCTGTTGTGAGCGATGTGTTTAATTTCAAGCCTGTCTATATCACTGGCATAACTCACAATATGAGTACCAGGAACCTCTCCCTCCCTTTTAGACGTGATAGGTAATTTATTTGTTACATTTTTTCCCGAATTTTCTAAAAGAGACCAATCTTTTAAAGCTCCCTGCGCAATGATACCCTCTGCTAGTGTAATGGCAGTACCGCTAGGAGCGTCCAGTTTGTGAATGTGGTGAATTTCCTCTATCGCAGTGTTATACCCATGGGGTTTCATTAAAGCAGCCATTTGTTCGTTTAATTTAAAAAACAAATTGACCCCTAAACTAAAGTTAGATGCATAAATGAAAGCGGTTTCTTGTTTTAAACAAGCGGCTTTAACAACTTCAATCTGATCCAACCAACCAGTGGTTCCACAGATCACAGGAACCCCTTTACTAAAGGCCATTAATATATTTGTTACAGCAGACTCAGGTGTTGAAAAGTCAATGGCAACTTGAGCTCCATTAAAATCATTTATGGCACCTCCTTCATGGGTCAATACAATTTCGTGTCCTCGGTCACTGGCAATTTCGGCAATCATTTTGCCCATTTTTCCGTAGCCTAAAAGTGCTATTTTCATATTAATATGTTATGGTCATTCCCATCCCAAAATAAGTGGTGTTGGTAATGGGTTCTAAATCTAAAAAAGGCTTGTATTCCACGCTTAACTGGTCGTTTACATTAAACTGTTTTAAGTGTGCATTTACATTCGCATCTATGATATTTAAGGCGTATAACCCTATGGTTACCACCAAGTATAGGTCTCGATCTTTTTGGTATCTCTCTTGCCCGTCTTGTAAAGCCTTATCAGACAAATCTGGACTTCCAGGGACAATCCCACTTTCATTGACGTCGTAAAATTCATCATTCATAAAGCCAGCACGCCTACTTTTAAATGCGTCCCTGTAGCGTCTGTATAAATTATCATTAACCTTAAAAACGTAAGCACTCCCTCCAATAGCAGCATATACCATGGGAACCTTCCAATATTTTTTATTGTAAAATTGTCCTAATCCTGGAAGTACTGCAGATAAAAAAGCAGCTCTGGCAGGTGCGAGGGGGTTAATCTCTTTAGCCGGCCCACTGTCAAAGGACATCAGTCCTCCTTTCTTTTTTTTGGGTGTTTTTTTCTGGAGCAATGCAGGTGCTTGCAAGCTGTCCTGTTCTTGAACTTCTTGAGCATAAAAGATACTAGAGAGTCCAAAAATTAATATGATCGTTAAGTACTTAATCACCTAAGAGTGTTTTTTTAAGGGCCTCGTATTCTGCTTGATCTTTAAAGTGTAAGCTAATTTTCCCTGCGCCTTTGGCCGATGCCGCAATAGCTATCTTGACTTGAAATTTTTCCTGAAATTCAGTCACATCTGCTTTAGCAAAAGAAGGTATTTTGCTTTCTGATGTAGGATTAGAATGGACCCTTGGCTGTTGGTACTTTCTTACTGCCTCTTCTGTGTCTCTAACGGATAAGTTATTCTTGACAATTAATTCATATAATTTTATTTGGTCTTTTGTATCACTAATGTTCACTAAAGCCCTTCCGTGACCCATACTCAAAAAACCATCTCTTATACCCGTTTGAACAATAGGGTCAAGTTTTAGAAGCCTCATATAATTGGTTACGGTAGATCTTTTTTTACCCACCCTTTCACTCATTTTCTCTTGGGTCATTTGAATTTCCTCCAACAATCTTTGGTAAGAAAGCGCAATCTCAATGGGATCTAAATCTTGCCTTTGAATGTTTTCTACTAAAGCCATCTCCAAGGATTCTTGGTCATTAGCAATTCTTATGTAAGCGGGGATTGTTTTTAATCCCACTAGCTTACTTGCCCTGAACCTTCGCTCTCCAGAGACCAATTGGAATTGATTAAAGTCTATTTTTCTAACTGTTATTGGTTGTATAACGCCTAATTCTCTAATAGATCCTGCCAATTCTTCTAAGGATTCTTCATTGAAATTAGACCTAGGCTGAAAAGGGTTTACCTCAATGCTATCTAGGTCTAAAGCCACAATATTACCCACGAGTTTAGAGGCATTTTTGTCTGTAACAGATCTAATATCGTTTTCAGGGTCTTTAAGTAGGGCAGATAATCCCCTTCCTAAAGCCTGTTTTTTTGTCGCTTTAGCCATATTATATTTTATCCTTATTTTTTTTTAATAATTCTTCTGCTAGATTCAGATAATTGGCAGCACCTTTACTGCTAGCGTCATATTTAATAATACTCTCTCCAAAGCTTGGAGCTTCACTCAAACGAACATTTCTCTGGATAATAGTTTCAAAAACCATTTCGCTAAAGTGTTTTCTAACCTCTTCTACTACCTGGTTTGACAGTCTTAGTCTAGAGTCATACATAGTGAGTAATAAACCTTCTATATCTAAATCCTGATTGTGAATTTTCTGAACACTTTTGATGGTGTTCAATAATTTTCCTAAACCTTCCAAAGCAAAATATTCACATTGTATAGGAATTAAAACAGCATGTGCAGCTGTAAGTGCATTTAGAGTCAATAAACCTAAGGATGGTGCACAGTCAATTAAAATGTAATCATAAAGATCTATAATAGGTGCTAGTGCCTTCTTAAGCATGTATTCTCTATCTTCAACATCTACCAGTTCAATTTCAATAGCGACTAAGTCTATATGAGAGGGAATAAGGTCTACATTGGGTGAACTTGTTTTTATAATAGCCTCTTGTACTTTTGTAGTGAGTTCTAATAGTTGATAGGTCCCTAATTGAACTTCTTGAACATCTATTCCAAGACCAGAAGTCGCATTGGCTTGAGGGTCTGCGTCTATTAGAAGTACTTTCTTTTCAAGTACCCCCAAAGAAGCAGCGAGATTCACTGTCGTAGTCGTTTTTCCTACGCCACCCTTTTGATTGGCAATAGCAATTATTTTACCCATATATATTCAAGAGTTAGGGTATAAAAATACAATTATTTAAGCGGCTATAAAAGGAGAATTTGTTAACAGAAAGTGAATAATTAATTCCTTGGTAAAAAAAACCTATTCTAGTTCAGAATTAAGAATTTCAAGGAGTTCTATCGCGGTTTTAGCCATTGGAACACCTGGACCAAATACAGCTTTAGTGCCATTTTTTTTTAAGCTAGCAATATCTTTTATTGGAATAATACCCCCAAGTACAATTTTAATGTCCAAAGCATTGGCTTTTTTTAAAGCCTGTTGTAAATCTTGAAGAATGGTTTTGTGTCCTCCAGCTAGGGAAGATATCCCTAGAAAGTGCACATCGCTTTCAATAGCTTGTTTTACCGCATTTTCTGCTGTTTGAAATAAGGGACCTAGGTCTACATCAAAGCCCATGTCTGCAAGAGATGTAGCCACAATCTTTATGCCTCTATCGTGACCGTCTTGGCCAATTTTAGCTAACATAATTCTGGGTCTTCTTCCAGAATGGCGCAGGTAATCCTGCACTTTTTCTCGAGCAAGTTCAAATGTTTTATCTGATTTAATTCCTTTAGAATACACCCCTGAAAATAAATGATGTTTGGCCTTATAGCGTCCAAAAACTTGCTCTAAAGCATAACTTATTTCTCCTAAAGTAGCTCTTTTTCTAGCAGCAATAACAGATAAGTGAAGTAAATTTTCTGAAGGATCTATCTTAGTAAGGCTATTAACAGATCCAGTTGAATCAATAGCTAGTATTTTTTTAGCGGCTATTTTAATCTCGGCTAACGCAAGTTTAACTTCGGTTTCATCTCGCTGAGATTTTAGCTGTTTTAACCGTTCTTTTTGCTTTTCAAGAACTTCTAAATTATCAATCTCTAAATGATCTATTGGGGGTTCCATTTCATCATTAAAAGCATTTACACCTACAATAATATCTGAGCTATTGTCAATATTGGCCTGTTTTAATGTAGCGGCTTCTTCAATACTTGTCTTTGCTTTTCCCTCTTTGATCCAGTCTATAATTCCACCCTCAGTTTCAATATCTGACAGTATTTTCTCGGTTTCTGCAATAAGATCTGCTGTCTTTTTTTCTATTAAAAGACTGCCACCCAATGGATCTATAATTTGTTTCACACCAGATTCTTCTTGAAGAAATATTTGGGTATTTCTAGCAATACGAGCAGAAAAATCTGTGGGGAGTGCAATAGCCTCATCTAAAGAATTGGTGTGTAAACTTTGGGTACCTCCTAATACTGCAGCCATTGCTTCTACGGTTGTTCTGGTTACATTGTTAAAAGGATCTTGTGCTGCCAAGCTCCAACCACTTGTTTGACAATGTGCCCTGAGCATTAATGACTTGGGATTCTTTGGATTCCACTGTTGCATTTTATGCGCCCAAATGGTTCTTGCTGCTCTTAGTTTTGCAATTTCCGCGACAGGATCCATACCAATTCCCCAGAAGAAAGATAATCTGGGAGCGAATTGATCAATTTCCAAACCTGAATCTATCCCTAATTTAACATACGCCAGCCCATTTGCTATAGTATAAGCCAATTCCTGTGCCGTTGTTGCTCCTGCCTCTTGCATATGGTATCCGGAGATACTAATGCTGTTGAATTTAGGCATTAGTGCTGCGGTGTATTGAAATATATGTGAAATAATTTGCAAAGAAGGTTCTGGCGGGTATATGTAAGTGTTGCGTACTAAAAATTCTTTTAAGATGTCGTTTTGTATGGTGCCACTCAAAGATTTCATTGGAGTTCCTTGTTCTTCTGCAGCCACAATGTAAAAAGCCATTATAGGAAGCACTGCACCATTCATGGTCATAGAAACGGACATCTGATCTAAAGGAATGTCTTTAAAAAGTCGTTTCATGTCTTCTACTGAATCAATCGCCACACCGGCTTTACCCACGTCTGCTTTGGCCAATGCATGGTCAGAGTCATAGCCTCTGTGGGTGGGGAGATCAAACGCTACAGAAAGTCCTTTTTGTCCTCCCTTTAGGTTTTTTTTGTAAAAATCATTGCTTTCTTCTGCGGTAGAAAAACCTGCATACTGACGTATAGTCCAAGTTTTGTGTAAGTACATTCTACTGTGAAGGCCTCTGGTGAAAGGAGGAAAACCTGCCGCATTTCCTTCAATATCTACAAGCGTTGCTATTTTCTCAGATTCCTTAAACGGAGTTTCTGAAGACAGATTCTTGTCTATATTTAAATATGCAATGGTGTCTCTACTGATTTTCATCTAAGTCTTTTAGGGCTTTTTGTTCAAAGTAGGTAGCGTATCTATTAGGAATTATAGGTGCAATGAGGGTTTTTCTCTTGTCTATTCTTAAAAATGGATACTTTTCATAAGTCAATTCTTCCATCTCAAACAATCGGTTTGCACCCAAAAGAGACCGCTTTCTTGAGCGGTATAAATCCATTTGCTTTTCAAATTGAAGGTGAATGGCTTTTTGAATACTGTTGCTTTTAAGTCCAGCAATTAAACCTCCATTAGCCTCAGTGCTTTTAAAAATTGACAACGCTTTTTCAGCAATTTCAAAAGCAATATGGGCTATTGAAAAACTTCCTAATACGGGGTCTTTTGTTCCAGACAAGCCACATTCATGTTTTAAAATAAGCATCTGATTAATAGACAAACGATCGCTGTATGGATGACTTTTTTTATAAATGTGATCAAACGGTAGGTTATACAAATTATGACACTTCCCTAATATTCCAGCCATTAAACTGCTGGTATTTCTAATTAGGTTATGGTTGTTTTGAAATAGTGTTTGGTCAATTTTTGAAGGTTGAGTGCTAAGCTCAAAAGGTATATTAAATTGGTAAAGCTTCTTTAGACTATCCCAGAGTACTTCAAAGGCTTTGAGTTTACTGATCTCCATAAAAAAATCCGAGGACCTCATGTTAAAAACAAACTCAAAAGTATGTACTCTATCTAATAGTTTTTTTTCAGATAGTACTAATAGATATTCATGTGCATGGGCTAAGGCATAAGCCAGTTGCTGTGAAATACTGGCTCCTGCACCTTCAATACTTCTAGTGTCTATAAGAATCCTAGGCTTTTCACTAAGGGATACGAATTGGCAGACTAAGTCCATATCTACTTGCTCACTAGACCACCAATTTCCTGTGGTAAAAAACTGACTGATCGGGTCTAACTGAATGCGGCAGGACTTTTTTAAATCAGTATTTAAAAGCCCTATAAAATTTTCAATTTGTTTGGAGTTTGTTTTTTGTAATTCAAAAATGAGAAACTTATTCTCAGGTATTTTTTGTGTTAGATCTAGCGGGTTTTCTATATTTTCTTGTATGAGAAATTTTACCTGATCACATCCTTTTTCAAAGCTCCAAAGTGCTTTTTCAACAGACATTTTACTGTTGTTACAAAACACTTCAATACCAATATGAAAAGGTTCGTGAGCTTGTGTGTTGAGATTAAAATTTTCAGGGAGGTCTTCGTGGGTATAAAAGGGTTTAGTTTTTATGCCATCTGAACTTTCACAAAGCATTTGTTCGTTATAATCTGCTCCATCTAATTCATATTGAATTCTCTGTTTCCAAGCCTTTCCAGAAACAGTGGGAAAAATAGGTGTATTGGCGCTGTGTTTATTCATCTAAAATACTGTCTTGGTATTCTATAATAAATACAGCTTCATTTTTCTTTTTCAGGAAGTACCTTTCTCTTGCGAATTTTTCCATGGCTTCATCTGAAGATAAGTTTTTGAGGGCTTTTCTGTCTTTTTCTATCTCCTCCTCAAGGTACTTCTTTTCAGCTTTTAAATTTTCAATTTGAGATTGCAGTTCTTTTTGAATAAGAAAAGAATTGGTATCAAAAAAAAACATCCAAACCAGAAAAGCGCTTAAAATGAGCACGTAAATATTGGTCACGAATGAGACCCATTTTTTCTGTCTAAATTGATTTAGTTTTTTAAGCATGAACACATTTTAATCTTTACAGCTAATTTAATTTGTCATTGATAATAGTTCTCACCATATCAACAGCTACTGTATTGTAATGGTTATTTGGTATTATAATATCTGCAAATTCTTTTGCTGGCTCAATAAATTGATCGTGCATAGGTTTTAAAGTCGTTTGGTATCTATTTAAAATTTCTTCTAAGTCACGGCCACGTTCTTGTAAGTCTCTTTTAAGTCTTCTTATTAGACGTTCGTCTGAATCTGCATGTACAAATATTTTAATATCAAAAAGATCTCTTAATTTAGGGTGACTCATGATTAAAATGCCCTCTACGATCATTACTTTTCTAGGATCCGTTTTTACGGTATTATTCGTTCTATTATGTGCAACAAATGAATATTCTGGTTGCGCTATGCTATTGCCTTTTTCAAAGCTACTAAATGTGCCGCTAATAGATCAAAATCAATGGAACTTGGGTGATCAAAATTGACTTTAACCCTTTCTTCCATGCTCAAATGACTCAAATCATTGTAGTAGGAGTCTTGTGAAATTACCCCCACCTCATTTTCAGGAAGTTCATTGATAATTTGGTTTACTACAGTTGTTTTTCCGCAGCCTGTACCTCCTGTAATTCCAATGATAAGCATAATGTATATTTTTTTCAAAAATAGCAATAACAAACTAAATTAAAGCTAAATATTATAAAGACTACTGACATGAATTTAAAAAGTATAGTAGGGCTTCTTAACATATAATTACAAAGTATTTCAGCATATGATTTAGGATGGCTTTGTTCTAGAAAAGTTTTATTAAAGCGGATTAAAAATAATACCGCAAGAACTGTCTTTAACAGCACCAGTAACACTTTTATAACAATTCACTTTGGCCAGTACTTTAAGATAACCCATAAATGCAAATATGAGGGCTTCTTTAAACGCTACAATTTCTTTATTGCCTATGTCAATACTAGCTAATGGCTGAAGCTTTTTTGAAAGACAATGGACTAAAAATTTATTGAAGGTACCACCACCGCTCAATAAGATTTTATCTCCTTTTTCTAGACTAGGCGCTATAGATCTAAACATTTGGTGTGCTATATGAAGCACCGCTGTATGAAGCTGGTCCTCAATGGAAGCGTTATTGTTTTTAAATATCGGTTTCATATTTGCTTCATACCATTCTAAGCCTAAAGATTTGGGAAATGGTGCAGCATAATACCCTAGCGCGTTTAATTGGTCGTATAAAGTCCGATCTATCTTTCCTTTGGCAGCTATAGCACCATTATGATCGTATTCTAGACCTTTTTTTCCAGCCAAATCATTCAGTAGCATATTGGCAATACCAATATCATATGCTATGATATGAGGTTCATAATTGTCCTCTGTATTTTTGCTCAATTTGATAGAAATATTACTAATACCTCCAATATTTATGCAGTATTTGTATTGATCAAACAAAAGAGCGTCTCCTATTGGAACTAATGGCGCTCCCTGACCACCAAGGGCAATATCTGTATTTCTAAAGTCTGTAATGACTGGAATTTGAGTTTCATTTGCGATAGCTTGTCCAGCGCCTAGTTGAAAAGAGTATCCCAGTTCTGGTCTGTGAAATACAGTGTGTCCATGGCTGGAAATATAGTCACAGTCCAATTTGTTAGATATTAAAAAAAGTCGAATCTGTTGGCCCAACCAATGGCCATATTGCTGGTGTTTTTCCAATAAAACGGTACTTGAATCACTATAAGCTTCTCGTAGTATAGTCTTCATTTCTGCACTATAAGCCAAGGTTTTTGTGTGGAGTATTTTATACTGATAACCTTTGCCTATCTGATTCTCCGAAAATGAGCAAAGGGCCAGGTCTAAACCATCTAAAGAGGTGCCAGACATAATTCCTAAAAAAAACAGTTCTTTTTCTTTATTCATGATCTGAAAATCTTATTTGTCAATTGAAAACGCTTTACTTAATTCATTAAAGCGATTTACTCCTTTTACAAAAGTAACTTTTGGATTTTTAATATGAGCTAAACCTCTATGAACAGGTATAATTCCTAACAACTCAGCCAAATTGTTGTTTGCATTTGTGCTGTATAATACCAGCTTTGTTATGTTGGGATCAGCCACATTAACCTTAAAGTATTCTTGTGAAACTTCATGTACAGTTGCCTCTAATGGATAGCCTTCATTAGATGAATTCAATGGGGATAATGGGGGGAGTACCCAGTGCTTGAAAGGGCCTTTCTTTAAAAGAGTCACTATTTCCTGTAGCCCCGGTTGCATCAGTGATTTTGCGCTAAAAATGATCTGGCCTGTGATTTCGGACTGTTTACTTCCATAAGTCAATTGGTCTATTATTTCATTGGGGTTTGCCCAAGCAGGATCTGAATTATTGAAAATTTTGTAGGCACCATAGCCAATATAAATATTCGATTTTTTCTTCTCATTGGTCCACCAATCTACTAGTGTTTTGTGGGCTGCAGGAGCAAAGTCCATGCTCCAGTACAATTGAGGTGCCAAATAATCAATCCATCCTTTTTCCATCCAGACCAAAGGGTCTGCATAAAGGTCATCAAAAGTAGTTTGTCCAGCGCGTGTATTAGATCCTCTTGGATCCGTATGGTTGTTTTTCCAAACACCAAAGGGACTTACGCCAAAGGAAACCCAAGGTTTTTTACTTTTCACTGTGCTGTGAATCCCTTTGATTAAATGGTTAATATTCTCCCTGCGCCAATCATCAATGTTTTGTCCATTTCCATATTGAGCAAAAGCTTTTTGGTCTTTAAATAGTGCCCCTTCTGTTTTGTAGGGATAGAAGTAGTCATCTAAATGTAGGCCGTCTATATGATATCGATTTGTAATGTCCTGTACAATAGAGATTAGATGTTGCTGCACTTCAGGAAGGCCTGGATTGTAGTAATATTTTGTCCCATATGGCACCATCCATTCAGGGTGTTTGTAAAAATCATGGACCTCACTCAATAAAGAAGTATCTTTTGTCATGGTTGCCCGGTAGGGATTAATCCATGCATGAAAATCCATGCCATATTGGTGGGTAGTTTCAATGAGCCACTCTAATGGATCTGTATTGAACTTGCTGTTTTCTCCTTGTTTGCCCGTGAGGTATTTAGACCAAGGAGCCAAGTGGGTAGGGTATAAAGCGTCTCCTGCTGCTCTTATTTGAACTATAACTGCATTAAAGTGCATTTTTTTGTAAAATTCCAAGAGGTCTATATAATCCTTTTGCATTTTCTCAAAAGAGTCATTGGGGTTTTTGGGCCAATCAATATTGGCTACTGTTGCTACCCAAACGGCTCTAAAAGAACGAGCTGGATCTTTAAAAATAATATGAGCTATTTTATTGGTACTTTTTTCAACGGCTGGGCTTTCTATAACAGATGCACCTAGACCTGTAGTCCGCTGTGCACTACAAGAGTACATTAAAAAGCTTAGAATGAAGCTAAAGATGTAGACTGATTTGGATAGTTTCATGGCGCCAAATTAGCAAAACAATTAAATACAAAAGGCCTATTTTATAACTAAAATAGACCTTTTGGGGTGGTTATGGTTGGATTAACTAAAATTTATATCTCACAAAACCTTCCATGGCTTCGTACTCTGCTAGCCCCAAAGCATTGTATTTTTTGGCTGTTTCCCTGTTGCGATCTTCTGCCCGTTGCCAAAACTCTCTTTCATCACTTCCTGGAAACATGGCGGCGTCTTTCTGTGATTGGTGTTTAAAAATGGCATTTCTCTTTCTAATCATGTCTTTTGGACCAATGGGTACGGCCATTTCCATATCTGCTATATCCCATTCTTGCCAGGCACCTCTGTAGAGCCACACATAGCAATCTTTAATCCATGCTACTTTATCTGCTACCAATTTATCAATGGTGGCAAAAATAATATCTAAGCAAACCCTATGTGTTCCGTGTGGATCAGATAAATCTCCTGCTGCAAATATTTGTTGAGGTTTTATTCGGTTTAAAAGGTCGTAGGTAAGGGCAATATCTTTTTCCGAATATGGATTCTTCTTAACAGTTCCTGTTTCATAAAAGGGTAGGTTTTGAAAATGAGCGTTTGCTTCTTTAACTCCACAGTAACGACAGGCCGCCATAGCTTCTCCTTTTCGAATGAGGCCTTTGAATTTCTGAATAATCGGCTGGTCTACCTCTCCAGGAGATTTGTTACTCAAAAAGATTTTTACCTCTTGAAACTGTTTTTGCAAGGCACTATTATTCTCTTGTATGTCATTGGCAAAATCTAAGAAGCGAATTACCTCGTCGTCAAAAACAGCAATATTTCCAGAAGTCTGATAGGCCACATGAACTTCATGTCCTTGGTCTACTAATCTCAGTAGGGTACCGCCCATGGAAATAACGTCATCATCCGGATGTGGGCTAAAAACAATAGATTTCTTAGGAAATGGATTGGCGCGTTCTGGTCTCTTTGTGTCATCGGCCTGGGGTTTACCTCCAGGCCAACCAGTAATAGTTTGTTGTAACTGATTAAATATTTTTACATTGAGCTCTTCTGCACTACCAATTTCTGCAATGAGACTACCCATTCCGTATTCATTGTAGTCTTCATTGGTCAGTTTTAATACGGCTTTATTTCTTGCTTCAGACAACCATATGGTCGCTTTTTTAATGAGTCCATCTGTCCATTCGCAATCTCCAACAAGCCATGGCGTAGCTTCTCTGGTAAGGCTTGTTGCGGCAGCCCTATCTATTATAAAATCACAATTTTGATGGTTTTGTAGAAATGTGGCAGGTATAGATTCCTGAATGGGGCCTTCTACAGCTTGTTTAATAATATTGGCCTTTCCTTCTCCCCATGCCATTAATATAATTCTTTTGGCATTCATTATAGTGCCTACTCCCATCGTAATGGCTTTTGACGGAACATTTTCTTTACCAAAAAAATCACTTGCCGCGTCTAATCGGGTGATCCTATCCAGACGCACCAAACGAGTTTTGCTCTTAAGAGAAGACCCAGGTTCATTAAAACCAATATGTCCTGTTCTTCCTATTCCTAGAATTTGAATGTCTATACCGCCAGCAGCTATAATTTTTTGCTCGTAATTCTGGCAATATCCCCTGACAGATTCTTTGTCTTGCTGTCCGTCTGGAATGTTAATTTGATGGGTTGGAATATCTAAGTGATCAAATAGATGTTCTCGCATGAAGCGTACATAGGAATGTATTGATTCTGGCTCCATGGGGAAGTATTCATCTAAATTAAAGCTAATGACATTGGAAAAACTCACCCCTTGTTCTTTGTGTGCTTGAACCAAGTAATCATAGACTTTAATAGGGGTAGACCCTGTAGCAAGACCAAGGACCATTTTCTTTCCTTCCTTTTGTCTCTGGGTTACTAATAATATAATTTCTTGGGCAACATAATAGGAGGCCTCCTGAGAATTTTCGTGAATAATGGTATTTATTCTTTCAAACTTTTTTTGTTCTTCCTCGACCATTTTTAATTTGGTTGGTTACTTTAGACCTACCAAATATAGAAATAAAATGCAAAAACTGCCGTTTTATGCTTTTTATTTTCAAATATATCCATAAATAACTGATTTAACAGGGTTTAAACTGAAAAAAACGGCAATATTTTTTGATATATTTGTATTACTTTAATAGACCTTGAATCACTGAATATGCTTAAAGAAGAACGTCACCAAAAAATCCTCAATGAAGTAGCACTTCACAATAGGGTGTTACTCACAGATATTGCAGAAAGTCTCAACGTCTCTATAGACACCGTCAGAAGGGATGTGAAAGAGTTAGACGCCCTCAATAAACTCAAAAAAGTACATGGAGGTGCTATAGCGCTTGGATTTGTGAGTTTCAGTCCTAAAAACACTAATATTTACGCACTTTCAGAAAAAACTACCATAGCTCAAAAGGCCATTTCATTGATAAAAGACGGCAGTGTGGTGCTCATAGATGGTGGAACAACCTGTTTGGAATTAGCCAGACTCATCCCGCACAAATTACATTTAACCTGTTTTACTTTGAGTTTACCAGTGGCATTAGAAATGCTCACCAAACCAAATGTTGAGGTTATTTTTATTGGCGGAAAGCTCTCCAAAGATGCCCAACTCTCCATAGGTGCCAATGCGGTAAATAATTTATCGGACATTAGGGTAGATTACAGTTTTATTGGAACGGGCTATGTAGATCCCGTTTATGGTCTTACTGAGTTTGATTGGGACATTGTGCAGTTAAAAAAAGCAGTGATTGACGCCTCCAAAAAGACTGTTTTACTGTCTATTTCTGAGAAATTAAATTCCCAACACCGCTATAAAACAGCAGATATTAATGCTATAAATACAATGGTCACAGAACTAGAGCCTAGCAATCCTAAGCTCAATTCATTTAGAAATTACGACATTAATTTATTGTAGTGAGTCAGTATTACTGATTAAGCGTACACATTATTCCAATGATAGTTTTTTTTTAACTCTTTAATCAAGTTTTTATTCAATCATATGTCATTTATTAAACTCACAGAGTCTACTTCTCATTATGATCATTTAGAAGAAAAATCTACACTGGAGATCCTTCAGGATATTAACAAAGAAGACCAAACCATTGCCCAAGCAGTAGCCCAGTCTATTGATCAGATGGCCCCAATTATAGATATTTTAGTAGCTAATTTTAAAAAGGGTGGCCGCCTATTTTACATTGGCGCAGGCACCTCAGGACGTTTGGGAATTCTAGATGCCTCCGAAATTCCTCCTACCTTTGGTATGCCCAACGGAAGGGTAGTTGGGCTTATTGCTGGTGGAGACACCGCTATTAGAAAAGCGGTAGAAAACGCAGAAGACCATAAGACTCAAGCTTGGCTAGATTTAAAAGCACATGATATTAACGACTTGGATGTATTGGTGGGTGTTGCTGCCTCTGGAACCACTCCCTATGTTTTGGGAGGGATTGCCGCAGCGAAAGCAGCTGGGATTACCACTGCTTGTATTACCAATAATCCGGGCGCCCCTTTGGCCTTGGCGGTAGACTATCCTATAGAAATTCCTGTTGGTCCAGAATATGTAACTGGGAGCACGCGAATGAAAAGTGGTACCGCTCAAAAGCTCGCCCTGAATATGCTCTCTACTGCTTATATGATTCGCGTGGGTAGGGTAAAAGGCAATAAAATGGTGCATATGCAACTCAGCAATGATAAGCTGGTGCACAGAGGTGCTTCCTACATAGCACAAGCATTGGGTGTTTCAGAAGAAACAGGAAAAACCATGTTAAAAAAATACGGTTCAGTACATGCCGCCATAGAAGCAGCAAGTTCCTGAATAGTGCCTTCTTCAGAGTAAATGATTACTTTTTGGGGACTAATTTTACAATCCCTTTTCCTTCTACAGCCGCGTAAATTAAACCATCTGGTGCTTGACGCACACACCTAACCCTACCTATGTCTGCTAATAATTTTTCTCGGTACACCACTTTAGTACCCTCTAGCTCCAATCGCTCCAGATATTGAAAAGACAAGGATCCCACTAAAAGGTTGCCTTTCCAGGAAGGATATTTGTCACTCGTCACATAAGCCATGCCACTAGGTGCAATAGAGGGAATCCAGAAATGAATAGGCTGCTCCATATCAGGCATACTGGTCTTATCTGTAATAGGCGTACCACTATAATTTATTCCATAGGTGATCACTGGCCATCCATAATTGGCTCCTTTTTTAACAATATTGAGCTCATCTCCGCCTCTGGGGCCATGCTCATGTGCCCACATTTCTTTTCTAATCGGATGATAAATAAGTCCCTGAGGGTTTCTATTTCCATAGGTATATATAGCTGTTTTAGCGCCAGAAACACCCACAAATGGATTGTCGGAAGGAATACTTCCGTCTGCGTTAATTCTATATATTTTTCCACCATCTCTTTTAATATCTTGTGGGTTTACATCTCTATCTCCACGTTCTCCAATAGTGAAATACAAATACCCCTTTTGATCAAACTCTAGTCTAGAACCAAAGTGCTGCCCCTTGGTAGTATTAGGTCCAGCTTTGTAAAGCAGCTTATTTTCTACCAAACTATTTCCTTTGAGTTTGGCCCTCATAATAGCGGTATGCCCCCCTTTTTCTTCTCCTTCTTCAGAGGCGTAAGAAATATAAATCCAACCATTTTGCTCATAATTGGGGTGTAATTCAAGATCCAAAAGACCGCCTTGCCCCCTTAGATACACTTTTGGTGCGTTTTCAATAACTGTTTTTACCCCATTACTCACTTTTATGAGTGCCCCTTCTTTATCAGATACCAACATACTCCCATCTGGTAAGAAAACCATCCCCCAAGGATTGTTAATTCCGTCCACAACAGTTTCTACCGTGAATAAATCTTCTTTCGGAAGGTTCACTTCGTTGGGTTTGTTTTGGCCGCAGGCCGATGCCGTGATGATTAAAACAATAGCAGTAATAGCATTTTTAAAAGTCATGAGGTTTATTTTTGATTCCCGTAAATATACTAAAGATTCCCTCTTCAAGATTTAAGGACAGATCTTTTTAAAAAGATGCCGTTTTTTGTAAAGCTTTATACTATA
This sequence comes from Flavobacteriaceae bacterium, assembly GCA_018401115.1. GTDB lineage: Bacteria > Bacteroidota > Bacteroidia > Flavobacteriales > Flavobacteriaceae > MAG-120531. The sequence continues at coordinate 681,325 of JAGYKX010000005.1, read as the reverse complement.
TTTGCACCGCTATAAACGTAGCTACACTCGGGGTGTAGCGTAGCCCGGTTATCGCGCCGCGTTTGGGACGCGGAGGTCGCAGGTTCGAATCCTGCCACCCCGACAAAAAAAACCAACTACTTTATAGTTGGTTTTTTTGTTTTTTAAAACCACTTGGTGGTCCATTCGCTGAGTTTCTTTTTGAACGGGGTGTATGGGGGCATAAGCATTTCTACGGCACTAAAGCTAAATTGTTTTAAGATACTTCGTTGGTTGGAGAATTCTTGGAAACCATAATACCCATGGGCCTTTCCTATACCGCTATTATTACTTCCGCCAAAAGGGAGGTGGTGGTTGGAGTACTGCACCACACTGTGGTTTATTGCCGTACTTCCAGCTCGGGTATTATTAATGACTTTCTTGATGTGAGACGGTTTTTTACTAAATATATAAAGCGCCAACGGTTTTTCACCAGCGTTTATGTAGTCTATTACATTTTCTATTTCAGTAAATGTTTTGATGGGTAGGATAGGGCCAAAAATTTCATCTTTTAGCAAAGTGGCATCGGCTGTTAAGCCAGAGATTAGGGTAGGGGAGATATAGTTTTCAGAAGCTTCTACATGGCCGCCCATTTCAATGATTCCGCCATTCTTTTTCGCATCTTCTAAGTGATTTGCTAGTCTTTTGAAATGATTTTCATTCACAATGCGGCAGTAATCTGTAGATTGTGCTGCTTGCTTTGTGTAAAAATGGGTGGTATGCTTTATGAAAGCTTTCACAAAAGTGTCTTTGATGCTTTCATGTACCCATAAATAATCTGGTGCCACACAGATTTGGCCATTGTTTAAAAACTTACCCCAGGCAATCTTTTTTGCTGCTTGGTCAATATTTGCATTCGCGTCTACAATGGTGGGAGACTTACCACCCAGTTCTAACGTCACTGAGCTGAGGTTTTTGGCAGCTGCCTTCATGATAATTTTTCCTACGGTGGGTGATCCAGTAAAAAATATATGATTGAAAGGTAGTGATAATAGGGATTGGGCTACAGTGACGTCTCCTTGGAATAATGCTACTTCCTCTGGTTTGAATATACTTGACACTATGTCTGCCATAACAGAGGCGGTATTTGGTGTCATTTCAGAGGGTTTGATCATGACTGTATTACCTGCGGCAATTGCGGAAACTAGTGGACCAAAAGTGAGGTTTACAGGGAAGTTCCATGGGGAAATGATCAGGCAAACACCCTTTGGTTCGTGATGTACGTAGGCACTTGATCCTATAAATACTAGGGGTGATTTTACCCTTTGGGGTTGCATCCAGGATTTTATTTTTTTTTTTACAAGTTTGATCTCACTTATTACTGGGTGAATTTCGGTGAGATCTGTCTCTATAGTAGGTTTTTTAAAGTCTTTGTATAAGGCCTCTTGTATTTGACTCCTAAAGGTGGTCTCAAGGGCTTTTTTTAAAGCGTTTAAGCGAATAATCCTTTGGGAAGCACTGCTATTACCAATTGTATACTGATGCTGGCTTTGTGCTTTAAAAACTTCTTGAATATTTTTCATGTCGATAAAAACATAAAGATATGTTTTTTAAAGCTGGTTTGTAAACAACTTTTTTCACAGACACCGATATAGATTTATGTTGCTTCACTGAAAAAAGCTGTTTCCTCTTCGTTTAAAAGTCTTGAATGAATAATAAACCTAACCCCTAAAGGTATTTCTAAAGAAAAACTCGCACCCCTACCTTCGGTGACGTCTACCGTTAGGTGGGTATGTTTCCAATAATCATATTGGTCTTGATTCATATAGTATTTAATCCCTGCAATTTCACCTAAAAAAACATCACTATTGTCTAAATAGAAATCTTCTGCAGGAAGTAGCATTGGGGAGGAGCCGTCACAGCATCCGCCACTTTGATGGAAAATAAGATGGGGATTTTTCTCTTGTATTTGAGCAACAATGGTAGCAGCTCTTTCGGTAATAGCAACTCTATTCATGTTTTTTGTATTAAATATAATAAAAAAAGGCTGGAATTTTCCAGCCTTTTTTGTGATATGACTAATCTCTAAAAGAACCCTAATTTGTTCTTGTCATAGGATATTAGCATGTTTTTGTTTTGTCTGTAGTGATCCATCATCATGAGATGTGTTTCTCTTCCAAATCCAGACTTTTTATACCCTCCAAATGGAGCGTGAGCTGGATATGCATGGTAGCAGTTTACCCAAACTCTACCTGCTTCAATAGCTCTCGGAATTTGATATAATTGGTGTGCATCTCTTGACCAAACACCCGCACCTAGACCGTATAAAGTGTCATTAGCTATTTCAATAGCATCTGCTTCATCTTTAAATTTTGTCACACAAACTACTGGGCCAAATATCTCTTCTTGAAATACCCTCATTTTGTTGTGTCCCTCAAGTATAGTGGGCTGTATATAGAAACCATTTGCATTTTCTCCTGAAAGAGAAGCTGCGCTTCCACCACATAAAACTTTTGCTCCTTCTTCTACTCCAATCTTGAGATAGGATTGGATTTTTTCATATTGGTCATTGGAAGCTTGAGCTCCTACCATGGTATTCACATCATATGGATTATCTTGAATAATGGCCTTAGTTCTCGCAACAACCCTTTCCATAAAGGCGTCATAAATGTCCTCTTGAACCAATAATCTTGAAGGACAGGTACATACCTCTCCTTGATTAAATGCAAATAGGACAGCGCCTTCAATGGCTTTGTCTAGGAAAGCGTCGTCGTGATCCATAACGCTGTTAAAGAATATGTTGGGAGATTTACCCCCTAATTCCATGGTCACAGGATTTAGATTCTTGGAAGCATACTGCATAATTAATTGACCAGTAGTGGTTTCTCCTGTAAATGCTACTTTGTCTAATTTAGCACTTGATGCTAAGGGTTTACCTGCTTCAGGACCAAATCCATGAACTACATTTAGTACGCCGGGAGGAAACACTTCTGCAATTTTCTCCATAAGAAGGGTAGCAGTAGAAGGGGTCTGTTCTGCGGGTTTTAACACTACACAGTTACCTGTTGCTAATGCAGGGGGTAATTTCCATGAAAGCATTAATAAAGGAAAATTCCAAGGAATAATTTGTCCTACTACACCGAGTGGTTCTTTTATATTTAAGGATAAGGTGTTTTGATCTAACTCAGAGGCGGTTCCTTCCTCTGCTCGTATACAAGATGCAAAATAGCGCCAATGATCTGCTGAAAGGGGAATGTCTGCATTTAAAGTTTCTCTTATTGGTTTTCCATTGTCACAGGTTTCTACCAAAGCAAATTCTTCTAAATTTGCTTCAATAATGTCTGCTACTTTATTAAGCATTGTGGCTCTTTCTGTGACAGATGTGTTGCCCCATGCTTTTTTTGCAGCGTTTGCAGCATCTAAAGCAGCGTCTACATCTTCTTGTTGTGATCTAGGGTATTTAGCAATAATACTGTTGTCTATTGGGGATCTATTTTCAAAGTATTGGCCACCTATAGGGGCCACAAATTTTCCATTTATAAAGTTTCCGTAGGATTCTTTAAAGCTCGGTTTAGAATAACTCATAAGATTAATAATTAATGATTAGTGAACTAGTATTTTCTTAATACTGCAATAAATCAAATGTATTTATATGAAGTATTTAATAATGATATGTATTTATTATTAAATTGAACATATCTATCATTTTATTTTTATATATTTAGTTTATGTTTTCAGACAAAATTTTACAAAATCATAAACAAAACAGGAAGCTTACTACCTTAGTGGAGCAAAAAACTACTTATAATGCTGCCTATTCAGAGTTAAACATTTTTGAAACTCATAAAGTGGCTAGTCAGGTTTCTCTCACTTTTGACTTTCCTGTGATAGCTAGTATGATTAAAGGGAAAAAGCATATGCATTTAGAAGGAATGCCCTCTTTTGATTTTTTACCAGGTGAATCTGTTATAATGCCCTCTGGTGCTCCAATGGTGATTGATTTTCCAGTAGCTTCTATGGAAAATCCTACGCAGTGCTTGGCCTTGGGAATAGATGAGCATAAAATTCAAGAAGTGGTGGGGAAGTTTAATGATTTTACTGCTATTGAGTCTGAAAATAATCAATGGTCATTAGATGAAAATACCTCTCATTTACTTCATGATGAGGATGTAAACGTATTGGTTCACAGACTTATTCAGACCTTTGTTACTAATACGAACTCTAAGGATGTATTGTTAGATTTAATGATTCAAGAATTAGTAGTCAGACTTTTACAAACCAAAGCAAAACACTTATTAATTTCTTCTAAAAGTTCCTTAACAAAGGATTCCAGAATGGGAGCTGTGATTCAATATATTAAAGATAACCTAACCAAAAGAAATCTGAGTGTAGATGTACTGGCAGACAAAGCGTGTATGAGCGCCTCTCATTTTCATAGAAAATTTAAAAACACCTTAGGGATTTCTCCTATTGACTATTTAAATAGCGAAAAAATAAAGTTTTCAAAGAGGCTTATTAAAGATAGAAAGGACCTTCCGTTAAATGAAGTGGCTTTTTTATCTGGTTTTAATAATGTAAGTTATTTCAATAGAAAATTTAAAGAATTCGAGCAACTGACCCCTAGTAGATATAAAAGGAGTATTTAGACCACTTAGTTTTTTCGATTCACGGGTATACACATACTCACTATACATTTTTTCTCAGGATGCGATTGGTAATCATTGTGGTATATCTCAAATGGATCCTTACCACTAGGTCGGTAGCCATTAGCATTCATCCAGCTGAATAGACCAGTCCCTGAACTAGAGAATTCATGAATGCCAATTTCAAAATCACCTATAATACAAGTTGCCGGATTTAGTGTAATAGGGTGTAAAAAAGGGGCTTCTAAGTCTTTAGATTTCGTAATACATACACTCTTTCTCACCTCATTAGCTGGTGTGTCTCTAAAGCTGTAGTGAAAAATGGTGAGAATTTTTGTTTTAGGATCTTCTATCGCTTCTTTTTCCTTAGCCAAGTGAACCACCTTTGTTAAAGCAGCTGAAAGGTTTTTTTACCCTACACATGAGTTTGCTAATAAAGATAAAGCTTTTAATCGGTACTCTATTAACTCTTGCTCGATGATGTTTCTTTGACTTTCAGTCAGGGGCCTGTCAATTAAAATACGACAGAACTGTGCAAAATCTTTGTACGTTCTTTTGTGAGATTTTCTGGTCGCTTCTTCGGTTTTATATTCAAAGAAAGATTTTGTTTCTTCTAGGGTCATTTAAATAATAGCTGTGTGAATTATGGTCCAATATACTATTCTTTGTAGCCTTATAAAACGTTTTCATAAAATTATGAGGAATCACTAGTAAAACAAATAAACATTCTGCTTTAGTAATTAGAATGTTTTGTTATTTTTGCCACTCTTATCGGAATCGGGATGTGGCGCAGTCCGGTAGCGTACACGCCTGGGGGGCGTGGGGTCGCAGGTTCAAATCCTGTCATCCCGACTTAATAACAATATAAACCCTTGTAAATCAAGGGTTTATATTAATTAAAATTGTACTACACTTGCATAGATAATTTTAAATGTTTTAAAAACACTTTTAAAAGCTCTGGTTTTTGTGTGCCAATGAGTAGTTTTTTGCCGCTTTTTAATTCTATAGACAAACCAAACCTTCCTCGAATATTGTACACAGTACCATAGGAGGTAAAAAGCCTTATTCCCCAGCCTCCTACAAAACCATAGTCTACCACTGCTGCTTTAGCTACCTCCTCCCAATCAATTTTTTTCTTCACCAAAGGGAAGAAATGAAAATGAATACTCTTAGGGGTTATTTTTGTTTTTAGCTGTATGGTTTTCATAAAAATAACTAGCCCAAACAATGGAATAAAAGTAATGGCCAAACCCTCGTTACTCAAAGGGTTATTTCCAAATGAGTTTCCTGTAGTGGCCTGATAATAGATACCAATCAATGGAATAATGGCTACACCAACAATTATAATCCATACCCACCATTGATTAAAACGTTGTTGCTCTTGAAACATTTTTACCTGTTGAATTTTTAATAAAACTACCTCTTTTTATGGAGAGTTTTAAATGAAATAAGCTGTGTAACAATAGTTACTTTCTAAACACTTCCGTTGGTGTAATTTTGATTCAAACAAGTAAATGGACAGACTTGTGATTATAATTTGGTTGGTTAATCAAGAGCAGTGGGAAACTGCTGCTCTTTTTTTAAATGCTTTTTAACCCAACCAATATTCTACCTATTATATAAATTAATAATAAAGTTATTATGTCATTCTTAAGTAAACTATTTGGAACAAGCACTTCCTCTGACCATATTAAGGTATTGGGTATTGAGGATTTCAAAGCAGGTATTGTGAATAAAGGCACTCAGCTTATAGATGTTAGAACGGCTTCTGAGTTTAAATCAGGTGCGATTGCGAATGCCAAAAACATTGACTTTTTTAACAGAGCAGCCATGGAAACCGCTTTTAAAAAATTAGATTCTTCCAAGCCGGTATATCTCTATTGTAGGTCAGGAAATAGGAGTGGTCAGGCAGCAAAATTATTAGTTGCTATGGGTTTCAATGAAGTATATGATCTTAGAGGAGGTTACACTTCATGGAGATAATAATCAATTTAAACTTATGAAAACATCCATAATTGTTCAAAATTTAAGATGTGGTGGTTGTGCCAATACAATTACCAAAGCATTGGCTTCTTTGGCTACTATTCAGGATGTTTCTATAGATGTATCTAATGCCATGGTTTCTTTTCAATACCAAGATTTTAATGACGCATTAGAAGTTAAAAGTATATTAGAGGGATTAGGTTACCCATCTGTTACAGCTAAAAATAATTTAAAATCTAAAGCTACCTCATTAATTAGTTGTGCCACAGGTAGAATTGGTAAAAAGAAATAATGTAACAATTGTTACAAAAGTTTAAGAATTGATTGGTTACATTTAAGTATTAAACATTAACCAATCCAATGAAAAAACAACATCAAATTGTTATTATAGGCGGTGGAACAGCCGGTATAATGACCGCTACTCAGTTACTTAAGAAAAACAGCAATTTAGATATTGCTATCATAGACCCAGCAGATACTCATTACTACCAACCCGCATGGACTTTGGTTGGAGCAGGAGCCTATGATTATGACAATACCGCTAGATCTATGGAAAGTTTAATTCCTAAAAAGGCTAGCTGGGTAAAAGATTTTGTCACTTCATTCAATGCAGATGAAAACACCTTAGAAACTAAAAATTCAGGAGAAATTGGATATGAATTTTTAGTGGTTGCACCAGGATTGGTTATGGATCCATCTTTAATTGAAGGGCTTCCAGAAGCTATGGAGAAAGGGATTGTTTGTTCCAATTATACCGATCCAAAGCACACTTGGGAAACTATTAAAAATTTTAAAGGTGGTAATGCCTTATTTACACAGCCTACTACGCCTATTAAATGCGGGGGAGCTCCTCAAAAGATAGCTTATTTAGCGGCTGATTATTTTAGAAAATCTGGTGTTGCGAAAGAGACCAATGTTATTTTTGCTACTCCAGGATCTGTTATTTTCGGTGTGCCTGTGATTAAAAACACTCTGATGAAAGTGATAGAGCGTTATGGAATTCACTTTAAGCCTTTTTACGCGCCTTTCAAGATAGATGCAGATAACAAAATAGCTTATTTTAAGTACACTGCAGAAGGGGAAAATCAATGTGTGATTTATGAAAATAATGCCTTAGGAGAAAAAATGTCCGGAGATGCTATTATTGAAATTCCATTTGACATGCTTCATCTTGCTCCTCCGCAAACAGCGCCTAAATTCGTTAAAGAATCTAATTTGGTCAACGATGCTGGGTGGTTGTCTGTAGATCATGGAAGTATGCAGCATACGGAGTATGAAAATATTTTTGGTTTGGGAGATGTAGCTGGTTTACCTACCGCAAAAACTGGTGCCGCTATTAGAAAACAAGTTCCCATTGTAGTAGATAATCTAATGTTGTTACTTGCACACAAAGAAGCCACAAACAAATCCTATAATGGCTATTCTTCTTGCCCATTAGTTACTGGATATGGGAAAATGGTTCTAGCGGAATTTGATTATAAAAATAATTTTATTCCAGATCCTAAATTAAAACAATTACTGATCAGAGACTCCTCTAAAGAACATTGGCGTTTATGGATGCTTAAAAAGTATATGTTGCCTTATTTGTATTGGAATAAGATGATGAAAGGAGAAAATGTTTAAATAAAAAAAGCGCCTTAAAGGGCGCTTTTTTTATTTAAAACTCTTGGTAACTATTGTTACGTTCTAAGGAATAAGTTGCCCTTAGATTTGTGTAAAATTACCATACAGATGAAATACAGTACCTTATTTTTTGTTGGATTGTTTTGCTGGAGTACAACACAACTAGTGGCACAAGAGCAAAAAGTGACACAACAATCCATTTCACAAGAAGCTTTTGCTGCAGCCGTAATGGAGCACAATCCAAATTTGAAAGTAGCTGCTGCGGAAACATTAGCCGCACAGGGAGATTACAATCAAACCAGAGCGGTGTTATTGCCACAAGTATCTATGAGTTATACGGCAGTAGCCACGAATAATCCTTTAATGGCTTTTGGTTTAAGTTTAAATCAGGCTCAGATAGAAACCTCGGATTTTAATCCTACTAACCTTAACAATCCCTCTGAAACAAAAGATTTTGCCACTGTTTTTAGTCTGCAACAACCTTTAATAAACATGGATGGTTTTATGAATCGTAAGGCTGCTAAAAGTGCCTTAGAAGCTACGGAGTTAAAAGAATCTAGAACCAAAGCTTATATGACGCTTTCTTTAACAAGGGCCTATATGGAGCTACAATTGTCCTATAAGGCTGTATCTGTATTAGAAAAAGCATTAAAAACCGCGAATGCTTATCTGAAAATTGCAGAAGATAGGTATGAAGCAGGACACTTATTACGTTCAGATGTTTTGTCTGTTAGGGTAGCTGTTGGAGAGCGAAAAGCACAGTTAGAAGAGGCTAAAAGTGGTGTTAGGGTGGCCTCGGCTCAAGTAGCTATGCTTATGAATGCCCCACAGGAAATTCAATACGTCCCTTCAGATTCATTGACTTTATTACCCGGAGCTCAGGATTTTTTTTATAGCCCTTTAAAAAGGGCTGACATTCAAGCCTTGGATTTAGTTGCCAACGCTATGAAATATAAATACAGGGCTGCTCAAATGCAATTTTTACCCAAATTAAACGCTTTTGGTTCCTATGAGCTTCACGACACATCTGTTTTTGGTATAGGAGCAGAAAGCTATTTGGTAGGGGCTCAATTAAAATGGAACCTATTTAAAGGGGGGCAACAATTGGGTAGTACTAAAAAAGCAAAAGCTAATTTCTACAAAGCGGCTGAGCAAGCTATTCAGTATAAAAATGAGAGTGAGCTGCTTTTTAATAAAGCCAAAAGTCAGTTAGACATTGCTAGTATACAATTAGAAACAGCTGGGTTGGCGGTATCCCAATTAGAAGAAGTGGTGGCCATAAGCCAAAATAGATTTGAAACGGGGTTAGCACGCACGAGTGATGTCCTGGATAGTCAGGCACAGTTGGCTCAGAAATCATTGTCATACGCCCAAGCAATCTTTAACTACAATTACACGAAAGCATATTTAAAATTTTTAACCCAAGAATAATCACAGACATGAAAACAATCAAAATATTTTTAACCCTATTTCCATTAGCTACTCTATTGAGCTGTGGAGAAAAACAGGAAACAGTGAACAGTGCTTCGCAGGCTGTGGTAGTGAGTACAGCAATAGCAAAGTCCTCTCCTTTATTAACGGACGCAGTAGCTGGCGGTTATTTAGCCGCTTCAAAAACGAGTAATCTCAGTACCAGAATGATGGGAACTGTTCAGCAAATATCAGTGTCATTGGGAGATAAAGTTTCAAAGGGGACGGTATTAATGACCTTATTTAACAGAGATATAGACGCTGCAGCATTGGCAGCACAATCTGGGGTAAATGCGGCTGAGGCTGCTTTTAAATTAGCTCAAAATGATTTAGCCGCTTATAAAGTTTTGTTTGAAAAAAACAGTGTTAGCTCTAGAGAATACGAAGGGGTTAAAACAGCTTTTGTAGCTGCTGAAACTGCTTATAACCAAGCAAAGGCTCACTTAGAAATGGCAAAAGCACAACAAGCTTTTACTCAAATTAGGGCGCCTTATGATGGAGTAGTGACCAATCGTTTTATAAATCAGGGAGATATGGCTCAGCCGGGAATACCTTTATTAGAAATTGAAGGGGGTAATGGATTTGACATTTGGACCTCTGTAGGAAGTGAGTATATAGGAAATTATAAAATAGGAGATACCGTTACTGTTAAAGTACACCCTAGTGAATGGACGCTAAAAGGATCTATTGCTGAGCTAGGATTGTCTTCCAAAAACACCGCAGGACAATACAGGGTGAAAATCACATTAATTGGAGATACTACCCCTTTGTTATCTGGGATGTATGCTAGTATTTATTTCAATGTTTCCAATAGCGAAAAAGAGACTATATATGTTCCATTAGAGGCCATAGTAAGGAAAGGACAATTAAAGGGAGTCTATGTGCTTAGCGCGCAAAACACCGCCATGCTCAGATGGTTGCGTTTAGGACAAGAGCATAATGAATCTGTGGAGGTGTTATCTGGTTTGGTAGCAGGAGAGACGTATGTGCTCCATGCACAATCCAAAATGTATAACGGTGTAGCGCTAGACGTTCAAAATTAATCACTTATGAAAGAAGGATTAGCAGGCAAAATTGCCAAAGTATTTATAGATTCCAAGCTTACTGTACTACTCATGATTGTATTTATGGTAGTAGGGGTGTACAGTTCTTTTTTGATTCCTAGAGAAGAAGAACCTCAGATAGACGTTGCTATGGCAGACATCTTTGTTGGTTATCCAGGAGCGAGTCCTGAAGCAGTAGAAGCTAGGGTAATAAAGCCCTTAGAGAAACTACTCTCTAATATTAAAGGGGTAGAGTATGTTTACGCTACCGCTATGGAAGAAAAGGCCATGGTGATTGTTCAATTTTATGTAGGAGAAGATATTGAACGCTCTTATGTGAAATTATACAATGAGATCAATAAACATATGGATTTAATGCCAGCAGGTGTGACTATGCCACTGGTCAAAACAAGGGCTATTGACGACGTTCCTATGCTGGGCATTACCTTGTGGAGTGATCAGATGGACGACTATCAAATAAAGCAATTGGCTCAAGAGGTAGATTCAGAGATTAAGAAAATAAAAGATGTTTCTAGCACCAAATTAATTGGCGGTAGAAATAGACAATTAAGTGTGGTGCTGGATCCTCAGAAATTAACAGCAGCAGGATTGGACTTTAACACGGTAGCACAAATGCTGTCTGCCAATCATGCCCAACTAAATACCGGATCTTTTAATGCCCAGGACCAGAATTTCACCGTTCAAACAGGATCCTTTTTATCGAGTGCAGCAGAAGTCGCTAATATTGTGATTGGTGTGATGGGTCAAAGCCCGATTTATTTAAAACAAGTGGCACAAATTCTAGATGGACCCCAACAAGCCATAGATTATGTTCATATGGGCTATGGTGCCGCTAGTGGGGAAGATCAGACAGCATACCCTTCAGAGTACCCTGCTGTGACACTTTCAGTGGCCAAACGCAAAGGGGCAGACGCCATGAAGATTTCTGAACAAATCCTCGATAAAATAGAAGATTTAAAAGAAAATCTTATTCCAAATGAAATTCAGGTAACCGTTAGTAGAAATTATGGAGAAACTGCTTCTCAAAAGGTTTCTGAATTATTAATGCACCTTATTGGTGCTATTATAGCGGTCACAATAGTAGTCATGCTTTCTATGGGATGGCGTGGAGGTTTGGTCGTGTTTCTTTCAGTGCCTATAACGTTTGCCTTGACTTTGTTGAGTTACTATATGATGGACTACACCCTAAATAGGATTACCCTATTTGCCTTGGTTTTTGTGACTGGAATTGTGGTAGATGACTCTATTATTATTGCAGAGAACATGCATAGGCATTTTAAAATGAAGCGTTTGCCATTTAAACAGGCAGCTTTATACGCTATTAATGAAGTGGGTAACCCCACTATTTTGGCCACATTCACCGTTATTGCATCTGTGCTTCCTATGGCTTTTGTTTCGGGTTTAATGGGACCATATATGTCTCCAATGCCTATTGGAGCCTCTATAGCCATGATCTTATCACTTTTTGTAGCCCTTACTATTACGCCATATTTAGGATACCTTTTTTTAAGAGAAAAAGAAGTTCCTGGAGCGGATTTAAAAGCGGAGAAAAAATTAGAAGATTCATGGATCTATAAGATTTATAATAAATATGAAAGACCCTTACTTGAAAATAAGAAAACAAGGATCTTATTTTTAGGTGGAACGACCTTGTTATTATTGGCCTCAATGGGATTGTTTTTCACTAAATCTGTCGCTGTAAAAATGCTGCCATTTGACAATAAAAATGAATTTCAAGTACTTATAGATATGCCAGAAGGAACTTCCCTAGAGAGAACAGCGGCGGTGGCTCAAGAAGTAGCTCAATACTTGAGAACAAGACCAGAGGTGGTTCACTATCAGTCCTATGTGGGTACTACCGCACCTATTACTTTTAATGGTTTGGTGCGTCACTACGACCTAAGGTCAGGAGGGAATGTGGCAGATATTCAAGTAAATCTGGTAGATAAGCACGATAGATCCGCACAAAGTCATGAAATTGCAAGTCTCTTTAGGCCTGACATTCAAGCTTTGGGTAAAAAATACAATGCCAATATAAAAATTGTAGAGGTGCCACCAGGACCACCTGTGCTATCTACTATTGTGGCAGAAGTGTATGGTCCTGATTACGACACACAGGTGCATATTGCCAAGCAATTAGAGTCCTTGTTGGGAGATACTCCAGATGTGGTAGATGTAGATGCTATGGCAGCCGCTGAGCATAAAGCTTTTCACCTAGATATAGACAAAGAGAAGGCTGCTAAACTTGGCTTGAGCGTACCTCAAATTATTCAAACGATTCAATTAGCCTTGTCTAATAGTTCCTTGGGGAATCTTTATTTGCCAAATGCAGCACAACAGGTGCCCATGGTTTTAACATTAGACCATACAGATAAGAATTCTATCCATGCCATTGCTGGCTTACAAGTTAAAAATCAAATGGATCAATTAGTGGCCATAGAAGACGTTGTTCACATTTCAGAGGTAATGGCCGAGCAGCCTATTTACAGAAAGAATCAGAAAAGGGTTTCTTATGTTTTGGCAGATATGGCAGGAGCTTTAGAGAGCCCTGTATATGCCATTCTAGGTATGGAAGAAACATTGGCTAAAATAGACCTGCCTGCAGGATATAGTTTGGATGAATTATACGCTAGTGCCCCTACATCAGAATCTAATTACACCATTAAATGGGACGGGGAATGGCAAATTACGCTAGAGGTTTTTAGGGATTTAGGTTTAGCATTTCTAGGTGTTATTGTGATTATCTACATGCTTATTGTGGGTTGGTTTCAGAATTTTAAAGCACCTATTGTAATGATGGTGGCCATTCCCCTCTCTTTAGTGGGAATTATTCTAGGCCACTGGATGTTAGACGCTTTCTTTACCGCTACTTCATTCATTGGAATGATTGCTTTGGCGGGTATTATGGTACGAAATTCAGTACTCTTGATTGACTTTATCAATATTAGATTAGAAGAGGGAGCTCTTTTTAAAGAAGCTGTTATTGAGGCAGGCGCAGTGAGAACCACCCCTATTTTACTTACAGCAGGTACCGTTGTGATCGGAGCCTTTGTGATTCTGTTTGACCCTATTTTTCAAGGATTGGCCATTTCACTTATGGGCGGAACAATCGCTTCTACGGTATTGACACTTTTAGTAGTGCCCCTTGTTTATTACCTCATTGAAAAGAAAAACCATCAATAATAAGACTTATGAAATTATTAGTAATTACCACAATAGACGCGCATAAACCAAGTGTGTTAAAACTACTCAAGCAGGCAGGAATTTCTGCTTACAGCAGTGCAGATATTTCAGGACATAAAGAAAGTGACCAAAGTTCACCCATTAAAAATTGGTTTGCATCTAGCGGAATTCAAGTAGATTCCGAATTGGTATTTTCTTTTGTAGCAGAAGAGAAAATTGCGCCTTTATTCCAAGCTTTAAGAGCCTTCAACGAGTCTCTTGAAGAGCTTAGTCCTATTCACGCAGTGGTCGTGCCAATAGAACAAAGTTTATAAAATAAAATCGATTAATTAAAACACCATTATATGTTACACAGAATGATCAAAGGAATTGCAGGATCTTTTATATTAATTAGTCTTGCGTTATCTATTTATGTCAATCAAAATTGGTTGTGGTTTACAGCCTTTGTAGGTGCCAATTTATTTCAGTCATCTTTGACCAATTGGTGCTTAATGGAAGACATTTTAAAAAAGTTAGGCGTAAAGAAATAATTGTATTGAAGTAGGGTCAACAAAAAAAGGCGAACCAACGGTCCGCCTTTTTTTTGTTTTTAAGGTCACCTTATAATTATCCGTCAGGATTCATTTTATTAAAATGGGCATCCTTTTCATCCTGATAATTTTTAGTATATTTTTTGAAAATCTTCTGAGTGGTGTTTTGTGAAAGTTGCTCCAGAAATTCTGTGTGATCAGAAACTTGGTCCGGATAGTATTTATAGGTCCACCTCATTATCTCCAATTGGATGGTGTATAATTCCAATCCTTTTTCAGTTAAAAAATAATACTTGGTTTTTCTATTATCTGCAGCGTGATAAAAAGAAATAATATGATTAATACTCAAGTTTTTGAGCCTGTCTGCTAAAATATTTGTGGCTACCCCTTCTTTAGAAAGTCTCATTTCTGTGAAGGTTTTTTTTCCTTGCATCAAGTCTCTGACGATTAACAAAGACCACTTATCACCAATAATATCCAAGCCTGTGGCTAAACCACAGTTAGATCTAAATGTTGAATTACTCATTTTTTAAATTGTTTGTTAGGGAAGCCCCTAAATTTTTAATACCCATATCAAAAGTAATGATTTTGTAGGAATATACTTTCTTTTTGAGTTTTAATTTTTATGGTTTGATTTTAATGAAAAACTATATTGTATAACAACACCAGTTATATTTTTTTTAAAAGCCTTTATTTCAAGTGTATTGCGATTTCACATACTAATCTTTTATAAAATTTTTAGTTAAAAACAAATAGAAAATTTTATAAAAGATCTAAATCAATCTTCCAAATAATACTGTAATAACTTTTAATAACTTTACCATTTACAAGGCGGCCAAATTGTTTATTTTTGATATTTAATTATTAAAAATTTATTGCAAATGTCTCAAGATATAGAACGTATTAAAACACTTATAGTTGGTTCAGGGCCAGCAGGGTACACTGCAGCCATTTACGCAGCAAGAGCAGATTTAAAACCTGTTTTGTACACAGGAATGGAACCAGGAGGGCAATTAACTACAACTACCGAGGTAGACAATTTTCCTGGTTACCCTCAAGGTATAGATGGTCCCACAATGATGGTTCAGTTGCAAGAGCAGGCAGAGCGTTTTGGTACCCAAGTGCGTATTGGAATGATCACAGAGGTACAATTGAGTAAAGAAATTGGGGACATTCATAGAGCAATAGTAGATGGTAAAACGCCTATTGAAGCGGAGACAGTGATTATTTCTACAGGGGCTACCGCCAAATATTTAAATATACCTAGTGAGCAAAAACTAAGGGGAGGTGGTGTTTCTGCCTGTGCGGTTTGCGATGGTTTTTTCTATAAGGGCCAAGAAGTGGCTATTGTAGGGGCAGGAGATACTGCGGCAGAAGAAGCTTCCTATTTAGCCAATATTTGTAGCAAAGTGACTATGCTTGTTAGAAAAGGAGAGATGAGGGCGTCAAAAGCCATGCAACACAGGGTCAATAGTTTAGATAATATTGAAGTAAAATACTTTACAGAGGTAGAAGAAGTTCTTGGAGACCAAGTGGTAGAAGGCCTAAGAATGGTTAATAACCAAACAGGAGAAAAGGAAGATATTGCCATAACAGGACTCTTTATTGCTATTGGTCACAAACCGAATACTGATATATTCAAGGGACAGTTAGACATGGATGAAACCGGATATATTCACACCAAAGGCAAGAGTACTAAAACCAATCTGCCAGGAGTTTTTGCCTGTGGAGATGTTCAAGACAAAGAGTACAGACAGGCTATTACTGCAGCAGGAACAGGATGTATGGCCGCATTAGACGCGGAACGTTACTTGGCTACTCTAGAATAGTAAAGCTAATAAAAGGCGCAATTTAAGCGCTATGTTTTCACCTACTTTAAAGAAGCAATAAGGGTATTGAGTGTTTTGTAAAGCGACTCAATATCCTTTTTTTTGTGCCCTGCACTAATGACAATTCTACTCATTATGAGATCTTTTTCCGTGGGATATGGAAAATTTGTTATGACAAAACCAGCCTCCTTGAGTTCTTTTGATAATTGGGGCGATTGAAATCCAAAAGCAGGGTGTCCTAAGTGATTGTCAAAAAATTCAGGATAGTCAAGACCTTTTATAAAACGCTTGGTGTTTTCATGTAATTTAAGGAGTTGTTTTTGATAAATTTCGGGTGCTTCTAAATAGGCATAAAGTCCTGCTAAAGCTGCAGGGCTAGCACCACCGTAAGTAGCACTAGATGTAATAGCGTTTGCTCTATGTTCTTCGCAGAATACTACCCCGCCACTTATTCCCATTCCTTTTCCCATAGAGGCCGTAACAATTAACTCTCTGGGTTTTAATTGTTTTAAAATTTCATAGGATCCAGCTCCGTTTAAGCCGCAGATTCCAAGGGCATGAGAGTCGTCTACAACCAAAATGCAAGAAGAAAGATCAATACCTTTTAAAGGGCGGAATTCAGGATAATGCCTGCCTTTAAAATCAATACTGTCTAAAAAAATCACCGCTTGTTTTTTTAACGAAAACAGCTCATTTAATTTTATTTCAATACTATCGTAATGAGTTTCTTTAGCCTTAGGGTCTATTTTTAAGGCACTGTGTGTACCAGGCAAATAGATTGGAACAAAAGGATCATTTAAAAACTGTTTGGCTACCATCTGACCAGCCAAATATCCAGAAGAACTTAGCAATGCCCTAGGCGCTTTGGTTTTTTGCGCCAATACTCTTTCTACTTTTTCAAATAATGATATTCTAATATTTGACTGACGGGACGCTCCGTGATGTGCCCCGTACTTGAGAATTCCTTTTAGCAACCAACGTTTAAACCTGTAATGGGTTTGAAGACTAAGGTAGCTGGTACCTCCAAAATACAAATAAGATTTTTTATTAAAAGACAAATAGGGGCCAATAGCCTTATTAAAATACTGTATCATAGGTCTAACAATTCTATTCCGCTACCACCCAAATCAGGATAGCTAAGCGAAGCGTCTTCATGTATTACAATACCTTTGGCAATATCTTTTTTGAGTAATAACGCACCATCCATATCTACATAATCCAATTGGGGAAGTAGCTGGCCTATGGCCGATATCCCAACGCTAGATTCTGTCATACAACCTATCATTACTTTTAAACCCAAAACTTTGGCCTCCTTAATCATGCCTAAAGCAGGGCTTATACCCCCACATTTGGTGAGTTTAATATTAATCCCATGAAAGTGTCCCACACATTTGGCCACATCTTCTGTAACCAGGCAACTCTCATCTGCTATAAGCGGTAAGCAAGAAGTATCAAATACTTTTTTCATGTCGTCCCATCGGTCAGCTGCCAAAGGTTGTTCTATAAATTCCACCCCTAATTTCTTGAGTTTTCGAGCATTTGAAATGGTTTCATCTGTTTCCCAAGCACAGTTAGCATCTATTCTAAAAACAGCATTTGTTTTAGCTCTCAATGCCTTTATAATGTTAATATCTTGTGAAGTACCCAATTTTACTTTGTATATAGGCCATGGTTTTTCTACCATTTTGGCCACCATTTTTTCTACACTATCAATGCCTATCGTATAATTGGTGGTGGCTAAGTTGTTGAGGTTTGTATTCCAAATTTTGTAGAGTGGGGTATTATTTATTTTTCCAAACAAATCCCAAGCAGCTAAATCTAAGGCACATTTTGAGAAGTTAGAAAGGGATAATGAATTCAGTAGTTTGTAGAATAATTCAGGGGTTTTAAAATCGTGGGCTTCTATTTGATTTTTGCATAACCCAATTTCTTTAGCCATACTGGCCGACGTTATTTGATAATACCCATTGGCAGTCGCTTCTCCGTAGCCGCTTTTTCCCTTATGAGATAAGGTCACAATTAAGCTATCTTGAAAGTCATGAGACTCTCTGGAAATACTAAAGGTATGTGCCAGCTCTAGTTGGTAGGGGGTCAGTGTAAGTCGCATATAAGGTTTGGTTATTATAAATTAAATATAACCAAACCCATCAATTAATTTGACTTTAGAATAAAAAAAGTATGCTGAATAAAAGTGTGATGAAAATTTTAGCTAGTGCTATCATATGTTTAATTTTGGTAAGTTCAAGGTGTGATATTAAAGAAGACTTATAAAATAATAGAAACTGGATTGTATTAATCCATGGATGAATTGCAAGTCATGCACTCCAAAACACCATTATCACCCATTCTCCATGTCTCATTAGGCAAGTCTTTTCTATACATATCTTGGTCATTTTTATTTTCCCAACCCATCATTTCGCTCATACTAGGATCTATTTTAACAACAGTTCCATTGGGAATGATTAGGCTCATCTCAATTTTTTGATTGCGCATTTTTTGATGGGGTGCGCTGGTAAAATAGTCGTCAAAATAGATAGTTTCATCTATTTGTTCTATTTGGTACAATAAGGCAGAAGCCCTGTTTTTTGCTTCTTCATATGAATACCCATTGGCGCTTTTATAGGTTTTGATAGATACGCGATTGTCTATGGTATTTTTTATATTCACAGATACCCTTTTTGAGTAAAGTACTTCATTCCCATTTGTGTCGTAACTCATAGCAATACCATCAAAATAATTGTGGTTTAAATACTCAAAATGTTCAGAACTTTTTGCCTTGAGATACAAAGTGTCTGGTACTTGAATTTCTGTGCTATTCCCATCAAATAAAGATATTTGTTCAATCTGGGTCCCCCTTACTGAAAAAGAATTAGCTTGTTTAATTCCGTAAAAAATTAGACAGCCTACAGATACAAGCCAAATACTAAATAAACTCACTTTGGTAATATTCCCCATTTTCTTGAGATTCTTAGTAATTACAGTAAGCCCTATGTAGAGCAAGCCATAAAATGGAATTCCAATAGCCAAAAACAGTAAAATAGATAAAAGCCAGATAGGTAATTCAGAAGCATTGACGAGGGGAAAGAATTGGATCCCAGATAAATTACTAAGGTCTAAAATGCCCACTGTAAATAGTCCAAAAAAAAGCCCTAACAAAGTGGTAAATCCAATAAGAATTAGGAGCAAACCTATGAATTTTCCAAAAAGGTTAAAAACAGTGCTGATTATTTTTCCGATGGTAGAAAAGATTACCCCAATAAAATCACCTAATGCTTTTACAAAACTATTTCCACCGTCTTTAACGGCATTTTCTACCCCTTTATAATCTGCATTTTTCACTGTATCTGCTACAGAGTCAAATCCCTCTTTAATTTTTTTTTCAATATTACTAAGGTTTGCAGCTTCCCCTTGCATGTCTAATTTTTGTGCAGTAGTAGACGCTTCAGGTACAATCGCCCAAAGAATAATATAAGTTATTACTGAAAAGCCTCCGCCAAATAAGAACACAATAAAAAGTAATCTTATCCATAAAGGATCAATGGATAAATAATGTCCAATTCCGCTACAAACACCACCCATCAATTTTTGATCTCCATCCCTGTATAATTTCTTAACACGAGTACTAGTTTTACCTCTAGGCGTCTCATCAAAAATATCTTCATCTATAGAATAGTCTTCTGGTTGCCCCATGACTTGAATGATTTGTTCTACATCTTGTAATATGATCACCTGTTTTTCAGTAGTTAATTTTTCTGAAAAAAGCTCTGAAATTCTGGCTTCTACATCTGCTAAAATTTCTTCGTTACCCTGAGTGCCAGTTAAATATTTTTTAACTGCTTCTAAATATCTTTGTAAAGCTTGGTAGGCATTTTCATCTATATTGAAAATACTATTGGCTAAGTTAATGGTGAGTGTTTTATTCATGGTTATTTATTTTGTAACAAGTTGTACGGCGTTTTTAAGGGCATTCCAAGTGGTGTCTAATTCTTTTAAGAATAGTTTACCTGTTTCAGTGAGTGCATAGTATTTTCTTGGAGGTCCTGAACTAGATTCCTCCCATCTGTATGCCAATAGGCCTGCATTTTTTAATCTGGTGAGTAAGGGGTAAATGGTCCCTTCTACCACAAGAAGTTTTGCGTCCTTTAATGATTCTAGAATTTCTGAGGTATACTTGTCTTCTCCATTTAAAATAGATAGGATACAATATTCTAGCACCCCTTTTCTCATTTGTGCTTTGGTATTTTCAATATTCATAAATTGAAATAATTTTGCAGTTTTTCATGATGAATTCCATCTGTAAGCTATATTACAATGCAAATATATATCTATTAAAAGGTATTATGCAATACAAAGTACTATTAATTAACATTTAATTAACAATATACGATCATTCATTACTAGAATTAAATAATGTATTTTTAATCAAATTTTTAAAAAATATGGCTACTTCTGTTTTTAAGTTTAACACCTATCTTTTTTTCAAACTACCCTCTGCTTGGTGGTGTGGTGTTAGACTAAGGCGAATTACTGAGAACACAGCAGAAGTAAGTGTTACCCACAGATGGATCAATCAAAACCCCTTTAATTCTATGTTTTGGGCGGTACAGGGTATGGCTGCAGAATTGGCTACTGGAGCTATGGTAATAGATCAAATTAAACAATCCGGTCAATCAATATCTATGTTAGTAGCACATAACAAGGCATCTTTCACTAAAAAAGCTACAGGACGTATTGTTTTTTGCTGCGAAGATGGACACTTAATACCGCCAGCAATTCAAAAAACAATCACTACAGGAGAAGGGGAGACCTTTTGGATGAAAGCTGTTGGTGTAAACGAGTTAGGGGTCAGTGTCGCTACTTTTGAATTTCAATGGACCATAAAGAAAAAATAGTAAATATGAATGCACACGAAATAGAATATGAGATTTCTGGAGAAGAAATGCAATTTGTAGAAGTAATATTAGATCCAGGGGAGTCCGTAGTAGCAGAGGCGGGGAGTTTTATGATGATGGATCGGGACATTCAAATGGAGACCATCTTTGGAGACGGATCCAAACAAAATGAAGGGGTTTTGGGCTCCTTATTTTCTGCAGGGAAAAGATTACTGACAGGAGAAAGTTTATTTATGACCGCTTTTTTAAATATAGGTCAAGGAAAAAAGGGAGTGAGTTTCGCTTCTCCTTATCCTGGAAAGATTATACCCATAGACCTCTCTGCTTTTGGAGAAAAATTCATATGCCAAAAAGATGCTTTTTTATGTGCTGCTAAAGGTGTTTCTGTTGGAATTGAGTTTTCTAGAAAGCTTGGTAGAGGTTTTTTTGGTGGGGAAGGTTTTATTATGCAAAAATTAGAAGGAGATGGTCTTGCTTTTATTCATGCCGGTGGAACTATTGCAAAGAAAGAACTCAAGGCTGGAGAAATTTTAAAGGTAGATACGGGTTGTTTAGTTGGGTTTACCCAAAACGTACAGTTCGATATTAGTTTTGTGGGCGGTATTAAAAATACTTTGTTTGGAGGAGAAGGTTTGTTTTTCGCTTCTTTACAAGGGCCAGGTACTGTTTATGTACAATCATTACCTTTTAGTCGTTTGGCTAGTAGGGTTTGGGCCGCAGCACCTAAAATGGGTGGAAAAGGAAAGGGAGAAGGTAGTCTCCTTGGAGGTATAGGAGATTTATTGGATGGAGACAATAGGTTTTAATCGTACAGTTTTGAAACCTAATAAAATAGGTTTTTTATATTAATAGTGATCTCTAATAGCCTCTAGTACTATTTCCATTTCCTGCTTTATTTGACTACTTGGTTTGGTGAAATGATTGTTCATGTAGCTAAAAATTAGCGTTTTATTCTTTTTTGTTATTAAAAAACCACTGAGACAATAGTTATTTCCAAGACTTCCAGTCTTTGCGTATATATAAGGTTTTTGCTCCCCTTTAAACCAGTTTTTTAGGGTGCCTTTTTCTCCTCCTATCGGGAAGAAACGAATCAGTTTATTCCAAGAATATTTTAGATACATTTTATGGAGTACTTGAGCTATAGATAGCGGTGTAAATAAATTATACCTAGACAGTCCGGAACCATCTACCCACCTAGGTTTTTGGACCAAGTCTTTTAAACTTCCTTTTAACATATATTCCTGAATAACAGAAGCTTGCATACTGTCTAAAGTGAACTCAGCAGCACTAAGTAACAATTGTTCTGCTAAAAAATTATCACTTACTTCCATCATTCGCTCTAATACACTGTCTCTTGAAGTACCATAGGCTATTTCGGTTTTACCTGTAAATTCTGGTAAGATAAAAATCTCTTTTTTCAACAAATTTCCAAGAAGAATAGCTGTTACACTATCAGATGTTTTATAGGGTATTTCAAGAGACAATGGCTTTTTCTCTGGCAGGTAGAAAATATTCTTTTCTATACTTCTATAAAATTGATTCTCATTCTTTTTAACTAAAGAGGCAAATAACTTGGGTTCTTGAATGGAGACAGTATCATTCTTAATCACATTAAAAACGTTACCATAAAGGGGTAAAGCTGCACGCTCTGGCGCGTAATAAGTATCGTAGTCTTCCCATGCCCAACCTGGCCCATATGGAAAATCTAATAACCTGTTTTCTACAATTCCAACGTGGATATATTTCGCTAACTCGCTGACTAAAGTGCTGTCTTTGAAAAATGGATGAAATGGAGTTGGGTTTCCCATACCCGCAATCAGTATAGAATCTTTTCCTTTTTTCTGATACTTGAATAAAGGCATTTTTTCTGGGAGCAATTCAAGTGCTGTGAATAGGGTAAAAATCTTTGTATTGCTGGCAGGAATAAAATATTGGCTTCCGTTTATATTAACAAGAGTATCACTCTTCTCTTGATCTATCACAACCAATCCAGTCATTTGATTTTCAAAGTTTTTTCCTTTAAAATGCTTGTGTATATTTTTTTGTTGCACCTTAACTACGCCACCGCATCCGACAACAAAACTGAATATTAATACCAGAAAAGCAATTATTTTTGTTTTTTCAATGAGGTAATTATAGTGGCTCATGGCTTTGTATATTTTTAACATGAATGTAGTTGTTTTTAACATTTCTTATAAAATATGCAGTGTTTATTTGTGCTAAATTTGAGTATGTTCAATTTAAATATAATAAACTTATGGCTAGAGCAATGTTAGAGTATACCAAAATGGTGCTTCAAAAAGTTAGTTTCAATATGGGTTTATTTAGAAGAGAATTAAAAAAAGCTTCCAAAAGGCTTTTGCCCTATGAAATAGAAGAGTTAATTATTTGGCTCAAAGAATTTAGCAAAGAAAATCCAAAAGTGAAAGCTACTTTGATTTATTTGGAAAATAAGCGGTCTAGATAAGACCTGATAAGGATTGTATAATTTGGTTAGTAAAAAAGAGGTCTTCTAAGACCTCTTTTTTATTTGAAAATATCTTTTTTAGCTTCGTTAAATTATATTTTGTTTAAAGGACTAATGATTTTAACATCCTGAAAGGCTATTGCACCACGGATAATGTTAGAGATAGTTTCTTTAAGGGCTTCTGTGATTTGAATTTTTAAAGCCCTCTTATGGAATATAAGGCTTACTTCTCTTGCTGGAGAAGGTGCCTTAAAATGTTTTAGGGCACTTTTTTTACTAGGGTCCAAGGCCAATGAATTTAAATAAGGAAGAAGTGTCATTCCTAATCCTTCATCCGATAAATTCAGAAGAGTTTCAAAACTGCCACTTTGAATCTGAAAATGACTAAGGTCCAATTTTTTGTTGGCTTGACATAAATTCAAAATTCCATCTCTAAAGCAATGTCCATCTTTTAATAGTAAGATTTCAGAAAGATCAATATCTTCCTCAGTGAGTTCTTTTACAGAAGCAAGTCTGTGGCTTTTAGGAACATAACCCACAAATGGTTCGTAGTATAGAGGGCGTTCTTCTAAATCTTCAATTTCTAGTGGTGTGGCTGCAATTGCAGCATCTATAGAGCCTTCTTTAAGACTTTCTATGAGTTGGTCTGTATTTTGTTCTTTTATAATTAAATTGACCTCAGGATACTTTTCAATAAACGATTTTAGAAACATTGGTAGTAGAGTAGGCATAATAGTAGGAATTATACCTAAGGTAAATGGCCCACCCACATATCCTTTGTCTTGTGAAACAATATCTTTTATTCTCAATGCCTCATTCACAATGTTTTTTGCTTGTGCTACAATTTTTTCTCCAACTGTAGTAATGGTAAGTGGCTTTTTACTTCTGTCGAACAAGATAACATCTAACTCTTCTTCTAATTTCTGAACTTGCATACTTAGTGTAGGCTGAGTGACAAAACTTTTTTCTGCAGCTAGTGTAAAATTTTTGTATTCTGCTACAGCTAATACGTATTGGAGTTGAGTAATGGTCATGATGTGATTTAAACCGTTAAGTTAAAAAACTATTTTAAAGGGGAATGGTTTGCTTTTTTCATGGCATTTGAGATCTCGATAGCTTGAAAATTATTCTTTTCCGCTAGTTCGCTTTCAATAGATTGATGGTCTTCTTTTCTAGTTTGTGATAATTTGTAAGCTCCTTCTAATGTGTTAATTGAAATAGTGAAACCTATAACTCCTCTGTATTGATTCATTGTTTCTGGACGCATTTTTGTTAGATCTACAGGATTCTTTTCATGCTTTTCATGCTGAGCTACCAATTCATGTAATGAGTCTAAAAGTGCATTGTCAGATTGAATTGAAACAGATCCATAGGCGTGAACTGCAATATAATTCCATGTAGGCACTTCTTCTTCTTTATACCAGGAGGAAGAAATATAATGCTGAGGTCCATTAAAGATAATTAACGCAGATATTGAATTTTTCAATAATTGTGCAATTTGATTTTTTTTAGAGAGGTGACCTACAAGATGGTATCCATCTTCAGGGGATCCTTTGATCATAAATGGAATATGCGAGGCTATAGGAGCATTCTCTCCTTGAATAACTATAATACCGAACGGGTTTTCATGAATAAAACCTATAAGCTCCTGTTGGTTTTCATTTTTGTAATGATCTGGAATATACATGCTTATCAGTTATCAGTTTTTGTAGAGTCTTCTAATAAACTATTTAGTTCTCTGAGTTCCTCTGGGCTAAAATCTCTCCATTTTCCCAAAGGTACATCTAAAGAGATGTTCATAATCCTAACTCTTTTTAATTGTTGTACTTCATAGCCAAGGTATTCACACATGCGTCTAATTTGCCTATTAATTCCTTGGGTTAAGACAATTTTAAATGTGGAGCTATTTATAGCAGTAACATTACATTGTCTTGTAACGGTATCTAAAATAGGCACCCCCTGACTCATTTTTGAAATAAAATCTGGGGTGATTCTTTTGTTTACAGTAACCACATATTCTTTTTCATGATGGTTCCTGGCCCTTAAAATTTTATTGACAATGTCTCCATCACTGGTCAGAAAAATTAGTCCTTCGCTCGGTTTATCTAATCTTCCAATGGGAAATATTCTTTTGGGATAATTTATAAAATCAATGATGTTGTCTTTTTCTACCCTTGTATCTGTAGTACAAACAATCCCGACGGGTTTATTGAAAATTAAATAAACGTGTTCTGTTTCTTTTTCACCTACTTCAATTCCATCTACAGCAACTATGTCTCCTTCCTGAATCTTAGTACCCATTTCAGGAACTACACCATTAATGGTTACTCTAGCTTCTTCTATTAGTTTGTCTGCACCCCTTCTAGAGCAATAGCCAATTTCGCTTAAGTATTTATTTATTCTAGTGCCTGTAGTAGGATTCATGTAAAAAATTGAAGTATAAAAATAAACAATTTATGAATTTCTACGAGAACTATCTGATTTTCTCTGAGGTCTCTGATCTCTTTGGTTGTCTCTTCCCCCTTGTGGTCTTCTAGATCTATTTTGATTGGAGGCTGCCTTTTTTCCACCACTTTTAGAGAATTGTTTTTTCTGTAGTTCTCCCTCAAGACTTTCGTTTTCAAACTCATGTCCTTTAATCACAGGAACATCCTGTTTAATGAGTTTTTGAATATCTTGTAAATAAGGAATTTCAGTTTCGTCGCAAAATGAAATAGCAACACCACTAGCACTAGCCCTTCCGGTCCTTCCTATCCTATGAACATAAGTTTCAGGAACATTGGGGAGTTCGTAGTTAATCACTAAAGAAAGTTGATCTATATCTATTCCTCTTGCTGCAATATCTGTAGCCACTAGAACGTTTAGTCTACCTTCTTTAAAGCCTTCTAATGCCTTTTGTCTTGCTGCCTGTGATTTATTACCATGTATCGCAGCCCCTTTAATCCCGTACTTGTCTAATTTTTTAACAATATTGTTAGCACCGTGTTTTGTCCTCGAAAATACGAGTACTGCAGGTGCTTCAGATTGTTCTACCAATGAGGCTAAGAGTTTGATTTTATTTTCTTTGTCTACAAAATAAATTCCTTGGGTTATTTTTTCTGCTGTAGCTTGTTCTGGCTTGATGGTAATTCTCTGAGGATTTCCTAATATCTGACCAGATAATTGCACAATACTTTGTGGCATAGTGGCAGAAAAGAATAATGATTGCCTTTGCGCTGGAAGCTTTGCGATTAATTTTTTTATATCATGAATAAACCCCATGTCTAGCATCTGATCTGCCTCATCTAAAATGGCGTATTCAATATTTTTCAGGCTTATAAATCCCTGATTCATAAGATCTAATAGTCTGCCGGGAGTAGCAATTAAAATATCTGGTTTTTTTCTTAGTGCATCTGTTTGTTTTCCTTGTTTTACCCCTCCAAAAATTACTTGAGTCTTAAGCTCAGTAAAATGTGTGTAAGATTTGAAATTTTCTTCAATCTGTATGGCCAATTCCCTTGTAGGAGTAACTACAAGTACTTTTATAAAACTATTTTTTGAAGTACTAGAAAGCAATCTTTCAATAATTGGTATAGCAAATGCGGCTGTTTTTCCAGTTCCTGTTTGCGCACAACCCAATAGATCTTCCCCTTTGAGGACAATTGGAATAGCTTGTTCTTGAATTGGGGTTGGGGTATTGTAGTCTAAACGATCTAAAGCGTCTAGAAGTGGCTTAGATAGCCCGAGTTCTTTAAAAGTCATATATAATTATAAGTTGCAAAGATATGGCTAATATTCCCAATTCATCCTGAAAAAACTACAATTGGGTAAATCGCTTTTTTAATTTGAGTATTAAAAAAAATTAGGAAATTCTATTGTCGTCAAAAGCGCTCGGAAGTAGCTTAGGAATAAGCTTTATAAAAATGGGTAAAAGCATAGCTCCTCCCGGAAGTATGAAAATAGCCAGAGAGGGGATACTTTTAAAAATATCTAGAAGCTGCTCTTGTATTTTCTTTTTTTCTTGAGTAGATAAATCACTGTGAGTAGATTTTGTAATTAAGCGCACCAATTCTTGACTTCCTTTAATTTCTTTTAGCAGTCTCTTGCTGTTTCTAAGAATTAATTTATTCACTAAAAAGGAGAGGTTTTCATAGAGCTGTTCTCCTGTTGCCATAGTTTTAAGCCCCGGAATTTGTTTTTTATTAAGCTCTATAAATGTTTTTAAATCAGAGAGTTCTAAGTGAATTCTTTTGGGAGAGACCCTTAATAACTCCGCAGTGAAGTTTATATAATTTGAAAAATTATTTTCATCTTTTTTATTTGGCAGGATATTTAAGGAACTGATTATTATTAGGTATTGAACCTCTTCATTAGATAAATGAAGATCATTTCTATTTGTAGGAGAAAGTTTGTGCTCTTTTAAGAGCATTGATTTTTGAAATAGTTCTATTTGATTTTTTTCACTTTTAAAAAGCTCTACTGATTTTTTGACTAATACTATGCCTATTTTTTCTATTTGTTGTAAAGCAAGCACATAGTGATCAGGATCAGACAAGAAACGTTTAAACCCTAAATAATCAATGGTTAGATATGGATTTAAAGAAAAATTCCCAAAAGTTTTATGAATGATATTGGCTTCAATAAAAACCCTTTGATCAATTATACGAGCTACTATTTCATCTTTTTTTGTCTCCCCTAAGAAACCTTCAAATAGTGATTTTTTGACACTATTTAAACCTTCATAGTATGTAGTAATTTGTTCTAAAAACAGATTAAAATTTCCTGTTTTTTCTGTGTTTCCTTTTGTCGAGTTGCTATTGTAATAGGCTTCGTAGGCACTATACATTGCATAAATAAGGTTAATTTTTGTGCGTTCGTCAATAGAAGCCTCATGTTCAGTAATAATAAACTCCGGTATGGCTATATTTAATCCATACAGAAAACCTAGTGTCTTTAATTGATTAAATAAGACCATGTTCTCAAAGAAAAATGGTTGGTCTTTGAGAACATGGCCAAATTTTGTGACCCAACCTGAAGCAGATGGATTCATTAAATTTCTTTAAGGATGTATATTATTCAATAATTCCCGTACAACTAATTCTAGCACCTGCAGCTCCACTCGGTTGAGAGACTAAGTCGTCTTCTCCTTGGTGCACTATTACAGCCTTTCCAATAATGTTTTTAGTAGGGTCTTCTCCTCCTAAACTCCATAGATCTGTCATAAAGTGTACCGTAGCATTTCCTTCTGCATCTGCAGTGAAATTACCAATATCTCCTCTGTGAAAGCCCTCCTCAGCTCCCCAGGCTCCATGGGGCTCAAAGGTAGGGTTCCAATGTCCTCCAGTAGACTTTCCGTCCTCAGAAGAGCAATCTGCTGTTTCATGCAGGTGAATGGCATGTTCTCCTGGTGTTAAGCTGGATAAATAAGCCATCATCATAACTTGCCCATCATTTTCTTGGGAGAAAGTAACTGTTCCTTTTACCTCTGACCCACTCTTAGGAGTCATTTCAAAGGAAATTTTAGTTACTTCTTTAGCTACTGCCTCTATTTCAGTGGCGCTTTCTGCTTGTTTTGGTTTGTCCTTACAGGATAAAAGTCCCAATAATATTGCAGTAGTGAATAAAATTTTTTTCATGAGATAGTTTTTAAATTGTTTGTTTTAAGTTAGAGTTAATTTCTGATAGATACTAATCTAAATCAAATGTTTTGGTTTCTTTAAAAGGATTTCTTTCTATTTTTTTCATTTCAGAGACAAAGTTTGTCCATTGGTTTTCAAAAAAGTCATTTTGTTTTTCCAAGGCTTTTTTGAGCTCATTTTTAGCAAATAATATCAACCTGTCTTCGGTAGCTGTCATTCCTGTTTTTCTGCTACCCACATAACTAGAGGCACTACCAATTCTTTGCATTACGGTAATTTCTGGGTTTCTCGTTATTCCTTGTCGTTTATCTATGGTTCCTAAATAAGAGGCTAATAAGCTATCAATTTCTTTGGAGATTTCTTTGGCTTTTTGAATACTCTCTTTGTAGCCCTTTTCATCTAAATCGGACAACTCTTTAGAGAATTGGTTTGCTATTTGTTTACTTTCTACCAATTGTTTAACAGCATC
The DNA here is from genome assembly GCA_018401115.1 of Flavobacteriaceae bacterium. Taxonomy (GTDB): domain Bacteria; phylum Bacteroidota; class Bacteroidia; order Flavobacteriales; family Flavobacteriaceae; genus MAG-120531. The sequence continues at coordinate 651,596 of JAGYKX010000005.1, read as the reverse complement.
TGCGGCAGTTTGCAAATAGCCTTCCAAAAGGGTTTCAGTGTCATAAACTTCTTTCATAGCCGCTATGGATTCTCCTAGTCTAGGATCTGCAACTACTTTAATTTGTTGGGTTTTTTCTAAGCTACCATCTGTTAGAACAATCGTATAGGTTCCTGGTAAAACAGATTTCCCACCAGGTTCTCTTTTGCTCTTTGAGATCTTTCTAGACGGTCTATCTGCTCCTTTTTCATCCATATTCCAATACATTCTATGGAACCCAGCTTTTTTAGGTTTTTTAAAGCCAATTGTTCTAATGAGTAAATCTCCATTAAATACTTTAAGAAAAAGGGAGTCCTTGGAAGCTTTAGACTTATTGTCTTCTTCATTTTCATCTACTTGAGGCGTTTTATCGGTAGCTTTATCATCTTTTTCTTTAGCCCCCGCTTTGATTCCTTCTTTTATAAAGTAGGTAATCATTGCACCGTATTTTTTGTTTTCTCCCTGGTATAAGGCATCGGCGCCAAAACGGCTTCCAGTGGGTTGCTGATAAGCAGCCAAGTATGCCGTTGGAGGCGCAAATAAATTAAAAGGCTCTGCTATTGCTTGAGGGTTACCAGCAACAGCTCTTAAGGGTCTAATGTCGTCTAAAACCCATGCAGCTCTTCCAAAGGTACCTATCACTAAGTCCTCTTCCCTTGGATGAATGGCTAAATCTTTGGTAGAAACCGTTGGGAAACCAGCCGTCCATTTTTGCCATGATTCCCCAGCGTTGAGAGACATATAAAGTCCGTCATCTGTTCCTAAAAACAATAGATTAGGATTTTTAGGATCTTCTATAATTGAAAGGGTGTAACTCGCCACGTCTTTTTCATCTACAATGCGATCCCAGGTTTTACCGAAGTTTTTAGTGCGGTAGGCGTAAGGAGTGTAGTTAAATCTTCGGTAGTCATTGGCTATTAGAAGGGCTTCTCCTTTGTTTTTGTTTGAGGCTTTGATCTGAGGAATCCAACTGCCTTTAGGAAGGCCTTTGATGTTTTTTGTAACCTCATTCCAAGAGTTTCCACCGTCTTGGGTAAAGTGAACACGGCCGTCGTCTGTACCAACCCACAGCATATCTTTTTCTACGGGTGAGGGCTCAATGACAAGGATGGTACAATGGTTTTCTGCTCCGGTAGCGTCCATGGTTAAACCACCGCTCTCACTTTGTTTTTGCTTTTCAGGATCGTTGGTGGTAAGGTCTGTAGAAATAACTTCCCAGGTAAGTCCTTTGTCTGTAGACTTATGTACAAATTGGCTTCCAAAATATACAGTGCTGTTATCAAAGGGATCCTGACCAATACCCGCATTCCAGTTAAATCTTAATACTGTTTTCTCGTCAGGTGCCGTGGGTCTAACAGAATAGTTGTTTCCAGTTTTCCAATCGTATCTAGACACAAAGCCTTGCTGGCTCATGGCGTACCCATATTGTGAATTGTCTTTGTCTGGGACTACGTCAAAACCATCTCCAAAGGCTATTTCTTGCCAGTAAGAATTTCTAATACCCTGTACTTTCCAAACATAGGCAGGGCCTCTCCAAGAACCATTGTCTTGCATTCCTCCGTAAACATTATAAGGGTATTCATTATCTGTACTGATGTGGTAAAACTGTGCTACAGGAATGTTTCCAACAAAACGCCATGAAGCACCACCATCTCTGGTGATGTTCATTCCTCCGTCATTTCCGTCCAACATGAACTTTCCGTTCTCTGGGTGTATCCACCAGGCATGGTGGTCTGGGTGAACGCCATTATCTACCCCATAGGCAGGCATGAGTTCACTAAAGTTTTTCCCTCCATCTTCTGATACATTTACATAGGTAAACACAGAATATACCCTGTTCTCATTTTGAGGGTCTACAAAAATATCCGAGTAGTAAAAAGGCCTGTTTCCAATGTCTTCTTTGTCATTGACCATTTTCCACTTGCTCCCTCCATCGGTAGATTTGTACAAGGCATTTTTCTTAGATTCTATAAGGGCATAGATGACATCTGTTTTACTAGCTGCAATGGCGAGTCCAATTCTTCCCAATTCACCCTTTGGTAAACCCTCTTGATCTGATAATTTTTTCCAATTTTCTCCTCCATCGTAGGTCAAATAAAGTCCACTTCCAGGACCTCCTGATTTAAAAAACCAAGGGTCTCTTTTATGATCCCATAGGGCCGCAATAATTTTATTAGGATTTTTAGGATCCATCACCATATCTGCTACTCCTGAGGTGGTGTTGCTAAAGAGTATTCTACGCCAACTTTTTCCGCCATCTGTAGTTTTGTATACCCCTCTTTCTTCATGCGATCCCCAGGGTGAACCGATAGCACCTACATATACTGTATTTGGATCTGTAGGATCAATAAGTATTTTATGAATGTGTCTTGTTTTTTCTAAACCCATGGACTTCCATGTTTTACCACCGTCTAGAGTTTTAAAAACACCATAGCCGCCATTTAAAGAGTTTCTTGGATTTCCCTCTCCTGTTCCAACCCATACCACAGATGGATTAGACTGCTGAATGGCAACTGCACCAACAGACGCCGTAATTTGTTTGTCAAAAATAGGAGCCCACTTTATTCCCCCAGAGGTAGATTTCCAAAGCCCTCCTGAGGCTGTTCCTACATACATTACCTCAGGATTGTCGTGAACAGCGTCAATGGAAGTGACACGACCACTCATACCTCCCGGTCCAATGTTTCTAGGTTTAAGATTTTCTAATTGTTCCATGGATAATTGCTGGGCCACAGAAATACTGGCACAAAAAAGTGCCAAGAGCAAGAAGGTTTTTTTCATGATGTTGGGTATTGTTTAAGATCAATAAATATAGAAAAAGTGTGCTTAAGAATGCCTATCAGAAAGTGATTTTCTGATGATGATAAACACTGATAAGGCAATATTGGCATATAGGATAATTGGAATAATCCATTTCATTTGCCCGAGTGACATTAGAAAAGCAATGACCAACAATTGAAAACCTAGCCCAAATATAGACAATACAGTCATAAACCACTTAGGGAAATTTTTATGTGTAGACGCATTGTGATCTATGGTATAGATGATTTTGTCAAATATTCCATAGCAAAATTTGTAAGCGTAATACAATCGGTTTACCCATTGTTGATTTTCGGACCCTAATGCTTTAGGGACTTTACGCTCAAATATCCTAGAAGTCGTGTCTCCCTGGTGTTCATTTCTCAGGATAACATAGTAGTAGTTGTATAGCGTTCCTTGTAACTGTAAGCTGGCGAAAGCGAGAAGGGCAATCCAAATAGGAGTGTTTGTCAAGAGGCCAATGCTCAGGATAAGACATAAATTAATCAGGATATCTGATACGGAATCTAAGTACCTTCCAATATAAGATGGCCTGTTTTGAAGCCTTGCTAGTTCTCCGTCTGCCGCATCTATAATTGATTTTAACACCAGAAGCACCGAGGCTACGATGGGGTAACCCAGCCATAAAAACCCAAGGGATACCACTGCTGTAAAAACGAAAAGAAAGGTCACGTGTACTGCGTGAAAGCGTGTGTGTTGTAGTTGTTTGGCTATGGCCTTTCCAAAAGGTCTCCCATAGTCCGAGAGGTCTAAAAATTGGTATTCTGAAGGTAATTTTGACATGCTTTTAAAAGAATCCCAAAACACTAAAAAACGAAAACACGCTAGTTTAGCTCTGGTAAAATCATTCTTTTGTGTGTCAAATTTACAACTTTAGAATGAATTGGTTAAAGCGCTAAATAGCACTAAAAAAATGCTACTCAAATACCCACACCTAAAGTCCGTGTTAAAGAAGCCATGCTCAAAAAAAAATTACTAAAAAAGCCGGTGCATGATTTAAAATTTAAATAGCCTTAATGGGTGAATTTTTTAAAAAACTGCTTTTTAAGTTTTTTTGGTGTCATTCAGGAAAAACAGATGTTATAAGGCCGTTGAATTTGATTGGCCAATTCTATGATACTGGTATTCTTTCCTGTTCTTAGAAATTCTTTTCCTTCTAAGAATAGAATTAAGGTTGGCACATTAAAAACCCTTAATGGTGCGGCCAATTCATTATTACCTTCACTTTCAGGAATTGAAATAAAAGTGAATTTCGGAAATTCTGTTTCTAATAGTGCTTTTATTTTTGGCTCTAATACACTGCAAACACTACAGCGATCTCCTTTAAAGTAGACTGCAGTGGCTGCGTTACTTTGAATTTCTTCTAAAATCTTTAATTCGTTCATTAAGGGGTAATTACATCTAATTTAGAGGAATGAAGTAACTATTTGTTATACGAGAAACGAGCTTAGCGCTGAATCTTATTAGGAAATTTTACCACGCTTTCTTGTCCATTAGCGCCTACGGCCGATACCCCAAAAAAGTAATTATCTACCACCATTCCTTTTAAGGTGAAAGAAGTCACATTGCCTACATTTCTAGACATATCCCAGCTAGGAGAGGTAGTGTCTCTCCAATAAATTTTATATCCTACAGCTCCTGGCACCGCATCCCAAGAAAAGGAAGCTGCTGGTGCAACGGCGCCTCCTAAGGCCACTGTTTCTGGAGGAGTAGGGGCCCATGCTAAACTCGCTAGTGAAATGGCATTTACTGCGGTGAGTTTGGCAGCATAATCAAAGTTTACATGTTCTAGGACATCGCCGTAGGCAATACCCCCTTCTTCTCTTATATCTTGGTGTTGTTGGGTGTAGTTTTCGTGGGCTTCCATGATTCTAACTCCAGCAAAACCAGCGTCATTAAAAGGTCTGTGGTGGCCCCCTCGTCCAAATCTATCCAATCTATAGATGAGCATTGGGTTCATTTCTGGCATGTATTTTTTTACTTGCTTGTGAATATGTCTGGCCAATTGTCTTGAAATACCATCTACTTCTCCACCATAGAAACGTCTGGCATTTCTTTCTCTTTCCGTTTCTGTTGGGGGAACTGGCTCTGAAAAAATTCTAAAATCAGTATTGCTAATCGTTCCATCTACCCCAGTGATGTTCCCAATCATATCGTTATTTAAAATTCCAATTATTTCCCATCCTTGTGCTTTGGCATATTCTGCCAATCCTTTCCCACCGAATAATCCTTGTTCCTCACCAGAAAGCCCTACATATATAATACTGTTTTCAAAGCGATATTTAGATAAAACTCTAGCTGCTTCTAGCGTTCCAGCCATACCGGAGGCGTTGTCATTGGCTCCTGGGGAGATGGAAGTATAGTCTGTTGGATCACTGACTCTTGAGTCAATGTCTCCACTCATAATAATAAATTTATTGGGGTTTTTTGTGCCTCGTTGAATGGCTACTACATTCACAATATTAACATCTTTTACGATTCTACCATTGGTCCCTTTTTTGACCAAATTCTCTTGGTAAAACACTTCCAAACAATCGCCACAATTTGCAGAGGTATTTTCAAAACTTTTTTTAATCCACCTTCTGGCTGCTCCAATACCTGTTTTGTTGGAGAGAGTGTCTGACAGTGTATGTCTGGTTCCAAAATTAACCAGGCTGGTAATATCTTGTTCAATACGCGTTGCAGACACTTGGTCTATAATCGAATAGATGTCTTGGTCTGTCTGCGCTTTTACATTTGAAGTACTGATCCCAAAAAAGAGTAGCGATAATAAGGTAAAAAAAAGATTTTCGAAAGAGATGGTTTGGTTATTCATACTAAGAGTGATTTGATTTTCTAAAACTAAAAATACAATTATTAAGGGATTTATTTAAGGTTCTGAAGAATGGGTTTTGCCAATTCTTTTAAATGGATCAATAAGGCGCTTAAGGTTTCTGAATCTGTTTTTGGATTCATGATCGTAACCCTTAGGTAGTGGGTACCCCTGAGTTTTGTTTGAACAATATAAAAGGACCCTTCTTTTACTAAGGCACATCTCAAGTGTTCATTTAAGGTGTTGAGTGCTTGCTTAGAAAGCTGCTTTTGTACCATTCTAAAACATACAATATTGGTCTGTGGTTCTAAGGCCAATTCAAAATCCGGATCTTTTTTAATAATAGCTGCAAATTGGTGCCCCATTTGATATAAAGCGCTCACAAATTCATCAAAAACGGATGGGCCATATTGATTCAATAGCATAAACCAATGTATAGACATCATGCTTTTGGTGCACTCAAAGGTACGCTTGGCCATATTGTACCAATCCTCATGATCTGCATCTGACAATAAATAATCTGCTTTTTGACTGAAGGTTTGGTAACTGTGTGAACCGTCTTTAAATAATAGTGCAGTGGTCAATGCAGGCATCATCATCATTTTATGGCCGTCTATGGCTACCGAGTCTGCTTTTTCTATACCTTCTAAATCTTTTTTAAAGTGTTGGGTGTAAATGGCTGCGCCGCCATGGGCAGCGTCTACATGAAACCACAGCCCGTGCTTATGAGCAAAAGAAGCAATTTTGTCTAAGGGATCTATGATTCCAGTGGCGGTAGAGGGCGCACTCCCTACAATGGCAAACACCTGAATACCCTCTTGTTTGGCCTTTTCTAAAGTAGCTTCTAAAGCCGTGGTATCCATAGCGTAATTTATTGTTGCGGGGACTTTTAAAATACCTTTGTCTCCTAGACCCATTATTCTTGCCGCTCGATCTATACAGTAATGTGCTTCTTCACAAACCAGAATACCCAGAGATTCTTCATGTCCATTTTTCCAGACACCTGTTCCGTCTTTTATACTTCTAGCAGCGAGCAAAGCGGTCAGGTTTGCGAGAGTGCCTCCAGAGGTAAGAAAACCCCTGGCATGGGCGTCAAACCCTAATTGTGCACACAATTGATCTGTAACAATACGTTCTAGAGCCGTATTGGCTATACCCATTTCATAGACCGCAGATCCATTGTTTAAAAATGAGGTAAGCATGGAAGATACTGCTGTAATAGGAGCTGGAGGGGCTACTTGGTGCCCAATGTATTTGGGTTGGTGCACGTGTATGGAGCGATCAATAAGGTCCTGAATCAAGGTTTGAAAATCTTGATTTTCTGGGTATTGTTGCCAGAATTGACGCTCTGCTTCAGGGTCTGTATATGGGATGGTTTTATGGGTGCCCTTTTGAGCTGCTTTTAAGTGTTTGCTTAAAAGATCTACCATTTGGTGTCCTTTTGTTTGGAAGGCTTCTGCAGCGTAAACGGCATCTAATATGGGTGCTCTCATAGGATTTTCTAAAGCCACTAAATTAAGTTAAAACAGCTAATAATTATGGGTGTAGGGGTAAAAAAAAGCGCCACCCGAAGGGTGGCGCTACATACATAAAATATAAAAACCAATAATAAATATGTATTGCTTGAATATTATTTAGTCAAAGCGGTATCCATTGTCTGCGGCTACTTTATCTGCAATGAGATTGGTGAGCGTTACAATGTTTGGATAGTTGGTGTACTTGGTGAAACGTTTAAGTCCCATGAGCATCATACGTTGTTCGTCTCCCTCAGCAAAAGAAATAATGGCTTCTTTTCCTCTAGATTGAACAATTTCTACCGCCCTATACAGGTATAGTTGCGTCATGGCAATTTGTGTTTTTTGAGCGTCTTCTCCAAAACGTTTGGCATTCTTCTCTGTTCTGAGTAGGGTAGATTCAGCCATATACACTTCTATAAGAATGTCTGCTGCAGCCATTAACAATTGCTGATGGGATTCTAGATCTGGTCCAAATTTTTGTACCGCAGATCCTGCGACCATTAAGAACACTTTTTTAAGCCTCTTAATAATATCTTTTTCTTCCGCGAATAAGGCGCTGTAATCTGGCGTATCAAAAGATGGAATTCCCATAAGCTCTTCACCAACTGCTGTTGCAGGGCCCAATAGGTCTACATGCCCCTTCATAGCTTTTTTGACCAACATTCCAACGGCTAACATTCTATTAATTTCGTTGGTTCCCTCGTAGATTCTGGATATTCTAGCATCTCTCCAGGCAGACTCCATTGGAGTGTCTGCACTAAAGCCCATTCCACCAAATATTTGAATCCCCTCATCTGAACAAGCCTGCACATCTTCTGACACGGCTACTTTTAAGATAGAACATTCAATGGCATATTCTTCTACGCCTTTTAATTCCGCTTCTTGGTGTGTATTACCAGCGGCTTCTCTTAAGGTAATCCTATCTTCTATATTCTTAGCCGCTCTGTAGGAAGCAGATTCATCTGCATAGGTATTGGTTGCCATAGCGGCAATTTTGGTCTTAATAGCACCAAAATTTACAATAGGTGTCTTAAATTGAACGCGCTCATTGGCGTAGTTTACTGCTTCTTTAATAATTCTTCTTTGGGCGTCCAAACAAGCTGCTGCTAATTTGATTCTACCTACATTAAGCGCATTCATGGCGATTTTAAAACCATTTCCTCTTTCTGAGAGCATGTTTTCAACCGGTACTTTGGTATCAGAAAAAAACACTTGTCTGGTAGAGGAGGAGTGAATCCCTAACTTCTTCTCTTCATCTCCCATTGTTATGCCATTAGATGGATCATTTTCAACAATGAAACCGGTAATGTTTTTGTCGTCTTCTATACGTGCAAAAACAATAAACATATTACAGAAACCGGCATTGGAAATCCACATTTTTTGTCCAGATATAAGGTAGTGACTTCCATCCTCAGATAAAACAGCTTTGGTTTTACCAGAGTTTGCGTCTGACCCTGCGCCTGGCTCTGTAAGACAATAGGCACCAAACCATTCTCCAGTAGCCAATCTAGGTACGTATTTTTGTTTTTGTGCTTCGGTACCATATAGTGTTATGGGCATGGTGCCAATTCCAGTATGTGCTCCAAAAGCAGTACTAAAAGATCCTGTTGCTCCAGAAATGTAATCACACACCAGCATGGTAGATACAAAACCCATTCCCAAACCACCGTATTGCTCTGGTACTGCCACGCCTAAAAGACCCATTTCACCTGCTTTACGCATGGTTTCTTCTGTGAAGTCGTAGTCTTTCTTCTCAAACCTTTCCCAATGTGCCCATAGCTCTTTGTCTACAAACTCTTTGGTACTATCACGCATCATTTTTTGCTCTTCGCTTAGGTCTTCTAAGGTGAAAATATCTTCACAAGCGGTTTCTTTTACTAAGAACTGCCCTCCGCGTAACAATTCATTTTGTTCTGCTGCACTCATAATAGGAAGTTTATTAATGTTTTAATTTAAAAATTCAAATATTCCAGCGGCACCTTGTCCCGTTCCTACACACATAGTTACCATACCGTATTTACCCTGCATCTTTCTATCCCTCATTTCACTAAATAATTGAACAGAAAGTTTTGCGCCGGTACACCCTAGAGGGTGTCCTAGTGCAATAGCGCCACCATTTACATTGATCATATCTGGATTCAAGTCTAGTTCCCTAATCACTGCTAATGATTGAGAGGCAAAAGCTTCATTTAATTCTATGAGTTCTATGTCATTTTGAGACAATCCAGCTTGTTTTAATGCTTTTGGGATAGCTTTTACGGGACCAATACCCATAATTCTTGGCGGTACTCCTGCCGCAGCATAATTGACCATTCTAGCAATGGGCTCTAGGTTTAATTCTTTGACCATTTCTTCACTCATTACTAATACAAAGGCAGCTCCATCACTCATCTGTGAGGAGTTTCCGGCGGTCACGGATCCGTCTGCAGCAAATACAGGTCTTAATTTAGACAAAGCACCTATATTGGTTCCTTTTCTGGGGCCTTCATCTTGGGTCACTGTATAAGATTTCACTGATTTTTTTCCAGAGTCATCTAAAAAGGTTTCTTCGATGGTAATAGGGACAATTTGGTCCTTGAATTTTCCATCTGCTTGCGCTTTTAGCGCTTTCTCATGAGAAGAAAATGCAAAGGCATCTTGGTCTTCTCGAGAGATATTAAATTCATTGGCAACCGCCTCTGCTGTTAAGCCCATTCCCCAATAGTAGTCTTCATGACCGTCTTTGGCCAATGCGTAGTCTGGAGTAGGTTTATAACCACCCATGGGAATATAGCTCATACTCTCTGCGCCCCCAGCAATGATACAATCTGCCATTCCAGATTGAATTTTTGCGGTAGCCATTCCGATGGTTTCTATTCCAGAGGCACAATACCTATTGACGGTGACTCCAGGGACATCTTCAATTTTAAGGCCCATTAATGAAATGAGTCTCGCCATATTTAATCCCTGTTCAGCCTCAGGCATGGCGTTACCCACCATGACGTCGTCTATTCTAGTTTTGTCTAAATCAGGAAGCTCTTTGAACATATGTTCTAAGGTTTCTGCGGCCAATTCGTCAGGTCTTTTAAATCTAAAAACCCCTTTAGGTGCTTTACCAACGGCTGTTCTATACGCTTTAACTATATATGCTGTTTTCATAAGTCTGATTAGTTTCTTAAAGGTTTTCCTACTTTTAGCATGTGTTGAATACGCTCTAGGGTTTTTCGCTCCGTACAAAGTGATAAGAAAGCTTCTCTTTCTAGGTCTAATAAATATTGTTCACTGACTAAAGTAGGTTCAGAAAGATCTCCACCTGCCATAACGTAAGCCAATTTGTTGGCCATTTTTTGATCGTGCTCTGAAATATATTTACCTGCCTGCATGGCATCTGTTCCTACAAGAAACATTCCAAGTGCTTGTTTTCCAAGTACTTTTATATCATTTCTTTTAGCGGGTTGTGAATACCCAGATTCTGCCATGAGCTTAGCGTAAGCTTTTGCTGTGGCTATTTGTCTGTCTTTATTAACCACCACAGTGTCTTTACCTTTTTGTAAAATCCCTGTATCGAAGGCTTCGTAAGCAGAGGTGGCTACTTTAGCCATTCCTATGGTTAAGAAATACTCTTGAAGCACATTGAGCTCAACATCATTTTTCTTGAAGGTATCTGAAGCCCTTAGGGTCATTTCTTTGGTTCCACCACCACCAGGGATTACACCAATACCAAACTCTACTAAACCTATATAGGTTTCTGCAGCGGCAACTACTTTGTCTGCATGAAGCGATAATTCACAGCCACCTCCAAAGGTCATTCCATGAGGTGCAGCTATGGTTGGGATAGCGGAGTATCGCATTCGCATCATGGTATCTTGAAACATTTTAATAGCCATGTTTAGCTCGTCGTATTCCTGTTCCACCGCCATCATGAAAATCATACCAATATTGGCCCCCACAGAAAAATTAGGTCCTTGGTTTCCAATAACCAATCCTTGAAAGTTCTTTTCAGCAATGTCTACAGCCTTATTTAATCCTTGCAGTACTTCTCCACCAATGGTATTCATTTTAGATCTAAACTCTAGGTTTAAAATACCATCTCCAATGTCGTGAAGTACCACCCCTGCATTTTTGTAAACAGCAGGTTTTTCTCTAATATTATCTAAAATAATAAAGGCATCTTGTCCTGGCTTTTTCTCAAAGTTTTTTGTAGATATTTCATAATAATAAATGGCACCGTCCTTCACTTCATAGAAACTTGTTTTCCCAGCTGCAAACATATCGTGTACCCAAGAGGCCACTTTTTGTCCAGACGTTTCTGCCAGCTCAATCCCTTTAGCCAAACCAATGGCGTCCCAAATTTCGAATGGTCCGTGTTCCCAACCAAAACCAGCTTTCATAGCGTCGTCTATTTTGAATAGGCTATCAGAAATTTCAGGAATTCTGTGAGACACATAGGCAAAGAGTGATCCGAAAGATTTTCTGTAAAAATCTCCAGCCTTATCTTTTCCAGCTACTAATACAGGAAACCTATCTGCTACATTGTCAATGGTCTTGGTACCTTCTAAGGTGGCAAAAGACGCTCTTTTTTTAGATCGGTATTCGAGTGTGTTTAAGTCTAGGCTTAGGATTTCTGAGCTTCCATCTGCTTTCTTTTCTTTTTTGTAAAATCCTTGCTCTGTTTTACTCCCCAACCACTTGTTTTTCATGAGGGTTTCTACAAAGTCAGGTAAAGCAAAGAGCCCGTGTTGCTCATCATTGGGGCAATTTTCTTTAATTCCGTTGGCCACATGCACCAAAGTGTCTAAACCAACCACATCTACAGTTCTAAAAGTAGCAGACTTGGGTCTTCCAATCACAGGACCCGTAAGCTTGTCTACCTCTTCTACAGTCATGTCCATTACTTTAACGGTATGGAATAAACTTTGAATACTAAAAATACCGATTCTATTCCCTATAAAAGCAGGAGTATCTTTAGCCACTACTGCTGTTTTACCTAGAAATTGTTCCCCGTAATTTTCTAAGAAATCCAGGACTTCCTTTTTAGTTTTTGGGCCTGGAATAATTTCAAATAATTTTAAATAACGGGCAGGGTTAAAAAAGTGTGTGCCACAGAAATGTGCTTGAAAGTCTTCTGAGCGTCCCTCACTCATGAAAGATATAGGAATACCAGATGTATTAGAAGTAATAAGTGTTCCTGGTTTTCTGTGCTTTTCAATAGACTCAAATACTTGCTTTTTAATATCTAAGCGCTCTACAACCACTTCAATAATCCAATCTACATTAGCAATTTTTGCCAGGTCATCTTCTAAATTTCCTACAGAAATTCTGTTTGCAAATTTCTGATCGTAAATAGGAGAGGGCTTAGATTTTAAAGAAGTAGCCAGCGCTTCTTTTACTAGTCTATTCCTTACTAATTTATCTGATAGACTTAGGCCTGCCGAAGATTCTTTGTCTGTTAAGGCATTGGGAACAATATCTAGTAAAAGGACTTCTATCCCAATGTTGGCAAAATGACATGCAATACCGCTTCCCATAATACCTGATCCAATGACTGCAACTTTTTTGATGTGTTTGTTCATATGTTAAGCCTTATTACTTTTTTTTCTGTTTGGTAAATTTCTTTGTTCGCTATAAGCTCATTGATGGTATCAGTAACCTCATAAAACGCCTTTAACTGAGATTTACTCACAGCGTTTTCTATCACCCCGTTGAATTTTAAAACCACTTGCTTTGAGATGTTCCTCTTTTCAAGCCCAGTGGGTGTAAGATGAATTAAAACACCTCTTCCATCTTCTGGGTTTGGTTTTCTTTCAATAAAACCTCTTTCCTCCAAGGTTTTTAGTATCCTGGATAAGCTTGTCGCCTCAATACCCATTTTTGGACCGAGGGTCGTTGAGGGAGTTCCTGTTTTTGGATCAATACTCAACAGTGTAAACCCAAGCGTCATAGTAGTGCCAAAATTCTTAGCTTCTTCATTATACATCTTGCTTACCGCTTGCCAGGTGGTTCTAAGCGTGTAATCTATGGTTTGTTCTTTGCTCAAAATTGGAATTTATTTATCCCAAATATAGTAAAATATATTATGCATGCATAGTAAATTTACAAAAATGTTTTCACTGAACACTTAAGCTCGCGCTCCCTCTAGAAAAAAAATTTATGCGAAAAAAAAGTCCCAACAGTATGTTGAGACTTGGTAAACTTTGACTTTTCTGATTAGCCCCTGTATATGTCTTCGTATAAATCCATATATTTTTGCTTGATCACTTTCCTTTTTAATTTGAGGGTAGGAGTTACATGTCCGGCATCTATACTCCAAATGTCTGGGGTGAGCCTAAACTGTTTTACTTTTTCCCATTTAGCAAATTGCTCATTGGCAGCATCTACTTCTACTTGTAACCTGCTCATTACATCAGGATCTTGGACCAATGCTTCATTAGAAGTAAATGATTTATTAAACTTGCGTTGTGCCCATTCTTTAATAAATTCAAAGTTTGGCTGAATTAATGCAGCAGGCATTTTTTCTCCTTCTCCAACCACCATCACTTGCTCTACAAATCTGGATTGTTTTAATCTGTTTTCTAAAAGTTGGGGCGCCACATATTTACCTCCAGAGGTTTTAAACATTTCTTTTTTACGGTCCGTAATTTTAAGAAAACCATCTGCGTCCAACTCTCCTATATCTCCAGTATGGAAGTACCCATCTACAATAACTTCAGCAGTTTTTTCAGGATCTTTGTAATAGCCCATCATGACTTGCGGACCTTTAACACATATTTCTCCATCTTCCGCTATTTTAACCTCCGTTTCTGCGATGAGTTTACCAACAGTCCCTATTCTAAAGAGTCCGTTTCTCATGTCATTTACCGTAACAACAGGAGAGGTTTCAGTAAGCCCATATCCTTCCATTACACCCATTTCAGCAGCATTAAAGATTCTTGCTAGCCTAGGCTGTAGTGCAGCGCTTCCAGAAGCAATTACGGATAAATTACCTCCCAGAGCTTCTTTCCATTTACTGAAAATAAGTTTTCTAGCAATCTTTAATTTAAACTCATACCAGGCTCCGTTTTCTCCATAAGGCGCATATTCCAATCCAACATTTACTGCCCAAAAAAACAAGGCTTTCTTAATTCCTTTTAAATCTGCACCTTTGGCTATAATACTGTCGTAAACCTTTTCCAATAATCTAGGAACAGCGGTCATGACATGAGGTTTGTGTTCTTTTAGGTTGTCTGAAATGGTTTCCATAGATTCCGCAAAGTAAATGCTCACCCCTTTAATCATATAGAGGTACATAATAACCCTCTCGTAGATGTGACATACAGGTAAGAAGCTCAGTGCCTTTGCGGTACCTCCTGGAAGTGGAATTCTTTCAGATGCATAGATTGCATTACTCACTACATTGTGGTGAGAAAGCATGACTCCTTTGGGCTTTCCTGTTGTTCCTGAAGTATAAATTATGGTGGCCAACATTTCTGGAGTAACCGCTTTTTTTCTGGCTTCTACTTCTTGTTGAATCTCTGAATCTTCTCCTAATTTTTCTACCACAGACCAGTGATCACAGTTCGACAATTCATCAAAGCTATAGACCCCTTTAAGCGCTGTCTGATCCATGATGGCTTTTACCTTGGCATATACAGTATTACAAGAGATAAAGCAATAAGTGGCTTCTGAATGATTGAGTATGTAGGCGTAGTCCTCTTCTGAAATGGTAGGATAAATAGGAACATTTTGTGCTCCTACTTGCAATATTCCCAAATCCATAATATTCCACTCTGTTCTATTGGTCAGAGAAATAACGGCAATCTTCTCATTTGGTTGTACGCCTAACTTGATGAGTCCTCTGGAAATGGCATTTCCTCTGTCTATGAATTCTTGTGTAGACGTGGCTACCCATTCTCCCTTAGACTTGGTTACAAAGGCATTATCTAAGTTGTATTCCTTTAATTGATAGTAAGGAAAATCAAATAAACGGGTAATGTCTTTCATAGCTATTTTTTTTAGTGTCGGAAAAATAGTGAAAGATTGCGATATTTTCAAATGCAAGCACTTCTTTTCATTAATTTACAAATGAAATGGGGTTATTATTTTTATTTCTTTTCAATAATCCAGTTTCTAGCATTCACAAATGCCACTAGCCATGGAGACACTTCATGGGCCATTTGGTTTGGGTAATACGCCCAGTTCCAAGGGAATATAGAGCGTTCAATATGAGGCATTGTCACCAGGTGACGCCCTGTGGCGTCGGCCAGCATGGCCACATTGTAATCACTACCATTTGGATTGGCTGGGTAATCTTCATAGCCATAGTTACCAACCACATGGTAGTCTTCACGGTTCATAGGGAGTTGGAATTTTCCTTCCCCATGAGAGATCCAAACTCCAAGTGTGGTACCCACCAAGCTAGAGAGCATCACGGAATGGTTCTCTTCAATGGTTACTGAGGTAAAGTTACTCTCGTGTTTTTTGGAATCGTTGTAGGTCATTTTTCCATGGGTATGGTGCTCTGGATGAATTAGTTCAAGCTCCATAAAGAGCTGGCACCCATTACAAATACCCACAGACAAGGTGTCTGGTCTTTTAAAGAAATTTTCAATGGCTTTTCTAGCGTTTTCATTGTATTTAATAGCACCGGCCCATCCTTTGGCAGACCCCAACACATCTGAGTTAGAGAAGCCACCTACAGCTCCAATAAACTGAATGTCTTCTAGAGTTTCCCGACCACTCATCAAGTCAGTCATGTGAATGTCTTTCACATCAAAACCAGCCAGATACATGGCATTGGCCATTTCTCTTTCAGAATTACTTCCTTTTTCTCTCAGGATGGCTGCTTTAGGCCTTGTACCTGTAAAAGGATCTATCTTACCACTGAAATTTTCTGGGAAACGGTATTGGAGTGGTTGGTTTTTATAATTTTCAAAACGCGCTATCCCACGACCATTGGCGGTTTGCTTTTCATCTAAAAGGGCAGAGGTGCGCATCCAGGTATCTCTTAATCTAGCTATAGAGAGGCCAATGGCTACGCCGCCATTTTTGATCTCTAGGGTAGGCGTATGGGTAACTTCTCCTATTTTGTGGTACTGAATACCAATCTTGTCTAGGAGCTCTGTAGTGGCATTTGCTTTTAATTGAAAAACCACTCCAGCATTTTCTGCAAATAATAATTTAATGGTGTCCGATTCTCCCAGTGCATTGAGGTCTAATGAAGCCCCTAGGTCAAGATCTGCAAAACACATCTCTAATAAAGTGGTAATTAAACCGCCAGACCCAATATCATGACCTGCCGCTATCTGATCTTTGGCAATCATTTCTTGAAGGGTGTTAAAGGCCGCTTTTACAAATGAGGGGTCTTTCACATCTGGCGCAGTAGATCCAATTTTATTTAAGGTTTGTGCAAAAGAGGAGCCCCCCAAATGGAAAGCGTCTTGTGAAAAATTAATATAGTAGAGCGAACCGGCTTTTTTTTGGAGTACCGGTTCTACTACTTGTTTTATATTATTACAATGGCCTGCGGCCGATACTATAACCGTTCCAGGCGCCACCACATCTCCATCTGGGTAGCGTTGTTTCATTGAGAGTGAATCTTTACCAGTGGGGATATTAATACCGAGCGCAATAGCAAAGTCAGACACCGCTTCTACAGCCTCGTATAGCCTGGCGTCTTCTCCATCATTGTTGCATGGCCACATCCAATTGGCAGAGAGCGACACCGCTTTTATGTTACCTTCTAACGGAGCCCAAACTAAGTTTGTCAGTGATTCCGTAATGGCATTCCTACTTCCTGCTGCTGCGTTAATGAGCGCTGCTACTGGGCTATGTCCCATAGCGGTAGCAATACCTTCTTTTCCTTTGAAGTCCAAAGCCATAACCCCACAATTGTTTAGAGGTAATTGTAAAGGACCCACACACTGTTGTACAGCCACTCTTCCGCCCACACAACGGTCTACCTTATTGGTAAGCCAATCTTTAGAACCTACTGCCTCAAGTTGTAAAACATGGTCTAGATAGTCTTGAAATTTTCCTAATTCGTATTCGGGTGATTCGTATTTTCTTGAAATGGTTTTGTCTACCATCTGGGTCTTTGGCGCACTGCCAAACATGTCTTCTAAATCCATGTCCATGGGACATTCTCCAGTTATCTTGGAGACAAAAGAAAACCTTTTGTCTGCGCTCACTTCACCCACATTAAACATGGGTGCTCTTTCTCTTTCTGCAATGTCTTTGAGTAAGCTGAGGTCTTTTTTTGCTATTACAAGCCCCATGCGTTCTTGAGACTCATTTCCTATTATTTCTTTGGCAGATAAGGTAGGGTCTCCTACCGGTAATGCGTCTAGATCTATGTGACCTCCTGTGTCTTCTACCAATTCAGAAAGACAGTTGAGGTGTCCTCCAGCGCCATGGTCATGAATGGATACAATCGGGTTGTAGTCAGATTCTACCAAGCCTCTAATGGCATTGGCAGCTCTTTTCTGCATTTCAGGATTAGACCTTTGAATGGCGTTAAGTTCAATAGTGGATCCAAAAGCACCGGTGTCTGCGCTAGATACAGCAGCACCACCCATACCAATTCTGTAGTTATCACCTCCTAGAATAACAATTCTATCGCCTTCTTTAGGCAAATCTTTTAGTGCGTCTTTTTGTGTGCCATAGCCAATACCACCTGCTTGCATGATCACTTTGTCATAGCCCAATCTTCTACCTTGTTCTGTGTGCTCAAAAGTCAGCAAAGACCCATTGATCAGGGGTTGTCCAAATTTATTTCCAAAGTCAGATGCCCCATTGGAGGCCTTGATGAGAATGTCAATAGGGTTTTGATACAACCAAGGCCTTTCTGGCATGCTTGGTTGGAATCCTTTTTCTGCTTGTATCCTTGAGTAGGGGGTCATATATACCGCAGTACCTGCTAGTGGTAAAGAGCCTTTTCCTCCAGCCAAACGATCTCTGATTTCACCACCTGATCCAGTTGCAGCCCCATTGAAAGGTTCTACTGTGGTAGGGAAATTGTGCGTTTCTGCTTTGAGTGAAAGTACTGAAGACACTTCTTTTTCTTTATACTCACTTGCTATATCTGCTCTTTGAGGGGCAAACTGAGTGATAGTAGGACCTTTTACAAAGGCCACATTGTCTTTATAGGCAGACACGACTGTATTGGGATGGGTTGCGGTGGTTTTTTTGATAAGTTTAAAAAGCGAAGTAGGTTTGGTCACTCCATCTATGATAAATTCACCGTTGAATATCTTGTGTCTACAGTGTTCTGAATTTACCTGACTAAAACCAAAAACCTCTGCGTCTGTTAGTTTTCTCTCTATTTTGGTAGCAATACCTTCGAGGTATTTAACCTCCTCATCAGAAAGGGCCAAGCCTTCTTGGGTGTTGTATGCTGCTATGTCTTCTATTTCTAAAACAGCTTCTGGTTGTATAGTTACTCTAAAGATTTCTTGATTTAATTGTGTAAACTTTTCAGAAAGCATGGGATCAAAATCACTCGTATTTTCTGAGCAAGCGGTAAAAGATTCTATTCTTAGAATACCTGAAACACCCATGTTTTGTGTCATTTCAGTGGCATTAGTACTCCATGGCGTAATCATAGCTGCTCTAGGACCAATAAAAAAGGCGTCTATAGACGCCGCATTTATTTTGGGTACTCCCCCAAATAACCAGGATAACTTTTCGCTGTCTTGGGTAGAAATTTCGCCAGTAGTTTGAAGGGCGTAAACAGTTGCTGTGGGGTGACCAAAAAAATGAATCATGAGCTATGCGCTATTAGAGATAATAAAGCACAAATTTAAGATTTTATGTGGTAAAAACCCATCCTTTTATTAACAGGATATAGATATTTTTAAACAGAAAATCGTAAAAACTTTTTAAGCTTCAACAGTTGTTTTTTTCTCCAGTAAGGCAATATAAAATCCGTCAAAGCCACTTTTAGAAGCATACACTTTTTGCTCTCTTGTGAGGGTAAAGCTGGCTCCAGCCTCAGATTTTAAGAAGTGCGCCACCTGTTGGCTATTTTCTTGAGGTAGGATAGAACAAGTCGCATAC
Organism: Flavobacteriaceae bacterium; assembly: GCA_018401115.1. Classification (GTDB taxonomy): domain Bacteria; phylum Bacteroidota; class Bacteroidia; order Flavobacteriales; family Flavobacteriaceae; genus MAG-120531. The sequence continues at coordinate 632,417 of JAGYKX010000005.1, read as the reverse complement.
ACCATTTTACCACCATCTTTAACCATCTTACTATAGTCTTTAAGAATCTCTCTTTGGGTACTTGTTATTTTTTCGATGAACGATTCTTGAAGCTTCCATTTGGCATCTGGATTTCTTCTCAATACACCCAAACCACTACAAGGTGCGTCTATAAGAACCCGGTCTGCTTTTCCATGAAGTTTTTTAATGACTTTAGTGCTGCTAATGTGTCTGGGTTCAATATTAAAAGCCCCAGCTCTTTTGGCCCTTCTTTGAAGTTCTTTAAGCTTGTTGGCATAGATATCCATAGCGATAAGTTGTCCCTTATTTTCCATAAGTGCTGCCAAGTGAAGGGTCTTTCCTCCAGCTCCAGCACAACAATCTACCACCCTTTGTCCAGGATTAACCTCTAATGCCTCTGCCACCAGTTGAGAAGAGGCGTCTTGCACTTCAAACCAACCATTTTTAAAAGCATCAGTTTTAAAAACATTGGCCCTTTGTTCTAGTTTTAAAGCTTGCGGATGTCCTTTGATAGAATCGGTATATATACCATTTTCTGTCAGGGTATCTCTGAGTCTATCTTTAGTGGTTTTTAAGGTGTTTGTTCTTAAAATAACACTGGCTTGCTCGTTCAATGCTGCCAGTTCTTTAGTCCATAAAGCATCTCCTAGGGCTTTTTCTCCCAGTATGTCTAACCAATCAGGTACAGACTCACGGTATTTTCTAATTTTAGAAAGTTCGTCGAATTTTCCTTTAATTCTTCTTTCAGGAGTAGGCTCAATTTGCTTCCAATCGGGTAACTCTATGCCCTTTAAAACCGCCCATACTGCAAACATCCTAAATAGTTTTGGTCTTGTATAGGGCGCCTTAATCTCTCCAATTTCACTATACAAACGCTTCCATCTCACCATATCGTAAGTGGTTTCTGCTATAAAACCCCTATCTCTAGCGCCCCATCTTTTGTCGTATTTAAGTACTTTCTCTACTACCTTGTCTGCATATTCTCCTTCATTTAAAATAAAGCCTAAAGCATCTACAACGGCAAAAACCAAATTTCTATGTAGTTTCATGGGTGTTCTTATTTTAAATCCTTCTTCTTATGAAAACCAATGCTTGGATGCACTTTTAAATGCGCTTCATGAGAAATAAATGGACGTTGTCTAATTTGCTGGCAAAGGTATTGCTTTATGCTTAGTTTACCTTATTTGACACTTTTTAATTAATATATTTGATTAAAATATTTTTCATGAAACGTTCACTAATTCTTTTAAGCTTTTTATTTTGTATTTCCTGCGCTCAAGAACCTCCTTCTCCAGCGCCATTCAAAGGGGTGAAAATTCAAAAAATCACTATGGACTCTCTCTCTATTAGAGCCATTGAGCTTATGCAAGGTAATGTGGTTTTTGCGGCAAATAAAGGAACTTTTGGGATGCTTTCTTTGCCTGATTTACAAGTGAAACAGAATCGTTTAAAAGGAGCCTTAGAAAGCAATTTAGAATTTAGATCAGTGGCCCATACCCCAGAAGACTTTTTTATGCTCTCTGCAGAAAACCCGGCAATGTTGTACAAGACAGGAGATCAAGGACAGATGGAATTGGTGTACACTGAAAATGAAGCAGGTGTTTTCTATGACGCAATGACTTTTTTTGACGCGCAAAAAGGCATTGCGGTAGGCGACGCAGTAGGAGGGTGTCTTTCTATTATTCGTACTTCAGACGGTGGAAAGACCTGGCATAAAACGCCATGTGATCAATTGCCTGTTAGCGAAGAGGGAGAGGGTGCATTTGCGGCCTCTAACACCAATATTAAAACCTTGGGTCCTCAGGCATGGATAGCCACTACTAAAGGGAATATTTATTATTCCCAAGATTATGGACAGCAATGGGAGGTGTTTCCTACACCCGTAAAAAATGATTCTATTGAGGCCTACGGTATTTACAGTATTGACTTTTGGAATGCCCAAGAAGGGATTGCTTACGGGGGTAGTTTTCTGAGTCCCAAAGATGCCTCTGCGAACCTAGCTACTACCAAAGATGGGGGTAAGACATGGAAGTTACAAGCAGTGAACGAGAACCCAGGCTATAAAAGTTGTGTGCAATATGTTCCAGCAACTAAGGGTCAAGGTATTGTGGCCATTGGTTTTACAGGTATCTCATACTCCAATGATGGTGGTCTCCATTGGAAAACCCTTTCAGATGCCTCGTTTTACACCCTGAGATTCGCCAATTCCAATACGGCTTATGCTGCAGGCAAAGAGGCTATGGCAAAATTGGTGTTTTACTAGGGGCTTCTTTTAATTTAATAATTTGTGCTTTTGCTAGCGCACGGATGGTTTCTAGGTAAACTTCCTCTTGGTTTAGATCCTCATTAAAGGATACTTGAAAATTGTATTTAATAAAAGGTGCTGTAAAAACTTCTAATTCCTTTTGATCTCCATGTTTTAAATTTTCTAAGACTTCTAAGGCTTTTAAAACACCCATATTATGAATAGTGATAGAAGCGTTTTTAATACTTATAGAACCGTTGGTTTTAGGATATAGGGGGGTCTGACTCCATGAAATTTGCCCCTTTTCAAATGTCTTTAGATGCGTTTGTTTATCTACTATTTGAAGAGATAAAAATCCAAAAAATAAGAGGATTAAATTCAATGAAAAATGGGCTAAAATAGATTTCCTTAAGCTGTAATTAATCACCAGCCAAATGAAGATTAAGCCAAAAGAAAATTGAAATAATATTGGAGATGCAGTTGAAAAATGTTGGAAGTCCTCAAGGCTGTAATGAAGGGATGCAAAGAAAAAAGCATTTAAAAAATATAACCCTCTTAAGGTGCTTGTATTGGGTTTTTTAACAATAGCCCAAATACCATAAGCTAAAGAAATAGCCCCAACAATTAGACCTATGGCGTTTTGATCAAAAATCATTATTAAAACAATGAGCTGTGCCAATATTGAGACCACCCTCAAGTATTTATTTGTAGCGAACAATCCCCTAAAAGTAGTTTCTTCTAACAGTGGGGCAAAAATTATAGCTGCAAGTGCATACACTTCAAAGCTAGTTTGAATAGAAAGCCTGCTATTGAAATAATTTTCCTCATCAAAAATGATGAGGGCTACCATACCCAATAGAATTCCAATGGCAGCGGTGTAGACTAAGAGATTCTCTTTTTTGTTTTTTAAAGTCATTTATATGTTTTTACATCTAACCTCACACGAAGAGTCAGAAAACCAATTCCCTTCAATTATTTTAATATAATCAACACCACTTTCACCACAAGCTTGAATTGCTGCTCTACAATTGCTATCATAGTTATGTTCATTGTATGTTTTTGAATCATTAACTAAATCAATTACAAATTCAATTACAGGTTGTATTAACCACCAGTACTGTGGGTTACTTGCTAAATCATTTTTTTTGAGATAAAATGAGACTGTTTTTGCTTCTAAACCAATGCTTGTTGATATATCGAAAGTTATAACTTTATTTTTATTTTTTTTGATAGTAATAACAATAGATTCATTGGTATTCTTGTTAAAAATTTTAACTTTATTATTCTCAGGTATATATTTATAACTATAATTAAATTTTTCTTCAAAAGAATATTGATACATTATAGTGTCATTTTTAAATTTTGATATCAGTCCTTTGTTATCATTTATGTAATTGTTTTTTTCATATGATATATGTCCAATTTTAGTGTTATCTATTGCTTTTTCTAAATTTAAACTTTCATCCAATACATTAAGCTCTGTTGTTGATTCACTTGAACAACTGACTAAAAAAATTAAGATACAGGTTAAACTACTTTTTAAGAAAACATTTTTCATCTTGAATAATTTTATTTAAGGCTAAAAACACCTTAATGTTAATATCAAAATAAAAATATGGGATTAAGTATTTCTTGATACTCTAATCTTTTTAAAAGCATACATTTAAGGATTAAATGTATTTGAAGTAGTATTATTTAGTAGTTGTAGTTAAGAAACACTACAACTTTGGCATCTCCTCTTCTTTCTTTTGGCGCTGTTCGTTCCTGTTTTTTCGGTAGAGGCTCATGAGGTGTCTTCTAAAGCCTTCTTCTACATGAACGAGTGCCAATGCTTTTTTAGCGGGCAGAACCCCTTTGAGCGCCTTGAACATTTTTTGAAGTGAAGCTTCTTCGCTACTTTTTTTACTGAGGTATTCAGATAGTTTATCTGCAGCTTCTGATTCATTTAATTCATCTGCTTTGAGAATACGGTGGTTCATATTCTTGCGCATATAGGTGTACATCTCCATTTGCACGGTTTCGTGTTGGTTGTAGATGGGCCAGAATTTTTCAGCTTCTTCGGAACTCAAGGCTAGGTGTTCCGTAAAATAAGCCACTTTAAGGGTTTTAATTTTCTCAATATCTTCTTTGGATTGCGCGGTATTTATTTGGTGGCATCCAAAAGCCAATAGGCACATAATCAATATCTTATTCATAGTCATTTGGATTAAATTCTATTACTTCTATAGGGTGTAACTGCGTATTTAAATAATTTTCAAGCCCTTCGCTAAGCGCAGTGCTTTCTGCCCATTGTGTGGTATTGTTATCTATAAATTCAGCCATATCATAGGGGGTAATAGCATCTGTAGCGTAGTCCCAATACTGATCTATAGCAGCCACATCCATAGTGTCTAAACGATCAGTAGAAGACTTAAAAATAAAGGGCGTACTCAGTAAAAACACTAAGACTGCTGCTGCAGATAAGGCTGTTTGCGCCCATGACATAGAAAGGATTTTTGGCTCGGATGCACTGATTTGCTTATGGACTGTGGTCTGTACAAACTGCTCCAATGCTACTTCTTGTGGAAGAGGTACGGTGAAATTTTTGAGATAGTGCGCTGGTGTTTTAAATGGGTCCTGAAACTCAGAAGGCTTTCTATTGTCCATACCCCTGAGGTCTTGGGGAATAGATACCTTAAAGTTCTCGAAATAGTTTTCCGGAGCTTTAAAAGGCGATGCTACTTTCTTTTCAGGTTTCATAGTTATAAGACCTTGTTTTTGTGATTTGGTTTAATTAGAGATGAGATATTTTTTTAGTTTTTGAAGCGCCAGGTGATAAGACGCCTTTAATGCCCCTTCAGAGGTGTCTAGAATTTGGGACATCTGTGCATAGGGCATTTCTTGGTAGTAACGCATATTAAAGACCAATTTTTGCTTTTCGGGTAGGCTAGCAATGGCTTTTTGTAGGGAGAGGGCTATGTGATCTCCTTCAAAATAGACGTCGGCCGTGAGGCCTTCTAATTGTTGTTCTTGATAGTCTCCTAGAGAAACGCCTCCTTTTTTAGCTTCTGTTTTTAAGTAGGTAAGGGCTTCATTAGTGGCAATTCGGTACATCCAAGAGAATAGCTTACTCTTGCCCTTGAAGCCGTCTAGGTTTCTAAATACTTTAATGAAGGTGTTTTGAAGTACGTCGTCTGCGAAGGCATGCTGGAGCACTATCCTTCGGATATGCCAGTACAATCTTTCTTTGTAGGTGTCTACCAAAATACCAAAAGCTTTTTCTGAGCGAATGGGATCTTTAAGAGCTTCTATGAGGGCAAATTCTTCCAATCAATTCTTGTCTGATACTAAGATAGCACAATAGATAAAAGGTTTAATGGTCCTTGTGAAATTCTTTTGATTGTAGCATTTGTAAGGTCTTGTAATTGCTTCCTTCCTTTATGCTAAGGTTTGCAGTGTGACCAGCTTGTGATAGTGGCCTTTTTGATCTAAAAGTGCTTGATGGGAGCCTTGTTCAATGATTTTACCTTCTTGCATGACCACAATGAGTTGTGCATGTTGGATGGTAGAGAGTCTGTGGGCTATGACAATAGAGGTCCTGTTTTTCATGAGGGTTTCTAAGGCGTCTTGGACCAGTTTTTCACTTTCTGTATCTAAGGCAGAGGTGGCCTCATCTAATATCATTATGGGCGGGTTCTTTAAAATGGCTCTGGCAATTGAAATGCGTTGTTTTTGCCCCCCACTGAGTTTGTTTCCTGAGTCTCCAATATTGGTGTTGTAGCCTTCTTTGAATTGTCCAATAAATTCGTGACAATTCGCGAGTGTAGCGGCCGCTATAATGTCTGCTTCTGAGGCGTCTGGTTTCCCCAGTGCTATATTGTTTAAAATACTGTCATTAAACAACAAGGCGTCTTGAGAGACCAGCCCCATAAGGTCTCTGAGATGGGGGATTGGGACTTGGTTTATGGGGGTGCCGTCTATAGTAATACTTCCATTTTGTGGGTCGTAGAAACGCATGAGGAGATTGGCAATGGTGCTCTTTCCGCTTCCTGATTGGCCTACCAATGCAATTGTTTGTCCCTTGAGAACCTTTAAATTAAAACCGTCTAGGACCAATTCTTTGTCATAAGAAAAGGACAGGTCCTTGAATTCAATAGCTTTTTGAATGCTGTTGAGCTCTTTTTGACTCGAATGGTCTAAGGGATTTTTTGCTTCGAGAATTTCCAATACCCTTGCGGCGGCGGCATTTCCTTTTTTAACACCATAACTCGCTTTACTCATGGCTTTGGCTGGGGTAAGTATTTGGTAGGCGAGTGACATATAGGTAATGAATAATTCTGGTTTTAGGCTTCCTTCTACCAAGACCATTCTACCCCCGTACCACAGTAGAATTCCAATCACGCTAATGCCTAGAAATTCAGAGGAGGGAGCGGCTAAATTTTGACGGTTTAGCAGGCTGTTTGAGAATTTGTAAAAACGTTGGGTGGATGCTTTGAATTTATTTGAAAAAAGCGGTTCTGCTGTAAAAGCTTTAATGATTTTTAATCCACCTAAAGTTTCTTCTACAATAGATAAAAAATGTCCTTGTTCTTCTTGTACCCGGTCTGATTTTTTCTTCAATGATTTTCCTAACAAGGAGATGAGATATCCTGAGATAGGTAGAAATATAAAGACAAACAGCGTAAGTTTAGCACTCATGAGTAGCATGGCTGTGATGGTAAAGACTATGGTTAGTGGTTCTCTGACCACTAATTCCAACACAGATAAAAAGGAGTGTTGAATTTCTAATACATCTGAAGAAATTCTGGCCATGGTGTCTCCTTTTCTCTTTTCCGAATAAAAACTGAGAGGTAAGGATACGCTCTTGTCATATAAGGCGTTTCTGAGGTCTTTGAGCACTCCGTTTCTTAGAAACGTAATGAAGTACATAGCCAAATAACCAAATAGATTTTTGAGAAAAAACATACCTATCACTAGCCCTACCATAAACAATAACGCGGTGCCTTCTCCTTCAGATGCCTTTTGAGTGACAAAATAATTAAGCGCTTGTTCTACATAGGTTTTAGTATTGGAAATACCTTGCCAAGTTGGAGGGGTGAATACAGATTCTGTTTGTTTAAATAAAACAGATAGCATGGGGAATAAGGAGATCATAGCAAGCGTTCCGAATAAAGCATAGAAAATATTGGCGATAATATTTAATACCGCATATTTTCTGTAAGGTCTTGCAAAACGCAATATTTTTTTAAAATACTCCATGTGTTGTTGTCATATAGGTGTCTTAATAAATGTGCGCTTTTACAAGGCTATTTCCTCGAGTATATTGTTGATTTTTAAGTCTAATGCTTCTTTTACTTTAGGATAATTCTCCGCTCGGTCTAAGGGCTTGTTTACGCTAATATAAAACTTTATTTTAGGTTCTGTTCCTGAGGGTCTTGCGGCTAGTTTTGTGCCTTTTTCTGTGGTGTAAATGAGCACGTTAGAAGTGGGAAGCGCTATCTTTTGTATTTCTTTAGTTTGTAGATTTGCAGCAACTCCTTTTAGATAATCATGAATCCAGACCACCTTCTCACCATCTAAGGTTTCAAGAGGTTGATCTCTGAGGCGCTTCATGTTGTTTTCTATGGCTATACTTCCTTGTTTTCCTTTTTTGGTGATAGAAATTAAATGCTCCTGATAACAACCATATTCTAGGTAAAGATCAATGAGCTCGTCCATGAGCGTATTTCCTTTTGCTTTCGCAAAACTGGCCATTTCACAAGCTAAAAGGCTGGCAGTAACAGCATCTTTATCTCTTACAAAGTCTCCTACCATGAATCCAAAACTCTCTTCTCCACCACCAATAAAGTGCTGGTCCGGGTGTTTTTTAATTTCGTCTGCAATCCATTTAAATCCCGTGAGTGTTGTTTTGCATTCTATATTATATGCGTCCGCCATAGCTTCCATCATAGGCGTGGAAACAATGGTGGAGGCTATATAATCAGAGGCAACTAAGCCCTGCTCTTTTCTCTTTTCTAATAAAAAAGCAGTCATTAAAACCATGCACTGGTTTCCGTTGAGTAGTTGTAGCTGACCTTCTAGACCCCTGACTGCAACCCCCAATCGATCACTGTCTGGATCTGTCCCTATGACAATGTCTGCTTGGGTTTGTTCTCCTAAAGCTAAGGCCATGGCCAAGGCTTCTGGCTCCTCAGGGTTTGGCGAACTAACCGTGGGGAAATTTCCATCTGGGACAGCTTGTTCTTTAACAATGTTTACAGTGTATCCTGCTTTTTCTAATACTGCTGGAATGGCCGTGATGGAAGTACCATGTAGTGAAGTGAATACAATCTTTAAACCTTCCTTGTTAGGGGCATTAAAATTTGCTTGGGCGCAGCTTTGCGTTATAAAGGCCTCATCTACTGAAGTATCTATGGTTTTTATAAGTGCTTTGTTTGGGGTAAAATTTATGGCTTCAAAAGAAAGACTTTCAATTTCTTTTATAATTTCTTGATCTTCCGGAGGGACTATTTGCCCGCCATCTGTCCAGTACACTTTATATCCATTGTATTCTGGTGGATTATGGGAAGCGGTCAGTACAATTCCTGCCTGGCATTTTAAATGCTTTAAAGTAAAAGAGAGTGCTGGTGTGGTTCTGAGCTCTGGAAATAAATGGGCGTTAATATTATTGGCAGAAAATACATTCGCTACAATTTGCGCTAAGCGGTCGCTTTGGTGCCTGCAATCATAAGCGATGGCCACTGAAAGCGGCTCGTTTGGATATTGTTTTTTAAGGTAATTAGAAATTCCTTGGGTGTTTCTACCTAATGTGTAAGCGTTAATTCTATTGGGGCCAACGCCCATTAGCCCTCTCATACCTCCAGTACCAAAGGCCAGTGTCTTGTAAAAAGCGTCTTCGAGTTCTAAGGGGTTTTCTGTAGCCAATTGTGCTACTTCCTTTTGTGTATGGGCGTCAAAAGGAGCTTTTTGCCAAGCGGCTATTTCTTTGTCTATATTGGATGTGCTCATATAGTAATATACCTATTACGATTTATTAGCAATAGTCTCTTTTATCGTGTAATGTACTTGATCTTTTCTTTGTCTTATGATAATCTCGCCCAGGAAACCGGCTAAAAATAGTTGGGTACCTAATATCATGGCTGTAAGTGAAATATAAAATTCAGGCCTGTTGGCTATTAACCTACCACTAGTGTGAATGAATAATTTATCTAAACCTAAGTATAGCGCAAAACCAAAACCAATGACAAACATCATTACCCCCAAGGCCCCAAATAGATGCATGGGTCTTTTACCAAAAGTAGATAAAAACCAAATGGTTATTAAATCTAAAAATCCGTTGATGAATCTATTCATGCCAAATTTTGTTTTGCCGTATTTTCTTGCTTTGTGTTGCACTATTTGTTCCCCTATTTTGTGAAAGCCAGCATTTTTAGCCAACACTGGGATGTATCTGTGCATTTCACCTGAAACTTCTATGTTTTTAACTACTTCCAATTTATAGGCTTTTAACCCACAGTTAAAATCATGGAGCGAGAGACCAGAGGTCTTTCTAGCCGCCCAGTTAAACAACTTTGACGGGATGTTTTTGGTGAAGAGGTGGTCATATCGTTTCTTTTTCCAACCGGAGACTAAGTCTAGTCCTTCCTTAGTAATGGCGGTATAGAGGGCCGGAATTTCTTCAGGAGAATCTTGAAGATCTGCATCCATGGTAATCACCACCTCGCCTTTTACTGCTTTAAAGCCGGCATGAAATGCCTGAGATTTACCGTAGTTGGCAGCAAAACGAATCCCTTTTATCTGCGGGTGCTTCTTAGCTAAAGCTGTTATAATACCCCAGGATTGGTCTGTGCTTCCGTCGTCTATAAATAGAACTTCATATAAAAAATGATTGGATTGCATCACAGATGCAATCCAATCAAAGAGTTCTGATATAGAGTCTTCCTCATTTAAAAGAGGAATTACAATAGAAATATCCATTAACGTACCAAAGAATTAATTTTTTCAAAAGTACAATTTATATTTTAGGCTTGCGCGTCTTTCTTAAGAATCAATCCACCTAGTAAACCAATGATTAAACCTCCAAAAGCATTAAAAATTAGCATGAATGGGTAGGCTATCCAGAAAAACTTGGCTTGTTGCTCTGTGATCATATCCAATTGATCGTTAGAAATGGTTGGATTGCTTTCGATCATAGTTGCTCTAGTAATTTCACCAGTTTTGGCAATAAAGTCCGGCTCAATGAAGTTCACCAATGCAAGGGTGAATAAGATGGAGTAAATAGCCGCTATAACAGAGCTTCCAGTTCCAATTTTTAGAGCTTGTTTTAGTGTTAAGCTTCCGTTTTCTTTTCTGAAATTGAAAATTCCTAAAATGACTGCACCTACTAAAATAGCAATACTTACGATGGTTTTTCCGCTGCCTTGATCGTAAAGCATATCAAGAGAGATGAGCATAAAGCTAAAGATAATACCTACTATACCAGCAATAGAACCGTAAGTAAGTGAAAATTTTCCAATGTTTGGACTGTTTGTTTCCATTTATTTATTTTGTTTAATTAGGTTTGTGATTAGTTAGTAAATGTAACTTGTTTTTTGTTACAGGTCAAATGAGATTTTTTATTTTGTATTTTTGCACTAGATTCGTTGTAAGTTTATGAAAAAGTATTAAATTTGCACTTCTAAAATTAGAATACAGAATTAAGTTATATATCATGAGAAAAGGAATTCACCCGGATAATTACAGATTGGTAGCATTTAAAGACATGTCTAACGAAGACGTTTTTTTAGCTAAATCTGCTGCTGAAACAAAAGAAACTTTAGAAGTAGATGGTGTTGAGTACCCAGTAATAAAAATGGAAATTTCAAGAACTTCTCACCCGTTCTATACTGGTAAAGCTAAATTGGTAGATACTGCAGGACGTATTGATAAGTTCAAGAATAAATACGATAAGTTTAAGAAATAAATCCCTTAATCTGAAAGACATTGAGTCACGTTCTGTACCTTTCAGAACGTGACTTTTTTTTTAACCCCAATTAAATCAATTATATGAATTACATATTATTTGATGGCCCAAATAGAACCGCCTTATTGCCCTTTACCTATACCAGACCAGTAGCTGATATTGAATGGGGTATAGGTTCCATAAGAGATAGTTGGGAACGCGTATTGGGATATACCACTTCTACCATTACAGAACCTTATCTAAATGAGGTATGGCCCACTGTTTTTTTTGAATCAAATGTGTTTATTAATGCAGCATATTTTCCTACGCCTAACTTAGTGACTTCATTGATAGGCCTTAAAGAAGGAGAAGCGATTTTTGACGGTGAGACCGTGGTGGCTTTTTTTGCTAATGACAATGAGGAAGACATTAATTTTGACAGCTTAAAGGCTATAGACGTAGCAGGTGCTTTCTTATCTATTTCTAATACTTGGGATATTTTTTCTAAAAATGATTTGGCCATTGCTTTGGATTTTGAAATGCTCACGGAAGGGAGAGAAAGTGACTTTATACCTGAAAGTGTTCAGGTGATTGGAGCATGTCAAATTTTTATAGAATCAGGAGCACAATTAGAATACTGCACATTAAACACTAAGAATGGCCCTATTTATTTAGGCGCTCACAGTGAGATTATGGAAGGGAGTTTAATTAGAGGGCCTTTTGCATTAGGGGCAGATGCAGTGGTTAAAATGGGTGCTAAAATATACGGAGCTACTACTATTGGCGCTAAAAGTAAAGTCGGGGGAGAGTTGAATAATGTAGTGATGTTCCCCTTTTCTAACAAAGGGCATGAGGGGTTTTTAGGAAATGCAGTCATTGGTTCTTGGTGTAATATTGGCGCAGACACTAATAATTCTAACTTAAAAAATAGTTACGAAAATGTGCGTCTTTGGGATTATTCCACAGAACATTTTGCAAAGACTGGCTTGCAGTTTTGTGGTTTAATGATGGGTGATCACAGCAAATGTGCCATAAATACTATGTTTAATACAGGCACCGTAGTGGGTGTGGCTGCCAATATTTTTGGCGCTGGTTTTGCCAAAAATTTTATTCCTAGTTTTTCTTGGGGAGGCACTCAAAATAGTACGACCCATAGCTTTGAAAAAGCCATCGCAACTGCAAAAATTGTGATGGAGCGTAAAGGAGAAATCTTAACAGAAAGTGATAAAATAATTTTAGAGGATGTTTTTGAGCAGTCTCAAAAATGGAGAAAAGAATAGTATGAAAAAAAAAGTGGCATTTCATACCTTAGGTTGTAAACTAAACTTTTCTGAAACAGCTACCATAGCCTCTCAAATGGAGGCGGCAGATTTCGAAAAAGTACCCTTTGAATCCAAAGCAGATGTTTATGTGATTAACACCTGTTCTGTCACTGAGAATGCAGATAAGCGTTTTAAAGAAATTGTCAAGAAGACCCAAAAAATTAATGAAAAAGCATTTGTAGCAGCAGTCGGATGCTATGCACAATTAAAGCCAGAAGCTTTAGCAGAAGTAGATGGAGTAGACTTAGTACTTGGCGCTACAGAAAAGTTTAATCTCACCGCATACCTAAATGACCTCACCAAACAAGAAGTGGGTAGGGTGCATGCCTGTGAAATAGAAGAGGCAGATTTCTATGTAGGCGGTTATGCTATAGGGGAACGCACTAGAGCCTTTTTAAAAGTTCAAGATGGTTGTGATTACAAATGTACTTACTGTACCATTCCATTGGCCAGAGGGATTTCTAGAAGTGACACTCTAGAAAACGTCCTTAAAAACGCCCAAGAAATTGCTTCAAAAGGTATTAAAGAAATTGTCTTAACCGGAGTTAACATAGGAGATTACGGGAAAGGAGAATTTGGAAATAAAAAACACCAGCATACTTTTTTTGATTTGGTTCAATCTCTAGAGGAAGTTCCGGGTATATCTCGATTGAGGATTTCTTCCATAGAACCCAATTTACTAAAAAATGAAACGATAGAATTGGTATCTAAAAGTGATGTTTTTGTACCACACTTTCATATTCCCCTTCAGAGTGGCTCTGATAAGGTGTTGAAAAAAATGAAACGCAGGTATTTAACTTCTTTGTATCGTGATAGGATAGAAACCATACAAAACAAAATGCCCCATGCTTGTATAGGGGTAGATGTTATTGTTGGTTTTCCCGGTGAAACGGAACAAGATTTTTTAGAAACCTATGAGTTTTTGAACGAGTTGGCGGTGTCATATTTACACGTTTTTACTTATTCAGAAAGAGATCGTACAGAGGCGGTAAATATGAGTGAAGTTGTGCCTTTAGCTGTTAGAAATAAGCGATCAAAAATGCTTAGAGGTTTATCAGTAAAATTGAGAAGGGCTTTTTATGAATCTCAAATAGATACTAAAAGGACCGTTTTATTTGAAGGAGAGAACAAAAAAGGATACATTCATGGATTTACTGAAAACTATGTAAAAGTAAAAACTCCTTGGGACCCTGTTTTGGTCAATACAGTGGCAGAGGTAAGACTAAGGGATATAGATCAAGATGGATTGGTTCGTTTTGACTATGTGAAAAATAATTAAAATCACTCAATTTTAGTCAATCCTGTAAAGGGAGTATAATACTTACTTGTTATATTAGATTCTAATCCCTACTGGCAGCATTTCCTTGTACCTTCTGTTTTTCCTAACAAAACTAGCAATTTCTGGACTTGTTGGTACCACCCTTAATTCTTGGTCTTTAATATCCTCCAAAACAGCCATTATGAAAGCATCTTTAAAACCTGGTTCGGTTATCTCAGCGGGTATAATAAGCTTGGTTAAAAATATTTTACGCTCCTGAGCAGCATATTCGATTTTAGCCAAAGCAGACGCTACAGTAGCTTCATATTGTCTTAGAAAACTATTGTTGGTGATGGTTATTTCGCACATGTTTGGGCAGGTGTTTTATAGTTAAAAATCTTACACTATAAATAATGAGGTATTTAGCATAAAATTAACTTTGTAAAAGTAAACAAAAAAAAGCTAATTACCTAAATTTGAGGCAGTCTAGCCAGAGTTAGATGTGAATTTTATACCAGATGATTCATTAATGAGTTCCGTAAAAATACCTGTTTATTTTATGCCTGGTATGGCAGCAAATCCTAATATTTTTGAAAACATACAATTAGATCCAGCTGTTTTTGATATTCATTATCTGTCTTGGGAACTTCCCTATAAAAACGAATCACTTCAATCTTATGCGAGTCGAATTGCCCAAAGAATTAGTTGTAAAAGCCCTGTTTTGGTGGGGGTCTCTTTTGGTGGTATTTTAGTGCAGGAAATTGCTAAGATTATAGCAGTAAGAAAAATCATTGTTATTTCAAGCGTAAAATCTAATCGGGAGTTACCCAAAAAAATGCTTTTTGCCAAGCATACTAACATTCATAAACTCCTTCCTACACAGTTGGTCACCAATATGGAATTGGTTGCAAAGTTTGCTTTGGGAGATTTTATGCAAAAGCGTATTCATTTATATGAGAAATACCTCAGTGTAAGAGACCCATATTACATTGATTGGTCCATTGATCAAATTGTCAATTGGGAACAAGCAGAAGCTTTGCCAAACACCATTCATATTCAAGGCGAATTAGACAACGTTTTTCCTGTGAATTATATTAAAGATTATATTTCAATCTCCGGGGGAACCCACTCTATGATCATTTTTAAATTCAAATGGTTTAACGAAAACCTTCCTGATATTTTGAAAGACTAATCCAATTCGTTAAATTGTAGTATAAATTTCACTATGGATCTATTTAAAAAAGCACTTCAAATTGTAGGGTCAATTGCCATTATTTTCATTTTAATTTTTGCTGTTAAATCTACTAACAATAGCAATTCCTTAAACAGTTCTACCCTAACTGAAAATACCAATCATTTAAAAGCTTTGGTTACATCACTTCCTATTCCGGGTGACTTGAATTTTGCTGGTGAACCAGTCCCATTAAATGAGCAAGAGGTGTTAGAAAGGGTAGATAGGGAGTTTCTTGTGAACACCTACTGGCAGTCTAATGCTATGCTCCTAATGAAGCGATCTCAAAAATATTTCCCTATTATGAGGCCCATATTAGATGCTTATGGTGTACCAGAGGATTTTTTATATTTAGCTGTAGCGGAAAGTGGTCTAGAGCCACTGCGTTCCCCAGCTGGTGCTGCTGGGTTTTGGCAGCTAATGAAAGGTACCGCAAAAGATTATAAATTAGAAGTCAACAACAATGTAGATGAAAGATATCACATTGAGAAAGCTACAGCGGTAGCTTGTGAATATATTTTAAAGGCCAAAGAGAAATTTGGATCTTGGACTTTAGCAGCAGCAGCATATAATGCAGGAAACAGAGGTATTTCAAGACAATTAAAAAAGCAACAAACGAACAATTATTACGATTTATTACTGGGTCAGGAGACTGGTAGATATGTATTTAGAATACTTGCGCTAAAAACCATCATGAGTGACCCCATTACATATGGTTTTAAACTCAATGAGCTTGATTACTACAAATTGACTCCCACAAAAGAAGTGACTATAAACAAGCCCATTAAAAATTTAAGTGATTTTGCCCTAACCCAAAACATTAGTTATAAGATATTAAAGCGTCATAATCCATGGTTAAGACAGGAATATCTGAACAATAGGTCTCGAAAAAAATATCAGATAAAGATTCCTTTAGTGATGGA
This sequence comes from Flavobacteriaceae bacterium, assembly GCA_018401115.1. Lineage (GTDB taxonomy): Bacteria > Bacteroidota > Bacteroidia > Flavobacteriales > Flavobacteriaceae > MAG-120531. The sequence continues at coordinate 616,518 of JAGYKX010000005.1, read as the reverse complement.
TTAATCAGCTGAGTAAAAAATCACTATTTTTTACTAATCCTAAGTCTTAAAGCCTTATATTTTTTTTAACTGTTGGGACATCATTTTAATTTGCTCAGCCAGCATGTTTTGCTTGTCTAATTTCTTAGCTTCTTGAAGTAGGGTAGTGGCTTCTCTTTTTCTTCTTTTTTGCATAGCAATTCCAGCTAGGCTCAATTTGGCCATGGCTACATCGTAGTCCATTGTGAGTCCAAGTTTTAAAGCTTTTTTGAAAAACTTCTCCGCTTGAGATAAGTTGGTTTGTGAGTGAATAATTCCATATAAATAGTTGTAATATCCCTGTTGTTTCTTTGTCAGTGCAGCTTCTGGGTTTTTAATTTTAGCTAACCAATTGGCAGTTCCAGCTAAATCTTGCTTTCTCATTTTTAAGAAAGCCAAAAGAATCATTTCGTTTCTGTAATAGAGAAAGATGAAAACTGTAGAGAGTAACACCAAGCTAATTCCATTACCAATATTACCCTCAATAAATTGGTAAATGGCATATGCGTTAATGGCAGCGGCAATGATAAGTTTGAAAATTTTATGAAACATGTTGTATTTTATATAATTATTTGATAGTTTTATGAAAGACACTTGGGTATTTATACCTCTATAAATGGCTAGAATATTTACCGTTGCAAACCTACAAAAAAACATCCAAAATATTTTTTAAAATAGGCTTGCTAAAGCAAAAAGTCTTTGTATATTTGCGCCCAGCTTTTGGGAACATATTAACAAAAGCTTTAATATAAGCAATCCGTTTAAAACACGCTCGATGAAAAGAACATATCAGCCATCCAAAAGAAAAAGAAAGAACAAACACGGTTTTAGAGAACGTATGGCTTCTGCTAACGGTAGAAAAGTCCTTGCTAGAAGAAGAGCAAAAGGTAGAAAAAAATTATCTGTATCTTCAGAATTGAGACACAAAAAATAATGATTGATTTTTCAAAATATATAGGTGTTACTTTTTACTAAGTAACACCTTTTTTTTTGATTTTTTTTAGAAATACACTTATACCAAAAAAAACAAACTATGCCAAAAAGAGATGAACTGAAATGTATTTTAATTATTGGGTCAGGACCTATAGTGATTGGACAAGCTTGTGAATTTGATTACGCAGGCTCTCAGTCTCTTAGATCCCTCAGAGAAGACGGTATAGAAACTGTACTGATCAATAGCAACCCGGCAACAATCATGACGGATCCCTCTATGGCAGATCATGTGTATTTAAAGCCATTAACATCAAAATCTATTATTGAGATTTTAGAGGCACACCCCAATATTGATGCTGTGTTACCCACTATGGGAGGGCAAACAGCTTTAAACCTTTGTATTGAGTGTGACGAAAAAGGTATTTGGGAAGAACATAAAGTAGAATTAATAGGGGTAGACATAGACGCTATTAATATTACCGAAGACAGGGAGCAATTTAGAAACTTGATGGGTAAGATAGGTGTTGGTATGGCCCCTCAAGCCACAGCGACCTCATTTTTAAAAGGAAAAGAAATAGCTCAGGAATTTGGCTTTCCGTTAGTGATTAGAGCCTCCTACACCCTTGGGGGTGCAGGAGCTGCTATAGTTCACGATCCAAAAGATTTTGACGAGTTATTGAGTAGGGGATTAGAAATCTCTCCCATTCACGAGGTGATGATAGACAAAGCCGTAATGGGCTGGAAAGAATACGAATTGGAATTACTTAGAGATAAGAATGACAATGTGGTCATTATTTGTACCATTGAAAATATGGATCCAATGGGAATTCATACCGGAGATTCTATTACAGTAGCTCCTGCAATGACATTGTCAGACAAGACTTTCCAGCGCATGCGAGATATGGCTATTAAAATGATGCGTAGCATTGGAGATTTTGCAGGCGGTTGTAATGTACAGTTTGCCATTTCTCCAGACGAAAAGGAAGATATTATTGCCATAGAAATTAACCCAAGAGTATCTAGGTCTTCTGCATTGGCCTCTAAAGCAACCGGATATCCTATTGCAAAGATTGCTTCTAAACTCGCTATTGGTTACACTTTAGATGAGTTGAGTAACCAGATTACCCAATCTACTTCTGCTTTATTTGAGCCTACCTTAGATTATGTTATTGTAAAAATTCCAAGATGGAATTTTGACAAATTTGAAGGTTCAGACAGGACCCTGGGACTTCAGATGAAATCTGTTGGAGAGGTCATGGGAATTGGAAGATCTTTTCAAGAAGCCTTGCACAAAGCCACTCAGTCTTTGGAGATTAAACGAAATGGTCTAGGTGCAGACGGTAAAGGATATACCAACTACGAGCAGATTATTAGCAAATTAACCATAGCGAGTTGGGATAGGGTATTTGTCATCTATGACGCCATTCAAATGGGCATACCCCTTTCTAGGATTCACGAGATTACTCGAATAGACATGTGGTTCTTAAAGCAATATGAGGAGTTGCACATGCTGGAAAAAGAGATCAGCACCTACACTTTAGAGAGCCTACCAAAGGACTTACTGTTAGAAGCCAAACAAAAAGGTTTTGCAGACAGACAAATTGCCCATATGGTCTCATGTCTGGAGAGTCAAATTCACCAGAAGCGCTCGGAAATGAACATCAATAGGGTGTATAAACTGGTAGACACATGTGCTGCTGAGTTTAAAGCCATGACCCCATATTATTACTCTACTTTTGAAGCAGAGCAGGAAACCCCAGAAGGCAAGCGCTTTGTTGCCAATGATTCTATAGTAACAGATCGCAAGAAAGTAGTGGTGTTAGGGTCTGGTCCAAACAGGATTGGCCAAGGAATTGAATTCGATTACTGCTGTGTACATGGTGTTTTAGCTGCAGCAGAATGTGGTTATGAGACCATTATGATTAACTGTAACCCTGAAACTGTGTCTACTGATTTTGACACTGCAGATAAGTTGTATTTTGAGCCCGTATTTTGGGAGCACATTTACGATATTATTAGACACGAGAATCCAGAGGGTGTTATTGTTCAACTGGGGGGGCAAACAGCCCTTAAATTGGCAGAAAAATTAGAGAAGCACGGGATTAAAATTCTGGGAACAAGCTTTAAAGCCTTAGATTTAGCAGAAGATAGAGGTAGTTTTTCTACACTTCTAAAAGAAAACAACATTCCTTTTCCCGAGTTTGGTGTGGCAGAAACAGCAGACGAAGCGCTTGCATTATCTGACAAACTTAATTTTCCATTATTGGTAAGACCTTCTTATGTATTAGGTGGGCAAGGAATGAAGATTGTAATTAACAAGCAAGAATTAGAAGAGCATGTAGTAGATTTATTGCGTAAAATACCCAATAATAAATTACTATTAGACCATTATTTGGACGGAGCTATTGAGGCTGAAGCCGATGCTATTTGTGATGGAGAAGACGTTTACATTATTGGTATCATGGAGCACATTGAACCCTGTGGAATTCACTCTGGAGATTCAAATGCGACATTGCCTCCTTTTAACCTAGGAGAGTTCGTGATGCAGCAAATTAAAGACCACACAAAGAAAATTGCCTTAGCACTTAACACGGTAGGTTTAATTAATATACAGTTCGCTGTTAAGGATGACATTGTTTATATCATTGAAGCCAATCCTAGAGCTTCAAGAACGGTGCCTTTCATTGCAAAAGCTTATAAAGAGCCCTATGTGAATTACGCCACTAAAGTAATGTTGGGTCACAATAAAGTAAAAGATTTTAATTTTAACCCTCAATTAGAAGGCTACGCTATAAAACAACCAGTGTTCTCTTTTGATAAGTTTCCGAATGTGAACAAAAATTTAGGACCTGAAATGAAGAGTACAGGTGAGAGTATTTTGTTTATAGACAGTCTTAAAGACGACGCTTTCTACGATTTATACCACAGAAGAAAGATGTATTTAAGTAAATAATAGACTTACAGTATTTCAAAAAAATAAAGGCGGCCACTGGCCGCCTTTATTTTGGACTTATTCTTCCAGTAGATTTTCAGAGTCACTTCTTTTTAGCAGTGCTTCAGGAAGTGATTTCTTAGCCTTAGCACCCATTTTCTTGAGCCTTTCTACACTAGTAATCAGGTTTCCTTTTCCCTCTACCAATTTATTCATAGCTGCGGAATAAGCTCCTTTAGACTCCTCCATTTTTTTACCCAATTGAATGAGGTCTTGAGAAAAACCTTCGAATTTGTCATAGAGAGCACCTGCTTGTCTCGCAATTTCTAGGGCGTTTTTCTGTTGTTTTTCGTTGGTCCACATAGTGACTATAGTCCTTAGTGTTGCCAATAAAGTGCTTGGGGTAACAATGACAATATTTTGTTCAAAAGCCTTGGTATAAATGCTGGGATCCTCATTAATAGCTACCGCAAAAGCAGGTTCAATGGGAACAAAAAGCAGCACAAAATCTGGACTTTCTATTTGGTAAAGGTCTTCATATTTTTTAGCAGATAATTGATCAATATGCCTTTTAAGTGAATTGAGATGTTCTTTTAACTGGACTCCTGCGTCTTGGTCATTAGGTGCATTCACATACCTTTCATAGTGGGTCAATGAAACTTTTGAATCTACAATCATTTTATTGCCGTCTGGAAGTGCAATTACTACATCTGGCATAAGTCTATTGCCTGCTTCTGTTTCAAAGCTTTGTTGCACAAAATATTCCCTATCTTTCTCTAAACCAGACTTCTCCAAAACCCTTTCTAATACTAATTCACCCCAGTTCCCTTGCATTTTTGAATCTCCCTTTAATGCTTTGGTTAAATTTTCTGCTTCCTGGGTAATCTTTAAGTTTTGCGATTGCAGGGTAATCAGTTGCTCTTTTAGCGCGGCGTGAATATGAATATTTTCTTTTTGAGCATCTGATACTTTTTTCTCAAATAGTTGAATTTTCTCTTGAAGGGGAAGGAGTATATTTGTAATATTTTCCCTGTTTTGATGGGTGAATTTTTGACTCTTTTCGTCTAATATTTTATTGGCAAGATTTTCAAACTCTTTGGTGAATTTTTCTTGAAGCTTTGAGAATGCCTCATTTTGTTCCTTATTCTTTTCTTCTAAATGTTTTAGATTTACTTGCATTCTAGCCTGATCTATACCTAGAAATTCTTTTTCAGATTGCAGGATTTGTTTGGCTTCTTCCGTTTTTTTAAGTAGTGTTTCGCTTTGCTGTAATCTCGCTTCTAAGCCCGCAATTTTTTCAAGGCTGTTTCCAGATGAGGCCTTTGATTTTAATTTATATACATAGCTGCCAAAGAAAAAACCAATGGGGAAAAGGAGTATACTTAATAGAAAGGGAAGAAAGTCCATGGTTGGAAAGTTTTTTATAAAGGTACTATTTTGACTCTGAATCGAGGTATAGAAACCGGTTAGTAGCGGCATCAAAATACACTCGATCTTTTGGAAATAAACGGTCAAACACCCCTTTTTTTATGAGATTTTTAGGCGTATTAAAAAAAGATTCTCCTTCGTTAAGAGCTAAAATGTAATCTGCATGGGTAATTGCATTTTCAATGTCATGGGTAGTGTACACAATGGTTTTGTTTTTTTCGGTCACTAATTTTTTCATCAGTGACAACAACTGTGCTTTATGGTGGTGGTCTAAATGCGACATAGGTTCATCTAACATCATATAAGGGGTTTCTTGTGCAAGTGCCCTAGCTATAAAAGCCCTTTGCTTTTGTCCGTCGGACAGCTTGTGGATTTTAGTCTCTGTAAGTATTTCTAATGCTGTAAAGGCTAGGGCCTCTTGAATGCAATCAACATCCTTTTTACTTGGTTTTGAGAACCAGTGTAGAAAAGGGTATCGGCCAAGGGCCACTAATTCATGAACCGTCATGTTCTCGCTTGAAAGTGATGTGGTATAGACAAAGCTTATTAAACGAGCTCTCTGGTTGTTGCTTATATTTTTAAGGGATTGTTCATTTAAATACACCCCTCCTTTTAAGGAAGCTAATTGCTGTCCAATGGTCTTTATTAAGGTGGTTTTACCAGAACCATTTTTCCCAATGACTGCAATGAGTTTTTTCTCAGGAATTTTTATATCAATGGGACCAGCAATTTCTTTTAATTTGCTTTTATCCCTATACCCGATAATTAAATTTCTAAACTCTAGTGGCATTACAGTTGAATTTGTTTTTTTCGAATCAAAAGCCATATTACTATTGGAGATCCAAATAAGGCAGTAACAGCATTGATGGGTAATACGTTAGCGCTCCCTGGCAGTTGTGCAATACTATCTGAAATTAGCATAAAAATAGCGCCCATTATTAAACTTGTTGGGATTAATATTTTGTGGTTGCTGGTGTTCCAAATTAACCTACAAATGTGAGGAACTGCTAACCCTAAAAATGCTATAGGCCCCACTAATGCTGTAATACTTCCTGCAATGAGTCCAGTTGCTATAAGAATGATTAAGTGGGTCTTTTTAAGAGAAACTCCTAGACTTATTGCATAGTCATCTCCTAGTAGCATGGTATTTAAAGCATTTGTATTGAGAATACTCAGCAGGCTTCCTATACCCACAAATAACCCTAGAATCCCAATTTCTGAGGGCTTTAAGTTTCCCAGATTGCCGTAGGTCCAAAAAATAAACCTCTGAAGGGATTCTTTAGAACTGAAGAAGGCTAGAATACTTGCAATAGCACTACTTAAACTCCCAAACATTAGACCAATGATAAGTAACGCCATGGTGTTTTTTATCCTTGTTGCTACAGCAGCCACTATAAATAAAACAGCAAAACTTCCTATACTAGCGGCAACAGTTGTAGACCAATTACCCATAAGCCAATGGGGTAAAAAAGCACCCAATGTACTAGCTCCCATGAGGTATAAAGCAGCTCCTAAACTCGCCCCTGAACTAACTCCCAAGACATATGGTCCCGCTAAAGGATTTTTAAATAAGGTCTGCATGAGTAAGCCACTGATGGATAGTCCCGCGCCTACTATAACGGCTGTAATAGCTTTTGGAATTCTATACTGATGAATAATATAATCTATTTGAGGCTCATGAATATTATAGCCCATGACACTTTCTATTATTTTTCTTGTGGATATTTCCACAGATCCAAAAGAAATATTTAGTAAAAAGCCCATACGAACAGCAGCCCCAAAAGGACATATCTAAGTTGTCTTTGGGTCTTTGTTGGGCTAGTCATCTAGTTTTTTAAAAAAAGTAAACGAATGATTTGGAAGCAATTCAGGATGTAAAATAGCAATAAGGTCTTTAAGCACCAAATCAGGTCTTTGTGGAGCCAGCTCATAATAAAGTACCCCTCCTGTGGCCCCCTTATTTGTGGAATAGCTAAAAATTTTTTTATGCTTGAATGCTTTAAATTGACTGTAGTGAACGCTGCCTTTTAGCATTTCTCTATAGCTGGTATATTGTGCTGGTCCTATCCATAAATCGGAATACGCCGCTTTGGTTAACACATATTCAATTCCATATGAGTCACTACCCGTATGATGGTTATTAAAAATATAACTTCCATTGGCATCTTTGATAAATTGGGCTGCCCAACTTTTTCCACCTGGAGCATACCAAACATCTTTATACATAGCTCCACTAAAAACAGTTGGGGTGATTGAGGCCTTAGCGGCTAATTTTTTTGCTTCACTATATTGGTCGTGAATAGCTGAAAACAACTGATCTGCCTGATCAAGTTTATCAAATAATGCCCCATACAAATATATCCATGAAGCTTTACCCAAAGGATGTTGTGCCAGCCAATCGTGATTTAGAATAACTGGAATCCCACTTTGCGCTAATGTTTCGTATAATTTGGGCATTTCACCCACAGCGTACCCTATGATCAGTTCTGGTGCTGAAGCTAAAACCAATTCTATATTGAGTTGTTCTTGCTGTCCCATTTCTTTTAACCTTCCTTTTTTTATGAGGCTTCTAAAAGAAGCCGATGAAATATAATCAGTGCCAGGGAATCCTATGACAGTTTCACTGGATTGGAGCATTTCAATCCCTGGAAGGTGGGTGGTAGAAGTTACAATCATTCTCTCTACAGGAATTCGGATGATATTTTTGTATTGCTTTTCAAGAGAATTAATGAGTACAACGCTGTCTTTGTGGACTAATACAAACTGCTCATGAGGGGTCTTAGTGTCTGGGGTATTTATTTGTTTAATCTCCAATATTTGGTATCCCTTTTTTGCCGTGATATTAAACCCCTCCACAAATTCAGGATGCGAAAAAATGGCTTTAGCTTCTTGTGAAAATATGGAGTGAGAAGCTAAGAGGATGATGATATAAATAGGAGATAAAAAAGATTTCAATATGATTTGTTTATATTTTTCAAAAAAGAATTAAACATTCAAAAATACATATCTCCAATTGATAATGCACTATATGAACTTGTAAATTAAATTTTAAGCATATAAACATTATTTTAATGTTTACCTCTGCCTCATCTATAATTAAATACTACTTTTGAATTTGAATATTGGTGTGTCTCATTATTGAGATACTTAAAAGGGAAACTAGTTAGAATCTAGTGCTGTTCCCGCAACTGTATGCTTAGTCTTTACAGACGCTGATTGTTTTAAGACCACTGTAGTAAACCTATGGGAAGGTGACAATTCAGACGCAAGCCAGGATACCTGCCGTGTTCAAAAATAAAAGTTAAACTTTCGGGATAAAAGTTTTGGCGTGCTACAGCATTCTGATTGCCCGTACAATTTTGTACAAAAATGAAATTTAAATCTAAGTTTACAGCCTTTTTAATGGCGGTACAATTGCTCGGTTTTTCTCAAACCGAAGCAAAAAATCAATTAAAAAAAGCGGTGCAATCTCCACTAAAAGAGTCAAACCCTTTACCGCAAAATCAATCACAGCAAGACACTACTTATTTGAACGAGGTTATTCTTAGCGACCTCAAAGCACCCTTGGGACCTAACTTTAAGGGCGCTACTCAGGTTATTTTAGGATCAAGAGATCTTTTGCCATTTAGAACTAGGGGGGTAGCGGCTGCCTTAAACCAATTGGCGGGTATTGAAGTCAATGGATCTAGAGGTCCTCAGGGAAGTATTCTTAGTATTTATGCCAGGGGAGGAAGGTCCAAACAAGCCCTTGTTATTATAGATGGCATTAGAGTAGCAGATCCTGCGTCTGCTTCTTTGAGCTATGATCTGAGACTATTAGACATTTCACAAATAGAAAGTATTAAGGTTATAAAAGGAGCTAACAGTAGCCTTTACGGTACGAATGCAGGGGTGGTGGTTATAGATATTAGCACTAAAAAGGCTGTTGAAAAACCTATTGGTTTTGTGCTTAATACACATGTAGGAACGCATCAGACCGCTGAAAATCAAAACAACTCATTAAATTACACCAGTGTTTTTACTGGTTTAAGTGGTGGAATAGCTTCTTGGAATTACGCTTTGAGATATAGCCAATTAAACGCTTCTGGGGTGTCTTCATTTAATACTCCAGGGCAAAAAGAAGATCCATTTTCTCAATCTGGATTGCACCTTAGTTTGGGTAAGAATTTTTCTGATAGGCTGTCTGCTAAACTCATAGTGGAGACCCAAAAAATAAGTGCAGACTACGACGACGCTTTTATGGGAATAGATGCAGAAAACACCTTTCAAACAACCCGAAATCATTTGGCTTCTCAATGGACATGGAAACAGTCTAAAGGGGTACTTAAGGCATCTGTTTCACTAGCAAGTTACGATTCAAAGGATATTAGTACTTACGGGAGTAGTGTTCTTGCCTATAATATAAATGGAGAATTACTCTACAGGTATTTTGTAAATGAACAATGGGATATAATCACCGGCGTTCAGTATATCAATGATCAAATTGAAGATAATCCGGACCAAAACACCCCAGCGACTGATTATACAATTATGGACCCTTTTGCCTCTATTGGATATAAACAAGGGCGTTTTGATATGCAGTTTGGAGGGCGTTTTAACCTCCATAGTCTATATGGAGGTCAGTGGGTGTATCATGTTAACCCAAGTCTTTTTTTAAATCAATCAGAGCAATTTAGGGTACATTTATCCCTTTCATCTGCCTATATTACTCCCACACTTGGGATGTTTTTTGGTGCTTACGGCGCTAATGTAGATCTATTACCTGAGACCAATCAAAATACCGAGTTTGGTCTGTCTTTTGATGCTAAAAAGGGAACTCAATTGGGGCTCACTTATTTTGACAGAAAAGAACAACAAGCGATCTATTTTAACGGCCCTGCTTTTTTGTATGAAAATCAAATGAATGATACTTGGGCCAAGGGATTAGAGTTTCAAGTAGCGTCATCGTTAGGATCACAATTTAATGTTCAAGCAAATTACAGCTGGACACAGGTTTCAGAGACCGCCATTAGAATACCCAAGCACAAAGCCAATGTTAACTTACAATTCAGTCCAAGTGAGTTTGCTCAGTGGAGTTTTTCTCTGGCATATACAGGGAAGAGGGTAGATACTGATTTTTCTACCTACGAACAAAAAACACTCAAACCCTTTTCACTGATTGACCTTCAATACGGTTTCCCATTAGGTATCTTGAATTCTAGGGGATTTGTTTCAGTGAATAATTTGGCTAATGTTACATTTGAGGAGACTGTTGGCTTTCAAACCTTAGGGAGAAACATACGTTTAGGAATAGAAATAGGGCTCTAAAGAGCCCTATTTTACTGGTCAAAAATACGGATGAAATATTATTCTATTTTTAAGCTTATATTTTTATCTAAGTACATTCTATCTTTAAGTAGCGTGTGGTTTTTTGAGTGATCAATTTCGTTTAGAGGCATAGTTTCAAGCGGAGAAATTTTAGAAGAACTTTGTGCGTTTACTCCAGTAATTAAGGACAATGCTTTAGCTAAAAGGGGTTCGGTAAGTGATCCAAATTCACCATAGTTACCAAGTACCTCTCTAATTTCGTGATCAGGTGTAAATCCTGAAGTATAATTAAAAAAGCCCACTGCATTTTCATTTCTTCCCACCAAAGGTTGTAATCCCCATGAGTTTTTTGGATTAATGCTAGAAGCTTTATCTGCGTTGTAAATAAAGCTGTTACTGGGTAAGTCTACGAGTGTAATAGAAAATTCATTTTTACCTCTAGTGGTACTTCCCACATGAATTACTTCCATATATGGATCTAAACCATTCATTAATAATTCAGACGCAGAAGCTGAGCTTCCTGTAGCAATTATGAATACCCTAGGAAGATTGAGGGTATTTATAGGACTTTCTCCTGTAGAATTGGCGAAATAATCTTTTAATTGACTATCGCTAAGTTGTGGTTGTATTTTTGCATTCCAGCGTTGTTGAATATATAATTTGCTGGTGTCTGTTCCATAAATCATGCTAGCCAAAAGCCTAGAGGAGTTTACAGAACCTCCTGGATTATAGCGTAAATCTAAAACCAGTTCTGTAACGCCCGCAGCTTTTAAAGTACCAAAAGCTTCATTGAGTTCTTCGTTATAATTACTCGTGAAGCCGTTATATACTATATAACCTATTTTAATTCCATTGGTTTCAATTACTTTAGTCAGAAATACTGGGTTTTCAGACAAGCCTTCTTCCTTTGTTAATGAAACGGATTTACCATTTGGCGCTATGGTGTTATTTTCTATACTAGCCATATTTAATGTATAGGTCGTATTATCTCCAAATAAAAGGCTTTGGTAGTTGTCTAAGTTTAAGGTCTGACCGTCTACACCTGTAAATATTTCTCCTCTAGAAATGTCTGCTGTAGCAGCATTAGATCCAGGAACAATGTATCTCACATAGCCATATACATTTTCACTATTGGCAAAAAGGCTCAAGCCAAATTCTAAGCCATTACTTCTAGAAATTCCCTGAAATGACTGCACCAAGTCTACATAGTCTTCTGCTAAATAGCTAAAGCGGTCTTCAGAAAACAATAATTTATCGTTGTAAAATGCATCTGGTTCTCCTTGGGCTTGTAAATAATCATTGTAAGACTTGTCCGTAGAAAATCTTGAGTCAGATAAGTCAGCTACATCTGCTTGCCAGAAATACCACAAATTCATAGCTTTCCACATAAAGTCATGGGCGGTAACATCTTTAGAAGTTGGTTCAGGATCTGGTGTGTCAGGAACAGTAGGTGCTGGTGTGTCTTCTTTTGAGCATGATATACTAATGAATGCAACCAATGCAAGTACGAAAAATGGTTTGTTAAAAATAGTTTGTGCAAATAACTTCATAGGGTGTCATATATTAGAGTCATTTAAGACAAATGACAATTGAACACCACAATTTACACACAAGTGCACAGAAAAAAAATTTTTTGGTAACAAATCAATCCTTGGCTCGTTATATTTATAAGCAGACAGAATAAAATGAAAGAATCCGAATTTATATCTTTTATTACGCCCCTTCAAGAGCGACTTTTCAGACTATCTAAAAGGTTGCTTGTTTCTTCACAAGAAGCACAAGACGCAGTAGGAGAGATTACCCTGAAACTATGGGAAAAAAGAAACGGCCTTTCTTCAATAAAAAATTTAGAGGCATACGCCATGACAATGACTAAAAACTTTTGCTTGGATCGTTTAAAGTCTAAACAGGGGAGTCATTTGAGATTGGTACATGTGAATTATGAGAAAGCGACTGATAGTCTGTCACAGGCTTTAGAGCACAAGGATAGTTTATCTATTGTTGAAAAGGCCATGCAGGAGTTGCCTGAAGTGCAACGATTGCTCATACAACTCAGGGATATTGAGAGCCTATCCTATACAGAAATAGAGGCAGTAGTAGCTATGAAACCTACTGCGATAAGAGTAGCCCTTTCTCGTGCCAGAAAGACATTAAAAAAACACTTAGTAAAAAACCATGCCTATGGACTTACAAAAAATTAATACACTAATAGAAAAGTATTTGGAGGGACAAACGAATGTTTCTGAGGAAAAAGCGCTCAAAGCTTTCTTTCAAAGAGAAGACATACCGGCTGATTTAGCCCCTTACAAGGTACTTTTTAACTACCTTTCACATGAGGCGTCTGCTGAGGCTGCGCACCAAGAGAACTGGTCTCCATGGGAAGACCAGCATACATCTGATGAAAAGGACACTTATCAATGGTGGGCCTCAAAGTGGTCACATGTCGCAGTAGTGACAATACTTTTTTCAGTATCTATTTTTTCTGGTAGAAACTACTATCAAAAGAAGCAAGCAGAAATTGCCTACCAACAAACGCTAGAAGCTTTTTCGCTTTTGGCACAAAACTACCAAAAAGCCACTGCCCCTGCAGTCTATTTAAACGAATTTGAACAAGCAAAAGCAAAAATTTATAAATCTAAAAACAAATAGAAACTATGAAAAAAATAGTATTAACAGCCCTTTTATTTGCCACAGTGAGTGTTGGTTTTAGCCAATCTGTTTTCGATAAATACGAAAATGATAAGTCCGTAAGCTCCATGGTCATAAGTAAGAGTATGTTCTCTTTATTGGCCAAGTTCGAAGTCGTAGCAGAAGACAAAGAAACCAAGGATTTTATTGATATTGCAAAGAGTATTACGAGTTTAAAAGTGTTTACGACCACAGACAAACAGGTTGCAGCAGCCATGAGTAGTGATGTGGCATCTTACTTGAAATCTTCTAGACTTTCAGAACTCATGCGTTTTACTGATGAAAACACACAGATAAAATTTTACGTACAAGAAGGTAAAGATGACGATCATGTAAAAGAACTTTTAATGTTCGTTTCAGGGATATCTGAGTTAGAAAAAATAGATATTAATGGTAGACAAATAGAAACCGTATTGTTGTCTTTAAGCGGAGATATTGATCTCAACAAGATCAATGCCCTTATTACTAAAATGAACCTACCTCAGGAGTTAAATAAAGTAAACCAAAAACAACAGTCCTAATGAAAAAATCACTAATTAACCACAGATTCAACTGGACCTTGGGAATAGCATTCTTGGCACTTAGTATGGTTGCTTGTAATTCTGGACCTACGTTACAATCCTATTTTGTAGAAAAGTCAGAAGACCCTAATTTTATAAGTCTCACATTGCCGTCTTCTATTTTAAACATAGCGGTAGATTCGTTACAGACAGACCAGCAAGAGGCCTTGGCTACTTTAAAAAAGCTCAATGTTCTTATTTACAGAAAATCTGTCAATGAGCCAGCTCAATTGGACGTAGAATCTGACGTAGTTCTTAAAATTCTTTCTAATAGTGCCTACACCGAGCTCATGAAATTAAACGCAGAAGATTACAAAGGCGCTGTTTCTTATTTAGGTACAGAAGACGCAATAAAAGAAGTTGTCATTTACGCCAAAGGGGGACAGGAAGGTTTTGTACTTGTAAGAGTGATTGGAGATGGAATGAATCCTAAACACCTAAAGCCATTTGTAGAAGCGCTTCAAATGTCTAAAGCGTCTGCTGAAGATTTTAAAAACTTGCTTCCTGATCTGGGGATATAATTTAACTAGCAATTAAAAAAGCCCTAGGCGCCATGAAATGAGGTGACTAGGGCTTTTTATGTTGAAATATAGTCGTTAAATTCCAGTATAATTATTTGGACTAATCGCTTTTAGTTCTTGCTTAATAGCTGTTGAAACATCTAATGTTTCAATAAAATCTGCCATACTTTTTTGGTCAATTCTACTGTTGGTCCTCGTGAGACCTTTTAGAGCCTCATAAGGGTTTGGATAACCCTCTCTTCTTAGAATTGTTTGAATGGCTTCTGCTACTACTGCCCAGTTATTTTCGAGATCCAGTGCAATTTTATCTGAATTGAGTAGTAATTTAGAAAGCCCTTTTTGTGTTGCTGCAAAAGCAATGATGGTATGTGCCACAGGGACCCCAATATTTCTTAAAACGGTACTATCTGTTAAATCTCTTTGTAATCTTGACACGGGTAATTTGGCGGCAAGATGTTCGAAAAGAGCATTGGCTATTCCCAAGTTACCCTCTGAGTTTTCAAAATCTATAGGATTTACTTTGTGCGGCATAGCAGAAGAACCCACTTCTCCGGCTTTAATTTTTTGTTTAAAATAATCCATAGACACATAGGTCCAAAAATCCCTATCTAAGTCTATAAGTATGGTATTGATTCTTTTCATGGCGTCAAAAAGAGCGGCCATAGAATCATAATGTTCTATTTGGGTGGTCGGAAAAGAGTGAGAAAGCCCTAAAGTATTCTCCACAAATTGAGTGCCAAAATGCCTCCAATCTATCGAAGGATATGCTACAAAATGCGCGTTATAATTTCCAGTAGCGCCACCAAATTTAGCACCATAAGGAATGGTTTTCAAGTCTTTTAATTGATTTTCAAGCCGCACTACAAACACCATAATTTCTTTCCCTAGCCTTGTAGGCGATGCCGGCTGTCCATGGGTTCTAGCCAGTAATGGAACGTCTGCCCATTCTTTACTCAAGCTTTTGAGTTGCTCAATAAGGGCCTCTAGTGTCGGAATATAAGCGGTTTGGGTGGCTTCTTTTAGAGAAAGTGGAATGGCTGTGTTGTTAATATCTTGAGAGGTAAGTCCAAAGTGAATAAACTCTTTGAATGATTGTAAATTTAAAGCGTCAAACTTTTCTTTGATAAAGTATTCCACCGCTTTCACGTCGTGGTTTGTTACTGATTCAATCTTCTTAATAGCCATAGCGTCTGCATCGCTAAATTGAGTGTAAATCTCTCTTAATTTTGGATATAAGTTCTTGTCAAAGGCGCTTAATTGAGGTAATGGACATTCACAAAGTCCTATGAAATACTCAATTTCTACTAGCAGTCTATACTTGATAAGGGCTGCTTCAGAGAAAAAAGGAGATAAATTGAATACTTTATTTGAATAACGCCCATCTATAGGAGAAATGGCGTGTAATGCGTCTAATGCCATGATAATTTAATTAAGGGGCAAAGATAGGAAAACCTTTGTAAAGAAATTGTTTATTTAAGCGTTCACAGTGGCTCTATTGTAGTACACGTTTTAAAAAATTACTTTATAGGGAAGGGGGACTCCTTTTTAAGTGTTTTTAAAAGTCTTTTACTTCTAGCTTTATAAGCGGCAGTTTTCCATTCCATTTGAGATTCGATCAGATTTGCTAAGTGTTCTTTAATCCACTTAAATTCATGGCGCCATCTAAAGAGCGTTTCCATTGCATAAACTTGAACAGCTACTTTGTGGGGCTCTGTCAATAGTTCTAAGGCCCTCTCAACTAATGAATTACTTTTTTTGGGGGCTTGTTTTATCCGAGAAAAATAATAAGGGTCTTGTGACATAGCGGCACAAATTTTCATCAATGATCTCAAGCAACTGTCGTTTTTTTTGTACACAAAGTCCTTTGACAATATACGGAAATGCTTCCCTGAAATACAATGGATACTCCAAGAAAGCAATGTCTAAAGACCAACACAAGCGTTGAATATTAGGGCTATGGGGAGTGGTGATTTTTTCCAAAGTGTAGCGATATACCGCTTTATTTTTAAGAATTAAATCTGCAATAGCCTTTCTATCTGAAAGACTTCCCGAGCATTTGGCTAATTCTTCTTCGAATAATTCTTTCATTTGATGGTGCATTTCCATTCATTTCTAATTTTAAAAATATGTATTTTTGTGTAAACACAAATGGTAATAAATTGAAGAATATGGTAAAAAAAGTTCTATTGTTAGTAAGCCTCATTTTCATAGGGATGCAATTTTACAGACCGGAGAAAAATATTTCTAAAACTTATAGCACCAGCATTTTTGAAAAAGAGACCAATCCTCCTACACCTATTTTAACTACCCTACAGTCAAAGTGTTATGATTGTCACTCTAATAATACCGAATACCCTTGGTATAACAATATAGCGCCAGTTTCTTATTGGATAGACGCTCATGTGGTAGACGGTAAAAAACATCTTAATTTCTCCAATTGGGAGCAGTATTCCACTAAAAAGAAAGACCATAAAATAGAGGAACTTGTAGAGGAAGTTCAAGAAGGAGAAATGCCACTAAAAGAATATGCATGGACCCATGGATCACTCACAGAAGATGAGAAAAATGGTCTCATTGCCTGGGCAGAACGCAATAGGGTTATTTATCAATACGCACTGAAATACAAAAATGGACAGTTAGCGAATTAAAGCGCTTCTAACAATACCATAGTGTGAGGAGAATTAAATTGTACTTTTCCCTCTCTCACCTGAACGGTAGCTCCTGAATAAGCATCTTTAAGTGTCTGACCATTTTTGAACACTGTTCCTACTGAAATTTCTTTATCACCCTTGGCTAGATCTAATCCAACGACTACTTGGTCTATAATATTATTTTGGTTATAAATTCTTGAAAAAACATATGGAGATTCACTAATATCTAAGTGTTTTCCCGCACCCACAGCTATGTGGTTTCCTTTAAATTTTCCCAAGGTTTGCCAGTGTTCTAATAAGGCTTCTTTGTCGGGTATGTTTTCCCAGTTCATAAAACTTCTCAGGGTCGCGTCTCCCTCTGTTCCAGCGATATCTAAATCTCTATTGGTTTCATCTCCGTAGTAAATTTGAGACCCGCCAGGAGTCAATAATAGTACGTTGGCAGCTCTATATCCTTTTTCTCTTAATTTGTCATAGGGTTGTCCGTCGTCATGAGAGGTGAGGTAATTTAGAACACTTTTACCCTTTAAAGGGCCTTGAAGCAAGCTGTCGTATTTTCTAAAAATTGCAGCATAAGGTCTATCTGCGTCATATTTAAGTTCAAAATTGATTAGAGAATGAAAACCATGACTGTAGTAGTCTACTTTCTGGTCTCCAAAGTCATAGTTCCTCCCTCCAGAGATGCCATAATTATACACTTCACCCATCATGTAAAATGGGATGCTGTCTAGTGTTTTTTCTGGATGAGACGTTTTCCACTGATCAAAAGACCAAGAGGCTTCTTCATAAAGCATGTCCCAAGCAGATTCTGAGGCATGTTTAACGGTGTCTACTCTAAAACCATCTATTCCAAAGTCTTTCACATAATCTGTGAGCCATTTCACAATGTATGCCTGAGGTGTTTTAGGATATCCGGTTCTAGAAAAATAGTCCTCTAAAGAGGACAATTCTTCTTCCAGTCTTCCTTCTTTCTCCCATTTTTCCATTAGAAAATTGGGTAATGAAACTTCTTTGTTAGATTCTGTTAGAATGTCTGGTAAGTTTTTTACCAGGGTACATGCTGTAGTATTTTCATAAGAATCATAAGTACAGGCAGGTGAAGTTCTCACCCAGTCTGCTGGCCACACAGAATCTTGTTCTGTAACAGGGCCTGTATGGTTTAATACCACATCCATGACAATCCTTATTCCGTTTTCGTGAGCGGTCTCTACAAGTTTTTTAAAAGCATCTTCTGTTCCAAAGTTAGGTTCAATAGCGGTCCAATCTTTGGTCCAATAACCATGAAATCCATAGGTGTTTCCAGTGCCCTCATTAGTAGCACCGTGAATTTGTTCTACAACAGGGGAGAACCAGAGTGCATTAACCCCTAAGTCATTAAAATAACCTTCATTTATTTTTTGTGTAATGCCTTCGAAGTCTCCACCTTTAAAACCCCTTAGCATTGCGGTTTCTTTAGTTCTATTGAAGTTTATGTCATTTGTTGTATCCCCGTTATTGAATCGGTCTGTCAATAGGAAATACATATGGGCATTTTCCCAAACAAAAGGATTGTTTTGAGTCAGTAATTGTTGGTTGCCATGTTCTTGGCAACTCTGAAGAAAAAATGACAAAAAAAGTGTAACTAAAAAAAGGATAGATTGCTTCATGAGATATTAATTTAACAAGAAGCAAGATAGTAAATTGCTTTATTTTTGCCTGTTTAAAACTTTGTATTCTTCATAGCAGCCGCTAATAGCGTCTAGAATTTGAAGGTCGTTGGCAGTTTTAATAAAAGATTTAGAGTAATTGCAATTACTGAGTATGTCTTGAATATCTACTTCTTCAATTTGAAGCAAAGCAATAAGTGTTTCTCTGTCGAATTTAGAAGCTAGCAAGTCTTTTATATTATTGTCTTCTTTAATCTGTCTAAGCTTTCTCATTTGCTTTGGCTTCTTTCCAAATAAATTTCTTAAAAGGTCTGCCGGATTTAATATTGCACCTAATACCTTCGAGACTGAAGAGGCACGTTTATTTCCAGCTTCATAACTTACATTTAGACCAGAAATACTATACTGAAATGCTGTATTTACAGGTAGTTTTCGGATATCAATTTCCAAATATCCAGTGAGTTGATATGGTTTTAGCACTACTTCCTCTAATGCATATGCAAGCTCTGTCAAGGCTATTTTTGTATTTTGAAAAGTCATCATATCATTGGTCACCCTAACCTTAATTGTTTTAAAACCTAAATAAGATAAAAGTAAGGTGTCATTGGCTACTGCAGGGACTGTGAAATTTCCATCTTTGTCTGTAATAGTTCCCTTTATTTGAGAAAGATTTATGACGTGAACACTTTCTAAAACCTCTTGTGTTTGCGCATTAATTATAGTTGCACTTATTTCATCTGACTGAGCCTTAATAGACTGAAGTCCCAGAAAAAAAATAAAAGCAAATAGGACTGCTTTAATGATTTGGGTGTAATTTTTCATATCTTAAGATTAGCATAAAGATAGGATGGAAAACAAAAAAAAAGGCGCCTAGGCGCCTTTTTTTTAACTAAAATATATGATTACATAAATCCGTTTCTTCTTTTACCTTTCTTGTTTTCTGAGAAAGGAGACCCACCAAAAGACTTACCTCCATCTCTGGATCCTCCATCTCTTGAACCCCTTCTTCCTGAATCAGATCTGTCTGAACTGGAAGATCTAGATGGACCATCTGATCTTGAAGATCCTCCACCTTTGTAACCACCACGTTCTTTATTTCTAAAACTGCCACCGCCACCAGAAACACTTCTTCCTCTACCTTTAAAGCCTCCGCCACCTCTGCTTGAGCCACCTCCAATTGGATTGTTGGAGACTTCAACATTAACAAAGCGCCCGTCTACCTTTAGATCTTTAAAAGTACTTAAAATGGCTTCTTCAACATTTGCTTCTGAATTAAAGAATGAAAAACTTTCTTTAACATCTACTTTAAAAATGTCGTCTTTACCAAGGTTGACAGTATCTCTTAAAAAATCTTTTAAGGACATCCAATCATAACCATCTTTCTCCCCAATATTTATGAAATAACGGGTAGATCCATCTCCTCCGAAGTTTCTAGAAGCACCTCTTTCTCTTGAACTGTCAGAATCTCTTCTTTCTCCTCTTTCTCCTCTTTCTCGATCATTGGCATTTAAATCCTTTGCTTTGTTGTAATAGTTAAAGAAGCGACCAAATTCAACTGATACAATTTTTTGAACCAATGTTTCCTTATCAATACCTTCTAAAATTTCGTTAATAGCCGGAAGGTAGTTCTCTACATCTTCATTTACCTCTGTGTCTTTAATTTTATTTACTAAGTGGTATAGTTGAATTTCGCATATTTCCATTCCTGTTGGAATAGGTTTTGCAATAAATTTCTTTTGAATCTTGTTTTCTATGGCTTTTATCTTTCTCATTTCTGAGCGGGTGATAATTACCATGGATGTTCCAGATTTACCTGCTCTTCCGGTTCTTCCCGAACGGTGATTGTAGGTCTCTATTTCATCTGGAAGTTGGTAGTTTATAACATGTGTAATGTCGTCTACATCAATTCCTCTAGCTGCCACATCTGTAGCAACTAACATTTGAATTTGTTTTTTTCTAAAAGCATTCATGACCAAATCTCTTTGGTTCTGACTTAAATCTCCGTGAAGTGCTCCTGCATTGTATCCGTCTTCAATTAGGTTCTCTGCTACTTTTTGAGTATCTCTTTTTGTTCTACAGAAAATCACCGAGAATATGTCAGGATTTGTGTCTGCAAGTCTTTTTAATACTGGGTAACGGTCCCTTCCTCCGGCCACATAATATTCGTGTTTCACCGTCGTTGCTCCTGAATTTTTAGTTCCCACAGTAATCTCTTGTGGGCTATTCATAAATTTTTTAGCAATAATAGCCACTTCTTTTGGCATGGTAGCGGAAAACAACCAGGTCGCTTTTTCTTTAGGGGTATTGGATAAAATATCTTTGATGTCTTCAAAGAATCCCATGTTTAACATTTCATCTGCTTCATCCAATATACAGTAATCAATTTTAGAAATGTCTACCATTCCCCTGTTGATCATATCTTTCATTCTACCAGGAGTAGCTACTACAATTTGAGCCCCTCTCTGTATTTGTCTCGATTGATCTTGAATGCTTGCACCACCATATATGGCTACAGTATTTAATCCTCTTTCGTATTTTGAATAAGCTTGAATTTCCTTGGTAATTTGCAGACAAAGTTCTCTTGTTGGAGAAAGAATTAAACCTTGTGTTGTTTTACTGGTAGGGTCTATTCTTTGAATAAGTGGAAATCCAAAAGCAGCTGTTTTACCAGTGCCAGTTTGTGCAAGTGCCACTAAATCTATGTGGTCTGCTAATAAAATAGGAATGGCTTTTTCTTGGACTTCTGATGGGTTTTCAAAGCCTAAATCTTCAATAGCTTTGAGTAGGGACTCTTGAAGCCCCAATTCTGAAAATGGTGTCATTTTTAAATGTTTAATCGCAAATATGTCTGTTGCATAGAGCGATTAACCTTTTACTAACCTTTTACTCAGCGCAACACATGCTATACTAGCGGCGTTATTTGAAGTTGCAAAATTACAAAAAATAAACCACTATACCTTGAAACTTAAAGCTTAAGTTATGGGTTGTATTGTGTTGTTTTTACTGGACATTCAAGGTTTTTGTTAAATTTATTGAAACTTATGACTTTTAATATAGGTGATTAGTGACCTAATTGCCTTGCCTCTGTGTCCAATTTTTTGTTTTATCTCTAAGGGTAATTCAGCAAAGCTTTTTGTGTAATTATC
The DNA here is from genome assembly GCA_018401115.1 of Flavobacteriaceae bacterium. GTDB lineage: Bacteria > Bacteroidota > Bacteroidia > Flavobacteriales > Flavobacteriaceae > MAG-120531. The sequence continues at coordinate 594,688 of JAGYKX010000005.1, read as the reverse complement.
TGGTATAAAAATAGGGTCATACCCAAAGCCTCCGTTCCCTTTTTTGCCTAAAGCAATAGTGCCATGGACCTTTCCAGTAAAGTATTTTATTTCTGCTGCTGTTTTTAATGCAATGGTTGTTTGGAAGTAAGCTTTTCTATCGGTGATATTTTCAAGGGCTTTAAGTAATTTATCCATATTGTTTTCTGGAGTAGCTTTGGGTCCTGAATATCTTGCAGACTTTACTCCAGGTATGCCATTTAAGGCTGGAACGAATAATCCAGTGTCGTCGCTAAAACAGGTTTCTTTAAAGCAATTAAAAATAGTATTTGCTTTTATTGCTGCATTTTCTTCTAATGTGTGGTATGGTTCAGGAATTTCTTGATTAAATGACAGATCCTGTAGCGAAAGTATTTCAATATTATTGGGGAGTTGAGATTTTATTTCAGTGAGTTTGTTTTGGTTGTGTGTAGCAAAAATGAGTTTCATCTAAAATATTTTTTTCAAAGATACTTCAAATTTATCTCCTCATCTGTGTCATAAATTCTCAACAAATCCAAGGTTTTATTTTGGAATTGTGTGTTTTTGCTTATTAAATTACATTTTTGTGAATATTGTTTATTATGTGCATAACTCCTTTAAAAATGAATAGGCAAAGCGCTTGTGAAGCATAAATATTAGCTATTTTTAACCTTTAATTTAAAATTCCTTATCGTGGGTAAGAAATACGTTTTTGACTTTGATAGTACTTTGACAAGTGTAGAAGCATTAGATGTTTTGGCAGAAATTACTTTAGCTAATAAGCCTGAAAAAGACGCAGTAGTTTCAGAAATCCAAGCTATCACAAACCTTGGTATAGACGGAGACATTTCCTTTACAGAATCCTTGGAGAGAAGGCTGTCTTTGTTACATGCCAATAAAGCAGATTTGGATACTTTGGTTCAAGAATTACAAAATAAAGTGTCTGAGTCTATAGTGAGAAATAAAGAGTTTTTTGAGAAATATTCTGAAGATATATATGTCATCTCATGCGGTTTCAAGGAATTTATAGAACCCATTGTGGCAAAATATAATATACCAGCCCATAAAGTGTATGCTAATACATTTACCTATGATAAAAAGGGTAATATTACAGGCTTTGATAAAGAAAATGTATTGTCTTCTCACAACGGAAAAATTGAGTGCCTGAAGCGAATGAATTTAGAGGGTGAAGTTCAGGTAATTGGTGATGGTTACAGCGATTATGTGATGAGAGAAGCAGGGATTGCGGATAAGTTCTTTGCTTATACTGAAAATGTATCCAGAGATAAAGCAACTGCAAATGCAGATCATGTAACCCCAAATTTAGATGAGTTTTTATTCGTTAATGACCTTCCTAGAAACATCTCTTACCCCAAGAATAGAATCAAAGTTTTATTACTAGAAAATGTTCACCCCGAAGCTTTCAAAAAGCTTTCAAAAGATGGTTTTTCAGTGGAGCAGGTAAAAACCAGTTTAGATGAAACCGCCTTAATTGAGAAGATTAAAGGGGTCCATGTTTTGGGAATTAGATCAAAAACACAACTCACACAGAAAGTTTTAGAAGCTGCAGATAAATTAATGGTTGTAGGTGCTTTTTGTATTGGAACTACTCAAATTGATTTAGACGCCTGCAAGAAAAAAGGAGTGGTTGTATTTAACGCTCCATATAGTAACACGAGATCTGTAGTGGAATTAGCTATTGGTGAGATTATTATGTTAATGAGGAGCATCTTCCCAAGAAGTACAGAAATTCATAATGGACAATGGAACAAGACAGCTGCAAACTCAAGAGAAGTAAGGGGAAAAAATTTGGGTATTGTTGGTTACGGAAATATTGGTAAGCAGTTGTCTGTCTTAGCAGAAGCTATGGGAATGCATGTTTACTTTTACGATGTAAATGATCAGTTGTCTATAGGTAACGCTACAAAATGCGATCAGTTAAATGAACTTTTAGAAATTTCAGATGTAGTAAGCTTACATATAGACGACAACAAGGCTAATAAAGATTTCTTTAATAAAGATGCTTTTGACGCTATGAAGCCAGGAGCCTTACTGGTGAATCTTTCACGAGGGTTTGTAGTAAATATTGGAGCCTTGGTTGGTGCATTAAAATCTGGTCGTTTGGGTGGAGCTGCAGTAGATGTTTATCCTGAGGAGCCCATAAGTAATGGGGCCTTTGTGACTGCGCTCCAAGGTATGGAAAATGTCATTTTAACCCCTCATATCGGGGGAAGTACAGAAGAAGCACAAAGAGATATTGCTAACTTTGTGCCCAATAAGATTATGGAGTACATAAATTCTGGAAACACAGTAGACGCTGTGAATTTTCCAAATATTAGATTGCCAAAGCAACAAAATGCCCATAGGTTTTTACATATTCATAAAAACGTTCCAGGAATAATGGCTAAAATCAATGAAGTGTTGGCATCTTTTGACATGAATATTAGTGGTCAGTTTCTATCCACTGATGCTCAGGTCGGTTATGTAATTTCTGATTTGGATAAAGGCTATAATAGAGAAGTTATTAAGGCACTAAAGGAAATACCTAATACCATTAAATTTAGAGTATTGTACTAAAAGGGTTTAGTACGAGAGGGGTACAGTACTACAAGGGTAGCTTTATTGACATAAAATTATTTCACCTATGGTGGTAGGGTTCATTTTTTAAAATGCTAAACCCTCTATATAACTGTTCTACCATGAATAGTCGTATCATTTGATGTGAAAATGTCATTTTAGAAAGGCTTATTTTCCCATTGGCTCTTTGGTATACTTCTTCACTGAATCCATAGGGTCCACCAATTGCAAAGACCAATTGCTTTTGACCACTTAACATTTGTTTTTGAAGGTAATTTGAAAATGCTATTGAGTCATAACTTTTCCCATTTTCATCTAAAAGTATAAAGATATCTGATGGGGTTGTTTGCTTTAATATAAGAGCACCTTCTTTTAACTTTTGCTGAGGTTCACTTAGATTTTTACTATTTCTTATATCTGGAATAATATTTATGTTAAAACTAACATAGTGCTTGAGTCTTGAAACATAAACATCTAAAAGGTGTTGAAGTTCTTTTTGGTCTGTCTTGCCTACAGCAATTAGTTTAATAGTCATTTTAATCAGATATGCCCACAAAGGTATTTGTTTTTATTAATTTAGCCCAAAGACTATTCGTTTACCATGTCAAAGGAGATTGAGATTAAAATTCAAAAAATACCCCTACTTAGAACCTTGTTGTCCTTACTTAAAAAAGTTCAGTTGCCCGGTTTTGAGGGTTTATCTGCATACGATCTCCTTGAAATGTATTTATTGGGAATTATTCGGGGAGCACTTTCTACCAGGGCAAGTGCCATTTCTTTCTCACTTTTTACCGCACTATTTCCGTTGCTTATTTTCATATTAACACTGGTGCCTTATATTATTCCATACATTCAAATTGGTGACCAAGCATTCGACGAGCAATTGTTTTTGTTTATGGAATCTTTTTTACCTACGGCAACGGGAGATTATTTTTCTGAGATTTTTAATCAAATTAAGCAGCAAAAGCATTCTGGTCTTTTGTCTTCTTCGTTTTTGGCGTCTATTTTTTTAATGGCCAATGGAGTTAACGCGATTTTTGGCGGGTTTGAAAACTCATACCATACAAAACTCAATAGAAACTTTTTTAAGCAATATTTATTTGCGCTGGCTGTAGGACTTTTATTATCCTTATTATTTATATTAGGTGCTATAGGGTATGTTTATTTTGAATTTTACATTTTAGATTATATGATTGACTTTTCAAAAAGCAATCCCTTTACTTCAGTAGATCAAGAATTGCAATTGGTTTATTGGTTAAAAACTGTTTTTTTTGCAGGTGTTTTTTATCTAATTACAGCTGTGTTATATTTCTTTGGAACAGCAGAGACTACCAAGACCAATTTTTTTTCCGTTGGGGCTTTTATGACCACAGTATTGTTTTTATTAACCTCTTATTTTTTTGGAATATACATTGATAATTTTTCCACCTATAACCAGTTATACGGTGCTTTAGGAGGACTCTTAATAATGATGTTCTACATATGGATTAACTCAAATATTTTGCTTTTAGGATTTGAACTCAATATGAGTTTGTTTTCATTGAAAAGTGGTATTGTTAAAAGAAAAAGGGATTCAATATGAGGTATTTTGTTTCTGTAATTCTTCCCCTGCCTTTAAGGCAATTATTTACATATGAATTAACGCTGTCCGAATATAAATTTCTTGTGCCTGGAATGCGGCTTGCCGTTCCTTTTGGTAAATCTAAAGTTTACACTGCATTGGTCTATTCTCTTCACAATAATTTTGAAGGCTCTTATGAGCCAAAAAAAATACTTTCTATATTAGACGCGACCCCTATTGTTACTGAGATACAATTGAAGCATTGGTCTTGGATGGCAGGTTATTATATGTGTGGTTTAGGTGAGGTATATAAAACGGCTGTTCCCACTGCACTGATTTTAGAGGGAGAAACCCATCTAAGACGCTCAGATATCTTGCAAAAGGAGCACGATATACTTACCTCAGATCTTTCGGATAATGCCTACATAGTTTTGGATGCACTGTCCACAGAAGTATCACTTCCTATTCAAACTTTGAGTACTTTAGTTCCAAAGGATAATATTTTTAATATTATAGAGGTGCTCCTAACCCTTAAACTTGTTGTTGTAGAGGAGCAACTCACAGCACGCTATAAACCAAAATTTAAAAACGAGTACACTTTTCCAAAATATTTCTTCTCAGATACTAAAAGTGTTGAATCTTTAGTTTTATCACTTAAAAATGCACCCAAACAGTTAGAGGTTTTAAACTTCTTTATCTCAAGGGCATCTCATTCAAAAGTAATTACCGACTTAGATATAAGAAAGAATGGACTAAGTCCTGCTGCTTTAAAAGGACTTGTTTCTAAAGGGGTATTACAAAAATCAGAAAAGCGGATAGATCGTGTTGAACTTGATTCAGATTTTAAAACGGTACCGATTAAAACTTTAAATCCTTCACAATTAGAAGCACTGGCTGCAATTAAGTCTCATTTCAAGGAACGAAAAGTGGCGCTTTTACATGGTGTTACTGCTTCTGGAAAAACAGAAGTTTATGCGGCTTTAATTCAAGAAGCCCTTTTAAAGGGGGAACAGGTGTTGTATTTACTGCCTGAAATTGCATTGACAACTCAGCTTATCACTAGACTTCAGTCATATTTTGGCACTTCGGTCTCTGTATATCATTCCAAATACAATTTGCAAGAGCGTGTAGAAGTTTGGCAAAATGTGCTTCATGAAAATCACAAGGCGCAACTAATTGTTGGCGCTAGATCTGCACTTTTCTTGCCTTTTAAAAAGTTGGGTCTAGTTATTGTAGATGAGGAACATGAGAATTCATTCAAACAGTTTGATCCAGCACCTAGATACCATGCTAGAGATTCAGCGATTGTTTTGGCTCATATTTCACAGGCTTCTATTGCCTTAGGCTCAGCAACACCTAGTTTGGAATCAATGCAAAATGTATTTCAGCAAAAGTATGGTTTGGCAGAATTGACTCAAAGGCATGCCAACATTTCTATGCCTAGTATTAATCTAATAGACCTCAAGGATCAATACAAGAAGAAAAAAATGAAACTTCATTTTTCAGAGCCACTTAGGTGGGCTATAGAAGAGACTTTGTCTGCTGGGGAGCAAGTGATTTTATTTCAAAATAGGAGGGGATACGCTCCTGTAGTTGAATGCTTTAGCTGCGGTCACACCCCTTATTGTAAAAGTTGTGATGTGAGTTTAACCTTTCATTCAAATGCTGGGGTACTTCGTTGTCATTATTGTGGATATGAAGAACACAAAAAGTCACAATGTACCTCTTGTGGTAGCCTAGATTTGTCTACTAAAGGTTTTGGCACAGAACAAGTAGTCGCTTCTTTAGAGACTCTTTTCCCTGATGCTAAAGTAGGCCGAATGGATTTAGATACTACTAGGGCTAAAGATGGTTACCAGCAAATTATTGATCGCTTTGAGCAGCGTGAAATAGATATTCTTGTAGGTACCCAAATGTTGAGCAAAGGATTAGACTTTAGAGATGTTGGTTTGGTAGGGGTCATGGCTGCAGATTCATTGCTGAACTTTCCTGATTTTAGGGCGCATGAAAAAACTTTCCAATTACTTACCCAGGTAGCGGGACGTTCAGGTAGAACGGAAAAAAAAGGAAAAGTCCTCATTCAGACCTACCATCCGGAACATCAAATACTCCAACAGGTAACTACTTATGAATTTAAATCCATGTGTAAGGAGCAATTGTATCAGAGAGAGATATATAAATACCCTCCTTTTAACAAAATCATTAAAATAACGCTAAAGCATAAAGACTACAACAAATTGAACGATGCCTCAGATTGGTTTGCAAAGGGTATGCGGAATATATTTAAGACCGGAATTTTGGGGCCTGAATTCCCGGTTGTCTCTAGGGTTAGAAACCAGTATATAAAACACATTCTTTTAAAAGCACCCCCACAGTACGCCCTTAAGCAAGTGAAAAGTTCTTTGCTTAGATTAGAAAAATCCTTTAATGCAGTAAGTCCTTTTAAAGGGGTGAGAATTGTCTTCAATGTGGACCCCTATTAAATTTGATTATTGAGTGTTATTTCTTCCTAAATACTCTACAACGCATATTGTAGCATTTTTTAAAAAATTGTCAACTCATTAGCCGTTTTGCATTAATTTCATGGCTTCTGTCAAACAATTTTTCTTTGCTCTACTTACAGGAATAACCTGACCACTAATAGCCACCTCTCTAGCATTGAATCGATCTATTTTTACAATGTTAACAACAAAAGATTTGTGAATTCTTATAAAGGTGTCTTTTGGAAGTAAATCATGGAATGCCCTTAGCGAAGAAAGCACTAATATATGACTGTCAAGAGTGACTATTTTTACGTAATCTCCTTTTGCTTCAATCCATTTAATTTCCCCAAAACTAATTCTCTTTTTATTCATCTTAGATCGGATAAAAATTTGATTTTCAGAGTCGTTATTCTGGTGATCTTGCTCATATTTTAGCATGGCTCTTTTTATCGCTAGATCAAACCTAGTTAGTAGAATAGGTTTTTGTAAAAAGTCAGTAACGTCATATTCAAAGGCTTTGAGAGCGTGTTCTGTTTTCCCAGTTATAACAATTACTTGAGGTTTGTAGTTTAAGGTTTCTAATAATTCAAAACCTGAAATTAAAGGCATTTCTATATCTAAAAACACTAGGTCAATGGATCTGTTATTAATACCGTTTTTTGCCTCTATTGCATTTCTGAAACTTGTCACTAGGACAAGATCTGGATGTGATTTAATAATTCTATCTAAAGTGATTCTTTGAATTTCTGAATCTTCTACAATAACACATTTTAGCTTTGACATATGAATTGGGATTTTCATTGGGTTGCATAAATGTATTTAAACTTTTAACCTATTTATAATAAATGATGTGAACTTAGGCTATAATGTTGTGAAACTATTTTATTCTGTTGTTTTGTATTTTAAACGAGTTAGATTGAAGGTAAAAGATCGTTAAACTTATAGGTAATCAGGTTAATTAGATTGGTAAGTGCTTAAATTCACTAGAGTTTGTAAATTTTTTGCTTATACAGAAAAAAAACTTACTTTTGCAGACTTAAATTATATAACATATGAATCATTACGAAACTGTTTTCATTTTAAATCCCGTTCTGTCTGATACTCAGATAGAGGAAACAGTTAAGAAATTTGAGGATTTCTTAATTAGTAAAGGCGCCAAAATGGTTGCTAAGGAAAATTGGGGGCTAAAAAAATTAGCCTATGCTATTCAGCACAAAAAAAGTGGTTTTTACCATTTGTTTGAGTTCACTGCTCCTGGAGAGGTCATTACTCCTTATGAGCAAGAGTTCAGAAGAGATGAGCGTATTATGCGATTCTTAACTGTAAAATTAGACAAGCATGCCATTTCTTGGGCAGAGCGTAGAAGAGTTAAATTACAAACTAAAGCTTAATTATTATGTCTATAGAGCAACAAGCAAAAGGTAAAAAAGATGGAGAAATCAGGTATTTAACTCCGTTGAACATAGATACCAACAAACAGAAGAAATATTGTCGTTTCAGAAAGTCTGGTATTAAATATGTAGACTATAAAGATCCAGATTTTTTAATGAAGTTAGTAAACGAGCAAGGGAAACTTTTGCCGAGAAGATTAACTGGTACTTCATTGAAATATCAGCGTAAAGTGGCTACTGCTGTAAAAAGAGCGCGTCACATTGCATTAATGCCTTACGTAGGTGATTTATTAAAATAAAAGCAACGCATCATGGAACTTATATTAAGAGAAGACGTACAGAACTTAGGTTTTAAAGATGATATTGTAAACGTGAAAAACGGATACGGTAGAAACTATTTAATCCCTAATGGATTGGCTGCTATGGCTACTTCTTCTGCTAAAAAAGTATTGGCAGAAAATTTAAAGCAAAGAGCACATAAAGAGAAAAAAGTTGTTGCAGAAGCCAATAAATTGGCAGATGCATTGAAACAATTAGAGATTAAGCTTACCGCAAAAACTGCAGGTGGAGATAAATTATTCGGATCTATTTCAAACATAGATGTTGCTGCTGCTTTTGAAAAAGCAGGACAAGCTATTGAGAAAAAGTTTATTACCATACCAGGTGGAACTATCAAGCGCACTGGAGCATATACTGCTCAGGTTCGTTTACATAGAGAAGTTATTATAGATATTGCTTTTGAGGTAATTGCTGAAGCATAACATTTTTTTAAATGTAATTAAAAAAAGGCGGTGTTTTTACACCGCCTTTTTTATTTTTGCAAAATGAAATATACCCGTTTAACTAAAGAGCAATTAGAAGAGTTGCACCCAGAATTCATCAATTTCTTGGCCACCCAGTCTATTACAGCGATTGAGTGGGAGGAGATTAAAGTCCAAAAGCCAGAAGTGGCTGAAGAGGAGTTAGACGTTTTTAGCGATTTAATATGGGAAGGTGTATTAAACAAGGTTTCCTATTTAGAAAATATAAGTGCCCAACACATGCATTTATTTGAGGCACTTGAGAAAGAGATTAAACTCATTTCGATTAAAGTCCTCAATCCAAACATTGATTTGAATACCACCACTGGATTTGCTTGGTTTAAGAAAAATTATCAGGGAGATTTTGTGGAGTATTTGTCCGCCGCAAAAGCATACAAAAACCCCAGAAACTCAGAGTTATTTGATTTAATTAAACAAGGGGCTAGTATCACTAAGGGCGATTTATACCAGTGGTTTGACAATCTTATAGATTAAACCGATATTTACTTTTTTATAACACGCTTTTAGAATTAAATTTATATGGCTCAAAAACCAACAATACCAAAAGGGACAAGAGATTTTTCTCCTATTGAAGTGAATAAGAGACAGTACATCATGTCTTGTATAAAGCGTCAATTTGAGCTTTATGGTTTTAACCCAATAGAGACCCCTTCATTTGAAAATTATGATACCCTTATGGGGAAATATGGTGAGGAAGGGGATCGGTTGATTTTTAAAATTTTAAATTCTGGAGATTTTTTGTCTAAAGTTTCAGACGAGCAGCTAGTCTCTAAGGACATTAAGGCATTAACACCTCAAATTTCGGAGAAAGCCCTTCGTTATGACTTGACTGTTCCCTTTGCGCGTTATGTAGCCATGCACCAAAACGAGATTGATTTTCCTTTCAAGCGTTACCAGATGCAACCGGTTTGGCGTGCCGACAGACCTCAAAAAGGCAGGTTTAGAGAGTTTTATCAATGTGACGCAGACGTTGTTGGTTCTAGCGCTCTACTTCAAGAAGTAGAGCTGATACAGTTATACGACGCTGTTTTTTCAGATTTAGGTCTCCAGGGGGTATTTATTCATCTAAACAATAGAAAAATACTCAGTGGAATAGCAGCTGTAATTGGTGCTGCAGACAAACTCATTGACTTTACGGTAGCCTTAGATAAGCTGGATAAGATAGGTCCAGAAAAAGTGGCTATTGAAATGCTGGAAAAGGGTATTTCACAGGAAGCAGTTCATATGGCGGCTCCTTTGTTTGACTTAAAAGGCACTAATGAGACTGTTTTGGATACGCTCTCCACATTTTTATCGACATCGGCTGTAGGCCTAGAAGGAGTCTCTGAAATGGCTTATGTTTTAAAGGCATTGTCTCGCACTAACCTTTCTGTCTGTTCCGTATCTATTTCTGTAACGCTGGCCCGAGGGCTCAATTATTATACAGGGACTATTTTAGAAGTTTCTGCTCCTGAGGGTGTCTCTATGGGGTCCATTGGAGGAGGGGGTAGATATGACAATCTCACCGGAATTTTTGGACTTCAGAATGTGGGTGGAGTTGGAATTTCCTTTGGTCTTGACCGTATTTATTTGGTGTTAGAGGCTTTGGATTTATTTCCAGAGGCTATTTTGGCTGGACCGCAAGTGTTTTTTGTGAATTTCGGGGATTCAGAATCTTTGAAAGCCATGACATTGGTGCATAAGCTTAGGAAATTAGGGATTTCCTGTGACTTATATCCCTCGGTGAGTAAGGTGCAAAAGCAAATGAAATACGCTCACCAAAAAGGAGCACAGTACGTAGCCCTTTTAGGAGCTCATGAAATTGAAAAAAATATCTTGGTACTGAAGCATATGGATAGTGGGGACCAGATGGAGTATTCTTTAGATGAAATGGAGGCTATTGCAGCTATTTTTTAAATACGCTTTAAAGTTTTAGGTATAAAAAAAGCATCCTAAATGGATGCTTTTTTTATTCAATACATTAGTAATTTAGTCAAAATAGCTGAATGTCTCCCCAGGTTTGATGGTTAGAAGCGTTTCGTATATGAGTCTAATGACATTTTCTACATCTTCTTTTTGAACCATTTCTACAGTAGTATGCATGTATCTTAGGGGTAGTGAGATAAGCGCAGAAGCAACCCCACCGTTGCTATATGCAAAGGCATCGGTATCTGTTCCTGTAGATCTAGAAGAAGCCATTCTTTGAAACGGTATATTGTTTTTCTCAGCTGTTTCAATGATTCTAGCCCTTAATTTGTTTTGCACCGCAGGCGCATATGAAATAACCGGTCCATCTCCTAGCTGGGTAAGACCTTGTACTTTTTGCTCGATCATTGGGGTAGTGGTGTCATGACAAACATCTGTAACGATAGCGATATTTGGTTCTATAGTTTGGGTAATCATTTCCGCTCCCCTTAGGCCAATTTCTTCTTGAACAGAATTGGTGATATATAATCCAAATGGAAGTTTCACCTTATTTTCATGTAACAATCGCGCTACCTCTGCGATCATAAAACCGCCAGCCCTATTGTCTATTGCCCTACCTACAAACTTATTGCCATTGAGCACTTGGAAAGTATCTGGATAGGTGATTACACAACCTACGTGTACCCCCATTTCCAATACTTCCTTTTTAGTTTTAGCACCAATGTCAATGCATATGTTGTCTAATTTTGGAGTGTCTTCCTTGTCATTTTTCCTGGTATGTATCGCTGGCCAGCCAAAAACACCCTTAACAATACCTTTATCTGTGTGAATGTTCACCCATTTAGACGGAGCAATCATATGGTCTGATCCTCCGTTTCTTATCACATAGATAAGTCCTTCATCTGTGATGAAATTCACATACCATGAAATTTCATCTGCGTGTCCCTCTATAACCACTTTAAAAGGGGCGTCTGGGTTTATAACCCCTACTGCAGATCCGTATGTGTCTGTAATAAAAGTGTCTACATATGGTTTTAAATAATTCATCCACAGCTTTTGTCCTTCCCATTCGTAACCTGTAGGTGCTGCATTATTGAGGTATTTTTCTAAAAACGCTTGAGAAGCGTCGGTCATTATAGGCTTGTGTTCCATGTTTCTAAATTTACTGCTAATGTAATAATATTCACTTTTATTTAGCACTGTTGTCTGTTCTTTATCCTTAATTTTGTGAACAAATTATAGTGACTTTTAAAGCGTATGAAACAGCTTTTTATTATTGTATTGGTACTCCTATGTAGTGGAATTTCTTCTGCCCAAGACACTATATTGCAAAATCAAAAGCAAAAAGAATTTGTAAAACTAATAGGAGATGACTATTTCTCCACATCTATTCCATTAAATGAGGTAGTTATTTTTGCAGATTTGAAGTTTCAGTCTACCCAAGAAATTTATAGGTATTTGTTGCTCAAACGTAGAACCATAAAAGTATACCCATATGCTAAGTTGGCTGCTGAGAAACTCACAAGCTTGCAGGATAGTATTTCGCAGCTTTCCTCCAATAGGAAGAAAAAGAAATACACCAAGCAAATGCAAAAGTATATAGAAGGCACTTTTTCAGATGAATTAAAGAAACTTACACGTTCCGAGGGACAAATCCTGGTAAAACTTATTTACAGACAGACAGGATTTTCATCATATGACTTAGTTAAAGACCTGCGCTCTGGTTGGCGTGCTTTTTGGTATAGCACCACAGCAAGAATGTTTAAGATCTCTTTAAAAGAAGAGTTTCACCCAGATCTTGTACAGGAAGATTATCTTATAGAAGACATTCTTCAAAGGGCTTTTGTGGAGAATAAGCTGGAGTATCAAGCCTCTGCTTTAAATTATGACTTTGCCAAGTTGTATAACAAATGGAAGACCAAAAAAAAGTCTCCTTAATTCTTGTTGGCTTCATTTGTTTGTATTAATTTTATGTCCCTTAATTTTTTTTGAGGATGCAAATGACTGGTTTTAAGTGCTTTTTAAAATAGGGTGAAAAAAAAATTAAAAAACTTTTATTTTAGCCTTTCAAATCGAAAAACTCGTTCTATATTTGCACCCGCTTTGGGAGACAGAGCGGTTATAAATAAAAGTTCATAGACATATTGAAAAGACAGCGCGTAGAATCATATTGATATGGTTTTACAATAAGATTGAATTAAATTATCCTTAAAAGAGTTTGGGAAAGAGTTTTTTATTGAGGTTGTTAGAAATTATTTAACAAACAACGATGAAGAGTTTGATCCTGGCTCAGGATGAACGCTAGCGGCAGGCCTAACACATGCAAGTCGAACGGTAACAGGAATTAGCTTGCTAATTTGCTGACGAGTGGCGCACGGGTGCGTAACGCGTATACAATCTACCTTTTGCTGAGGGATAGCCCAGAGAAATTTGGATTAATACCTCATGGTATTATTGATAGGCATCTATTAATAATTAAAGGTTACGGCAAAAGATGAGTATGCGTCCCATTAGTTAGTTGGCGAGGTAACGGCTCACCAAGGCAACGATGGGTAGGGGTCCTGAGAGGGAGATCCCCCACACTGGTACTGAGACACGGACCAGACTCCTACGGGAGGCAGCAGTGAGGAATATTGGACAATGGGCGAGAGCCTGATCCAGCCATGCCGCGTGCAGGAAGACTGCCCTATGGGTTGTAAACTGCTTTTATACAGGAAGAATAAGCCTTACGTGTAAGGTGATGACGGTACTGTAAGAATAAGGACCGGCTAACTCCGTGCCAGCAGCCGCGGTAATACGGAGGGTCCGAGCGTTATCCGGAATTATTGGGTTTAAAGGGTCCGTAGGCGGATGATTAAGTCAGGGGTGAAAGTTTGCAGCTCAACTGTAAAATTGCCTTTGATACTGGTTATCTTGAGTTGTATTGAAGTAGGCGGAATATGTAGTGTAGCGGTGAAATGCATAGATATTACATAGAACACCAATTGCGAAGGCAGCTTACTAAGTACTAACTGACGCTGATGGACGAAAGCGTGGGTAGCGAACAGGATTAGATACCCTGGTAGTCCACGCCGTAAACGATGGATACTAGCTGTTCGGGACCTTGAGTTCTGAGCGGCTAAGCGAAAGTGATAAGTATCCCACCTGGGGAGTACGTTCGCAAGAATGAAACTCAAAGGAATTGACGGGGGCCCGCACAAGCGGTGGAGCATGTGGTTTAATTCGATGATACGCGAGGAACCTTACCAGGGCTTAAATGTAGTCTGACAGCTTTAGAGATAGAGTTTTCTTCGGACAGATTACAAGGTGCTGCATGGTTGTCGTCAGCTCGTGCCGTGAGGTGTCAGGTTAAGTCCTATAACGAGCGCAACCCCTGTCGTTAGTTGCCAGCATGTCATGATGGGGACTCTAACGAGACTGCCGGTGCAAACCGCGAGGAAGGTGGGGATGACGTCAAATCATCACGGCCCTTACGTCCTGGGCCACACACGTGCTACAATGGCCGGTACAGAGAGCAGCCACGTCGCAAGGCGGAGCGAATCTATAAAACCGGTCACAGTTCGGATCGGAGTCTGCAACTCGACTCCGTGAAGCTGGAATCGCTAGTAATCGGATATCAGCCATGATCCGGTGAATACGTTCCCGGGCCTTGTACACACCGCCCGTCAAGCCATGGAAGCTGGGAGTGCCTGAAGTCCGTCACCGCAAGGAGCGGCCTAGGGTAAGATCGGTAACTAGGGCTAAGTCGTAACAAGGTAGCCGTACCGGAAGGTGCGGCTGGAACACCTCCTTTCTAGAGAAAAACAACCAAAAGATTTAAGTACCTAACTCTTTTGGATAGTTTATTCCATCTTGCTGTTCTTTTTAATTAAGATATATTACTAGTGTTGTGTAGGAGGAGATACTTACATAATATTAGAGATAGAAATTTAACAATGCGCAGTCTCATAGCTCAGCTGGTTAGAGCGCTACACTGATAATGTAGAGGTCGGCAGTTCGAGTCTGCCTGAGACTACAAGTTATTACTTAAATAAATAGAAAATATATTTTCTATTTTCAAAGTAATTAATTTTGTAGAAAGCCTTTAGGGCTTACTACTAAAAACGTTATTGTTAGAGGAGTATTAAATTACGTTCATTAAGAATTAGGAAATTTTAGAAGTTGGGTTACTGGGTGTTACCTTATGTAACATGCTTAGAACCTTGAAAGACTTTAGAGTTTTTAATGGGGGGATTAGCTCAGCTGGCTAGAGCGCCTGCCTTGCACGCAGGAGGTCATCGGTTCGACTCCGATATTCTCCACGATTAATTGCAGATACTATATGGATTGCTACACGGCATGAACTATGGAGTAGATTAAAAACGTTCATTGACATATTGGGACATTGTGATTGTAATCTTCAGGGATTGCAGCACGATAAAAAATGGAAATACGAGCGATATATATTTTCGGATATGTATTGTAATAAATAATAATTAAGAGCATGCTCAGTTGTAAGTGCGATGCACTTACGGCGGCAAAAGATCTGGCGACAAGCTAGATAAGGGCGTATGGGGAATGCCTAGGCTCTCAGAGGCGATGAAGGACGCGATAAGCTGCGAAAAGCTGTGGGGAGGTGCACATAACTTGTGATCCGCAGATATCCGAATGGGGCAACCCACTATATTGAAGGTATAGTATCCAGCAATGGAAGCGAACCCGGTGAACTGAAACATCTAAGTAGCCGGAGGAAGAGAAAACAAAAGTGATTCCGGGAGTAGTGGCGAGCGAAACCGGATTAGCCCAAACCAGTGTTGTTTTGGCAATACTGGGGTTGTAGGACCACGACATTGATTGCGTAATGAATTAGAACACTTTGGAAAGAGTGACCGAAGAGGGTGATAGTCCCGTACAAGTAAAGAGCGTTAATTATAGTGGTATCCTGAGTAGTGCGGGGCACGTGAAACCCTGTATGAATCAAGCGGGACCATCCGTTAAGGCTAAATACTCCTGAGAGACCGATAGTGAACCAGTACCGTGAGGGAAAGGTGAAAAGAACCCTGAATAAGGGAGTGAAAAAGATCCTGAAACCATACGCTTACAAGCGGTCGGAGCCCGTAAGGGGTGACGGCGTGCCTTTTGCATAATGAGCCTACGAGTTACTTTTACTAGCAAGGTTAAGCACTTCAGGTGCGGATCCGTAGCGAAAGCGAGTCTGAATAGGGCGACCATAGTTAGTAGTAGTAGACGCGAAACCGTGTGATCTACCCATGGGCAGGTTGAAGCTTTGTTAACCCAAAGTGGAGGACCGAACCCGTTGACGTTGAAAAGTCTTGGGATGACCTGTGGGTAGGGGTGAAAGGCCAATCAAACTCGGAAATAGCTCGTACTCCCCGAAATGCATTTAGGTGCAGCGTTTAACTAGTTTTATAGAGGTAGAGCTACTGATTGGATGCGGGGGCTTCACCGCCTACCAATTCCTGACAAACTCCGAATGCTATAAAATGTTGTTAAGCAGTGAGGGCATGGGTGCTAAGGTCCATGTCCGAGAGGGAAAGAACCCAGATCATCAGCTAAGGTCCCCAAGTGTATGCTAAGTTGACAAAACGCGGTAAAACTGCATTGACAGCCAGGATGTTGGCTTGGAAGCAGCCATTCATTTAAAGAGTGCGTAACAGCTCACTGGTCGAGCGGTTTTGCATGGATAATAATCGGGCATAAGTATACCACCGAAGCTATGACTTTGTCTTTGACAAGGGGTAGGGGAGCATTCTATGGGCATTGAAGGTGCTGGCGTGAGCCGTGCTGGAGCGCATAGAAACGAAAATGTAGGCATAAGTAACGATAATGCGGGCGAGAAACCCGCACGCCGAAAGACCAAGGTTTCCCCAGCTATGCTAATCAGCTGGGGGTCAGTCGGGACCTAACGCGAACCCGAACGGGGTAGTGGATGGACAATCAGTTAATATTCTGATACCTGCTCACACTAAAAGTGACGGGGATGAGGCGTTGGTGCGAAGAGACGGAATTCTTCGTTGAAGGTAGTGCAAGCTACTGATAGTACACTGAGGCTTCGGCCAATGTGATAATCCAGCTTATCATCCTCCAAGAAAAACAAGTGAAGCAGCCCGTACCGTAAACCGACACAGGTGGTTGGGATGAGTATTCTAAGGCGCTCGAGAGATTCATGGCTAAGGAACTAGGCAAAATAGACCCGTAACTTCGGGAGAAGGGTCGCCCCCTGTATGGGGGGCCGCAGTGAAGAGGTCCAGGCGACTGTTTATCAAAAACACAGGGCTCTGCAAAATCGAAAGATGACGTATAGGGCCTGACACCTGCCCGGTGCTGGAAGGTTAAGAGGAGATGTTATTTTTCGGAAGAAGCATTGAATTGAAGCCCCAGTAAACGGCGGCCGTAACTATAACGGTCCTAAGGTAGCGAAATTCCTTGTCGGGTAAGTTCCGACCTGCACGAATGGTGCAACGATCTGGACACTGTCTCGGCCATGAGCTCGGTGAAATTGTAGTAACGGTGAAGATGCCGTTTACCCGCAGTGGGACGAAAAGACCCCGTGCACCTTTACTATAGCTTCGTATTGACCCTGGATAAGTAATGTGTAGGATAGCTAGGAGACTTTGAAGCGGCGTCGCCAGGCGTTGTGGAGTCATTGTTGAAATACTAGCCTTTGCTTATTTGGGGCCTAACTCTCGAGAGAGAGAACAGTGCGTGGTGGGTAGTTTGACTGGGGTGGTCGCCTCCAAAAGAGTAACGGAGGCTTCTAAAGGTGCCCTCAATACGGTTGGTAATCGTGTGTAGAGTGCAATGGCACAAGGGCGCTTGACTGAGAGACCTACAAGTCGATCAGGTACGAAAGTAGAGCATAGTGATCCGGTGGTTCCGCATGGAAGGGCCATCGCTCAAAGGATAAAAGGTACGCCGGGGATAACAGGCTGATCTCCCCCAAGAGCTCATATCGACGGGGGGGTTTGGCACCTCGATGTCGGCTCGTCACATCCTGGGGCTGGAGAAGGTCCCAAGGGTTGGGCTGTTCGCCCATTAAAGTGGCACGCGAGCTGGGTTCAGAACGTCGTGAGACAGTTCGGTCTCTATCTACTGCGGGCGTTAGAAATTTGAGTGGATTTGACTCTAGTACGAGAGGACCGAGTTGAACTGACCTCTGGTGCACCAGTTGTTCCGCCAGGAGCATTGCTGGGTAGCTATGTCGGGATGGGATAAGCGCTGAAAGCATATAAGCGCGAAACCCGCCACAAGATGAGATTTCTTTAAAGGGTCGTAGGAGATGACTACGTTGATAGGTCATAGGTATAAGTGCAGTAATGTATGTAGCCGAGTGATACTAATAGCCCATAGGCTTGCGCACGCACGCTCCCTGGTTTAGGCTAGGGAGCTGCACAGACTTTTACTCTTATGTTATTGAAGTATTTTTATAAATTGAGTGTGGAACTTGTTCCTCACACTGTCCTAGTATGTTAAGATATAGCGTAGTGTATCTAAGGCGAGAGCCACAGAAAGCTACCAAGATTTAAGGTGATCATGGCGATGAGGCCCACCCTTTTCCATTCCGAACAAGGAAGTTAAGCTCATCAGCGCCGATGGTACTGCTATACCAAGTGGGAGAGTAGGTCGTTGCCTTTTTTTGAATCCCGAATACAGCAATGTGTTCGGGATTTTTTTTGACCTTTACTCAAGGAAATATTCTTTGCGTTGTAGTATATTTAAAAAGTGAAGAATTTTTTGATTATACCCGATAAGTTTAAAGGAAGTATAGATGCTATTCAAGTATCTAAAGCTATTAAAAATGGGCTCGCTAAGGTATATGGAACTGAATTTAAATCTACCACCATACCTGCATCTGACGGTGGTGACGGTTTTCTAGATACTATTTACCATTTTAAACCTATTGAAAAAATTTCTGTGAGGTCTGTAAATGCTTTTCAGGTTCCTATAGACTCTTATTATTTATTAGATACTGAAACAAATACCGCTTATATTGAATTGTCGAATACAGTAGGAATAAGACATTTAAAAGTACCTAAATTAAATATTCTTAAGGCAACTACACACGGTGTTGGGTTACAGATAGCGCATGCGTTAGCAGAGGGAGTAAGCTCTATTTATATTGGCTTGGGAGGTAGTGCTTCTAACGATATGGGCTTAGGCTTGTTAGAGGCTTTGGGTTTTGTTTTTTTAGACGCTCAACAGCAAAGAATTTCTTATGCTTTTGACCAGCTTTCCCAAATTCATTCGTTTATATTAACAGACTCTCTTAAAGATAAAATTAATTATTGCTCTTTTTACGTGGTCAATGATGTCTTAAATCCATTATTTGGACCAACAGGTGCTGCCAGTATTTATGGTCCTCAGAAAGGTGCTACAGAAAAAATAATCAATGATTTAGATCGTTCTTTTTTAGCTTTTAAGAATCGTTTTAATTTTCCTTATTCGCATGATATTGCGCTTGAGGGTGGCGGAGCAGCTGGAGGGACTGCCTATGGTTTAAAAGTGTTTTTGAATGCTCAATTTATCAATGGTTTTGATTTTTTATCCAGTATAGCTTGCTTAGAGAACTTATTGGTTGCAGAAAAATTTGATTGTGTTATATCTGGTGAGGGTAGTTTAGACAACACTTCGTTTGATGGTAAATTAATTGGTAGACTTGTTGGTCTTATAAATGAGTATGACTTGCCCCTTTTGCTGGTCTGTGGACAAAGTAATTATGATACCACTGCAATAACAAATACTCATGTTGTTAAATTACTAGATGGTGAGACGTCTATTATACAATGTCTTGCTGATCCATTTCCACTGATAGAAAATAAAGTGTTTCATTTTTTTAAATCTCTTTCATGATAAGCTTATTAATTATTTGTTTGGCTGTATTGCTTATTGTAATAGGGACACTTAAATTTAAAATAGACCCTTTCTTAATGCTGCTCATCGCGGCTATATTTACCGGTCTGTGTTTTGGTATTTCTCCGTCTGACCTTATAGTTTTAATTACTACAGGATTTGGACAAACCCTATCTAGTATAGGCGTTATTATTGTCTTAGGGGCTGTTATTGGTGTATTTTTGGAAAAATCTAATGGAATTCGTCATATTGTAACTGCTATTTTATCAGTTTTTGGAAACAAGAGCGCAGGCTTAGCTTTAAATGTAACTGGCTTCATTACAGCTATTCCAGTTTTTTGTGATGCTGCTTTTGTAATATTAAGCGCTATACCAAAAGCTTTGTCTAAAAGAACAGGCTTTCATGTTATTTTTTATGGGGTAAGTTTGGCAACTGGATTATATGCTGCTCATGTTTTTATCCCTCCAACTCCGGGTCCATTGGCAGCTGCTGCTATTTTGAATGTTCCCTTATCTGACTTATTGAAATATGGTTTTTTGGTGGCTATACCGGTATCTTTTGTAGGTTTTGTTTACGCTTCTTTTTTTAAGTCAAATGCGGCTCTTTCACAAGATAATATTTCAGGTTTAGAAGTTGAAAATCTGGTTGAAATTAATGATAAGGTTTTGAAAATTAAATGGGCTTATTTTTTGCCTATTCTAGTGCCTATACTACTCATTGGAATGGCTTCTTTTTTTAGTATTGAGGAAAAGAGTGTTTCAATTTTAAAGAATGTATTTTTATTTTTAGGAAACCCTATAATTGCAACGCTTATAGGGGTGTTTATTTCTTACTTGCTGTCCTGGTCTACGCCAAAAGAGCAGAAAAACGGATGGGTAAGTGAGGCTTTAAAGCAAGCAGGAGTCATAATTCTTATTACAGGAGCAGGAGGTTCTTTTGGAGCAGTTTTGAAATCTATAGATTTGAGTGCTATTATTAATTTTAATTACGCAAATCCTTATTTAGGTTTACTATTGTCTTTTCTTTTCGCATCATTAATTAAGTCTGCTCAAGGATCTTCCACGGTAGCAATACTCACCACTGCTTCATTTGTTTTACCTTTGCTAAATAGCTTTGGTATTGGGGACTCCATCGGGAGATTGTTTACTGTGTTAGCTATTGGCTCAGGAGCAATGACGCTTTCACACGTAAACGATAGTTATTTTTGGGTAGTGATTAAGAGCCTTGATTTGAATGTAAGGCAAGGAATTGCTAGCTTTAGTTTAGCTACTTTGTTTCAGGGTATTACTGGTATTGCTACTGTGTTGGTGCTATATGCTTTATTACAATAAGTAGCTCATGGTGCTATTCTTTGTTAAAAAAAGCATCTACAATTGTTTTTACACTAATAAATGCCATTGCAATTGCTGCTATGGCAGACAGAATACCAAAAATTAGCACAGGTATATACAGTGGATGTGTGGCATTTTTGAATGCTTCGTAAATGCTAAAAGGTGCTATAAACATAAGG
Organism: Flavobacteriaceae bacterium; assembly: GCA_018401115.1. Classification (GTDB taxonomy): domain Bacteria; phylum Bacteroidota; class Bacteroidia; order Flavobacteriales; family Flavobacteriaceae; genus MAG-120531. The sequence goes on along the minus strand of JAGYKX010000005.1, from coordinate 573,590 downwards.
AGCACGGTAATTCCTAAATACCGTACTCCTAAATATAAAATATCTCTATTGGTTTTAGACACCTAGTTCAATGTTTTTAATATTTCATTAAAAATATGACTTGGTCTCATGGCTTTTTGTACCAGTTTTTCATCTGGTTTGTAATATCCTCCAATATTTTGTTTGCTATTTTGAGCGTTGTTTAATTCGCTTACAATTAAAGCTTCATTTTCCTTTAGTGCGTTGGCTACTGGGGTAAATATTTCAGCCAAAACCTTGTCATTTTCTTGTGTAGCTAAAGCCTCCGCCCAATATTGGGCTAAAAAGAAGTGTGATCCTCTAATGTCTAACTCACCTGACTTTCTAGAGGGTGACTTGTCGTTGATTAGAAACTTTTCAGTCGCTGTGTCCAAAGCATCGGCCAAAATTTTGGCCTTTTTATTTTGTTCTTTTTCTGCAACGTATTCTAAAGAAACTCCTAGAGCTAGAAACTCTCCAAGAGAATCCCATCTCAAATGTCCTTCCGTTACAAATTGCTCTACATGTTTTGGCGCTGAACCACCTGCGCCTGTTTCGAATAAGCCACCTCCATTCATCAAAGGAACAATAGACAGCATTTTAGCACTTGTACCCACTTCTAAAATAGGGAATAAGTCTGTAAGGTAATCCCTGAGAACATTACCCGTTACTGAAATAGTATCTTGACCCGCTGCAATCCTTTTAAGTGTTGTTAAGGTTGCTTCGTAAGGTGTGGCTATTGAAATTTCTAATCCCTCTGTTTGATATTCGGGTAAGTATTTTTCTACTTTTTTAATTAATTCTGCATCGTGAGCTCTTTGACTGTCTAACCAAAAGATAGTTGGTGTCTTTGTAGCTGCTGCTCTTGAAACGGCTAACTTAATCCAATCTTTAATAGGGGCGTCTTTTACCTGGCACATTCTCCATATATCTCCAGCTTTTGCTTCGTGACTCATGACTACCTTGTTTGTAGTAGTGTCTATGACTTGAACAGTCCCTTCTGTCTCAATTTGAAATGTTTTGTCGTGAGAACCATACTCTTCTGCTTTTTGAGCCATTAACCCTACATTGGGAACTGTACCCATTGTGGCAGGATTAAAAGCACCATTTTTTTTGCAGAAATCTATGGTTGCCTCATAAATACAGGCATAGCTGCTGTCTGGGATAATTGCTAAAGTGTCTTGGGCTTTACCTTCTTTATCCCACATTTTACCTCCATTTCTGATCATGGCAGGCATAGAGGCGTCTATAATTATATCACTTGGAACATGAAGGTTTGTGATTCCTTTGTCCGAGTTTACCATAGCGAGTGATGGGCCATTTTGAAAAGCTTCCTCGATTGCATTCTCAATGGCTTTTCTATCTTTTTCAGGTAGTTGAGAAATAGTTGTCAATACACTTTCAAGACCATTGTTTACGTTTGCTCCTGCATCCTTTAATAAGGAACCAAATTGGTTGAACACATTTTCAAAGAATACTTCTACGGCTAATCCAAAAATAATAGGATCAGATACTTTCATCATGGTTGCTTTCATGTGAAGTGATAATAGTACACCTTCTGCTTTTGCTTTTGCCATTTCTTTTTTGAGAAATGTTACTAAAGCTTCTCTTTGCATTATAGTAGCATCTATAATCTCTCCTTCGAGAACCCCAATGGATTCTTTCAGGATTTTCGTTTCTGAAGCTCCTTTAAGCACTACTTTTAGGGTAGTTGCTTTAGAGAATGTAATAGATTTCTCATTCGATTTAAAATCACCATGACTCATTGTTGCCACAGATGTCTTTGAATCTTTTGACCAATCACCCATACTGTGCGGGTTTTGTTTGGCAAAGTTTTTTATAGCTTTTGGGGCCCTTCTATCTGAATTCCCTTCTCTTAATACGGGATTTACTGCAGATCCTTTGATTTTGTCGTATGCAGCTTTTATATCTTGTTCTATAGGGTTTTTTGGCTGATCAGGATAATTGGGGAGATTATAGCCTTTTTCTTGTAACTCTTTTATAGCTTCTTTTAACTGTGGAATGGACGCGCTTATATTGGGTAATTTAATAATGTTGGTATCTGGTTCTTTGGCTAGTTTGCCTAATGCTGCTAGATGATCAGGAACACGTTGGTTTTCCTTTAATTTTTCAGGAAATGCTGCAATAATTCTACTGGCTAAAGAAATATCCCTGGTTTCAATTTCAATACCAGCATTGTGAGTAAATGCTTTGACAATTGGCAAAAAAGATTGTGTAGCTAAGGCAGGTGCCTCATCTGTTTGAGTATAAATAATCTTAGACATATTCAGATAACATTTTAGGTGTCAAATATACAATATAAGGACACTATAATTCAAAAAAACACCCACAACAAATGCTATGGGTGTTGGTGTTTTATGATAAAAAAAGGGGTTAAGAACGAACTTCTTTAATACGTGCTTTTTTACCTGTAAGTTCTCTAAAGTAGAAAATTCTAGATCTACGAACTTTACCTTTTTTATTTACTTCAACTTTTTGTAAGGCCGGCATGTTCACTGGAAATATTCTCTCTACTCCAATAGTACCTGACATTTTTCTGATTGTAAAGGTTTCGGTAGAACCGTTTCCTCTTCTTTGAATAACAACTCCTCTAAAAAACTGAGTTCTTGTTTTTTCACCTTCCTTAATTTCATAGTACACAGTGATTGTGTCTCCAGCTGAAAATTTAGGAAAATCCTTTTTTTCTACGAATTCTTCTTGAACAAATTTTACTAATGCTTCCATAGTAATGAAATACTTTATTAATGAATTAAAAACAACATTCACGTTTTTCGTCAGAGGTTGGATTTAATGGACTGCAAAAATAATATTATTCTAACAATCAACCAATTAAAAAATCGTGTTTTTTTAATTAATTTGATTTCTCTATTTGACAATTTACAATAAGTCTGGTCTAAGTTTTTGAGTTCTCTCTTGTGCAGATTGTTCCCTCCATTTTTCAATTTTGCCAAAGTCTCCACTCATAAGAACCTCGGGCACCTTATGACCTTTGTATTCTGCAGGTCTTGTGTAAACTGCAGGGGCTAAAAGATTGTCCTGAAAACTATCTGTTAAGGCAGAAGTTTCATTGTTTAAAACACCTGGTATAAGTCTTATGATGCTATCACAAAGTATGGCTGCTGCAAGTTCACCTCCAGAGAGCACATAATCTCCAACGGAAATTTCTTTGGTAATAAACATATCCCTAACCCTTTGGTCTACGCCTTTGTAATGGCCACATAAGATAATGATATTACCACTAAGCGATAGGGTATTGGCTGTTTTCTGATTGAGTGTTTCTCCATCTGGAGTCATATAAATAACATGGTCATATGATCTCTGTGATTGCAGATTGCTAATACATTTATCAATAGGCTCTACCATCATGACCATTCCTGCACCCCCACCGTATTGATAGTCGTCTATTTGGTTGTAGGACAGATCGGTATAATCTCTAAGATTATGAAAATGTACAGATACAAGTTCTTTTTCAATGGCTCTTTTAAGAATTGAGGCTTCAAATGGACTTTTTAATAATTCTGGAAGTACTGTAATGATATCTATTCTCATTGGAGATGATGTGCTATTTATATCGGCTTATTTTCTAGCCCAAAAGTAGTGAATAAAATTGCTATCTGAGACCCAATGTTCTCTTTCATAAAGTTTTCTAGCCGGGTTGTTTTTAGCAGTTTCTAAAGCCAGTCCTTTATACCTGTTTTTAATACAATATTTTTTTTGCTTTATTTAAGAGTTTGGTGGCAATTCCATTTTCTCTGCATTCTTTTGTTACGAACAAATCATTTAGTATCATGAATTTTTCTAAACTGACTGTTGAGTAAGTAGGGTAGAGCTGTGTAAAGCCAACTATTTTTTATCTAAAGGTGCCAGATAGATCATATTTTGTTTTTTTCGATATCGATCCTTTAAAAATTCATACGCCCTAATAGGATCGGTCTCTTGTTGATAAAAAACCCTGTATTGATCTAAAATCAGAGAGAGTTTTTTTAACGCACCCAGAGTTACTTTTTTTTAATTTGTATGCCATAGCTCATTTTTTTGGAAGCTGCTTTTCTAATTCAAGAATTTCCCTTTTTAATTTTAATTCTCTGTTTAATCCCTTTTTTTTATTAGAATTTATGGTTTCCTCAGAGACTTTTAATGCTTCAATTAGATTTGCTTGAATTTTTGAGCTGGACAAATAGTGTTTGTAAAGAAATATAATGCTTAAAATTAAAGTAATAATTATGATGTAATTAATCGCAAAAAAAAGTGTTTTGTTAATATTGCCCCCAATAAAATTAATGCTGTTTTCTTTTGTGCTAATTTTTGATAATTCTTTTTTGAGTTTTGTGTTTTCATTCTCAATATCTTGAAACGCTTTTTGAATGGAGTTTAATTTTGCCTTGCGACTTTTTAGTTCAGTGCTTTGGAGCATTAAACTGTCTTTTAGGTTTTCTTTAAAAGCGATCAGGTATCTTCTCTTAATAACTTCAAATGGAATACTATCTGTGGTATAGTCTTTTCCGATGTTCAATATTAATTCAAATTGATTTTCTAGATTATTATTGAGTTCTTTTTTCGATCTGGAAATCTCCCTTTGGGTTTGAGAATGTGTTTCATGATGGATGAAAATTACCAATATAAGACTAAAAAGGGTTTTCATAAAAAAGTAGGTTTTTGTAAATATAAACCTAAATTTCATTTTATGAAAACCCTTGATTATTAGAGGCTTAATCTCTATTGAAAGATGAGTCGCTCACGCTCTCCATTTTCATTAATCATGCTAATACTTGTTCGGTTGAATTTGTTAATATTTTGAAATAATTCAATGGCATTATCAATATTTACAATGGTATTATTGTCTATAGAAACAACCACTTTGCCAATAAGATCATAGTTTTTATAAGCTACTGGTACACCAACGATTTTTACACCATTTTTTATTTTGAAGCGTTTTTGATCTTCCTGAGTTAAATTCTTAACAGTAAAGCCAATGTTTGGAAGAAGTGCTGTTTGTTTTTCCTTTAATGTCACCTTAAAATCATTTAGTTTTCCATCTCTAGAAACCTTAATTAAAACTTGATCTTGAGGTCTTTTTGAGGCCAAATAACCAGTGAGATCAGAAAACTTCTTTATTTCTAGATAATCTACTTGCTTAATAATATCCCCCTCTTTTAAACCAGATTCTTCTGCTGAAGATCCTTCTTCTATCCCAGAGATATAAACTCCTTCTAAATCATCAACCCCATAATTGGAGGATAGTAATTCAGGTGATGTAATAGCTGAAATTCCAAGTACTGCTTTTTTTACGGTACCATATTCCATAATATCTTGTACTACTTTTCTTGCGGTATTACTCGGTACTGCAAATGAATAACCTATATAAGAACCAGTTTGCGAACTTATTGCGGTGTTTATACCTATTAAATCTCCATTGGTATTCACTAATGCGCCACCGCTATTTCCAGGATTCACGGCAGCATCTGTTTGAATAAATGATTGATTTTTACCAAATTCTCTGGCTTTAGCACTTATTATCCCTGCTGTAACAGTAGAGGTGAGATTAAACGGGTTTCCAACTGCTAATACCCATTCCCCTATTTTAGCCATATCTGAATCTCCAAACGATAGGTAAGGAAGAGATTCTTCTGTTTCAATTTTAATTAGCGCAATATCAGTTAGTGGGTCTGAGCCTATAATTTTCGCTTCGTAAGTACTGTTATTGTTTAGTGTTACCGATAATTCTGAAGCATTATCTATGACATGGTGGTTTGTTACAATATAGCCATCGGAAGATATTATTACTCCAGACCCTGAACCCAATTGAGGGGCAGATTTGTATTGGTATCCAAAGAAATATTCAAATGCTTTATTATTAGATAAATTTCCTTCTTTCAAGTTTTTAACATGAACTACTGAATGAATTGTTTTTTCAGCAGCTATACTAAAATCTGAAAGGGACTCATTGGTGCTTAAATAATTATAATTTGTATGTTTAAAAGAAGATAAATTGTCTGTTGTTAAGGGAGCAACCTCTTTTGGTAATAATCTATTTTGAATAAAATTACCTGAAAAGCCACCTATAACTGCAGCTATTAAAAATGGAATTATTTTTTTCATAGTGTTATAATATTTTAAGATTACGGATCAAAATTATAAAAATACCTTTAGACGATTTTTATTTTAACGGAGCTTTAACTGCTAAAGAAACCTTAATAAATTGAGTATATTTGAAGATGAAACCCATTTTAATGACACTTACTTTTTATAAATACCAAGGTACCGGAAATGATTTTATTATTTTAGATAATAGGTCTGGTCAATTTCCTAAAAACAATCATAATCTTGTTGCGAAACTTTGTGACAGAAAGTTTGGTATAGGTGCAGACGGTCTCATGCTTTTGGAAACTGAGACCAATTTTGATTTTAAAATGGTCTATTTTAATTCGGATGGAGCGCAAAGTACTATGTGTGGCAACGGAGGGAGGTGCTTGGCTGCTTTTGCTAAATCAATAGGTGTAATTGGCAATGAAGGTTTGTTTAATGCTGTGGATGGTTCACATGAAGTAGTGATAAAGGAAGATCAGGTTATTTTGGGAATGAAAAAAGTAGATGAAGTTCAAAATAAAGGCAAGTATATTTTTTTAGATACAGGGTCTCCTCACCATGTTCAGTTTGTTTCTGATACTGAAAAAGTAAATATAAATGATCAAGGGGCTAAATTGAGGTATGGGATGTATGGAGCGCAGGGTGCTAATATTAACTTTGTGTCGTTAGATTCAACAGGTTTACATAGAATAAGGACATACGAGAGAGGAGTGGAGGGAGAAACTTTGTCTTGTGGAACTGGTGTTACTGCAGCAGCTATTGCTATTCATGAGCAAAATGCAGAATATATATCTCCTATTTCATTACATACTAAAGGAGGTCTGCTTAAAGTTCATTTTACTAAAGTTGATCAGGGATATTCAAAAATTTTTCTTGAAGGGCCAGCTGAATTTGTATTCAAAGGAGAAATAAGTATTTAAGGTGCTAATACTTAGAGATATAAAACTTGAAGATCTTGATTTTCTTCACAATATTGAGAATAATCAAGAAAATATGATCTATGGAGATTATCACGAACCTTATTCTATGGATGTTCTTCAAGAATATATTGCTAATGCTTCAACACCTTTATTTATTAGTAGCCAATATAGGTATGTCATAGATAATGATGAAATAGCAGTTGGGTTTTTAGATTTGTTTGAATATGATGCTCAAGATGAAAGCGCATTTTTAGGTATTATTTTAGACTTGGCCTTCAGGGGGCAAGCATTGGCTAAAAATGCATTAGTGCTTTTAGAACGAGAGGTTCTCAATAAATGGGGAATAAAAATATTAAGGGCTAAAGTTTTTTTTGATAATACGGTAAGTATTTCATTGTTTGAAAATCTAGGTTATAGGGTAGTTGAAAAATCGTTGGAAAAGGATTGTAAAGGACTCATTAAAACCACATTGATTTTAGAAAAAAAAATAAAATGACACATAGGAAAAAAATAGTTATAGCGATAGTATTGTTATTATTTTTTATAGGTTCTGCCTTTAGTGGATACGTGTATTGGGCTATATTTTCTCCTAACACATCATTTGAAACACCTACAGTTTCTCTTTATATTCCTAGCAGCACAAATTATGACAACCTTAAAAATATATTATCTCCTCATCTTTTAAATGAAGACAGTTTTTTTAAAGTAGCCAGACAAAAGGGGTATCTAAATTCCGTAAGGGGAGGGAAGTTTGTATTATCTAAAGGGATGAATAACAATGAGATAATAAATGTATTGCGTTCAAAGCCAAGTACTATTTCATTGTCTTTTAACAACCAAGAGCGTTTAGAAGATCTAGCCATTAGGGTAGCAGATCAAATAGAAGCAGACGCAGAAAGTTTGTTATTGGCCTTTAAAGATTCTATATTTCTTAGTCAGAATGGATTTAATGTTGAAAATGCTTTGTCTATGTATTTGCCAAACACCTATGACTTTTTCTGGAACACTTCTGCAGAAAAATTCAGAGACAGAATGTTAAAAGAGTACCATGAATTTTGGACTCCACAACGACTTGCTAAAGCAGAAAATTTAGGATTGTCACCTTTAGAGGTAATTCATTTAGCTGCTATAGTTCATAAGGAATCAGTTAAAAGTTCTGAGAGGCCAAGAGTCGCTGGTGTTTATTTGAATAGAATTAAAAAAGGTATGAAGTTGCAAGCAGACCCTACGGTGATATTTTCTATTAAATATCAATCTGGAGATTTTACTCAAGTGATTAAAAGGGTTTTATATAAAGACTTAAAGATAGACACCCCTTTTAATACTTATTTGTATTCAGGAATTCCACCTGGCCCAATATTTATGCCTGATATTTCTGCTATTGAGGCTGTTTTAAATCCAGAATCTCATAACTTCCTGTATTTTGTGGCAGACACTCAAAATTTTGGATTCCATATTTTCGCAAAAACACTCCAACAACACAATAAGAACAAAATGCAATATGTTAATTGGTTAAACAGGAAAAGTATCAGCAGGTAACTGTAAACTGTTAATTATTAGTTAATTAATCATGTAAGGTTAAAAATGCTTATCTTTGCGCGAAAATTAATAGTAGTGGCTGTTTAAATTATTTTATGCAAAAAGGTTTTAGAACGCTTATTTCTTTTTCAATAATTTTGGTTCTTTCAGGATTCCGAAACACAGCTCCGTTGATTAAGCCCATTCCAAAATCTAATTTAGTGGTTGGTGCCTTAAATTATAACGTTTCAAGTTCATCTATTGATTTTTCTAATGTCTTGATTCCTTATACAGGAAATAATTATGTGGGTTTTAAAGAAGCATTGGCTTTTAAAGAATCCCAAGGAAAGTACCATTCAATAAATACCCTCGGTTATCTTGGAAAATACCAGTTTGGTAAAAATACCTTAGCCTTTTTTGGTCAATTTAATACCCAGTGTTTTATGCAAGACGCTGCTTTGCAGGAAAAGATTTTTTATCACAACACCGCTAGGAATAAGTGGATTCTTAGAAGAGATATTAAAAGATATGTAGGATTAAAGATCAACGATATAACTATCACAGAGTCGGGAATTCTTGCTGCAGCCCACTTAGCAGGGGCAGGAAATGTAAAAAAGTACCTACGTTCTTGGGGAGATTTGAACTTTTCGGATTCTTATGGTACAGATATTGAAGATTATTTATCTAAATTTTCTGGTTTTAATCTTGCTGAAGTTGTAGCTAGACAAAAAGTCCAATTCCAATAAGGTTTTATACTGTTTGATTATTTTTCTATTTTCCTACAATAAACATACAAGGTCTCTTGTGTAATTCTGGCTTATTTTTTCTCCAATGTGAAATTGGAGCAGTTTTTATAAAAGCATTAGCCAAACTTATGTCGCATGCAATACATAAATTTGTGCTGCTATGAAGTTGTTTTACTAAGCTGTCAAACATGGCATTGTTTCTATAAGGGGTTTCTATAAAAAGTTGTGTTTGATCATTTTGTAAAGCCAACTGTTCAAGTTGCTTAATAGACTTATTTCTCTCTTGATTGTCAATAGGTAAGTATCCGTTAAACGCAAAACTTTGACCATTAAATCCACTAGCCATTAAAGACATTAAAATGGAAGAGGGGCCTACTAATGGTGTTACTGAAATTCCTTTTTTGTGTGCAATAGATACAATATCTGCCCCTGGATCTGCAATACCAGGGCAACCTGCCTCTGAGATAACTCCTACATTCTTGCCTTCTAGGCATGGATTTAAAAAAGTTGGAAGTAATGCAATGTCTGTAAACTTATTTAGGGTTTCTATTTTTAAATCTCCCTGAACCTTTTTAGGACAAATTTTCTTTATAAACCTACGGGCTGTTTTTTCATTTTCTACAATAAAAAACGAACAGTCTTCTATGATTTTTTTTACAGATAACGGAAGCACTTCCAAAGGCTCATTCTCTCCTAAAGTGGTAGGAATTAGATATAAAGTTCCTATGTTTGACATGTCATTAGATGCAAGCATGATGTGTAATTAGGCGTGAATTTAATTGAGAAATTAAGAAAATTTCTTATTCAAGTCTTCAATGTATTTTTTGAATTGCTTGTCTGTTTCCGCTAAATTGTCAACAGTTTTACATGCGTGGAGTACAGTAGCGTGGTCTCTTTTTCCAATTTGAGTTCCAATACTTGCTAAAGATGCTTTTGTAAATTTCTTTGCAAAAAACATGGCCAATTGTCTGGCTTGGACAATATGCCTCTTTCTAGTTTTAGATTGTAGGGTAGTGACATCCATTTCAAAATAGTCAGAGACTACTTTTTGGATATAATCTATAGAAACCTCTCGTTTTGTGTTCTTGACAAATTTTTCTACAATTTGTTGTGCTAAATCTATGTTTACTTCTTTTTTGTTAAAGGAAGATTGAGCGATTAGAGAGATAATAGCACCTTCTAGCTCTCGGACATTTGTTTTAATGTTTTTAGCCACATAATCAATAATGTCCTCAGACATTTCCACCCCATCTTTGTAGAGCTTATTTTTTAATATTGAAACCCTTGTTTCAAAGTCAGGTGTTTGCAATTCAGCAGATAATCCCCATTTGAATCGAGAAAGCAATCGCTGTTCAATGTCTTGCATGTCTACAGGTGCTTTGTCAGAGGTTAGTATCACTTGTTTCCCGTTTTGATGCAAATGATTAAAGATGTGAAAGAATACATCTTGGGTGCCAGATTTACCGGACAGGAATTGAACGTCATCTATGATTAATACATCAATTAACTGGTAAAAATGGATGAAATCATTTCTAGTATTTTTCTTAACGGATTCAATATATTGTTGTGTGAACTTTTCTGCAGAAATATACAGGACAGTCCTCTCAGGATACTTGTCTTTTATATCAACCCCAATAGCATGTGCCAAATGTGTTTTTCCTAATCCGACACCACCAAAAATTAAAAGTGGGTTAAACGAAGTTCCTCCGGGCTTGTTTGCAACAGCCATTCCCGCAGACCTTGCTAATCTATTAGAATCTCCCTCTAAGAAATTATCAAAACTGTAATTAGGATTTAATTGAGATTCAATTTTTATATTTCTAATGCCTGGAATCACAAATGGATTTTTGAGTTCAGGGTTTTTAGATTTAATAGGAACATCTATTTCCTGAGGCGCATGGTAGGACCTATTTGAACTTGGAATTTTCTCTGTGAATGGCTCCCTGTTTCCGTAAGTGTTTTCCATTCTAATGATGTACACCAGTTTAGCACCTTCTCCCAAAGACTTGGTTAAAGCAACCTTAAGTAGTTTTACATAGTGCTCTTCTAGCCACTCATAAAAGAATTTACTAGGCACTTGAACACTTAATGAGTTGTCTGATAGTTTAACTGGTTTTATTGGTTCAAACCAAGTTTTAAACGCCTGAGGTTGTATGTTGTCCTTTATAAAGGAAAGGCATTCATTCCATACAGCGCTAACATCAGTACTCATTATTTTGTTTAGGTATTTAGGTTATTTGTTGAACTTAATAGTGGCTGTTGAATAACAATCACTAGTAAGATTTAAGGATGACAAATATGTGAACAAAAAACTTAAAAAAAAAACGAAAGTGAGTTGATTATTCAGTTTTTTTTGTTCATAATGCTATCCAATAATTCAGGGAGTTAAATATAGAATTTAATTTTAAAAAATCATGGCTATTACTACAAAAAAAAATATTGAAATTAGATATGGGGAAACAGACCAGATGGGTGTAGTGTATCATGGGAGTTATCCTGCTTTTCTAGAAATAGGTAGGATTGATTGGTTAAAGCAGATGGGTTTTTCTTATGCAAAGATGGAGAAAGACGGTTTTATATTGCCTGTAATTTCTTTGGCTATAAATTTTAAAAGGTCGCTCTTCTTTGGGGAGATTTTAAAACTAGAAACAAGTTTAATAGCTGTTCCAAAAGTTAAAATTAGTTTTGAGTACAAGCTCTATAATGATCAAGATTTACTTGTGGGAACTGCAGCCACAACATTGGCTTTTTTGGACTCCAAATCTAATAAGCCTATAGCTTGTCCTGAAAATCTTTTAAAAGTAATTCAATCTAATCTTTAAAAACACCACACGTTTTTTTCATAACTTAAACATCAAATTACTGAGTCAGTAATTTCAAGTTTTTTAAAGTGACAGATTCTTGATTCTATGATTTTTTCTTCAAAACTTTTGCTTTTAGTTTTAGATAAAGAAATTTTCATTTTGCAGGTGTTTTCAACAAATTGTTCCAAGATAATTCCCTTTTGAGATTGAACAATTCTAATAACTATATGCATTTTAGAATAAGGAAACTCAAGGAAGTACAGATCTTTAATTTCAGAGGTGATTATTTTAGCCTGCTCCAAAGCTCCTCTCGCAGCAGCTTTATAGGCTGTTATAAGACCTCCTGGGCCTAATTTTACGCCCCCAAAAATTCGTACCACCACAACAGCAACATTGGTGAGTTCAAATGATTGTATCTGTCCATAGATGGGTACACCCCCTGTATTATTTGGCTCTCCATCATCATTTAATTTATAAATAGGTTGATTAACACCTATTTGCCAGGCATAACAAAAATGATTGGCATTAGAATATTGTTCTTTCAATAACGCTATTTTCTCCTCAAACACCTCCTTATTTGGCAAAGGAAATGCATGTCCGTAAAATTTACTTTTCTTCTCTTTGTAGAGATAAGCTTCATTAGGTTTTAATATGGTTTTAAAATATTGGCTCAAACTTTTATATTTATGAGATTATTCTACTTGAAAATGCTCAATACAGTGTTGTCTAAATACTCTATACTACTCAAAGTTGCATTAAAATTAGGCGCTTTTACCCCCTTATTGATATTTCCTTTGCTCTCAAATAACCTTATTTCGTCCCAAAGACCCGTTTCTAAGAATAGATTCAAAGTTTTAGCACCTCCCTCTACAATGACACTACTGATTTTTTGCTCAAAAAGCGCTGTAGCGATTTGTTTTGCTAATTCATTGTTGAAATTAACAGGTAGGTATTGAATGTTACTTTGTTTTAGATTGGATGGTGCGTATTTGAAGTCTACAATGCAATATATTTTTTCATGAATGCCAAACAAACTTTTATTTGTTGGAATACTTAAATCTTTGTCTATATATATGGGTACAGGGTTTTCTCCTGTCCAAAGTCTGATGTTTAATTTAGGATTGTCGTGTAAAAGCGTATTTGCACCAATTAAAATAGCGTGTTCTTCATTTCTCCATTGATGGGATCTTTGTTTGGCAAGTAAAGAGGAAATCCAATAGTTTGTCCTGTTTTTAATGGGTGGAGCAATAAAACCATTTGTAGTTTGTGCCCATTTTAAGATAAAATAAGGGCGTTTAGCTATTTGATTTACCAAGAATCTTTTGTGAAGCTCCATGCAATCTTTTTCAAGCACATGAGTAATTACTTTTGTTCCTGCTTTTTCAAGAATTTGAATGCCTTTACCTGCAACCTTAGGATTAGGGTCTAATACACCAATTACAACTAATGGAATGTTGTGCGAAGTGATTAAATTGGCACAAGGTGGCGTATTTCCATAATGCGCACAGGGTTCTAAAGTTACATATAGGGTGCACCGAGATAAAACACTTTTATCTTTTAAGTTGTTAATGGCATTTACCTCTGCGTGTGGTCCAGTGTATGGACTTGTAATACCTTGGGAGATGACTTTGTTTTTATGAACAATAACACAGCCAACCATCGGATTTGGAAAATGAGATTTCAATCCATTTTTAGCCATTAAAATGGCTCGGGACATGTATTTTTCATGTATCTTCACATAGCAAAAATACTATAATTAAAATAGATTATTTTAGGACAATTTGTTCAATGAAAATAAGATTTATTAAGCCCTCAGATAATACTGCTCTGGCTCAAGTGATTAGAACAGTTTTGGTAGATTTAGGAGTTCCTAAAGTTGGCACCGCATACGCAGACAAAGCATTGGATTCAATGTATGAAAATTACCAATCTGAAAAACATGCCTATTTTGTGGTTGAAGATCAGGGGATTATTTTAGGTGGAGCAGGTGTAGCGCCATTACAGGATTATGAAGGACCAGTTTGTGAACTTCAAAAAATGTATTTTTTGTCAGAGATTAGAGGAAAAGGCTTGGGGAAGAAAATGATTGAAAAATGCGTTGAACAAGCCAAGATTTTTGGTTTTGAACAGTGTTATTTAGAGACCATGCCCTATATGGAAGCAGCGCAAAAATTATATACTAAAACAGGCTTTAAATACCTAGATGGCCCTATGGGTAATACAGGACATTTTTCTTGTCCAGTTCATATGATTTTAGATTTATAGTGCTGCTAAAAGAATTTAATATATATTTTGAAAGGGAGTTAAGTGACTTATTTAATTTAGAAGAAGTGCGGCACTTCTTTTATATTCTCATAGAAGATTTATTAGGTGAAAATAGGTTTGTTTTGACTTTCAAGCCAGATTATAAGCTTTCTGCCCATAATCTATGTATTTTTGAACAGGCCTTAAATGACTTAAAGAAGCATAGACCCATACAATATATAACTGGTCTAGCCCATTTTGGAAACTTAACGCTTAAGGTAAACGAATCTGTGCTTATTCCGAGACCAGAAACATTAGAACTAATAGCATTTATAAAAGAGCAGTTTAAGTTCGCTCCACCTAAAACGATTTTAGATATTGGTACAGGAAGTGGTTGTATTCCAATAACCCTTTCACAATTGTTTCCAGAGGCTAAAATAACAGCTATAGATGTTAGTGAAAAGGCTATAGCAATTGCCCGTGAAAACGCACAAGAATACAACAGCAATATAAAATGGTCGCTAAAAAATATACTTTCTGAAAAATCTTTAGATCAGAAATATGACTTAATTGTATCTAATCCACCTTATGTTAGAGCTCTTGAAAAAAAAGAGATGTCTAAAAATGTTTTGAAATATGAGCCTGAACTTGCCTTATTTGTGACAAATACTGACCCGCTTATCTTTTATAACAAAATTAGTGAACTTGCCTTTGATTTTTTATCAGAAGATGGGCTTTTGTTTTTTGAGATAAATGAATATCTTGGAAAAGAAACATCTGCACTCATCAAAGAGATTGGCTTTGAAAAAGTTGTCCTAAAACAGGATATATATATGAAAAATAGAATGATTATGGCAAAAGTAACCGCATGAATCCAAAAGAAAGAATAAAAGCGCTTATCCATATTATTGAAAAGCACAACCACTCGTATTATGTGTTGAACTCTCCAGATATTTCTGACTACGAATACGATATGCTCTATAAAGAATTGGAGCAATTAGAGCAAAATTTTCCAGATAGAAAGCTACCTCATTCTCCTACCCAGCGTGTAGGGAGTGTCGTTAAAGGATTTGATACGGAGCTTCATTCTCAAAGAATGTATTCATTAGATAATTCCTATAACAAAGAGGATTTATTCGAATGGGAGTCTAGGATAAAAAAGATAGTCGGAGAAACACCAATAGCTTATACTTGTGAACTTAAATATGACGGAGCCTCCATTAGTCTTACCTATGAAAATGGTCAATTAATAAAAGCCCTTACCAGGGGAGATGGAACCCAAGGGGATAATGTTACTACAAATATAAGGACTATAAAATCAATACCATTATCGTTAAAGGGAGATTATCCCAGTTTTTTCGAAATAAGGGGAGAGGTTGTTTTGCCTTTTGAAAATTTTAAAAAAATAAACAATTTAAGAATTTCTAATGGAGAGGAGCCTTTCATGAACCCAAGAAATACCGCTTCTGGAAGTTTAAAAATTCAAGATCCTGCAATAGTTTCGCAAAGAGGGTTGGATTGTTTGTTGTATCAATTTGCAGGAGATTTTCCAAAAATTAAGACTCAATTCGATTTTTTAGAAAAAGCAAGATCTTGGGGTTTTAAGGTGCCAACTACAGCTAAAATGTGTAGCACTATGGAGGAGGTTTTAGAGTTTATCTCGTTTTACGACACTGCCAGACATGAGCTACCATATGAAACTGATGGGGTAGTGGTTAAAGTAAATTCCCTAGAGTTTCAAGCAGAATTAGGTTACACCGCAAAAAGTCCAAGATGGGCCATGGCCTATAAATTCAAAGCAGATTCAGTAGAGAGTGAAGTAGAGTCCATTGATTATCAGGTAGGTCGGACAGGTGCAATTACACCAGTAGCAAACTTGAGCCCGGTGCTACTTGCAGGAACAGTGGTAAAGAGAGCCTCATTACACAATGCAGATCAGATAGAAAAGTTAGATATTAGAATAGGAGATACGGTGTTTGTTGAAAAAGGGGGGGAGATTATTCCAAAAATAACAGGTGTAAATTTCTCTAAACGCCCTTTAAATGCTTTGAGTCTAAAGTATATAACCCACTGTCCTAAATGTAATAGTCCCCTACATCGAGTAGCGGGAGACGCAAAGCATTTTTGCTTGAATGAACGTGATTGTCCCCCACAAATTATTGGAAAAATAAGTCATTTTATATCTAGAAAAGCTTTAGATATTGATGGTTTAGGAGAAGAAACGGTTTCACTTCTCTACGAAAATAAGCTTATTCAATCCTACGCAGATTTATATAAACTTAATCCAATACTGTTAATTCAGTTAGACAGAATGGCTCAAAAATCTGTAGATAATATGTTAAATGGAATAGAAGCTTCCAAACAGATACCTTTTGAAAAAGTCCTTTTTGGATTGGGCATAAGGTTTGTAGGAGAAACTGTTGCCAAAAAACTTGCGCGTAGCTTTGGTTCTATCTCTGCACTGAGAGATGCAGATTACGAGTCCCTTATTGCAGTAGATGAAATAGGAGAAGTAATAGCCAAAAGTGTTTTGGCGTTTTTTGAAGATTCCTATAATAATGAACTGGTCAATAGACTTGTGTCATATGGCTTACAGATGGAACTTTCAAGTGAGTTTAAGTTACAAGGGCATAAACTCTCGGGGCTTAATTTTGTAATATCAGGTGTTTTCGAAACTTATTCCAGGCCTGAGCTAAAGGAACTTATTGAATTAAATGGCGGAAAGGTTGTTGGTTCACTGTCTTCAAAGACAAGTTATTTATTGGCTGGAGATCAAATGGGACCAAGCAAAAAAGCAAAAGCAATATCTCTTGATATTCCACTCATATCAGTAGAGGACTTTTTAAAAATGATTTCTTAATTGTTATATATATAACAAAATGTTGCAAAAAAATAAACACACTTATAAGTACCTTTGTTTCATACTCACTCAAATAGTGGTATATGTTCTTTGATCAGTTGGTAGAATTTCTTAAGCTTTTGTTTTTAAAACGAAAGTGCTCAAGAATGTTACATCAGGATCTAATCAGACCCATTGGGGGAAATGAATTAACAACTTTTGGTCTTATTATTGATTTAGATATGTATGACGCAGACAGCCTAGTGCAAAATCTCTTAAGTAGTTTTGACTTAAAACAGCAACAGGTTAATGTTTTGGGTTATTCAAAAAATCCTAGAACTAGCCAATATGCTTATTTTAGGCTTAACGAAAATTTAAGTTGGTTTCAAGGTGTAGTGCAACCGTATGTAAGCGCTTTTTGTGAATTACAATACACTTATCTAATTAATTTTCATGCACACAACGAGCCTAGTGTTTTATTTGTGAGTTTAAAAACTGCAGCACTTATTAGAATTGGTTTTCAAGAAGATAAGACAGCAGATGTAATCTTAAATCAATTACCAGAGAATTCGCCATCATTGTTCAAAGAACTCTATAATTATATTCAAAAGTTAACTGTAGATAATGACTAAATTTATTGGAACTGGAACCGCTTTAGTGACCCCCTTTAACGCACAAAATGAGGTAGATGTAGTTGCGTTAAAAAAATTAGTAAATCACAATATAAATTCTGGTATTAACTATTTGGTGGTATTAGGAACTACAGCAGAGACCATCACACTGAGTGACCAAGAGCATCAACTGGTTATTGATACGGTGGTGGCAGAGAACAATTCAAGAGTTCCTCTGGTTTTAGGGATGGGAGGGAGTAATACCCATGCGCTAGTTCAAAAAATTAAAGCTACAGACTTTTCTCATTTTGACGCTATATTGTCGGTAACACCCTATTACAATAAACCTACTCAGGAAGGCTTGAAAGCACATTTCTCAGAGGTGGCAAATGCAGCGCCAATCCCTGTAATACTGTATAATGTTCCTTCTAGGACAGGGGTGAATATGCTGCCAAAAACTACTTTAGAAATTGCCCATTCTCATCCAAATGTAATTGGAATTAAAGAGGCTAAAGGAGATATGGAACAGATTGCACAGTTGTTGTCTAGCAAGCCAGAGGGTTTTTTAGTAGTCTCTGGAGACGATGCCACCGCTTACCAGACCACTCTAGCTGGAGGTTCTGGGGTAATTTCAGTCATAGGCCAAGCAATACCCGCCCAATTTTCAGATCTAATACGTAGTGCTCTTAAGGGGTATTCTTCAGAGGCGAATCGTTTAAATGAACAATTGCAAGACCTGATTGAGGCAATTTTTGAAGAAGGTAACCCTTGTGGGGTAAAAGCATTAATGAATATTTTGGATTCCTACCCATTACAAGTGAGGCTACCTTTAGTTCCAGCATCAGTGGAATTGCAAAATAAGTTAAAAAAATCTCTAAGGATACTGGGTTCATTGGTGTCTTAATTTTAACTTAAGTTTAGGTTGAGAACATCGGTAAAGTCATCTATAATTTTGCAATTTTGTCCCTCAAGTGTGTCAGCGCTTTAAGCGCTTTGTTACCTTGTGAAAAATTGTTTTTTATATCCAATTGGATTCCTTAATTTTGCAAGATGTTTTTAAATAAAAAATTAGCCCTTATAACACTCTGTACTAGCCTGAGTTTGGTTTCATGTAATGAATATCAAAAGGCTTTAAAATCTACAGACACAAAGGTTAAATACGACGCTGCGGAGCGTTTTTACAAAGAGGGTGATTACAGACAAGCGAACCGTCTCTTTGAGCAAATTGCGCCTAAGTACATAGGTAAGCCTCAGGGAGAGCGCGTATTGTTTTTTTTCGCAGATAGTTATTTTAAGATTAAAGATTACAATACAGCAGGGTATCAGTTCGAAAGATTTTTGAAATCGTATCCTAATAGTGATAAGTCAATAGAAGCAGCTTTTTTTAGTGCAAAGAGTTATTACGAGTTGTCTCCAAAATATTCTTTAGATCAAACAGATACAGACAAAGCGCTCTCAAAACTTCAAAATTTCATCAATGCATACGGGGAATCTCCATACGTAGAAGAGGCTAATATATTGGCTAAAGAGCTCAGAATAAAGAAGGAACAAAAAGCCTATGAGATTGCCAAACAATACTATAAAATTGCCGTAGGATTTGACTATACTATTCTGTTTGCGGCTGAAGAGGCTTTGAATAATTTTTTAGTAGATTTTCCTGGTTCTCCCTACAGAGAAGACGTAATGTACTATCAATTAGCTACTGCAAACAGTATTGCTTTTTACAGCGTTGCTGATAAGAAGAAAGACCGTATCAAGAATGCTAAAGAAGCTTATGCAACTTTGATTAAATATTATCCTAACTCAAAACACCTCGAAGAAGCGAATCAAGTTTCAGAGAAACTAGAAAAAGAGCTCTCAGAGATCACCAAATAATTTATTAGACAAACACCATGAATGATTTAAAAAATTCAAAAGCAGCAGCATCTACAGTGACCGTTAACCGTGACAAGTTTGACGCACCTACAGGAAATATCTATGAAGCTATTTCTATTACTGCAAAGCGTGCCATTCAAATTAATGCTGAAATTAAGAAGGAGCTTCTAGAAAAATTAGAGGAGTTTGCTACTTACAGTGATAGTTTAGAAGAAGTTTTTGAAAATAAAGAACAGATTGAAGTGTCTAAATTTTACGAAAAATTACCTAAAGCCCATGCTATGGCTGTTCTAGAGTGGTTGGAAGGTAAAATTTACTACAGAGATACTTCTAAAGAAATATAGGCATTATGCTTAAGGGGAAAAATATCCTGATTGGGATTAGTGGTGGAATAGCTGCTTACAAGACCCCTTATCTAGTAAGGCTTTTTAAATTGGCTGGCGCTTCCGTTAAGGTTATTCTTACGGACAGTGCCAGCCAATTTGTTTCTCCACTTACATTAGCTACACTGAGTGAAAATGCTGTGCCATCTTCTTTTGTTAATGAAGATGATCAGGGCAGTGTGAGCTGGAATAATCATGTCGCTCTCGCACTTTGGGCAGATGTTATGGTAGTGGCACCAGCTACAGCTAATACCCTTTCTAAAATGGCTCATGGTCAGTCAGATAATTTACTTTTAGTTACTTATTTATCTGCTAAATGCCCTGTTTTTATAGCGCCTGCTATGGATTTAGATATGTATAAGCACAAAAGCACAAAAGAGAGCTTAGATAGATTAGTGTCTTTTGGCCATGCTATTATTCCTGCAGAGGACGGGCTTCTGGCTAGCGGTTTAAGTGGTGCAGGTAGAATGGCGGAACCTGAGCATATTATTTCCTTTATAGTCAATTACTTTAGAGAGGGACAGCCTTTATTTGGAAAACGAGTCATTGTCACTGCAGGTCCTACTTATGAACCTATTGATCCAGTGCGATTTATTGGAAATCACTCTAGTGGTTTAATGGGGTATGAACTGGCAGAGCGGGCCTTAAAATTAGGGGCAGAAGTAATATTGATTAGCGGGCCAACATCGCTTGAGATTAAAGATGAAACAATAAAAGTGATTCGCATTAGGACGGCTGTAGAAATGAACAAGGCTGTATTGGAGTATTTTCAGGACTCAGATGTATTTATTGGAGCAGCTGCAGTAGCCGATTATAGACCAGTACATGTACATGATCACAAAATCAAGAAAGAATCTTTTGTAAATCCTCATATTGAATTAGTTAAAAACCCTGATATTATTGCTGGTTTAGCCAAAATTAAAAAACATCAGTTTATTTTAGGTTTTGCTCTAGAAACTCAAGATGTTTTAAGCAACGGCACTAAAAAACTTGAGACTAAAAATCTAGACGCAATAGTTTTAAATTCTTTAGAAGATCCTGGAGCTGGTTTTGGACATAAAACCAATAAAATTCAATTTTTATCTAAAAAAAATGGCTTAAAGTCATTCTCTTTAAAAACTAAGGATGCAGTTGCAACTGATATTTGGTCAGAAATATTGAAGGAACTATGAGGGACTTAAAAAAGACTTTTTTTCTTTTTATGTTCCTTAGTGGATTATTTTTTTCATTTTCCCAAGATTTCAAAGCCTATGTTCAAGTAGACGCAACGAGGGTGAATCAATCTAACACTGTAATCTTTCAAAATCTTGAAAATCAGTTGACTGAGTTTATGAACAACACTTCTTTTTCAGGAAGGAAAATGGCAGCTTCAGAGCGTATAGCCATAAACATATACCTCAATATTAGTAATTATCAAGACAATAGTTTTGAAGGGTCTTTGCAAATTCAGAGTTCAAGGCCCATTTATCAGACCAATTATGAGTCTCCTTTGGTGCTAATAAAGGATCCTGCAATTGTGTTTAATTATCAAGAATTTACGCCATTGGTTCTAAACGAAAATAGGGTAGATAGTAACTTGGTGGCTGTTTTTTCATTTTATGCTTGGGTTTTAATTGCATTAGACGCAGACACTTATGCCTTTAATGGAGGAGACTATTACTACAGAAAAGCTCAGAATGTATTGGGAATGGCGCAAGCAAATGGTTTTCCTGGATGGACCCTTAATAACAAGACATTTAATAAACCTTTATTTTTAAACTTATTGGTGTCAAGTGAGTCATTGATGTTTAAGAAAGCACTGTACGAATATCATTTAAACGGCTTAGATAAAATGTATGGAGATCCTTTAAAAGCCAAAACAGAAATAATTAAAGCCATATCCTATATTCAGTCTTTTGGCAACAATGGAACACACAGAACATTGGTTCAAGGTTTTTTTGATGCTAAGGCAAAAGAAATTCAAGAACTCTTTGTCGCTGGTCCAAATGTTGACACCAAGGGCTTGGTTAAATCTTTGCAAACACTCGCGCCCTTATTTGGAAATTATTGGTCAGATATTAAATAATCTCTTTTCCACCTTTTGTTTTAAGTGTATATTTACTTAGTGTTTATCAATACATTTATTAATTCCATATTGACCCTTGTTACAATCACTCCAGATACATAATTTTACACTTATAGATCATTTAGAGATAGATTTACGACCAGGTTTTTCCGTTATAACTGGAGAAACAGGTGCTGGAAAATCTATTTTATTAGGTGCGTTATCTCTTGTTTTGGGAAAAAGAGCAGAAACAGCTTTGCTGAGAGATTCAAGTAAAAAGTGTATTATTGAAGCAGTTTTTGATGTTGTTAAATATCCTGCTTTAAAAGTATTTTTCTTAGAAAATGATATAGATTATACCGATCATTGTATTCTCAGAAGAGAATTGTTGCCCAGTGGAAAATCTCGGGCTTTTGTAAATGATTCTCCTGTAACCCTAGAAGTACTTTCAAAAGTGTCTTCTTTTTTAATAGATATTCATTCTCAACACCAGACCCTAGACATTTTCAACGCTCAATATCAATTGGGAGTGATTGACGGTCTAGCTGGTCACATGGGTCTTTTGGAGGAGTACAAAAACATTTTTTTAAACTATCGACAAGCGATAAATGAACTCGAGATTTTAGAGAATAATCATGCTCAAGCGCTTAAACAATTAGATTACAATGCATTTTTATTAGAGGAGATTGAAGCTTTTTCTTGGAAAGAGGGCATTTTAGAAGACCTAGAGCATCAGCAACTACAATTAGAAAACGCTTCTGATATTTCGGATTACTTGTCTCGATCGGTACAGCTTTTAACAACTGAAAATACTGGTATTGTAGATCAATTGCAATTCTTAAATCAGCATATTCAAAAGCTCAGCGGATTTGGCGGTAATTATAGTGATTTAGTGAGTAGGCTTAAGGCTATTCAAATTGAGTTGCTAGATTTTTCGGAGGAATTACAGTCTAATGCTATTGAATCTACTCAAGAAGATCCTCAGTTGTTAGAAGAAGTGAATCTAAAATTGCAGAAAATTTATGATTTGTTTAGAAAGCATCAAGTAGATAGCGTGGCAGATTTAATGAAGATTCGCTCTGATTTAAAAATTAAAGTAGATCATGTAGTATCTGGGGAAGATAATATTAAACTTCAAAAAGAAAAGGTTTCAAATTTAAAAGATGAATTGTTAGTCAAAGCTTATAAGATTAGATCAAATAGACAAAAAGCAATTCCAGATTTTATTATTAAGCTTACCGATAAATTGCGTTTATTAGAAATGCCCAAAGCAGTATTTAAGGTGCACTTGGAGGAAATAGATGACTTCTCGCCATCAGGAATGGATTTAATTTCTTTTATGTTTTCTGCCAATTCGGGACAAGACTTTGGGTCACTTAAAAAGGTAGCTTCTGGAGGTGAATTATCTCGAATTATGATGGGTATTAAAGCAATATTGTCTACCCATGTTTCACTTCCTACCATAATTTTTGACGAAATAGATACAGGTGTGTCAGGAGAGGTTGCTACTAAAATAGCAGAAATTATGAAAGAGATGGGAAGAGATATACAGTTAATATCTATCACACATTTACCCCAGGTTGCCGCCAAGGGGGACAATCATTTAATGGTTTTTAAATCAGACGATGGCTTAAAAACCGAAACTCAATTAACCTTATTAGATAAAGAGCAAAGGGTAGTTGCAATAGCTGAAATGCTAGGAGGAAAGGCCTTGAGCGACTCAGCTATTGCTCATGCAAAGCAGTTATTGGCATAACTATTTTTAATATCTTTACGCTCATTAACCAAATATATACATATGGCTTACAATTTACTTAAAGGAAAAAGAGGAATTATTTTTGGTGCATTAGATCCAAATTCAATTGCTTGGAAAACAGCAGAGAGAGTTCATGAAGAAGGAGGTTCTTTTGTTTTAACAAACGCACCAATTGCTATGAGGATGGGGCAAATAAAAGATCTTGCAGAAAAAACTGGTGCACAAGTTATTCCTGCAGATGCTACAAATGAGGATGATTTAGCCAATTTAGTTGCTCAGGCTACTGAAATATTAGGAGGTAAACTAGATTTTGTATTACATTCTATAGGTATGTCTGTAAATGTGAGAAAAGGAAAGGCTTATACCGATGAGAATTATGACTTTACTACCAAAGGATGGGATGTTTCTGCCTTGTCATTTCACAAAGTAATGAAATCACTTTATCATGCAGATGCAATGAATAAATGGGGTAGTATAGTTGCCTTAACTTATATGGCTGCGCAGCGTACTTTTCCAGATTACAATGATATGGCAGACAATAAGGCTTATTTAGAATCTGTAGGTAGAAGTTTTGGGTACTTTTTTGGTAAAGAAAAGAAAGTACGCGTAAATACAATTTCTCAATCTCCAACACCAACTACGGCAGGTCAAGGGGTTAAAGGCTTTGATGGTTTTATTTCTTATGCAGAAAAAATGTCTCCTTTAGGAAATGCAACAGCAGCAGACTGCGCAGATTATACAGTGAGTTTGTTTTCAGACCTAACCAGAAAAGTGACCATGCAGAACCTGTTTCATGATGGTGGTTTTTCTAATACAGGAGTGAGTCAAGAAGTAATAGAGTACTTTTCAAAATAAACACTAGCATTTTGCAAAGAAGCCATCTATTTAGATGGCTTCTTTGTTTAAAGTAATGACTATGAATAAAACATTTAGTTTTGTTATTCCTGTTTACAACCGCCCTGAAGAAATTAAAGAGCTTTTAGAAAGCTTATGTGATCAGGACACGAAAGGTTTTGAGGTTTTAGTCATAGAAGACGGCTCAACTATAACCAGTGAAGAGGTTGTAGCCTCATTTAAAAATAGATTGCATATTTCATATTTTTTTAAACCTAATTCAGGTCCTGGCGCGTCAAGAAATTTTGGAATGAGAAGGGCTAAAGGAGATTATTATATCATTCTAGATTCCGATTGTGTTTTGCCTGTAGGGTACTTAAGCGCGGTAAAGTCTTTTTTGTCCATTCATAAAGTAGATTTTTTTGGTGGCCCTGATGCTGCAGATCATACTTTTTCTTCACTGCAAAAAGCAATTAATTTTACCATGACTTCTTTCTTAACAACTGCAGGCATAAGGGGGAGTGCTAAATCCATCCAAAAATTTGAGCCTAGAAGTTTTAATATGGGTATTTCTAAAGAAGCTTTTTTGAGTAGTGGAGGTTTTGGAAGAATTCATCCTGGAGAAGATCCTGATTTAACTATAAGATTATGGGAATTAGGGTATGTTTCATCTTTTATTGAAGCCGCATTTGTATTTCATAAGCGAAGAATTAGTTGGCGTTTGTTTTTTAAGCAAGTTCATGCATTTGGCAGTGTTCGCCCTATTTTAATGAAGCAATATCCAAAGTATTCTAAACCTACATTTTGGCTGCCAACCTTATTTATTTTATTCATGATCGCGGGGGTAATTTTAGGTATACTAGGCTTTAAATGGCCATTAGTATTAGTGGGATTGTATATTGGGTTGTTATTTATTGCTGCCTTTATTAAGGAAGGAAGTTTTCTGGTAGCACTTAGTGTAATTCCAGCGCTCTTTATTCAAATGTTTGGATACGGATGGGGTTTTTTAAAAACTAAAATTCGTCTTAAACTTTCAAATAAACCTTTTGAAGAAATCTTTCCTAACTTGTACTTTAAAAGAGGGGATGAATAAATTTAATATTATTTTTTTTAAAAAAAATCAAGTCAGGCGATTTGTCCTGTTTTTACTTGCAGCCTCTTTTGTATGGTTTTTAAAAAATTTAAACGAAACTTATCTCAGAGCTGTTCCATTTAATTTAAATTTTGAAAATTCCAATAACAACTATCAATTGTCTAATGAATTGCCTACAAAAGTAAACTTATTAGTGCGCTCAAGTGGTTTTAGGCTTTTGTCATTAACACTGTTTAAGCCGCTTTTGGTGTTAGACATCAATAATGCTGTTTTGTCTAGCAAGGGAACATATGTTTTAAATGAGTCCATACAGTTGGCTCAATTTAAATCACAAATTGAGGAAGGGATTGAATTGATCGGTTTTGAATCGGGTACGCCTATAATGGTTGATTTTGTAAAATTAGCTAAAAGAAAAATAGCCATTCGTTTGGAAAGTGATATTAAGACTGCTCCTAATTATTATTTAAAAACAGTTTCACTAGAAACAGATAGTATCACAGTGCTTGGAGCTTTGAGTGATATTTCTGCCCTGGATTTTGTCGCGACAGAAAAATTAATGATTAGTCAGTTAAATAGGTCTTTAGATACCCTAATACCTTTGAGAGATATTTCAGAAAGTGGGCAATTAAACTTTATTCCTAGCCGAGTAAAAGTTTCTATAGAGACAGCCTCTTTTTCAGAACTTTCTTTTGAATTAAATGTAAAGGCTATTGGACTTCCTGCTAAATATAGGATTAAATTTTTCCCCAGTCAATTGTCTGTGATTGTTGCTGCTCCCATAGAGTTGCTTAGAAATATTAGTGACACGGATGTGGAGTTGTATGTTGAATATCCTTTTGAAAAAAATCAGGTCACAAATGTTTTAATGCCTAGAATAAAAATAAAGAATAAGGGTATTTTTAAGGCATATTTAGCGGAATCAATAGGCGTTGAATATATATTAACGAATAATAATTAGCATGAAAGTAGTTGCTATAACTGGAGGTATTGGGGTGGGTAAAACTACAGTATGTGATTTTTTTAAATCATTTGGCATACCAGTGTATCATTCAGATGTAACAGCTAAACAGCTTATGGTAGCTGATTTAGTTTTAAAAGATGCCATTGAGTCTCTTCTAGGTAAAGAGGCTTATTTAACAGATGGAGGTCTGAATAAATCTTACATTTCTTCTCAGATATTTGGTGATCCAATAAAAAGAAATGAACTGAATGAACTTGTTCACCCTGCAGTGAATGCAGACTTTGAAAAGTGGTTATTAAGCGTGTCAAATAAAAACAATAAACTACCCTATGTAGTATATGAATCAGCCTTGATTTTTGAAAATCACAAGGAAGCTGCTTTTGACGTATTGATTTTGGTTACTGCACCTGTAGATGATAGAATTAAAAGAGTCGTAAAAAGAGATTCAAAGACTATATCACAGGTATCGGATATTATGAATGCGCAATTATCAGACAATGAAAATGCGAAAAAAGCAGATTTTGTCATTCAAAATCAAGACTTAGCAAAAACACTGTTAAAAACTAAAGAAATTCACAATAAATTAATTATATTATTATAATATTATTAAATATTAACTTAAATGTTAATATTATGTTTATTAAATGTCTTAATTAAATAGTAATAATTAATTTTGTTAACATATTAAAATTGAGATGAAAAAACGTATTCTAATTCCCTTAATGGTGTTTATGAGTATTGCCTTGCTAGGCATTATCTTTATTCAGGGGTATTGGATTAAAAAATCTGTAGATTTTAAGGAGGAAGAATTTAAAACTATTGTAGTAGAGGTTCTCGTTAAAGTGACAGATAAAATTGCCAAAAGAGAAATTTCTTCTTATTACGACAATTTTCTAAAGTTAAAGGACAGTTTAGGTACGCCTAAGAGTTCGCATTTAAAAAACTTTTTCTTTTTTGATAGGAACTTAAACACTAATGAAACCATGGTTTATTCCCATGGTATTTTAGAAGAAGATTACAATATTGCCTCAAGTTTTTTTGACAATGTAACAGGTATGGATAGCACTGTATTAAAAGGTTATACTAGTCAAAGGTCAAGAATTAGATTTAAAGAAAACTATGGCTTAGACGGAAGCACTTACACAATTACTCCAATAGAAAAGCTGATTATTAATGAAGGGCTCTCTGAAACAGATCGAGCTGTATTTGACAACGTGTATAAAGAAAGTGCCAGTAAAATTCCTATTCATAATAGGGTTACTAAGCAAGAAGTAGCATTGCAATTAGATAAAGAGTTAAGAAACAGGGGGTTAGACATACCATTTGAATATGGTGTTTATAGCCAGGATTTACCTACAAGGATTAAATCTAATAGGTTTAAGTACGACCCAAATTCTCCTTATAAAGCACCTCTTTTTGAAGATGGATTAGGTAATAGTAACTTTTCTTTACACCTAAGTTTTCCTAAGAAGAACACTTTTTTATTAGGTTCAATTTTTGGTATGGCCTTACTCTCGGTTGTTTTTACATTAGTGATTATTGTTGCATTTATTTCAGTAATGTACCAATTGATTAAGCAAAAGAAAATTTCTGAGATTAAGTCTGACTTCATTAACAATATGACCCATGAATTTAAGACTCCTATTGCTACAATTAATTTAGCTGTAGAAGCAATAAAAAACCCTAAAATTATAGATGACCATGAAAAGGTAATTCGTTATGCTACTATGATCAAAGAGGAAAATAAGCGTATGCATGCGCAGGTAGAAAATGTATTACGAATATCTAAGCTGGATAAAAATCAGTTAGAAATTCAAAAAGCCCCTCATTTAATTCACGAAATATTAGAGGACGCAATAACACACATTAGTTTAATTGTTTCTGACAGAAAAGGTTATGTAAATACTCATTTTGAGACAGAATCAGTCCATATTATAGCCAATGAGATGCATTTAACTAATGTTTTTGTTAATATACTTGACAATGCGATTAAATACTCTCCAGAAAGGCCTGAATTAGACGTATTTACGTCCGTTAAAGGCTCGTTTGTCACAGTTGAAATTAAGGACAAAGGTGCAGGGATGAGTCCTGCAGTTTTAAAGCAAGTATTTGAGAAATTTTATAGAGAACATACGGGAAATATTCACAATGTTAAAGGACATGGTTTAGGCTTGGCGTATGTTAAAAAAATCGTAGAAAACCACGGCGGCAAGGTCTACGCGAAAAGTGAAAAAGGGAAGGGCAGTTCATTTTTTGTTGAACTACCAATTAATAATAAATAAAATTATGACTTATGGAAATAGCAAATAAAAAAATTTTATTGGTAGAGGATGATCCAAACTTTGGAAGTATTCTCAAAGATTATTTAGTAATGAATGATTTTGACGTTGTTCTAGCTAAAAATGGTATGGAAGGTTTTGAAAAATTTAAAAAAGAAGATTTTGATGTGTGTATTTTAGACGTCATGATGCCTTACAAGGATGGATTCACATTAGCGAGAGAAATTAGAGAAAAAAATGAACAAATACCAATCGTATTCTTGACAGCTAAAACAATGAAAGAAGACGTTCTAGCTGGATATAAAGCTGGAGCAGATGATTATTTGAACAAGCCTTTTGACTCAGAAGTACTCCTTTTAAAATTAAAAGCAATTCTTCAGAGAAAATCTGTTGCTACTTCTGCAGATAGTAAACAATTTGAATTTACCATTGGGAATTTTAATTTAAATTCTAAGTTAAGATTTTTACAATTTAATACAGAGGATCCAGTAAAACTTTCTCCTAAAGAAAATGAGCTTCTTCGCATGTTAGCGCTTCATGAAAATGATTTAATGCCCAGAGAATTGGCTTTAACTAAAATATGGAGAGACGACAATTATTTTACCTCTAGAAGTATGGATGTTTATATTGCTAAGTTACGTAAGTATTTAAAACAAGATCCTAACGTAGAAATTATAAACATACATGGAGAAGGTTTTAGATTGGTCATAAAAAAAGAGGTCTAAACCAATTTAACTATTTATATTCTGTGGAGTAGGTATGACTTTTTTTAGATAAGTCATACTTTCTTCCAATGCATTTTTATAGTTTACTACAAGAGCTTCTGTATTCTTTCGGTTCCAAGTCAATTGTCTTTTTGCAAAACGTCTACTGTTTTTCTTAATTTCTTCAATAGCTGTTTCTCTTGTTATTTTGCCTTCTATGTAATTAAAGAACTCTTTGTAGCCAACTGTGTTAAGTGCATTCAATTTTTTTTGATCAAATAAGCCCCTTACTTCCTCTTCAAGTCCGTTTTTAATCATTAGGTCTACCCTTAGATTTATTCTTTCATATAAAGTATCTCTTGGTGCAGAAATGTTTATGGTATGGACTAAAAATGGTCTCTTCTTTTTTGGTTGGTTTAAAAAGCTACTATAGGGTTTTCCGGATGCAAGGCAAACTTCAAGAGCTCTTATGACTCTAACTGGATTGTCAATAGCAATTTGTTCATATGATTTTGGGTCCAATTCTTTAAGCCTATTAGTGAGTTTTTCAAGTCCAAAATGAGCTAATGATTCATTTAAATCAGCTCTTATTTGATTTGGTATTTCTGGAAATTCATCTAAACCCTTGCAAACAGCATCTGTATATAAGCCACTGCCTCCAACCATAATAGCTACGTCATTTTTTAAGAAATGATTTTTTAAAAAGTCCATGGCTTCTCTTTCAAAATCACCAACACTATAGTTGTCTTTAATGCTTTTATGTTGTATAAAAAAGTGTGGTGCAGCAGAAAGTTCTTCTTTTGAAGGTACTGCAGTCCCAATATACATTTCTTTATAAAATTGACGAGAATCAGAAGACAAAATAGGAGCATGAAACTTTTTAGACAGCGCTATGGCTAAATTAGTTTTTCCTATGGCAGTTGGTCCAATAATAGAAATTAAATGCTTTTTAACACTCATAATTTTGCGCCACAGTTAAAGCAGAATACCGCACCATCTTTATGATCCTCTGTAGCACATTGCTGACATGATTGCGTGTTTGTTATTACAGCAGCATTTTTATTCTTATTAAATGCTACCGTAACTATACCCGTAGGCACTGCTATAATTCCATAACCGAGAATCATAATCATGGAAGCTACAAATTGTCCTAGCGTTGTTTGTGGCGCTATGTCTCCATAGCCAACCGTTGTTAAGGTTACTATGGTCCAATAAATACTTCTGGGTATACTAGTGAAGCCACTTTTACTGCCTTCGATCAAATACATGAAAGTACCCATAATCACACAAAGTATGAGCACCGCGTAAATAAACACTAAAATCTTATTCCTAGAGTCTTTAAGCGCTTGCTTTAATACAGAAGCTTCTCCTAAAAAACTCACTAGCTTTAGAATTCTAAATATTCTTAATAACCTAAATGCTCTTAAAGCTAATAGGACTTGTGATCCTGCCAAAATATAGGATAGATACAGCGGTATTGTAGCCAAAAGGTCAATGATGCCATAGAAACTAAATATGTATTTTTTAGGCTTCTCAATGGAAAAAACCCTTGCAAAGTATTCCAAAGTAAAAAAGAGGGTAATTCCCCACTCAAACCCCAAGAGTAGTTTGTGGTATTGTAAATCTATACTCGCCACGCTTTCCAGCATAACAATAAGTACACTAAAAAGAATTAAAGCTGCCAACAGCACATCAAAAGCTTTCCCCATAGGGGTGTCTGCTTCGTAAATGATTTCGTGAACTTTTATTTTGATTTTTTTTAAAGTATTCGATTTCAAAATCAGTTTGTTTTTATTAAAAGATAATAGTATATATATGTGCAGTAATAGATTGACTTATTGCTTTATTAAGATAATTTAATTATTTGACTTCTAAGGAATGTAATTTCAGTGGTTTTTTTAAATGGCTGCTGAGAAGTATTTTTTTCAATGGATTGTTTTCTATTACCGTATTGAGTAATTGATCTAAAATGGCTACATTGTTAAGTTGGTAATTCAATTCAACATATCCCATGGAGTACAATTTGTTGCTTTTTATCCTATAAACACTCTTTTCCCCTTCGTTTCTGCCTCGGTCAATCATTAAACCATCTTGAAAAGGATAGTTCATCTCCACAGCTGTTTGTACAGATTTCTTTGTAGGCATTCTATTGTATTTGGGTCTAAACTTTGTCAATGCCAATTGATATTTCATTTGAGCCATTAAAAGACTTCCTGTTAGGGTAATTTTTACTTGCCTCATTTTTTTGTTTACACTCTTAGCTATACTAGATTGTTTGGTAAATAGCTGGGTAATGTCTTTTTTTAATTGATCACTGGCCAAGACATATATGACTTGATCCTCCTTGTCAAGAAAACTGACTAAACCAGTTTCATCAGGTATTTGATCCAATAAATCTATTTGTTTATTGGTCAATATGCCTGTGTTTTCAGATCGGGTAAGTTCTGAAATACTTTGGTTGTCCTCTTCTTTAGATAAAAGCAGTTTAAACAATTTAAGTGTAGCTAAAGCGTCTCCATTGGCTCTATGCCTATCAGATACAGGAATTCCTAAAGCCCTTACTAATTTACCTAAGCTGTAAGATTCCATATTTGGAATGAGTTTTTTGGATAAATCTACCGTACAAAGTGTTTTTCTTTGATAATCGTAACCCAATCGATTGTATTCAGTTTTTAGAATTCTATAGTCGAACTGTGCATTGTGCGCAATGAGAATACAATCTTCCGTAATTTCAATGATTCTTTTAGCTATTTCATGAAATTTAGGTGCACCTATGACCATTTTATTAGAAATACCAGTCAGTTTTACAACAAAGGCCTGAATGCTTTTTTCTGGATTTACAAGGCTAATAAATTGGTCTGTAATTTCATTCCCATCAAATTGATAAATGGCAATCTCAGTAATTCCCTCCTCATTGTATTTTCCACCAGTTGTTTCTATGTCGAGAATGGCATACTTCATATTAATAATTTCTATGGCCAAAAATTTTACTACCTACTCTGACCATATTGCTTCCTTCTTCAATTGCAATAGTATAATCTCCGCTCATACCCATAGAGAGTACTTCAAAATCACATCCCAATTCATTAGCTAAGTCAAATAATTTTCGAAGCACCTTAAATTCACCCCTAATCTTATCTTTATCATCTGAATTGCTGGCCATCCCCATTAATCCAACAACTTTGGCATTAGGAAATTCTAAAAGTGTTTTACTGGCAATAATTTCTTTTATTTCTTCTGCTGAAAACCCAAATTTGGTTTCTTCTTCTGCAATATGAACTTGCAGAAGACAGTGAATTATTCTATCGTTTTTAAGTCCTTGTTTGTGTATTTCACTCCAAACTTTAATCCTGTCTACACCGTGTACTAAAGAGACGTATGGCGCCATATATTTCACCTTGTTTGTTTGGACATGACCTATCATATGCCATTCAATATCTTTAGGTAAAAGCTGCCACTTTTCTGTCATTTCCTGTATTTTGTTCTCCCCGAAAATTCGCTGTCCAAATCCGTAAGCCTCTTCTAAGTCTTCTAATGGTTTTGTTTTAGATACCGCAACTAGGCTAACCGTTTCTGAGAGCTCATTTTTTAAAAACTTTAGGTTTTCTGAAATAGACATACTTATATTTTAATACTTGGATTTACAATGGGATTTTTTGGATCTTCATAAAGATAGAATCCGGCTTTAGATTTCATGCCTAATAATCCAGAGTTCACCATATTAATCAGTAGAGGGGAAGGAGCATATTTAGGGTTTTTAAAACCATCGTACAATACATTAAGAATAGATAAACACACATCTAAACCAATGAAATCTGCTAGTTGTAAAGGTCCCATAGGATGTCTCATACCCCCTTTCATAATTGCGTCAATACTTTCAATATTGCCAATCCCTTGAAAGAGGGTCTCAATGGCCTCATTAATCATAGGCATTAAAATTCTATTGGCAATAAATCCAGGATAGTCCTTCGCGTGAACAGCGGTTTTGCCAATTTTTTGTATCAGTGATTCAACGGTATCAATGGTCTTTTGACTGCTATTTAGACCAGAAATAACCTCTACTAAAGTCATTAAAGGAACAGGGTTCATAAAGTGCATTCCAATCACTTTTTCAGGCTTAGATGTGGCCTGTGCTAATTGGGTAATACTGATAGAGGAGGTATTGGAAGCAAGAATAGTATTTGCATCTGTTATTTTAGATAAACTTCTAAATAATTGTTTTTTAACCTCTAAGTCTTCAATAATTGCTTCAATAACCAAATCAGCATTTATAATTCCTTCTTCTAGCTTGCTATGCAAGCTGATGCTGGATAATATCTGAGGTATTTCAGCACTTTTAATTTGATTTTTTTTAGCTTGTCTTGTGAGATTTTCCTCAATGATCTCAAGGGCTTTTTTTAGGATAGATGTTTCTCTGTCAATAAGTGAAACTTTAAAACCGTATTGTGCAAAAATATGAGCAATTCCACTCCCCATAGTTCCAGCACCAATTACTGCAATGTGTTTTATCTGATTCATTAAAAGCAATTTATAATTCTTTGTGCAATTTCAAGTGCTTTTCCACCTTGTTGTAATGAGACCACTGGAGTACTATTATTAGATATTGCCATAGCAAATGAATCTAATTCCTCTAAAATAGCATTATTGGGTTTTATAGCAGGTTTTTCAAAATAGATTTGTTTCTGATCTCCTTCTGCATTTTGTAACACCATATCAAAAGGGCCAATATCTTTAGGGGCATCTTTCATTCTAACTATTTCGGAGGTTTTTTCGAGAAAATCTACAGATATGTATGCGTCTTTTTGAAAAAACCTAGATTTTCTCATATTCTTCATAGATATTCTACTTGCAGTGAGGTTAGCTACACATCCATTTTCAAAAAGAATTCTTGCATTGGCTATATCTGGAGATTGACTAATAACAGCAATACCACTAGCGTGAATTTCCTTTACTTCAGATGGAACTACACTGAGTATAATATCTATGTCATGTATCATTAAATCTAAAACAACGGGTACATCTGTACCCCTTGGGTTAAATTCGGCCAAGCGGTGTGTTTCAATAAACATTGGATTTACAATGTGCTCTTTTGCAGCTTTGAACGCAGGATTAAAACGCTCTACATGCCCTACCTGTCCTTTTACTCCGTGTTTCTCAGCCAATGCTATTAGAGTATTGGCTTCTTCTAAGGTTGTTGTAATAGGTTTTTCAATAAAAACATGTTTTCCTTTGGTAATCGCTTTTTGCGCCACATTAAAATGGGACAGGGTAGGTGTTACTATATCTATCACGTCTACTGCATCTATCAGTGATTCAATGGATTGGAAATAATGGTATCCCATTTGTTCACTGAGTTGTTTACTTGCTTTAACATCTGGATCATAAAAACCCACCAAAAGATATTTAGAAGATTCTTGTGCTAATTTTAAATGTATTTTACCGAGATGTCCTGCACCAAGAACGCCAATTTTGAGCATATTGTTTTAGTTTTATCTACAAAAATAAGGATATGAACCCATTCTTTTTGTAGATTTTGTAATTAATCATTTTTATAGATTTCTTATCTTCGAAATTAAATTACAAAGACTTGCTCAACTCACCTAAACATCAGGGTTTAAGAAATATTTTAGCCAAAACACTTCAAGAAAAAGGGATTGTAGATGCGAAGGTATTAGATGCGATTAGGCAAGTACCTAGGCATTTGTTCTTAGATTCAAGTTTTGAATCTCATGCATATTTAGACAAAGCATTTCCAATAGGGGCAGACCAGACTATTTCACAT
The DNA here is from genome assembly GCA_018401115.1 of Flavobacteriaceae bacterium. Taxonomy (GTDB): domain Bacteria; phylum Bacteroidota; class Bacteroidia; order Flavobacteriales; family Flavobacteriaceae; genus MAG-120531. The sequence goes on along the minus strand of JAGYKX010000005.1, from coordinate 538,092 downwards.
CCATATACTGTGGCTTTTCAAACAGAGTTATTACAACTTAAAAAAGGGGATAAAATTTTAGAAATAGGAACAGGTAGCGGTTACCAAACAGCCATTTTACTAGCGTTGGGCGTTCAGGTCTACACCATTGAGAGACAGCTTGAGCTGTTTAAAAAGGCTCAATTGTTTTTTAAAAAAGCGGGTTATAGACCAAAGCAGCATCTTTTTGGAGATGGCTATATTGGGCTAGAGACTGAGGCCCCTTTTGACGGTATTATTGTGACAGCTGGAGCACCCTTTGTTCCAAAACCTCTTTTAGAACAGCTAAAAATTGGGGGAAATTTAATCATACCTGTAGGAGACAAAGAGCAAGAAATGACTCGTTACACTAGACTAAGTGAGCTAAAATTTGAGCGTAAGACCTATGGATCCTTTAAGTTTGTTCCTTTGTTAGAAAATAAGAATTAGTAAACCAATCCAACCCTAATAGCAGTATTCACCTCTTGTTTGTGTAATGATTTGAAAAAGTCTACCCGCAGTATTTTGGTCTTTCCTATGCCAATATTTCCAAGCCCAATAGCTAATTCTTGGTAAGGGTTTCTCCCTTGAGTATAAAGTGTCTTGAAGGACACTATAGTATGAAAATCCAGCACTTTTATAAGGGGTATTTTTTGCCACAAGCCCCCTTTGAAATTGTGCTCTAAATGCCCTTGAAGGTATTTTCCATTTGTACTGAACTCATAGTATGGTAATAGGCCAAACACCTCTAAGTATGCTCCCCTCATTACAGATGTTTCATTGCCATTAAAATGTTTTAGATCTGTAAAAGGAAGTGCTGAGTTTTTAATAAAACCACCTAATTGCACAAAACTTTTGAAATGACCTAAGTCACTAAATACAATCAATTGTTTGTGTTGTAACGACCAATAAGTGTAGGGCTTATATATTTTTCTAATATCATTAACGCTACTTTCATTGATGTAAAGTAACTCAGGATTATTCAAAGGGACGTTATTTTTTATAGCTATGCCAAGGTGGCTAAAATAGGTTTTAGAGGTGTTTTCTCTTCCGAATTGAACCACAAGCTCATGTTCAATTTGACTAATCGAATTAAACCCTCCAAAAGAAATGCCATTAGGAGAAATATCATTAATCTCCTTTTCTACTATTTCATTGCTTTTAAATAAGTAGGTATTTTCACTGTTATAAACGGCAGAATTTTCAGTTAAGCTAAAATTATTTTTTAGTTTGAAATCGTGTGTTTTTTTTCCTTTGAAATAATGGGTGAGCGATAAAAAATTTTTGGCGTAGAGTTTGGCATAATTATTTCTAAAAAATAAATTATTAATGCTGTTAGCCCTAGGAACAATCGCAGGAGATTTATTGAATTGACGCAATTCATTCCCAGCTTTTAAAGTTAAAGTGTGTTGCGGGTTAAAGTCCTTTCTCAGGGCTAAAGTTGGTCTGAATATTCGATCAGAAAACCCATAATTCAATGTTGCTTTTAAAAAAGTATGAGGGTTTATTTTAAAATTTGCGATTATACTGGTTTCAAATCCTTGAACGCGGTTTAAGTTTATCTGTGGAAGTATAGGACTCAGATAAAACTTTTTATTACTTCTATCTGGAAAAGGTTTTTCCCAAGCATATCCTAATGCCCAGTTTTGAAAGGGTGTTCTTGGGCGTAAACTATCAAATGGGGAGGAAGATAGAGCGGCACTGTAACTATATTCCCATTGGTATTGTGGGGCTAAAGTTTTGGCTAGTTTTTGGCCATAGCCTTTCAATATGACGGCACAAAAGAAAAAACAAAAAATTGAAATTCTAAGATGAACTAAATAAATTTTAAATAAGAGCTTAAGCATTGAAACTCTTCCTAATTCTAGCCAGGTCTTTCTTTGTATCTCTTTCTTTGATCGCCTCTCTTTTGTCGTAAAGTTTTTTTCCTTTAGCTAGGGCAATATTTAGTTTAGCCAAACCTTTATCTGTAAGGTAAAGCTGAAGGGGAACAATAGTTAGACCAGAGTTTTTAACTTCTTTATGTAATTTGATTAATTCTCTTTTTTGAAGTAGGAGTTTTCTCAGTGCCTTTGGCTTATGGTTGTAATGTGTTCCATGACTGTACTCCTCCACTTGCATATTGACAATAAACAACTCACCACGATCGTTAAATTCACAAAAACTCTCCGTAATATTGGCTTTCCCCAGTCGAATAGATTTAATTTCAGTACCACCAAGAACAATACCAGCATTGTATTGATCTAGGAGTTCGTATTCAAATCTGGCTCTTTTATTTCTAATATTTATCTTAGGTTGCATAAGTGTAAAAATACATTTAAGTAGCTTAATCTACATGGTACTGTACTGCGATTTTCTCTGTATCGCTATAACGAACTAAAAATACACTGCCATTATCAGAATCTAATAGATTTTCATATTTTTTCACACCTAAAAAAGCATTGACAAAAGCAGGTGTTGTATTGCTATGTCCTACAATTAAAATATTATGACCTCTGTGTTTATCAACAAATGGAGTTGGGTCTAATTTTCTAGCACCATAGGAGATTACTTCTAGTCCTTTTTGCTTGGCAGTTGGGGCAGCTGTTTCTTGTGTTCTGTGGAAATTTGTGCTATAAATTGCATCTATAGGGACATCTTCAAAAAAGCGGGCCCATTTTTCAGCTCTTTGCGACCCTTGTTCTGTTAAGTGGGGGTTTCTTTCATTGGGATTGGATCGGTCTTTTTCTGCATGTCTAATTAAATAGACAGTGGTGGTTTGCTCGCTTTTTTGCTGAGCATTAAGGTTTGTGACATTGAATAGAGAAATGAGCAACAAGGAAAATAGGCTAATGTATTTTTTCATTTTAAAAGTTTTTGACGAGTTTAATTTCTCTTATGATCAATTGATCCAAATACATTACAGTATTAGTGAGGTATTTATAATCTCCAGTGATACTAGACATACTTACAGCTCCCTGAAGCATAGTGATTAATTGTTTTGAAAATTGAGCAGGTAACACCCTTACATGAATAATTTCATTTTCAATTCCATTGGTGAGTACTTTAGTGACCATTTTTTCTAGTAATTTAATAGTCTCTTTCACAGAATCGGATAAAGCACTATTATTTTCTAGAGCATCAACACCGACATTAAGAATTGGGCATCCGCCAATAGGCGTTGTGAATTGTCGGTAATTTTTATAGAAATTGGTAAAAGCACTCAATTTTTCTAGTGGATGCGTCTTTGATTGAATGACTTTTCCTAATTGACTGATTAAATTATGACTGTTGTACTGATAAGCTGCAAGCGCTAAGGATTCTTTGTTAATGAAATTTCCATAAATAGCTCCTTTAGTGAGTCCAGTAGCCTCTGTGATATTGAAAAGACTGGTAGCTGCGTAACCGTGTTTATTAAATAATGGGGCCACCTTTTCTATGATAAACTGCTTGGTCCTGTCTGCTTTTGTAGGCATTATTATTTTTTTATAAATATAAAAAAAAGGCCATCAAGATGGCCTTTTTTTTCTAATAATAGCAGAAATGAACTGTATTATATATGGATCTTTTCAGGGGATCTAAACACAATTTCACCCTCAAAACTATCTATTAATACCACACTGTCGGTTTGTATTTCACCAGCTAACATTTCTTTAGAGAGTTTGTTTAGTACTTCTTTTTGAATCACTCTTTTAAGTGGTCTAGCGCCGTATTGAGGATCATAGCCTTTAAGAGCAAGTGTTGTCATACCTTCTGGACTAATATCAATAGTAATTTGTTTATCACTTAACTGTTTCTGTAATTGTTTTATTTGAATTTGTACAATCTCTTTAATATTGTCTTGTGTAAGAGGACTAAACATGACTATGTCGTCTATTCTATTTAAGAATTCAGGCTTAACTTGTTGTTTTAAGGCATTTAAAACGCCTTCTTTAGCAAGTTCTGTAGCCTTTTCAATGTCTTTTTCATGATCAAAAGCATCTTGAATAAAACTACTTCCAATATTACTAGTCATTATTATGATCGCATTTTTAAAATCTGCCACCCTTCCTTTATTGTCTGTTAACCTGCCTTCATCTAACACCTGAAGAAGTATATTAAAAGTATCTGGATGGGCTTTTTCAATTTCATCTAATAAAACAACTGAGTAAGGTTTTCTTCTAATGGCTTCTGTTAACTGCCCGCCTTCTTCATATCCTACATAACCTGGAGGAGCTCCTACCAACCTACTAACGGCATGCTTTTCTTGATACTCACTCATGTCTATTCGTGTCATTGCATTGGGATCATTGAATAAGAATTGGGCCAATGTTTTGGCCAATTCAGTTTTTCCAACCCCTGTAGTTCCCAAAAATAAGAAAGATCCTAATGGCTTATCTGTGTCTTGTAAGCCTGCTTTACTTCTCCTAATAGCATCAGATACAGCTATAATAGCTTCCTCTTGACCCACTACATTTTTGTGAAGTACTTCTTCTAAATTTAGCAGTTTTTCTACCTCTGTCTGCAACATTTTAGTCACGGGTATACCGGTCCATTTAGAAACTACTTCTGCAATGTCTTCACTAGTAACTTCTTCTTTGATCAAGTTGTCTTCATTGTTTTGATTATTCAATTTTTCTTGCAGTACAGCTAGTTGATCCTCTAAGCTTTTGCTTTGACCATACCTAATTTCGGCTACTTTAGCAAAATCTCCATTTCGCTCTGCACGTTCTGCCTCAAGTTTTAAATCTTCTAGTGATTTTTTAATTTTTTGAATCGCTTCAATCTCATTTTTCTCTCCTTCCCACTTTGTAAATATCTCATTCCTTTTCTCTTTCAAATTGGCTAGATCCATTTCTAAAGACTTAACAGCCTCTTTGCTTTTTTCCCTTCTAATGGCGGCTAATTCAATTTCTAATTGAAGTACTTTTCGGTCCAATTGATCTAATTCTTCTGGTTTAGAATTAATTTCCATTCTGAGTTTTGAGGCAGCTTCATCCATTAAATCTATGGCCTTATCCGGTAAAAATCTATTGGTAATATAGCGTTGAGACAACTGAACCGCACTTATAATAGCTTCATCTTTAATTTGTACTTTATGATGTGCTTCGTATTTGTCTTTTATACCTCTCAGAATAGAGATAGCACTCTCTGTGTTGGGCTCATCTACTAGTACTTTTTGAAACCTTCTTTCAAGGGCTTTGTCTTTTTCAAAGTATTTCTGAAATTCATCTAAAGTAGTGGCGCCTATAGCCCTGAGCTCACCTCTTGCCAATGCGGGCTTTAATATGTTGGCTGCATCCATTGCACCTTCTCCGCCACCTGCACCAACTAAGGTGTGAATTTCATCTATGAAAAGCAATACCTCTCCATTGGCGTCTGTAACTTCTTTAATAACAGATTTAAGTCGCTCTTCAAATTCTCCTTTGTATTTTGCCCCAGCAATCAGAGAACCCATATCTAAGGCATATAAGGTCTTTCCTTTTAAATTTTCTGGAACATCGCCTTGAACAATCCTATGTGCCAACCCTTCTGCAATGGCTGTTTTACCGACTCCAGGCTCTCCTACAAGCATGGGGTTGTTTTTTGTTCTTCTAGATAAAATTTGCAAGACCCTTCTAATCTCTTCATCTCTTCCAATCACAGGGTCTAATTTCCCGCTTTCTGCGAGTACATTTAAATTTTTAGCATATTTTTCAAGTGCATTATAGGTGGCTTCTGCGTCATTTGAAGCTACTCTATTTCCTTTTCTTAATTCTTGAATCGCTGCTTCTAAATTTTTTGAGTTTCCTCCTTGGTCTTTTAATACTTGAGCCATTTGATTTTTTGTGTTAAAAATGGCTAAGAATATATGTTCCAGGGTCACATAGTCGTCATTCATTTTTTTTGATTCCTGAATGGCTTCTTGTAATACAGCGCTGGCTTCTCTAGACCAACCTATTTCAGTTCCTTGTACAGCAGCTTTTTGAACCAACATTTTATCTAATATCTGTTGTAGTATGGGTACATTTACCTCCATTTTCTTTAATAGAAAAGGCATAAGATGTTGGTCTGCTTTTAATAAGGCCTTAAATAAATGCGCTACATCAATTTCTGCATGTGAATACCCCATGGCAATTTGTTGGGCTTCTCCTATTGCCTCTTGGGCTTTGATGGTAAAGTTATTAAGTTGCATACAGTGTTGTTTTAAGGGTTAATTAAAATGAATACTGCAATGTTTGGACCAAAGCGTTAAAACAGACAAAAGGTCACTTAACTCCCTTAAAAACAAGACATTTAGTCAGTTATATTTAAATTTTTACTGTAATTTTGTCTTTTAATTTACCCATTGAAAAACAAGCCTCTATGTTTAAAAATTTTTTTAAAACAAACGATTCAGATAAAGAGATCAAAAATGCACCTACTTTGTCTTGGAAACCATTACAAAGCGAAGGACAATTAGAGGAAATTTCAGCCCAGTCAAAGCGGCGGTTACAAATTATTTACAAACACTCCTCCAGTTGTGGGATTAGTAGTATGGTATTAAGACAGCTAGAAAAGTCACTAGGAGTTTTTCATGGTAGGGCAGATTTTCATTTCTTGGACTTATTGTCTTTTAGGGATGTTTCTAATGAAGTAGCCAGTAGATTTCAGGTACTACACCAATCACCACAATTAATTTTGTTAAAAAATGAAACTGTTGTCGCCAACGATTCACATTACGATTTACTACAATTATCAATTGAAAAGTATCTTTAAGATACTTCCAAATTGTTAATATCATTTAATAAAATCGATTATTTTGTTAGCTAAGGAGTCCATTTATAATCCTTGTATTCGTATTTTTGTGGCTTAAATTATAAACTGCTCATTATGCAACGCGACACCCTTATTTTTGATTTAATAAAAGAAGAAGAAGCCAGACAGATAGAAGGTATTGAACTAATAGCTTCTGAAAACTTTACTAGCCCACAAGTTATGGAGGCTGCGGGATCTGTATTGACCAATAAATATGCTGAAGGGTACCCTGGTAAAAGATATTATGGAGGGTGTGAAATAGTAGATGAGGTGGAGCAAATTGCTATAGACCGTGCAAAAGAGCTCTTTGGAGCTGTTTATGCTAATGTTCAGCCACATTCAGGTTCTCAAGCCAATGCAGCTGTTTTTCACGCCTGTTTAAAACCCGGAGACACTATTTTAGGTTTTGATTTGTCTCACGGTGGACATTTAACCCACGGTTCTCCAGTTAATTTTTCAGGACGCCTTTACAACCCAACTTTTTATGGGGTAGAAAAAGAAACGGGATTATTAAACTATGACAATATTGAAGCCATTGCAATTAAAGAGCAGCCTAAATTAATTATCGCAGGAGCTTCTGCTTACTCAAGAGATATAGATTTTAAAAGATTTAGAGCCATTGCAGATAAAGTTGGTGCGCTACTTTTAGCAGATATTTCACATCCATCTGGACTAATTGCAAAGGGTATATTAAACGATCCAATCCCACATTGCCATGTAGTAACTACTACAACACATAAAACTTTGAGAGGTCCAAGAGGTGGGCTAATACTTATGGGTAATGATTTTGACAATCCTTTTGGGATTACTTTAAAAGATGGTTCTTTAAGAAAAATGTCTTCTTTGTTAGATTTAGCCGTATTTCCAGGAAACCAAGGTGGTCCTTTAGAGCATATCATTGCAGCTAAAGCTATTGCTTTTGGAGAAGCTTTAACGGATAATTTTCTAAATTATATGTTGCAGGTAAAGAAAAACGCAGCAGCTATGGCAGCAGCTTTTGTAGCTAAGGGTTATGATATTATTTCTGGCGGTACAGACAATCATATGATGTTAATAGACCTCAGAAATAAAGGAATTAACGGCAAGCAAGCAGAATATGCCCTAGTTCAAGCAGACATTACTGCCAATAAAAATATGGTTCCTTTTGACGACAAATCTCCTTTTGTTACATCTGGAATTAGATTTGGAACTGCAGCAATAACGACAAGGGGGTTAAATGAATCAGATATGAAAACAGTAGTAGATCTTATAGACAGGGTTTTATCTAATATAGATAATGAAACAGCTATAGCAGAGGTTAAGGATGAAGTGAATGCGTTAATGGGGCATAGGGCTTTATTTAATGCTTAATTATTCTAGTACATATATTAAAAAAGGGGCTGTCGTTTATGACAGCCCCTTTTTTTATATTCAATGCACAAATAAATTGTTACACCATTTTAGCTAAAAGCATTATGCTATTTCATAAAAACAGCCGACACATTTTCTGGAATTCTTTTGGGTTTAAATGTGCTAGCATCTAAGAGGCACCATGAGGTGGTTGAGGTCACTGAGGCTTTGGTATCATTTTCATTATAAAACGCAACTATTCTATTAGCTATAGCTCCATTAGAAGATTCCAAATAAGTTTTTACACTAATGTTATTTCCTAAAAAACTTGCTTTTCTGTATTCTATACAATGTTTTGTCATTACCCAAACCCATGCTTTCCGCATTTCAAGAGGCGCCTTTTTGTTCCAATGTTCTAAAGCAATATCTTGAACCCAGCCTACATACTTAACATTGTTTACATGCTCTAATTCGTCCAAATCACTTTGTTGTACCCTTATTTTTTTTTCAAACATTATTTCTTCTCTATACGTACTTCAAACATTTTATCCCATTTTTTTCCTGTGACAAAAAAAGTGCCTCTTTTTGGGTGGTAAGCAATTCCATTGAGCACATCTAGCTCAGGGTGGGGGGTGACTAGTTTTTTTAATCCAGCAAAATTAACCACGCCTTCTATGGCACCTGAGGTAGCGTTAATTATCATGACACTTTCCTTTAAGTATACATTGGCATAAATAAGACCATTAACATATTCCAATTCATTGGTGTTCTTAAAAAAGCTTTTGTTGGTAGCCAATTCAATATGACTCACCTCACTAAGGTTTTGAGGGTCTAAAAACCAAATTTTTTGAGAACCATCACTCTTAAAGAGTTTTTCGCCGTCGTTACAGAGTCCCCATCCTTCTTTGCTTTGGCCGTAAGAGAATTGAGACAGCTCTTTAAAAGTTGCAGGATCGAATACAAAGCCTTTTCCACTTTGCCAGGACAGCATATAAATACGGTCATTCAAAATGGTAATTCCTTCCCCAAATATAGCTTCTGGAAGATCTAATTTCTTGAGTATTTTACCTGTTTTAAAATCTACTTTTCTAAGGCTAGAGAATCCCCTAAGCCCTGTGCTTTCATATAAAGTATCTTTGTAAAACTCTAGACCTTGAGTGTAGGCGTTTATGTCGTGAGGGAAGGTGTTTAGTATAGTATAAGTGAAAAGATCCGGTCCTTTTTCTGCAAAAATTTTTATTTTTTCAGAAAGCTTATAGGTATTGTTCTCTCCACTAATCCTCAACTCTAAAGTTTTGTTTCCCAGGCTATTTGCTATGAGTTTAACACTATCTCCTTTAGTCTCTAAAGCTTTTCCATCTAGAAAAAACGTTAGGGTTTCGGGAGCCTTATCTACATTGGATATTACTTTGAAACCAGCCCAATCTCCATGCTTATAGCGCTTGTCTTTATTAGATAATTTTAAACTGTAGGGGAGTAATTTTTTTTGAGTCCCACCACAAGCAAACATAAGAATGCTTAAAAAACTGAGGCTTAATATTTTAGGTATTTTCATTATATTATTTTTATAATTCACAAGGTATTTAATATAAATTAGATGTTAAAATGATCCCTGAAAAATTCGGAAAGCTTTAAGGTTTAATTATATTTGCATGGGCAAGTTCTATACGACCAGCTCCTGCAGAATCCCCCAGGGTGGGAACACAGCAAGGGTATGTGGTTGTAGCGGTGCGATGTAGGTAGCTTGCCCTTTTTTTTGTTTCTTTGTTTACATAAACAGATATGAAACCCCTTCCCATAATTTTTATCACAGGTGCTTCTTCAGGAATTGGAAAATCCATTGGTATTTACCTCACTGAAAAAGGTTGTAAAGTATATGGAACTGCAAGAAATACAGACCAATACAAAGATTTTAACCATTTTCGTTTACTCGCCTTAGATGTTTCTAAACCAGACACAATACAGGCTGCTGTGAATAAAGTCTTATCCCTTTCTGGGCGTATAGATGTTTTGATAAATAATGCTGGAGTGGGTATCACAGGTCCCTTAGAAGAGACCCCATACGAGGCTATTGACCATTGTTACGATACAAATTTCAAAGGACCAATGCGGGTTATTGAAGCTGTTTTGCCAACAATGAGAAAGCAGCAATCGGGATTGATTATTAATATTACATCCATCGCTGGAGCGATGGGATTACCATACAGAGGTATTTACTCCGCTTCAAAAGCTTCTTTGAGTATTATTACAGAGACTTATAGCATGGAACTTAAACCTTTTGGTGTTCACTGCTGTACTTTGGCCCCCGGTGACTTTGCGACTAATATTGCCGCTGGCCGATACCATGTAGCTCCTGAAAAAACATCTCCTTACCACCCTTTGTATCAACAAAATCTGGATCAAATGAACGCAGATGTTTCCGAAGGTTCAGATCCAATAGTAGTGGCAAAATCAGTATATAAAATAATGCAATCCAAAAAGCTTAAAGTTCATTATGTGGTAGGGAGTCCATTGCAGAAATTTTCTTTAGTACTCAAAAAACTTCTACCTAGCAAAGTATTCGAAAAGATGCTTTTAAAACATTATAACTTGTAAATTGTTTTTTGATTAAATACAATGACTTATATTTAATCTTTATAACATTCATTAACTCTTTCCTTTAAAACAAATCACATGAAATTTTTTATAGACACCGCCAATTTAGATCAGATTAAAGAAGCTCAAGACTTAGGTATTTTAGACGGTGTAACCACCAATCCTTCTTTAATGGCTAAAGAAGGCATTACAGGGAAGGACAATATTTTAAAGCATTATGTGGCTATATGTGATATTGTAACAGGAGATGTTTCTGCAGAAGTAATTGCTACTGATTTTGAGGGTATGGTTAAAGAAGGAGAGGCTTTAGCAGCGCTACATCCACAAATTGTAGTGAAAGTGCCCATGATCAAAGAAGGTATAAAAGCGATTAAATATTTTTCAGACAAAGGAATTAAAACCAACTGTACTTTGGTCTTTTCTGTTGGTCAGGCGTTATTAGCTGCAAAAGCTGGAGCAACTTATGTCTCTCCATTTATCGGTCGTTTGGACGACATTGCTACAGATGGTTTAAATCTCATAGCTGAAATAAGACAGGTGTATGACAATTATGCTTTTGAGACTCAAATATTAGCCGCATCTGTAAGACATACCATGCATGTCATTGATTGTGCCAAGCTTGGAGCAGACGTTATGACTGGTCCATTGTCTTCGATAGAGGGCTTATTAAAGCACCCTTTAACAGATATAGGATTGGCCAAATTTTTAGCAGACTACAATAAAGGTAATTAGTAGTTCAGATTTAAAATATCTGCAAAACCATTTACAATAAGTCCGTTTTCAATGATGATGCTTTTGTTCATGTGGTCAATAACCAAACTCGTTTTGAGCATTTCATAATCTTCCGACCTGTATTGATTCGCTCTGTTTAGTTTGTAAAGCTCTATCATGCTTTGCCATTGATTGTAGTCTGTACTTCGATTAATGCCAATAAAAGTATGTTCCGGATATTGGGAGGCTATAGAGTTTAGTCTTGCTTGAACATTCTTAAAATGGTTTTCATGTTTGGCACTCCAGAAGTAAAAAATCACTTTTTTATCTTTAGAGATGTCATTCAATCCAATAGACTTGCCATCTGAATTTTGGACCATAAGGTTAGGAATGCTATTGTTGGGCTGTAGGTTGATAACATCCTTATACAATTGGTCAATCTCATCCATATGAGTATTTACCGGACTGTATGCTTTAAATGTCTCCATAAAACTCAAAGTGTTTTCTGGAGTATCTCTTACCTTAATCAAATAGTGCATCACCACATTTCTGTAAAGATTGTCTTTTAATTTTTTCTCCTGAATTAAACTGTCTATGAGTTTTAGCTTGTGCTCATTAAAATGAATGGCCCCTTTGGTATCTGAGTTGTTAAGACAAAATTCTTTACATTCCATATAGGCCAAATTACCTAAATGGTATTTCATGAAGTTATAATAAGGCCTAAAGTATATGAGGTCCTTGTTATTGAGACTCAGCTCTTTTCTGTAGGAATAAAATTTGGAAGGAATATTGTGTAGGTTTTCCTCATGTGTCGCTCTCTTGTGGTAAAAAGGATATTTTTCTTTGTAGATAAATGCATTGTAATCTATAGTTGCATTAATTAATGCAGTAGCTCTAGGAGATAGAGACACCTCTTTGAGAAGCACAGAAAGTTGTTGCAATTTCTCATGTCTAATAGATTCAATTTTTTCATGGAACACATCGGGTTCTAATTGAAAATATTGATTTACAATTAGATCGTCTTCTTCATTTGCGAGGAACAATTCTACTATAAAATTGTTTATTTCCTCTCCTTTACCAGAAAACACAATAGATTCATCGAATTCTAAAGTATTAAGTCTCAGATTAAGACTATCTCCTTTTTCTAAATATACATAATGAAACTGAGGACTGTGATCAAAGTGGTAAAGTCCCTCAGATTCAGCTATAAAATTAATTTTAAAGCGATTGCTTCTGTCTAATTTGGCAGAATCAATGACTTGGTCGTCTTTAAACAACACCACATATGGAGTAGTAGGATTGACAATTTCTCCACCAAAATACACGGGAGAAGGGCGTTTGTCAATAACACCGCAACTATATGCTAACACGCAGACTAATATTAAGAGTCCTTTTTTCATAAATAATCCTATGAAACAAAGGTACAAATGGACCATAGCCAATATTGTTAAGGTCAAGTTAAAATACCAAGTACTAGCTTCTTATTATGCCACCGCTTTTTGACTATTCTTATTTATTAGTAACCATAAACAAAGCCCAGCAAAATTTAAATTAATACTTTTGCAAAAACTTTAAATACTTATATGTTATCAGTATCTAATTTATCCATTCAATTTGGGAAACGCGTATTATTTGACGAGGTGAACGTAGCCTTTCTTCAGGGCAATTGCTACGGGATTATTGGCGCAAATGGTGCAGGAAAATCTACTTTTTTAAAGTTCTTATCCAAACAGTTAGAGCCAAGCTCGGGTCACGTTCATTTAGAGCCAGGGAAACGTATGTCTATCTTAGAGCAGAATCACAACGCTTATGACAGTAATACCGTTCTTGAAACTGTGGTAAAAGGAAATAAGCCTTTATTCGATATTAAGAATGAAATTGACAGCCTTTATGCTGATTATGACGACAAACATGCAGATAGAATAGGGGAGTTGCAGGTACAATTTGAAGAGATGAATGGTTGGAATGCAGATAGTGACGCTGCCGCAATGCTCTCTAATCTTGGTATTAATGAGTCTTTTCATTATACTTTAATGTCAGATTTAGACCCAAAATTAAAAGTAAGGGTATTGTTGGCACAAGCCTTATTTGGAAATCCAGATGTATTGATTATGGATGAGCCTACTAACGACTTAGATTATGAAACCATCTCATGGTTAGAAAATTTTCTGGCAGATTATGAAAATACTGTTATAGTTGTATCTCACGACAGACACTTTTTAGATGCAGTATGCACCCATATTGTAGATATTGATTTCGGAAAACTAAACCTTTATTCAGGTAATTACACCTTTTGGTATGAGAGTAGCCAGTTGGCTTTAAGACAAAGGGCACAACAAAACAAAAAAGCAGAAGAAAAGGCCAAAGAGCTTCAAGAGTTTATTATGAGGTTTAGCGCTAACGTTGCAAAAAGTAAGCAGGCTACCTCTAGAAAAAAAATGCTTTCAAAATTAAAAGTAGATGACATTAAACCCTCTTCGAGAAGGTACCCTGCTATTATTTTTGAGAGAGAAAGAGAGGCGGGAGACCAAATCTTAAATGTGGAAAATTTGAGTGCATTTTCTGAAGATGGCGATTTGTTGTTTAAAGGGGTAGATCTAAACCTTGCAAAGGGAGATAAGGTGGTTGTTTTTTCTAAAGATGCCAGAGCTACCTCTGCTTTTTATGAAATTATCAACGGTAATAAAAAAGCGGAAAGTGGCAAATACCAATGGGGTGTTACAACCAATCAATCCTATTTACCAGCAGATAATTCGGAGTTTTTTAAAACAGAAAGTAATTTGGTAGATTGGTTGAGACAGTGGGCTAAGACTGAAGAGGAAAGAGAAGAAGTACATATAAGGGGGTTTCTTGGGAAAATGTTATTTAGTGGAGAAGAAGCATTAAAGAAAGCCACTGTTTTGTCTGGAGGAGAAAAAGTAAGGTGTATGCTCAGTAGAATGATGATGCTTCGTGCTAATGTACTAATGTTAGACGAGCCAACAAATCATTTAGATTTAGAGAGTATTACAGCATTTAACAACTCTTTAAAAACTTTTAAAGGAACTTTATTAATGACCACTCATGATCATGAGTTTGCTCAAACTGTAGCCAATAGGGTAGTTGAAATAACTCCTAGAGGGGTTATAGATAGGTACCTCAGTTTTGACGATTACATGTCAGATAAGGATATTAAGGTCCAACGAGATAAAATGTATCAGTTTTAGTCATTGTAGATAAAAAAACGCCTTCTTTAAGAAGGCGTTTTTTTATCTAAGCGTAGCTTCCAAGTCTTTTTCAAAAGCAGATTGAAGCTTTTGCATTATTATGTCTATTTGCTTTTCTTCTAGTGTCGCATTTTGGTCTTGGAGTACAAAATTAACCCCATATGACTTAGTGCCTTCGGGTAAATTCTTTCCTGTATACACATCGAATAAGCCCACCTGTTTTAAATATTTTTTTTCAGTATTTTTAGCAGTTTTAGCTACCTGCTCAAAAGTTACATTGTTTTTGATCAATAGAGCAAAATCTCTAGATACTTCAGGAAACTTCGGAATTTCTTTAAATTTCACCGCTTCTTTTGTAAGTGATTTAAGAATTGCATCCCAATTAAAATCAGCATAAAGAACTTCCTGTTTTATGTCTAATTTTTTAAGAAGCTTATTGGAGAGTACCCCAAAGTTAACAAGAGTTTCCTTTCTGCCATTGTAACTTATACCTTCTGAAAAAAGGTCAGAAGAGGCTTCTGAGATTTTCCATTTTTGAATACCTAGCCTTTCCAATATGTTTTCTACAACAGTTTTAAGATCAAAGAAGCTAAACTTTTCATCTGAACTTAACCAATTCTCAGGAGCTTTCTTTCCCGTCATTAAGATGCTTAAATGCTTGTGTTCTATTCTGTCTTCTTCGATTTGGTGGTAAGTCTTACCAAATTCAAATAGTTTTAAACGATTTGTTTTTCTATTGATATTATAGGAAACAGTTTCTAAGCCCGTAAATAACATTGAAGTTTTTAATATGCTTAAGTCATTACTCAATGGATTCAATATACTTACTGACTGTTGTAGGTCAATATCTTGAGTATATTTTAGTAGCTTAGGAGAAGTGAGGGAGTTGGTTAAAATTTCATGAAATCCCTGAGCTGCTAATGAATCACCAATTTTATTTTGAATAATATGATCTGATTTTGGATCTGTAAAAGCGATAGAAGCATTTATCTTTTTTGAGAAATGAATATTGTTGTACCCATAAACCCTCAAAATTTCTTCAATAACGTCTACTTCTCTTTGAATATCTACCCTGTAAAAAGGGATGGTTAACCCCAGTCCAGATTCTGTCACATTGTTTACACGAATTTCTAATGAACTTAAAATACTCTTAATAGTATCTGTAGGGATTTCTTCTCCTATGAGTGAATATATTCTCTTAAAGGTTAAAAACACTTGGTAATTTTCCTCTTTTTTCGGGTATAGATCTACAATATCCGAACTGATTTGTCCCCCTGCTAATTCTTTGATGAGCAGCGCTGCTCTTTTTAAAGCTTCTTCTACAAGGTTAATATCAATACCTCGTTCAAACCTAAAAGAAGCATCTGTGCTTAGCCCATGCCTCTTGGCTGATTTTCTAATAGAAACTGGGTTGAAATAGGCAGATTCTAGAAAAATAGCTGATGTTTTTTCACTAACTCCTGAGTCTTGCCCTCCAAAAACACCCGCTAAACACATGGGTTTTTTTGCGTCACAAATCATTAAATCTTCAGAAGATAACTGTCTTTCAACCCCGTCTAGTGTAGTAAAATTAGTCCCTTCCCTAAGTGTTTTAACGATTATTTTTTTTCCTTCAATTTTATCTAAATCAAAAGCGTGTAGTGGTTGACCTAATTCATGCATTACATAATTTGTTGCATCCACAACATTGTTAATAGGATTAAGCCCAATAGCCTTAAGCCTGTTTTTTATCCAATCAGGACTTTCCTTTACTGTTAAATCACTAATAGTAATACCAGAATATCGTGGAGCTAATTCTGGTGTGTCTACCTTAACTTGAATAGTAGAAAGCCTATTGTCTACAGAAAACTGCATCACTGAAGGAGTGATAAGTTCTTTAGATACACCTTGTTGTTTTAAACCAGCTTTTAAATCTCTAGCTACACCAAAATGACTCATGGCGTCTGCCCGATTAGGTGTTAATCCAATTTCAATAACCTCATCTTTCACTACATTAAATACACTACTACATGGGGTACCTTCTTTGAGGTCATTTTCCAAAATTAAAATACCATCATGATTTTGTCCTAATCCAAGTTCATTTTCAGAACAAAGCATACCATGACTTTCCTCTCCTCGAATTTTCCCTTTTTTTATGACCCAAGCTTCTCCTTCTGGAGTATATAGTGTAGTGCCAATTGTGGCTACTGCAACTTTAACTCCCTTAGTAACGTTGGGAGCGCCACATACAATTTGTAAGGTAGTGTCGTTTCCTATAGATACTTTAGTCAATTGTAATTTGTCTGCGTTAGGATGTTTTTCACAACTCAGTACATGTCCAACTACAACACCTTGTAAGCCTCCTTTTATAGATTCAAAAGGTACTACGCCCTCTACTTCAAGGCCTAAATCTGTCAATAATTGTGATGTTTTTTCCACATTCCAATCAGTTGCAATAAATTCTTTAAGCCAGTTGTATGATATTTTCATAGTAGTGTAATAATAAAGCAACAAATATAAACATTGCAACTTATAGGGGTCCTATGTAAGTCTATAAAATGTAAGAATTTGTTGCAACCAAGACCTAGCTTTTTTAGAAGCAACTAACTGTGGGGGCATTTAATTTGGAAAACGACTGATCTAAATAATGGTAGATTTTCCTAAATCTATATTCTCGCCATTCAATACTCCTATGTCTTCTGAATCAATAATAGCAGCAGCCAAATAGTCACCTAATTGGTCACAGTTAATGCCTTTTGGCAGCGTGTCTGAGCAAGTGAACATAGCCCTTTCACCAGCACTATTAACAGCCATTTGAATGGCTCCAGATTCTTCTTGCAGCCCAAATCTAGAGAGGAGTAATGCCAAAGAATAGATTAGAGGTATAGGATTGCTTCTGTTCTTAAGTGAACTGTTTATTTCCTCTAATGGTTCAAAAAGATTTACGCCAATTCCCATATGACCATTGGGAAGTAGTTTATCTAGTCCAAATAAATTATTATTCAAACTGTTTACGATTTTCCCATGAGCGCGATCAGTAAAAATACAATCTAAGTTTTCAGGGGTTTTCAATACAGTTTGTATGATTACAGAAATATCACACATAAATGTCTTAACCATGGGATAACTAGGGGCAATCTCAGCCACAGATTTTGCCCAAATAGATTTTTTATACGGCCCTTCAGGTATAGCAATATGTAATTTTTGTTTTCTATTTTTTGCGGTCTTAAAAGCTAAATGAAACAGTTGATTAACACTTTGAATATTGGAGTGAAAGGTATCTACACCTGACTTAGTAGCTATTTCTACAGCAGCATAATTTCCTGCTTTAAGTGCAGAAAAAACCACAATATCTACATTTTTATCCGAAGCATATTTCCCAAAATTAACTTGCTTTGGGAAGGGAAGAGTAGGTAAAACACTTGCATAACAATTAAAAATATCAAGCATATTAGTTTTAATTCCTTCTTTTGAAATGTGATATGCATTTTTTGAAACAGGAAATGAACTTAATATAGCATCTGAATTTTTACAACTATTTATGGTTGCTTGGTCCAATAGAGTCAAATTGTTTCTAAACTCAGGGGTAAAAGTATGTATTGTGAAAAGATGGTTGTAGTTTTCTTCAATAGCGCGAATACATTTAACGACCTGATCCATGGCGGTGTTTTCTTCTCCTTGATGTGTTAAAAGCGCTACCCTTAAGTTCATAAGTTTTCAATAATTAGCAGCACATTAAAATTCAAATCCTGATTGAGCCATAATTTCGTGAATACCTTCATCTGTAACCTCTTTATGAGAATCTGCATAATCTAAAAACAACGCATAAATTTTATCTAATTGTGTCTTAGTAAGCTCATAGCCCACATTTTTTGATCTATAAGCCAAAGCAGCCCTGCCACTTCTGGCAGTTAAAACAATGGAAGACTCTGTAACGCCTACTTCTGCAGGATCAATAATTTCGTAAGTCTCTCTGTTTTTAATGACACCATCTTGATGAATTCCAGAACTGTGAGCAAACGCATTTGCACCAACAATAGCCTTGTTAGGCTGAACCATCATCCCCATATTTCTAGAAACCATAATACTGGTATCATTGAGTAACTGGCTGTTAACATTAGTGTCTAACATTAAATCAGGGTGCTGTCTCATAATCATCACTACTTCTTCTAGCGCAGTATTTCCAGCTCTTTCTCCAATGCCATTTATAGTACACTCAATCTGTCTTGCCCCATTTTGGATTCCCGCAATTGCATTTGCAGTAGCCAACCCAAGGTCATTGTGACAATGGCAAGACAAAACTGCTTTGTGAACACCTGTTACATGTTCTTTTAAATATTTAATTTTAGCACCGTATTCCTCAGGTAAACAATATCCGGTGGTGTCGGGAATATTAAGTACTGTAGCACCAGCTTTTATGACAGCTTCACATACCCTAGCCAAAAACTCATTGTCTGTTCTACCAGCGTCCTCAGCATAAAACTCAACATCCTCAACAAAAGTTTTTGCATAAGAAACGGCGGCAACAGCCCTTTCAATGATAGCATCTTTATTGGAATTGAATTTAAATTTTATGTGTGAATCAGACGTGCCAATACCGGTATGAATTCTAGGCTTTTTAGCATATTTAAGCGCTTCAGCAGCTACTTCAATATCTTTTCTAACAGCTCTAGTCAATCCACAGACAGAAGCGTTTTTTACTAATTTTGATATTAAATTAACTGAATTAAAATCACCAGGTGAAGACACAGGGAAGCCAGCTTCAATAATATCTACACCTAATTCGTCTAGTCTCGCAGCTATTTCTAGTTTTTGAGGGGTGTCTAATTTACAACCAGGAACCTGTTCGCCATCTCTCAAAGTGGTGTCAAAAATAAATACCTTGTCTTTACTCATTATATTTCCGTAATTTGGTCTTACTAACGAAGATAATAATTGCTAGTGAGTAAACCGAATTTTAGTATTTGTTTTACAATACACAGCGCCCATAGACCTTTGTTAAGTTACTTATATACAATAGATTAGTACTTTAATAATACGATGACAAATCTACATAAAGACCCTTTATTTGTTTTAGTTAAATCACTTTCAAAATCTGAAAAAAGGCAATTCAAACTTTATGTAGGTAGATTGGGTGTAAACACAGATGCAAAATTTTTGGCTTTATTCAATCTTATAGATCGCGCAAAGCAATATGAAGAAGCCGTAATTCTAGATAGTGGTATTGTCAAAAAAACCCAATTATCTAATTTAAAAGCGCATTTATACAAGCAAATATTAGTATCGCTAAGACTTAATCCAGTCAATCAAAATATTAGGGTTCAGTTAAGAGAACAACTGGATTTCGCGACCATTTTGTATCAAAAGGGGTTGTACAAACAGAGTTTAAAAATATTAGAGAAAGCCAAGACACTCGCTATTGAGCAACAAGAAAAAAATATCGCTTATGAGATAGTTGAGTTAGAAAAAGTCATAGAAACCCAATATATTACCAGGAGTATTCCAGACAGAGCACAAGAATTGGTCACACAGTCTAGCCGGCTATCTTTTGAAAACAATATGGCTAGTAAATTGTCTAATTTGTCCTTGGAATTATATGCTATGATGCTTAAGGTGGGCTATGCTAGATCAGATGAAGACTTGAGTAAAATCACTTCTTACTTTCATGAAAATTTACCAGAACACCAGATAGACCAATTGGGTTTTAGAGAGAAATTATGGTTGTATAAAGCGTATCTATGGTATAGTTTTCTCACTCAAGATTTCCTCTCTAGTTACAAATATGCCAGTAAATGGGTCCAGTTATTTACGGAACAAAAAGACATGATACAGCTACACCCTGTCTTTTACATTAAAGGGAATAACTATTTGTTAGAATCACTTTTCTATGTCAAGTACAGCTCTCAGTTTAAAGAGACACTAGACCATATGGAGGCGGTATTGCAGAGTGACTTTTTCCCTAAAAATGACAATATAAGCGCGCTGTCATTTTTATACTTAAATTCAAATAAATTGAACCTTCATTTTCTGGAAGGCACTTTTAAGCAAGGTTTATATTTAGTCCAAGCCATTAATTATGGGATAGACAAACACCAAGACAGGTTGGACCAACATCACATTATGCTGTTGTATTATAAAATTGCCTGTTTGTATTTTGGGGTAGGGGATCACAAGAATTGTATTGTTTATTTAAAAAAAATAATTCAAAACAAACACCTTAAAATGCGAGAAGACCTTATGTGTTTTGCAAGGGTATTGAGCCTTGTGGCTCATTACGAATCTGGGATGGATTATCATTTGGAAATTCAACTTAAAAGCACTTATAAGTTTCTATTAAAGATGAATGACCTTCATGCAGTGCAAAAAGAAATGATTGTATTTTTGAGAAATTTGGGCCAAATATACCCATCTGATTTACAAGATGCATTTAAAAAATTGCACACCAAACTTAAAGTTTACGAAGACCATCCTTATGAGAAAAGGGCTTTTTTATATTTAGATGTTCTCTCCTGGTTAGAAAGTCATTTAAGTGGTAGGCCTGTGGCCGATATTATAAGAGAAAAAGCCTTGTTAAAAATAAGATAGGCCTAGCTTTTAAAATAAAAATAAGCTCAACTAACTTTCACAGGCTGCCCAAAGAGCTTCCTTTGGGGTGGGTGCAGTGATTGAAATGGCTGTTTTTTTAACAGGATGTTCAAAGAATAAATACCTAGCATGCAGGTGAATACTTCCATCAGGGTTAGATCTTGGAGCGCCGTATTTTAAATCTCCTTTTATACAACAACCAATAGCAGATAGTTGTGCCCTAATTTGGTGGTGTCTACCCGTGAATAATTGTATTTCTAAAAGGGTATATCTGTCTAGCTCCTTGATAATACTGTATTTAAGTTTAGCCAATTTGGCATTAGGAACTTCTTTTTTATGGGCATAAGATTTATTCTGTTTTGTATTGCGAACCATCCAATGTGTCAATATTTCAGATTCATTTTTTGGAGAAGGTTGTACCAAAGCCCAATATGTTTTGTGCGTATCTTGACTGGCAAAAAGCGCATTCATTCTAGGAAGTATTTTCGAAGTTTTCGCAAAAATTACAACTCCAGAAGTGGGTCTATCTAATCGGTGGGGCACCCCTAGATAAACATTTCCAGGCTTTTGGTCTCGTTGTTTTATAAAAGCTTTTACCGTTTCACTTAAGGGGGTATCTCCTGTTTTATCTCCTTGTATCAACTCCCCCGCTTTTTTATTAATAGCGATCAGATGGTTGTCTTCGTATAATATATCTAAAGAATTCAAAAAAAAGGGTTTAAATAGGTTTAAACAGTAAAATTTATGTGAAATAAATAGCCACAAATGGCACATTATTATTTGATCTAGAAGGGTTTAACACTAAATTGATTTATAATAGTCCCAAAAGACATACTATTCATTCATCTAGAATAATCTATGTCATAATTGATCTAGAATGGTCTAAGTCTAGATTTAACTAGAATAATAGTATTCCCTGGCATAAAATTATTGATGTAGACTTAATATTGCTCTTGCTCGTTAGGGAAATCACGACTCTTTACATCATTTACATAGGATCCAATGGCCTCAGTCATTCCATGGTATAAGTCCATATATCTCCTTAAAAATCTAGGAGAAAATTCCTGGGTCATTCCCAATAAATCATGAATAACTAAGACCTGTCCGTCTACCTCACCACCAGCACCAATACCAATAACCGGAATAGTTAATTGACCAGCTACTTTTGCTGCAAGAGTGGCGGGTATTTTTTCTAAAACAATTGCAAAGCAACCGAGTCTTTCAAGCAGTAAGGCGTCTTCAATTAATTTTTTCGCTTCCTCTTCCTCCTTTGCTCTAACCGTGTATGTGCCGAATTTATAGATGGATTGTGGGGTTAAACCCAGGTGACCCATGACTGGAATACCCGCATTTAGAATTCTTTTTACGGATTCTTTAATTTCTTCTCCACCTTCTAATTTAACTGCATGACCCCCACTTTCTTTCATGATTCGAATGGCAGATCTCAAGGCCTCTTTTGGGTCACTCTGATAACTTCCAAAAGGGATGTCTACAACAACTAAAGCTCTTGAAACAGCTCTAACTACTGAAGAAGCGTGATAAATCATTTGATCTAAGGTAATGGGAAGTGTGGTTTCATGTCCTGCCATGACATTGCTGGCAGAATCACCTACTAATATTACGTCTACTTTGGATTGATCTACAATACGAGCCATGGTAAAATCATATGCAGTAAGCATAGATATTTTTTCTCTATTGGACTTCATCTCCGTGAGAGATTGGACCGTAATTTTCTTATAGTCTTTTTTAGCTACAGACATTTTTAAATGTTTTATGCTGTAAAAGTAAGGTGTTTTCTACAAAATATCATTAAATGGTCTTTATTATATCTGGGTAAGTATCATTAATTAGCAATCACTCAAAAATACACCAACAGCCAAACCTCCAGTAGAGGTTTCTTTGTATTTACTGCTCATGTCTTTGGCCGTTTCCCACATAGTTTCTACAACTTTATCCAGAGGAATTTTAACGTTTTCAGGATTGGAGTTTAAAGCGAGTTCCGCAGCATTGATAGCTTTAATGGCACCCATAGAATTTCTTTCAATACAGGGAATTTGAACCAAACCACCAATGGGATCACAGGTCATTCCTAAGTGATGCTCCATGGCTATTTCAGCAGCTATAAGCACTTGCTCAGGAGTTCCGCCTAATAATTCAGTGAGTGCAGCTGCTGCCATTGCAGAGGAAACACCAATTTCTGCTTGACAGCCTCCCATGGCAGCAGAAATAGTAGCTCCTTTTTTGAAAATACTACCAATTTCTCCAGCAACCAACAAGAAACGTTTAATTTCATCAAAAGATCCTTCGTGATTTTCGATGGTCAGATAATACATGAGTACCGCAGGTATTACTCCCGCACTACCGTTTGTAGGGGCCGTAACAACTCTTCCTAAAGCTGCATTTACCTCATTCACTGCTAGTGCAAAACAGCTTACCCATTTTAAGATTTCTCTAAATTTTACGTCTGTTTTTCTAATTTCATTGAGCCAGCTTTCCTTATCATTATATGTGCTTTGCCCTATGAGGGTAAAATGAAGGTCAAAGGCCCTTCTTCTCACGTTTAAGCCCCCTGGTAGCTTACCCTCAGTGTGGCAACCCTCGTACATACAAGCCAGCATGATGTTCCATATATCATGAATTCCTTGGTCAATTTCACTGTCCGACCTTAAAGATCTTTCGTTTTCTAGGACCAATGAAGAAATAGAGAGATTGGTGTCTTTACAATATGTCAATAATGCCTTTCCTTTTTCTACTGGATAGGGGAAACTATTGAATTGAACTTTATTCTCTTTGGCATTTTCTTGGGCTTCTTTTACTACAAAACCACCACCAATAGAGTAGTAGATTTCTGAATGAATTGCTCCATTAATTGTGGTGGCATGAAATTCCATGCCATTGGCATGAAAAGGCAAAAAATTCTTTTCGAACACCAAATCCGTTTCTGGATTAAAATTAATTGGAAACATCCCGTTGAGCAGCAGAGATTTATTTGCCTTTATAGCTGCTATAGCAGCTGGAATTTCTTCCGTGGGAATGTGCACAGGATCATAACCAGATAGGCCTAACATTAGAGCGTAATCTGTAGCATGACCCTTACCGGTCAGTGAGAGTGAACCATATATGGATACTTTTATATGGGTTATTTGTGAAAGGTTGGTTTCTTCTGATAACTCAGAAAGCCACCTTTCAGCAGCACGCCATGGACCTAAGGTATGAGAACTAGAAGGCCCCACACCAATTTTTAACATATCAAAAATACTGATGCACTCCATAGGTATACATTCAATTGGTTCACTGTCTTTTGAACATTACAAAGATATGTTTTGTTTCAATGATTTTTTAGCCAAAGTGTAAATGAATCTGCAGGATCCTTAAGTATTTTTTAGGATCCTGCAGATTTATATTGTACTTGCTATCACATCACCCTTCCGTAAAAAGCACAATTCAATTCCACCTTTTTTGACAGATTTCTTTCGGTTTTTCTGTCAAGAAGTTACCTTTTTTAAAGGTTGACAAACATAAAACTGTCAGCTTGTCAGCAATTTTATCATGGCATAATACTTGAAATAGGATAGGGGAACTTTAAAAGGATTGCAAACAAAATAAATATATTGACATGAGTAAAATTATCGGAATAGATTTAGGAACAACAAACTCTTGTGTTTCCGTAATGGAGGGTAATGAGCCTGTTGTAATTCCAAACGCTGAGGGAAAAAGAACAACTCCTTCTGTAATAGCCTTTGTAGAAGGTGGTGAAATTAAAGTAGGAGATCCTGCTAAAAGACAAGCAGTGACTAACCCTCACAAAACCATCTATTCTATTAAGCGATTTATGGGAAATAAATTCTCAGAATCTAGTAAAGAAGCTGGACGTGTGCCTTACAAAGTATTAAAAGGAGACAACGACACGCCTAGAGTAGACATAGACGGACGTTTATATACGCCGCAAGAATTGTCTGCTATGATCCTTCAAAAAATGAAAAAGACCGCTGAGGACTACCTTGGTCAGTCTGTGTCTAGAGCTGTCATTACAGTTCCAGCATATTTTAATGACGCCCAAAGGCAAGCGACCAAAGAAGCAGGTGAAATTGCTGGTTTAACCGTTGAGCGTATTATTAATGAGCCTACTGCAGCCTCTTTGGCTTACGGTTTGGATAAAAAAGATGTGGAACAAAAAATTGTTGTTTTCGATTTCGGTGGAGGAACTCATGATGTTTCTATCCTAGAATTAGGAGATGGTGTTTTTGAAGTTTTAGCGACTGATGGAGATACACACTTAGGTGGAGATGACGTAGACCAGAAAATCATTGATTGGATGGCAGACGAGTTTAAATCTGAAGAAGATATAGATCTAAGAAAAGACGCTATGGCGCTTCAAAGATTGAGAGAGGCTGCTGAGAAAGCGAAGATTGAATTATCTTCTTCTGCTCAGACAGAAATTAATCTTCCTTATGTAACTGCTACTGCTTCAGGACCTAAACACTTAGTGAGAACCCTTACCAAAGCGAAGTTTGATCAATTAATTGAAGATTTGGTAAAAAGAACTATAGCACCTTGTGAGTCTGCGCTTAAATCTGCTGGTTTATCTAAAAGTGATATAGATGAAATTATCTTAGTGGGAGGTTCTACAAGAATTCCTGCTGTTCAAGACGCTGTTGAGGCGTTTTTTGGTAAGAAGCCTTCTAAAGGGGTAAACCCTGATGAAGTAGTTGCCGTTGGAGCAGCCATTCAAGGAGGTGTATTAACTGGAGATGTTAAAGATGTATTGTTATTAGACGTTACGCCACTCTCATTAGGTATTGAAACTATGGGGGGTGTCTTTACTAAGCTAATAGAATCTAATACAACTATTCCTACTAAGAAATCACAAGTTTTCTCTACTGCTGCAGATAATCAGCCATCGGTTGAAATACATGTATTACAAGGAGAAAGACCTATGGCTACGGACAATAAAACCATCGGTAGATTTCATTTAGATGGTATTCCACCTGCACAGCGTGGTACACCTCAAATTGAAGTAACCTTCGATATTGACGCCAATGGTATTATTAAAGTATCTGCTACAGATAAAGCCACTAATAAGACACAAGACATTAGAATAGAAGCTTCTTCTGGTTTAACAGAAGAGGAAATTAAGAAGATGAAAGCAGAGGCAGAGGCCAATGCAGAGTCTGATAAGAAAGCAAAAGAAACAGTAGACAAACTCAACGAGGCAGACGGAATGATTTTCCAAACTGAGAAGCAACTCAAAGAATTTGGAGAAAAGCTTTCAGAAGATAAAAAAGCTCCAATTGAGGCTGCTTTAGAGGAGCTTAAAAAAGCTTTTGAAACTAAAGACTTGGCACAAATAACGCCAGCTTTAGATAAAATTAACGAGGCTTGGAAAGCTGCTTCTGAAGAAATGTATAAAGCTCAGGCAGAAGCTGGTGCTGCAGGTGGAGACGCTGGTGCTGCTGGTTCTCAGCCTAATGCGAGTGCAGATGCAGATAATGTAGAAGATGTAGATTTTGAAGAAGTAAAATAATTACTTTTCATTTACACTATAAAAAGGCAGCCGTTAGGCTGCCTTTTTTTGTTGAATACACTACCTTTACAGCATGCAATGTCATTTCAGAATGTCTTTTTTTATAGGGTTTCTTTTCACCCATATAATGGTGTGGTCTCAAGAAATAATCACTTATGACCGGTCAGATTTTGATCTAAAAGGCCCTGTGAAATCGTGTTTTGTGTTTACAAAATACGGACAAGAGCAATACCAATTTAACAAAACTGGCCAGCTGATAGAAGCAGCAACCGTTTTTGGAGAAAATGACAGTGAGACCACCTACTACAAATATGAAAAAAACAAGCTTGTAGAGCGAAGGGTAGAAAATTATGTCAATGGGGAGTTGGATAAAGCCACTTCAATGGCAAATTTTTATAGTTATGACAGCGTGCCACAAGATAAAATCAAAGAGAAAATCATTGGTTATGACAGAACTTTTGTAGCGCAATTTATTTATCGTTATGATAGTATCGGGCAGTTAACTAGAGTGGTGAGAACAAATACTCAGGGGCGTTTTATTACTTTAATTACCCATGACTGGGATTCTTTGGGCACCAAAAAATCTACCGCTTATTGGCAAGACAGTTTGCCTTTAAAGCAAGTAGATTCTATTTTTTTTAAGGCTGGTGGAACTTTGACTCAGTTGAACATAAAGGAATTTGACAACGGAATGCCCAGCTCCATGGAACAACGAATGTTCAATAAAAAAGGCTTAGAAATTGAATTTCACAACACCATTTATGATAAAAGAGACAGTTTGTATACCCCCATAAAGACATCGTCCGTAAGGACAAAATACAACAGTAATAACCACCCAATTGAACAGATTTTTGAAAGGGGTGTAGTGCGTCAAACAAAGAAAAATTTATACCAATTAGATGGGAGTCCTTTTAAAAATTGGATTAAAAAAATTACTACCCCAGACAATACTTACACGACCAGAAAGATTATTTATTTTGAGGAGTAATCTTGAGAGAATATGGCATAACAACAGGTGTCTCTAATTCTTTTTTGGGCTACAAACACATCTTCTTTAAGAATTCCCTCTAGTGTTGCCCCAAGTTTCTCTACCGCCTTTCTGGATCTTATATTGAGTGCGTCTACCCTAAAAATAACTTTCCGCATTTTCATGGCCTTAAATGCATGCGAAAGCATGAGGTGTTTTAAGGCGCTGTTGAGCCCTGTACCCTGAACTTCTTTTGCCAACCAAGTCCAACCTATATGAAGTGTTTTATGGTATGGATCTATGTATCCAAACCTGGTGCTACCTACATATTTTTGAGATATTTTGTTGAAAATCGCAAAGGGAATGTCTTTCCCAGCCGCTTCGTTCGCTACAGCTAAGGCTATATAAGCGGCTAATTGATCTTTTGTGCTCAGGTCATTTGGGCTGTATTTATAAATATCTAAATCTTTTACAACCTCCCAAAGATCGTCTGTATGACTTGTACTTAAGGGATCTAAACGAACCCAATGGTTTTCTAATGGTAACATAGATATAAATATTAGTTAAATCAAAGATATACAATTGTGTCAGTCCTTTATTATTGTTTAATTTTACTAAAAAAAACATGGACAAAGTAACCATTCTTAAAGCGTGTAATGATAGGTGCTCCAATACTTTAATGGAAACACTTGATATTTCTTATGTAGACGTTGGGGAAGATTTTTTAACGGCCAAAATGCCTGTGGGGCCAAAAGTGCACCAGCCAGACGGTGTATTGCATGGTGGCGCCATGGTGGCTCTTGCAGAGAGTGTAGGCAGTGCGGCATCCTTCTTGTTTTTAGATGCTAAAAATTATAAAGTTAGGGGCATAGAAATTGCTGCAAACCACGTTAAAAGTATTGCTTCTGGTTTTGTTTATGCTAAAGCCACAGTACTTCACAAAGGGAGAACAACGCAATTATGGGATATAAAAATTACGGATGAAGCGGGTCAATTAATATCTGTCAACAAGCTAACCACTATTGCCCTTCCAAGAAACTAATTGGTATGACCTACGCAATAGAGGATCTATTAAATAATATAGCGCGTTTTTTAAATAAGGGATTGCCTTTTGTAGCTTTTAAATCTCCAAATGAGGCTCAAGTTCACTTGCTGTGGCAAGAGACAGACGCACTAGATCATTTAACCTCTGATGCCGCTTTTGGTTTTGTCATGGCCACATATTCTCATGAAAAAGCGCCTTACTTATTAAAGCCTGATGGCTATATGAGCGCTACTTTTAAGCCAATAATTTCTTCTGCAAGCCAAAAAAAAGTGCCTTTGGAGGTGCATAAAAAAGTGTATACTAATGTGTCTGAATATTTGGACACTTTAAGAGTAGCCCATGTGAATTTAGTGCAAAGCGCCTTGGATGAGATTGGGCGCAATCAATTTAAAAAGGTAGTATTAGCGCGTGCTGCTTCTTTTGAAACAAACAAGACTCCTATTACCATATTTGAAGGTTTATTGGCCAGTTACGATAGTGCTTTTTGTTATTTATGGCATCACCCCGCCTTGGGCATTTGGATAGGTGCTACTCCTGAGCGTTTGTTGCGAATAGAAAATAAATCCCTACAAACAGCTGCTTTAGCAGGAACCATTAAAAGGGATGCTGCCTCTACTGCATTGTTTTCTAAAAAATGGACTTCAAAAGAGATTGAGGAGCAAGCAATGGTTGCCCTAGATATTGAAACACGACTCACCGCCATAGGCCTTGAGGTAAATAAAACTAATACATATCAGGTGAATGCAGCCCAAGTATCTCATCTTAAAACAGATATTAATGTGGCTCAAATAGGCCCTAAATCACTGACTGAATTAATAGACGCGTTACACCCTTCACCAGCCGTTTGTGGACTTCCTAGAGATAAAGCGCATGATTTTATACAGCAAAATGAAGCTATGGATCGCAAATTTTACGCGGGCTACTTAGGTCTTGTGCACACCCATTTGGCCCAACCCTCTTTAGGTTTTAAGGATTCGCTTGCTATTGAGGCAGATTTATATGTCAATCTAAGGTGTATGGAATATCTATCCGGAGTAGCAACTGTTTTCGTGGGCTCAGGAATTACTTCTAGCTCCCTTCCGGAGAAAGAATGGGAAGAGACCTTATTAAAAGCCCAAACTATAAAAAAAGTCATTTAATACACCACCTATTTTTTTTAATTTAATGATTAGCACCTACTTTTGTTACTATGCAATACTCTAGTATTCCTTTAGCGCAAACTGTTGTTTTACATTGTAAAGCACAGGGTATTTCTAGGATAGTTATATCTCCCGGATCTAGAAACGCTCCATTGACCATCAGTTTTCTAGCAGACCCCTTTTTTGATTGCTATAGTATTGTAGATGAACGCGCTGCTGGATTTTTTGCCTTGGGCTTAGCGCAAAGAAATCAGGAACCCACCGTATTAGTGTGTACCTCAGGAAGTGCGTTATTGAATTATTATCCCGCGGTTTCGGAGGCCTATTATTCAGGAATTCCGCTGATCGTAATTTCTGCAGACAGGCCTTCTTATCTCATAGGTAAGGGCTATGGACAAACCATTAAGCAAGAGGGTGTTTATGGCAAGCACGTAGTGTTTTCTACCCCATTAATTCAAGATGCTTCTCATGCTAAGGAGCGTTACAATCGCTTTATGCCCGAGAACTTACAATATACTCAAGAAGTCATTAGCCACAAAAATCACGCTTTATTAGCTACAGCATTTAGTCAGTTAAAAGCTACCAATAGACCCATTCATTTAAACACCCCTTTCGAAGAGCCACTATATCAAGAAGCTCCTTTGTATGAATGTGCTTTAGCGCCTCTGGTTACAGAAGCATATGTGTCTCATTCAGACAGTGAAGCCGTGTATAAAACACTCTCTGACCCTGAATTAAAGGCTGTATGGGATGGCGCAAAACGAATTATGGTTATTGTAGGTGTTTTGTATCCAAATGCACCGGATTATTTGTCCAATGAATTGGTGCAATGGTTTTCTAATGATCCTAGAGTATTGGTTTTTACAGAAACCACCTCTAATGTGCACCATCCAGAATTTATTGACAGTATAGATAATATTATTGCCCCAATGGAAACTCACTTGGACGCGGAAGCTATTGGGCATGCCTTATCGCCAGATCTTTTGGTGACTATAGGTGGGGCAGTAGTTTCAAAAAAAATAAAAAATTTCTTAAACCAACACGCCCCAAAACTACATTGGCAGATACAAAATGAGATCGTTGTGAATCCTTTTTTTACCAATTTCACTTGTTTTAGGCCTACGGCCGATGCATTTTTTAGTCCAGCTTTCCACAAGCCTATTTCTCAAGAAATACCTACGATTGACACACCAAAAAAAAGAGCACTTCGCTACAAAAATAGTTATAAGGCACACATTGACACCTATACAGCCTCTTGTCCTTTTTCGGATTTTTATGCGTTTTATCATTTATTAAAAGCCATACCGAACAAAACGATATTGCATTTATCCAATAGTGCAACTATAAGGTATGCACAATTATTTTCTGTGAAATCTTCTGTAACCGTGTACTGTAATAGAGGAACTTCTGGGATTGATGGGAGTACTGCTACAGCCATAGGTGCTAGTGTGGCTTCCCAAGTGCAAACAACATTGGTTACAGGTGATCTGGGATTCTTTTACGACAGCAATGGTTTGTGGAATAAGTACACTCCAAAGGATTTTAAGATTATTCTGATCAACAATCAAGGTGGAGGTATTTTTAGGGTATTGCCTGGAAAGTCGGATAGTGAAGATTTTAAGACTTATTTTGAAACGGTTCACGACCTCAGTGCCCAGGCCCTTTGTAGCTTACACGGATTTAAATATTATAGCGCTCAAGATAAAGACAGTTTAACAAATGAATTAGCTACTTTTTTTCAAAGAAACAATGGGCCTAGCCTTTTGGAAGTAAAAACCCCTAGAACAGAAAATGAAGGCGTTTTAATTAACTTCTTTATGACGCTTAAAGCGTATTATTAATCTTGGTTCATCTATTAAATTAAACTACGTTAAAAACCGGTTTCCGCTATTTTAACTGTATTTTTGCGTTTTATATAATTATGATTGTACTCGGTAAATTCAATGAATTAGAGATTCTAAGAGATACTTCTGTAGGTTTATTTCTTGGAGATAACGAAGGCACAGATATTTTGTTACCCAATAAGTATGTTCCTCAGGATTGGGAAATTGGAGATAAATTATCTGTTTTTTGCTATTTAGATTATGATGAAAGACCAGTTGCTACAAACCTGGTTCCTTATATAGAAAGAAATTCATTTGCACTTTTAAGGGTAGAGGAAGTTAATGCTATTGGCGCATTTCTGCAATGGGGTCTAGAAAAACACCTATTGGTCCCTTTTAAGGAGCAAAGGTCAAAAATGGTTGCGGGTCAATCTTATGTAGTTTATTGCTATTTAGATCCATTTACTTTTAGACTTGTAGGATCTAATAAGTTAGATAAGTTTCTAGACAATAGTACGGCTAATTATGAGCAAGGTGACGCTGTTTCTATATTGGTCACCAGACAATCAGATATTGGATGGGATGTTATTGTGGAAAATAAACACAAAGGCATGGTGTACCATAATGAAGTCTTTAAGCCTATCTCAGTGGGAGACACTTTGACTGCCTATGTGAAATTACAGCGAGAAGATTTTAAATTAGACATTAGTTTACAACCTCTTGGTATAGCCGTATTAGAACCGGCTGCAAAACAAGTATTGGACTTGCTTTCTGCCCACAAGGGTTTTTTACCCCTTCACGATAAATCTGCTCCGGAAGAAATAAAAGCTTATTTAGAAATGAGTAAAAAGGTTTTTAAAAAAGCCATAGGGACTCTTTATAAAAACAGAACGATTAAAATAACCTCAGAGGGAATATACCTTCTAGAGGCTTAAAGCCTTAAATATTGCGCATGTCGTTTGATACAAATTCACTTAAAATATGGTTGCAAGCAGCTAGACTGAGAACCCTACCCTTATCCTTTTCTGGAATAATAGCAGGTGCTGCTCTAGCCATAAGTGAAGGGGCGTTTAACGTATATATAGGTGCTCTTTCGCTATGGTGTACCTTATTGTTTCAGGTCATTTCTAATTTCGCTAATGACTATGGGGATGGTTTAAAAGGAACAGATAATGATCAAAGGCTTGGTCCTAAAAGGGTATTGCAATTAGGACTTTTAACTTCTTCTCAATTAAAAATAGGCATAGTTAGCTTGTCTGTAGTATCCCTTTTTTCGGTTTTATTATTGTTGTTGGTCTCTTTCGGTATGTCTAACTGGCCTTATTTTGTGTTGTTTTTTATTTTGGGAATAGCCAGTATCTGGTCTGCAATTAGGTATACTGTAGGGGGAAGCGCCTACGGTTATAAAGGTTTTGGAGACTTATTTGTTTTTTTATTTTTTGGATTAGTCTCCGTTTTAGGAAGTAAATTTTTATACACCTTTCACATTTCTCCATTAGATTTACTCCCAGCTGTTGTCCTAGGTTCTTTAAGTGTTTCTGTGCTTAACCTCAATAATTTGAGAGATCATGAAAACGACCGTTTAAG
This sequence comes from Flavobacteriaceae bacterium, assembly GCA_018401115.1. Taxonomy (GTDB): domain Bacteria; phylum Bacteroidota; class Bacteroidia; order Flavobacteriales; family Flavobacteriaceae; genus MAG-120531. The sequence continues at coordinate 504,870 of JAGYKX010000005.1, read as the reverse complement.
TAATAAGAATACCCTAGTGGTTAAATTCGGGTATAAATGGGGTAAAAGATATCATTTATTACTTTTGATCTTGGCTTTTCTAGTCAGTCTTGCAGCAGCCTATTTTTCTTTTGATAGTTATTTAAACTTATTGCCATTATTGGTTTTTATACCATTGCTTTTTCATGCGATTAAAGTTTTTAAAACTACTTCACCTTCATTATTGGATCCAGAGCTTAAAAAAGTAGCATTACTTACTTTTTTATGGTCCATATGTTTTTTAATAGGTTATAATAATTTGTTGTAAATTAGAAGCATAACTCACTGTATGCTATTGCCTAATGACCCTGAAATTTTATTAGTAGAAGATAATTTAGTTGTTGTAGACAGTGTGATTAGGATGCTTTCTAAATTAGGGTATGATAAGGTAGAATCTGTATCTGATTACAATGCAGCAGTGCAAATTTTAAGTTTAAAAAAGATACATCTGGTATTGATAGACATTTTATTATCTGGTAAAGAAACCGGTATTGAATTAGGGGGACATATAAGGGATACTAGAAACATTCCATTTATTTTTATGACTTCCAATTCAGATAGGGTTACAGTGGCAGAAGCTAAGAAAGTTACTCCTAATGGGTATTTGGTGAAACCATTTGACAAAGAAGACCTTTTTACAGCGATTGAAATAGCGCTTTTTAATTTTAGAGAGCAACTGTCAACTTCTAAAGAGAGTACTGTCTTGGATTCAGATACTGATACAACAGCTATACTTTCTGATAGTATTTTCATTAAAAAACAGCATATTTACCATAGAATATCCTTCTCTGAAATCTTATATATTAAAGCAGATAATGTGTATTTAGAGGTTTATACTATACATAAAAATTTTGTGGTTCGTTCTTCCTTAAAAGAATATCACACTAAGTTACCCTCAAAGCTTTTTTATAAGGCGCATAAATCTTATATCGTTAATATTGAGCATATTAATTCTATTAATGCCAAAGATGTTATTATAGGTCAAAAGAAAATTCCTATCACAAAAGATTTTAAAGATTTTTTAATCAATACTATGAATAGATAAATGCGTATTTAAGTAGATTTTGGTTATTTTTATGAGCTATGAAAATGATGGCCACTTATTGTAAATACGATTTAATTTTTAAACAAGCCAGCGGAACTTCTAGGGGGGTCTTAAAAACTAAAACATCCTATTTTATAAAAATTACTGCAAACAATCGGATTGGTTATGGTGAGTGCGGTCTTTTGAAAGGTTTAAGTTATGACGACGTTCCAGATTATGAAAACAAACTCTCTTGGGCTTGTAACCATATTCATTTAGGCCTGGAATCACTTTGGACGGATCTTTTGCATTTTCCTAGCATTCAATTTGGTTTGGAGCAAGCATTTTTATCCTTGCAGTCTCGCCATCCTTTTATCCTATTTCCTTCCCCATTTATTTCAGCGCAAACACCTATTCCTATTAATGGTCTTATTTGGATGGGTGATCAAAATTTTATGTCTCAGCAGATTGGGGCTATTTTAAATAATGGTTTTAATTGTGTAAAAATGAAAATAGGGGCCATAGATGTAGATCAGGAATTGGCCTTACTGAGGTCTATAAGACAACAATATCCAGAGGAAGTCATTGAGCTTCGTGTAGACGCCAATGGGGCCTTTGATCTTAAAACAGCTTATAAAGTGATGGATTCTCTTCAGGAAATAGGGGTGCATTCTATAGAACAACCCCTTCCAGTACAATCAATCAATGATTTGGCTACCTTATGCGCAGACGCTCCTATTCCAGTGGCCTTAGATGAATCCCTTATTGGCTGCTTGACTATTGCGCAAAAAAAACATCTTTTGGACACTGTTAAGCCTCAGTATATTATATTAAAACCAAGTTTTATTGGGGGGTTTAAAGGAAGTGACCAATGGATTCAATTGGCAAATTGTAGAGGAATAGGTTGGTGGGCTACCTCTGCTTTAGAAAGCAATATAGGCCTAAACGCCATTGCACAATGGGTCTTTTTAAAAAACACTATATTGCCACAAGGTCTTGGGACTGGGAGTTTATACACCAACAATATACCTGCTCCACTGAGGGCCCAAAAAGGTACCTTAGCCTATGACTCAAAGGCGTTTTGGAGCACTAAAATTATAGATGATTTATGTATGTAGCACAAGCTTTTAAGGGACAATTGGGTTTTTGGAAATACCTTCCAATACCAGTATCATTTTTTGCCATGATGGGACTGAGTTATGCTGTGATTACTTCTATGGATATAGATGTGACAGCATTAATGCAAGCCGCCGTTGAAGAAAAGGGAGCTACCCCCTTTTTAATGGAAAGTTTACTTCAATTTGCCGTAGGCTTGCTCATGATTTTAGGATGGGTAAAATGGGTGCATAGGCAGTCTCTAACGAGTCTTACTACCTCTAGGAGTTCCATAGATTGGTCTAGGGTATTTACGTCATTCTGCATCTGGGGATTTATCGTAATTGCTACTACATTAATTGGGGTATATAGTAGCCCTGAAGATTATGTATATAATTTTAATTTGGTGCCATTTTTAAAATTAGCAGCAGTAGCTATTTTGCTCATCCCGCTACAAACTAGTTTTGAAGAATATCTTTTTAGGGCTTATATGATGCAGGGCTTGGGAGCTTTTTTTAAATCTAAAGCGGTGCCATTCATTTTTACATCACTTACTTTTGGACTCATGCATATTGGTAATCCTGAGGTGGAAACTTTAGGATATGGTATTTTAGCCTATTATGTGGGTACAGGATTTTTTCTAGGTATAATTACTTTAATGGATGAAGGTTTAGAGCTAGCTCTTGGATTTCATGCTGCAAATAACCTTGTAGCAGCTTTGTTAATGACTTCTAATTGGACTGCATTTCAAACAGACTCTATATATATAGATGTGGCTACACCGACCATTGGAAATGATATATACCTAGTTTTAGGTGTTTTTTACCCATTATTCCTATTGCTATTTGCTAAGAAGTACCAATGGAAAGGTTGGGTCAATAAATTATTTGGCTCCGTTAAAACGCCCTAATCAGTCTATGAATAATACCTTTTTTTGCTTGCATCCAAATTTTTCTATCCAAGGCAGGTCATTTAATGAAAAAGGCCTAAGAATTTATGCAACATCGCTTTTGTTAAGTGAAAAAACCTATCTGGAACAACTAGGAACTTTTTTGTTAGAGTGGTTGAGTGAAGGGGATGAAATTAGCGTGTTTACCTCTGGTTCAACGGGAACTCCTAAGTCATTGAGTTTTAAAAAAAGTGCCATGCAAGCTCATGCCCAACTCACTGGTCAGTTTTTTAATTTAATTCCAGGAAATAGAATACTTCTATGTCTCCCTACGCAATTTATTGCAGGGAAAATGATGGTTGTACGTGCGCTTTCATTAGGTTTGGATTTATGGGTATGTCCTCCTTCTAACAGCCCCCTTGATTTTTTTAAGACTACTTTTGATTTTGTGGCAATGGTTCCGCCCCAATTAGAGGGGAGTATATCTTTTCTAAGCTATTGCAAAAAAATTCTAATTGGCGGAGCACCTTTAAATAAAAGTCTTAAAAGAAAAGTAATCGCAGCCATTCAAGATCAACCTACTGAAATGTTTTTGAGTTATGGAATGACAGAGACCTTAAGTCACATTGCCATAGCAAAGCTAAAGGTAGAGGATCAAGTGATATTTTCAGTTTTGCCCCAGATTACTATTGAAGAGAATGCGCGTGGATGTTTAAGCGTAATAGCACCTTATATTGGTCCTGACCCCATTGAAACTACAGATGTTGTACGAATTTTAGATGCTTCGCATTTTGAATGGATGGGACGCCTAGATTTTGTGATTAATTCTGGTGGCGTGAAGATTCACCCAGAATCTCTGGAGAAAGCCCATGAAAAATATTTTTCCTTTCCTTTCTTTTATTTCGGAATTCCGCATGATTTACTTGGAGAACAATTGGTGTTAGTCGTATTAAATGAAGATTTAAAAAATGCGCAAGCAAATTTGACTAAAATTAGCTTTGACCAGAAATTTCATAGGCCTAAAGGGATTTTAACGGTTCCTAAATTTTTATATAGCCATAGCTTAAAGCTTCGTAGAAAAGACACTTTGGCTCTAGGATACATTATGCACCATCTATAAATCTTAGATTGCTAATTAGTTGGGTCACCTCTGAACAGTAGAAATCTCTTTTGCAGCTAACTTTTTTGAATGTAGTATTGACGTCTGTGTTTAAATCAGACTTTTGGATAAAATGCTTAAATTGTAATGGCTAATGAGTCCACTAAATGAGTTAATTGAGCCAACCAACCAACCAATCACAAGTGACTATAAGCATTTAATTATAACCAAACCAATCAACTGTAACCAATCAACTATAAGTGACCAACTTCAATCCACTACAATCAACCAAACCAATTATCTATAACCATTCACTTTTGACCTATGAAATATCTTTTAGCCATTTTTGTTTTTTTTACAATTACTTCTAATCATGCACAGGCCATTTTATCGGTGAGGGAGCAGGCCACAGTAATTGATGAAATTTTAGAGGAACGCTTTGATCAATTACTACCTAAATTAATGGATCAAGCTGGGATTGATATGTGGCTTGTTATCTCGAGAGAATACAATGAAGATCCTGTGATAAAAACTATGTTACCAGCCACTTGGCTCAATGCTAGGAGAAGAACAATTTTATTATTCTACAGGGATAAAAAAAATAATACTATTGAAAAATTAGCTGTTGCACGCTACAATGTAGGAAAGCAAATTATAAGTGCCTGGGATAAAGAAAAAACACCAGATCAATGGGACAGACTTATTGCACTTATAAAAGAACGCAATCCAAAAAAAATTGGCTTAAATTTTTCTAAAGACCACAATATAGCAGATGGATTAGACAAGACAGATTACGATGAGTTTATGACATATTTACCCAAAAATATGCATGCTAAGGTTGTTTCTGCCGAGCAATTAGCCGTAGGTTGGATAGAGACTAGAACAGAAAAAGAAATGGTGATATACAACCAATTGGTTTCTATTACACATGAAATAATCGCGGAAGCTTTTTCAGAAAAAGTAATCACTCCTGGGGTAACTACTACAACAGATGTGGAATGGTGGATGCGTCAAAAGGTATCCGATTTAGGGTTAAAAACATGGTTTCACCCCACAGTAGATATTCAAAGAAGTGAAGAAGTTTTAGTATCTCATTTGTATTCTTTTTCAGGAAGGCCCGAAAAAGAAGTTATTTTACCGGGAGATTTACTGCATTGTGATTTTGGGATTACCTATTTGAGACTCAATACGGATTGTCAGGAATTGGCTTATGTTCTAAAGCCAGAAGAGTTAAAAGCACCTGATTTTCTAGTATCGGCGCTAGCATCAGGAAATAAAGTTCAAGATTATCTCACTAAAAACATGAAGCTAGGTTTAGTAGGAAACACCATATTATCCAATGCCCTAAGCGAGGCTAAGAGCAATGGACTGAGACCAGCGATTTACACGCATCCCTTGGGTTTATACGGTCACTCGGCCGGTACAACTATAGGTATGTGGGATTCACAGAACGGTATTGATAAAGCAGACGGAAATGCCTACCCATTAAATCCTAATACAGTTTATGCTATTGAGTTAAACAATACAGTTTATATCCCAGAGTGGAAAAGAGACATCAGAATTATGTTTGAAGAGGCAGGTTTTGTTGGAGAGGAAGGTTTTAGGTATGTAAATGGAAGACAAACCAGTTTTCTATTAATTCCAAGAGTTTCCCCTCAATTAGGAAACTAAAATTTTTCTAAGTGGCCTTTAGTAATGAAAAATTACGGCTCATAATTTCTCAGTGTGTATGCGTTGAGATTGGCTAGATTGCAAGAGTTTTCAGGACACTTGACGCGTAGGCGTTTACACTTGAAGGACCCCCATATTGAATTTTTCTTTTTGTGGTGCGTTATTAGCAGCATCTACTCCCATTGAGATCCATTTTCTAGTGTCTTTAGGGTCAATAATAGCGTCTGTCCATAGTCTTGCAGCAGCGTAATAAGGCGATATTTGTTTGTTGTATTTTTCTTGGATATTAGTCAAGAGCGCTTGTTCTTCTTTGGGATTTATTAATTTGCCCTCTTTTTTTAATTTGGCTTTTTCAATTTGTAAGAGTACCTGAGAAGCAGAATTACCACTCATGACTGCTAAATTTGCAGAAGGCCAAGCAACTATAAGTCTTGGATCATAAGCTTTTCCACACATGGCGTAATTTCCCGCACCATAGCTATTTCCAATAATTACGGTGAATTTAGGTACCACAGAATTACTCACTGCATTGACCATTTTAGCCCCATCTTTTATAATACCGCCATGCTCACTTTTACTTCCCACCATAAAACCACTCACATCTTGAAGAAATACTAAGGGAATTTTCTTCTGATTACAATTGGCTATAAAGCGGGTTGCTTTGTCTGCTGCGTCGGAGTATATAACTCCACCTAGTTGCATTTCACCTTTTGCATTTTTAACGACCGTTCTCTGATTGGCTACAATTCCAACCGCCCATCCGTCAATTCTTGCATAGCCAGTCAATATGGTTTTACCATAGTCTTCTTTGTAAGGCTCAAAGGCAGAATTGTCTACCAGTCCTTTAATTATTTCCATCATATCGTATTGGTCTGTTCTGGAAATAGGTAGGCTTGAAAGCATTTCTATATGGGAAACAATCGGTTTTTTAGAAGCGATTTTATTATATCCTGCCAGTGTTGTTTTACCAAGTTTATTTACTAGATTTTTAATTTTATCTAAAGCGTCTTTGTCATTTTTAGCTTTGTAGTCTGTTACGCCACTAATTTCACAATGCGTTGTTGCTCCCCCTAAAGTTTCATTATCAATAGTTTCGCCAATGGCTGCTTTGACCAAGTAGCTGCCAGCCAGAAATATACTAGCGGTTTTGTCTACTATTATGGCTTCATCACTCATGATAGGTAAGTAAGCCCCTCCAGCCACACAACTTCCCATAATAGCAGCTATTTGAACAATACCCATACTACTCATTTTAGCATTGTTTCTAAAAATCCGACCAAAATGTTCTTTATCTGGGAAAATTTGGTCCTGCAAAGGCAAATAAACCCCTGCTGAATCTACCAAGTAAATAATTGGAATGTTATTTTCCATGGCTATTTCTTGGGCCCTTAGATTTTTTTTGGCAGTACAAGGGAACCAAGCACCTGCTTTTACAGTTGCATCATTAGCGACTACAATACATTGTTTACCACCAATATATCCCATGACAACCACTACTCCAGCGCTAGGACAGCCACCGTATTCTGAATACATATCTAAAGCGGCGAGTGCGCCAATTTCAATTTGAGTGGATTTATCCAATAAATAAGCAATGCGCTCTCTGGCAGAAAGTTTGCCCTTTTCAGCTTCCTTTTTTAATTTGGCTTCACCACCACCTAACATCACTTTTTCTAAAGTATTCTCTAAAGTTTTTACACTTTCATTGTGGTGACTTAAATTGGTTTTATTTTTGGTGCTCATAGGGCTACAAAGTCTTTTTATTAGCAAATTTAACCATAAATATACGTTGTAATATTGATTAACTTTGTAGGAGAATCTATATTCTAATCAAATTTTATAAGAAAATGACCTATTGGGGAATTATTGGATTGGGCAGTATTGCACACCATTTTGTGAAGGATTTAGCTTTGGTGCCAGAGGCCAAGTTATACGGGGTTGCCTCAAGATCATTGGAGAAAGCCAATAACTTTGCAAGGGAATATTTAGCAGAGAAAGCTTTTGGCTCCTATGAGGAATTATTAAAAGATCCTTTGGTGTCTGTGGTTTATATTGCTACCCCACACAGCAGCCACAGAGAGTGGGCTATAAAAGCCATGAAAGAGGGAAAGCATGTACTTTGTGAGAAACCTTTGGGTTTAGATTCTAGAGAAGTCAAGGAAATGATTTCTCAAGCTAAATCTTCAGGAGTGTTTTTTATGGAGGCCCTTTGGACCAGATTTAACCCCAGCATAGAAGCTGTTGTAAATAGAATTAACACCAATGAAATTGGTACAATTCAGTACCTTCAAGCAGATTTTGGATTTTACGCCATGGATAGAGACCCTCAAAGTAGGGTCTTAAACCCTGCCCTTGGTGGAGGATCCCTTCTAGATATAGGTATTTACCCTATTTTTCTGAGCTATTTGCTTTTGGGTATACCTGAAAGTATCATGGCCACATCTAATTTTAACGAGACCGGAACAGAGTTGCAAACTGCGATGATTTTTAACTATAAAAAAGCCAAAGCGGTATTGTATAGCGGCTTTACCGCTAAATCTTCTATGGTGGCGCAAATTAGCGGTCGTGAGGGATTGATTACGATTGATTCAAGATGGCATGAAAGCCAAGGCTTTAAAGTGGAAAAAGAGAATGATAATGACATTGAAAGTGTTTCTCTGCCAACGCTTGGAAGAGGATATACCTATGAAATTAAAGCAGTACACGAGGCATTATTACAGGATTGGACGGAACATCCAAAATGGACCCATCAAGATAGTTTAAACCTCTCTGAATTATTAGATGCGGTTCAATCAGCTGCTAAAAAAACAATAAATAGGGCTATTTAATCGTGATCTTCTTAACAATAACGTAACATAAAGCCAATTTTTACGATATTTGTGGCTTACTAATTAGAACTATATTATGAATAAGAATACCGTTTTAGCTTGGGCTACATTTATTATGTGTTTTATGGGCGTTTTACTCATAGGCCTTGGCGCTTTTAGATATGACGATGTTGCAGGATGGGGCTTTGCCGCAGTGGGTATTGGTTTTTTTGCCAATGCATGGGTATTTAATGCTTTAAAAGGAAGGGTTTAACAAAATTACTACGCAATATGTCAGACGATAAGAAAGTCATTTTTTCAATGTCAGGAGTGACTAAAACTTATAAAACAGCCAACACACCCGTTTTAAAAAATATCTACCTCAGTTTTTTTTATGGGGCTAAGATTGGGATTTTAGGACTCAATGGTTCTGGTAAATCTACCCTGTTAAAAATCATAGCAGGAGTAGATAAAAACTTTCAAGGAGATGTAGTTTTCTCTCCAGGATATAAAGTGGGTTATTTGGAACAAGAACCTCAATTAGATCCAGAAAAAACAGTTTTAGAAGTGGTTAAAGAAGGCGTTGCAGAGACCGTAGCACTTCTTGAAGAGTACAATAAAATTAACGATATGTTTGGGTTTCCTGAAGTCTATGAAGATGCAGATAAAATGCAGAAACTCATGGACAAGCAGGCTGTTCTACAAGATCAGATAGACGCTTCCAATGCTTGGGAATTAGACACCAAATTAAATATTGCAATGGACGCTTTAAGGACTCCAGATTCTGAAAAGAAAATTGGGGTGTTATCTGGTGGAGAAAAACGACGTGTGGCTCTGTGTAGGTTGTTACTTCAAGAGCCAGAGATTTTATTGTTAGATGAACCAACCAATCACTTAGATGCAGAATCTGTTCATTGGTTAGAGCACCATCTGGCCACTTATAAAGGCACAGTAATTGCAGTAACGCACGATAGGTATTTCTTGGATAACGTAGCTGGATGGATTCTTGAGTTGGACAGGGGAGAAGGTATTCCTTGGAAGGGCAATTATTCTAGCTGGTTGGATCAAAAATCTAAGAGAATGGCCCAAGAAAGTAAAATAGCTTCTAAGCGTCAAAAAACACTAGAACGTGAGTTAGAGTGGGTAAAACAAGGCGCTAAGGGGAGGCAAACCAAGCAAAAGGCAAGGTTGAATAATTACGATAAATTATTGAGTCAAGACCAAAAACAATTGGATGAGAAACTAGAGATATTTATTCCTAATGGTCCTAGACTTGGTACGAATGTACTTGAAGCTACAGATATCTCCAAGGGATACGAAGACAAACTCCTTTATGAATCCTTGAATTTTAATTTACCTCAAGCAGGTATAGTGGGTATTATTGGGCCAAACGGAGCAGGTAAAACAACTATTTTTAGAATGATCATGGGAGAGGAAACTCCAGATAATGGATCTTTTAAAGTTGGTGATACTGCTAAGATTGCCTACGTAGATCAAAGTCACAGTAATATAGATCCAGACAAGAGTATCTGGGAAAATTTTTCAGATGGTCAAGAACTCATCATGATGGGAGATAAACAAGTGAATTCTAGGGCTTATTTAAGTAGGTTTAATTTTTCAGGATCTGAACAAAATAAAAAGGTAAATATGTTATCTGGTGGGGAGCGCAATCGTTTGCACCTGGCCATGACCTTAAAAGAAGAGGGCAACGTATTGCTTTTAGATGAACCTACCAATGATTTGGATGTGAACACCTTAAGAGCTTTGGAGGAAGGTCTTGAGAATTTTGCAGGATGTGCGGTAGTGATTTCTCACGACCGTTGGTTCTTAGATCGAATTTGCACCCATATTCTTGCTTTTGAAGGAGATTCTCAGGTATATTTCTTTGAAGGATCTTTCTCTGATTACGAAGAAAACAAGAAAAAACGTCTTGGAGGTGATCTTACGCCTAAGCGTATTAAGTATAAAAAATTGATCAGATAACATTGATTTTCAAATGTTTAAAAAGCCCCTAGATAGTCTAGGGGCTTTTTATTTGATGATGATTAAAATGACGGTATCTCAACAAAGTGTATCACTCATTTTTATCCCAAAATTAAAACTGATCTCTAGGGTACCAATCTAATTGAATGACTTCAATCTTTGCATTGCTTTTTTCAATAAGATTCTTAAAGCTTGCAACATCACTAACATTTGGTTTTCCTCGATAATGATAAGGATATACCTTTTTTGGAGAAAATGCGATCACTGCGTCTGCCGCTGAGGCTTCTGTCATGGTGTATGGTAAGTTCATGCACACAAAAGCCATGTCTATATTTTTCAGGCTTCTCATTTCTTCAATGTCTTCAGTATCTCCAGAGAAATAGATCCTTTTTTGATCTACCGTAATAACATAGCCATTTCCCCTTCCTTTAGTGTGAAAGTCAAGGGCTTCTTCCCTTAGATTATACATAGGAATGGCTTCAATGCTTATTCCGTTTATATTCATTACAGCACCATTGGCTAATATGCTAGTTTTAGCCAATAATGCGGGCGTCATTTTATCTGCTACGGCTTGGGGAGCAATAATGGAAGTGCCCTCTTTAATTAAAGCCCCCAATGTTTTGGGATTAAAATGGTCCCAATGTATGTCTGTTATGAGCACCAGGTTTGGAGTAGGATAATTGGCATACCATTCTGCTTCGCCTACTGGATCTATATAAATAGTGGTATTACCGTGGAGTAATAGGGTAGAGGCATGTTCTATTGGAATAACCTCAACCTCTTGAGCGATTGAGTTACTGTTCCAAAGGCATATAAATCCAAATGAAATTAGAACAACTAATTTTCTGGTAAGCAAGATATTTTTCATATTGTATAATTTAGAATATTAATTCCATTTTTATGTCACATCTTTCATAATGTACTTCTTTTTCTAGAGGAATCTCCACAAACCCTTTTTTTCTATATAAGTGTATGGCATTTTCTAATTTCCTGCTTGAGTAGAGTACGATTTTAGGCCAAGCTTGTTTTTTTGAAAATTCAATAGCAAAGGTCAAAAGTGTCTCGCCTATTTTTTTTCCTTGAAACTTTGGGTCAACAGCCATTTTACTCAATTCAAAATCACCATTCTTTAAAGGTATAATCGCAAAACATCCCACAATTTCTCCTTGTACACGTCCCATAAAAATAAATCCACCCTTTTTAAGGATGTACTCATCTAGGTTAGACAATACCTGTTCATCAATAGACTCAACCTTAAAAAATTCTTTTAACCACCTTATATTTAACGCTTTAAATGCATTGGCGTGGTTTTTTTTAAAAGGAATAATTTCAAGAGAGGCTAACATGAGTGGGCGGTATTGAATAAAATGAAAAATTTTTATAAAAATATGTAAAAATAAAATCCAAACGACCCGCTTTGCCGTATATATAATTTTAAAACCTAATTATAATTTTATTATGTCAAATCAAGAAAACAACTCTTTAAAGAGAATTACTATTGCCTTAGGGGTATTATTTGCCGCTACTTTAATTTTTTCAATTGCACTTTTTGTAGATAAACAAAATACAGAAGCTGCACTTACAGAAGAAAAAGCTATTGTTATAGAAGACTTAAACAGTTTAAAATCTGATTACGAAAAAGTAAGTTCTCAAAACACTGCTGTAAATCAAGAATTAGCAGCTGCTAAGGCAGAGATTACTGCTTTCATAGATTCAGTAACTGTTTTGAATGCAGATATTGCAAGTTTAAGAAAATACAGAAATCAGGTGTATAGACTTAGAAAAGAGCGTACTGCATTATTAGAGCAAGTAGCTACCTTAAGGGCGAACAACGCTAAATTAACTGAAGAGAGAAACAAAACTTTTGAAGCATTAGAAGCTCAAACTGCTGAAAACCAAACTTTGGTAGCGCAGAATACTAAATTAGCAGACGCTGTAGAAAGAGGGTCTTCATTAATTTTAGAATCTTTTTCTGTACAAGCAGTAAAAGAAAGAAATTCTGGTAAATTCACTGATACTAGAAGGGCTAGAAGAGCAGACGCTTTTAAAGTGTGTTACACGGTTGGTAAAAATGTATTGACTTCATCAGGAGATACTAACTTTTATATTGAAGTATTGGACCCTCAAGGAAATGTTATAGGAGACGCTCAAACTACTTCAGTAGATGGTGGTGCTACATTGAATTACAGTAAATCTACTGAATTCTTATACGAAAATGCTTCTATTGACGTATGTGATTATGTAAGTGCTGGAGGTGATTTTGCTAAAGGAAATTACATGGTGAATGTTTATGATGCTAAATTACAATTATTAGGAACGTCTACTTTTACATTAAAGTAAGCTCAGCTCTATAAAATAAAAAAGGCCCGCTATTAGCGGGCCTTTTTTTTTACTTGAAAGCTGAACTTATAAACCGCCAACCATATCTTCAGGTTTTACCCATTGGTCGTATTCCTCAGGAGTAACATACCCTAAATTAACCGCTTCTTCTTTAAGTGTTGTTCTATTTTGGTGGGCTGTATTAGCGATCTCTGCAGCCTTATAGTAACCTATTTTAGTATTTAAAGCAGTCACTAACATCAGTGAGTTATGGAGCATTTTCTCAATGACTGGGTGGTTTGGCTCAATTCCTTGAGCACAGTGGTCGTTAAAAGATACACAGGCGTCTCCTAATAACTGGGCAGACATTAAAATATTAGCAGCCATCAGTGGCTTAAATACATTTAATTCATAATGTCCTTGGGTGCCTCCAATAGTGATCGCAACGTCGTTACCCATCACTTGAGCACATACCATTGTTAGGGCTTCTGCTTGAGTAGGATTCACCTTACCAGGCATAATAGAGCTTCCAGGTTCATTGGCAGGGATAATAATTTCTCCAATCCCAGATCTTGGGCCTGAAGCTAGCAAACGAATGTCGTTAGCTATCTTGTTAAGTGAAACAGCCAATTGCTTTAAAGCACCGTGACTTTCAACGATTGCGTCATGTGCAGCCAATGCCTCAAATTTGTTTTCTGCAGTAATGAATGGCATTCCAGTGAAAGATGCCATGTATTTAGCCACCAATACATCGTAGCCTTTTGGCGTGTTTAATCCTGTTCCAACAGCAGTACCCCCTAAGGCCATTTCAGACAAATGAGGCAAGGTATTTCTCAATGCCTTTAAACCGTGATTTAGTTGAGATACATAACCAGAAAATTCTTGACCAAGGGTAAGTGGAGTAGCGTCCATTAAATGGGTGCGTCCAATTTTAACCACATCTTTAAACGCCTTTGATTTTTTTTCTAATGTATCTCTAAGTTTTTCTACTCCAGGAATAGTAACCTCTATGATTTTCTTATAGGCAGCTATATGCATGCCTGTAGGAAAGGTGTCATTAGAAGATTGGGATTTGTTTACGTCATCATTGGGTTGAATTACTTTTTCTCCTTCACCAATCTTCCTTCCAGCTAATTCTTGAGCCCTATTGGCAATCACTTCATTGACATTCATATTACTTTGGGTCCCAGAACCAGTCTGCCATATAACCAATGGAAATTGATCGTCGTGCTTTCCAGCAAGAATTTCATCACATACAGCTGCTATAAGATCCCTTTTTTCAGTACTTAAGACACCTAAGTCGCAATTTGCATATGCAGCTGCCTTTTTTAGATAAGCAAAGCCATATATAATATCTAAAGGCATAGATGCGGCTGCACCGATTTTAAAATTATTTCTAGAGCGTTCCGTTTGTGCGCCCCAATATTTGTCTGCGGGAACCTCTACGTTTCCCATAGTGTCTTTCTCTATTCTAAAGCTCATATTACTAGGTTGTTGGTGTGATAAATAATAAAATTGTTTTCATTAACAAAGGTACACTACCTGCTTCTTTTTTGCCATTTTTTTTAGTTCAGATTTGTGAGAATTGTAAAATCTAACCTATCTTTGTGATGTAAAATTTATATCACATGTTTGAGTTTGACCAATATCTAGGATTTATCGCTTTTTTAACCATTTTAACCATTGGTTTCTGGTTGATGATTTTTTTATTGACTTTTGTTATTCCTTATTGGTTGGGCGGGTCTCTTCTAGAATTTTTGAAAGAGAAGCGTGATGCTAAAAAATCCAAAACAGACTAACTGACTTATTACTATATATAAAAAAGCACCTCTAGAGGTGCTTTTTTATGTTTTTGGCATTTTATTATTCTAAGGAAATTAATTCCTCTATGAAAATAATTTTAAGGGGTACCTTGAAATTCCATATCACCACCCATATCTCCTTGGCCACCTCTTGAGCGATCTCTGCTGAAATTTTTCTTTTGATTAAACCTATAAGCAAAGGTCAGATTTATTTGTCTTTGTCTCCATTGGAATTCACTGTCAGAAAATACATTAGGCGTTCTAATCTCACTCATTCTTTTTCTAGAGTTAAACAAATCGCTCACGTTTAAAGAGAGGGTCCCTTTGTCTTTTAAAATTTCTTTGCTAAAGGCTAAATTAGCACTTAACATTCCTTTGTTACGGCTTTGTGCATCTCTGGATGGGCCCATATAAAATGCATTCGACTGAAAATCAATAGCGTAGGGTAATACTACTTTGGCGCTTAACCTAGTAAACCAGCTAAAGTTGTCTGCATCAAAATTCTGACTAATGGTTTGTCCATCACTGTTGGTATAGCTATAATCCCCTCTCAGGGCTCTTTGAAACATGTTGACATTCCATGTGAAACGCCAATTTCGTTTGGGGGTATAGGTAGTCGTAAATTCCATTCCCACTCTTTTCTCATTAGCCAAATTAATAGGTCTGGAAAGAATAATAGGAACCGTTACTGGGTTGGAAAGGTCCATAGGGTTTTCAATGGTCACCACGTCTCCAGTCTCTTGTCTAATGTATTGAAATACACCCGTAGAATGATTAAAATACCCGGAAGTTGTGAAGGTGAGTTTATCTAACCTGGTTATGTATCCCAAATCAAAGGCATTGGTAAAGGTGGGGTCTAGATCTGCATTTCCTTGTCTGAGGTTGGTGTTACTAGATCTAGATACAAAAGGATTAATAAACCTGTTTCTTGGGCGTCTAAGCCTTCTACTGAAACTTAATGTAAGTTGTGTATTTTCACTCGTTTCATAGCCTAAAAACACCGATGGAAACCAATTGATATAGGTTTTGTTCTGTAGGTCATTCGTTTCTATAAGGTTTACATCTATATTTGAGTGCTCCATTCTCAGTCCCGTGAGTAGACTAAAAGAGTCCCATTTGGAGCCTAATTGTGTGTAAGCAGCCTGAACATATTCTTTGTAGAACAAGGTGTTACTAAAGTTTGGATCTGAAATAAAATTTCCATTTGCATTTTCTATACTAAATTCAAAGGCAGTGGTGAATTTATTGAAAGTTCCTCGGTACCCCAATTCAAATTGTGATTGATTTTCATTACCAAAAGGCAGTACATAATCTATCTGAAACAATTGGTTTTTTTGATTTTCAGTGGTATTTGTTTGTTCTGAAGGTAAAAAAGAATTGTTTTGAAGAATGGTTTCAGAAATATCAGTATCTTCTACCTCGTCACCAGTGGAGTATTGATAATCTGCTGTTAAGACATGACCGTCTTTTTTAAATTTCTTTTGAAAATTCATGGAATACTGAAAATTGTCATCCGTTTCACTTTCTTGACTAATTCGCTCTCTAGATAAACTCAAGATGCGTGCTGCATTATAATTGTTAAAGTCCACCTCCGTTCTGGTTCCTCCTGTAGAATTTCGAACGACTATTGAATTGGTAATACTCGTATTTTCATCAATGAAAAACTCTAGCCCTAAGTTGGTGTTGAAGTTATTGTTATTCCTTTTATACAGTCTTTTTTCATCCTGAAAACTCAAGGTTTGACCATTCTCATCAAAGTTCTCTTGATTGTTAAACCCATTCCCAGGTCCTTCATTGTTTCTAAAGGTAGTGGTGGTAAAAAGGTTAAATTTATCCCTTCTTAAATTTAGATTTAAAGTACCCGCATTGTTTTTTGGCGTTCCTACAGTGGCATTAAAAGCCCCGTTAAGCCCCACTGTTTTATTTTGTTTAAGTACAATATTTAATATTCCAGCGGTTCCTTCCGCGTCATATCTAGCAGATGGATTTGTAATGACTTCTACTTTTTGAATGGCGTCTGCAGGTAATTGTTGTAAGGCGTCTGGACTCAATCCAGAAAGTGCTGAAGGCTTCCCATTGATCAGGATTCTTACACTACTGTTTCCTCTTAAACTAATGTTACCCTCTACGTCTACAGATACAGAGGGTACATTGTCTAAAACATCGGTTACTGAACCTCCTTTAACAGTAAGGTCTTGTCCTACATTATATACTTTTTTGTCTAACCTAAGCTCAACAGTAGTTCGCTCTGCTACCAATTCTACTTCATCTAACTGCGACACATCTAATCCAATAACAATGGTACCTAAATTGGTGTCAGTTTTTAAAGTTTGGTTGTTAAGTGTGTAGGTTTTGTATGAAATATATTCAATACTAAGGTTGTATTTACCTGCTTTTGCTTCCACCGAGAACAATCCCTTTTCATCTGTGATCCCACCGGTTACTTGACTCGGGTTATCTACAGATTGTAATACTAATGTTGCGTACTCTAATGGCTCCCCAGTATCTTTGTCTAAAACAGTACCACTAACTGTAATTAATTGGTTTATATTTGGTCTCGATTGAGACCAAATAGATAATGAACTTAAAATTAAAAGGATAAATAGGGAGTAATATTTCATTAAGATTTATTTTTCTTTCGTTTTTTCTTCTTTTTTTTGGTTTTCTTGAAACCTTCTTCTTGTAGGGCAATGAAAGCGTCATACTTTTCAGCAGGTAAACCAGATTTCAGGGACTCTTCTTGTTCCTTGTCAATTTTTTCTACCGCAGCCCTTATTTGGTCTACATCCGTTAGTTTAAGCAGTTGTAATTCAATTCTCTTTTGTACTGAATTCACTAGGATGGTTCTCAAAACAGCTACTTCAAATGCAGTAAGGTCTAATGCTTCTTTAAAAGCGTCCATCTGAAGGTCTACAATTTGCTCAGCTGTAAGATTTTCCGGTTTCTCTTGCCTTTGAGGTGCTTGAGGGGCGAGAGATTGTCTCCTGCCGGTCTGAGGATTTCTACCCATTCCCATGCCTCCCATGCCAAATTGTGCAAAGGTTTCAGTACTCAATGAAGTGAGTAAAATCAATAAAAGAAATTTAATAGCTTTCATAGTGATTATATTTAGATTTTAATATTAGGCTTTGGTTTAGTCTCTAAAAGTTAAAGGTTTGTTAAAACAATTTAATCTGATTCTTCGTTTTGTCCCATAAGCATTAAAAACCCTTTTAGAAAAGGGTCTAAATGGCCATCTAAAACAGCGTCTACATCTCCAGTTTCTGTGCCTGACCTCACGTCTTTCACTAATTTATAGGGGTGAAGTACATAATTTCTAATCTGAGACCCCCATTCAATTTTCATTTTGGAAGATTCAATCTCAGACCTAGCTTCCTGTCTTTTTCTGAGCTCAATTTCATACAACTGAGACTTGAGGAGTTTCATAGCATTTTCCCTATTGTCTAATTGAGAACGTGTTTCAGAATTGTGAATGATAATTCCAGTAGGGTGGTGGGTTAGGATCACCTTAGTTTCTACTTTGTTGACATTCTGACCACCTGCACCTCCAGACCTAGCGAAGGCCCAAGAAATGTCTGCAGGGTTAATAACAATTTCAATGGTGTCGTCAATAAGCGGATACACATACACAGAGGCAAAAGAAGTGTGTCTCTTGGCATTGCTGTCAAAAGGAGAAATACGGACCAATCTATGGACCCCATTCTCTCCTTTAAGCCAACCAAAAGCAAAATCGCCCTCAATCCCTAGGGTCACCGTCTTAACTCCAGCAACATCTCCCTCTTGATAATTGAGTTCTTTAATTTTAAATCCTGCTTTTTGGCTCCACATCATATACATACGCATGAGCATAGCAGCCCAGTCACAACTCTCCGTTCCACCTGCACCAGCGGTAATTTGTAGCACCGCAGAGAGGCTGTCTCCCTCTTCAGAAAGCATATTTCTAAACTCCAGGTCTTCTAAAACATCCAATGTTTTTTGGTAGGCTGTCTTAAGTTCTTCTTCACTAATTTCTCCAGCATCTGCAAATTCCATCATCACAGCCAAGTCTTCAATGAATGTTTTGGCTTTTTCATAGCCTTGTACCCATATTTTCTTTGTTTGTATGAATTTGAGGTGTGCTTGCGCTTTTTGTGGTTGGTCCCAAAAGTCAGGTGCGAGAGTTTTTTCTTCCTCGTTCTCTATTTCAATGCGCTTGGCATCTACGTCAAAGATACCTCCTTAACGCACCGAGGCGATCTAAAAGATCTTTGTATTGATCTGTATTGAGCATAGTAATCATTTTAAGCAAAAATACTATTTACCCTTGGTTGTACCATCAATTTTAGTAAATTTAGTTTTTAGTTAATTTTTGGCCTTTCAGGCCGATGCTTTTTTTAATAACCGCCTTAAAAACCCAATCTATGCGCGCTTTTTATACCCTTTGTTGCTTGATAATGAGCAGTTTTGTTTTTGGTCAACTTAATTTAAACAAGACCCAATTTAAAAAATTCGATGGCTATTTCCCCATTTATTATGACAATGACTCAGATAAAATTTACTTAGAGGTTGCGGAATTAGAAAAAGAGTTTCTTTACATTAATTCCCTGAGCAGTGGCATTGGAAGTAATGATATTGGATTGGATCGAGGCCAATTGGGAGTGGAACGTGTGGTGTCATTTAAAAAAATGGGGCATAAGCTCATGCTCATTCAGCCCAATCTTCAATATAGAGCCCTTACGGACAATGCCCTAGAAAAGGAATCTGTTAAGCAGGCGTTTGCTTCTTCCGTATTATTTGCTTTTCCTATTGAAACCATGTCTAACGGTAAGTATATTATAGATATTACGGATTTTTTAATGCAAGATGCCCATGGTGTGAGCGATCGTTTACAACAGTCGAATCAGGGAAGTTTTACTTTAGATAAATCCAAAAGTGCTATGAATATGGCACGTACAAAAGCTTTTCCAAAAAACATTGAAATAGATGTTATGCTTACTTTTAAAGGAAAAGCCAAAGGAAGATATTTAAGGTCTGTTGTGCCTAGTCCAGATCTAGTGACTGTAGCACAACATCATTCATTTGTGGCCTTACCTGAATTGGATTTTGAGAAAAGAGCGTACGATCCTAGGTCTGGAGCGTACTCCTTCTCTTATTTTGATTACGCCACTCCAGTGAGTAGCCCTATTGAAAAAAGGTATATAGCCAGACATAGATTAGAGAAAATAGATCCCAATGCAGCAGTGAGTGAAGCAGTGGATCCTATTATTTATTATTTAGACAATGGGACTCCAGAACCAGTGAGGTCTGCGCTTTTAGAAGGCGGTAGATGGTGGAACCAGGCTTTTGAAGCCATTGGATACAAAGATGCTTTTCAAGTTAAAATGTTGCCTGAAGACGCAGATCCTTTAGATGTGCGGTACAATGTCATTCAATGGATTCACAGGTCTACTAGAGGTTGGAGTTATGGTAGTAACGTCTCGGATCCTCGTACTGGAGAAATTTTAAAAGGACATGTAAGTCTGGGAAGTTTAAGAATAAGACAAGATTTTATGATTGCGCAAGCACTTAGTAAAGAACCCTTTAAAAATAGAGAAGACAACCACCAAGCTATGTTGGATATGGCCGTATCGAGAATCAGGCAATTGTCTGCCCATGAAATTGGCCATACCTTAGGTTTTATGCATAATTTTGCTGCAAGTGCACACCAAAAAGCCTCTGTGATGGATTACCCACACCCTCAATTTGAGCTCAAAGAAGGCGAGGTGTCTTTTTCTAATGCTTATGAGACTGGTATTGGGTCTTGGGATAAAGTCAGTGTGGCTTATTCTTACAGCGATTTTCCAGCCAGTGTAAAAGATGAGCAAGTTGCTTTGAATGCTATTTTGGAAGCAGCATCGGCCGAAGGCCAAAAATACCTGTCAGATTCAGATGCTAGACCCGCTGGAAGTGCTAGTGCTTTTGCCCATCTTTGGGATAATGGAGCTACAGCAGCTCAGGGACTAAAAGATGTTTTAGCGGTGCGTTCCAAGGCTATTGATCAGTTTGGTATCCATAACATTCGCAAAGGAGAACCGCTGTCTGTATTGGAAGACGTGTTTGTGCCATTGTATTTTTTTCATCGTTATCAGGCAGAGGCTACCGCTAAAGTCATTGGTGGAATAGACTATAGCTATCAAGTAAAAGGTAGTAATCAGCAAGATGCTTATTACATTTCAGCCAAAGAGCAAACAGAAGCCTTAAAGATGTTGTTACGCACTTTAGACGCTGCTGAAATGGCTATTCCTGAAGAAAAATTATCACTTTTTCCTCCGAGATCTCCTTCCTATAATAGCGGTAGAGAATCTTTTAAAGGAAAAACGGGGGTGACCTTTGATCCATTGTCTGCACCAGAAACTTCTGCAGACATGACTTTAGGATTTTTGTTACACCCTCAGCGGGCTAATAGATTAATTCAACAGAAGGCGCTAGACAAAAACCAGCTAGACTTAGAAAGGGTTTTGTCTGCTTTGTGGCAGGCTACTATAGGCCTCAAGCACAAGGATAACTATATTAATAATGTGCAGTTAAATATTAATTTTAGGGTGTTTACACATTTGTTGAATTTGGCTCAGCAAGAAATGGTTCACCCTCAAGTAAATGCCATAGTACATGCTTTTTTAAAAGAAAAGGCGGGTAGATTGTCTGCCTCTAAAGATCTGTATGAACAAGAATTATTCAGAAGGTACACCGCCTTCTTGAAATCTCCTGAAAATTTTAAGGTAATTTCTACGCCAGCCGTACCAGATGGATCTCCTATTGGGATGAATTGTTCGTTTTAATCCATGATTAATGGAAATTAACTTAATAAGCGATACAGTCACTACGCCTACCAAAGGGATGTTAGCGGCCATGATGTCTGCTAAAGTAGGAGACGACGTATTTAAAGAAGACGCAACAGTAAATGCCCTGGAAGAAAAAACTGCAGCACTATTTGCTACGGAAGCCGCCTTGTTTTTTCCCTCGGGAACTATGGCTAACCAAACGGCAATTAAAGTGCACACAAAGCCAGGAGAACAGCTTATATGTGATCATTATGCCCATATTTTTAATTATGAGGGGGGTGGAGTGAGTTTTAATTCTGGTGTATCTTGTAAATTAATAGAAGGACACAGGGGTATGATTAATGCAAAGCAAGTAAGTGCGGCCATTAATCCTCCTGACTTTTACCATAGTCCTCTGACTACTTTGGTAAGCCTGGAAAATACCACCAATAAAGGAGGCGGTGCTATTTGGGATTTTGAGGAAATGAAAGCGATTAAAGAGGTTTGCATTGCTAACGGACTTAAATTTCATTTAGATGGGGCAAGACTTTGGAATGCTTTGGCGGTGACTGGAGAAGATCCAAAAATTTACGGTGATTTATTCGATTCCATAAGTGTTTGTTTGTCCAAAGGCCTAGGTTGCCCTGTGGGTTCTGTATTATTAGGATCTAAAGATTTTATAGCCAAAGCACTTAGGGTTAGAAAAGTATTTGGGGGCGGTATGAGGCAAGCAGGTTTCTTAGCTGCTGCAGGTATTTATGCCTTGGACCATCACAGGGAAAGGCTCAAAGAAGACCACAAGAAAGCTAAGGAGATTGAAGCAATCTTATCTGAGAAAGCCTTTATTTCTTCCGTATCCCCTGTAGACACTAACATCATTATTTTTGAGCTCAATGAGTCTGTACTAGATACTGAGGCGTTTATGCATAAAATGGATGAAAATAGCATTAGGCTAATTTCAATGGGATCAGGGAAATTGCGATTGGTGACCCATTTAAATTACACCGATGAGATGCACAGCCGTTTATTGTCAATTTTAAATCGTTTTTAACGTAAAACCTATGTAAGTCCTCTTAATTATTAGGTATTTTTGTGGCTTTTAAATAAAATCATATGACTTTTCCTAATATACCTCAGGCAGCAAAGAAAAATAAAATACTATCACATTTAGGTTATGAAAGAGTAGATCCATATTTCTGGATGAATGAAAGAGATGCTCCAGAAGTGATGGAGTACCTTGAAGCAGAAAATAATTATTACGATCAGGCTTCAGCTCATACAAAAGAATTTCAAGCTATTCTTTTTGAAGAAATGAAGTCTAGAATTAAGGAAGACGACAGTTCTGTACCTTACAAACACAACGGTTATTGGTATATTACTAAGTATGAACTTGGAAAAGAGTACCCTATTTATATCCGTAAAAAAGAACATTTGTCTGCGGAAGAAGAATTGTTGTTAGATTGTAATGTTTTGGCAGAAAACTACGAGTATTTTAGTTTGGGAGGTTTCTCCGTGAGTCCTGACAATACTTTATGTGTTTTTTCTACTGACACGGTGTCTAGGAGACAATACACCTTACACGTTAAAAATATCATTACCGGTGAGTTGTTATCGGACAGAATAGAGAATACGACTGGAAGCGCTAGTTGGGCTTCGGATAATCAGACATTTTTTTACACTTCAAAAAACGAACAGACTCTTAGATCAGAGGCAATCTATAGACATAAGATAGGGCAGGACAGTGAGGATGTGAAGATTTATGAAGAGTTGGACGAAACCTTTAACGCATATGTTTTTAAAACCAAGAGTAATAAATATATTGTCATTGGATCTTCTAGTACGTTAACAACGGAATACAGCATATTTCCAGCAGACGAGCCAGAAGCTACCCCAGTTGTTTTTAGCCCTAGGACGAGGGGTTTAGAGTATGATTTAAACCATTATGGAGACCACTTTTATGTGCTCACTAATAAAGATGAAGCTGTTAATTTTAAGGTTATGAAAGTTCATGAGTCCAATACCCATGTGTCTCATTGGAAAGATTTTATAGCCCATAGACCTAAAGTATTACTTGAAGATATTACCATTTTTAAAGACTATTATGTACTCTCAGAGAGAACAAATGGTTTAAGTTGTATTCAAATCGTTCCATGGGACACTAATATACCGTCTCATTACTTACCTTTTGACAATGAAACTTATACCGCATATGTAGGGACAAACCCTGAATTTGACACAGAAATGCTTCGTTTTGGTTACAATAGTATGACTACGCCTGCCAGTGTATACGATTACAATATGGCTACCAAATCCAAAGAGCTTTTGAAGCAGCAAGAAGTTTTAGGTGGTGCCTTTAAAGAGGAAAACTATACTTCTCAGAGGGTTTGGGCTAACGCTAAAGACGGTGTAAAGGTGCCAATCTCATTAGTGTATCACAAAGACACTTCTTTAGATGGAAGCAGTCCTTTGCTCCAATATGGTTACGGTTCTTATGGTCATACTTCAGATCCTTATTTTTCTACCGTAAGGCTGAGTTTATTAGACAGAGGTTTTGTTTATGCTATTGCACATATTCGCGGAGGTGAATACTTGGGAAGGCCATGGTATGAAGATGGTAAATTGCTTTGTAAGCGAAATTCTTTTACAGATTTCATAGCCTGTTCAGAATTTTTAATCTCTGAAAAATTCACATCTGCTAACGGTTTGTTTGCCTATGGCGGATCTGCTGGTGGACTTTTGATGGGGGCAGTCATGAATATGGCCCCACATTTATACAAAGGGATTATAGCTAGTGTGCCATTTGTAGATGTAGTTACGACCATGTTAGACAGTAGTATTCCACTTACCACAGGGGAGTATGACGAATGGGGTAACCCAAATGAAGCGGATTATTACAACTATATGATGTCTTATTCTCCTTATGACAATGTCAGTACCCAAGACTATCCAAATACATTGATTATAACTGGTTATCACGATTCTCAAGTACAGTATTGGGAGCCTGCCAAATGGGTGGCTAAATTGAGGGACTTAAAGACCGATCGAAATACTTTGTTATTTAACATTAATATGGAAGCAGGACATTCAGGTGCTTCGGGTAGGTTCGAGGTTTTAAAGGAAATTGCCAAAGAGTATGCTTTTATTTTAGATTTAGCCCAGAAAATAGGGGTTTAAAAAAAAACAATTAAATTTGCAGTATATTCTTTCGAGAATATTTAAAATAAAAACACTTACATGCATAAAAAGATACATGCTCATAACAGTATCCTACCCCTTATAGGAAAAACACCGCTTGTACAACTTCAAAAGACCGTTCATGGTCTTGAGGGTGAATTTTACGCCAAATTAGAAGCTTTTAACCCTGGCCACTCTGCTAAAGACAGAATTGCACAACATATTATTACTATAGCAGAAGAAAAAGGTTTATTGAAACCAGGTGATACTATAGTTGAAACTACCTCTGGGAATACTGGTTTTAGTGTTGCTATGGTGAGCGCTATAAAAGGTTACAAATGTATTTTGGCTGTGAGTTCTAAATCTTCTCCAGATAAAATAGATATGTTAAGGGCCATGGGTGCTGAGGTTCATGTTTGCCCTGCCCATGTGAGTGCAGACGATCCAAGGTCTTATTACGAGGTGGCTAAGAACATTCACAAAAATACCCCAAATTCTATTTATATTAATCAATATTTCAACAGTCTAAATACTGAGGCTCACTACCGCAGTACTGGTCCAGAAATATGGGAAGACACCAATGGTCAAATTACTCATTTGGTAGCCTGTAGTGGTACTGGAGGAACTATTTCAGGTACAGCGCAATTCTTAAAAGAACAGAATCCAGAAATTAAAGTTATAGGAATAGATGCTTATGGGTCTATTTTAAAAGGATATCACGAAACAGGTGAAATTAATCCAGAAGATATTTTCCCCTACAGAATAGAAGGTTTAGGAAAAAATCTAGTGCCAACAGCTACTGATTTTAATGCTATTGATTATTTTATAAAAGTGACTGACCACGAAAGTGCGCATACTGCCAGGGAGATTTCTAAATCCGAAGGTATTTTTGCAGGGTATACCTCAGGTGCAGCACTACAAGGCGTAAAGCAACTTAGTGCTACAGGGGTATTTGATAAAAATGCAAAAGTGGTTGTAATTTTTCCTGATCACGGTTCAAAATACATGAGTAAAATTTACTCTGACGAGTGGATGTCTGCGCAAGGTTTCCTTGAGGAGTCTAAAGTATTAGATACACAAAAGGCGTCAACATAGTCTTTTAAAGCGCTATTAATAATTTAATAACTACAGATACAGACGCTAAATAATTGAGGTGTCTTGTTAAAAATTAATTACTTTTGTAGCATATTCAAAACACGCATGAGAGATCTTTTCGAAAGAATTAAAGAAAATAAAGGACCATTAGGAAAATGGGCCTCACAGGCAGAAGGTTATTTTGTTTTCCCTAAATTAGAAGGACCTATATCTAATAGAATGTCTTTTAGGGGAAAAGAAGTAATTACCTGGAGTATTAATGATTACTTAGGATTGGCTAATTTGCCAGAGATTAAAGCGGTAGACGGTGCAGCTGCATTAGAACATGGTGCTGCTTATCCGATGGGGGCTAGAATGATGAGTGGTCACACTGATTTTCATGAGCAATTACAAAATGAATTGGCTGAATTTGTGGAAAAAGAGGCCGCTTACCTTTTAAATTTCGGTTATCAGGGAATAATGTCTACCATAGACGCATTGGTTTCTAAGGATGACATTATTGTTTATGATGTAGACGCACACGCTTGTATTATAGATGGAGTTCGTTTGCATATGGGTAAACGATTTACCTTTAAACACAACGATATAGAGAGTTTAGAAAAAAATCTTGAACGCGCTACTAAAATGGCAGAACAAACTGGTGGAGGGATCTTAGTGATTTCTGAAGGTGTGTTTGGCATGAGGGGCGAGCAAGGAAAACTAAAAGAAATTGTAGCCCTTAAGCAAAAATTTAACTTTAGATTACTAGTAGACGACGCTCACGGTTTTGGAACACTTGGTAAGACAGGTGCTGGAGCAGGCGAGGAGCAAGGCATACAGGCAGACATAGACGTTTATTTTGCCACTTTTGCAAAATCTATGGCAGGTATAGGAGCATTTATTGCAGCAGACAAGGAAATTATTGACTACTTGAAATACAATTTGCGTTCTCAAATGTTCGCAAAGTCACTTCCAATGGTTTATGTTAAAGGAGCCCTGAAGCGACTAGACATGTTAAGAACACAACCAGAGCTCAAAGAAAACCTTTGGCGTAATGTGAATGCATTACAATCTGGTTTAAAGGCACAAGGTTTTGATATAGGAACTACGACTAGTTGTGTTACTCCAGTTTATTTAAATGGAAGTATCCCAGAAGCTATGGCATTGGTGAAAGATCTACGAGAAAACCACGGTATTTTTTGTTCTATTGTAGTGTACCCTGTAATTCCTAAAGGGTTGATTTTGTTGAGATTAATCCCAACAGCAACTCATACACAAGAAGATATAGACCTCACTTTAACCGCTTTTTCTGTGATTAGAGAGCGTT
Organism: Flavobacteriaceae bacterium; assembly: GCA_018401115.1. Classification (GTDB taxonomy): domain Bacteria; phylum Bacteroidota; class Bacteroidia; order Flavobacteriales; family Flavobacteriaceae; genus MAG-120531. Next base: position 477,812 of record JAGYKX010000005.1, on the reverse strand, counting down.
TAGAAAATGGTACTTATAAAAGACTTTCTGCAGCAGTAAGTGCTGCAATGGGAGAATAGATGTCTTTTTAAAAGATAAACACTTAAAAAAAGCCTGATAGTTTTTCTATCAGGCTTTTTTTATAAGGTTTTTTTATAGGTCCTTCTGCGCTTGTGTACTTTTGGATCAAAAGCACTCCATAAATTTTTATAGCTATATTTTCTTCTAACTCAGGGGTTCTTATACATTTTTCAATACCTCTCTTATTGCAGGCAATCCAACATTCATGAAAAAGAATGGCGGTAAGTCCTTTGTTTTGATATTTAGGGTGCACTCCAATCAGGTAAAAAATAATGTCTTTAGATTTTTTTCTCGCTCTCAGTAAGTGAAATAATCCAAAGGGAAACAAACGTCCGTTGGCTCTTTGTAAGGCTTTTGAAAAGGAGGGCATTAGAATGGCAAAAGCCACTAAGTTGTCTTCCTCATCAAACACAAATTTTATGAATTCTGGATTAATGAAAGACAAGTATCTCTTAGTGAAAAAAGACTTTTGCACCTCTGTGATTGGTACAAATGAAGATAAATTCGCATAGCTTTCATTGAATAAATCGAACATTTTATCTGCGTAAGGTAATATGTCTTTGGTCTTAGTAAAATTAAGCGCTCTGAGCTTATAACGTCTTTTGATGAGTTCTTGTGCTTTATTAAAAAGACTGGGATCTATATTACTAAATGGAAAGATATTTTCCATGTATTCCTTTTCCTTTACAAATCCTAGTGATTCAAAATGTGCTGCGTAATACGGGTGGTTATACCAAGTAATCATAGTCCCTATATGATCAAAACCTTCAATAAGACAACCAACCTTGTCTAGGTTAGAAAAACCTACTGGACCCTCCATATAGGTTAACTCGTGTTCACGACCAATTGCGGCAACTTTTTCTATGAGTGCTTTAGAAACTTCTTTGTTGTCTATGAAATCCATCCAACCAAAGCGCATTTTCTTTATTTTTTGCTCATTCACTTCAATCCAGTTAATCATTGCCGCCACCCTACCTACAATTTTACCATTCATATAGGCTAAGAAAAAACGTGCTTGAGCTGTTTTAAAAACTGGATTAATAGAAGGATCAAAAACCTCCATTTCATCTTTAATAATAGGAGGTACCCAATAAGGATTGTCTTTGTATAAAGAGAATGGAAAACAAACAAAGTCTTTGATTCCTTTTTTTCCAATAGCTTCTCTAATTTCTATCATGTATTATTTTTGAATTAATTTTTAGAATCTTTTGGTGTTAATGCCTGTCTAATCTGTAAGAAAATCCAAGCCCAATGATTTCCCTAGAGGGTTCATTTTGAAAGTTTATTCCGGTATAGAGATCAAATTGAAGGTTCTTTCTAAACAAGAAAGCACCTCCTGTCCGGATAATTTGTTCTTCTGAGTTGGTAAATATACTGTATTGACCCTCTACAAATACACTCCATTTTCTTTTAATAGCATAGGAAAGTGACGCTATGACTATTTTTTCTTCTAAGGATTCTGAACCAATAAAGTCGTAAATACCATTGAGTATGAGCACCATTTTTGGGGTTAAATGGCTTTGAGTGACAACCATAATCCTGGGTGCTATTGAGGGATTGTCCTTCAAGTATATACTTTGCTCTAAACTTATGTTTGCCCCAGCATAAAGGGCTACAGCAGGTAAGATATTTCGCCACCTAAATCCGTTATTTTTTTTCCAGCTATACACGTTAATAGGTCTGTTGTTAGGATTTTTAAACGGATCGAACAGCATTATTTTTGCACCAATTCTATTTGAGGTGAATCCTTGGTCAATACCAATTTTACCTCCTGGAATTGGGCTAGTAGAAAACTCCATGGTATAGGATCCCTCGTATATAAGTTCTAAGGCCTCTGAAAATAACCCCACTCTCAAGGCCAAGTTTCCATTATTAAAAAGGGATTCGGATTCAAAGGCTTCACCTCTTAACCGATCTACACTAAAACCACTTTCTATCTGATACACCCTTTTACCCACACTATACGCTCCTGTACTATTTCCTGGATTGTTGGAGTTTATAATATCTGTGTACTGTGAAAAACCACAAAAACTAAATAGGAACCCAATGATAAATAAGCTCATTCTAAGTATTGATGGGCTTTGGAATATGGGTTTTTTATGCATTTTAAGATTATTTTAATCCCACACAAGCTTTTGTGCAGTTGTAGAATTGTATTTTTGGATAAATTTAATAAAGATAATGGGTTTTTTAAGTACACTTCTCTATATACTGTTGGGGTTTTATGTTTTTAAATGGCTTTTGAGATTATTTGCCCCTAAAATCATGGCATTTGTCTTAAAAAGATTACAGAAAAAAATGAATGATTCTTTCACTGGTTTTACAGAAAATCAAGGAGCAGCACCGCAGCAGGAAACTTCAAAAAAGCCCCCTATTGCCAAAGAAAAAACACCCGTTGGGGAGTATATAGATTTTGAAGAAATTGAATAACTTAGGGCATGAATAATTTTATTGACAAAGCCATATTATACACCATCTTAAAAGGGTTTGGGGTGCTTTTCCTTTTTGCAGTCGTTTCTGTTTCTTTTTTTTATCCTGTGTTACAAGACAAACAAATTGAACAATCAGATATTGTTCAATACACAGGAATGGCCAAAGAGCAAAATGACTTTAGGTCACAAAATGGAGCGGAGCCTTATTGGACAAACAGTGCTTTTGGGGGTATGCCTACCTTTCAATTAGGGGCGCAATTTCCCCATAATATAATAAAATCCCTAGACAGGGCAATTCGTTTTCTTCCCCGTCCGGCAGATTATTTATTCCTGTACTTTTTAGGTTTTTATTTGCTGCTCTGTAGCCTTAAAATTGACTATAGAATCGCTGTTTTAGGTGCTTTAGCTTATGGTTTTTCCACATATTTCATCATAATATTAGGGGTAGGGCACAACGCCAAAGCCCATGCATTAGGTTATATGCCCATGGTATTGGCTGGAATTTTATGGGCATTTGATAAAAAATATTGGTTAGGATTTGGTGTAACAGCCCTTGCTATGGGCTTAGAAATTGTAGCCAACCATGTTCAAATGACTTTTTACTTTATGCTGTTGGTGCTCATTTTAGGAATTGTTTTCTTATGGTTTGCTTTTAAAGAAAAAAAGCTCAAATCATTTTTTAAAACACTGGGCATATTACTCTTTGCAGTACTGCTCGGTATTGGGATGAATGCCTCCATGTTACTCTCTACGAAGGAATATGCAGATTGGAGTACCAGAGGCCCCTCTCCAGTGACAATTGCACCAGATGGTAGCCTGAAAGACCCTAGTTCAGGACTGGATAAAGACTATATTACTTATTATTCCTATGGTCCTTTAGAGTCACTAAACTTAATGGTTCCAAGACTTACAGGGGGCTCATTTAAAGAATCACTAGGGAAAGAGTCAAATGCCTATGAATTTTTAATAGCCCAGGGTGTCTCTGCTAGCAATGCATTGGATTTTTCTAATAATCTACCGCTTTATTGGGGTCCACAGCCCCCGACATCTGGCCCTGCTTACCTAGGTATTAGTATTGTTGCCTTATTTTTCATTGGTTTTTTATTGTATAAAAATAAGCTGCGTTGGGTTTTTTTAATTGGGGCATTATTCACCCTCATGCTTTCTTGGGGTAAGTTTTTTATGCCACTCACGGATCTAATGATTGATTATTTCCCTTTGTATAACAAATTTAGAGCAGTTTCATCCATTCAAGTAATTGTGGCACTTTGTGTGCCTGCTTTAGCTAGTATTGGTTTGAACTACTTATTGGTCAACAAAAACCTAAAGGAATTAGATAAACTAAAAGCGATCAGACTCGTTGCAACTGTTTTTGCGGTGCTATTAACACTTATATTTGGAGTGAGTTATATACTAGATTATCAAGGGAACTCAGATGCTCAATTAGCCGCCATGTATGGCGATGCACTTTTAGAGGTCATTCAAAAAGACCGGGCTTTTGCCTTAAGGTCTGACCTGATAAGATCTTTTCTATTACTTTCAATACTCCTCGGTGGTTTATGGTGGGGAATTAAAAAGCAGTGGCGTCTTCTCAAAATACTTGCTTTAGTAAGTATTGTTGTTCTCATAGATCTAATAGGTGTAGCCAAGCGCTATGTAAACGCAGACAATTTTGTTTCTGCAACAAAAGTGAATCAACCATTTACAGCTAGTGCCATAGACAAAGAGATCTTAAAAGACACCACTATTTACCGTGTTTATGACATGTCAGAAGGTATTAACGGGGCTAGAACTTCCTATTTTCATAAATCAATAGGGGGTTATCATGCGGCCAAACCTAGAGCAATAGAAGACCTATTTGAATTTCATATTTACCAAAGTCATTTGGAAATTTTACACATGTTAAATGTAAAGTACGTTATTCAGCCTTCTGAATCTGGTACCCCAAGTTTGGCTATTAATCAAAATGCGAATGGGAATGCTTGGTTTGTAAAAGAATTGGTGGGTGCTAAAGACCACAATGATTGGTTACAAAGACTCAATGATTTAAATACAAAGTCTCAGGCAAGTTTACTTTTGAGTGATTTAGAATTTTTTAAAGAAAATGGTCTAATTCATAACAATACCACTAGTGGGGCCTATGTTATAGGACCTTCAAAAGAGGATAATTCACCCAAAAATTCATTAAATGATCAAGATGTAATACCGTCTATTGATTTAATCTCCTACAGTCCCAATCGAATGATTTACCAGTCCAATCATTCGAATAGGGGCTTTGCTGTTTTCTCTGAAATGCACTATCCATCTGGTTGGACTGCAAGTGTAGATGGGGAATTGGTGCCCATAAAAAAAGTGAACTATGCTTTAAGGGGTATAGAGGTGCCTGAAGGGTCACATAAAATAGTTTTTGAATATAAGCCTGAGGTAGTGTACAAAAGCAGCAGAATAGCCCTTTCAAGTTATGTTATATATATACTCATAATTGGATGGGGAATTTATTTCGGAATTAAGTCAAAGTCTACTCAATAGCTACTTATTGTTTAAAAATCAACCCAATGGAGGAAAATAGGAACAACCAAGTAGACATCAATACCAATTCTAAGGTATTGTTAATAGCCTATTACTGGCCTCCAGCTGGTGGTCCAGGGGTGCAACGGTGGTTTCATTTTGTAAGGCATTTGCCTTCATTTGGTATAACTCCAGTGGTTTATGTCCCTGAAAACCCGCAATACCCTATTCTAGATCAGTCTTTGACAGAAGATATGCCCAAAGAAGTCATTCTAATTAAAAGACCCATTTCCGAACCTTATAAATGGATTTCTTGGTTGTTTAAAAAAAAGACCCAACAATTGAGCCAAGGTATGATTCAAGAAAACAAACCGAGTTTATTGGAGCGATTTATGCGGTTTGTTAGAGGTAATTTCTTTATTCCAGATGCACGGGTTTCATGGGTAACTCCTTCAGTAGCCTTTTTGTCACAGTATATTAATGAGCACGGTATAGATACTATTATATCTACGGGTCCACCACATAGCATGCATCTTATTGCCAATGAATTGGTTAAGATTCACACCGAACTTAAATGGATTGCAGACTTTAGAGACCCATGGACCACCATAGGCTATCACAACGATTTATATATGACGCCCTGGGCTCAGAAGAAGCATTTAAAGCTAGAAAGTACCGTTTTACAATCTGCACATACGATTTTAACAACCAGTTACACCACTAAAGCCCTTTTTTCAAAAAAAACAGCCACTCCAATAAAGGTCATTACCAATGGATTTGAACCATTTGAGAACTCGTCGCTGATAAGTCCTGAGGAAAATAAATTTAGCTTGGTTCATATTGGGTCTTTACTATCTAAGAGGAACCCAAAAATATTATGGGAGGCCTTAGAGGAATTGGTTACAGAGAATAATGTGTTTGCCGCCCAACTCAGTCTAGATTTTGTAGGCCTAGTGAGTGACGAAGTAAAAGCAGCAATTGCCGCTCATGGATTAGCATCTTATTGTAATTTTCACGGATATATTTCTCATGAAGAAGCGAGAAAGTACCAATATACAGCCCATTTATTGCTGCTTATTGAAATTGACTCTGAAGCGCATAAAGGGATTATACCAGGTAAAATTTTCGAATACCTCCAATCTTTGCGACCTATACTAGCTATTGGTCCACAGGATTGGGATGTAGCACAGATTCTTCCTGAAAATGATTTGTATGGCCTTAGGACTTATCAAGACAAAGCCATGGTTAAATCTTTTATAGAGACTAGATTTAATGTAGGGACAGTAATTTCTACTGAAATTGATCCAACTTTACACAAATATGAGCGTAAAAATTTAACTGAAGCCTTATCTAAAATTATAAAAAATTTGAAGCGATCTTAATATGGGGGTAGTGGTAAGGCAATCTATTCAAAATACCATAAGCACTTATTTGGGCTTTGGACTAGGGGCAATAAATACCTTGGTATTGTACACCCGTATTTTACCAGTGTCTTCTTATGGGCTTTTATCCATTCAGCTCTCTGTAGCTACTTTGCTATTGCCTTTGTTCCTTTTTGGACTCCCGAATACGATCATTAAATTTTATCATAAAAATGCGTCTACTGAAGAGTCTGCTAGACTCAACGCTTTTTCATTGTATTTCCCCTTACTCTTCATTTTTCTAGCTTTTGTTTTTGTGCTTTTTTTTAGGTCTGGTGTATTTCCATTTTTACTTCAAAAATACGCTTATGTGGCTCCTTATTCTTGGCACATTCTTGGCATAGGTATTGGTATGACTTATTTCGAGATTGGTTATGCTCAGGCAAGGATGGTCTTAAAGACTGCCTTTGGTAATATCCTCAAAGAAATATTTCACAGGTTTTGTATTGCATTGGGGCTAATAGGTCTTTATTTTGATTGGCTAACGTTAGAGCAATTTTTTGTGTTTTTGGTAGGGATTCATTTTTTAAGGGCAATAGTAATGTATGTATACCTCTGGCGCAACTGTGACATTTCCTTTTCTTTTAGACGTCCAGAGAAGTTAAAGTCTTATTTAAATTACAGTTTGTTTATGTTCCTAGGGGGAACTGCAGCCGTTGTCATTTTAGAAATAGACAAGCTTATGATTTATACATTTGTCAATATTGATCAAGTGGCTTTTTATACTGTAGCTGTTTTTATGGCCACTATAGTGGGTGTTCCAGCTCGGTCTATGTATCAAATAACGGCGCCTATTACGGCTAGATTACTTCATGACAATGACTATATAGGTTTACAATCACTCTACAAGCAAAGTTCCTTGAATTTGGGAATGGCAGCAGGGGGTGTTTTGTTACTTTTAGCTGTAAACTTGGAGACCATTTATAAGTTTATTCCTCAAGCATATGGGGGTACCACGGTCTTGGTGTTGTTAATTGGTTCCAGTAAATTTTGCGACGCATTACTAGGGAATAACAATGCCATTTTATTTAATTCTCCCTATTATAAAAGTATTTTGCGATTTGGAATATTTTTAGCATTTATGACGGTAGTTTTAAATTATTTATTTATTCCAAAGTTTGGTATAATGGGCGCTGCAATAGCTTCTTTTTTAGCGATAAGCTTGTACGATACCGCCAAAGTAATTTATGTGAATATCAAGTATAATATGCACCCATTTAGTAAAGGAACCGCTTACTTATTCATTATTATTATAGCTTCTTTTGCATTGGCCCAATGGGTTCCTTATATAAAAAATAGGTACCTGTCTATTGGAGTAAATACTCTTTTCACTGCCATTATATACGTTGTATTACTATATTTCTCAAACATATCAGCAACTTTTAACGGTCTTGCGAACAGGTGTAAAAAGAGGCTGTTTTAACAAACTTACACTACAATTTCTCTTTCAAATAAACAGCGGTTACAGAGTTCTTATTTTTCACCAAAACTTCTGGGGGGCCTTGCGCAATGACTTGCCCTCCATGAATTCCGCCACCAGGACCTAGGTCAATAATATGATCTGCACACTTGATCAAATCAATATTATGTTCAATAACAACCATGGAATGCCCTTTGTCTAAAAGGGCATTAAAGGCCCCTAACAATCGGTTAATGTCATGAAAATGAAGCCCGGTTGTGGGCTCGTCAAATATAAATAAGGTTTTGTCTTTGGTATTACCCTTTACTAAAAATGAAGCCAATTTTATACGTTGTGCTTCTCCACCAGATAGGGTAGAGGAGGATTGGCCCAAAGCAACGTAACCCAGTCCAACGTCTTCAAGTGCTTGAATTTTTTGACAGAGTTTGTTTTCTCCGTGAAGTTTAAAGAATGCCAGTGCATCTGAGACAGTCATTTCCAGTACATCAAAGATGGACTTGTTATGAAATTTTACTTCTAAGACTTCTTTTTTGAATCTTTTACCCTCACAGGCATCGCAACCTAGGTGCACATCTGCCATAAACTGCATTTCAACAGTGATTTCTCCCTCTCCCTTGCATTTTTCACAGCGTCCTCCCTCTACATTAAAAGAAAAGTGTTTGGGAAGGAAACCCCTAAGTTTGCTCATAGGTACTTTTGAAAAAACAACCCTAATGTCGTCATAAGCCTTTAGATAGGTTACCGGGTTAGATCTAGAAGACCTTCCAATGGGGTTTTGGTCTATATACTCCACATTTTTAAGATTTTTATGCTGAATCTCATAACTGCTGTGCTGACCAATTTTCATTCCAAATCCTCCAAGTTCCTTCTGAACGATTGGATAGAGTAATTTTTTGACTAAGGTAGATTTTCCCGATCCCGAAACCCCTGTAATGATAGTAAGCATTCCTAATGGAATAGTAAGGTCTATGTTTTGAAGGTTGTGTTCTCTACCCCCTTTAATTTTGACGAACTGATCAGAACTCCTTCTTTTTTTTGGTAATGGGATTTCCATTCGACCATCCAAATATTGGGCAGTTAGGGTATTTGTTTTTAGTAGTTCCTTGAGGGTGCCTTGCGCTACCAATTCTCCTCCTAGCGTTCCAGCCTCGGGACCAATGTCAAAAACAAGATCTGCAGCTTTCATAATATCTTCATCGTGCTCCACCACTATGACTGTATTCCCAAGGTCTCTTAAGCGTTTGAGTACTTCAATTAAGTTTGTTGTATCTTTCGGGTGCAAGCCTATACTGGGCTCATCTAAAATATACATAGACCCTACCAAACTACTCCCTAAAGAAGTCGCTAGATTAATTCGCTGACTTTCTCCTCCAGACAATGTATTGGATTTTCTATTTAAAGTGAGGTAATTTAATCCTACCTGGCTCAAGAAAGAAAGTCTACTGTTTATCTCTGCTAAAATTCTTTTAGAAATGGTAGTATCGGTTTCACTTAGCGCTAATTGATTAAAAAATAATTGCAGCTTATCTATTGGCATTGTAACCAATTCGCCAATATTTTTTCCACCAACTTGCACATAAAAAGATTCTTTTTTAAGCCTAGCCCCTTGGCATTTATTACAAACTGTTTTCCCCCTGTACCTAGAGAGCATGACCCTATTCTGAATTTTATAGCTTTTTTCTTCTAGTATCTGGAAAAAAGAATGAATACCTTTAAAGGCTTTATTGCCATTCCAAATCAATTCTTTTTGCGTCTTAGATAATTCAAACCAAGGCTTGTGGATGGGTATATTATATGCTGCTGCGTTTTCAATTAGCTTGTCTTTGTGCTTACTCATGCTATCTCCTCTCCATGGTGCAATGGTATTTTCATAGATAGATAAGCCTGTATTGGGAATGACCAGATCTGGATCTATGCCCATAATATCACCATATCCTTCACAGGCATCACATGCTCCGTAGGGATTGTTAAAACTAAATAAGTGTAGAGAGGGTATGGTGAATTCTTTTCCGTCTAAAGCAAAAAGATTGTTAAAATCTACCGTTTCTCTAGTGTTTAAATCTCTGACAATACAGTGCCCTTTGCCTTCAAAAAATGAAGCTTCAATAGCGGAAGCAAGCCTGTTGTAATAATCCTCGTCATCTGCAGTAACTATTCTGTCTACCAATAGATTAAACTTATTTGGAAGTTTGGTAATTTCTGCTGAAATTCGGATCACTTCCCCATTGACCTCTATCCTTGCAAAGCCTTGTTTTGAAAACAATTGGACCATTTTCACAGGGTCTTTGTCTTTAGGCACTTCAATTGGAGCCAAAAGCAATAATTTATGCTTTAGAGGGAATGTTTTTATGTGATTGACAACATCTGACACCAAATGTTTCTTAACTTCATTCCCACTGATGGGCGAATAAGTTTTCCCTATTCTAGCGAATAATAACTTAAGATAGTCATAAATTTCAGTTGAAGTCCCCACTGTAGATCTAGGATTGCTAGTGTTTACTTTTTGTTCTATAGCAATTGCTGGAGCAATTCCCTTGATATAGTCTACTTGAGGTTTGTCTAATTTCCCCAAAAATTGTCTGGCATAAGCAGACAAACTTTCCACATACCTTCTTTGCCCTTCTGCGTATAGGGTGTCAAAAGCTAAAGAGGATTTTCCTGAGCCTGAAAGACCAGTGATTACAATAAAATTATTTCTAGGAAGTACAACATCTATATTTTTTAAGTTGTGCAATTTGGCTCCCTTAATGATGATGTTTTTTTTTGGGTCAATATCTTCTAGGTTTTTATAGGGTGTTTTAGTATTAAAGGTCATAGGAAGTATAGGGGAATTTTTCAAAAACAATTAAGTTTTAAAGATAAGTGTTTTACTATATTTTTTTTAATATATTTGAATGTAATATTTAATTGTTAGCCTATAGAACACGGATACTTTTAACCATCATGAATTTTTTTAGTCCCCTAATTGTTTAGGGAGACTTCATATTTATGTATAATTTGTATCCTATGCGTACCATTTTAAATAATACCCAATCAAATAATTTTAACGCTACAGTTCCTTCTGATAGCCATTTAGTTTCAGACTATTTACATGGAAACCGTCATGCTTTATCTCTTTTAGTAGAAAGACATAGGGCAAAGATCTATGGGTTTATATATACTAAGGTTCTAGATGCAGAGCTCGCTTCTGACATTGTTCAAGACACTTTTTTGAAAGTGATTAAAACCCTGGATAAAGGAGGTTATAGAGATGAAGGTAAATTTGTTTCCTGGGTGATGAGAATTGCCCACAACCTAGTAATTGACCACTTTAGGCGTCTAAAAAAAATGCCCATGCAGTATGAAAGGTCTGATTATTCTGTCTTTTCTTTCTTAACAGATTCTGCTAAAACAAAAGAAGAAACGATGATTCAGGAGCATATAGAGTCTAATTTACACCACATCATAAATTCTTTGCCAGAAGACCAATTGGAGATGGTTTCCTTGAGAATATTTAAAGAACTTAGTTTTAAAGAAATATCTGAACAAACTGGCGTTAGTATTAACACGGCACTTGGTAGAATGAGGTATGCATTGATAAATATCAGAAAAATAGCCTCAGAAAATCACATAGACCTCTTGGCGTCTTAGTGTATTTTACGGAAGCAAGCCCACCTTTTTAAACCTTTATGTGAATACTTATCGCTTTTTCTTTAAATATTGATCAATCACTGTCTTGCGACCAATCGTTTTTGTGATTATATCTTTTTCAAGATCCCAGCCTCTAGCTGGGGAGTATTCTCTTCCATACCAAATAATTTGTAAATGAAGGTCGTTCCACAGTGCTTTTGGAAATAATCTTTTGGCGTCTTTCTCTGTTTGCACTACATTTTTTCCATTAGTAAACCCCCACCGATACATTAATCTATGGATGTGAGTGTCTACAGGAAATGCAGGAATTCCAAAGGCTTGTGCCACCACTACACTAGCAGTTTTGTGTCCTACTGCTGGAAAAGTTTTTAGTGTTTCTATATCCTGAGGTACTATCCCGTTGTGTGCCTCTACAAGAATTTTAGAAAGTCCATGAATACCCTTTGCTTTCATGGGGGAGAGCCCTACAGGTCTAATAATATCCTGAATCTCTTTGACGCTTAGTTTTACCATGTCAAAGGGATTATCTGCTTTTTTAAATAGTAGTGGTGTAATTTTATTTACCCTTACATCTGTGCTTTGGGCAGACAATAATACAGCTATTAAAAGGGTGTATGGGTTTTTATGATCTAAAGGGATGGGTATTTCAGGATATAAATCCTTTAAGGTGTTAATGGTGAAATTTACTTTTTCTAGTTTGGTCATTAATGAGTAATTTTAAAAAAATAACAATAATTTTCGTTTGTTTTTTTATAACAAGCGTTAAAAGCTAAAAATTGCTAAGATGAAAACACTACAAGTAGGAGACAAAGTTCCCTCATTTACTGCGGTTACTCAAGATGGAATCCCATTCAACTTATCAGATTATCAAGACACTAAATTAGTGGTTTTTTTCTATCCTAAGGCAAGCACGCCTGGATGTACTGCAGAGGCTTGTGATTTAAGAGATCATTATGAAGTACTCAATGAGAAGGGCTACAGTATTGTAGGTGTCAGTGCAGATGACACCAATAGGCAAACTAAGTTTAGAGATAAATACAGTTTTCCATTTCCTTTACTAGCAGACACTGATAAATCTGTGATTACTGCTTTTGGGGTATGGGGTCCAAAAAAATTTATGGGAAGAGAATACGATGGTATTTACAGAATGACATTTGTAGTAGAAAAGGGAACGGTCTCCCACGTCATTGATAAGGTTAGAACAAAAGAACACGCCGCACAAATATTGGCGTTGTAGCCTTAAAAAAGGCCCATGTGCATGAAACACAGTGGCCTTTAAATTTTACTGCAAAGTCAATATACTTTTAACGTTGTGAAAATGAAGTTTTAAAAAGGCCTTTATGCTTTTAGCGTTTTGGCCTTATTTTGAAATAAATCTTTTAGTTTTATAAGCTCAGCAATACCCTTGGGCAATTCATCTTCCCAACCAGGAGTATTGTTGGTAATCATTTCAAATACTTTTCTGGAAAAAATATCCAATACTTCGGGTTCGTAATCTATGATGTCCATTACTTTGCCATTGTATTTAAAGAATTTATAAAGCTCCTTCATTCTAGGGTGAACCTTTACGCTGTTTGAGGTTAGAATTTCACCAGTTTCCTGGTCTTTCATGGGATATAAGTACACTTTAAGGTCTTTGAAGAACAGTTTCCCAAATGCTTCTAAAATACCTCCGCTGAGGTGTCTGTAATATTTCTCATCAAATATGTCCACTAGGTTATTAACCCCCATGGTTAATCCAATCTTAGCTTTTGTGTAGTTATTGAAATACTCTACAAGCTTGTAATATTCTTGGAATTTAGAAATAAGTACGGTATGGCCTAATGAACATAGAAGTTCTGCGCGGTCCATAAAATCTTGTTCGTCTATTTCTCCTGAGGCCTTTAGGTTGGATAAGGTAATTTCAAATATAACGATCGTATTGTCAGGATCTACTGTAGCCTCTTTTCTGAATATATCGAATGACTTTTCAAACATATCCATATTAACCTTGGTAACGGGTCTGAAACTACCTCTCAAGGCAAGGATGTTTTTCTTGTATAGCACCGCTGCAGGAAGTAAGTTATTTCCGTCAGGACCAAACATTACTGCATCTGTCATATTATTTTTAATGAGTTCTAGACTCATCAGCCTATTGTCTATATTCTTAAAGTTAGGCCCAGAAAAATTTATCATATCTATCTCTAGAATGTCTTTTTCAATATGATCGTATAAATACTTTAATATTTTTTTTGGCTTATCGTATTTGTAGAAAGCACCATAAATAAGGTTAACACCCAAAACACCTAAGGTCTCTTGTTGGAGTCTAGCCTCGTTTTGCTTAAATCTCACATGAAGTATAATCTCATCTAATTCCTTTTGATTAGAATCTAATTGAAATTTAATTCCAACCCATCCATGTCCTTTGAATTTTTTTGCAAAATCTATTGTAGCTACAGTATTTGCATATGAAAAGAACAACCTGTCGGGATGAGATTTTCTACTAATTCTGTCTTCCATGAGTTTCATTTCATGGGCCAGCATTTTTTTTAATCTTGGTTGGGTCACATATCTTCCGTCGTCTTCAATACCATAAATAGCATCACTAAAATCCTTGTCATAGGCACTCATAGCTTTAGCTATAGTCCCTGAGGCACCTCCAGCTCTAAAAAAATGTCTGGCAGTCTCTTGCCCAGCACCAATTTCAGAGAAGGTTCCATAAATGTCAGGATTTAAATTAATCCTGAGTGTTTTTGCCTTTGTAGAAGGTATATTGGTGAAAGCAGTTTCTTTTTTCAAAACAGAAGCCATGTAGATTGTTTTAATTACAACAAAGTTAAAAAGATTGTAGAAGCTAATCCCTATTAAAATCATAAATTTGAAAAAAAATAACGCTTTTGATTGTTCGCTTTTTAGGTACTGGAACTTCTCAAGGAATCCCTGTAATTGGGAGCAATCACCCTGTGTGTCTAAGTGACAATCCTAAGGACAAGAGACTGCGTGTATCTGTATTAATATCATGGGATAATTTAAATTATGTCATAGACTGTGGTCCAGATTTTAGGGCGCAAATGTTAGCGGCTAACCCAACATCTTTAGATGGCTTAATGTTTACCCATGAGCATGCTGATCATACAGCTGGTTTAGACGACATTAGGCCGTTTTTCTTTAGACAGGGCGCTATTCCAATTTATGCACATAAACGCGTATTAAAGTCTCTAAAGAAGCGATTTGCCTATATTTTTAATGAGGCCAATAAATATCCTGGAGCGCCTTCAGTAGTTTCTCATAGGGTTAAAAAAAATAGTCCCTTTAATCTCAACGGAAAACAAGTTATACCTATTAATGCAAAACACAATAATTTACAGGTATTTGGTTATAGAATAGATGCGTTCGCTTATTTAACGGATATTAAAACCATTTCAGCATTTGAAACCTCCAAACTATCCGGACTAAAAGTTCTTGTGGTGAACGCATTGAGAGAAGAGCCACACTACAGTCATTTTAATTTAGAGGAAGCCATAGCATTCGCTCAAAGGGTAGGTGCCAAAAAAACCTATTTCACTCACATAAGCCATCATTTGGGTTTTCACGATCAGGTAGTATTAAAACTTCCAGAAAACATCTACTTGGCCTATGATTCACTCACTATATCTATTTAACTATGAAGTCAAGAATTTTTATGTACTTATTTATTTTCACTGCATTAATTGCACTTTATCAATTTAAAAGTGCCTCAAATTATGTAGAAAACACACAAGTAGCCCTTGCAAAATATCAAGAAACTGCAGAAGAACACTCAAAAATCACCGCCCAGCTTAAATCACTTGAAGCACAATTGGAAATAGCTCAATTATTTGATCTAAAGTACAATCATGAGGGACTATTGGCGTTGGAAAATCAGTATGAGGGACCACAAGAGATCAGTGATTTTATTTCAGATGCACTCATTCAAACTAATGTTGACAAAGAATTACAACACGCTTTAATACCATTTAAGTCTAAAAAGGCAAAATTTGTGTTTAATTCTGTAAAGGTGTTGAACCATAAATGGCTCATTGCAAACTTTACAAACGGTGCTATTTGGGGAGAAGCTATTTTAAAGTTCTCCATAAACAGCGATTTGGTTAATTTCACCACAGAAGACGCTTTTCTTTACAGATAATAAGCGCTCTATTGTAACCATTCCAAAAGATCTGCAAAATTTTGTGGAGACACGCCATGGCCAATAGGGTAAGCTTTAAAAGTGTGGTCTATTCCTATGGCATTGAGTTGTGAGGGTATTTTTTCTGCCCAATCAAACGGAATTACTTGGTCTTGTGTTCCATGTGAAGCAAATATATGTATATTTTTATAGGCTTCAATATTCCCTTTAGCTTCTGCTAACGCCTCATTAATATAACCGCTTAAGCATATAAATTTATGATAAAATTCAGGGTATTGGAAGGCCAATGAATAGCTTAAAATACTACCTTGGCTAAAGCCCAATACGCAAATTTTATTCCTATCTAATTGCTTTTCTTCACATTTTTCTTGAATAAAATGATGGAGTAAATCTCTGGATGCCACAGATTGCTCAAGATCTGACCATTTTCCCTTTTCTGCGTCAAAATTTATTGCATACCAAGCATAACCATAAGGCTGCATAGGGTAGGGAGCTCTAACAGAGATAATATGATAATGTTCGGGAATTCCCTCAGCGAAAGAAAATAAATCATTTTCATCGCTGCCATAGCCATGGATTAAAAAGAGTGGAATAGCATTATCCTTTGAAGATTTCGTCGGTCTTTCAATACAATATAAGGGCTTCTCCATACTATCTAATAAATGTAAACCACTGTTGAAAGTAAGTTCCAATGAAGGGCAACGAATTTTTAGTGTTTTGAATTGCGGAATAAAAACCAAAGCCCCATAGTAATAAATACATGACGTATAATCCTAAAAAAGCAAATTCATTAAACCACTGACTGATAAAAAGGGCAAAAGCATGAAATAATAAATGAACTCCAAATGCTTGTCTAATATGAAATCTAGAAAAAACCTCTGGCTTGTTATTGTGCATGCTGATCGCTATGATAGCCCCTATTATAGTGAAGTAAGCGATAATAGCTGGCTTTTTGCCTTTAATTTCCTCTTGTATTCCCATCTTTAAATAGTAGTAATATGTTCATTTACTATCGTTCCTAGTGCCTTACCTTTTAATAATGCTCCTAAATAAAGAGAGTTCTTGGAGCTAGCATATAGATCTTCTACTGTTTGGTGGTATTCTATACTAGGATCAAATAGTGATAAATTCGCTTTATGACCTTCTGAAATTTTAGGTCTCTCTAGGTTGAAGCGCTCATAACCCCGCTGCAAAATTTCAACAGCTTGAGTTGTAGTGTATAATGAATTCAGTACGCCAAATGCAGCTTCTAAGCCTAAAGAGCCATAATGTGCGTGATCAAAAGCAAGATTTTTTAATTCAATATCTAAAGGATTGTGGTCTGTAGTCATAAAATCTATAGCACCCTCTAGCAAAGCCTTTTGTAGCGCTTTTTGATCCTCTTTAGATCTTAGAGGAGGCGTTATTTTAGCATTTGTATCAAAATCAATTAAGGCACTTTCATTGGCAAATAGATGGTGTAAAGACACACTACAACTAATATCTAAACCTTCTTTTTTAGCAGCTTTTATTAATAAAACACTCTCCTCTGAAGAGATGGTGGGAATATGTAGTTTTCCTCCACTGTACCTTAAAAGATGAATATCTCTTTGAATTTGTAAGTGTTCAGATAAGCTAGGATCTGTTTTTAATCCCAGTTGAGTAGCCACTAGGCCTTCATGAGCCAAACCACTATTAGAGATTTTAGATGTTTTTGGAAAGCTAAAAACCAATCCATTGAAAGATTGGGTGTATTGCAGCGCAATTTTGAGTAAGTTAGGATTGTCAATTGGGGCATTGTAATCATAAAAACCTATGGCCCCTTGTCTTTGCATGTCGAACAACTCGGCTAAATCTTGACCTTTTGCTCCTTTGGTTAGTGTCCCTAAAGGGTGAACCTTTATTGGGGTTTTTAATGCCGCATTTCGAAGATATCCAATAGCGTTTTGTTGGTCTGGTACCGGATCAGTATTGGCATTTAAAAAAACAGTACTAAAACCGCTTTTGGCAGCAGTTAAAATACCATTTTTAAAATTTTCTCTGGACTCATATCCAGGTTCTCCAACACTAATACCAGTATCTAACCAGCCCGCTGAGACATGAAGGTTATTTAACGCAACCGTATGGTCTGCTTTAAAATCTTTAATTTTCGGACTTATTTTTATAATAATACCGTCTTTTACGGCTATATCTACTATTTTTAAATGAATACTTGGATTAGATTCTTCTACTATTGTGGCGTCCTTAATTAATATATTCATTAGAGTAGATTTAGATGTGGGCTTTTAAAAGTTATGCAAAAATAACAAACCATTTACAATTGTCAATTCTAATTAGGTAAATATCGCTTTTCGTTTATTTAAAAGATGGACTAATTGTATTTAACAAGATCTTTTTCATTATTTCATAGCCCTTTTCGTTAGGATGTACACCGTCTGAACCCAAAGATAATTTTAAGCCACTTTTATCATCAGACATTTCAGAGAAATAATCTATGTATTTATAGTTTTTTTCTGCGGCTAATGTTTTTAGCATGTCATTTAGAGCTATAATTTTTGATACAGGTTTTAATCCTGTCTTCCATGGATAATCATATACAGGCAATACACTACACAAAAACACCTCAATCTTATTTAAGGCAGCCAATCCAGCCATACTTTCTATTTGATTAAAGATCTCTTTAACACTCATGGCGCCAGTATTTCCGGCAATGTCATTTGTACCAGCTAGAATAACCACTCCTTTGGGTTTGAGGTCTAATACATCTTGTTTAAAACGGACGAGCATTTGAGGGGTAGTTTGGCCACCGATCCCTCTATTAATATAATTAGTACTCCCAAATAAGTTTGGGTCAAATGACTTCCAACCCTCTGTAATAGAATTGCCCATAAATACTAGTTTTACAGGTACATTATCTGCTATGATACGTTCATTATCTGCTTTAAAACGCGCTACATTTGCCCATTCCTGCGCATTAATTTGGCTAAATATTACACAGGCCAAAATACTTAAAAATGTTTTCATTTAATTCGTGTATTTAGCTGCTTTATTCCCTGGAAGACTGTTTTTAATAAACTGACGAATGTCTTCATTAGCGTTTTTTAGATCTTCCCTTCTCAAGTACATCATATGACCGCTTTCATATCCTTTAAAACTCAACCTGTTTTTCATTCTACCAGAGGGGTCTAATTGCCACATATTGTATTTTGCGTTAAAATAGGTGGTAGCTCCGTCAAAATATCCAGACTGGGTCATGACATGTAAATAAGGATTTTGCGCCATGGCTTGTCTCAGGTTTTCTCCCGTATTGTCTCCACTTCTGTCCCAGGGGTGCACAGGTCCGAACATATTGTATTTTATGTCTGTTTTAAAATTAAGTTCTTCTTGAAGGTAATAATTGATTGCAGGGGTAAATGAATGCAGCCATGAGGTGAGCTCTGAATTGTAGTCGGGTCTTTCACCAGCACTTTTTCGATCTATACCTAAATATCTCGAGTCCAGTCTTCCTACCGTATACCCGTCTTCTCTTAATAATTCTTTCCAGAAGTAAGGGTAGGGGATTTCTAAATTATGATCGAGATAAACACTTGGCTTAATTCCTGAATAATAGCCCATCTTTTCTGCTAAAGCCTCTTTTTTAGTCGTTTCCAAGAAACCGCCCATCACCATTGCTGGTAAAACGGAATTTATGGTGTAAGCCTCCACTTCTTCTAATACTTCTGTAAGAGGCTTAGTTTGTAGAGCGCTAGGAAGTTTTTTCTGGTACCAGGCAGCTGCAGCAAAATAAGGAAGCCTATTGGCTACTTCTACAGGACCCTCTCGGTCTATTCCAAGTTCTGTTGGAGAAACCAAAATAACTCCATTTAAATACATCCATTGGTCGTTTTGCAAGGCTAAGGCTAATCCAGAAACCCTTGTAGTACCATAGCTTTCTCCAATTAAATATTTTGGAGAAGACCAGCGGTTGTTTCTAGTGACAAAGGTATTGAGCCATTCTGCTAAATAGGCTATATCTGCATTTACGCCAAAAAATTTACTTCTGTCTATCTCTTTTCCAGCGGCTGGAATGGTTCTAGAATATCCTGTATTTACCGGGTTTACATACAGAATATCTGCTATATCTAGAATAGAGTAAGGATTGTTAGAGATTCCGTAGGGTTGGACAGGATACCCTTCAGAATCAATATTAAGAACTCTTGGTCCGGTATATGCCAAATGCATCCAAACAGACCCTGAACCGGGACCTCCATTAAAGGATATTACTAAGGGTCTTTGGGATCTATTACTCACATTGTCTTTGGTGTAATAGGTATAATGTAGACTAGCGATAGGATCACCATTTTCATCCCAAACAGGTTGTGTTCCTGTAGTGGCTGTATAATTGAAGGAATCCGTTTGGGTAGTGAGTTTGTGTTTTGTAGTTACTGTAGTATCTAGAGGGAGTGTTCTACTTTGACTCCAACAGATTGCCGTAGTTGAAAAAATAATGACAAAAAAAAATACTTTAAATCTCATAGTGAATGGTTTGGTTTTATGTCACCTAATTTAATAAAAATAAAATGAAATTATAAGGTTTAAAACGCTTCAAAAACACCTAGTCCAAAAAGAGCAAAATCATATTTAACAGGGTCTATTGGATCTAAAGACCTAAGTGACTGATCTAATTCAATAACTGCTTTAGCGTCGTTTTGCGTTCTTTTTAATAGTCCTAATTTTCTAGCAACTCTGCCACTGTGCACATCTAAGGGACAGGAAAGATCACCAGGAGAAATCTTTTGCCAGATACCAAAGTCTACTTTTTCTCTTGGATTCCTGACCATCCATCTCAAAAACATATTGAGCCTTTTGGCAGCTGAGCCTTTTAAGGGGTCAGAAACATGTTTAGTAGTTCTGTGTTCATGAGGAATACTAAAAAAAATAGATTTAAACAGGCTAATGTTTTCCTGTAAAGGTCTGATCGGTTGTGTTAAAAAAGCGTTTTCCAGACCATCGTGGTGTAAATAGATGTTTTTAATTGCTTTGCAAAAACCTATTGCATCTATTCCATTAAAAGTCCGGTGCTTAAAATGGTGAAGCGCGTCATAGTCACTCTGCTGGGCATTTAAAATAAAGTCATAGGGGGTATGATCCATTAAATCCATTAAAAAATGGGCGTTTTTTAAGATACTTTTTCTATTCCCCCATGAAATAGTAGCCGTTAAAAATGCACTAATTTCTATATCTTCTTTTTTATTAAATAAATAGGGTATTTGTAAAGGATCTGAGTCTATAAAAGACGGTTCTTGATATTGAACCACTTTTTCCTCTAAAAACGATTTTAGGCTTTCTCTGTCCATTATTGTACCATATGACCGTCTACCATAGTAAATGTTCTGTCTGCCATTTTGGCTAATAATTCGTTGTGTGTCACAAGCACGAATGTTTGCTTATAGGTATCTCTTAGCTTAAAAAAAAGCTGATGCAGCACTTGTGCACTTTCTGAATCGAGATTACCGCTCGGTTCGTCTGCAAATACCACAGCAGGTTTATTGATTAAAGCTCTTGCTACAGCAACCCTTTGTTGTTCCCCTCCCGACAAGGTATCTGGTTTGTGGTGTATTCTGTCTAAAAGCCCAAGAAAACTAAGTAATTCAGTAGCATCTTTTGTGGCCTGTTCTTTAGAGGCGCCATGAATATATGCAGGAATACACACATTTTCAATGGCAGTAAACTCTGGGAGTAATTGATGAAATTGAAAAATAAAGCCTATGTTTTTATTTCTGAATGCGGCCAGTTCTTTTGTATTTAACAGTGGAACATTTTTGTTATTTATTTCAATAATGGCATCCTTATTGCTTGGTTGTTCTAAGGTTCCTAATATTTGTAACAGCGTTGTTTTTCCAGCGCCAGAGGCACCAACAATTGCCACTATTTCTCCTTCATTAATATGGATGTTCACCCCTTTGAGAACTTCAAGTTCTCCATATGATTTTCGAATATTATTCGCTTTGATCATCTAAAAAATATTTCTTTAATTAAAAGTAAATATAACGATTCAGATGGTCTTCAGTTTATTCTTGATAAATTTATAGCAATAGGATGATTATTTTATTGTAAATTTGTTTATTGTTATTTTGAATAAATTAAACAAAAATAATGTCTTATACCCATTTAGATTCCTACGATACACCCATTACTGAAAGTGTTAAAAGAAATTACGACCACATATTAAATGCCATAGGCGAGGACCCATCTAGAGAGGGTTTAATAAAAACACCTGAGAGAGCTGCTAAAGCAATGCAGTTTTTGACACAAGGTTATGATCAAGACCCTCAAGCTATACTTAGAGGTGCTATGTTTAAAGAAGATTATGACGACATGGTGATTATTAAGGACATTGAACTGTATTCAATGTGTGAACACCATATGCTGCCTTTTTTTGGTAAAGCTCATATAGCTTACATACCAAATGGACATATCGTTGGTTTGAGTAAAATTCCAAGAATAGTAGATGTTTTTGCAAGACGCCTTCAAGTGCAAGAGCGTTTAACACATGATATTTTAGAGTGCATTAATACAACGCTTGCTCCTAAAGGTGTAGCGGTTGTAATAGAAGCTTCTCATATGTGTATGATGATGAGAGGGGTTCAAAAGCAAAACTCTGTTACAACAACCTCCGGATTTAGAGGACTTTTCGAAAAAACAGCTACTAGAAACGAATTCATGAAATTGATTAGTAGTAGTCTGTCGTAAAAATGATGTTAACATTATCAATGATTTTTCAGCGACATTTGTGAAACATTTTTTGGTTTTCTTAAAAATGAATAAGTTTGTTATATGATTGAGTATATAGACGTTTTTGTAGACACCATAAGCGGTAGTTTTAGGTGGTTTTATAGATCCATCATTTTCGA
This sequence comes from Flavobacteriaceae bacterium, assembly GCA_018401115.1. GTDB lineage: Bacteria > Bacteroidota > Bacteroidia > Flavobacteriales > Flavobacteriaceae > MAG-120531. The sequence continues at coordinate 455,325 of JAGYKX010000005.1, read as the reverse complement.
TGTTCCCTGGAATCAAAATTATTTTTGGGGTGTTACATTATTTTCCTTTGTGGTGTGGGGTTTAGAACTACTATTTCCATGGCGTAAAGAGCAAAAGGTTTTTAGGAAAGACTTTTGGCTGGACGCCGTTTATATGTATTTTAATTTCTTTGTATTCTCAAGTGTTATTAGTGGCTTATATGTCATTCTGGGTAGTCTTTTTACTGCCTATGGTATTACCATCCATTCTATAGCTTTACTAGATATAAATCAATTACCGGCATGGTTGGGTCTTTTGATATTTTTTGTCCTTCTAGATTTTGTTCAATGGTTCACGCATATTGCGCTTCATAAGATACCGTTCTTTTGGCAGTTCCACAAAGTGCATCATTCAGTGAAAGAAATGGGTTTTGCAGCTCATTTGAGGTATCATTGGATGGAGAACATTCTTTACAAACCCTTGAAGACCTTGGCCATAATGTTATTAGGAGGTTTTGAGCCAGAACAGGCCTTTGTTGTTCATTTTATCTCTATTGCCATAGGTCATTTAAATCATGCAAATTTAGCCCTAGATTGGGGGCCTCTGAAATACTTGATCAATAATCCAGTGATGCATCTTTATCACCATGCTAAATCACTTCCTAAAGGTCGTTTTGGCGTGAATTTTGGAATCAGTTTAAGCATTTGGGACTATCTATTCAATACGTATTACTTACCCAAAAAAAATCCCCACCTAACCCTAGGGTTTGATGGGGATGAAAATTTCCCAAAAGACTTCATAAATCAAAACCTAAGCGGTTTTAAAAAATAGTTTTATTCAACAGAAATACCAAAAGTAACTGCTACATCTGTTTCTCCACCAGCATCTAAAATTCCAGTATTTGGTTTTTTAGGTTCATGTCTCAGTGTAAGTCCCAATGTTGCATTTCCAGAGTTTCCTGTAGTTAAAGTGAAAACGAGTCCTAATGGGTTCCCACTTGAATCTGTATCTAAAGTTGCCACTGAACTGATAGGCGAGGTAAATGAGTAAAATACTTGGTGTTCTTCTGCTTCTTCTACAACTTCTTCTGTAATATCTTCTACTGGAGATATAGATTCATTTAAAAACTTAACAGCACCTGAATAAGTGGTGTCAGAGTTTAATGAGCCTTGTATCGTTATTACAGGTTCATTTGGCCCGTCTCCATCTAAGTCTACTGAACTTAAAGTAACTGTGTCACTTCCAGATTGAAGTGTTACAATTACAGAGGTAATGACTTCTTCCTCTTGGATAAGTTCGGGGCTATCATTGTCACTACAAGATAAAAATGACATAAATAGGAAAAGAGTTAATAGGGTAGATAAAATTTTTTTCATAAGATGTGATTTAGTTTAATTAAAAATTTATTTGAAATTGTAATTGAAAGTTTATGCCCAATTCATTCGAAAAATATCGAAGTCTATTGAGGTAATTTTGATAATTTAAATTGGTGAGGTTCTCACCGCTAAGTCTTATTTTATATTGGGTGGTACCGCTTTTGGGAAATTGGTACGCTACTACAGATGAAAGTAAAAAATAGCTATTAGGGGCTTTATTAATTTCTAGTAGCTGTTCTTTTTGTGTGTACGGATTAAAAATCATGAAGTCATCAGGCACTTCGTTTTGCCTAAAATTGTATTCCCCAACGAATTGAACACTAAGTCCTTTGATGTTTTTAAACAAATATTCTAATTCGTGTTGGGTACTCACAGGGGGGATGTTTGGAAAAGGTGAATTGTTTTTTAGGTCAATTGCCTTTACTAAAGAAGCCCCATTGGTAAATTTCAGTTCGTTTGAAAAATGTTCCGTCCATTTAAAGTCTATTCCAGTGAAGTTTGCATTGGTTTGCTGGTATTCCCAGACTGGAAACGCACCCCTTATCGTGAATTCTAGTCCTGAAGGAATAAGTGCCATAAAATCGTTTATGCGATTAAAATAAGGGGCTAATAAAAAAGTTCTCTGATCAGAACGAAAGCTGTATTGAATCCCTAATTTGTGAGCTTTTTCTTTCCTCATTCTCAAAGAGCCTAATTCAATTCTAGCGGCAGAATGGTGCAGACCTTCACTAAACAATTCCGCTGGATTAGGAGCTCTTTCTATGTATTGAAGGTGCGTGCTAAGGCGGTGCCCTTTATGGTTAAAGTGAACACTTAGTGCAGCAGATTGAGTGTTGAAATTCAATTTTGCCGCTGTAAGTATTTGGGTATCAAAATCTGCAACAACAAAATCTGAAAAGTCAATATTATAGCCCAAAGACTCCCACCTTGAGGTTTTATAAAATTTATCTGCATTTATTTGAACCCTGTCTGCTCTTATGCTCCCTTCAATCTCCCACGCAGATGAGAGGGTCTTTAATCCATATAAATAAGTGCCAAAATTTAAGCTATTGTAATCTGGTATGAGTCTTTTTACACCAGTTGCAGGGTTTGGAAAATGTATTTGATAGGCTGTTTCTATCCCAAATTCGAGTGCCTTGTCGTAGGAGGTGTCTAATTTGAAATTAGATTGAACAGCATGGGTTTGTAGTTGCAAATCTGTTCCAGGTAGTTTATTTCTTTCACCAAGTCTGAGGTCGAACTCTTTTCTATTGTTCTGCTGAAAATCGTATTGAAGGGTCCACTTAGCTAGATCTTCAAAATAATAATAGGCAGAAATTTTGGCCAATATATGAGAAACTTCCTGTCTTGGGTTTTCTATATTATAGGTGAAATTTCCAATAGAAATAGCGGTGTCTCCATTGATCTGATTGATTAAATCTTGAAGGTTGCCAATATGAGAGTTTCTAAGGATACCATTATTAGCTTTAAAATAAGAGATATATGCATCTATTCCTTTGTGGGCTAAATGCCAACCAAAAGGAATTGAGATGCTGGTTTGTTCTAATCCAGTATTTAGTAAGTAACCATCAGTATTTTGATTATTACCCGCTTTTTTAAAGCTTGCTTGAATTCCGTAATACAAACCATTTTCAAAATCTCTCTCGAATTTTTGACTACTTAAAATACCCAAGCCATTGGAATAAGCAGAAAATATGGCAGTGTGTTTTTGAATGTTCTTAAAAACGGGTTTTCTAGGATCTAGTACAATTACACCACCCACAGCATCTCCACCATATTTAAGCGCTTTTGCTCCAACGGCAAGTGACACCCCTTCTACGCTTGAAGTAGCTATATTGGGTGCGTGTTCTGCACCCCATTCCATATCTTGCATTCTAACCCCTTGGTTATTGGTAAGCACCCTACTTCCGTACATTCCTTGGAGTAATGGTTTTGCAATAGAGTTACCTGTCTTAAGGGTACTAATGCCTTGTATTTCAGTCAGTGCCTCAGCAAAACTTTGGCTTACTTTATTTTCGAAAACAGTCGCATCTATAGTTTGTTGTTCCAATAAATTATTAGCTTTCTTAATAAGCGCTACCTCATTCAATGCTTCTACATGATGTTCTAAATAGAAGGTTTTGGTAATGTTTTCCGTTAAATTTATAGGAATAAATTGAGTCCCACAGTCAACGTGAGAAACTTCAATTTCATAAAAACCATCGCATAATCCTTGTAAGACAAAGTCTCCATTTTCATTTGAAAATACTTCTTTTTCGAGACCATAAATAGCTATAATAGCGCCCTTTAAGGGTTTTCCATCGTGTTGGTCAATCACCTTACCTTTAATGACCAAATGGCAGTCTTGTGCATTGGCATTGCCCAATACAAATGACATAAACAATAATAAAATATATTTCATGAATACATATTCAAATTACAACTAGTGCTATGTAAGCACTTCAATATCTATGAATTAAAGTCAGACGGTGGGGGTCTAGACCAGATATTGGTGTAAGCTGAATATTTTAAAACTTGCGCTGGTGTTTGATTGCATTGATTTGAAGTAAAAATAGCAAAATCATTATTAACAATACAATCTATTTCAGCGACTAAAAGTAAAGGAGACTGTAGTTGCTGTATTTCACAGGTCTGACAATGACTTGTTTTATCTGAATGGTTACTGTCGTGGGAGTAAGCATGGAGGGTGCTGCTTTTTAAGAAAAAAAGTAGCACAAAAAATACGCCATATATTCCACGTGTGGTAAACATATTCCAAATATATGGATTTAGGGATAGAGATAAATCTTAATGAAGTGTTAAATGTCTATTTAAAAAGAAATCCCAAGCCCATTCTTTTAAGCATTTTCTTTTCAAAATTCCAAAAGAACTTGAATTGACCAAACAACCAGCCAATAGCTACAAGTAATATTTGATAGATTGGAAATATAATCAATACCCTCATGGTCCAGTAAAAAACTAAGGTGTACCAGTGGTCTTCAAAAGCACTACGCTCCAATCCAACAAAATCTAAAACAGGTCTGGCCAGTTTTAGGGCGCTACTTCCAGTAATTGAAAAGACTATAAAAATAACGACAAGTGCTCCGTTCGAGGAAACCGACCATTTATCTTTTAATTTTGAAAAATAAGAAGGCTTAAGCATTGTCAAAAGAAATAATTTGTTTGGCTAAAGAAAGACCTATTTTTTCCTGAGCTTCAAGAGTAGCAGCGCCTATATGTGGTGTCAATGAAATATTTGGATGCATGAGTATCTTTATTTCAGGATTTGGTTCAGACTCAAATACGTCTAATCCAGCAAAAGCTACGGTTCCATTGTCCAAAAACTCAATAAGAGCCACTTCATCTAGGGCGTTTCCTCTCGCTGTATTGATTATACCAACACCTTTTTTTAATAGGGAAAATGCTTTTCTATCTATACAATATTCACTTTGAGAGGGAACGTGCAGGGAGATAAAATCAGATTCTTTTAAGACACTTTCTCTACTGCTTCTCACTAGTGGAAAGGAGATTTTTTTTCCATTAAAAAATTCTAATTCGAGGGAGATGCTTTTTATTTCAGGATCAAAAAAGAGCACATTCATACCCATAGAAAGTCCCATCTTAGCGGTTTCTTGCCCAATGTTACCAAAGCCAAAAATCCCTAATGTTTTACCCTTTAATTCAATACCAGTGGCATAAGATTTTTTTAGATCTTTAAAATGGGTATCGCCTTCTAATGGCATATTTCTGTTGGCATCATATAGAAATCTTGCGCCAGATAATAAATGAGCGATGCTTAATTCCGCCACTGCTCTCGCAGAAGCATCTGGGGTATTGATCACTTTAATACCTTTTGAGATGGCATAATCCACAGCAATATTATCCATACCAACGCCACCCCTTCCAATGACTCTTATGCTTGGACATTGGTCAATGATAGCTTCTTTTATCTCGGTTGCAGATCGCACTAAAACTACCTCAATTTGTTGTTCATTAATGTAATAAGCTAATTGTGACTGAGATACTGTAGTAATATCTACTTGATGGCCAGCTTCTTCTAAGTATTTAATGCCACTTAGATGGATACCATCATTCGCTAAAATCTTCATCTTTTATGCTTTTCTTTCTAGATCACTCATTATATCTACCAATACACCTACACTTTCAAGTGAAAGTGCGTTGTACATAGATGCTCTATACCCCCCAACGGATCTATGACCGTTTAAGCCATTTATCCCGCCAGCAACGCACATTTCATTGAAGCGTGTCTCTAATGCAGGGTCAGATAGGGTGAATGTAGCATTCATAAATGATCGGTCCTCTTTATTTGCATAACCTGTAAACAATGGATTTAGATCTATTTCAGAATAAAGTAATCTGGCTTTTTTTCTATTAATCTTTTCAATTGCTGCAATACCTCCCAGGTCTTTGAGCCAAGACATAGTTAACATAGATACATACACAGGAAAAACTGCTGGTGTGTTAAACATACTTTCCTTTTCTATATGCGTCTGATAGTTTAACATTTCTGGAATATGTCTAGAAACTTTTCCAAGAATCGATTCTTTAACTACTACAAGCGTCGTACCTGCAGGGCCCATGTTTTTTTGTGCCCCCGCGTATATTAAGTCAAAGACAGAAAAATCCATAGTCCTTGAAAATATGTCTGAACTCATATCACAAACCATAGGGACATCGACTTTTGGAAACTGTTGAAATTGAGTTCCGTAGATGGTGTTATTAGAGGTGAGGTGTAAATAATCTACGTCTGTAGGCACTTCAATATTTTTTGGAATATATTTGTATCCATCTGATTTTGAAGAACCTATCTCGATCACTTCGCCAAAAGCTTTAGCTTCTTTAATGGCTTTATCACTCCAAGTCCCCGTATTTATATAAGCGGCTTTGGTTTCTAATAAGTTGTAAGCAACCATTAAAAATTCCAAACTAGCACCACCATGAAGAAATAGGGCTTTATAGCCTTTTCCTTCTAGATTTAAAAGTGATAAAGCCAATTCTTGTGCCTGATCCATTACAGCAACAAAATCCTTTGATCGGTGAGAGATCTCTATTAAGGAGAGTCCAGAATCGTTAAAATTAACTACTGCTTGAGCCGCTTTATCCAATACTTCTCTAGGAAGTATGCAGGGTCCAGCACTAAAATTATGTTTTTTCATCAAAGTTTCTTTAGTAGAAATTTAGCTAACAAAGGTCTTATATTTAATCTAAAAAGTGAGTGCTTTATGAGAATTTATAAGGATAAAATAAAATCCATAGTGTCTACTCCATCTGCGTAATCCGTCAGGCTTGGGTTTTGGGTTTCTCCAAAACCAATACTGTTTAGGAATCCAGTGGGCCCTACAATACATTGAAGCAAATCAGATTTGGCCTCCAACTCCTTTTCCAATGTTTCTAAAGTATGGTAGTATTCAAAATGAAGTGAGCCTATAGGTGAGGTGAGGCCGGTGTCTTCTTTAATAATTAAAAAACCATTGTCCAGTATTTTAAATAAACTCATCAGATATACCGCCTTATTATAATCGTAATTATTGCTGTATTTTTCATATTCAATAAGGTCCCTATACCCGTAAAGGGCTTTGAATAGTGTGTCAAAATCGTATCCTTCAGGCACATATATCTTAGAGACAGACCTACAACCTAAACCAAAATACCTAAAAATGTCTTCCCCGAGTTTTTGAAGCATTTCAGGACTTTCTTTTCCTGTAATTACAGCAATAGAGTTTCTGTTTTTTCTAATAATATTTGGTTTGTGTCCAAAATAATGCTTAAAATATCTAGCAGTATTGTCACTACCTGTAGCAATTAAAGCGTCATATGGTGCATTAATTTTCTCCAATACTTTTACATGATCTGGGTCTTCTTGGGTGTGTGCTTGCAAGAAGTTTAAAATCCATGGGAGGAGAATCTGATCGTTTGAGGCTAATTTTATTAGAATTTTGGCATCGGCAAGATAGGCCGTTAGAAAGTCATGAAACCCCACCAACGGAATATTCCCCGCCATGATTAAAAGCACTATGGGTTTTTTTGTGGGTGAGGGGTAAGAACCCACCCATTTTTCAAGTTTTTCTTTAGTTAATTTATTGGCCCACTGTGCAGTAGCATACCAAATATTTTCCTCAGTGAACCAACCATTTTTATGACCCGCAAGAGCAATGAGTTTTTTCCAATCTTCTAGGTGAGGGACATTGCGCTTGTTTTCTTCCTTAGCCTGGACCATAGCTTGGAGTGTTTTTCCAAAAGCAACAACAGCATTAAATCTATCTTGATATGTGGGCATAATATTTGTTTGAGCGGTTTTTAGGTTTTACCTTTGTGCAAAAGTAATCAATACACCCGATTAACTTAAATTTTTACTATGGCAATTATCATTACAGACGAATGTATTAATTGTGGCGCATGTGAGCCAGAATGTCCAAATACCGCCATATATGAAGGCGCAGAAGAATGGCGTTACAGTGACGGTACCTCGTTAAAAGGTTCCATTGTTTTACCCAATGGCCTTGTGGCAGACGCCGATGCGGTTCAGGATCCTATTTCAGATGAAATTTATTATATATCGCCAGATAAGTGTACCGAATGTATGGGTTTTCATGAAGAACCACAATGTGCTGCAGTTTGCCCTGTGGATTGTTGTGTGCCAGATGAGTCTCATGTAGAAACAGAGGCTGTTTTATTAGAGAAACAGCGATTTATGCATCCTGAATAGGGCACCTTAATTTTACTTCCCTTTTTTTGTAGGCTTTTTTAAAAGCTTAGTTATATATTTGCCACCAATTAAAACCCAAGCATATGAAAGCAGGTATTGTTGGCCTTCCTAATGTAGGAAAATCTACCCTTTTTAATTGTCTCTCAAACGCTAAAGCGCAGAGTGCCAATTTTCCTTTTTGTACTATTGAACCCAATATTGGGGTGGTCAATGTTCCAGATCCAAGACTAGAAAAATTAGAATCTTTAGTAGATCCAGAGCGTGTTGTTCCAGCAACTGTTGAAATAGTAGATATTGCTGGGCTTGTAAAAGGAGCAAGTAAAGGAGAAGGTTTGGGAAATCAATTCCTTGGAAATATTAGAGAAACAGACGCCCTTTTACATGTACTTCGTTGTTTTGACGACGACAATATTGTTCATGTAGACGGCCATGTAAATCCAATCAGAGATAAAGAAACCATAGATATGGAATTGCAGCTAAAAGATCTGGAAACAGTAGATAAAAAATTAGAAAAAGTAAAACGAGCTGCTAAGACAGGTAATAAAGAAGCTCAGAAAGAAGCTGCCGTTTTATTATCACTTAAACAAGGTTTAGAGGCAGGCAAGTCTATTAGAGCGATTGAGTTCTCTAAAGAAGACAGAGAGGCTTTTATAAAGCCCCTACAATTTATTACAGACAAGCCGGTGATGTATGTGTGTAATGTGCCTGAGGACGCTGCAGTTAGTGGAAATGAATATGTAACCAAAGTCAAAGAGTCTGTTGCAGATGAAAATGCAGAAGTGATTTTTTTAGCGGTTGGAACAGAGGCAGATATTACCGAGCTAGAAAGTTACGAAGAGCGTAAAATGTTTTTGGAAGATATGGGTCTAGATGAGCCAGGGTCTGCAAAACTTATTAGAGGTGCCTATAAATTATTAAATCTAGAAACTTATTTTACTGCAGGCGTTAAGGAAGTAAGGGCTTGGACCATTCCTGTGGGTGCCTCTGCACCACAAGCAGCAGGTGTCATTCACACAGATTTTGAAAAAGGTTTTATTAGGGCAGAAGTTATTTCTTTCACAGATTACGAATCTTATGGCAGTGAGGCCAAAGTAAAAGAAGCAGGAAAAATGCGTGTAGAAGGCAAAGAATATATTGTGCAAGATGGAGATGTCATGCATTTTAGATTTAATGTGTAGTTCACATGAGTACCTATCAACAATAACCCAATCACTATTGTTAATTACTTTAGCCTGATTGGGTTTTATTTTTTTAAAGACCTCACTATATTAGCTCCCTATCCTATTGCTATAAACTATGGAGCAACAAACTCAATATACAGAAGACAATATTCGTTCTTTAGACTGGAAGGAGCATATTCGTATGCGTCCTGGTATGTATATTGGTAAGTTGGGAGATGGTTCTTCTGCAGACGACGGTATTTACATCCTTTTAAAAGAGGTTATAGACAACTGTATAGATGAGTTTGTCATGGGGGCTGGTAAAACCATTGAAATTTCCATTAAAGAAACTGAAGTTGCTGTAAGGGATTACGGAAGGGGTATTCCACTTGGAAAAGTGGTAGATGTGGTTTCTAAGATGAATACTGGAGGTAAATATGACAGCAGGGCTTTTAAAAAATCTGTTGGACTCAACGGGGTAGGGACAAAAGCGGTGAACGCACTCTCTTCCATGTTTGAGGTTTCTTCAAGTAGAGACAATTTATTAAAGACCGCCACTTTTGAGGCTGGAAATTTAGTTTCAGAGGAAGGCCCTTTAGAAACTTCTAAACGAAAGGGAACTAAAGTTCGTTTTATTCCAGATGCAGCCATATTTAAAAATTATAAATACAGGGCTGAGTATGTAATTCGCATGCTCAAAAACTATGTCTACCTCAATCCTGGCTTAACGATTGTTTTTAATGGAGAAAAATATTTCTCTGAAAATGGGCTTAAGGACCTTTTGGAAGATAACAATGCTGCAGAAGACATGCTTTACCCAATCATTCACCTTAAAGGTCCAGATATTGAAGTGGCTATTACCCATAGCAAAACACAGTATAGTGAGGAATACCACTCCTTTGTGAATGGACAACACACTACGCAGGGGGAACCCATCAAGCTGCTTTTAGAGAGGCTATTGCTCGAACGATTAAAGATTTTTACGGAAAGAACTACGAGGCAGCAGATATTAGAAAATCCATTATTTCTGCTATTTCTATAAAGGTCATGGAACCAGTATTTGAGAGTCAAACAAAGACCAAACTTAGGCTCTACTGATATGGGTGGAGAAATGCCCACTGTAAGAACCTATATTAATGATTTTATTGGTCAATATTTAGATAATTTTTTACACAAAAACCCTCAGACTGCAGAGGCATTACAAAGAAAGATTGTTCAAGCAGAGAGAGAACGCAAAGAGCTTTCTGGTATTAGAAAACTCGCTAGAGACCGTGCCAAGAAGAGTAACCTTCACAATAAAAAGCTTAGAGACTGCAGGGTGCATTTACCAGACACTAAAAACGATCGATGTTTGGAGAGTACCCTTTTTATTACTGAAGGAGATTCTGCTTCTGGATCTATCACAAAGTCTAGAGATGTGAATACCCAAGCGGTATTTAGTCTCAGGGGGAAACCACTCAATTCCTATGGAATGACTAAGAAAATTGTATATGAAAATGAAGAGTTTAACTTACTGCAAGCAGCGCTAAACATTGAAGACTCCATGGAAGATTTACGCTATAATAATATTGTTATAGCAACAGATGCAGATGTAGACGGCATGCACATTAGGTTGTTGTTAATTACCTTCTTTTTGCAATTTTTCCCTGAACTGATCAAGGACAATCACTTGTATATCCTTCAAACGCCGCTATTTAGAGTTAGAAATAAAAAAGAGACTTATTACTGCTATACTCCGGAAGAGAAAGAGGCTGCAATGTTAAAAGTAGGGACTAAGCCAGAAATTACAAGATTTAAAGGGTTGGGAGAAATTTCTCCAGATGAGTTTAAGCATTTTATCGGTCAAGATATTAGGCTTGAGCCTGTAATGTTAGACAAGAAGATGTCCATAGACCAGCTCCTCGAATTTTACATGGGAAAAAACACCCCAAAACGACAAGAATTTATCATAGACAACCTCAAGGTAGAGCTTGATGTTATCTCCGAAACAGAACCCATAAGCGAATAATTTATGGAAGAATTTGAGCAAGAGAACTTTCCTGATTCACAGGAGGAACTAAATACAGAAGAGACCCTTACTAAGGTTTCAGGAATGTATAAAGATTGGTTTCTAGATTACGCATCCTATGTGATATTAGAACGTGCAGTACCCGCTATTGAAGACGGTTTTAAACCTGTTCAAAGGAGGATTATGCATGCTTTGAAGGAATTAGATGATGGAAGGTACAATAAAGTAGCGAATGTCGTGGGGCATAGTATGCAATACCATCCTCACGGAGACGCTAGTATTGCTGACGCTATGGTGCAAATAGGTCAGAAAGATTTGTTAATTGACACCCAAGGTAACTGGGGGAATATATTGACAGGAGATAGTGCGGCAGCTTCTAGGTATATTGAAGCCAGGCTTTCTAAGTTTGCTTTGGCCGTGGTGTTTAGTCCTAAAATTACGGAGTGGCAAAGCTCTTATGACGGTAGGAGAAAAGAGCCTATAAACTTACCTGTGAAATTTCCTCTATTACTTGCGCAGGGAGGGGAGGGAATTGCAGTAGGATTGTCTACAAAGATTTTGCCTCATAACTTTAATGAATTAATAGACGCTTCTATTAAGCATCTTAAGGGCCAAAAATTTACTTTAGTCCCTGACTTTCCAACTGCTGGAGTAATTGACGTGAGTCAATACAATGACGGTTTAAGAGGAGGGAAGATTAGGGTGAGGGCTAAAATTGGCCAAATTGACAAAAACACCTTGGTGATTACCGAGATTCCTTTTGGAACAAACACCTCTTCATTAATTGACTCTATTTTAAAAGCCAATGAGAAAGGGAAATTAAAAGTCAAGAAAATTGAAGATAATACAGCCGCTCAGGTGGAGATTTTAATCCATCTTCCTGCGGGTATTTCACCAGACAAAACCATAGACGCTTTATACGCCTTCACGGCTTGTGAGTCTTCTTTATCTCCTTTGGGATGTATAATTGAAGACAATAAACCACTTTTCATTGGAGTGAGTGATATGTTAAGGCGTTCTACGGAAAGATCGGTGGCCTTGTTAAAATCTGAATTAGAAATCCAATTAGAAGAGTTGGAAGCCCAGTGGCATTTCTCTTCTTTGGAACGCATATTTATTGAGAATAGAATTTATCGAGACATTGAAGAAGAAGAAAGCTGGGAAGGTGTAATTAGCGCTATTGACAAAGGATTAAAGCCCCATGTAGCCCATCTAAAAAGAGCTATTACAACCGAAGATATTGCCCGTTTAACAGAAATTCGAATCAAAAGAATTTCTAAGTTTGACATTGACAAAGCGCAGCTGTACATTAGTAGTTTAGAAGATAAAATGTTCCAAATAAAACACCATCTGGCTCATTTAATAGACTTTGCAATTGACTACTTTAAAAATCTAAAAGAAACCTTTGGAAAAGGCAGGGAGCGTCTTTCTGAAATTAGAGTATTCGACGACATTGAAGCGACCAAAGTAGTGATGAGGAACACAAAGCTGTATGTCAATAGGGCAGAGGGCTTTGTTGGGACTTCCTTGAAAAAGGAAGAGTATGTGACTGATTGCAGTGATATTGACGATGTGATTGTTTTTACAGCAGACGGGAATGTCATGATTACAAAAGTAGACACCAAGACTTTTATAGCTAAAAACATCCTTCACGTAGCCGTCTTTAAGAAAAAAGACAAACGTACTACTTATAATTTAGTCTATAAAGACGGTAAAAACGGCCCTAGTTATATAAAGAGATTTAATATAACAGGGGTTACTAGAGATAGAGCTTATGACCTGACTAATGGAAATTCTGGCTCTGAGGTGCTTTACTTTAGTGCCAATCCTAATGGAGAGGCAGAGGTTATTACAGTTTTATTGAGACAGGTGGGTAGTATAAAGAAATTAAAATGGGATATTGACTTCTCTGATGTTTTAATCAAAGGAAGAAGCTCAAAGGGAAATCTTGTGACTAAATACGTGGTGAAACGTATAGAGCTTAAAGAAAAAGGAGTCTCTACCCTTAAGCCTAGAAATATATGGTTCGATGAGGTTGTTCAACGTCTTAATGTAGACGGGAGAGGTACTTTACTAGGTGCATTTAAAGGAGACGACTTACTTTTAGTGATCACACAAAAAGGGGTGGTAAAAACTATGTCACCAGAACTTTCTCTTCACTTTGAAGAAGATATGGTTGTTTTGGAAAAATGGATTCCATCTAAACCAATTTCTGCCATCTATTATGATGGTGAAAAAGATAAATACTTTGGTAAGCGTTTCTTAATTGAGCAATCTAACAGAGAAGACTTGTTTATTACCGAACACGAAAACTCCTATTTGGAGATAGTGTCTACTGATTGGAGGCCTGTTTTTGAAATAGAGTTCAATAAACCTAGGGGAAAAGAAGCCAAGCCTGCTGCGCAGATAAATATGGAGGAATTTATTGCTCCTAAAGGAATTAAAGCCTTAGGGAATCAGCTAAGCACAGAAAAAATTAAAAATTCAGCAGCCTTAGATCCACTTCCATACGAGCTTGAAGAGGACCTTGAAGCAATAGACATAGAAGTAGAAAATCCAGAGGAAGTATCTGAAAATCCTGATGGAATATCTGAAAAAACAAAGCCTTCTGCGTCTAGTGACGGAAAAGAAGGAAGCCAGCCAACTTTGTTTTAATGTTTCTTTCGAATATTCATATTTAAGAACTCTACCATGAGGGAAAAAGCAATAGAGAAATAGAGGTATCCTTTAGGGATACTTCCTATGCTTTGATCAAATACAACTAAATGAGACAGGTGTGCCGCTTCAGTGGTTAGCATGAAACCTATCAAGATAAGAAACGATAGGCCTAATATTTGTATGGTGGGATTTTTATTGACAAAATCTCCTACTGGCTTAGCAAACAACATCATAATCAGCACAGAGATTACGACAGCTATGATCATAATTATTAATGCATCATTGGGATTGCTAGAAATCCCATTGGTCATTCCAATAGCGGTGAGTATAGAGTCAAAAGAAAATACAATGTTAATGATTGTAATTTGAACAATAGCAGCTCTTAGAGATTTGGTCTGATTAGATGCCACCTGATTGGCATCATGTGACTTGTCTTCAATTTTTTCATGAATTTCTTTGGTGCTCTTGTACAGTAGAAACAATCCTCCAAGAAACAATATGATTGCTTGCCCGCTAATGCTTCCTTGTACCCATTTAGTGTCTAAGTGAAATAGTGGTTCATTTAGAGCCGTTAGAAGAGAAATACCCAGCAGTAAAATAATTCTAAGCACCATAGCGAGAACCAAACCTATGTTAGTTGCTTTTTTCTATCTCCATCTGCGAGTTTTCCAGCAGCAATTGAAATGAAAATTATGTTGTCTATACCCAAAACAATTTCTAAAAAAGTAAGGGTTAATAATGCGACCCAGGCGTCTGGACTTAATAGAATTTCAAACATGCTTAGTCAATTTTTACGGCATTTCCACGAGCTTTTTGAGCACTTCCAACTGTAGCGTACTCAAAAGTGTAACCATTGTCTGATGTGGTCAAAATTTTTATTAATAGAGGTGTTTCTTCAGCAGCATTGACTGGATGGAGGTTTTTGAGAATATACTCACAATCGTTTACCCATTTAATACTACTACTGTCAATTTTTCCATTGAAGTTTTCAACTTCTAAGGTGTCGTTTCTAAAAAATGAGGTGGTTGCTTTTTTGCCATTAATATCTGCAGTAAACTCAAAACGCCCCGTTTTAAAATCTTTACAATTTCTTTGAGGAGGGTTACAAGCTACTACAACAAATGCAAATAATAGGATATAGGTAAATTTCATGTCATAAAAATAAGCACAAGTGTCCTTAATCAAAGTTTTTATAAGATTTAAATTTTCCATTCTTATAGCAAATTATAATTGCGTCTATTTCATTTTGAATATTGTTGTGAATAGAATGTACTATTTGCTCTTTTACGGATTTAGGCATTTCTGTGGTTTTTTCATTATTCAAAGGTTCACTTTCTTTATTTTCCTCTGAAATAATTTGATACCGTCTTTTATACGCGTCAGATTCAGATAAGGTAGAAGGAAAGTTTCCCGTTCCATTGAGTAGCCAGTATAAATTCACCTCAGGAAATTGTCTAACAAGTTTTAAAACAAACTCGAGTGAAGGCTTATTTCTACCAGACAATAAATGTGAAATACTAGACCTTTGCACCGCTATTTTATCTGCTAAAGAGGCAGCTGAAAGTTGGTAATGATCAATAATTAATTGTAATCTTTTTATGAAATCTTGACTGTTTATCATTGTAACTTAAAAATTTTTATATCGATAATTGTGAAGCTTTATTTGAATCGTAGAGAGCATTTTAAATTAATTAATACTTTAGATTAAAATATATAAATACTTGATTTTTAATATATTATAATATAATATAATCAATACTGTAGTGTCTATTGACAAATGTAATCAAAACAATCTTTTTAAAGACTATTTTTTATTACAAATGTAAACAATAAGCTTTTACAATTGTAATTATTCTATTCGTTACATTTGTAATTAATAACTGTATTTTGAAGGATTATTTTTCACACCTCAATTATAAAAATCATTCCATTAAAGGCCGCTATTTGCCATTAGTAGGTTTAAAGCCAATCACTGATTACTGGGATAGTTTTGTTGTCAAAGATCTTAATGGAGTGTCAGTCAATGGAATTCCTATTCCTGTTTATCGCTTTGGATCTGGAAATAAAATGATTTTAATGTGGTCTCAGATGCACGGCAACGAATCTACCACTACCAAAGGTTTGATAGATTTTTTAAATTTTCTAAACACTCCCTCTGAGGAATCCAATCATATACTTCAGCAATGTACCCTTGTTGTTATACCAATTCTCAACCCAGATGGAGCAAGAGCATATACACGATTTAATAAGAATCAAGTAGACTTAAATAGAGACTTTCAAGATTTTTCTCAACCAGAAAGTGTTTTTTTAAAATCAGTATTTGATCATGTATCTCCTGATTTTTGTTTTAATCTTCACGACCAAAGAACTATTTTCAGTGTTGGATCACCAGCAAAACCAGCAACTATGTCTTTTCTTGCGCCTTCTGCAGACAAGAATTGTTCTTTAACACCGTCTAGAGAAATAGCTATGAAACTCATAGCAGTCATGAATGACACATTGAAACAAATGATCCCAAATCAAATAGGAAGGTTCGACGACGCTTTTAACAACCAATGTGTAGGTGATTATTTTCAAGAACTTGGTGTGCCTACAATACTATTTGAAGCAGGCCATTATCCAGAGGATTATCAAAGAGCAGTAAGTAGAGCAATGGTCTTTCACGCCTTGTTTTCTGCTGTTCATTCTATTTCTAGTGAATCATATTTAAATTATACAATAGCCCCCTATTTTGGTATTCCAGAAAATCAGAAAGTCTTTCTAGATATAGGTGTTAAACACCCTCATTTAGTGAATAAAAATATCTCACAAGACGCTATGGTGGGTATTCAATATAAAGAGGTTTTGGAATCTAATAAAATTATTTTTGTCCCTGAATTTTATGCGATCGATCAAGAAAATAAGTTCTCTTTTCATAAAATCGTAGATTTAGCTGTCATTAATTCTGATTTGCAAGTTACTGTTCTTCAAAATATTAAGGATATTGTAGCTTGTATATAAGTCTAAATAGTTAAGAGTATTGCATTTTTATTAAAAAAAACTATATTTCATTGAATTATATCTATTTCTGTATTATTTTTGCATCATAATTTAAGCACCTACCGATGAGTAAGATAAAGTTAGATGAAATAGACCACCAGATTCTAGATATGTTAATAGACAACACTAGAACTCCATTTACAGATATTGCCAAAAAACTGCTTATTTCTGCAGGTACAGTGCATGTTCGTGTAAAAAAGATGGAAGAAGGTGGAATTATTTTAGGGTCTTCACTTACATTAGATTATGAGAAGTTAGGATATGCTTTCATTGCATATGTTGGAATCTTCTTGGAAAAAACACACCAGACTAAATTTGTTTTAGAGCGATTAAATCTTATTCCTAATGTTACAGTTGCTCATATTACCACAGGAAAATTCAATATCTTTTGTAAAATAAGAGCAAAAGATACCAACCATGCAAAAAACATCATTTTTAAAATAGATGATATAGATGGTATTAGTAGAACAGAAACTATGATTTCCTTGGAAGAGAGTATTAACGATAAAAAGCGTTTAATGCATACTATATTTAATGAATTGTAATGTGCTTGCTAAACAAGATTACAATTTTTGATTTAAATTCAGAAGACTTTAATCCTTTTTATAAATCCTATATAGACAATAATGGAGACAATACTCTTTTAGATTGTCTATCTAAAGGTATTTCTGATATTGATAATTTGTTTTTAAAATTGACCGAATCTAAGCTGAAAGATGCCTATTCACCCTTAAAGTGGACTATTGCAGAGGTTTTAATTCATTTGGCAGATACAGAAAGAATTTTTCAATATAGGTCTTTGTGTTTTTCTAGAGGAGATGGTACTGCCCTTCCTGGATTTGATGAAAATGCATATGTACCAAATTCTAATGCTACTCACCTCAGTTTAGCCTCAATAAAAGAAGAGCTTATAGTTGTTAGAAAATCTACTCTTTCGCTTTTTAAAAGTTTTTCGTCCCAGCAGATTAATTCCAAAGGTTTGGCTAGTGGTTCCGAAATGGGTGTTGCTGCTATAGGATTTATAATATCAGGACATTTGACCCATCATTTTAATATTATTGAAACGCGTTACCTAAAAAAGTAAGCCCTTTTAGTTCTTTAAATAAAATGAAAATGCTTCTCTAATGGTTTCTTCTTGGACCAATATATCTATAGCTGGTGCTCCTATATTAGATAGAAGTGAAAATTTCACCTCTCCATGGCTGTTTTTTTTGTCAAATTTCAAGTAATCAATACATTGATCTATATCTTCTTCAATAAAATGCACTTTACTAAAATGGGTGTCAAATACGTTTTTAATTTCTAATGCGGTTTCAAGTGGTAGGCCAACTGAAATGTAAGAAATAAAACCTTCTAAAATCATTCCAATCGCTATTGCCTCTCCATGTAATAGTGTTTTTATCTCATTGTTTTCTAGACAGTAAGACTCTACAGCATGTCCTAAGGTGTGTCCAAAATTCAAGATCTTTCTTTTGTGTTGCTCTGTTGGATCTTCAATAACAACAGCCGCTTTAATTTCAACAGATGTTTTTATTAATGCAGACAAATCTCTGTAATGGTTTGTTTTAGATAAAATTTTCCAATACGCAGGATCTTGAATTAGTCCATGCTTAAGCATTTCTGCAAACCCGCTTCTCAATTGTTTTTCTTCTAGGGTATTTAAAAACTCAGGCAATATAAGTACCATTTCAGGTTCAGTAATTACCCCTATTTGATTTTTCAAAGCACCAAGATCAACACCAGTTTTTCCTCCTACAGAAGCGTCTACCATAGCTAAAAGTGTAGTAGGCACGTTAATAAACTGTATACCTCGTTTAAATGTAGCTGCAATAAACCCCCCCATATCAGTCAGAACGCCACCCCCTAAATTAATCATTAAGCTTTTCCTATCTCCACCTAATTCCGAAAGCACGCTCCAAACCTGAGTGCAGGTTTCAATATTTTTATTTTCTTCTCCGGATTCTAATTCAATAATTTCTATTGCTGCATTTGACGCCACTTTGGGAAGAAATAAGGGCAAACAGTACTCATGCGTATTTTCATCTACAAGAATAAAAACGGATGAATAATCAGTCTCTCGCAGATGATCATTCAATTTTTCAATAGCAACATCTAAAAAATGGACCACTGAATTAGAGGTTTTTATGGACTTCATAATGTAAGTATAAGTGCAAAATAAAGATAAAAAATCACTATGGATTATAAATTCTGTACTTATATTTGATCACTTGACAAATTGTTATAAATGAAACGAATTTTTGAGGATACTGCAACTGCTTTTTCTGTAAAATCAGATACTGCATTAGAACGGGCTTACTTTTTATTTAAATTAATATCTAAAGAGCCTCTAGTTAAAATTGGAACTGCAGTGACTGATTTTGCACTAAAGGCTAACTTGCCAGTGGAGCGTTTAATACGTGCTACTGTATTTGATCATTTTTGCGGTGGCGTAAGTGAGCGCGATTGTGAGCCAGTGATGGATGCAATGCATGAAAAAAATGTTTTTTCTGTGTTAGATTATTCAGTAGAAGGAAAGTCAAATGACGCTTATTTTGATCAGATCCAACAAAAAATTGAATCACTTATAACATTTGCTACTACAAAAAAACACATTCCTTTTGTGGTTTTTAAGCCTACGGCATTAGGCCGCATAACCCTATATGAAAAAGTAGGACTAAGCGCGATTCTTTCAGTTCAGGAAAAACAAGATTGGTCTTTGGTCAAGGCTAGATTTAGGTCTATTTGTTTAGCAGCGAGTAATAATAACATTCCATTATTGATAGATGGAGAAGAAAGCTGGATGCAAGATGCTGCTGATCAGTTGGTTTGCGAAATGATGCAAGAGTTTAATAAAGACAAAGTTTTAATTTATAATACTTTACAGGCATATAGATGGGATAGGCTTAACTATATTAAAGGTTTATATGATTATGCTACATTACATGATTTTAAAATAGGCATTAAAGTAGTTAGAGGTGCATATATGGAGAAAGAGCGTATTCGTGCTTCAGAAAAGGGGTATAAAAGTCCCATTTGTGAGAATAAAACCGCCACAGATGAAAATTTTAACACGATTGTAAGTTTTATGCTATCTCATATAGATAGAATAGCTGTTTTCTTGGGAACTCACAATGAAGAAAGCACTTATTTATTAATGGATGCAATGGAGAAAAATGGTATTCCAAAGAATGATTCAAGAATATGGTTTGGTCAATTATATGGAATGAGTGACCATATATCCTATAATTTAGCTGCCAACAACTTCAATGTATCTAAATACCTTCCTTTTGGACCCGTAAAAGATGTTATGCCATATTTGATGAGGCGTGCGGAAGAGAATACTTCTGTAGCTGGGCAAACAAACAGAGAATTGAATCTTTTAGCTGCAGAGCGAAAAAGAAGAAAAATTCAATAGATCTAGATTAATCTTTTTTGGTCCATTTAAAGTCTTGAACTTCTAGTTTAGAGGGACAATTTTTAACTGTTAGTAATGCCTCTTTATGGTCAATTTCAGCTTCTATGACATAGGTTTTACATGGAACAGATTTTGTGTTGCTTAAAGAGAAATTTACATCTCCCTCTAGGAAAAAGTAATTAATGGTAAGACTGTCTAAAGTTTTATTTAATAAATATCGGTCAATACTTTCAGAAAAGTACAGAGGTTTACTCCTCATATCTTTTAAAACCCTACAATTGGGTAGGTAACAAAATGAGGTACCTGTCTCCTTGGTTTTTTTGTTTAAAAAAAAAGCTAAAAAAACTAAACCAATTGATAATCCAAACAAGAAATAACCTAATCTTTTTATGAAGGGCATACTAGAATATTAAAAAATTAATGTCGTTAAATGGTAATTCGTACCATTCAGCTAAAGCTGCATTGGTTAGAATACCACGGTAAAGATACAAGCCATTTCTTAGACCATTATCATATCTAAGGGCATTTTCTAAACCACCTTTTTCTGCAATTTGTAAAAGGTAAGGAAGACAAATATTGCTTATTGAAACAGAGGCTGTTTTAGGGTACCTGGCCGGAATATTTGGAACACAATAATGAATTACACCAAACTTTTCAATGGTTGGTTTTTGATGGGTAGTGAGTTCAGAAGTTTCAAAGCAACCTCCCTGATCAATACTCATATCTATAATGACGGCTCCCTTTTTCATATGAGATACCATAGATTCTTGTACAATAATAGGGCTGTACTTTTTACCGATTTGAGCTCCTATAGCTACGTCACATCTTCTGAGAGCTTTGAGCATGTTTTTGGGCTGAAGGGTAGAGGTGAAAATAGGGACATTTAAACTGTCCTGTAAAGCCCTGAGTCTTGAAACAGACGCGTCAAATACTTTTACTGATGCCCCAAAATTAAGGGCAGACTTTACTGCGTAGCTCCCAGCAGTACCCGCACCAAAAACAACCACCTCAACGGGCGGTATTCCGCTCATATTTCCAAAAAGGAGTCCTTTTCCGCTGTTGGAAGAAGACATTAGTTCAGCTGCAATATGAACAGCAGCAGTACCTCCAATTTGACTTAAAGATTTTAAAACAGGGAAGCTTCCGTCTCTATCCGTAATTAGCTCAAATCCAATAGCAGTAACTTTCTTAGCTTCTAAGGCAGTAAAATAAGCTTTTTCTTGTGTTTTTTTTTGAATGGCAGATATTAGTACACTATTGGGTTTAATCAAATCTATTTCAGAAAGGCTAGGTGGGGACACTTTTAAAATAAGTGGACATTCAAATACTTCTTTTTTGAATTTAGTGACTAACGCCCCTGCTTTAATATAATCTTCATCTGAAAAGCTTGAAGCTGAGCCAGCACCAGATTCAATAAGAACCCTGTGGTTATTTGAAATTAAAGCATAGACTGCGTCAGGAGTAAGGCAAACCCTTTTTTCAAAAGTTGTGTCTTCTTTAGGAACCCCAATATTTAAGTCTCCTTTTTTACTGAGAATCTCTAATCGTTCTTCTTGTGTTTTGAGTTCTTCTATACTAAAAGGTGAGGTAGAATTCATGGTTATTGTATGTAAAGTTGTCTTGTTGTGTGATCCAAGATACTTATTTCTAAAAAAGTAACATTTTTAGGGAGTAAACTTTTAATTATTTCTGGCCATTCAATAAAAATCCATCCATCAAAATCAAGATATTCTTCTATACCAAAATCCATAGCTTCTTCTAAGCTGTTGAGCCTGTAAAAATCAAAGTGATAAGCTAGGGTGTTCCCATCAGCATCTGGATATTCATTAACAATTCCAAAACTGGGACTTTGACCGCTGTCAGAAGCCTCTAGCGTTTTCAAAATAGCTTTTATGAGTGTTGTTTTTCCAGCACCCATCGGAGCCTCAAAACAAACGATTTTGTAGGGTAATTCTTTTATTAGTACTCGAGAAAGATTTTCTAAATCGGACTCTTTATAGATAATATCTAGCATTTAATCGAAAAAATGAGCTTTTGTGGTGGAATTGAAAAATTGTGTGCCATATTGTTAAAACATCCAAATATAGGAACAGTTTTTAAAGTATTATAATTTCTTTAGTATGATCACCATAGCCTTATTAATTATCCAAATCATTTGTGTTTTTTATTAGTTTTTATTTAGGTATTAATACCACAAAAGGCACCATCATTTCTTCCATGGAAATGCCTCCGTGCTGATATGAATTTCTGTATTTATCTGCGAATTTGTTAAATTCATTAGGGTAGACAAAAAAAGATTTGTTTTTAGCAAATACATAGGTGCTAGCCAAGCTACTTTTCGGAAGACCAATATTTTCTGGAACATCTACTTGGAAGCTCGATTTTTCGCTGCTATTTATTCTATGTCCGTTTTTATATCTCAAATTATCTGTATGGTCTCTATTTCCTTTTATCATGCTTGGATGTTCTACCTTAATGGCTCCGTGATCTGTAGTGATAATTAATTGAATATTATGATCTACAGTCAGTTTTAAAATTTCTTGTAGATATGAATTTGAAAACCAATTTAATGTAGTTTCTCTATAGGCTTTGTTGTTGTGTGTTATGTCATTTATGATCTGATGGGTTGTTTTGGCGTGAGAAAGCTGATCTATAAAACCAAGTACGACAAAATTTAAATCATTTTTCGCTATTTTTTTAAAATCTTTTATGTAATTAGTTGCTTGTTTACTATGATTAATTTTCACATAAGAATGGGAAATTTTTAAGTTGTTTCTTTCACAATATTCTTTAAAAAATAAAGCTTCAAATTCATTTTTCAAGCCTTCTTCAGTGTCCTCTTTCCATTGTTTGGGATATTTGTTTTTAATTTCAATAGGGAGCAATCCAGAAAAGATAGCGTTTCTAGCGTATTGTGTCACAGTGGGTAAAATAGCTGTATAAAATTCATCTTTTACCACATTAAATTGTGTTTCTAAAACAGGTTTAATAGTTTGCCAATGATCCGCTCTTAAATTGTCTAAAAGCAATACCAATGTTTTTTTTTCTTTGATTAAAGGGGTTATTTTTTTGTTTAATAATTGATGAGAAAAAACGGGGCCATTAGCGTTTTGAATCCATGATTCATAGGAGTCTGTAACCAATTCTGAAAATTTTAAGTTGGCATTTTGGAAATGACCCTCTAGCATGTCTAATAACAATTTATTATGGCTATTTTCAAACTGTATTTGCCATTCTACAAGAGATTGATACAAGCCATAAAAGTCTTCAATACTATTAGCTTCATAAATATCTTCCGATATTTTTAGATGACTGCTTAGAAAATCTGTTTGTTTTTTGTCATTTGCGATTAGTTTTTGTTCCAATACTTTTTTAACAGATGCATATACTTGATTAGGGTGTATGGGTTTGAGTAAAAAATCAGCAATACTATTGGAAAGCGCTTGGTTTAAAGTGTATTCTTCCTGGTTATTAGTGACCATGATTACGGGGACGTTAATTCCCTTTTCGCTTATAATTGTCAAGGCTTCCAAACCAGATATGCCAGGCATATTTTCATCTAATAAAACAATACTCACTTCATTTTGCTCAAGATAAACTAGGCCTTCATGGGCACTGTTAAAGCCAATAACATCATAGCCCTTTTGATTTAAAAAAAGGAAGTGTGGTTTTAGATAATCTACCTCATCATCTACCCATAAAATGCAGTGTTTATTCATTAAGTGTGTATATTTGTTTAAAACAATCTGGCTTTTGAAAACCAATTTAAAACAATACGTATTCAACGATCCAATTTACGGTTTTATCAGGATTAATGATTCACTAATTTTGGAACTTATTGAAACGCCTTATTTCCAGAGACTTAGAAGAATAGCTCAGGTAGGCTTATCTTCTTTAGTATATCCTGGCGCACACCATACAAGGTTTCATCATGCCTTAGGTTGTGTACATCTCATGCAGCAATCTATTAGCGTTTTACAATCCAAAGGCGTTGCTATAAACATTGAAGAATCAAGGGCTTTACAAATTGCAATTTTATTACATGACATTGGTCATGGCCCTTTTTCTCATGCCATGGAGCATAGTATAATACCCAAGATTAGTCATGAAACGCTTTCTTTAAAGTTTATGCATATTTTAAACGATCAATTTAATGGCGCTTTAAATTTAGCCATTAGTATTTTTAAAGGAGAAAGCGAAAGGTTATTTTTTAATCAACTTGTTTCTAGTCAATTAGATGTAGATAGGCTTGATTATTTAAAAAGGGATAGCTTTTATACTGGCGTTGCTGAAGGAAATATAAATTCTGAACGATTGATCAGTATGCTTAATGTAGTAGATCAGACGCTAGTGATTGAAGAAAAAGGACTTTATTCAGTGGAAAAATACCTCATGGCCAGACGTTTTATGTACTGGCAGGTATACTTGCATAAAACAGGTATTGCAGCAGAAGCCATATTGATTAAAATTTTTGAAAGGGCAAAGACCTTACTTAAGCAAGGAGAGCATTTACAAGCAACAAACGCTTTAATGTATTTTTTAAATCATCAGGATGGCATACAATTGTCGGATGAGACTATGGAGCAATTTTCAAAATTAGACGACACTGATATTTACGCAGCTATAAAAACTTGGAGCGACCATAAAGATGTTGTTTTGTCGCATTTATGTGTTATGATATTGAACCGTAGTTTGTTGAAAATTAAAATTAAAGAAACCCCATTTTCCGAAACAAAAAAAGCTACGAAAACAAAACTATTAGAGGCAGCAGGCTACGATAAAAACACATGGCCCTACTTTGTATTCTCAGGAACCTTTTCTAATCTGGCATATAATCCATTAAATACCCCTATTTATATGATTAAAAAATCAGGTAAAAAAGTTAATATTGCCACCCAATTAGCGCCTTCGTTTTTTGAAGCATTGACCCACAAAGTAGAGAAGCATTATATATGCTATCCTAAAAAAGGCTTTTAAGTATTATTTCTTACTTTTGCACTATGAAATTTACAGCGCGCCAAATTGCTTCGATCTTAGAAGGTGAAGTAGAGGGCAACCCAGACGTGGAGGTTCAAACAGTCTCTAAAATAGAGGAAGGAGTAAAAGGTAGTTTAACCTTTTTATCCAATCAGAAATACACGCCTTATATTTACAAAACAAATGCGTCCATCACTATAGTGAATAACACTTTTGTACCAGAAAAGCAGCTACGTACAACATTGATCAAAGTTCCAGACGCCTATGGTGCATTTTCTAAGTTATTATCCTATTATGACAGTATTAAGAAAACCAAATCTGGAATTGAGTCCCCGAGTTATATCAATAAAGAAGCTATCTATGGAAAAAACCTTTATTTAGGGGCTTTTTCTTATATAGGAGCCCAAACTAAAATAGGGAATAATGTAACGATTCATCCCAATGTTCATATTGCAGAAAATGTGACTATTGGAAATGAGGTGACTATTTTCCCGGGAGCGAGAATATGCTCAGATACTGTGATTGGAAATTATTGTGTTATTCACCCCAATGCAGTGATTGGTTCAGATGGTTTTGGTTTTGCGCCACAAGAAGGCGGCAGCTATACAAAGATTCCACAAATTGGTCATGTCATTATTGAGGATCATGTAGATGTAGGTGCGGGAACAACAATAGATAGGGCTACCATTGGTGTAACCGTAATTAGAGAGGGGGTTAAATTAGATAATCAGATTCAAATTGCACACAATGTAGAAGTTGGAGCACATACAGTCATTGCTGCTCAAACAGGAATAGCAGGTTCTACTAAAATTGGAAAACACTGTATGATCGGAGGTCAAGTAGGTATAGTTGGCCACATTACCATTGGTGATTATGTGAAAATTCAGGCCCAATCAGGAGTAGGAAGAAATGTGAAATCTAAGGAAGTATTACAGGGATCCCCAGCATTTGGATATCAAGATTTTAATAAATCTTATGTTCATTTTAAAAATTTACCAAAAACCATTCATAAACTAGATACAAAAGATTATTTGTAATGTTAGAAAAGACAGTTGCACAAACTACCATTGCTAAAGAAGTAATGCTCACTGGAGTAGGTTTACATACAGGAGCAGAAGTGACCATGACTTTTAAACCAGCCATGGAAAATACAGGCTACAGATTTAAAAGAGTAGATCTAAAGGACGAGCCAATTATTCAAGCAGAGGCACAATATGTGGTGAATACCCAAAGGGGTACAAATTTAGAAAAAGACGGGGTGAGTATTCAAACTTCAGAGCATGTTCTCGCTGCCTTAGTAGGTCTGGAAATAGACAATGTTCTCATTGAATTAAACGCTGCTGAACCTCCCATTATGGATGGGTCTTCAAAGTTTTTTATTGCTGCTTTAGAAAGTGCAGGAATAGAGACTCTAGAAGCGCTTAGAGAAGAATTTGTCGTGACTGAGGTGATTAATTTCATAGATGAAACTTCGAAATCTGAAATTACCCTAATTCCTGCAGATCATTACCAAGTAACTACCATGGTAGATTTTGGCACAAAGGTTTTAGGTACTCAAAATGCCACTTTAAATCATATTTCCGAATTTAAAAATGAGATTTCAGAGGCCAGAACATTCAGTTTTCTTCATGAATTAGAAACTTTGTTAGACCATGGATTAATCAAAGGAGGAGATTTAAATAATGCCATTGTTTATGTAGACAAAGAGATTTCTCCTGAAACAATGCGTAAGCTAGAAAAAGCGTTTAACAAGTCTAAATTATCTGTAAAACCAAATGGAATTTTAGACAACCTAACTTTGAATCAGCCCAATGAAGCGGCCAGACACAAGTTATTAGATGTCATAGGAGATTTGGCGTTGGCAGGCACTAGAATTAGGGGTAAAGTAATAGCCACAAAACCAGGGCATTTTGTCAATACTCAATTTGCTAAGAAACTTTGCGCGATGATTAAAGCTGAAAAGAGAAATCAAATTCCAAGATACGATTTGAATGCTGCGCCACTGATGGATATTCGTCAGATCATGGATATGTTGCCTCACAGGCCGCCATTTTTATTGATAGACCGCATAATTGAACTTTCAGACACCCATGTGGTTGGAATGAAGAATGTGACCATGAATGAAGATTTTTTTGTTGGGCATTTTCCAGGAGCACCAGTAATGCCAGGTGTTTTGCAAATTGAAGCCATGGCACAAACAGGAGGAGTTCTTGTACTAAGTACGGTGCCAGACCCTGAAAATTACCTCACTTTATTCATGAAAATGGACAATGTGAGATTCAAGCAGAAAGTTATTCCTGGAGACACATTAATTTTCCACTGTAGTCTTATTTCTCCTATTAGAAGAGGAATCTGCCATATGCAAGCCTATGCTTATGCCAATAATAAATTGGTTTGTGAAGCAGAATTAATGGCTCAAATTGTTAAAAAGAAATAAATGAATCAGCCCTTAGCTTATATACACCCAGGTGCGAAAATTGCCAAAAATGTTGTAGTAGAACCCTTCACGACCATTCACAATAATGTCATTATTGGAGAAGGCACTTGGATAGGATCCAGCGTAACCATCATGGAAGGTGCCCGAATTGGTAAAAACTGTAATATTTTTCCTGGAGCAGTTATTTCCGCTCCACCACAAGATTTAAAATACAATGGAGAGGAAACAACGGTAGAAATAGGTGATTACACCACAATAAGAGAATGTGTAACTATCAATAAAGGAACTACGGATAGAATGAAAACTGTCATAGGTTCAAATTGTCTCATAATGGCATATTGCCATATTGCCCACGATTGTTTGGTGGGTAATAACGCTATTTTTTCTAATAATTCTACCTTAGCGGGCCATGTAACCATTGGTGAAAATGTAGTTTTAGCTGGTCTAGTGGCCGTACACCAGTTTGTATCTATTGGGCAACATGCATTTGTTACAGGAGGCTCTTTGGTAAGAAAAGATGTGCCCCCGTTTGTAAAAGCGGCTAGGGAGCCACTTTCTTATGTAGGTATAAACTCTGTGGGTTTGAGAAGAAGGGGGTTTGACACAGATAAAATTAGAGAGATTCAGAATATTTACAGAATACTCTACCAAAGAAATTACAACAATACCCAAGCCGTTCAAATTATAGAAGCAGAAATGGAAGCGACCAATGAAAGGGATGAAATTCTTCAGTTCATTAGGGATTCACAAAGGGGTATTATGAAAGGATATTTTAGTAATAATTAAGACAATAAAAATATGGCATCTACATCAGATATTAGAAAAGGCTTGTGCATTAGATACAACAACGATATTTATAAAATCATTGAATTTCTTCACGTTAAACCTGGAAAAGGCCCAGCATTTGTTAGAACTAAGCTTAAAAGTGTCAGTAATGGTAAAGTATTGGACAATACTTTTTCTGCTGGTCATAAAATTGAGGAAGTTCGTGTAGAGACAAGGTCTTACCAATATCTTTATCCAGAAGGTAATACCTATCACTTCATGAATACCGAAGATTACAATCAAATTACCCTTCCCGAATCTTCTTTAGACGCTCCAGGGCTTTTAAAAGAAGGCACCGTGGTCACCATTTTATTTAATACTGAAGACAGTTCACCTCTATCTGTAGACATGCCTGCCAGTATTGTGTTAGAGGTAACCTATACCGAACCGGGAGTAAAAGGAAATACCGCTACAAATGCCACTAAACCAGCTACAGTAGAGACTGGAGCACAGGTAAATGTCCCTCTTTTTATTAATGAAGGAGACAAGATTAAGATAGACACCGAGAAAGGGGCCTATATGGAAAGAGTGAAAGAGTAGCAGAATGAAGTTTTCATCACCTCAAACACTCCAAGACATTGCTACAATCATCGGGGTCTCTTATGTTGGAGACCCAATGTTCCCAGTTACAGGGATGAACGAGATTCATGTGGTGACCCCTGGAGATATTGTATTTGTAGACCATCCCAAATATTATGAAAAGGCACTAAACTCAGCTGCCACCATTGTATTGATCAATAAGGAAGTGCCCTGTCCACAAGGTAAAGCACTATTAATTTCAGACGATCCTTTTCGTGATTTCAATGTGCTGAGCAAACATTTCAAACCCTTTATCCCAGCACAAGCCAATATAGCTGCCACTGCTCAAATAGGGGAACACACCCTGATACAACCTCAAGCCTTCATAGGCAATCATGTCACGATTGGAAAGCATTGTGTTATACATCCAAATGTGGTGATCTATGACCATATCACCATTGGTGATCATGTGATTATTCATGCAGGAACGGTCATTGGTGCAGACGCTTTTTACTATAAAAATAGGGCAGAGGGTCATGATAAATTAGTTTCGACCGGGACGGTCAAAATTGAAAACCATGTAGAGATTGGGGCCCTTTGTACCATAGATAAAGGAGTGAGTGGTACAACCACCATTGGATCAGGTACAAAATTGGACAATCAAGTGCATATTGGGCATGATACAGTGATTGGCAAACACTGCCTTATAGCATCTCAAACAGGAGTCGCAGGTTGTGTTATTATAGAAGACCGTGTGACCTTATGGGGTCAAGTGGGTACCACGAGTGGAATTATTATAGGGGAAAAAGCAGTAGTGATGGGGCAAACTGGGGTCACTAAATCCATTCCAGGAGGCAAGTCTTATTTCGGCACTCCAGTGCAAGAGTCAAGGGAGCAACTAAAACAATTGGCTCAGCTAAAACAATTGCCCAAATTGTTTCAAAACAAACAGAATAAAGCCCTTTAAATTTTTAATTTTCCCTTACAAAAGGCTACTTTTGCTTAAAATTTTTAAAATAGAGATATGAGTGTTTTAGTCAATAAAGATTCAAAGATTATCGTTCAAGGTTTCACAGGAGGAGAGGGTACTTTTCACGCGGAACAAATGATCGAATACGGAACGCAATTGGTAGGAGGAGTTACTCCAGGAAAAGGAGGACAAACCCACCTAGGAAAACCTGTTTTTAATACGGTTTCAGATGCTGTTACTCAAGTTGGCGCAGACACTTCTATTTTATTTGTTCCTCCGGCCTTCGCGGCCGATGCCATTATGGAAGCGGCAGATGCAGGAATTAAAGTAATCATTACCATCACAGAAGGTATTCCTGTAGCAGATATGGTGAAAGTAAACGATTATATCAAAAATATGCCTACCAGACTAATTGGTCCAAACTGTCCTGGGGTCATTACACCTGGAGAAGCCAAAGTAGGTATTATGCCTGGTTTTGTTTTTAAGAAAGGTACCGTAGGGTATTGTTTCTAAGTCTGGAACCTTAACATACGAGGCAGCTGATCAGGTCGTAAGACAAGGATTGGGCATTACTACTGCTATTGGAATTGGTGGAGATCCAATCATTGGAACTACCACAAAAGAAGCGGTGGAATTACTGATCAATGATCCAGAAACCGAAGCAGTTGTAATGATTGGAGAAATAGGAGGT
Source organism: Flavobacteriaceae bacterium (assembly GCA_018401115.1). Lineage (GTDB taxonomy): Bacteria > Bacteroidota > Bacteroidia > Flavobacteriales > Flavobacteriaceae > MAG-120531. The sequence continues at coordinate 424,585 of JAGYKX010000005.1, read as the reverse complement.
CAATTAGAAGCAGACGCAGCTAAATGGTACAAGGAAAGTGGTAGCAAAAAACCAATCATTGGCTTTATTGCTGGAGAAACAGCTCCTGCTGGAAGAACTATGGGACATGCCGGTGCTATTGTAGGTGGTTCAGATGACACGGCACAAGCTAAAAAGGCCATTATGAGAGCTTCTGGGATTCACGTAGTAGATTCTCCTGCAGAAATTGGAAAGAAAGTAAAAGAAGTTCTTAGGATAATATTTATTCTAAGTGATATTAAATCCCGCTTTTTGCGGGATTTTTTTTGGTCTAAGCTCAGTACTTCTATTATATTTACCACAATATATTTAATAAATTATCATGAAATTATTAGAAAACAAAACAGCCATTATTACTGGTGCTAGTAGAGGTATTGGCATGGGAATTGCTAAAATATTTGCAGCACACGGAGCCAACGTAGCTTTTACATATGCTTCTAGTGAGGCACCAGCGCTAGCTTTAGAAGAAGAATTAACCCAATTGGGCGTTAAAGCAAAGGCTTATAAAAGCGATGCCTCAAAATTTGAACAGGCAGAAGCTTTGGTCACTGCTGTAGTAGCAGATTTTGGCACTATAGATATTTTAATTAACAATGCTGGAGTGACTAAAGATAATCTTCTTATGCGCATGTCAGAGGAAGATTTTGACGCAGTGATAGAAATTAACCTAAAATCTGTATTTAATATGACTAAAGCAACCCAGCGCACCTTTCTAAAACAACGCTCTGGTAGTATTATTAATATGAGTAGTGTGGTGGGAGTCAAAGGAAATGCTGGTCAATCTAATTATGCAGCGTCAAAAGCAGGAATGATTGGATTTACAAAATCCATAGCCCTTGAATTGGGTTCTAGAAACATTCGCTGTAACGCCATTGCTCCAGGATTTATTGAAACAGAAATGACAGATAAACTGGATGAAAAGACGGTGCAATCTTGGAGAGATGGCATTCCGCTAAAAAGAGGCGGAAGTCCAGAAGATGTAGCCAATGCATGCGTATTTTTGGCTTCTGATTTATCTGCCTATGTCACTGGTCAGGTTTTAAATGTAGATGGTGGAATGCTAACTTAAAAGTACATTTTATTGTACCTTTATCAAAAATTATCAATTATGGACAAATTACCTAAAGTGGCCATGCCACTTATTATTTTATTTATTGTATTAATCGTTTTTGTTTCTAAATCTACTTTGACAATAGGTTCTGGTAGGGCAGGAGTACTTTATAAGACATTTGGAAATGGTGTAGTAACAGATGAGCCGCCTTTAGGAGAAGGTTTCCATGTGATTGCCCCATGGAACAAAGTGTTCATTTATGAAGTGCGTCAGCAAGAAGTATTTGAAAAAATGCAAGTACTATCTTCTAATGGATTGGAAATTAAGTTAGACGCCTCAGTTTGGTTTGAGCCTAAATATGAGTTTTTAGGAAAATTACACCAAGATAAAGGAGAAGCTTATGTTCAAAGAGTATTGTTGCCAACCATCAGATCTGCCGCTCGTTCTGTAGTGGGCAGATATACTCCTGAGCAATTGTATTCTAGTAAAAGGGACGCGATTCAATCAGAGATTTACGAAGAGACCAGAAAAATTGTAGACGGGCAGTACATTCAATTAAATGAAGTATTAGTAAGAGATGTTACCTTGCCAGCGACTATTAAAACCGCTATTGAGAGTAAACTAAAGCAAGAACAGGAGTCTTTGGAGTACGAGTTTAAGCTTATTACGGCTTCTAAAGAAGCAGAGCGTCAGATTATTGAAGCTCAAGGTAAGGCAGATGCTAACAGAATTCTGAGTGCTTCTCTTACAGATAAAATTTTACAAGATAAAGGGATTGAAGCTACTATTAAATTATCTGAATCGCCAAATTCAAAAGTGATTGTGATAGGTAGTGGAGATTCAGGAATGCCTATTATTTTGGGGAATAACTAAATCTGTATTCATAGGCACCCCTTTTTAAATATTTTTCACAAGGCTTTAGGGGTTTGTGATATTTTAAAAACTATTTAATTATCTCATGCCAATTTAAAGGAATTGATTACTTTTGTTCTTTAATTATGACACAAACACATACACATCATCATATTATATACTGCGCTCAGGCGAGGTAATGATGTATTGTTGTTAGCAACCATATTGAAACCCGTTTGAGCAATCAAACGGGTTTTTATTTTTTTATTAAAATAATTATGAAGAACAGACTTAAAATTGCGATTCAAAAGAGTGGACGTTTACATGACGACTCTATTGATTTATTGAAGGCATGTGGGATTTCTATAGACAATGGAAAAGACCAATTAAAAGCCATGGCCAGAAATTTTGACTTAGAGGTCTTTTACCTTAGAAATGGAGACATTCCACAATACCTTAAAGACGGTGTGGTAGACATTGCCATTATTGGGGAGAATGTACTTATTGAAAAGGGAGATGGTATTGCTATTGCAGAGAAGTTAGGATTTTCCAAATGTAAAGTGTCTATGGCCATTCCAAAAGATACGCCTTACAATGGGGTAAAGGATTTTGACGGAATAAAGATTGCCACTTCATACCCGAACACTGTTCAATCTTATTTGAAAAAAAACAGTATTCATGCAGACATACATATAATTAATGGATCTGTAGAGATTGCACCGAATATTGGTTTGGCAGACGCCATCTGTGATATTGTCTCTAGTGGTAGTACCTTATTTAAAAACAACCTTAAAGAGGTAGATGTCATTTTAAAAAGTGAGGCTGTCCTGGCGGTTTCACCAGAACTTTCTTCAGAAATTAGGCCTATTTTAGAAAAACTTGTCTTTAGAATTAAATCGGTCCTTAGGGCTAGAGAATCTAAATATGTACTACTCAATGTGCCTAATGAAAAGTTAGATGCTGTGTTGAACATACTTCCTGGTATGAAAAGTCCCACAGTGCTACCCTTAGCAGAAGCGGGATGGAGCTCTGTGCACACGGTCATTCAGAAAGATTCTTTTTGGGAAGTAATAGATTTGTTAAAATTAGCAGGTGCAGAAAGTATTTTAGTGTGCCCAATAGAGAAAATGGTTTTGTAATATGAATGTATATAAAAACCCTATAAAGACAGAATGGGAAGATATTCTAAAAAGACCTACTGCTTCCTATCAAGATATTGAACCGATTGTTTCTGATGTTTTTAAGAATATCAAAGCCAATGGAGACAAGGCTATCACCCAATTTACAGAGAAATTTGACGGTGTATCTTTAAGCGATTTTAAGGTCTCTGTAAAAGAAATTGAAGATGCTAAGCAACTAGTAGCTCCTGAGCTACAACAAGCCATTATTCAAGCAAAAGATCAAATAGCAGCTTTTCATCGCGCACAAATAACTCCTGAGGTATCTGTAGAAAATATAGAAGGAGTGCACTGTTGGCAAGAAAAAAGGCCCATTGAAAAAGTAGGTATTTATATTCCAGGGGGCTCTGCACCGCTATTTTCTACTATTTTAATGTTGGCCATTCCGGCTCAAATTGCCGGTTGCAAAGAGATTGTGTTGTGTACGCCTCCAGACAAATCAGGCACCATACACCCCGCTATTTTATTTGCAGCTTCCTTGTGTGGGGTCACTAAATTATTTAAAATAGGGGGTATTCAGGCCATAGCTGCCATGACTTTTGGTACTGTTCAGGTACCTAAAGTCTATAAAATTTTTGGACCGGGTAATCAATATGTTACCGTGGCCAAACAATGGGCTACCAGATATGACGTAGCCATAGATATGCCCGCAGGTCCTAGTGAGTTACTGGTGATGGCAGACCAAACAGCCAAGGCTTCCTACATTGCATCAGATTTACTTTCTCAAGCAGAGCATGGTCCAGACAGTCAGGTTATTTTTGTGACCACCTATGAGCCGCTCATTGAAGAAGTAAGCCAAGAATTAATGGCTCAATGTGCGGTATTATCTAGAAAAGAGATTGCTAGTAAAGCTTTGGAGAACAGTAAAATGATTTTTCTGGAAACTAAAGAAGCTGCGGTGTCCTTAATTAACCAATATGCCCCTGAACACTACATATTGTGCGTGTCAGAAGAAGCCTATTACCTTGATCACTTAAGCGCTGCAGGCTCAGTTTTTATAGGTAATTACAGTCCAGAAAGTGCAGGTGATTATGCTTCAGGAACCAATCATACCCTACCGACCAACGGATATGCCAGACAGTATAGTGGGGTTAATTTAGATGCTTTTTTAAATAGTATTAGTTTTCAGAAATTGAGTGCAAAAGGCTTACAATCCTTAGGAAAGAGTATCGAATTAATGGCTGCTGCAGAAGGCTTAGACGCTCATAAAAATGCGGTAAGTATTCGTTTAAACGATTTGAGAGATGGAGAATAAGAGCGAATTTAATCCCCTGGACCTATGTAGAGAGAATGTGAAATCATTGGCTCCATATACCTCTGCTAGAGACGAATATGTGTCTAATGGGACTAAGATGGTGTTTTTAGATGCTAATGAAAATCCCAATGAGACAGGGGTCAATAGGTATCCGGACCCTTTACAAAGGTCGCTCCGCAGCAGCATGGCTTCTTTAAAAAATCTACCTGAAAACCAATTGCTGTTTGGGAACGGTAGTGATGAAGTACTGGATTTATTATTCCGCGCCTTTTGTGAACCCAATCAGGACACTGTAATTACTTTTCCACCCACTTATGGTATGTATGGCGTATTGGCAGGAATTAATAGTGTTCAAGTGCACGAAATACCGCTCACAACTGCCTTTGAAATAGACATGGAACAGTATAGAAGTCATGCTTTCACAGCAACTAAAATGCTGTTTATCTGTAGTCCCAACAATCCTAGTGGGAATCTTATGGATCGCATTCATATAGAAGAAATTCTTAATTCTTTTAAGGGTTTGGTAGTGGTAGATGAGGCCTATATAGATTTCACAGAGGCGCCAAGCTGGGTGAACAGACTGTCAGATTTTCCTAATCTGGTGGTCATTCAAACACTTTCTAAAGCCTATGGTTTAGCTGGTATTCGATTGGGTATGCTCATGGCTTCTCCAGAAATTATAAGTTTGCTGCACAAAATTAAACCGCCCTACAATGTCAATGAACTCACTCAATCAAAGGCACAAGAGCGATTGGAGCAAGGAGAACGAATCCAGAGCGAAGTGAATCTGATTGTAGCACAAAGAAGAGTACTCGAAAATGCTTTAAAGGACCTTTCCTTTGTAAAAGAAGTATTTCCTTCAGAAGCCAATTTTGTGCTGGTCCGAGTAGATCATGCAGATCTGAGATACCACCAATTATTAGACCAGGGTATTGTAGTGAGAAATAGGTCTAAACAGCTTCATTGTGAAAACACCCTGAGGCTTACAGTAGGTACCCCAGATGAAAATAAAAAACTCATAGAAACCCTTTATACATTGTCATGAAAAAAATACTTTTTATAGACAGAGATGGCACCTTAATCAAGGAACCCAAGGATTATCAAATAGATGCATTTGAGAAATTGGTCTTTTACCCCTATGTTTTTCAATATATGGCCAAGATTGCAAGGGAATTAGATTTTGAATTGGTCATGGTCTCTAATCAAGACGGTTTAGGGACTGATTCATTTCCGGAAGAAACCTTTTGGCCGGTTCAAAATTTTATAATTGACAGTTTTGAAAGGGAGGGTGTAGTATTTTCTAAGGTCATTATAGACAAGACTTTTGCCAGTGAGAATAAACCCACCAGAAAGCCAGGAACTGCATTGCTGTCTGCTTATATGGACGGATCTTATGACTTAGCGAATTCTTTTGTGATTGGTGACAGAATAACAGATGTGGCTTTGGCTAAAAATCTTGGTGCCAAAGCCATTTTTATGCGACAAGAAGTAGGTCTTGGTGGCGAAGAGCTCTCCGAGAACCAGAAAGACTTAGAAAATTTCATAGCTAAGGAAACCACTGAATGGAGAGAGATATATAGTTTTTTAAGAGCAGGGGAACGAAAAGTAAGCCTGAAGCGTAATACCCATGAGACCCAAATTTCCATAGGGATGGATTTAGACGGTACAGGAACCTCAAAAATCAAAACTGGGATTGATTTTTTTGATCATATGTTGGATCAGTTGTCCAGACATGGTTTAATAGATTTAAATATAGCGGTGACAGGAGACTTAGCTGTAGACGAACACCATACCATTGAAGATACCGCTATTGCATTAGGAGAGGCTTTTCACAAAGCGCTTGGCAATAAGCTTGGCGTAGAGCGCTATGGTTTCTGCCTACCTATGGATGACTGTGAGGCGCATGTTTCCATTGATTTTGGGGGTAGAAATTGGTTGGTCTGGGAGGCTGAATTTAAGCGTGAAATGATTGGTAAAATGCCTACAGAAATGTTTGTGCATTTTTTCAAATCCTTCTCAGATGGCGCAAAAGCCAATTTAAATATAAAAGCCACCGGGCAAAATGAGCACCACAAAATAGAAGCTATTTTTAAAGCTTTTGCCAAAGCCATAAAAATGGCTATTAAAAGAGATCCGGACAAATTATTTTTACCCTCAACCAAAGGTGTTTTATAATGAATACAGTCATAGTAGATTACGGTGCAGGAAATATTCAAAGTGTATTATTTGCTTTGGAAAGGCAGGGTGTAAAAGCGCTTTTGTCACATGATTTAGAAGTCATAGAAAAAGCAGATAAGGTTATTTTTCCAGGAGTAGGTCATGCTGCTGCTGCTATGGAAAAGTTACAAGCCAGTGGTGTAGACCAATTGTTACCCCAGCTAACACAACCGGTTTTGGGTATATGTTTGGGTATGCAGCTTATGTGTAACCGTTCAGAGGAAGGCAATACAAAAGGATTGGGCATTTTTGATGTGGAAGTGAAAGCATTTGAAAAAAAACTAAAAGTACCTCATATAGGATGGAACACCATTACGCAATTGAAGGGTTCCCTTTTCAATGGGATTGAAGAGAACGCTTATATTTATATGGTTCATTCCTATTATGCCGCATTGTCTTCAAAGACCATTGCTGTTTGTCAGTATGATATTCCCTATAGTGCCGCTTTGGCCAAAGACAATTTTTTTGGCACACAGTTTCACCCAGAAAAGAGCAGTAATATTGGAAATAAAATTTTAGAAAACTTTTTAGCCCTATAAAATGAGAATTATACCCGCTATAGATATTATTAATGGTCAATGTGTAAGACTTTCGAAAGGAGATTACAATACGGCAAAAATTTATTCCAACGACCCTTTGGAGGTAGCCAAGTCATTTCAAGACCACGGAGTAGAATACCTACATTTAGTAGATCTAGACGGTGCCAAATCCCAGGGTATTGTAAATCACAAAGTCCTAGAAACCCTAGCGACCAAAACAAATTTAAAAATCGATTTTGGTGGCGGGCTTAAAACTGACCAAGATCTTAAAATAGCCTTTGAATCTGGTGCCAAGCAAATTACTGGAGGCAGTATTGCGGTAAAGGATCCCCAACGCTTTTTATCTTGGATCAAGAGCTATGGAGCACATAAAATTATACTAGGGGCAGACGCGGCCAATGAAAAAATTGCTATTTCAGGTTGGTTAGAAACCTCTACAGAAGACTTAATTCCCTATGTAGCTAATTATATGGCAAAAGGCATTTCAGATGTGATCTGCACAGATATTTCTAAAGATGGTATGCTTGAAGGTCCCTCCATTGATTTATATGAAAAAATGATCAGAGCACTAAAAGACATTAAACTCATTGCTAGTGGAGGCGTTGCAAAACTTCAAGACCTTTATGACCTGAGTGCTGTGGGCTGTGACGGGGCTATTGTTGGAAAAGCGATATATGAAGATAGAATCTCTTTAAAAGAGATAGAACAGTTCATTTTAAATACGCCAACATGTTAACTAAAAGAATCATTCCTTGCCTGGATATAAAAGATGGGCGTACGGTAAAGGGCGTTAATTTTTTGTCCCTTAGAGATGCAGGAGACCCTGTAGAACTTGCCACTAAATACGCTATGACCGGTGCAGATGAACTCGTGTTTTTAGATATTTCTGCTACAGAGCAGGGCCGGAAAACCATGGCAGATTTGGTGCTTCAGGTAGCAGCAGCTGTAGACATTCCTTTTACTGTTGGAGGAGGCATTAGCAGTGTTGCAGACGTAGAGATACTACTTAAGAATGGGGCAGATAAGGTGTCCATTAACTCGTCGGCCATAAGGCGGCCAGCAGTTATTAAAGAATTGTCGGAAGCTTTTGGGGCACAGTGTGTGGTGGTGGCCATAGATGCCAAAAAGATTGGTGATCAGTGGTTGGTTCATTTAGTAGGTGGAAAGCAAGCTACGAATATAGATTTATTCGATTGGGCTAAGCAAGTAGCACAATTAGGGGCTGGAGAAATTTTGTTTACTTCCATGGATCATGACGGTACCAAAAGTGGGTTCGCCAACGAAGCCTTAGCGAAAATGTCAGAAAGCGTAAATATTCCTATTATTGCCTCTGGTGGTGCTGGGAATATGGAAGATTTTTATAATAGCTTTACCTTCGGTAAAGCCGATGCCGCTCTAGCAGCAAGTATTTTCCATTACGGAGAAATAGGCATTCCAGCCTTAAAGACTTTTTTAAAAGATAAAAATATACCAGTTAGACTTTAAATCATGCAGATGAACGTAGATTTTTCAAAACATTCAGACGGTTTGGTTCCAGCAATTATCCAAGATGCCCATACCAAAAATGTACTTATGTTGGGCTATATGAATCAGGAGGCATTAACACAAACCACTCAATCAAAAAAAGTTACCTTTTACAGCCGTTCAAAACTGCGTTTGTGGACAAAAGGAGAGGAAAGTGGTCATTTTTTGATTCTTGTAGACATTGCCTTAGATTGTGACAATGACACCTTGTTAATACAAGTGCACCCAGAGGGTCCTACTTGCCATAAGGGATCTGACACCTGTTGGAATAAGGTCAATACTCCTACTTATGGTTTTTTAACCACTTTAGAAGAGACCATTGCTTCAAGGGTTTCCAATGCTAGTGGAGATCAAAGTTATGTGGCGAGTCTTTTTGAGAAAGGCATTAATAAAATTGCTCAAAAAGTGGGAGAAGAAGCGGTAGAAGTTGTGATTGAAGCCATGGACAATAACCAAGAATTATTTTTAGAGGAGGCTTCGGACCTTTTGTTCCATTACTTAATGTTGTTACACGCAAAAGAGTCCAGTTTGGCAGAAGTTGTTGAACTTTTAGCCTCTAGACAAAAATGATGTTAAACACTTTTTAATTCCTTTAAAAAGGCTTTATAATATCTGTGATTTGTAGTATTTTTAGGTATGGCAAATCGCAAGACATTAGGCTTTCGCTTTACTCCCTATAAAGCGCCAAAACAAACTCCTTTTGAGCGACTTTTTGAAATATTCAAAGAGCTCATTACCCACACTTCAGGTGATTTTGACGAAGCCATTGATTGGCTTAGAGAACTCGATAAGGAATACGAACTCACCACTCCAGAGTACACTATAGAAGACTTTATTGAAGACCTCAAATCCAAAGGATATGTTCAAGAGGCCTTAGAGCCTAATGATCCTCAGAACTCTGGTGAAAATGGAGATGAATCTGCTAAAAGTGTTGTTTCCCTTACCGCTAAGATGGAAAGATTAATTAGGCAACACGCTTTGGATCAAATTTTTGGCACGCTTAAGAAGGCGGGTTCTGGAAACCATAAAACACCAAAAATAGGAATGGGAGAAGAACCCTCTGGAGATCTTAGAGCCTTTCAATTTGGAGATGCCATGTCTTCTATAGACATTACTGAAAGCTTTAAAAATGCCCAGATCAATAATGGGATAGGATCTTTCGAATTAAGAGAAGAAGATCTTGTGGTTAAAGAGTCTCATCATGCAGCACAAATGAGTACGGTCCTGATGATAGATATTAGCCACAGCATGATCCTTTATGGAGAAGATAGAATTACCCCTGCTAAAAAAGTGGCCATGGCTTTGGCAGAAATGATCACTACACGCTACCCTAAAGACAGTCTAGAAATCTTGGTTTTTGGGAATGACGCCTGGCCAATAGCTGTGGCAGATTTACCTTACTTAAAAGTAGGGCCTTTTCATACCAACACAGTTGCGGGCTTGTCTTTAGCCATGGATATGCTCAGGAGAAAGCGCAATACCAATAAGCAAATTTTCATGATCACGGATGGTAAGCCAAGTTGTCTCAAATTAAAGGATGGCTCTTATTATAAAAATTCATCTGGATTGGATCAACATATTGTAGACCAGTGCTACAGAATGGCGAGACAAGCACAAAAAGTAAACATACCCATCACCACTTTCATGATCGCTCAAGATCCATACCTCATGCAGTTTGTACAAGAATTTACGGCAGCCAATAAAGGGAAGGCGTTTTACACTGGCTTAAAAGGATTGGGCGGAATGATCTTTGAAGACTATGAAAATAACAGAAAAAAAAGAATTCGATAAATGGAAGTAACTACACTAAAAACCTTAGGTGAATTAAAGCAATCTGGCTATGTCTCGAGATCTATTAAAGTAGAACTCAGAGATAATTTAATTATACATCTGAAGAATAAAACAACCCCTTTTACTGGTGTCATAGGCTATGAAAATACGGTGCTTCCTGAGTTAGAGCGTGCTATTTTGTCTATGCATAACATTAATTTACTGGGTTTAAGAGGGCAGGCAAAGACACGATTGGCCCGAGCAATGGTTTATTTATTAGATCCATATATTCCGGTAGTTAGAGGTTCTGAAATTAATGATGATCCCTTAAAACCAATCTCTACATTTGCCATAGATTTAATAGCAGAGATGGGAGACAAAACACCTATAAGCTGGTTGGCAAGAGAAGATCGCTTTTTTGAGAAATTAGCTACGCCAGATGTGAGTGTTTCTGACTTAATTGGAGATATAGATCCCATTAAAGCAGCTCATTTAAAGCTGTCTTATGCAGATCCTCGTGTGCTTCATTTTGGAATGATACCTAGAGCAAACAGGTGTATTTTCGTAATTAACGAAATCCCTGACCTACAGGCTAGGATTCAAGTATCCTTGTTTAATATACTGCAGGAAGGAGATATTCAAATAAGGGGCTTTAAGCTTAGACTTCCTATAGATATTCAATGTGTGTTTACTGCCAATCCTGAAGATTATACCAATAGAGGTAGCATTGTTACCCCATTAAAAGATAGAATTGGTTCTCAAATATTAACGCATTATCCCAAGGACGTTGAAACGGCAAAAAGAATTACTGCCCAAGAGGCTGGAGTTGTATCACTTCCTATTCAAGTGCCTGAAATTGCCAGAGACTTACTAGAGCAAATTTCTTTTGAGGCGAGAGAAAGTGATTACATTGACGCTAAAAGCGGGGTGAGTGCTAGAATGAGTATCACTGCCTTTCAAAATTTGATGAGTACAGCAGAAAGAAGACTATTACTCTCTGATGAATCGCAAACAACTATTAGATTGTCTGACTTTACAGGTATTTATCCTGCCATTACTGGAAAAGTAGAATTAGTGTATGAAGGAGAGCAAGAAGGTGCAGATTTTGTAGCTCAACACTTATTGGAGTCTGCCATTAAAACACTATTTGAGGAACGTTTTCCTAAAATTAAAAAATTAGAGCGAAAAGATGCAGAGGGACCCTATGACGCATTGTTATTATGGTTTTTTGAATCTGAAGGATTTGAATTATTAGAAGACTTTTCAGATAGTATGTACCGAGATCAGTTAGATCTTATTAGTCCTTTATCTGATCTACTGAATACGTATGCACCAGAGGTAGATAAAGAAACCTCCTATTTTCTAAAGGAATTGGTATTGTGGGGGTTAGTTGCCAATAACAAATTGAGTAAGCACAGTTTTTCAAACGGAACAGAATTTAAAGATCTTTACGGATCTTACATTAACGGTTTATAATTTTAATCATCATGAAAATAAATTTATATCTTACTGCTCTATTTTTGGTACTATTTCAAAAGGGGATTTCTCAGAGTAAAGCTTCTGATGTTCAGTCATTTACTTTGTCTAATGGCATGAAGGTTTTGGTATTAGAGGACAATAGTATTCCAAATGCCAATATGTACTTATTTTGGAAAGTAGGGTCAAGGAATGAATATCCCGGGATTACAGGTTTGTCCCATTTTTTTGAACATATGATGTTTAATGGGTCTAAAAAATACGGGCCTAAGATGTTTGACAGAACAATGGAAGCTGCTGGAGGTAGTAATAATGCCTACACTACTGAAAATTTAACTGTTTATACCGATTGGTTCCCCATTAGTGCTTTAGAAACGATTTTTGATCTCGAAGCAGATCGAATTGGTCATTTAGAATTGGACCCCAAGATGGTAGAAAGTGAAAGAGGGGTAGTGTTGAGCGAGAGAAGCACAGGTCTAGAAAATAGTAATTTCAGAAACATATCCGAACAAGTAAAAGGCGCTGCTTTTTTAGCACATCCTTACAGATGGTCAGTAATTGGGTATGAGTCAGATATTAAAAATTGGTCCATAGATGATCTTCAAACTTATTTTGACACCTATTACGCTCCTAACAATGCTGTTGTGGTCATTTCTGGAGATGTAAGCTTGGAAGCGGTAAAAAGTTTGTCTAAAAAGTATTTTGAACCAATACCCGCTGGACCTAAAGCCAGACCAGTACATACTATTGAGCCTAAACAGCTAGGGCAGAAACGTGTTGTTGTAGAGAAACAAGTAAGTAGCCCGAATGTTATGTTAGCTTATCATGTACCAGAAACTAAGCATAAAGATTACTACGCATTAGATGTGCTAAGTGCCATTCTATCTGACGGTAATAGTAGTAGATTATACAGTCAATTAGTAGATCAGAAAACATTGGCCACTTCAGTTTTTTCTTATATGCCAGAGAGTATTGATCCAAACCTCTTTTATTTATACGGAGTAGCAAGTCCTGGAACTTCCCCTGAGCTTTTAGAGTCAGAAATGATTCAAATTATCAGTGATATTGCTCTGAATGGGGTTAGTGAAAGAGAGCTTCAAAAAGTTAAAAATCAAAAATTAGTTGCTCTGTATTCAAGTTTGGAAACCATAGATGGAAAGAGTAATACCTTAGGTACTTATGAAATGTATTTTGGAGATTACAACAAGATGTTTTCTGCGCCCCAATCATATGAAACCTTAACGGTAGATGATATTCAGCAGGTGGCTAAAAAATACTTTACTAAGAATAATAGCACAGTTGGATATTTAATTTCTCCCGAAAATAAAACAAAATAGGTCTTATGAAAACATTTTATAATTTAGTTAATATTGCTATAGTTTTTATTAGTTTAAGCAACTATAGCCTTCAAGCCCAGAGCAATTTTAAAAGTCCTTCCTATGAGCATTTTATTTTAGACAATGGTTTAAAAGTGTATATGGTGGCTCAACAAGAGGTTCCGTTGGTACATTTTAGAGCGGTTGTTCCAGCAGGTGTTCGACAGGACTCAAAAGCGAATGCTGGGCTTTCAGAACTCACCGCCAATTTACTATCTTCAGGGACGGCTTCTTATGACAAAGAAACCATTGAGACTACCTTAGACTTTATGGGTGCCTCTTATAATTCAAGTTCAAATATGGAGACTTCGGTCTTAACGAGCAGTTTTATCAATAAAGATTTACACCATGTTCTCCCTATTCTTGCAGAAATGCTTACAAAACCATCATTCGAAGAAGCAGAGTTTGTGAAATCAAAGCAGCGAGCGGTTGCTGGGGTAGACCAAAGAAGAGAAAGTCCCAGAAGTGTTATAAACAACTATTTTAACCAGCTGGTGTATGGTAAACACCCTTATGCAAATATTCCTTCTGGAACTAAACAGAGTATTGAGCGCATTGAATTGAAAGATGTAAATAGATTCTACAGTGATCATTACACGCCCATGGGAAGTGTCATTGCCGTGGTGGGTGATTTTAACCCAACTGAAATGAAAACTCAGCTAACAAATTTATTTAGTTCTTGGAACAATGTTGGAAAAGTGAAAAATAATAGTATAGCTCTTCCAAGCTTAGATTCATCTAAGGTAGTGGTGGTAAATAAAGAGGATGCTAGGGAAACAACCCTATTAGTAGGCGGTGAAGGGGTACCTAGAAACATATCTGATTATATTGGTATTCAGGTAATTAATACCATTTTAGGAGGGAGATTCACGTCATGGCTAAATGACGAATTAAGGGTTAATTCAGGACTCACTTATGGTGCCAGAAGTGGATTTACTGCTCTCAGAGAAGGAGGAAGCTTTAGCATGAGTACTTTTACAGCCAATGAAACTACAGAACAAACAATAGATTTACTCCTTAAAACATATCAGAAAATTCATGAAACTGGCGTAGATTCTAAAACCCTTGAGTCTGCAAAAAATTACGTTAAGGGGCAATTTCCTCCTGATTATGAAACCAATGCCGCTATAGCAAGATTTTTCACAGACGCTTATACTTACGAGCTCCCATTAGATTATATAGATCGTTTTAATGAGTCTGTTTCTTCAATAGATATAGCAAAGGCCACTCAAATCATAAAAGACTATTTTCCAAAAGAAAACATGCAAATGGTGTTCATTGGAAAAGCTTCTGAGATTACCCCGATTGTTTCCAAGTATGGTCCTGTAAAAGTATTAGAGATTTCGGAGGACGTATATGAGTAATTAAGCGTTTATAATCAATGATTATCTAATCCAATGAGATTTTTTTGCTATTGTGTTTACTACAATAAGCACAAAAGCAAAAATCGTTACAATGCTAGGCATTATTAAACCTTGAACTATTCCAATAACACCAATAGCATCAATCATGAAAAAACTGTGAATGTTTTGTAAAAATATGCCTGCAAACGATATTTGAAATAAGTAGACACTCATTTTCTTCTTAAACATCATACAAATGGATCCTAATAAGCCATCCCAAACGGCTAATGCGAAAGCTCCATTACCCAAACAGGGTTGTTGTAGATAATGTATATTTTCGCTTGAGGTAGTTCACTGATCATTTCATCTGTCAAATAAACATAAATTAAATAGGCCCCAATGCCTAAAAGATTCCACAATAATACTATAATTCATAGTATTGTAAACCACATGGTGACTTATTTTTTCCGATAGATTTCATAGATGTTACTATTTGTTTGAAATTAAGTTTAGTTATTATTTATCTATTCAAATGCATATAGTATTTAATCTAGTATGAAGTGCTTTTCATGGATTATTTTATATTTTTAATCATATTAATAGGGCATGCAAAAGAAGAAATATTATTATTTAGTGAGGGTGTCTTACTTAGGGTTTAGGTACAGCGGTTGGCAAAATCAACCTGGATATAAAACCATAGAGGGAATGCTAACAAAGACCATAAAGTTTGTTTTAGGTAAGGAGCGGTCTTTTAAAATACTTGGAGCAGGAAGAACAGATGCAAAAGTGTCTTCCATTGATGGTGCCTTTGAATTATTTATTGACTATGAGCCTTTAAATGAAATAGAATCGCTAGTAGATCAATTAAACTTAAACCTTCCCGCAGACATTAGGATAGAATCCATAACAGCGGTTGCAGAAAAATTTAATATCATTCACTCTGCAAAAGAAAAAACCTATTGCTATCTTTTTTCATTTGGATCTAAGGCCCATCCTTTTTGTGCACCCATTATGGCTAATTATCCTGAGGAATTAAATATTACGCTCATGCAAGAGGCTGCAAAATTATTTGTAGGTACCCACGACTTTAAAAATTTTACTGCTAGAAAGGACAAAAAAAAGTCTCAAACCTTGAGAACTATAATATCTTGTGAGTTAAAATTAAATACAACTATTGTGGCAAGTTTCTTCCCAAAAGACTCTTATGTATTAGAAGTTAGGGGTAAAGGATTCTTGAGGTACCAGATTAGACTCATGATGGGTGCCCTTGTTTGCTTAGGGAGGAATGAAATTGATTTAGATGGGTTAAAAAAATTACTAAACAGTGATTTGGATGATTTTATTCCATATGTTGCTGCTGGTTCAGGGTTGCATCTCAAAGAATTATTATTTGATTATTCTCTGGATAATAAAAAGTTAAATAGTACCTAATATTAAATTTTCATAATGACTTTCACTTCCTTTCACAAAAAATCTAGGAGATATTCAAAATTAGGGCTAGCTCCCGGAACGGTAAAATACATTGGAGAAAGAAAAGATCAGAAACATATAGTGTCACTGGTTGAATTTGATAAAGACCATTGTAATTCTTCAGTTCTTGATACAAATAAAGCTCTTGAAACATATTTTCTAAATGAAACAAAAACTCAATGGCTCAATATTGCAGGCCTTACGGATGAATCTTTTATTAAAACACTTGGAAATTCATTAAACCTCAATTTACTCACTTTAGAGAGTGTAGTTGACACGCATCAAAGACCTAAAATAGATGACTTTGATCATTATTTATTTGGGGTGTTTAAGATGGTTTATTTTGATGATAATGCTTCTTTAAAATACGAGCATTTAGCTATGGTGCTCTTAGAGGGCAAATTAATTACTTTCCAAGAGGTAGAGGAGGATGTTTTTAATGGCGTGAGGACTAGGCTTTCTCAAGAAGTCTCTAGAATTAGACAACGTGGAGCTGATTATTTGTTTTTTGCATTATTAGACGCTGTAGTAGATCATTATTTTATTGCTTTAGAGCAATTGGGCTTGAAATTAGACCAACTAGAAGACATGGTATATTACAATTCAGAGCCTTCACAAGGGCAGAAAATTCAGAAGCTAAAAAAAGAAATACTAAAGCTTAGACAGCATATATATCCCTCAAAAGATTTGGTTCAAAAACTGCTGAACTCTACCCATCCATTAATAAAAGAAGAGACCAAAGTATTCTTAAGAGACTTATCCGACCAATGTGCAGAAATAAACGAAACACTTCAACTGTACAGGGAAATGAGCACCAACCTCATGGAATTACATATGAGCACAATGGGCAACAAAATGAATGAAGTAATGAAAGTACTTACCATAATGGCGTCAATATTTATTCCGCTTACTTTTATAGCGGGAATATATGGAATGAATTTTGAAAATATGCCTGAACTTCACTGGAAATTTGGTTATCCTTTGGTTTGGATACTAATGGGTAGTTGTTTTATAGGGATGCTTATATATTTTAAATTGAAAAAATGGATGTAGTCTTTGTGATAAATACAAATACATTCTTTTTTGATATAATGAGACATACAAAAAAAATAAATAATGAATATTTCAAATGATTGCTTAAAATACCTTAACCAATTGAGTCTGAATAACAATAGGGAATGGTTTGAGGAGAATAAAGAGACCTTTAAATTACACCAATCAGAGGTTAAAGCTGTTTTAGAGGGTGTCAAAGAGGGTTTGTCAGAGACGGATGATATTGAAAAACTTAAGATGTTCAGAATATATAGAGATGTTCGCTTTTCTAATGATAAAACACCCTATAAAGATTATTTTTCAGGGTCTTTGTCTCGAATGGGGCAATCTCTAAGGGGTGGATACTATATTCATTTAAAGCCTGGAGATGCTTTCTTAGCCGTAGGATTTTGGGACCCAAATAAGGAAGATTTGTTTAGAATTAGGAAGGAAATTGAAACTGATGCTACAGATTTTCACGACCTCTTAAACAATAAGTCTTTTAAAAACATCTGGGGAAATTTTCAAGGAGATACACTCAAGACTGCTCCAAAGGGGTTTTCTAAAGAACACTTTGAAATTGACTTACTGAGAAGAAAAAACTTTGTATTTATTCATTCTTTAAAGGATGAGGAGATTTGCTCTAAAAATTTCATTATTAATACTGTCAAAGCATTTGAGGCGTCTAGACCATTCTTAGACTTGATGAGTGACATTCTAACAACTGATTTAAACGGAGAATCTTTATTTTAACTTAAAGGTTTTTCAAATAATTGTATTTGCGAGTGATAACGCTGGATGAGCATTTTCATCATTCTCTTATTGAGTTTAGAAGCGTTTTTCTGATATAATACATATTCTTCCACACTAAACTGACCAATGATCATTCCTTTTAGTGCATTACGAAATTTCACATCTTTTTGTATAGCATTTTCAATGAATGAGAGACGTTTCTCAAGAGATAATGTATAAAAGGTGTTTTTGTGTTTAAAAAAATAATGTCTCATTACTTCTATAAAGAGATCATTTTGAAGTTTTAGTACAGGCCTGAGGATTTCATTTTGGAAGTGAATTTCACTTTCAACATCATCAGTTGGAATGATATTTAATGGAGGTCTTATAGAAGCTATAAGTGTTGACCTTTCGTTCATAAAAAGCTAAAATTTAAGACTTATATTCTGCGGCTATTTCTTGAACTTCATCTAAAACCCTTAGCAGATTTTCTCCCCAAAGTTTATTGATTTGTTCTTGAGTATATCCTCTTTTGACAAGTTCCTCGGTGACATTTTTGGTTTCAGAAGCATCTGACCATCCTTCAATACCACCACCACCGTCAAAATCTGAACTGATACCAACATGGTCAATACCAATAAGATTTACTATATAGTCTATATGATTAACAAAATCTACTACTGAAACAGCTTCAGGAGCATTAGGGTCTTGTGCTAGCATTTCTTTTCCCTTGGCTAAAACCTTAGGATATATTTCCATGAATTTGGCTTTTTGTTCACTAGACAAAGAGGAAAATTCACTTCTCTCGTACCATTTAACCCCCATTCCATTGGCTATAGTTGTATATAGGTCTTTCGCATAATTATTTCTAGCTTCATGTTTTTCCGTATTTAGATATGAAGAAAAAGCCACGGTTTGTACCACCCCACCATTTTTTTTCAGTAACAATAGTTGTTCGTCGTCTAAATTTCTTGAATGATCACACAAAGCTCTAGCAGAGGAATGAGAGGCTATGATAGGGGCTTTTGAAAGCGCTATCATTTGTTTCATGGCTTCTTTAGAAGGATGAGAAATATCAATCATAATTCCTAGTCTATTCATTTCAGCAACAGCCTCTTTTCCAAAATCACTTAAACCATTATGAAGCCAAATATTGTCTTTCTCTCCCGTATTTGAATCAGAAAATTGACTGTGACCATTGTGAGACAATGATATATATCTAGCACCTAAATTGTAATACGTTTCAAAATTTTCTATATCTAAGCCTATTGGGTATGCGTTTTCTACACCTATCATGGCTACTTTTTTTCCAGAGTTAACAAGAGACCTTACTTCTTTTGATGTAGTCGCTAAGCCAATTTTTTCTGGCGCTAATTCTTTAGTGAGTTTTTGAATAGCAGAGAATTTATTCAAGGCATTAATTTTCGCATTTTTAAATCCTTCCTCCGTTAATTCACCCTGTCCAGTGTAGACAATTAACCAACTTACATCTAAACCACCTTCATTCATCTTTGGAAGATTAACCTGGGTGTCTAATCTTTGGGTATAATTAATACTATCGGTAAAATTAGCAGTGTTAATGTCGTTGTGCGTATCTATAGTAATAGCTTCATTGTGTATTCTGTCTATTTTATCTTTTAGGCTTTCTATTTCTTTTGGGGTATTTTTGCATGAGCTTAAAGCAATTAATCCTAAGATATAAAGAGTTGGTTTCATATGTGAGGGTATTTTAGCTATCCAAGATAGGTTTTTAATAATTTATTTTTTGAACTATGTCTTAATTTTCTAATGGCTTTCTCTCTAATCTGTCTGACTCTTTCTCTAGTAAGGTCAAAAGTTAAGCCAATTTCTGCCAAGGTCATAGGAGGTTGTTCTCCTATTCCATAAAAAAGTTTAATAACGTCTGCCTCTCTGGGAGAAAGCGTATCTAAGGCCCTTGTGATTTCGGTGTGCAATGAGCTTTGGAGGAGTGCTTGATCCGGTCTAGGTGAATCTCCATAATCTAAAACATCATACAAACTTGAATTTTCTCCATCGATCAATGGAGCGTCCATGGAGACATGTCTTCCTGAGTTTTTTAGCGACTGTTTTACATCATTTACAGTCATTTCAAGTTCTTTAGCAATTTCTTCTGGGGAGGGAGGACGTTGGTGCGCTTGTTCCAAGTAAGAAAAAGCTTTGTTGATTTTATTGATGGAACCAATTTTATTTAAAGGCAATCTAACAATTCTCGCTTGTTCTGCCAATGCTTGTAAAATAGCTTGTCTAATCCACCAAACAGCATAAGATATAAACTTAAAACCCCTTGTTTCATCAAAACGTTTTGCTGCTTTTACCAATCCAACATTTCCCTCGTTAATTAAATCTGGTAGGGTAAGTCCTTGGTTTTGGTATTGTTTAGCAACAGAAACAACGAATCTTAGATTTGCTGTAGTTAGTCTCTCCAGAGCCACAGCATCTCCAGCTTTGATTCTTTGAGCTAATTCAACTTCTTCCTGAGCATTGATCAGGTCTATTTTGCTAATATCTTGTAGATATTTATCTAAGGATTTGGATTCTCTATTGGTAACCTGTTTTACTATTTTAAGCTGCCTCATCTAGGAGTTTTTCTTTTGGGAATTTTATTATTTATCATATTACGCATTTTAATAGATTTCTCCAAAATTAGACGCTCAAAACGATTAGGTTTTAAGAAAACTTTAAGTTTTTAGCCGTTATATTTTAAAATTGATTACTCGATCTAAACAATCATTTGTACTTTTATTTTTTGGAACAAGCCATATGAGTAAAAAATTACTGCAAAAACACCTATTTGAATTGCAAAAAGAGCACTTGGAATTAATGGTCTTAGACCTTTATGACAAATTTCCAGAGGTAAAAACTTATTTTAATTTTGTATTTAACCCTAACGAAAACAAATTGTTAGAACAGGCTAGAATCATGGTGGCTAGTGAGTTCTTCCCTTTAAAAAGGAAACGACCAAAGGCTAGGAGGTCAGTTGCTCAGAAGTATATAAAGCATTTCAAGACGCTTGGTATGTCTCCTGAATTAATTGTTGAGTTTATGTGGTATAACATTGGAATAATGCACACATTTTGTCAGGAAAGACCCCAGCGATTACCATTTTTTAAAAGTTTTTGTAATTTTTACAAAGAGGCCCTTCATCTAACAAGTTATCATGGAATAGTCCCTTTGTATAAAACACAAATCTTAGCAATTTATAACTCTAGTAAAGATTGGGAAAATGCCTATGATTTTGAAATGAGTTTGCAAACTATAGAAGATTAAACCTCTTAAATTTATTTATGCAATATACTTAACCTACCCCATGGCAATATTACTGATCAGACAAGATGGAAAGACTTCTCAATGGTTAAACGCATTTAATTCTCAAGCAAGTCAAATTGAATGTTATGACTATAATGAACCACATCCAAAAGAAACAATCACAATGGCATTGGTATGGAAACAGCCTCATGGATTATTTGACCAATACAAAAATTTAAAATGTGTAGCTTCTATGGGCGCAGGAGTAGACTTTATTTTCGAAGATCCTTCTTTTCGTCAAGAATTGTTAATGACTAGGGTAGTAGATCCTTTATTGATAACAGATATGGAAGAGTTTGTTACAGCACAAGTATATGCTCATATGAAGGGTTTGTATCAATATTATTCACAACAATCTTCATCACTTTGGCAGCAAAACCCTTATTTGAGAAAGAAAGATATAACGATCGGCATAATGGGAATGGGCGTATTAGGATCTGCCACAGCGAAAGCATTAGCGATTCAGGGTTTTAATGTTTTAGGATGGTCTAATTCTAAAAAACAAATCGAAGGAATCACAACATATGAGAAATTGGATTTGGATTTATTTTTAGAAAAGACCAATGTTTTGGTGTGTTTACTTCCATTAACACCTGATACAAATGGAATTTTAAAGGAATCTTTATTCTCAAAATTACCCAGCGGATCATATCTAATTCATGTGGCAAGGGGACCACATTTGGTAGGTGAAGATTTAATCCAAAGTATTGATAATGGTCACATGTGCGGCGCCGCTATAGATGTTTTTTCAACGGAGCCTTTAGATACAAAAAACCCATTTTGGGAACATCCAAATATCCAAATAACACCACATTGCGCAAGTATTTCTAGTCCAGAATCTGTCGTTACTCAAATAATAGTTAATTATAATAGACTAATGAGTAACCAACCACTTTTAAATCAAGTAGATACTTCCAAGGGATATTAATTTAATCTTTTTCGATGATTCCTTATGCTTAGCGGTAAAAATCTGTTAATTTTGTGCGTTTCATTTTTTAGAGAAATCTTAAAAATCATTTCACAAAAACTATTAAAAAACTTTGCTATTTGGCTGTTTCAACGAAATTTTCTGAGAAAACACTTTACGATTATCAACAAAAGGATCTAGATGCCATTTTTGACTACCTAGACAGTGCTCCTACTGATACTAACTTATTATATCAGTTACCTACAGGTGGGGGTAAAACGGTTGTTTTTTCAGAAATAGCAAAAAGATATATCGCTACCAAAGGCAAAAAGGTAGTTGTTCTTACCCACAGAATTGAGTTGAGTACCCAAACATCTAAAATGTTGGAAGGATTTGGAGTACACAATAAAATTATTAATTCCGACGTGAAATCTCTAGAAGATCAAGAAGATTACAGTTGTTTTGTGGCTATGGTAGAGACACTTAACAACAGGTTGCAAGAGGAAAAAGTAAGCTTAGATAACATTGGTTTGGTTATTATAGATGAGGCGCATTATAACTCATTTAGAAAACTGATGAAGTTTTTCAAACATGCTGTTATATTAGGAGTTACTGCAACGCCACTCAGTTCAAACATTAAGCTCCCAATGAAAGACCACTACAAGAAACTTATTGTAGGTGAGTCTATTAGTTCTTTAATTGATAAGAAGTTTCTAGCACAGGCGCATTTGTATAACAAAAATGTAAGTTTAAAGACATTAAAATTAGGGATCAATGGAGACTATACCGTAAAATCTTCTGATGCATTTTACGGCAACCACTCTATGTTGTCACAATTGCTTGAGGCTTATGAAGAAATTGCCTTAGGTTCAAAAACCCTCATTTTTAATAATGGTATAAATACGTCTAAATACGTCTATGAGACTTTTAAAAAGGCTGGACATGATATTAGACACTTGGATAATAAAAATAGTGCTTCTGAGCGAAAGGAAATTTTAGAATGGTTTTCCCAAACGCCCAATGCCATTTTAACATCAGTGAGCATTTTAACGACCGGATTTGATGAACCTAGCGTAGAGACCATTATTTTAAATAGGGCCACCAGATCATTGACCTTATATTTCCAAATGATTGGTAGAGGGTCTAGAATATTGGATAACAAATCTCATTTCAATGTAATAGACATGGGTAACAACATTGCTAGGTTTGGTCCATGGAATGCTTCAATTGATTGGCAGGAGATCTTCCATTTTCCTGATTTTTATCTAGAAAATATTAAAAATGACGAGGATATTGAAAGAGAATTTGTTTATGAGATGCCTTTTAGCTTAAAGCAAAAATTCAAAAATTCTACTGTGCTTCAATTTGACGTAAAATCAGTGTATAAAGAGGTGTTTGCACAAGGTTTAAAGTCAAAAGAAGTATTAGACAGAAGTATCTCACAACACGCTCAAATTTGTTTTGAGAATAGTAAAGATGTGTTTGCCGCTCGAATGTTGGCCAAATTGCTCAAGGAAGAAATTGCCTACAGAATAAGACTCTATTCTTATTGTATTATGAATAATACAAAAAACTACAAAGAGTGGTTGGAGGAAGACTATGAGAGAAAATTAAGGCTCAAAATATCTCAGATGTTTGCTGAAAAAATGTAAGATTCAAAGGGATTTAGAAGCGGAGAACTTTTTGAAATCAAAACGACTTCATTTTACTAAAAATGTAATAATTTCATTTTAATATGAACAAAAAACTCCTTTGTATTAGCACCAATTGGCCTGAAGCCAACGCTACTGCTGCTGGTGTTCGTATACATGAGTTACTAGCTATTTTTATTTCTCGAGAATTTGAGATTACTTTTGCAGCTACTAGCAAGCATTTAGAAGGACAACATACCTTAAAAGAAAAAGGCATTACTACCCAACAAATTCTAGTGAATGACCCCTCTTTTGATTTATTACTAGAAGAAATTGCACCAGATGTAGTTCTTTTCGACAGATTTATATCAGAGGAACAATTTGGTTGGCGGGTTCGCGATATACTTCCTAATGCCCTTACTATACTAGATACAGAAGACCTACATTGTTTAAGAGAACTAAGAGAGGAACAAAACACATTTTACATTAAGCAGCATAAAGATGCACCCTACTCCTTATTTGATTATGTGACAGACTTAGATGAATTAAATTCAAGAGGGCTGACCAAAAGAGAATTGGCTAGTATATTTAGAAGTGATTTAAATTTGGTGGTTTCTTCATTTGAAATGACTGTGTTGGTAGATCATTTTAAAGTTCCACCTCATTTGTGTTTATTATTACCAATCACTTATCCTAAGCAACATTTACAAGCCCATAGGGCAAGTGCAGATTACCACAAAAGATCAGGTTATTTTTTTATTGGCAATGGACTTCATAAGCCCAATATAGACGCTATAAAGTGTTTGTATTTCAGCATTTGGCCACTGATTAAAAAACAACACAAATTAGCAGAGATATATATCTATGGAGCCTACTTGCCCCAGAAAATCTTCAAACTCCACAAGCCCAATATTGGGTTTCACATTATTGGTCAAGTAAAAGATGTTAAAACGCCGTTTACCAAACACAGGGTAAATCTAGCTCCTTTGAGATTTGGTGCTGGAATTAAAGGAAAAATATTAGAAGGATTTGTTTACGGCTGCCCTCACATTACAACATCTACAGGAAAAGAGGGAATGGATTATACAGTGAATTGGCCCGGTGAAGTAGCCAATGAAAGTAAGGAATTCGCTCAAATGTCAGTAACTATATATCAGGATAAAGCCCAATGGAAAAAACTTAAAAGTGAAGGATATAAATTGATAGATCAGTCATTTGAGCGCAGTGTTTATGAAATTAAGTTATTTGAATACCTCACTCAAATAAGCAATTGTTTAGCAGACCACAGGATCAATAATTTCATGGGAAGTCTATTGCAAGAGCAGCAATTCCAGGCATCAAAATATATGTCATTATGGATCACAGAAAAAAACAAGAATACGTAACTTGCTGAAAAATTCAACCATGGAAAATATTGTTTGGAAAGAAGTGAAGAAATACGAAGACATTACTTATAAAAAATCTAATGGAGTCGCTAGAATAGCGTTTAACAGACCAGAAGTAAGAAATGCTTTTAGGCCTAAAACAACTTCTGAATTATACGATGCATTTTATGACGCTCATGAAGATCCATCTATTGGTGTAGTATTACTGAGCGGTGAAGGACCTTCACCTAAGGATGGTGTATTTTCTTTTTGTAGTGGGGGAGACCAAAGAGCTAGGGGTCATAAAGGATATGTTGGTGAAGATGGTAACCACCGCCTAAATATACTAGAAGTACAAAGGTTAATTCGTTTTATGCCAAAGGTAGTTATTGCAGTAGTTCCGGGCTGGGCAGTAGGAGGAGGGCATAGTCTTCACGTGGTATGTGACCTAACTCTTGCCAGTAAAGAGCATGCTATATTTAAACAAACTGACGCAGACGTTACCAGTTTTGATGGGGGCTACGGATCTGCCTATTTAGCTAAAATGGTTGGGCAGAAAAAAGCCAGAGAAATTTTCTTTTTAGGAAGGAATTATAACGCTCAAGAAGCTTTTGATATGGGGATGGTGAATGCTGTTATTCCGCATGATGCGCTTGAATCTACCGCATACAAATGGGCACAAGAGATCCTTGCAAAATCTCCAACAAGCATTAAGATGTTAAAATTCGCCATGAACCTCACAGACGACGGTATGGTAGGACAGCAAGTATTCGCAGGAGAAGCAACTAGATTGGCCTATATGACAGATGAAGCTAAAGAAGGCAGAAATGCTTTTTTAGAAAAGAGACCACCAAACTTTGACAAGGACAGCTATATCGCCTAAAAAAAATGATTGATGTACTATTCAACAGCTGCTACTATGGCTGCAATAAAATCATTGGCTCTGTAATTTGGACGCTCTCCTAAACCAGTCCTTACGATCACCAAGTCCTTAGAAGGAATGACATAAACATGCTGTCCATCGTGTCCATTGGCACTGTAGAGATCTCTAGGAACATCTTTTAAGTGCCCGTCCGCATTGAGCCAAAAATGGGCGCCATATGCTCCATTAGAAGCCTGAGTAGGCGTGCTAATGTAATTCACCCAGCTGTCGCTAAAAATTCTAGAACCATTCCAAACCCCGTTTTGCAAATACAGTAAGCCGAATCTTGCCCAATCTCTTGTGCTGGCCCATCCGTAGGAAGAACCAACAAATGTTTGCACCATATCTGTTTCAATTACCATAGAATGCATTCCAATTTTATCGATTAATTGCGCATAAGGGAAATCTAAGTATTGCTGGGCGTCTGAACTAAATAATTTAAGGTATTTAGATAAAATATTCGTAGTCCCTGAAGAATAAGACCATATTTCCCTGGGTTTTGCAATCCTGGGCTTATCAATAGCCAGCTGCGCCATATCTGCCTCGTTAAACAACATATTGGTCACATCTGAAATGACGGAATAATCTTCTTCAAAAGCCAAGCCACTTTGCATTCTTAATAAATCATCAATGGTAATATTAGCCCTTTCATCATTGGTCCAATCTTCCAAAGCCACAGGATCGCTCACTTTTAATTTATCCTGATATTCTAGAATTCCGTAAATTGTAGCAATAATACTTTTGGTCATAGACCAGCCAAGAACGGGCGTGTCTGGACCAAACCCATCTATATATTTCTCCCCAATAAGTTGTCCTTTATACAGTATGAGTGCAGATCTTGATTTCTGAATATGGTTGTCTTCAAAAACTACCTCTAAGGCATCTTGAATGGCTGAATAATCAACAGAAGGCAACACGGTGTCCAGTGGTGCTAAATGACCTATTGGATAGGGCTTTTCAATGGGTGTTAGATTTCTTCTAGGGATTAGAAAATTATCTAAATCGGTAGGAGAAACCCCTTTAGGTAATAGAATAGCTCCCAAGCCTTCTTTATAAATGGCTTCGCGTTCTTGAAGGCCAAAAACGCGTGCCGATGCCTTACTCATTGGATAATCCAACTCATTTGTAGCCAATTTAATATTGGGGATATTGTTGTCATTAGCCTCAATATAGCTTTTAGAATGACCCGCGATAAAAGCCGAACTGGCTATGTATTTTGAACTATAACCAGATATTAGTGTTAATTTGGGGTAATTAAACCCTATAGCAATAACAATCAATAAAAATATAATTCCAGCAATCCTTTTAAACCATTTCATTTCAGTAGCATTAATTGCCCTAAAATAGTGAAATAGCTTATATTAATCTCTTTTTATCCAAATTTTATCAGGACCTATAGTACAAGTAGCTGAGTACTCAAAGCGGCATTGAGTGGGAGGGATTAGAGACAAAAAATCATTGCCTTGCTTGTCCAAATAAAGGAAGTAAGTTTCTCCTATGATGGGTTCAAAACTAAATTTTGAACTGTAAACTCTCTTATTAAAATCATAGGAATCCATCATTTGAGCGTACTGTTCCTTTAAAGCATTAAACTGGGCTTTAAACTCATGATTGACTTTTTGGACTTGAGTATTTTTCCAACTACTTACGTCTGGTGCAGTAATCTGCGGGGCGCCAACACCTGTAGCATACGGTAAGATATGTGCATTATATTGCTGTTTGTCCTTGTCATAAACAACAGCATCTGGTTTTTTTGATTCTTTCATAGCCATACAAAAATACAATAAGTCAAGTCAATTATAAAGTCTAAAGGGAATATTCAATTAAATCTTATATCATATCAAATATTTGTAGCTTTATAAAATAAAAACAATTCGAATGCGTCTATTAATATGTTTTATAGGTTTACTTTTTTTAAATTCTTGTGCCATCACAGTTCCAATTGTAGACAAACCCATAGTTTTTAACGAGCAACGAAAAAAACTCACCAAGGAATACTTAGAGAATAGATATGGCATAATACAGCAGAATATTCTGATAAACCCCAAAATGATTGTGGTACATTGGACTGCAATTCCTACACTTGAAAAATCATTCGATGCATTTTACAATGAGTCTCTTCCGAATTGGAGGCCTGAGTTAGTGAATCAAAGTGCCCTGAATGTATCTGCTCAATTTCTTGTAGATCAAGATGGCACTATTTATAGACTCATGCCAGAAAACCATATGGCCAGGCATGTAATAGGTTTGAACCATGCTGCTATAGGTATTGAAAATGTTGGAGGCACTAAAGAAACACCACTAACAAAAGCACAATTAAATTCTAATATAAAATTAATTAAATACTTAAAATCAAAGTATTCAATCAATTATCTTATTGGTCATTATGAATACACTTTATTTGAAAATCATCCTCTTTGGAAGGAAATAGATAAAGGATATAGAACGCAAAAAACAGACCCAGGAGAAGCCTTTATGGCAAAAATCAGAAGGGCAACTTCAAAGTTAAAATTTATACCTAACCCCTCTAATGTACCATAATTAATATCAAATAAATTAGTCCAATACTTAGTATAAAACAGCATCCAAACTATTTTTTCTATGAGTTCACTTAATAAAACAGTTATTTTTTTCTCCTTATTTTTATTTTTAGTGTCAAGGCCTACACTAGCTCAAGACCAATTGGTCAAAGATTTGGTATCAGAGTATGAAAACTTTAAAGAGCCTTCCTTAAATAAAAGAAGGATTAAACATGAAGACCTTCAACCACTTATCGAAAAATACAAAAATCAAGCTGGAATTACTGTCACTAAAGTAGGGGAGTCCATTGAGGGAAGAAGCTTATCTCTATTAAGCTTAGGTAATGGAGACACCGATGTTTTTCTTTGGTCCCAAATGCATGGAGATGAGCCTACAGCCACCCAAGCAATTTTTGATATATTAAATTACTTTTCATCAGAGCAAAAAAACAAAGCTCAAAAATTACTTTTAAAGAAATTGAGATTTCACTTTTTGCCTATGCTTAATCCAGATGGTGCTGAAGTTTTCACTAGAAGGAATGCCTTAGGAATAGATATTAATCGTGACGCCTTGGACTTGGCATCGCCCGAAGGGCGAACTTTAAAAAGAGTAAGAGATAGTTTAGAAGCAGATTTTGGGTTTAACTTACACGACCAAAGTAAGTATTACAATGCAGAAAGGACAGATAAGCCAGCGACCTTGTCCTACTTAGCGCCTGCTTATAATTATGAAAAAGATATTAATGAGGTCAGGGGGAACGCCATGAAAGTAATTGTATTGATGAATGAATTGGTTCAAGGTTTTGCACCAGGGCAGGTAGGACGTTACAATGACGATTTTGAGCCCAGAGCATTTGGAGACAATATTCAAAAATGGGGTACTTCTGCTATCTTAATTGAGTCTGGTGGTTATTTAAACGATACAGAAAAACAGGAAATAAGACAATTGAATTACGTCTCTATTTTAGCCGCACTTTATAGTATTGCTACAAAATCCTATAAAAAAATTGATTTGGCTGACTATGAAAAAATACCGCAAAATGACCGTAAATTATTTGATCTTAAGATTGAAGATGTCCAATATGAATTATTAGGAAACACTTATACCTTGGATATTGGGGTACATTATCTAGAGGTAGACAATGCTTCTCATTCTAATTTTTATACCAAGGCACAAATTATGGATTTGGGCGACTTGTCTACCTATTATGGTTACGAAACATTACCAGCCAATGGGTACAAAATTATCCCAGGGAAAATATACAATCCAAAAGAGGGCGTGCTTCCAACAAAAGAAAGGGCTTATGAATTACTAAAAAAAGGCTATGTGTATTGGCGTGGCCCACTAGCCATGGAGGACAATGGATTTAATTTTCCCATGCAAGTGGTGAGTAAAAAATTTATGCTACCTGACTTTAGACTCTATGTAGGTTTAAACCCAAGTTTTTTACTTTCAAAAAATGGTATTATTAGTCATGCAGTTATTAACGGATATCTCATTGATTTACAAAAGAAGTCCAGTCATTTTAGAAATGCTATTTTCTTGAGGTAATGCACATTATTATTCATTTTTAGATAAAATATGAGAGAACTGACGTATATTTGTAACCTATTGAACCTTTATTCATTTGGTTCTTAAAACTTATCAATCGAAATGGCGAGAGCGCAAGAAACCTTTAACAAAAAAGAGAAAGAGAAGAAACGTTTAAAAAAACGTGACGACAAGCAAAAGAAGAAATTAGAACGCAAAGCCAATGCTGAGAAACCAAATAGTTTAGAAGACATGTTGGTTTATGTAGATGAGAATGGTCACTTTACTGACACTCCTCCTGATCCTAGTTTAAAAGTTAAGGTAGACGCTGAGTCAATTGTTATTGGAATCCCTAAAAGGGAAGATAGGGATGAAGAAGAGGAAGATCCTTTAAGAACTGGAAAAGTTTCTTTCTTTGACGCATCTAAAGGTTTTGGATTTATCATAGATGCCGTTTCTCAAGAGAAGCACTTTGTTCATGTAAGTGGTTTAATTGACGAGATCATGGAAAATGATAAAGTTAGCTTTGAATTAGAGCGTGGACAAAAAGGAATGAATGCTGTTAAAGTTCAAAAGCAATAAAAACATTAATCTGTCTTAAAGATTTTATTTAACTATAAAAAGTCCTGTAAACTTAATTTACAGGACTTTTTATATGTAATAATGACACTTAATTACATACCACCTTTTCTATTTGGAGATCTTGTAGCAGGCCACTCCATTTGTTTACCTGTTCTTTTACTTATGGGCAATACTATTTTTTCTCTAGAAGTCTTTTCGTTGTCCTCAGAAGCCATATATGTTAATACAGCTGTTAGAATTACATTGTTTCTCACATCGTCAAAAACAATTTTGTCATAAGTATCTCTATTGGTATGCCAAGTATAGTTCCAATAGGACCAGCTAAGGGAGCTCAAGCTGAATGCGGGTGCACCTGCAGCCACAAAAGAAGCGTAATCAGATCCTCCTCCTCCTGGAGTACCAGGAAAATTAGTCTCAATGTGTTGTGTAATATCTTGGGGAACTTCATGAAGCCACCTGCCTATATAATCATAGGCATGAAGAAATCCTTGGCCAGAAATATTTACCACCCTTCCTGTGCCATTGTCCTGGTTAAAAACAGCTTGTACTTGAGAAACAATCTCTGGATGATCTTCAACAAAAGCTCTAGAACCATTCAGACCTTGTTCCTCACTTCCCCAATGACCCACTAATATAGTTCTCTTAGGATTTGGGACTATCTTTTTTAAAATTCTCATGGCTTCCATCATAACAAGGGTACCTGTCCCGTTATCCGTTGCGCCCGTTCCACCGTCCCAAGAATCAAAGTGAGCAGATAGTATGACATATTCCTCTGGTTTCTCTGTTCCTTTAATTTCAGCAATCGTATTAAAAGTAGGTACTTCACCCAAATCTTTTGATTGT
The DNA here is from genome assembly GCA_018401115.1 of Flavobacteriaceae bacterium. Lineage (GTDB taxonomy): Bacteria > Bacteroidota > Bacteroidia > Flavobacteriales > Flavobacteriaceae > MAG-120531. The sequence continues at coordinate 393,126 of JAGYKX010000005.1, read as the reverse complement.
GCTACAATATTTAAAACAGGTTTTTCACCTCTTGCGGCCAACCTATAAACCATGGAATAGTCTTCTAATTCTAAGTCTACAGTGGGTATTTTTTTAGTTCTAGCACTGAATATTTTGCTCACCCCAAAACCTTTAGACCAATAAGAGCTCACTATCCCAGCTGCCCCCGCATTTTCAAGCGCTTCAATAATACTTCTTGAAGTGAAACCAGTGTTTTTCATGTTTTCTCGCCATGCTTTAGTTGCAATTTCTCGTGCTGCTTTCATTTTGTCTAATGAAGCTTCTGTTGCAAATTCTTCCCAATTGTAGTCAGGTCTGCCGGTAGCCTCTAATGGAGAAATCATGACCAATTTACCTTTAACATTAGGCAACCAAGATTGAAATTCTTCTGGATTGGTTACTAAGGGCAAGAGTATAGCTTCTGCTGTAACGCCTTTTTTTGAAGTAGATGGATTCCAGGCAAGTTGCGTACCCTGTAAACTTTGAACCCTTGGAGACAACATGTCTATATGTGTAATACCTCTTTCCCAGCCCCTCCAAGTACCGTAAGCTTCATTTTTTGCTGAAATACCCCATTGACTGTATTTATCAACCGCCCAGTCATGAGCCTGTTTCATTTGAGGTGTTCCCACAAGTCTTGGGCCAATACCATCCATGAGTTCTTGTCCAAGAACTTCTAATTGAGAATTTTCGTTGGCTTCACTGACTATACGTTCAATAACACTTTGGTCCTGAGACCAGCCACTGAAACTACATGCAATGGCAATAACAGCTAAATTTAAAAATTGTCTTTTCATTTTCTAATTTGGTTTATCGTGTGACTAAATATAACAAATAATGAAAGAGAAAATATTAAGCCAACTATTTATTCTTAAAACTGAAAAGATATCATCCAAAAAATTAAGGCTTCAGGGTAGGGATCACTAGACCCATGGCATTAAAAAGATTTGCCTTATTACTTAAATACTTATTGTAAGTGCGGTTTAATTTAATTTTAGATTCTATGAGCTTTTGTTCCCTACTTATCACAACAAAAAGAGAACTTTCTCCTGCATTAAATTTTTGCTGTTCACCGATTAATAATTTACTGTAATTGTTTACTAACCCGGTAGAAAGATCTAACTGGTCAACGAGTGCCTTTTGAGCTTGTACGCTTTGGGATACCTTATTTTGAATTCGCACACTTTCATAATTAAAATCTAATTGCGCATCTGATAGCTTCAATGCTGTTATTTTCAAATCGCCTCTTTCTTTTCTTAAAAATAAGGGCAATTGCACCTTAACTCCAGCTTTGTATTGTTCTGTATTTAAAGGTGTTATTTGATCCAAATTGCTCTGTAAAACATTAAAGTTTGCAGTAACATCTGGGAATAAACTAGCCCTTTTTAAGGAACGGTCTATTTTTAAGGTACCTACTTTAGCTTCTAGAATATTTAATTTTGGATGTGTTGTTAAATAAAAATTATCTAAACCACCATTTTCTATTCCTAAAAATGCATCTATCTCAAGATCTGATACGCTCAGAGGAATTGAATTATCAGCTATTTCTAAGGGTATATTGTCTTCTGCCCATAAATAATTAGAAGCTTCTAATCGCGCTTTTACTAAGTTTACTTCCGATTCAGATAAAGACAAAATTCGTTGTTGCACGTTGGTATACGATTCCACAGTATCTATCATTGCAATATCACCACTTAATGCACGTTGTCTAACACCCTCAAAGCGTTGTGTTGCGTTGTTTCGAAACTGCACATTTACTTGGTAATTGTCATAAGCTAACAGCCAATTAAAATAAGCTAAAGAAGCCTCAGTGACCAGCTCGTTAATCAATAAATCTCTTTCTGCTTGTGTTTGATTTTTTATAATAGCCGCCTTTTTTAATGTAGCCATACGTTTGTTAATCCAAAGTCCTTCAGAGGCATCTAGACTGATTCCTGCAGAATACAATCCATCTGAGGGCAATTCATCTTCTGGATTTAAAAATATACCGTCATTGACTGAATAATCTCCTTTTAGTGAAAGACCAAACCAAGTAGGTATGGAAATACTGCCTCCTGATTGGTTGTAATACAATTGGTCATTGAATTTTTTTTGCTGATTTTCAAAACTAAGTTTAGGATCAAAAGCCCCTCTTGCCATTTGTTGATTGGCTTGACCAAATTTGGCCCTGTTATAGGCTTGAGTCAATAAAGGATGAAAGTCAGTTACATATTCTAAATATTTAATATAACTTAGGGTAGGAGCATTTTGACTAAAAACAAAGGAGAAGCCGAATATAACAATTAGAAAGGAAAAAATCTTTTTCATTAATTAATTATTTGTCTTTATTGGCGTTATAGTTAGGATCGTAATAGTTAGGAGGGAAACCGTTTAGTTGTCTCCATAATTCAAACCAAATAGGTACGTCTTCTAATAAAGCAAAAGTTCTTGCCCCTGATCCAATCCTTATTGCAGTAGGCCAGTCATGATCTTCGGAATCAGGTGCGAGTAATACCCTGTACTTTCCATTGTCACTAATAAAAGTTTCTATTGCAACAACCTTTGCTCCATAAGTTCCATAAGAAACGTTGGGCCAACCACTAAATACAATGGCAGGCCAGCCGTCAAATTGAACCCTTACTTTTTCATCAATGTGGAGTAGGGGTAGATCAATTGGTCTAACAAAGGTCTCTACTGCTAATTCATAATCTGCAGGCATAATCCCTAAAAGCTTTTCACCCTCTTTGAATGTTTCACCAATACCTCCTTTAATTGTTTTATTAATATAACCATTTTGGGGAGCTGTAATGTACATTAGATCATTTCTCCTACTATAATTACTGTAAGTGTTAGACAACTTACTTCCTTTTTCTTTGGCACTGTAAAAATTCGATTGTGCAGTAAACATCTCACTTTGAGCTTTAGAAATCTTATCCATATAAGTAGTTTCTACTTGTAAACGCTCTAACGCTACATTTAAAGCCTCATTCTTACTATTCTCTAAATCGTTAGCTTGAGCTATTTCCTTAGCTTGAGCTTCTTGCAATTTTAATTTTTTATCTTCTACTTCTCTAACTGCTTTTAAATCTAATTTTTCCAGATCTCTAACCCTTTCAAATTGGCTTAAAGCTATTTCAGCGTTTGTTTTGGCAGCCACTAATTTTATGCTGTCATTAGAAACTTTGAATTCAGCTTGTAAAATCTTATTCTCTAGTTGAGATCTTTTTAATAGTAGTTCTTGCTCTAATGCTTTGATTTGGTTGTCTAGTGCAACTTGTTTATTTGAATAAGCCACAGAAGACCCCTGATTGGCATCTATCTGTTCTTGTGTTCTGGATAGCAAATCTGGATCAAAATACTCACTTTTAACCTCAGAAATTTTTAAAATAGTATCTCCCTTTTTCACGTAGTCTCCCTCTTGTACGTACCATTTTTCAATTCTACCAGGTATTTGAGATTGAAGGGTTTGTGGTCTTTGAGAAGGCAATAAGGTGGTTAAAAATCCATTCCCAGTAATATTTTGTGTCCAGGGGAGGAATAAAATAATTAATCCAATTATGGCAAAAACCATTAAAAAGCGATTGAAGTATTTGTAATAAGATTTATTTAAAACATGCTTTCCTGAAATAAAATTCTCTAGAGGCACTTCACTATTAATGTTGTTGTTAGATATGTTTAACATCTGTTTATTGAATTTTACCGTTATCTAAAGTTACTATAGTATTACAAGAAGACTCCCATTGTTTATTAGCACTCACTACAATTAATGACCAAGTATGTTTTGGGTCTGTAATATAAGCGATAATATTAGCAGCCTCCTCCATAGAAAATTGATCTAAAGGATCTTCCAATATTAGGAGTTTAGGGGTCTTAATAATGGCCCTTGCTAAAATGATTTTTTTAGCAACAGTGTATGCAATTTGTTTGCCTTCAGGTTTTAAATAGGTGTCTAAACCCTTAGGCTGGTCTTTTAAAAACTCTTTAAGGCCAATTTTATTGAAAACATCTCTTATTCTTTGGTCCGTAATATCCGTGTTATTAAAACTAACATTTTCTCTAATGGTTCCCTCAAAAGTAGTTTCCTCTGAGAGAGAAAGTCCCAAAAGTGCTCTGTAACTATTGAGGTGTAAACTAGATAATGTAGCATCATTGACTATAATTCTTCCAGAAGTTGGGTCTATAATACCAGCCATTATTCTTAGAAGACTTGATTTACCAGATCCACTTTCTCCACGAACAAGAATTCTACATTGGTTGGAAATCTCTAAATTGATATTTGAAAGTATTGGAGTATCTCTATCTGGAACGTTGTAAAACACATTATTTAAGCTTAATTTAAACGGGGTTTCAGAAGATGTAATATCTCCTTTTTGTTGCTCTAATTCTTTGTCTACCACTTGACCCAACTTTTCCAATGAGGTGAGCACATCATAAAAAGATTCTAAACCTAAAATTAATTTCTCCACAGAGGAAATGACTAATATGATTATAATCTCTGCAGCGACAAATTGACCAATGTTCATTTCTTGATTCAGTACCAAAGCCCCACCAATTAACAACAAACCAGCCGTAACAAGTACTTTAAAGCCAACCATTTGAATAAATTGAAGCACTAAAACTTTAAAATGTTTTTCTCTTGCATTTAAATAATCTTTGACCAAATGATCATTTTTTTCTAATGCCAATTGGGTCTTACCAGATAATTTAAAACTCACAATAGATCTAGCCACCTCCTGAATCCAGTGCGCAACCCTATACTTGTGTTTGGATTCCTCTAAACTACTTTCTAGACCCTTAATAGCAGTATACTTAAAAACAGTATAAATCAAGGCTATTAACATAAATCCAAAAACTATAAAGAAAGGATGGTAGAAAGATAGTAATATTAAAGCAAAGAGTATTTGCAATAAAGCAGCTGGAGCGTCTATCAGTATTTTGGAAAGACCTTTTTGTATGGCCAGTGTGTCAAAAAATCTATTGGCCAATTCTGGTGGATAATAAGACCTTAAAGCTTCCATTTTTATTTTAGGGAATCTATAGCTCAATTCAAAAGAAGCGCGGGTAAATATTCGCTGCTGAAGGCTTTCAATAATTCTTAGTTGCATAAGTTGTAATGCGCCATTAAAAGCAACACCTAATGTTACAAGAACTACTAGCACTATCCAGGAGGTGCTTATTTGAGCCCCTTGGATTAAGTTTATGATCGCTTGAATACCCAATGGCAATGTCAGTGTCATGAAACCTGAAAAAATAGCGTAATAACTAATCTGAAGAATATCTTTTTTTTCTAAACTTAAAAGACCAACAAATCGTTTCCAAGGATGAAGCGGTTGATTAGGATTCATTAAATAAGGTTTTGTGAATTAAATTAGTGTAATAGTCAGATGGTTCATTTTTATCTGAGCAATCTGTTAAGGAGGGAAAATGATTTTTGTAGTAGAACTGTTGTAAAGCCCCTGATAAAACAGTATTTGCCAAACTAGCTGAAAAAGTATAGTCTGGGTTAGATTCTTTTATAAAATCTTGTAAACGACTGTGAACTCTCTTATAAGCAACAAATAAACCTTGTTCATTTTCTTGATCAACAGATTTAGTCAAAAATGATTTAGAGAACTCACATATCATTATTTTATGCAATAAAATCAGATTAATATGTGTGCTACTAGAATCATTACTTACTTTTCTTGTGAGTACTGTTACGGCCTGAATTATTTTTTCTTTTGGATCAGAAAGGGAATGGGTTTCCATCACAAGGTTGTATTCTATCCAAGCCCAATACCAGGAAGAAAGATATAATAAGAACTTATGTTTATTTTCAAAATAACGGTAAATAGAACTTTCATTTGAGCCAATATGAATGCCGAGCTTTTTAAAAGTAAAACCGTCAAAACCCATGTCATAAATAAGCTCCATCCCTTGGGTGATTATGTTTTTACCCAAAACAGATGTCTCAGGATCTTTTATAAATACACCTTCGGGAATAGCAATCTTAAAACTAGATAACAGTTGATCCATTTTAATTTTTTTACAAATATAATAGTAATACTTTTAATAATGACAATTTAACTATTATTTAAGAAATCGTCTTAATGAGTAAAATTAATCTATAAATACCTGTTTATTAGGATATTAATATAGTACATAATATATTTTTATGTTTTTTATTAAATAATTAAATAAAAACTTATGTTTAAACTAGCATACATTTGAAATAAAAAATGCTATGAAAAAGATTTTATTAATTATGCTCGCAGCTAGTTTTACTAGTTGTGCTGTGATTCGGCCAGGAGAGGCCGGTGTAAAACAGCGTTTTGGTAATTTTCAATCTGGAGTGAAAACAGACGGAATTGTTTTTTTTAACCCAATTACTTCAAAGATTGTCAAAGAATCCATTCAAACCAACAATCTAGAGATGTTCTTAAATCTTCCTAGTAAAGAAGGTTTAAGCGTAGATTCTGAGATATCTATTTTATACAGATTACAAACAGAAAAAGTACCTGAAGTTTTACAAACACTAGGTCCAAATTACAAAACTATTATTACCAGCGTTTTTAGATCTGCTTCAGCAGATGTTTGTTCTCAGTTTTTTGCCAAAGACATGCACTCAGGAAAGAGAGCAGATATAGAAGAAGCTATAAAAATTAAAATGGCATCTAACCTCATTGAAAAAGGTATTGTTATAGAAGCTGTTTTAATGAAAAGCATTCAATTGCCAAGAGGTTTGTCTTCTTCCATTGAACAAAAGCTTCAAGCAGAACAAGACGCCATGCGAATGGTTTTTGTTCTGGATCAAGCCAAGTTAGAGGCTGAACGCAAAATCATTGAGTCTACGGGAGAAAGAGACGCTCAAAAAATTCTTTCAGAAGGCTTAACAGATGAAATTATTAAAATTAGGAGTATTGAGGCTTTTATGAAATTGTCTAACTCAATTAACTCAAAGGTGATTATTACAGATGGAAAAGCCCCATTTTTAATTGGAACAAATAAAGAATAAACTATAAACCTCACGAGGTTTAATGGGTTTTATAGTATCATTTAAGCAAGAAAATTAAGACAGTTAGTTGTTGTTTTATTTTGAAAAAGGTGTCCGAGTAATTGGGCATCTTTTTTTTGTTAGGATCAAAAATACAATTCCTTCAAATAGTTTAATTTCGTAAAAATTCTAAATATGACAACCAAACTCACCTTAATAGAGATTTCTCAACTGATTCAAGCAACAAGTAATGGGAGCGAAAATATTGTGATTTCTGGAGTGAATGACTTGACTAATGCTACTGAAAATCAAATCACTTTTATTGGTAGCGCTAAATACAAACGATTTATCGAAACCACTAAAGCGGCAGCTGTAGTGGTAAGTGCTGGGATAGAAATTGAACACACAAAAATTCCCCTTTTGTATGTGAACAATGCAGATCTTGCTATGGCACAACTTCTAGAAGCCTTTTCACCGAAAAAAGGTCCTGATTTTGCTACTGACATACATCCAACTGCTAGCATTCATTCTACCGCAATATTATCAGAAGATGTGAAAATAGGGGCTTTTGTTTATATAGGTCCAAATGTATCTATAGGAAAAGGAACACAGATATACGCGCATGTAAGCATTTATGACCACAGTCAAATAGGAAACCATTGCACTATTTGGTCAGGGACCGTGATTAGAGAGAATAGCCAAATAGGAGACCATTGTATTTTTCATAATAATGTTAGTATAGGTGCAGATGGTTTTGGATACAGACCAGCACCAGATGGGAGTGGACTTATTAAGATACCTCATATTGGCAATGTAGTGATTGGTAACCATGTAGAGATTGGTGCCAATTCCTGTGTAGATAAGGCTAAATTTAATAGCACTGTATTAGGAGATGGTTGTAAAATAGACAATCTCGTGCAAATAGCACATAACTGTGTATTAGGAAAGTCTTGTATTATGGCTGGAAGCTCAGGACTAGCAGGCTCTGTAACCCTTGGAGATGGTGTAATTATAGGAGGTAGCGCATCAATTAAAGACCATGTAACCATTGGAGCAGGAGCTACAGTTGGTGCAGGTTCTGGAGTTATTGCAGATGTACCTCCAAAAGGATCTGTCTTAGGTTATCCCGCAACAGAGTCTAGAGAAATGCTTAAACAATGGGTAGCTTTAAAAAGACTTACCAAACAGTAAAATCGTAACGTTCAATTAAAATAATAGGTGTTTCTTTGCGCCTTAATAAGATCATAAATAGCTCAATGGATCAAACTTCAAAAAATCCTGTACTCGTTATCCTAGCTTTTATTGCTATTTACGTGATTTGGGGGTCTACCTATTTACTTAATAAGATTGCTGTGACAGAACTAGATCCGTTCATGTTAGCTGCCATTCGTTTTGTAGTATCTGGTAGCCTTATTTTTGTGATTGCAAAAATGTCAGGTAGGTCAATAGCGATCACAAAAAAACAGGCTGTAAATACGGCTATTGCCGGATTTTTGTTTTTGAGTTTTGGAAATGGGGTAGTGGTATGGGCACTCAGATATGTAGATACGAGTTTAGCTGCCTTGGAAATATCCTCACAACCACTGATTGTACTTCTATTGATGCGAATCTTCCAAGGGAAAAAAATATCTCCAATGTCACTATTAGGTGTTTTTCTAGGATTCATAGGTATTTATCTGCTTGTGAGTCAGAAAAGTGTACTAAGCCAAGAAAATTCCATTCTAGGGATGGTAATGATCTTTTTTTGCATGGTCAGTTGGGCCAGTGCGAGCTTATTTGTGGGTAAAGCAGACCTCCCCAAAAACTTTTTTGTCAATACGGGCTATCAAATGATTTTTGGAGGTACCATACTAGCTATAGCGAGTTTAATTATTGGAGAAGAATGGACAAATCCTTTTGAATGGTCCTTAAAAGTGCAATGGTCTATGGTCCTTTTAGTCATTTTTGGAAGTATCATTGCATTTACCTCATTTAATTATTTACTCAAGGTTGTTTCACCTGAAAAAGTAGCAACAAACACTTATGTAAATCCTATTATTGCGCTACTCATGGGATGGTATTTTCTACATGAGCAGATCACCCAACAATCGATCATTGCCTCTGCAGTGCTATTAACAGGAGTGTTTTTTGTAAACACAAAAAAACAATTGGTCTTGTTCAATCGCTTTAGATCTAAAAAGAATCCGCTTAAATAAAAGTAGGGGAGTACCAATAAAGACTCGTATCTTTGTGCAAATTCTACTATGAACAAGCCTTTACCTACCTCATTTGAGGAATTTAATCTAAGTACACCCTTAAAAAACAACTTATCAAGGATGTGTTATGAAGTACCTACCCCCATTCAAGGAGCTACTTATGCTTCTGTCTTGTCTGGTCAAGATGTACTGGGATTAGCTCAAACTGGAACAGGTAAAACATTGGCCTATTTATTACCTATTTTAAACGACATTAAATTTGCAAAAGAAAAGACAGTTCGCGCTTTAGTGATTGTGCCTACCAGAGAATTGGTGTCTCAAGTAGTAGAAGAAGCAGAGAAAATCTGTCAGAATACCTTTATAAGTATCTGTGGGGTACACGGGGGTAACTCTATGAAAAAAGATCGAGATGCTTTGGCGCAATGCGCCGATGTCATTGTAGCAACACCAGGAAGGTTGTACGATTTATTTTTAGCTAAAGTCATAAAATATGCTGCCATTAAGAAAGTGGTCATAGATGAAGTAGATGTTATGTTGGATCTAGGCTTTAGGTTTCAACTCACCAATATTTTTGATCTTTTGCCAAAAAAAAGGCAGCATATAATGTTTTCTGCCACCATGACAGATGAAATTGAAAACCTCATTTCAGACTTTTTTATTGCACCAAAAAGGATCTATATTGCAATGAGTGGTACTCCGCTTAAGAATATAGCTCAAACTGCCTATGCGGTATCTAATTACTATACAAAGGTGAACCTTTTGCAGCATCTCTTAGAAGAGGAAGAAACCTTTAAAAAGGTATTGGTTTTTGTATCCAATAAAAAAATCGCAGACCGCATTTACGAACAATTAGAGCCCATTTTTGAGAAGAATATAGGCATTGTACATGCCAATAAAACACAAAACCACAGAAATAGAGTCCTTAGCGCATTTGACGCAGGAAGGGTCCGTATTGTTATAGCCACAGATTTAGTTGCCAGAGGATTAGATATAGATCAAATTTCCCATGTAATTAATTTTGACACGCCCAAATATCCTGAAAATTATATGCACAGGATAGGGAGAACTGGTAGAGCCAACGCAAATGGAAATTCAATATTGTTTTACAACCCAGAGGAATTAGCCTATAAAGAAGCTATTGAGTCTCTCATGCAAATCCCTGTAACTGACATTGAATTTCCAGAAGAAGTTCCTGTTTCAATTCAATTAGCCCCTGAAGAACAACCCCATCTATTTGAACCAGATTCTGATCAATTGCAAGGTAGAGATCCATCATTAGGATCCGGTTTCCATGAAAAGTCGGAAAAAAACAAGCAAGAAAATCAAGGGGGCTCTTACAAACGTATCATTGCTAAGAAATACAAAAAGCCAAAGACTCGTGGCGACAAGAACTACAAAAAAGGGAAAAGAAAGTAATACTATCCATATTTTAAATCATTACGTTAATAACGTTTTCTGACAAAGAAATTAAAGAGATTACAATCATTTCAACAATGAATATAGTTTTGTTCTATAATTTATATTATGTAAAATAGAATAAATCAAGAATGATTGACTTTACGATCCCTTGCACCTATGACTAAACTAAAATCATAATAAAAGTCAATACAATTCCTGCAACAGTATAATAAATGGCTTTCTTAAAAATATCTGTTTGTGGGAGAAACATCCAATAGGCAGAAAAAACAAAGAAAAGTAATGAGATACCAAAAAAAACATTTAGAAAATATAAAGGTGTAGATGATGTGGCTTTATGCATTTTTTCAAGGGCTCCTAGTATTTTTGGTGGTTGCATCTGTGTATAAGACAAATCACCTGTTTCACTATTATATTCAATATTAGACGCACCTTTTATATTTGGTAGATTCTCTAAACCTTTTTCTATGGTTTTTTCTACTGCTATAGGTTTCTTGAAATAATCTTTATCTCTAAAAGTTAATGTGATTCCTGAAAGCGCATATACAAACATAATACCCACCAGAAAAAAAACCTAAATAGCGTTGAATGACCCTGACTTTGTTACTTAAATTCCTGTTATTCATTTATTCTAAAATTTGTATTCAGTATGGTATAAAATTAATCTTGAACCCCATCAAAACCAAAAGTTTTTAAACCTTTATGACTAATTTTAACAGCTTCTAATGGCTTTAATCCGTCAAAAGTCATGTCCTGCTCTACCATATAATATTTCATCCCAGAGCGTTCTTTTTGCGCTAGGATTCTTTTAAAATCAATTATTCCCTCTCCGACCGGTGCAAACCTACCTTTGTCATCCATGTCCTTTACATGCCAAATCAAGAACCTCCCAGGATATTTATTAAAATAGTCTAATGGGTCTACTCCTGCTTTAGTTATCCAAAAAAGATCCATTTGAAAATTCACATATTTAGGGTCTGTGTTTTCTAATAAATAATCTAAAATCACTATGTTATTTTCATTCTTTTTTAATTCAAAATCATGATTGTGATATAGAAGTTGTAATCCTGCCGCATGACACTTTTCACCCAAAACATTCAAAATATCTAATAATTCTTTAGGAGTGCCGTTCATTCCCATACTCATGGTCTGTCTGTCGAACTTAAACATACCCATAGGGGGCACCGGAACAACAAAATAAGTAAAACCAGCTGCCTTAACATCTGCAATCATTTGATCTGCATTGTCTAAAGTTACTGATCCTTGATGTGTGCTCACTGGTTTTAAGTTCTTTGATGCCAATAATGATTTAAAAGCTTCAGGGCTTAAGCCATAAAATTTTCCATCATTATATGAAGCCGCTTCTACATAATTATATCCTTCATCCGACACTTGCTGTAAGGTTTTTTCCAATGCAACAGAAAGATCATCTCTTAAGGTGTATAAAGCCAATCCCCCAAAACTACTTTGGGCATTAAGTCCCATTGAAATGAATAGTTGGAAAATAAAAATTATAGGAGGTACTTTAAAAGTATTCAAAGGTCTATTCATCATTTACAAGATTGATTGTTAACTATCATAAGACCCTTAATTAGAGCGAAAGTTTAATGAGTTTTCTTAGATCTTTTAAAAAAAACAAATTTAAAAGTTTATTAATTCTAGGAGGGCTTTTTCAAATCTTTTTCTTGGTAGATATTCATTCTCTAAGGATTTTGCAAAAGGAATAGGGGTGTCTAAACTTGCGACTCTTTTGATTGGAGCGTCCAAATACTCAAATAATTCCTCTTGAACACTTGCTGCTATATCACTTGAAATACCACCAAACAAAGAATCTTCTTGAAGAATGATTAGTCTAGAGGTCTTTTTTACTGAGGCATAAATTGTCTCCCAGTCCAATGGCATTAAGGTTCTTAAATCTATGAGATCTACTTTTAATTCTACATGTTTTTCAAGTGTTTCAATGGCCCAATGAACTCCAGCGCCATAAGTTACAATGGTTGCCTCAGAACCTTCTTTAACCAATGCTGCTTTACCTATTGGAAGGTTGTAATATCCATTTGGGACAGATTGAGAAATGGATCTGTAGAGTGCTTTATGTTCGAAGAATAAAATTGGATTTGGATCTTCAATAGCGGAAATTAACAAACCTTTGGCATCCATTGGGTAAGCGGGATAAACAACCTTTAAACCAGGCGTTTTTGTAAACCATGCCTCGTTGGTTTGAGAATGAAAAGGACCTGCCCCCACCCCTGCTCCACAGGGCATTCTAATAACAACGTCTGCTTTTTCTCCCCACCTAAAATGATTCTTAGCGAGATAATTCACAATGGGGTTGAATCCTGAACTTACAAAATCTGCAAATTGCATTTCTACAATTGCTTTAAAGCCTCCAATAGACAAACCCATGGCTGTTTCTACAATGCCAGATTCACAAATTGGGGTATTCCTAACCCGATCATTTCCAAATAGTTCTACAAAACCTTCTGTGACTTTAAAAGCGCCGCCATATTCAGCAATATCTTGTCCCATGATAATAGTATTATCAAAAACAGACATGGCCACTTTTAAACCGTCTTGAATAGCGTCAATAAACCTTATATAACTTGAAGTAACACCACTTTTTATCGCTTTAAAATTAAATGGGCTGTAGACATCTTCCATAAACGATTTTTCTTCAAATGAAATAGATTCTTCATTGAAAGCAATGTCCAAACCCTGCTGAATGTCGTACTTTATATCTTTTTTGAAAGATTTAACCATCTGATCATTTAAAATATTTTTACTCAAAAGATGGTTTTCAAAGTTTGTAATGGGGTCTTTTTTTTCCCAAGCTTCAATGATTTCTTTTGGAACATACTTTGTTCCGCTAGCCTCTTCATGTCCCCTTCTTCTAAAAGTTAAAAACTCTAACAAAACCGGTCTTGGATTTTTTCTGACACTTTTAGCAATTTCACGAACCCTTTGATATACTTCTACGATATTATTTCCATAGATCTGGTGGGCTTCCATACCATAACCAATACCTTTATCTACTATCGCTTCGCATCTGTATTGTTCCCTGGTAGGTGTAGACAAACCGTAACCATTGTTTTCAATACAAAACAGTACTGGTAAATCCCAAACGGAAGCAATATTGAGCGCTTCGTGAAAATCTCCTTCACTAGTGGCTCCTTCCCCTGAAAAAACAGCCGTGATTTGATTTTTACCTTTGAGTTTTGAAGCGAGTGCTATGCCATCGGCCACACCAAGTTGAGGCCCTAAATGAGAAATCATACCGATAATCTTAAATTCTTGGGAACCAAAATGAAAACTCCGATCCCTCCCTTTAGTAAAACCTGATTTTTTTCCTTGCCACTGTGAAAACAGCCTATTGAGGGGAATGCCTCTGCTGGTAAAAACACCTAGGTTTCTATGCATGGGCAAAATATATTCATCGGAGTCTATAGCTAAGGTGACACCAACAGAAATGGCTTCTTGGCCAATACCACTAAACCATTTTGAAATTTTACCTTGTCTTAATAGCACAAGCATTTTTTCTTCTATCATTCTGGGCTTTAAAAGAGCCCTATACAATCCAATCAATTCTTGGTCTGAAAGTCCTTTTGTGTCATATTTCATTTTGCGATCTAACTTGTTATAAAAGTAAACAAACTTTCAAATTTTACACAATTGGTTGTGGCTTAGATTTATTAACTTTGTTTTATTAATTTAATTATTATGAGCGCCATTCCAAGTGTAGATTTAAATGATTTTGTGTCAGGTGACCTTGATCGCAAACAAAAATTTATAAAAGAAATAGGATCAGCCTTTGAAAAAATTGGGTTTGTAGCCTTAAAAAGTCATTTTTTGTCCGATGAGTTGGTGGCTAAATTATACCGAGAAATTAAATTGTTTTTTGACCTTCCTCAAGAGATCAAAGACCAATATGAAATTCCTGGTCTAGCAGGACAAAGGGGATATACCTCTTTTGGTAAAGAGCATGCCAAAGGAAGAAAAGAAGGAGATTTAAAAGAGTTCTGGCATTTTGGCCAATACGAAGCAGCTCCAAAAAATTCAGGAGACCATTATCCTGAAAATATTCATGTAAAGGAGTTGCCGCATTTTAATGACATTGGGAAAGAAGTTTATATTGCTCTAGAAAAAACTGCCAAGGAAGTACTTAAAGCACTTGCCTTGCATATTGGTTTAAAGGAAAATTATTTTGAGCAGTACGCCACTGCTGGAAATTCTATATTAAGACCCATACATTACCCTCCTATTACTACTGAGCCTAAAAATGCTGTGCGAGCAGCAGCACATGGAGATATTAATCTCATTACACTTCTTATGGGTGCTCATGGCCGCGGTTTACAAGTAAAAAACCATCATGACGAGTGGGTAGACGCTATTGCTAATGAAGATGAGTTAATGATTAATGTAGGGGATATGCTTTCTAGATTAACCAATAACCAGCTTAAATCTACCATTCACCAAGTGATTAATCCCCCCAAGGAGCTTTGGGGAACCTCAAGGTATTCTATACCATTTTTTATGCATCCAGTATCTTCAATGCCCTTAAATTGTCTTGAAAATTGCATATCAGAGGAGCATCCAAAAGAATTTGAAGATATTACAGCAGGAGCATATTTAAATGAGCGTTTGGTTGAATTAGGCCTAAAGAAATAATGGATTTACAAGACCAACTAAAGAATCTTTTTCCTGATCACGAAGTCTATGAGCAAGTTCAAAAAGACTACTCTAACAGCACGGATGAAATTCCTATTCAAGATGCTGCGTTAATTTGTAAATACGAAAAGCGAAAAGGAAAGCCCACTACTTTAATTGAAGGATTTTCAGGAACTGAAGCTGAATTTAAAATTTTAGCAAAAAAATTGAAAAAAGAACTGAGTGTTGGAGGGAGTGTCAAAAATGGCACCTTAGTCATGCAGGGAGATTTCAGAGAAAAAATCATGCAACTACTTGTTAGTATGGGTTTTAAAGTAAAACGAGTTGGAGGCTAATTGATTTTTTTACTTTTTTTATTAACAGGAAAAGTATAAATTTATTAGCCAAACCAATTCATATGAAATCTATACTCCACATTACTAATGGAGATTCCTTTACTAATTATTTCAAGGAACTGCCCATTAACGGAACTGTCATTACTTGGAGAGAAATGCTCTGCGAAGGTAGAACTCTTCATACTGTAGGTACTGAAGATTTCTGGAAAGAGCGCTTTGATTTTCTTCATAAAAATTACAAGATTTCAAAAAAAACCTTTATAGACTATACACTTAAGGAGTACAGAAATCTATGTAAGCAAAAAAGTCAAGAGCAAATTGTTCTATGGTTTGAATCTGACTTGTTTTGTCAGATTAATATGTTAGGTGTTTTAAGTTGGCTAAAAATACATAGAAAATATGCAGAAGTTTATGTGGTTTCTAACCCAATAAGTCTAAATAGTGTTTCCTCAAAAGGTTTTTGTGACTTGTCTCCAGATAGCGTGTTGAAACTTTATGAAAATAGAATAGTTTTAAACCAAGACGATATTGAATTTGCAGACTATGCTTGGCAACTATATTGCAGTAACAACCCTGTTAGAATCGCTCAGCTTTCTAATTATGAAGATTTTAATTTTCCTTATCTAAAACAAGCATTTGACCTTCATTTATCTCGTTTCCCCTCATTAAAAAATGGTTTAAATGTTCCTGAAATAAACCTTCTCAAAACAGCACAATTAAAAGCATTGGATAATGAAAAAGCCCTTGTTAGCAAAGTATTAAAAAATCAGGGTAATTTTGGTTTTGGAGACACTCAATATTTTAAAATACTAGATACCCTCAAGCCGCTTTTTGCTTCATTAGAACCAGTAAAACTCAAGAAAAATACGGCTAAAATTCTAAATAGCCAGACTAATTATTACAGTAAAATCAAACAAGATGGACTCTATTTAGGCGGTGCTTTAAAGTATGCTTATCTTTACGACATAGATCAAAATACTTTTTTTAAATTATAGTATGCCCTTAGCCTCTTCTGAATTAATATTAAATGCAGATCAAAGTGTATATCATTTGCATTTAAAACCCAATGAAATATCTCATAATATTATCACTGTTGGAGACCCTGATCGGGTAGCTGAAGTTTCTACTCTTTTCGATTATATTGAAGTTAAAAAGCAAAAAAGAGAATTTGTCACACATACTGGAGTTTACAAGAATACACGAATAACTGTTATATCTACCGGTATTGGAACGGATAATATTGACATTGTCCTCAATGAATTAGATACATTAGTAAATATTGATTTATCCAATAGAGAAATAAAAGAAACATTAACTTCGTTAAATATTTTCAGAATAGGAACCTCTGGAGCCATTCAAGAACATATTCCAGTAGACAGTATTTTAATTTCAGAAAAAGCCATAGGATTAGACGCTTTACTTCATTTTTATGAGACAAAACATCTTTTAGATGTCCCTTTTTCTGAAGCATTTAAAAAACACATGAACTGGAGTGGAGATAAGTCTAGTCCTTATGTGGTTAACGCTTCTTTGGATTTACTTAATCTATATAATGAATTGGATGTATTAAAAGGAATTACCTTAACTAATGTTGGATTTTATGGGCCTCAAGGAAGAATGCTAAGGCTTCCAATTTTTGATAAAAAAATGAAAGCCAATCTTGAGTCATTTAAATTTAATAATCAATTGATTACTAATTTAGAAATGGAAACTTCAGGAATTTATGGATTGGCGGCACTACTTGGACATAAAGCTGTTTCAGTCAATTGTATCCTTGCTAATAGAGCTTCAGGTATTTTTTCTTTACAGCCTGATAAAGTAGTTAAAAAAGCCATTAAAATGACCTTAGACCTGATCGTTGAGAATAATCTTTAAAGCGCCCAATTTATAGGTTTTTGTCCCCATTGTTTTAATATTTCATTTATCTGAGAAAAATGTTTGTTGCCAAACCAATAGCCGCGGTTCGAACTTAATGGAGATGGATGTCCTGTTTTTAGAACCCTATGATGGCCCTTAGTAATATAGCGTTCATATTTCTGCGCAAAATTTCCCCATAAAACAAATACAATTGGTTTTTTTTCCTCGTTGAGTCCTTGAACAACAGATTTAGTAAAACTATCCCATAGCTTTAAATGACTACCTGCCTCCCCATCCCTAACACTTAATGCTGCATTGAGTAATAAAACTCCTTGATTGGCCCATGGTGTAAGGTCGCCTGAGGTTGGGTAAGCGCAGTCCAAATCAATAGAAAGTTCCATAAAAATATTTCTTAATGAAGGCGGATGTGGCACGCCAAGAGGTACTGAAAAGGATAGCCCGTGTGCTTGATTGATTCCATGATAAGGGTCTTGACCAATAATGACCACTTTAAGACCCTTAAAAGAACATTGATAAAAAGCATTTAAAATATTTTCTTTAGTAGGATAACAAACCGTATCTCCGTAAAGCATACTAATCTCATGAGATAGTTTTTGGAATTTTTCAACGGAGTATGTCTCATGAAGGAAATCCCTCCAATCACTAGGACAATCTAGAAACATTTATTTGTACTTTTGTGATTAAAAATAAAGGGTTTATTTAATTAAACCAACTAATAGCTGCTAATATATGTCACTTTGAATATCTCTCAAAAAACACTTCAGGATTTAGAATTTAATACTGTATTAACACACATTTCTCACAGGTGTAATACTACTTTAGGAAAAGAATTAGCCCTAGAAATAACTCCGAAATTAGAACTAGAGATTGTAGAGAAATTGCTTGGAGAAACCAACGAGTATTTGGCGTCATTTACCAGTGACAATAGAATACCCAACCATGGTTTTGAGCATATTAATGAAGAACTTAAGCTGCTCAAGATAGACAACACTACTCTAGAACTCAATGGTTTCAAAAAGATAGTGGTTGTATGCGAATCCATCAATGCACACAAGAAATTTTTTGAAAAGTTTAAAGACTATTATCCTATTTTATTTGGGAACAGTTTATCGCTAAGCTATCAGAAAGAAATTCCAGAACGCACCAATCAAATATTTGACAAATTCGGAGAGATTAGAGACGGTGCTTCTGACAACTTAATGTCTATAAGAAGACAAATGGTGGGCTTAAAATCTAAAATAAATCAGAGCTTTGGTGCGGCACTCCAAAGGTATCAGGCTGCTGAATTTTTAGATGAAATTAGAGAATCTATAGTAGACAACAGAAGGGTTTTGGCTGTAAAAGCCATGCATAGAAAAAAAATCAAAGGCGCCGTTCTTGGTGCTTCAAAAACTGGAAGTATTGTCTATGTTATTCCTGAAGCCAGTTTGGCTTACAGCACGCAACTAAGTAACCTAATTTTTGAAGAGCAAGAAGAAATATTTAAGATTTTAAACAGACTTACAAATGACATAAGGCCTTACAGATCAGATCTAGCCACTTGTCAAAATTATCTTAGAGATATTGACATAGTAGCTGCAAAAGCTAAATACGCCTTAGAGATGAACGGTGTATTACCCAAAATTAATGCGAAAAGAGAAATGCATTTGCGCGACTCATTTCATCCTTTATTGTTTTTAGCAAACAAAAATAGTGGAGATACTACTTATCCACAAACTATTAAATTAGAACAAGAAAACAGAATTATTGTCATATCAGGACCAAATGCTGGAGGTAAAAGTATTACGCTTAAAACAATTGGATTACTCCAATTAATGCTTCAAAGCGGTATGTTAATACCTGTTCATGAAAGAAGCGAAGTTATCCTTTTTGAAAAAATATTGACAGATATTGGTGACAACCAATCCATTGAAAATCATTTAAGCACCTATAGTTACCGCTTAAAAAACATGAATTCATTTTTAAAAAAATGTCATGATAAAACATTGTTTTTAATAGATGAATTTGGTACGGGAACAGATCCCGAATTAGGTGGTGCCCTAGCGGAAACTTTTTTGGAAGTATTTTATGAACGGGAGGCTTTTGGAGTGATTACTACGCATTACGCCAATTTAAAAATGTTGGCCAATGATTTACCCTTTATGTCAAATGCCAATATGTTGTTTGACGCCAAGTCTTTAGCACCGACCTTTCAACTCATACTGGGACAGGCAGGGGCGTCTTTTACTTTTGAGGTAGCTCAAAAAAACGGCATACCCTATAGCTTAATTAATAAAGCAAAAAAGAAAATTGAAAGGGGAAAGGTTAGGTTTGATGCTACCATTGCAAAACTGCAAAAAGAGCGATCACAAATGGCTGCTACAGGTTCAAAACTAAGAGAGGTAGAGTCTAAAACTAGAGATGAAGCTTCTAGACTAGAAGTTTTGAATGAAAAAATACAAACCAAGCTTGTTAAGTATCAAGAATTGTACGATCAAGACAAACGCATGATTCAACTGGGCAACAAAGTCAATGACTTAGCAGAACAATATTTTATTCACCACAAAAAACGACAGTTAGTTTCTGAATTAATTAAAGTGGTAGAAATTGAAAATAGTAAGAGAAAGAAAAAAACAGCTCAAGTACTTAAAAAAGAAAAAGCAGCGAAAAAAGCTGTGGTGGAGGAAGTCGTTAAAAAGGTAGCTGTAATCAGAGAAAAGAAAAAGAAAGAAAAGATAAAGCCTACCCCAGCACCTGCCCCAAAAATTACACTTGAAGTTGGTTATAAGGTACGTCTAAAAGATGGAAAAGCTGTTGGAAGTATAGACGCCATAGAGAAAAATAAAGCCATTGTTAACTATGGAATGTTTACCACAAATGTAAGTTTAGACCAACTGGAATTTGTTAGTATATCTTAATTTAAGTTCTCCTCAATGGCGGAAAAGCAACTATTTAGATCACAAAAGCTGTCCAATAAAAAATGGGTGTTATTTGACGGGGGCTGTGGATTGTGCCATTGGGCGGTTCGTTTTATTGCACCAAAAGATCGTAATAAAAATTTTTGCTTTGTACCGCTAAATTCTCCTTTTGGTATTCAATTACTCAGAGAAAGAGGCTTGTATTTTGAAGAAAAAACAAACGCTACCCTCCCTTTAAACTCTGTAATTCTAATTGATCCTAATAAATCGTATTATATAAAATCAGAAGCTGTAATTAAAATATTAAAGCTATTGCCAAATTGGTATTTTATAGGTGTATTAATACAATACATCCCAACTAAAATAAGTGATTTCTGCTATGATTATACCGCTGCAAACAGGAACAAATGGTTTGGCACTAAACAAAGTTGTAATCTCAGTGATTTCCCAAAAAACACTTGCTTTAAAACAGATGTTTGAGTAATCCTATATCACTTAATGGGTTTAAGTAGGAAGGTTGTCGTCCCAATTTTTTTCTACAGGCTCATCTTTTAATTTGCCAATAGATTTAGCTACTAACATAGATACCGTTGCATCTCCTGTAACGTTAACCACTGTTCTACACATATCTAAGGGTCTGTCTACCGCAAAAATTAAAGCCAATCCTGCCTCTGGAATACCCGCTTGAGCCAGAACAATTACCAACATAACCATTCCAGCGCCTGGTACAGCTGCACTTCCTATGGAGGCTAAGGTTGCTGTAACAATAATACCTAATTGAGTATAAAAATCTAAGTCCATACCAAAAGCTTGGGCAATAAATACAGCCGCTACAGCTTGATATAAACTTGACCCATCCATATTAACGGTAGCGCCAATAGGAAGAACAAAACTAGTCACCTCTTCTTCAACACCGAGGTGCTCCTCTACTCTTTCCATAGTCACAGGTAACGTAGCTGCACTTGAAGAAGTTGAAAAAGCTAGTAATTGCGCAGGTGAAATACCTTTAATAAAGAAGGACGGAGAGCGCTTAGTGAATATATAGACCACTAAAATATAAAACCCAATCATAATTACTAACCCTAGAAGTACACATAAAGCATACCAGCCAAGAGCTTTAAATAAGTCAGCACTTGGTGCTTCAACAACCAATGCAGCCAATAAAGCAAATACACCGTATGGTGCTGCAAGCATAATTAAATCAATCAATTTTAAAATGACTTCATTAAAACCATCAAAGAAATCTTTCACTGGCTTAGCTTGTTTTTCTGGAATTAGGATGAGGCCTATTCCAAAGAATATGGCGAAAAATATCACTTGCAGCATATTGCCATTGTCACTAGCCGCTTTAAAAATATTCGAAGGCACAAGGTCTACTAATGCTTGTAAAGGACCGGATTCTTGTTGTTTGGCAGCAGCCATTATTTTCTCGTTGGCGTCTCCAGAATAATTTTCGACTAATTCTAATCGAGTGGCTTCAGAAATAGAATTACCTGGCTTAATAATATTCACTATTCCAAGTCCAATCGTTACCGCAATGACAGTTGTTAGAATATATATGCCAATGGTTCTTCCGCCCATTTTAGAAAGCTTAGAGATATCTTTAAGATCTGAAATTCCTTTTATCAAAGAAGCTAGTATAAGAGGAACAGCAATGAGCTTTAAAGCATTAATGAAGATTGTTCCAAAAGGCTTTATAAAGTCAGATACCAAGTCTGGACCCCAGTTAAAATTAACCATTATAAAGGCAAATAATACCCCTAAGAACATTCCAATAAGTATTTTCCAATGCAATTCTAGTTTTCGCATATCTATTTTGATTGAGTTTTATTAAACAGGAAAGCATCTGCTAGTACCATGGCAGCCATAGCTTCTACAATAGGTACAGCTCTTGGCACAACACAGGGATCGTGACGCCCTTTTCCTTGAGTTTTAACCGCATTCCCCGATTTATCTATGGTGTCATAAGATTGTAATACCGTGGCAACAGGCTTAAAAGCAACCCTGAAATAAATATCCATTCCATTGCTTATTCCCCCTTGAATACCTCCACTAAAATTTGTTTGTGTACTGCCGTCTGTATTAAATGCGTCGTTATGCTCGCTACCTTTCATGGTTACTCCATGAAAACCACTTCCAAACTCAAAACCTTTAACAGCATTTATAGACAGCATTGCTTTTCCTAATTGGGCGTGCAATTTATCAAAAACAGGCTCTCCTAAACCTACAGGTACGTTTTTAATTACACAGTCAATAATCCCCCCTATAGTGTCTCCTTGCTTTTTTATCTCCTTAATGTGTTGCTCCATTCTAGTAGCCACTTCACTATCTGGACACCTCACATCGTTTGTTTCTGCTAAAGACAGGTCCAATTGGTCATAAGTCTTATCTAATGTAATTTCACCCACTTGGGAGACATAAGCCTGAAAAGAGATTGGTGCCAAAAATTGCTTTGCTATGGCTCCAGCAACTACTCTCGCTGCTGTTTCTCTGGCACTACTTCTACCTCCGCCCCTATAGTCTCTAAAACCGTATTTCTGGTCGTATACATAATCTGCATGAGAAGGTCTGTAAGAATCCTTTATATGGGAGTAGTCTGTAGATTTCTGGTTGGTATTAAAAATAGCAAAACCAATGGGTGTTCCAGTAGTTCTTCCCTCAAATACACCAGACAGTATCTTTACTTCATCCGGTTCTTTTCGTTGGGTTACAATAGCAGATTGTCCAGGTTTTCTTCTATCTAAATCACGCTGTATGGCTTCCATATCTAAAGCCACTCCTGAGGGACAACCATCAATAACACCGCCAATGGCTTCCCCATGAGATTCACCATAACTACTGAGTTTAAAAAGGGTGCCAAAACTATTACCTGCCATAATAAAAAAATAAAAATCAAATATACTTTTTAATGGGTGCCTATCAAAATTTAGTGTTTTTTAATTCACAATTAACCTACACAAAACATTGAGGTGATTAATTTAACCGACTGTATATGAGAACTTAACTTATTGTTTAAATCTTCAAGCCTCAAAAAAATGAAATTTGTAAAAATTAATTATTTTGAAAAAAAGACCCTTAGATATTGCCGTTATTTCAGATGTTCATCTAGGTACCTATGGGTGTCATGCAGATGAACTTTTGACTTATCTCAATAGTATTGCTCCTAAAAAATTAATACTAAACGGTGACATTGTAGATATTTGGCAGTTTAGCAAGCGCTACTTTCCTAAATCACATTTAAAAATTATAAAAAAAATCATTAATATGGCCTCAAAGGGTACTGAAGTCATATATATCACAGGAAATCACGATGAGCTATTGCGAAGATTTTCAGATACAAAAATGGGTAATTTCAGTATTGTAGATAAGTTAATACTGGATCTAAATGGTCAAAAAGCATGGTTTTTTCACGGAGATGTTTTTGACCTCTCAATTCAAAATGCAAAATGGCTCGCTAGACTGGGTGGCTATGGATATGATTTTCTGATTCTGATGAATCGCATGGTAAATTGGTGCTTAGATAAAATGGGTAAGGAAAAATACTCCCTTTCAAGTAAAATTAAACAGTCTGTAAAATCTGCAGTTAAATACATCCAAAACTTTGAAGAAACTGCAGCCAGTTTAGCCATTGAAAACGGCTATGATTATGTAGTATGTGGCCACATTCACCAAACAAAAAAAGAGATTATAGATACCCCTAAAGGTCGGACTACCTATCTAAATTCAGGAGACTGGGTAGAGAGCTTAACCGCATTAGAATTTCATTTTAACAGGTGGAAGGTCTATCACTATCAAAATGACAAACTCGTCCCATTTTTCTCCAGTGAACCAGAAGATGACATAGATATTATCCCTTTATTTCCAGATTATTTAAAGAAGGGATTCCTTTAAAATAGTAATGGGGTGTTTGGCGTCTCTTTGGGTACCATCTTTTATTTGATGCCTGCAAGAAGTTCCGTTTGCAGCAATCACAACGTCTTTAGCGGCCTTAGAGACAGCAGGAAACAAGCTTAAAGCACCAACAGACATACTCAAGTCGTAATGTTCTTTTTCATAACCAAAAGAACCAGCCATACCACAACATCCCGAAGGAATTAAAGTGACCTTATGTTTTAGTGGAATATTTAATAAGTCAAAAGTTACCTTAGAATTTAACAAAGATTTCTGGTGGCAATGAACATGTACTTTAATTTGTTTTTCATTGTTGTGAAATATTTCAGGACTAATTTCTCCACGATTAAATTCAGCTACGAGAAATTCCTCGATTAAGAATGAATGCAAAGCCAATTTTTCTACCATGGTATGATCCGGACTCAAACGCTTGTATTCGTCTCTAAAACTCAAAATAGCAGAAGGTTCTATTCCTAGAATAGGCCACTGCTGGTCAAGAAACAAAGAAGCGTCACTTAAATTTTTTTCTGCAATGGCTTTGGCTTGTTTCAAATATCCCTTAGATATAAAAGTCCTGCCGCTTTCTGCTTGCCACAATTGCACTTTATACCCCAGATTAAGTAGCAATAAAATGGCATCTTTACCTATCTCTATATCCATATAGCGGGTAAACTCATCTACATACAAAACAACTGTTTGCTTTGTCAATTCAAATTTCTTTGATTGGAGGGCTAAAAATTTCTGAAAATTAAAACGACCCACCTGTGGCAGAGATCTTTTTTGAGACACCCCACTTAAACGCTTAATTACTCCAGATAAAGGCGATTTGTATACCGCATTAGTCAAAGGAGCCACCAAACTACTCAATTTATTTAATTGGGTGTTGTAAGCAAATAGCTTTGACCTAAAGCTATAGCCATTCGCTTCCTGATACTGGTATAAAAACTCCGCTTTATAAGTAGCAATATCTACATTGCTAGGACATTCACTGCTACAGGCCTTACAACTTAAGCAAAGGTCAAAAACTTCTTTTAAAGCTTGGTTGTCAAAAGCATTCCTGCGTTCCTTTAATGAATTAGGGTGCGTCAAAAACTCCCTCAGTGCATTAGCCCTTCCCCTAGTCGTATCTTTTTCGTTTTTTGTCACATGATAACTTGGACACATTCCACCAGCAGATTCGTGTGTTTTTCTACAATCACCACTACCATTACAAGATTCAGCAGCCCTTAAAATTCCTTGCTTGTCGGAAAAATCTAATATGGTGTCTATGCTAGGTTCCACCCTATTAATTTCATACCTCAGTGATGCATCCATAGCATAAGCCTTGACAATTTTGCCTGGATTAAAAATGCCATTAGGGTCAAACAATTGTTTTACAGACTCTAAGAGCGCATAATTCTCTGCTCCAATGAGCATAGGAATAAACTCTGCCCTTACAATACCATCCCCATGTTCTCCACTAAATGAGCCCTTGTATTTTTTAGTTAGGTGAGCAACATCTGTAGTAATGGCTCTAAATAAAGAGACGTCCTCAGACTCTTTTAAATTTAAAATAGGCCTTAAATGTATTTCACCAGCACCTGCATGGGCATAATACACCGCATCCTGGTCATAACTTTTCATAATGGAAGTAAATTCTCCGATAAAATCTTTTAAGTCTTCCAAAGCGACCGCAGTGTCTTCTATACATGCCACCGCTTTTTTATCTCCAACCATATTTCCAAGAAGCCCTAATCCAGCTTTTCTAAGTGCTCCAGCTCTTCCAATATCCGATCCGCTTAAAATAGGGGCAGCATAACTCAATCCAGATGTATTTATCTGGTCCAGAAGTAAACTGAGATTTTCCTGAAGTGCTTCCTCTGAAAATGCCCTTACTTCTAACATTAAAACAGCGGCAGGGTCCCCTTCAATAAACTTGCGGTTTTCTGATTGTTCTCTGTTGCTTTTGGTGCAGTCTAAAATGATTTTATCCATCATTTCGCAGGTGTATAAATCACATTTCATGACTGGAGCAACATCTTTTAAGCAGTCTTCAAGACTGTTATAATGTGTTACTACCATAGCAGAATAAGATGGTGGAATGTCATCTAATTGCAAAGTAATTTCTGTAGTCAAGGCAAGCGTACCCTCACTTCCTGAAAGCAAATGCGCCATATTAAAAGGCGCATTACCCCCAAGAATATCTGCTTCTAATAAAAGGTCAATAGCATAACCTGTGTTCCTTCTGTGTATCTCTCTCTTTGGAAAAGCTTCTGTGATTTGAGATTGAATCTCTAAGGGCGACAACAAATCGAATATACCCTTGTATATTTGGCCTTCGGCCGACGCCTCAAGCATTTTAACTCTAAAAGTATCACTGCTTAGATCTTTAAATTCTGCAATACTTCCATCCCAAAGGACTGCTTTCATTGAAACAACTTTCTCTCTGGTAACACCGTATTTTATTGAAGTTGTTCCAGAGGAGTTATTTCCCACCATGCCGCCAATCATACATCGATTTGCAGTAGAAGTATTAGGGCCAAAAAATAATCCATGGGGCGCTAAATAATCATTGAGTTCATCTCTAATCACACCTGGTTGAACAGTGACCTGTTTTTTGGTTAAGTCCAATGAAATAATATCGGTAAAATATTTGGAAACATCTACTACCAGACCATCTCCTACACATTGACCAGCAAGAGATGTCCCAGCAGTTCTTGGAATTAAGCCCACGCCATTTTCATTACAAAATTGAATAATGCTTTGAAGGTCTTCAAGGTCCTTAGGAAAAGCTACTCCTAGTGGCATTTTACGGTAAACAGATGCATCTGTTGCATATAAAGCCTTGCTTAAAGGATCTGATTGAACAGATCCTTTAAGCGATTGAGATAATTTTTCTAGAGCAACCTTCATGGAAAAACAAAATTTTTAATAAAAATACTTTATTTAAATTTCACTGTAATACAGATCTATTAAAAACAAACAATTTATAACTGTTTTTAACAAAAATTAAAAATACATGGAGGCTTTTTAAAATATGATAGATAAGTTTACCTTTGATAATAAAATAATTTCAAATGACATTTATTCCCACCTTATCTTTAAAAAAGTTTACTATTAAATCAATTTTGGTTTTGTCCGGCCTTAGCCTTGTGTCTGCTTGTAGCAATCAAGCAGGGTACAGCCTTAAAATTGAAGTGAACGATTTACCAGATCAATCTAAAGTATTTTTAAAACATATAGATGCTACAAATTCTCCTATAACAGTAGACTCAACTGCTGCGGTAAATGGGGTAGCCACTTTTAAGGGTACACAAGAATTTCCTGCCATGCATTATTTATTCTTTGAAAATGCCAATGGAAATATCCCCGTTATTTTAGAAAATGCTCGTATTGAAGTAAGGGCACAAAAGGACAGTCTCAATATGGCTAAACTCAGTGGGAGTGATCAAAATATTTGGTTCTCAGAATTTGTGACTACATCTCAAGGCTTTTCTGAAAGAGCTAATGGAATTGCCAATGACTTGCAAAACGCTAGATCCAATGGAAAAGAAGCATTTATTGATTCTCTGAGAGAAGAATATATGGAATTACAAGAAGAGGCGAAATCTTACGAAATCAATTTTGCTGCAGAACACCCTGGCTCATTGATCACCGTTTTATTAATTGAAAGAATGTTTGCTTCTAAAACGGTCGAGGAGAAAAAAATAAAAGAATTAATCGAAGCTTTAAGCTTGGAAATTAAACAAACCGATGCCGGTAAAAAATTAATGACCCTGTGGGAAGCTAATTTAAGTACAGCCATTGGAAGTAAAGCAATTGATTTTTCTGGACCTAATCCAAATGGAGAAATTCTTTCATTAGCTAATTTAAAAGGTAAAGTAACCATCATTGACTTTTGGGCAGCCTGGTGCAAACCGTGTAGGGCCGAAAATCCTAATGTAGTAGCGGTTTACAACGAATACCACGAAAAGGGTCTTGAGATTATAAGCATTTCTCTTGATAAGAACAAAGAGGATTGGATCGCAGCAATAGCTGCTGACCAAATGGATTGGCACCACATTTCTTCATTGGCCTATTTTAGTGACCCAATTGCAAAACAATACAATATTAATGCTATTCCAGCTACATTTATTTTGGATGAAAATGGAACCATTGTAGCCAAAGACCTAAGGGGCCCTGCTCTAGGGGCTCAAATCGCTAAGATGCTGCCTTAAGAAAATAAATACATCATTAAATGGTTTTGTGACAATGAAAATTATCCAAAGAGCCATTTTTTATTTAAAAATATCTTTGTAAATCATGACGGCCATGACTGCTAATGGAGCTAGCAAACAAGCAGCAGCTATGGGGTTTGCAGTAATTTGGCTTGGTATGTAAACAATTGCCGTTAATAAACCACCAATTGCTCCACCAAAATGAGCAGAGTGACCAATATTTCCTGTTCTTTTTTTCATGCCATAAATAGTGTATATCATATAACCCAATCCAACCAAGTAAGCAGGTAATGGAATGGGAATAAATAGAATACCAAGCCTCATTTCTGGCATAAGGTAAATAGCCGCATAAAGTACTCCTGTTACTGCTCCACTTGCACCAACAGCGCTGTAATAGGGTTCATTCTTATGAATAAATAAGCCAAAGTAACTTCCCAAGAACAAGCTTACCAAATAGATAATGACCAATGCAACAGGACCCAATAATTGGACAATTACATCTGAAAAGAAGTAAAAAGTAAACAAATTAAAAATAAGATGATTCACATCTACATGAAGAAAACCAGCAGTAAATAACCTTTTATAATCTCCTTGTTGAATAGGCTTTACTTGAAATTTATAGCGGTCAAAAAAAGTAGTATCGTTGAAACCTTTAAAAGACACCAAACCATTAAGTGCCATGATTAATATTGTTATTGGATGCATGTTCATGATTAAAAATCAAAAGATTGATTACGAAGATACACTTCATAGAATTAAAAACTAAAATATCCCTACATTTACCTTCTAATTAAATACAATGCATTTACTGGTATTCATTCTTATCTACCCACACTTATGGGTGGTATCTAAACTACCTAGGCCACTTTTCTATCTATTGTCTGATATATTCTTTGTTATATTATTTTATTTTTTTGGCTACAGAAAAAAAGTAGTATTGGAGAATCTTGTCCTCTGTTTTCCCAATAAGGAGCTCAAAGAACTCCACCTCATTAGAAGACAATTTTACAGACACTTATGCGATTTATTTATGGAAATGGTTAAAACCATGAACCTCAGTAAGGGTGGAGTAAAAGAGCGGTATCAGGTGCAGAATATTCATGTCCTAAATGAAATTTTAAAAACCAAGTCTGTATTGTTGGTGTGTTCTCATTACGCCAATTGGGAATGGAATGTGAGTATAAACAATTATATTTCAGAAAAAGGCTATGCAGTGTACCAGAAAATTGGGAATCCTTATTTTGACGCTTGGATTAAAAAATTGAGAAGTAGGTGGAATACCACACCAATCACACAGGCAGAAACCTTTAGAACCATTGTGCAAAATGAAAAAAATGTCGTAAAAGCAGTTTATGGTATGGTAGCAGATCAGTCTCCCCCAATGTCCAAAACAAAAGCATGGGGTTCCTTCATGGGCGTAGAGGTTCCTGTTTATAACGGCGCAGAGGTACTGGCACAAAAGTTAGACTTAGCTGTAGTGTTTTTAAGGGTTAAAAAGGTAAAAAGAGGGGTGTTTCACGCTACTTTCGAACCCATTACTACTAGTGGCGCTCGTACTGCTCCGGGAGAAATAACCAAAGAATTTCTTCTTAAAGCAGAGTCTCAAATTAAGGAAGAAGCTGCTTATTATTTATGGACACACAAACGCTGGAAGCACCGAGGCAAAAAACCAACAGGTGAATAAGTTCTCAAAAAAAAAGCAATACGCTTCTTAAACTTTCTTACTGAGATCTAAAATTTGTTTCATCATGGCATCGGCCACTGAAGTGGCCAAATCTAAAGAAGTGGCTTCCGTATAAATCCTGATAATAGGTTCCGTGTTAGACTTTCTCAAGTGTACCCAGTGGTTTTCAAAATCTATTTTAACCCCATCTGAAGTAGTGACCTCTTCCTCTTTGTATAAATTGGCCACGGCCGCTAAAATAGCGTCTACATTAATATCCTCCGTAAGGCTTATCTTATCCTTTCGCATAAAATAGGCTGGATAACTTGCCCTGAGCGCAGAAGCAGTAATCTTTTTCTCTGCCAAAAGCATTAAAAATAGGGCTACACCCACTAAAGCATCTCTACCGTAATGGCTCTCTGGATAGATAATTCCTCCATTTCCTTCTCCACCGATTACGGCATTTTCTGCCTTCATGGCAGTCACTACATTAACTTCTCCTACTGCAGAGGTTGTGTATTTTTGTCCGTGCTTTTGGGTTACATCTCTGAGTGCTCTGGTAGAAGACAAATTGGAGACTGTTGCTCCTGGCGTCTTAGAAAGCACATAATCTGCACAAGCTACTAAGGTGTATTCTTCTCCAAACATACTACCATCTTCACTAATAAATGCCAATCGATCTACATCTGGATCTACAACAATACCCAGATCTGCTTTGTGGGCTAGTACAGCGGCTTTAATATCAGATAAATGTTCTTCTAAAGGTTCTGGATTGTGGGGAAAATGACCGGTAGGTTCGCAGAATAGTTTTATAACTTCTACGCCCATTGCTTTTAGCAAAGCTGGAATATAGATCCCTCCTGAAGAATTTACCCCGTCTACAACAACTTTAAATTTGGCTGCTTTAATCACCGCTTCATTAACAAGGGATAATTTTAATACCTCCTCAATATGCTTTTCCATGAATGAATTATCTGCTATTTGGCTGCCCAAATGATCTACTTCTGCAAATTCAAAACAAGCTTCCTCAGCTAATTCTAGGACCTTTTGTCCTACGGCTGCTGAAATAAACTCTCCATTTTCATTGAGCAATTTAAGTGCATTCCACTGTTTAGGGTTGTGACTCGCTGTGAGAATTATTCCCCCTTGAGCAGCTTTTAATGGCACCGCTACAGCTACAGTGGGCGTTGTTGAAAGATCCAAATCTATTACATTTATGCCCATTCCAACAAGGGTGGCTTGCACTAAAGACTGCACCATAGGACCTGATATCCTAGCATCCCTTCCTACCACAACATTTACCTCTTTTATTTTATGTAATTCTTTGAGTATAGTCGCATAAGCTGCTGTAAATTTAACCACGTCTAGCGGAGTTAAATTTTCTGAAACAGCACCTCCAATGGTACCTCTAATACCAGATATTGATTTAATCAGTGTCATGTGAATTATTTATACGACAAATATAAGGCCTGCTTTGGGTTTTGCAACGGGCAATTTGTAAATTAGTGGCCTACCATCTCTAAAGTATCTTTTTTGAATTTTCTAGCCCATATATATTTGTCGTTTGACCACCCAGGGATCAGTATAGGTAATTTTATGGCAGACGGCCTAAAAAGACAACCTTTGGAACATTTTCCTAAAGATTTCCAAAAAGGTGTTATGCTGCACAGAGCCATTGATGAATATACAGACCAACATCCTATTTTTAAAATAAGCTGTAAGAGAATTTTTAAAATACACGGTCATTATAGCAGGGTCATTGTAGATGTTTTTTACGACCATTTTTTAGCGGTTAAATGGGCCAACTACCACAGTGTACCTCTAGAAATATTTTCTCAAGATTTTTACGCGCTTTTAGAAAATCATTTCGAGGAATTGCCTTTAAAAACCCAACATCTTTTTCCCTATATGAAAAAGCAGAATTGGCTGGTAGCCTATAAAAAAATTGAAGGCATTGATCAGATTCTAAAAGGAATGCAGCGCCGCACAAAGTTCAGCGCAAAACTAGATGTGGCCAGCAAAGACCTCGTAATGCATTACAAAGATTTTGAAAATGATTTTGATTCTTTTTTCAAAGAATTGATTATCTTTTCGAAGGCAAGTTTTGACACCCTCAAATAAGTTTATATTAACCACCATACTATGAAGTCATATTTAAAACCACTCCTATTATTTGCTGTTTTAATCTTAAACCTTTGTTGTAAAACAGAAGTGCCACCCACTGGATTGGTCACTGAAAATGCTATGGTTGTTTCTGCTAGGCAGGAAGCCTCTGCTATAGGGAGTGCTATTTTAGCTAATGGGGGTAACGCTTTTGATGCAATGGTAGCCACAGAGCTGGCCCTAGCAGTTGCTTACCCATTTGCTGGTAATCTTGGAGGGGGTGGTTTTATGGTCTATAGAAAAGCGAATGGAGATGTGGGTAGTATTGACTATAGAGAAAAAGCACCAGCCAGAGCACACAGAGATTTATACCTAGATGAAGTGGGAAATGTCATTCCTGGAATGAGTACTTTGGGTGCTACCGCTGTAGGGGTTCCTGGAACCATTGCTGGAATAACGGAAGTACATGCAAAGATGGGATCATTGCCCTTTGATGAAATTTTAGCTCCAGTAATTGCCCTAGCCAAAAAAGGGGTAGTTGTTACAGAAAAGCAAGCCAAATCAATGGCTAGCCAACGGGAGATTATTGCCAAAATTAGTGGCGAACAATCTTTGTTTGCACAACATTATGTCGCTGGAGACACTATAAAATACCCCGCTTTAGCCACAACACTAGCTGCTATTGCTAAGGGTGGGAGAAAAGCTTTTTACGAAGGGGAAATGGCAGAAAAAATAGCTGCTTTTATTCAAGAAAGAGGTGGATTCATTACTACTGAAGATTTAGCCAATTATGAAGCTGTATGGAGACAGCCAGTCATATTTAATTACAAAGACCTCAGAATCATTTCTATGAGCCCACCAAGTAGTGGAGGCGTTACAATGCATCAGATTTTTAAAATGATAGAACCTTATAATATGAAGGATTTTGGCCACAACTCCCCTCAAGCCATACAACTATTTACGGAGGCTTCTAGGCGTGCTTATGCAGACAGAAACTTCTTTTTGGGAGACCCTGACTTCAGTCCAATTCCATTAGATGTACTATTAAGTGACGCTTATTTAAAAGATCGCATGAGTAACTTCTCCTTTGACAAAGCCACGCTGTCTTCTGAGGTATCTCATGGAGCTATTCAAATTTCAGAAAGCGAAGAAACTACCCACTACTCTATTGTAGATCAAGATGGCAATGCAGTTTCCGTTACAACCACTTTAAATGGAGCTTTTGGTTCTAAACTTTATTCAGAGGAATTGGGCTTTTTCTTTAACAATGAAATGGATGATTTTTCTGCTAAAGCTGGCGTGCCAAATATGTTTGGACTCATTGGTGCAGAAGCCAATAGCATTGCTCCAGGAAAAAGAATGCTCAGCAGCATGACACCTACTATCGTAGAAAAAGAGGGTAAATTATGGTTGGTTGTAGGCACTCCTGGAGGGTCTACTATTATTACGGCTGTAGCCCAAACCATTCTCAATGCTTATGAACACGGACTCTCCATGCAAGATGCAGTTAACGCGCCCAGATTTCACCACCAATGGCTTCCAGATACCGTAGTTTTTGAACCAGAAGGCTTTTCTAAAAATACCCTTTCTACGCTTAAAGAAAAAGGCTACTTAATCAATGAAGAGCGCACTAGAATTATTGGAAAAGTAGACGCTATTAGGGTACTTGAAAGCGGTCAATTAGAAGCAGGATCAGATCCTAGAGGAGACGACGCTGCTGTTGGTTTTTAAATGACAACTAGGCAACGCCCTGATTATTGGATAAGCTAGCCAAGTGAAGTTGTTTTTTCAAATCTTCCATAGACGCTTGTAATTGTCTTAATAGACCATTGTCTGCTGGTTCTTCTACGCCAAAGCTTATTTTACTACTCACCTGCCAAATCTCTTGAATTTGGTCTGAACTAATTTCATAAGGCTCATAAGATTCATTAATCGAAATTAAACTCAGGTAGTTGCCAGAAGAATGTCGCTGGATTTTTTTAACCATTACAGAATCGTATAATACCACCACGTAAATTTTATTGGGGCTAATATGATCTATACTCTCTATAGATTTTGCCAGTACCCATTCTTTTGGCCTGAGGTTAGGTAACATAGAATCACCTTCTACTTGAAAGCCCCTATATGTGGCATTTCTGAATTCTGGAATGGGTAAATCAAAGGCTGGCAATTGCTTATACCAGCTGCTGTCACTTATATTTTGTGGGTATCCGGCAGCGGCTTTAGCATTAACCAATACCATATTATCATTTCCTTCTGCGTCTATTGTGACCACTTTTGGAATGGTACTCACTACCGTATTTTTTATGAATTGCACATTGCTCTCTCCATAAATCCAAAGTGGGTTTACCTGAAATTGTTTAATGAGTTCCACCACAATTTTTCCAGAAAGCTTCGTTTTTCCACGTTCAATATCTGCCGTAGTATTGGGTATACCCAAACAAGTCGCAAAGGTTTTTTGGGTGTAACCCAAAGATTTTCTAAGTGATATAAAACGATCAATGTCCATATAAACGGGTTTTAAAGAAAGTTGACAAAATTTGGTTTCTCTTTTCTTATCGATTTAGGTTACCCAATCTTTAATCAAAGACAAACAAATCTAATTATTTGTTGGAAATATTCCAAATATTTATTAGGATATTTTCCTAAAATTTTTAACTACACCCTTAAATATTATAAATATTTTAACGAATTTGTCTATAAATAGCCCTTATGTATGGGTGCTAAATTGAGGTCAAAATTGTACCTTGCCATTTTGCGATAAAAAATGAATAAAGCCTTAGATTTTATAGAGGTAAAAGGAGCTAGAGCCCACAACCTCAAAAATATAGATATTAATATTCCAAGAGAAAAACTAGTGGTCATTACCGGTCTCTCCGGTAGCGGTAAATCTTCACTAGCCTTTGACACCATATACGCAGAAGGCCAAAGAAGGTATATTGAAACATTTTCTGCTTATGCAAGACAATTCTTGGGAGGCTTAGAAAGACCAGACGTAGATAAAATAGACGGACTTTCTCCAGTTATTGCCATTGAACAAAAGACTACTTCTAAATCTCCTAGATCTACCGTAGGCACCATTACCGAAGTGTACGATTTTATGAGACTCTTATTTGCCAGAGCTTCCGATGCCTACTCTTATGAAACGGGAGAAAAAATGGTGCAATACACAGACATTCAGATCCAAGACCTTATTCAAAAAGACTTCGAGGGTAGAAAAATCAGTGTTTTGGCTCCGGTCATTAAATCAAGAAAAGGGCATTACCGAGAGCTCTTTGAACAAATCAGTAAGCAAGGTTTCGTTAAAGTTCGTGTAGACGGAGTAATACTCGATCTTCAGCCTGGAATGAAAGTAGATAGGTATAAAACCCATGATATTGAAATAGTGATTGATCGTCTTTTTATAGACACTAAGGAGAGTACCAAAAAAAGGCTCAATGATAGTATAGAAACAGCCATGGATCAGGGAAAAAATGTGCTCATGGTCTTAGAAGCTGGTGAAAAGAAAGCACGTTATTTTTCTCGAGACCTCATGTGTCCTAGTAGTGGAATCTCCTACCCTATTCCTGAACCAAATACTTTTTCATTTAATTCTCCAAAAGGCATGTGTCCCAGCTGCCAAGGCCTAGGGGTTATCTACAAAGTCAATACCCATAAAATATTTCCAGACTTAAATCTGAGTATAAGAGATGGAGGTATTGCTCCTTTGGGCCCGTATAAGAGTTCTTGGGCTTTCAAGCAAATAGAACTCATTGCGCAAAGATATGGGTTTGACTTGGAAACACCCCTTAAGAAAATCCCTCAAGAAGCGATTGAAATACTTATAAATGGTGGGCGAGACCAGTTTACAGTAACTTCAAAAATCCTGGGTGTTGAGAGAAACTATCAGATAGATTTTGAAGGGATTTCTGTGTTTATTCAAAATCAATTTACCCAAGCCAATACGACCTCATTAAAACGTTGGGCTAAAGATTTTATGGATAAAATTAGTTGTGAAAGCTGCAACGGAAATAGGTTATTAGAGACTACCTTACAATTCAAAATAGACGGTTTACACATTGCTGAGCTCTCCCAAATGGACATTGGACAGTTGTATCTTTTCTTTGAAAATTTATCTAAAAACTTAGAAGGAGACCAAGCGATTATAGCTAAGGAAATATTAAAAGAAATAAAGGTTAGGCTACAGTTTTTGCTAGACGTTGGACTCGAATATTTGAGTCTAAATAGGCCCTCTAAATCACTTTCTGGTGGCGAAGCGCAGCGCATAAGACTTGCCACTCAAATAGGCTCTCAATTGGTTGGGGTGTTGTATATATTAGATGAGCCCAGCATAGGGCTGCATCAGCGAGATAACGAGCGGCTAATAAAATCCTTGGAATCACTCAGAGATTTAGGTAATTCTGTATTAGTAGTTGAACACGACAAGGACATGATCCTTTGTGCAGATCATGTCATTGATATTGGACCAAAAGCAGGAAAAAACGGTGGTGAAATACTCACTCAAGGAACTCCAGCAGAACTGTTAAAGGAACAGACCTTAACGGCTGCTTTTCTCAACAATCAAATGCGCATTGAAATTCCTAAAATTAGAAGAAAAGGAAATGGTAAATCCATTGTTCTACAGGGCTGCACAGGAAATAATTTAAAAAATGTCACGCTAAAGCTTCCGTTGGGTTGTATGATAGGAGTGTCTGGGGTGTCTGGATCGGGTAAATCTACCTTAATCAATGAGACCCTCTACCCTATTTTGAACGCCCACATTTTTAATGGGGTTAAAAAGCCCATGCCATATAAGAAAATATCTGGCCTGGAGCATATTGACAAAGTGATCGATATAAATCAACAGCCCATAGGTAGAACACCTAGGTCTAATCCAGCAACATATACAGACGTTTTTGGAGAAATTAGAAACCTATTCACTAAAACCACTGAGGCGACCATTAGGGGCTATAAACCAGGGAGGTTTAGTTTTAACGTGGCCGGAGGCCGATGCGAAACTTGTCAAGGGGGCGGATTACGCGTTATTGAAATGAATTTTCTTCCAGATGTATATGTCCCTTGTGAAACCTGTAATGGTAAGAGGTTTAATAGGGAGACTCTAGAAATCAGGTTTAAAGGAAAATCTATTTCAGATGTCTTAGAAATGACCATAGATGAGTCTGTGGTATTCTTTGAGGCAATACCTAAAATTTACAGAAAACTAAAGACCATTCAAGATGTCGGTCTGGGATATATTTCCCTAGGACAACAATCTACTACTTTGTCTGGAGGAGAAGCGCAGAGAATTAAATTGGCCGCTGAATTGTCTAAGAGAGATACAGGAAACACCCTTTATATTTTAGATGAGCCCACCACTGGCCTTCACTTTGAAGATATTAGGGTTTTACTTGGAGTGCTCCAAAAATTAGTAAACAAAGGCAATACTGTTTTAGTGATAGAGCACAATTTAGATGTGATTAAAATTGCAGACCACCTCATAGACATAGGATATGAAGGTGGCGCTAGAGGGGGAGAGATTATAGCAACAGGTACGCCTGAAGAAGTAGCTAAGCATAAAAAGAGTCATACCGCTCGTTTTTTAAAAAAAGAATTAGATTTATAAAATTTAGACCCTTTTATTATGAGAAATGAAAAAAACTTTAAAGGTTGGAATGAAATAAAAACCAATGATTCGTGGGCTCTTTTTAAAATCATGGGGGAATTTGTGAATGGGTATGAAAAAATGAGTATGATCGGGCCTTGCGTTTCTATTTTTGGATCTGCAAGAACCAAATCTGGAACAGCATACTATGAACTCGCTACAAAAATTGCTCAGCGAATAGCTCAAGAAGGTTATGGCGTTATTACCGGCGGAGGTCCAGGAATTATGGAAGCGGGAAATTTAGGAGCGCATTTGGAAAAAGGTACCTCAGTAGGTCTCAATATTGATTTACCTTTTGAGCAACACGACAATCCATATATAGATCATGATAAAAACTTACAATTCGATTATTTCTTTGTTAGAAAAGTCATGTTTGTAAAGTATTCTCAAGGATTTGTGGTTATGCCTGGAGGATTTGGAACTTTAGATGAATTGTTCGAAGCCATTACCCTAATTCAAACTAATAAAATCGAAAAATTTCCCATTATTTTAGTTGGCCGAAATTTTTGGGCAGGACTTTTAGATTGGGTAAAAAGCACCCTTTTAGTAAATGGAAATATCTCTGAAAAAGATTTAGACTTACTGCAAATGGCAGATAATGAAGATGAAGTGGTAAATCATATAAATGCATTTTACAAAGGAAAATCGCTAAGTCCTAACTTCTAAAGCAGTACAATCTATAATGAATCTTAAGCAGCTTTTTTTATACCTATTTTTTGCACTTCCCCTTAGGGGAATAGGTCAGCATGTAAATAAAATTAGTGCGAGTCTAAATAGTGAGACTAAAGAAGTAAAAATTCAACAAGAATTCACTTATATCAATCATAGCAAAGACACCCTTAGCGTGCTGTATTTTAATGAT
Source organism: Flavobacteriaceae bacterium (assembly GCA_018401115.1). Lineage (GTDB taxonomy): Bacteria > Bacteroidota > Bacteroidia > Flavobacteriales > Flavobacteriaceae > MAG-120531. The sequence continues at coordinate 354,432 of JAGYKX010000005.1, read as the reverse complement.
TGGGCAAATTCGTATGCCCATAAGAACTCCCCTTTAGCGAATCGGTTTGCTGACGATTTTAAGAAAAATCTCCATCTAGCCTCTAAAGAGCTCAGGGGAGGAACAGAACTCATTGGTGCTGTAGATCTGAATTACTACTCCCTGCCTTGGTGGAGAACCAAAGAAAAAGATATTATTGGCATTTCCCTCAATAAACCTATTGCTCCGGGTGATTTCGAAACTATTACCTTCACTTATACCGTTAGGTTACCACCAAACAAATACACCTCTTATGGTTATGATTCTGAAGGGGGATATTTCCTTATGGATTGGTACCTCACCCCAGCTGTTTATAAAGACAAAGAATGGTTGCTCTATTCAAACAAAGATTTGCAAGACCTTTACACTGATATTACCAACACAGTAATAAAAATAAACTACGATAAAGAGTTGGTGTTAAATTCAAATTACAAAGAAACTTTAGAACAAGTCAAAGGAGATAAAAGATGGGCTACGCTTACTGCCCAGCAGAAAAAAGGTGCGGAAATTTATTTGTCAAATCAAAATAGTTTCGTAAGGTACCCACTCAAAAATACCATTTTGGTTACTGATTTAAGAGGAGATAATCTTGAGCCAGCTATAGAAATAGCTGCAGCCTCTAAAGTTTTTACATTCATTGAAAATAAAATTGGTACTATTCCTTTAGATCAACTTCTGGTGACTAAAATGAATTATGACAGAAACCCACTCTATGGATTAAATAAACTGCCCAGTTTTGTGAATCCTTATGAAGAGTCCTTTAAGTTAGAATTAAGCCTATTAAAAACGACTTTATACACCTTATTTAAGGAGAGTTTTTTTATTAATCCAAGAAAAGAGCATTGGGTTATAGATGCATTAGTGAATTTCAATATGATCAAATATGTGGAGACCTATTATCCCAATCAAAAATTATTAGGGAAAATAGCTTCTTACTGGGGGGTGAGAAGCCTGCATTTATCTGAATTGGACTTTAACGATCAGTATGCGCTACTGTATAATTTAACAGCAAGACGAAACTTAGACCAACCACTCACTACCTCTAACGACTCCCTAATAAAATTTAACCAACAAATAGCCAACAAATACAAAGCTGGTTTGGGATTGGCTTATTTAGAAGATTATCTAGGTGAGGGCGTATTAGAACAATGTATTAAAGACTTTTATCAAGCACACAAAGGGGCTAATATTGCTACAAAAGACTTTAAATCTACCTTAGAAAAGTACACTACTAAAAATGTAGATTGGTTTTTCAATACTTATATAGCTACAAAAAACAAAATTGATTTTAAAATAACTAAAGCTTCTGCTAAGCCAGATTCAATAACTTTTACCATAAAAAACAAGCAAAAGACCCAAGTACCTATTTCTGTATTTGGTTTAAAAAAAGATAGCGTAGTGTCTCAGTATTGGTTCACCGGTATAGATAGTATTCGAAGTTTTAAGATTCCTAATCAGTTAGAAGACAAACTGGTATTAAATTTTAATCAAAAAATCCCTGAATTTAATCAGCGAGACAATTGGAAATCACTTAATGGTTGGTTTTCTAGTAACAAGAAACTCAAGTTTCAGTTTTTTAAAGACCTAGAAGATCCTAATTTCAACCAAGTATTTTATGTACCTATAGCAAATTTTAATATTTACGACGGATTAACCCCTGGTATACGGTTATACAATAAAACTGTGCTAGAAAGGCCTTTTAATTATGATTTCTCGCCCTCATATGGCTTAAAGGGTAAAAAGTTCGTGGGATATGGGCGGTTCAACTACAGAAAATACCATCAAAATAAGCGATTATATGTAACTAATTACAACCTAGGAGCTTCTAGTTATCAATATACAGAAAATGCGCGATATACTACCCTTACTCCATCATTTTCAATGGGTTGGAGACCTGAAGACCTTAGGTCTAACAAGAAAGATTTCTTACAATTGAGGTATGTACAAGTGCAAAGAGATCCAAATCCTTCTATACCTGTAGACACTCAGAGCCAAGCGCCTAACTACGGTGTTCTCAATATGCGTTATGGATCAAATGACAATGGTATTCTTAAGTACTTTTCATGGAATTTAGATGCCCAACGAGCCAAAGATTTTTCCAAACTGTCTTTTGAAATTGAATACAGAAGGTTGTTTGAAAACAACAGACAATTCAATATTCGTTTTTTTGCAGGGAGTTTTATCAGAAACGAAACCAAAGGAGACTTCTTTAGCTTTGCTTTAGACCGTCCAACAGACTACTTATTTGATTATAGCTTCCTGGGGAGATCTGAAGACCAAGGGTTGTATTCACAGCAAATTATTATTGCTGAGGGTGGTTTTAAATCTAAATTAGACAGACCTTTTGCCAATCAATGGATCGCTACAACCAATACTAGTATTAATTTGTACCGGTGGGTGGAGTTTTATACTGATTTTGGTTTTGTCAAAAACAAAGGTTATAAAGAGCGTTTAGTATATGATTCAGGAATTAGACTCAATTTAGTGACTGATTATTTTGAATTGTATTTCCCGCTATATTCTAATAATGGATGGGAATCTGGCCAAGAAAATTACGCAGAGAAAATTCGATTTGTAGTGACCTTAAGTCCTAAAACACTTATTGGACTCTTCAATAGAAAATGGTTCTAAATTTTGCTTTTTTCTTAATAAAATGCCTAATAATTGAGAATTATTTATAATTCATGATTTGAATAGCTGTATTTTTCCGCATTATTCAATTGTCACTTGTTATTATTAAAAATATTCCATCTTTTTTCTATACTTTTGCAATGAATTTTTGATGCCTTAAAGCAAACACTTACGGTTAATGGATATATCTACTGCCAATTCTAAAAAACAAATTTCTTTTGACGAGTTTAAATCTGAGATTATAGCTGATTATAAAATTGCAGTCACTTCAAGGGAGTGTAGTTTATTGGGTAGAAGAGAAGTTCTAACAGGTAAGGCTAAATTTGGAATTTTTGGAGATGGAAAAGAATTACCCCAAATAGCCATGGCTAAGGCTTTTAATGAAGGTGATTTTAGAAGCGGGTATTATAGAGACCAAACCTTTATGATGGCATTGAATCTTTTAACACCCAAAGACCTGTTTCACGGTTTATATGCGACTACGGATATTGAAAAAGAGCCTATGAGTGCTGGAAGGCAAATGGGCGGACACTTTGTCACCCACAGTCTCCACGAAGATGGTAGCTGGAAAAACTTGACAAAGCAGCACAATAGCAGTTCAGATATTTCACCAACAGCTGCTCAAATGCCCAGATTACTCGGTTTGGCTCAGGCTTCAAAAGTGTATCGCTCGGAAAAAAATATAGACGCCCATCTATTTTCTGTTCAAGGAAATGAAGTGGCATGGGGTACCATAGGAAATGCAAGTACAAGTGAAGGCTTGTTTTTTGAGACTATCAATGCAGGAGGTGTGCTTCAAGTGCCCATGGTGGTGAGTGTTTGGGATGACGAGTATGGCATTTCAGTTCATGCAAAACACCAAACAACCAAGGAGAGTATTAGTGAAATACTCAAAGGCTTTCAAAAAGAAAAAGGCACAAATGGGTATGAAATTTTCAAAGTCAATGGTTGGGACTACCCTGCCCTTGTAAAAACATATCAAGAAGCGGCTCAGATTGCTAGAGAAAAACATATTCCTGTAATCATTCACGTTTTAGAGCTCACACAACCTCAAGGACACTCCACATCAGGTTCTCATGAAAGGTATAAATCAGATGATCGTCTTATTTGGGAAAAAGAACAAGATTGTAATGTAAAGTTTAGGTCTTGGATTCTACAAAATGGTTTTGCAGAAGAGGAGACTCTCATTCAGATTGAAAAAGACATTAAAAGGGATGTACGAAATGCAAAAAAAGAAGCTTGGTCTGAATTCTTAACTCCACATTTGGCTTATAAAAAAGATTTGGTCAAAGTGCTTAGGTCTGTATCAGAAAACACTCAAAATAAAGCAGCCATTTTAAGTATTCTTAATGACTTAATCGCTATTGAAGAGCCTATAAAAAAAGATCTGGCAGCAAAGGCAAGATTAGCCCTCAGGGGATTAATTGGCGAACAAAGTAAAGAGCGCGAAATGCTGAAAAATTGGTTGTTACGCTTTATGACTGAAATGCAACCAATCTACAGCGCACACTTGTACAGTGAGCATGAAAATAAAGCTACAAATATAACTGCTATTCCACCTACTTTCAGTAAAGATGCACCTATGGTAGATGGAAGGCTTATTCTTAGAGACAACTTTGATCTGCTGTTAGGAAAATATCCTGAGTTTTTGATTTTTGGGGAAGACAGTGGAACTATTGGAGACGTAAATCAAGGTTTAGAGGGTTTACAAAAAAAGTATGGTGAAACCAGAGTAGCAGACACGGGTATTAGAGAAGCGAGCATTATAGGACAAGGAATTGGAATGGCACTCAGGGGTTTAAGACCTATTGCTGAGATTCAATATCTAGATTATATGCTATATGCGTTACAAACACTTAGTGATGATTTGGCTTCTTTGCGCTATAGGACTTTTGGAAAACAAAAAGCACCATTAATTGTTAGAACAAGGGGGCATAGGTTAGAAGGTATCTGGCATTCTGGATCTCAAATGGGTGGTCTCATTCATTTTTTAAGAGGAATGTATATCTTAACTCCAAGAAATATGACCGTTGCAGCTGGTTTTTATAACACACTGATGAAAAGCGACGAACCTGCTATTGTCATTGAAAGTTTAAATGGCTACAGGTTAAAAGAGCCTATGCCTAATAATTTGACTGAAATATGTACCCCTATTGGTGTGGTAGATATTTTAAAAGAAGGCAAAGATATAACCGTGCTCTCCTATGGTTCAACCCTGAGGATAGTGGAACAAGTAATCGGTTCACTTCAAAATTACGACATAGATGTTGAACTCATAGATGCTCAAACTCTCTTACCTTTTGATCTTAAGCATGAAGTATTAGAAAGTGTTAAAAAAACAAACAGACTCATCGTAATAGATGAAGATGTTCCAGGAGGTTGTGCCGCTTATTTAATGCAAGAAATCATAGAAAAACAGGGGGCTTTTAAGTACTTAGATGCACCGCCAACTACCTTAACGGCAAAGGCTCACAGACCTGCATACGCTAGTGATGGTGATTATTTTTCTAAGCCAAATGCAGAAGACATTTTTGAAGGTATTTACAATATCATGCACGAGTCTAATCCAAGTGCCTATCCCGAATTGTAATTTTAAGATAGAGACACTACATTGCTCGCTGCTCTATAACTTTTCTTAGGCTGTGATAACTTAATAATTAGTTTGTTTAAAATATCGATAAAATTAACTACAACTTTTAGGTCGCTTGAATCCTAGCAACAGATTGATCTCTGATTACATTATTTTAATCAATAATTCCTTAAGTAAATTTTCGTGGTCAGTTGGAGCACCTACCCCTTTATTCTTAAGGTCCAAGTGCTTAAGGGTTTTTAAGATTTGACTCACTCTTTTCATAGGGTAATGTTTTGCCGCACTTTTAATTTCATTAATGAAAAATGGAGAAATCCCTAAACTTGCTGCGACATGGCTTGGATTGTGATCAGTAAGCCCGTGATATTGCATAATTTGAGTAAAAAAACCGTGTAAAACAGATACTGTCATTAAAAAAGGATTATCTTTTGGATTGTGTACAAAATAATGCACAATCTTAAATGCTTTTAAAATATCTCTTTCACCAATGGCTTTTTTTAATTCAAAGTTGTTGAAATCTTTACTAATACCAATGTGCTGCTCAACTATATCTGGAGTAATTAAAGCGCCTTTTTCTATGTGAATAGACAACTTGTCTATTTCTTTTTCTATCCTACTCAAATCTGTACCTAGAAATTCAAATAACAAATGAGGAACAGCTGGTTGGGCTGAAAACCCCTTACGTTGAATTAAGTCATTAATCCAAGAAGGAATTTTATTGTCATAAATCTTTTTGGACTCCATAGTGGTTCCATTTTTTTGAAAAGCTTTAAAAACTCCTTTTCTTTTATCCGGCTTTTGGTATTTATAACAAAGTACTAAAATAGTTGTTTGGAGGGGATGTTTTGCATACTCTTGAAGGCCATCTATTTGTTTGGAGAGATGTTGTGCTTCTTTGACAATAATTAATTGTCTTGCTGCCATCATTGGGTAGCGCTTGGCTTGTGAAACAATATCTTCTATAAACGTATCTTTTCCATAGACAATTAATTGATTGAAAGCTTTTTCTTCTTCTGCAAGCGCCTTTTGTTCAATTAAATTTGAAATGGCATCTATATAGTAAGGTTCATCTCCATAAAGTAAATATAGCGGGCTAAAATTTCCTTTATTTATTTCACTAGCAATTAACTTTGCTTCTTCCATTCAATTTAATTCATCAAATTTGTAACATGCAAGTTTTAAACTTTCCATCGTATCCTTTCAGAATCAAAAATAGGGAAAATAAGCCCTATATTTTTGATATTATCAGGAAAAAATATATCCAGATACAAGCAGAAGAATGGGTAAGACAACATATAATATGGTATTTGATTTACGAAAAAAAATACCCTAAAAGCCTTATTAATGTTGAAAAAAAAATTCTTGTAAACGGTTTGACAAAAAGGGTCGATGTGGTTATTTTCAATAAAGATGGTAGCATTTATTTATTGGTAGAGTGTAAAGCACCTGAAATAAAAATTAGCCAAGAAACATTTGATCAAATTGCCCGATATAACTTAAGTTTAAATGCCGAGTTACTCATGGTGACTAATGGTTTATCTCACTATTATTGCGTTATAAGCAAAGAAGCAGAAAATTATACTTTTGTAGAAAGTATTCCTGAATATATCCCTTAATTTGCCATTTAAAAATCCTGTGAAACAAATAGCCGTAGTAATACTCAATTGGAATGGAGCCGCTTTATTGGAGCGATTCCTTCCGACTGTTCTTAAAAACAGTGGAGAAATGGCACACATATATGTGGCAGACAACGGATCTACAGATAGTTCGAAAGTACTTTTAAAAGAAAGATTTCCCCAGGTTACCATCATAGAAATGCCTTCTAATAATGGGTTTGCTGGTGGGTATAATTTGGCATTGCAACAAATAAATGAACCCCTATTTTGCTTATTGAATTCAGACGTTTCCCCCACTGAAAATTGGCTAGTTCCTATATTGACAGCCTTTAATTCAGATGCACAATTGGCTATTGCGCAGCCTAAAATTTTAGATGAATTAAAAAAAACACATTTTGAGTACGCCGGAGCTGCAGGAGGCTATTTAGATGCTTTTGGTTATCCTTTTTGCCGGGGAAGAATATTTCAACACATTGAACAAGACCTGGGCCAATACAATGACAGCACTGAAATTTTTTGGGCTACTGGAGCTTGTATGTTCATAAGAAAGGAGGTGTTTCTTTTACTGAATGGTTTTGATGAAACTTACTTTGCTCACCAAGAAGAGATTGACCTTTGCTGGAGGGCAAGAAATCTTGGATACAAAGTCATGTATCTCGGAAGTAGTTCTGTGTTTCATTTGGGTGGCTCAACCCTGAGCAATATGAACCCTAAAAAAACATTTCTAAATTTTAGAAACTCTCTTTTTTCAATATTAAAAAATATGCCTTTAAAAAGGGCTATAATAGTGATTTTTATTAGGCTTATTTTAGACGGTATAGCTGGATGTAGATTTATTATTCAAGGCAAGTTTAGTCATTGTCTGGCAATTTTTCATGCCCATATTGGTTTTTATAAAGAGGCACCTAGCACATTTAAAAAAAACCAACGCCCAAAAAAATACTTAAAATACTCCACCACTACTTCAATAGTTTGGTCTCATTATGTAAGGGGATTAAAAAAGTTTTCGCTTTTAGTAAAAGATTAACTAACTTGCCATGTGTTTTTTAAAGAATAAAAGATAAATTTGACGTACTAATTATATTTTTCCAACCCATGAAAAAAATCATCCTTGGCTGCTTAGGCGCCACACTATTACTTTCTTCTTGTGTATCTCAAAAAAAATACACAGACTTAGAAGCAAAACAAAAAGAAACTCAAGACTTACTCAATTCAGCTACTGTTAAATTAAATAGCTGTTTGGAAGACACCGCTCGTTTGCAATTGCTTGAAGATCAAAATGCTTATTTAAAAGCAAACAATCAAGAACTGATTAACAACCTTGGTAACTTAACTACATTAACTTCTAAAGGAGCAGACAATTTAGAGCGCTCCTTAGAAAGTTTAAAAGAGAAAGACTTGACCATTCGTAAATTAAACAATGCTGTCACCAGAAGAGATTCTGTTAACCTTGCATTGGTTCAAAGTCTGAAAGGTGTATTGGGCAACTTAGATGACGAAGATATTGAGATTAGCGTAGAGAAAGGCGTTGTTTTTGTATCTATATCTGACAAGTTATTATTTAACACTGGTAGTTATATAGTTTCTAATAAAGCGAAGTCTGTATTAGAAAAAGTAGCTAAAGTGGTTAATAACAAACCAGATTTCGAATTTATGGTAGAAGGTCATACAGATGAAAGAAGTTTCTCTAAAGGAGACTTAGTAGACAACTGGGATTTATCTGTAAAGAGAGCTACATCAGTAGTTAGAATGCTACAAAAAGATTTTGGTGTAGATCCTAAGCGTATGACTGCAGCTGGTAGAGCTGAGTATGTACCAGTTTCTTCAGAACTGTCTAAAAACAGAAGAACTAGAATCGTAGTTCTTCCTAAAATTGATCAGTTCTATACTATGATAGAAGAAGGATTAAAAGATGCTGCAATTAACTAAGTTTTTGCAAACATGATACTAAAAATGCCACCCAAAGGGTGGCATTTTTTTAAAATCGTACCCAATTTTTAATCGAATGCCTTTTTCAACAAGAAGCAAATCACCACTAAAACATATCAAAGGCCCCTTTACCTTGACGAATCAGTTCAGGAACATCTCCAGATAAATCTACAATAGTAGAAGGCACATTATCTCCATAACCCCCATCTATAACAAAGGCAACATGCGAAGCCCATTTTTCAAATATAAGTTCTGGATCTGTGGTGTATTCTAACAACTCATCTGGATCATAAATTGAAGTAGAGACTATAGGATTTCCAAGCATTTCAACTATCCTTTTAGGAATAGAGTGGTCTGGTACCCTTATTCCTAAGGTCTTACGCTTCTTAAAGGCTTTCGGAAGATTGTTGTTACCGGGAAGTACAAAAGTATAAGGACCAGGTAAGGATCGTTTTAAAATTTTAAAAGTAGCCGTGTCAATTTGTTTCACATAATCAGAGATATTACTGAGATCAGCACAAATAAAGGACCAGGTTGCTTTTTCAAGTTTTACGCCTTTTAATTTAGCCAGCTTTTCCAAGGCTTTATTATTGGTAATATCACAACCAATTCCATAAACAGTATCTGTTGGGTAAATAATAAGTGCACCCTCTCTAAGTGCACGAACTACTTTTTCTAAAGCAGACTCCTGAGGATTATCTGGATATATTTTAATTAATTGCCCCATATTTTTTTAAGACATTACTTCTAATTTAGCAAAACGAAGGATCAGTTTTTTAAGCCCACCAACTTCAAAGTCAATAGAAGCCTTCTTATCTGCTCCTACTCCTTCTAAAGAGATTACCTTTCCGCTACCAAACCTACTGTGTTTTACTATGGAGCCAGCCATTAATTCTATTTCATCTTCTCCATTACCAATCGGGCTGGACAAATCAGGTTTAATTTTTCTAAGCTTTCTCAATTGATTCTCTTTAGGTCTAAAAGAGCTCGGTGGTGAGGAAGAAACTGGTTTAGTTTGCCGTAGTTTACTTTTGTCTACATCGCCAAAAATATCTGCATCTATCATGGGTTTAAAACGGTAAGAATCAATTGGGACTTGTATGTCTAAGAAACTATCATCTATTTCCTCTATAAATCTAGAAGGTTCAGCGTCTACCAATTTACCCCATCTGTATCTTGTTTGGGCGTAAGTCAAGTAGGCCTTTTTTTCTGCTCTAGTGAGGGCTACATAAAAAAGTCTTCGCTCCTCTTCTAGTTCTGACCTAGTGTTCATACTCATCGCAGAAGGAAAAAGATCTTCTTCCATACCTACTATATACACTACAGGGAACTCAAGACCCTTAGCCATATGAATAGTCATAAGCGCTACCCTATCTTCATCTCCAACCTCTTTATCTAAGTCTGTTGCAAGAGATACATCTTCAAGAAATTCAGCAATATTCCCTGTAGCATCGGCCAGCTCCTGCTGGCCATCGACAAAATCCTTAATACCGTTGAGGAGTTCTTCTATGTTTTCCATTTTAGCAATTCCTTCAGGAGTCCCGTCCTTTTTGAATTCTAAAAGTAGGCCAGTCTTTTTAGCCACATGTTCAGACAGCGTAAATGCGTCTGCCGTCTCGTTGAGCACCTGATAACTTTTGATCATGGTGACAAAATCTTCTAATTTACGCTTAGTACCATTGTTTATCTGAAGTGGAATAGTGTCTAAATGTTCCATCACTTCAAAAATAGACCTGCCGTAATGGTTCGCTGCAACCACCAATTTATCCAAAGTACTCTGACCAATTCCCCTGGCTGGAAAATTTATAATACGCTTTAAAGCCTCTTCATCTTTAGGGTTAATCACCAACCTTAAATAGGCCAACACATCTTTAATCTCTTTTCTTTGATAAAAAGAAAGCCCTCCAAAAATTCTGTAGGCAATATCTCTTTTCCTAAGGGCGTCTTCTATGGCCCTAGATTGTGAATTAGTTCTATAAAGTACCGCAAAGGAACTGTTTGGAAGTTGTTCTTGCATTTTAGTTTCTAATATACTTCCGGCAACAAACCTTCCCTCTTCTGCATCTGTTGGAGATCTGTGAACAGTGATTAATTCTCCAGGATCGTTAGAGGTCCATACCACTTTGTCCAACTGATTGGTGTTGTTAGAAATAATACTGTTGGCCGCTTTTACAATATTGTCTGTAGACCTGTAATTCTGCTCTAATCTATATTGGGCTACCTGTTCGTAATCTTTCTGGAAATTTAAAATGTTGTCTATGTTGGCGCCTCTAAAAGAGTAAATACTCTGAGCGTCATCTCCTACAACACAAATATTCTGATACCTATCTGAAAGGGCTTTTACTATTAAATACTGCGAGTGGTTGGTATCTTGGTACTCATCTACTAAGATATATTTAAACCTGTTTTGGTACTTCATAAGCACCTCAGGAAATCTGGTTAGAAGTTCATTAGTACGTAAGAGTAAATCATCAAAATCCATGGCGCCGGCCTTAAAACAGCGATCTACATATTCCTTGTAAATAGCTCCAGTTTGAGGTCTTTTAGCCATTGCGTCTGCCTCGAGAAGGTCTGGATTGTTGTGATAGGCTTTAACGGTTATTAAACTGTTTTTATAGGAAGATATTCTATTCTGAATTTGCTTGTATTTATAGATATCCTTGTCCAGTCCCATTTCTTTAATAATGGAAGCAATGAGTCTTTGAGAATCTTGCGTATCGTATATAGTGAAATTGCTTGGGTACCCCAGTTTATCGCCGTCAAACCGCAATAATTTGGCAAACACAGAGTGAAAAGTTCCCATCCATAGATTCTTAGCCTCTGCACCACCTACTATTGTAGAGATCCTATGCTTCATCTCTCTAGCCGCCTTATTGGTGAAAGTTAAGGCGAGAATATTAAAAGAATCTACCCCAAGAGACATGAGATGCGCAATTCTTATGGTGAGCACCCTAGTCTTTCCAGAACCCGCGCCTGCTATGACCATTAAGGGGCCATCTTTATGGAGTACTGGGGCTTTCTGAGCCTCATTTAAGCTTTCTATATAGTTTTTCAATATGCAATCTTTAGGGTATAAATTTAACTATTAATATGCGTTTCTTAAGCGGGAACAACCAATAATTATAAACAAAAAAGAGCCCTAGAAACATTGGTTTTAATAATATGAGTATATTTAAACAGATAACCAATCATTTTAATGAACTTATGAAAAAAACAATAGTAGCCATTTTTTTAGGGCTGGGAACTTTTGCCCAAGCACAACTCCAATTGCCTGTCTCCGACTATAAAAAAATAGAAGCTCAGGTCATTGAATGGCGCCATGACATACATCAGAATCCTGAACTCTCAAATCAAGAATTTAAAACTGCTGCTAAAATTGCAGCCCATCTCAAAAGCTTAGGCATTGAAGTAACCACTGGGGTGGCTAAAACAGGGGTTGTGGGTATTTTGAAAGGCGATCTTCCCGGAAAAGTTGTGGCACTTAGAGCAGACATAGACGCATTGCCTGTTACGGAGCGTAATGATCTGCCTTTTAAATCTAATGTTAAAGGTACTTTTATGGGAGAAGAAGTTGGCGTAATGCACGCCTGCGGTCACGACACCCACACTGCCATTCTCATGGGGGTAGCTTCTGTATTAAGCAAACACAAAGACAAGATAAAAGGCACTGTAAAATTTGTATTTCAACCTGCTGAAGAAGGTCCACCTCCAGGAGAAGAAGGTGGTGCGTTGCTCATGGTTAAAGAGGGCGTCTTAGAAAACCCTTCGGTCGATGCCATTTTTGGGCTTCACATTAATTCTGTGCTCCCTGTAGGTATGATCGGTTATAAGCCTCTAGGCGCAATGGCTGCCTCTGATCGTTTTGTGATTAAAGTGCATGGAAAACAAACACATGGTTCTCAGCCTTGGGGCGGTGTGGATCCTATTTTAATCAGCGCAAAAATTATTGACGGTCTACAAACCATTATTTCTAGAGAATCTGATTTAACCAATGAAGCTGCTGTGATTACAGTAGGTAAAATAACAGCTGGTGTTCGTTTTAACATCATTCCTGAAACTGCTGAAATGGTAGGGACTATCAGAACGCTTGATTATAAAATGAGGGATCATATTGGCAAGCGCATGAAAGAAATGGTTTCTAACATAGCTGCTGCTTATGGCGGAACAGCTACCGTAGAAATTGTGAACGGTGCGGCTATTACCTATAACGACGCTAATTTGGTAGGGCAAATGTTACCGACACTACAAAAAACTGCGGGTAAGGACCAGGTAATGCTTATGAAAGCTATCACTGGGGCAGAAGATTTTTCTTTTTTCCAAGAAAAAGTACCAGGATTCTATTTCTTTTTAGGAGGCAATACCCCAGGTAATCAAGAAGCTTTTCCCCACCACACTCCAGACTTCAAAATTGATGATGCTGGAATGTTATTAGGCGTGAAAACACTTTCTGAAATGGCCTTAGACTATTTGTCTCAGTAGGGATTAATCGCTTTATATCCCTAACTAAACATTAAAAAAGTCTCGTTTTTACGAGACTTTTTTGTTTGAACTAATACATTTCTTTTTTTTGAGGTATAGGAGAAGAATTGGATTTGAATTTCTCCTGAGCATAAGCCAAACCTTGCTCCCACCACTCTGTCATTCGCTTCTTATTAAATACCAAAGAATTCTCTGTTAATTTTGTTGGTGTATAATACAAATTCAGTTGAACGCCATTGTGCTTTGCGGCTAATATTCCTTCTGAGATGTCATGATATTCAATTTGATCCAATACAAATCCAAAAATACTGATCATCAAAGAGAATGGGTTTTTTCCCAATACTTTGTTATGGTCCATGTTTTCTGATTCTAAAATAATCACATCGACTTCTTTCGCTCCCCTTCTAATCGCTTCTCTTATAGGGACCACTGAACCTAAACCACCATCTCCGTATTCATAACCATATTTAGTCACTAAAGACATGAAAGGTATGTAATTACAAGACATCCAGATCCAATCTACAAAGGTCTCGTAGTCGTAATCGTGTATAGATTTATACTCTACTCTATTTTTAGAGAGATTAGAAACACTCACTACAACTTCCTTGTCTCCTTTTAATAACATTTCGAAAGAGGCCCTACTAAAATTTTTAGCGATGGTTTTTCTCAAGTTATTACTCTCACCAAAAGTTCTTTTCCTTCTTAAGAATTGAAATAAAGTAGTGATATAATTAATGGTCACATACTCCCTGTCTCCCTTCTTTTTAACTACAAAAGGATTTACATCAAAAATACTTCTCTGATTGACATTGGTGTAAGCGTGGTGTAATTTCTCCAAATTATTTAAAGCCAATTGTGGAATGAGCAGACTCCCTGTGGAAGTCCCCACAAAAATGTCGTATTCTCTTCCCTGATTTCTCATGAGATATTGGGCCACACCTCCTGCGAATGCCCCCTTACTGCCTCCGCCGGAAATAACTAATGCTTTTTTCATATGTTAATCTTAACTGGTCCATAAATGTAGTAAAATATGATGCTTAATAAGGGATTCAAATAAGTTTCTATTGGAAAAATCGCACTTAAAAGTTACATTTATAGCATGAATTCAGCCCTGCTCCAAACTCCTATTGCCTACCTTAAAACGATAGGTCCTACAAGAGCAAAACTTTTAAAGGAGCAATTGGGCATACATACGTATCAAGACCTATTGCATTTTTTTCCTAATAGGTATGTAGACAGAACACAATTCCACCATATCAATCAATTAGAAACCTCTCAAGCAGAGGTTCAAATTGTGGGGGTAATTACCCAAATAGAGACCATAGCCCAAAAGAAAGGGAGTAGATTGGTTGCTAAATTTTCAGACAACACAGGGGCTATGGAATTGGTTTGGTTTAAAGGCGTTAAATGGATCAAAGAAAGCATTAAACCCAATATCCCCTATGTCATATTTGGTAAAATATCGGTATTTCAAGGGAGGTTTAGCATGGCCCATCCAGATATGGAGTTGTTGGAAAATTTCCAGGCCAACAACAGACTAGGATTGCAGGCCATTTATCCCAGTACAGAAAGACTTTCTAATGCTAATATGGGCAATAGGTTTATGCTCAGAGCAATGGAACAGCTCTTTAACGAGTGTGGCAGTGCTTTTGAGGAAACCCTCTCTAATAACATTTTGGACCATTTAAAATTATTACAACGCTCCACCGCATTGTTTCATATTCACTTTCCTAAAGATGCAAAAATGCTCAGCAGAGCTGCGGCTAGATTAAAATTTGAAGAGTTATTTTTTATTCAACTACAGCTTATTCGAAAGAATCTTATCAGGAAAAAGAAAATTAAAGGCCTGCCTTTTAATGAGGTAGGAGCGTATTTTAATAACTTTTACAACAATTACTTACCCTTCCAACTCACCAATGCTCAAAAAAGGGTCATAAAAGAAATTAGAACAGACGTTGGAAGCAATGCGCAGATGAATAGATTGCTTCAAGGAGATGTTGGATCAGGCAAAACAATCGTAGCTGTAATGAGTATTTTATTTGCTTTGGACAATGGCTATCAAGCCTGCTTAATGGCGCCCACTGAAATACTTGCTAACCAACACTTCAAAGGGGTTTCAGAACTTTTAGAACCCTTAGGAATTCAAGTAGCATTACTGACGGGTAGTGTTAAAAAAAGTGCTAGAAAACCTTTGCTAGAAAGTCTTCAGTCAGGTGAATTAAAAGTGCTGATTGGCACCCATGCCTTACTTGAAGATACGGTAGTTTACAAAAACCTTGGTCTTGCCATTATAGATGAGCAACATAGATTTGGCGTGGCTCAAAGGGCAAAATTATGGCATAAAAATACCATACCTCCACATGTATTGGTCATGACTGCCACCCCTATACCTAGAACTTTAGCCATGAGCATTTACGGAGATTTAGATATTTCTATCATAGACGAACTGCCGCCAGGGAGAAAAGAAATTAAAACTGTTTGGAGATCAGATTCTCACAGACTAGGGGTGTTTAAGTTTATTAGAGAAGAGATTGAAAAAGGCAGACAGGTTTATGTTGTTTATCCATTAATCAATGAATCAGAGGCACTAGATTACAAGGATCTCATGGATGGTTACGACAGCATCTCAAGGTCTTTTCCTGCACCTGAATTTCAAGTATCTATAGTTCATGGGCAAATGAATGCAGAAGCAAAAGCCTACGAAATGGACCGTTTTGTTAAAGGACAAACTCAAATTATGGTAGCTACAACTGTAATAGAAGTTGGAGTTAATGTTCCTAATGCTTCAGTGATGATTATTGAAAGTGCAGAGCGCTTTGGGTTATCTCAATTACACCAATTAAGGGGACGCGTGGGTAGAGGTGCAGAACAGAGTTTTTGTATCCTCATGTCTGGAAACAAAGTGTCTCAAGAAGGAAAAACACGACTAGAAACCATGGTTGCTTCTAGCGACGGATTTGAAATAGCAGAAGTAGATTTAAAACTAAGAGGGCCTGGAGATCTCATGGGTACCCAACAGAGCGGCGTGTTACAACTCAAAATCGCAGATATTGTCAAGGATGCAGATTTACTTAAAAAAGCGAGAGAGGTTGCTATAACTACTTTAAAATCAGACCCTTATCTTGACACTGCAAGCAATAAACCTATTTTACTAGCGTATAGAGCGCTTGTAAAACACAAAAATATTTGGAATTACATCAGTTGAACATCGTAATTCAGACATAAAAAGATAGCTGCAAACACTTATTTTTTATTTATTTTTACAACTTGCACTATATTCAAAAGGCGCTTTAATTGCCTTATTTTAATATCATTTTTTCTATGAAAAAAACACTTTTTGACAAGGTTTGGGATTCTCACATAGTGAGAAGCATTGAAAACGGTCCAGATGTTCTGTTTATTGACCGTCATATGGTCCATGAAGTAACCAGCCCTGTAGCTTTTTTAGGGCTTAAAAATAGGGGAGCTAAGGTCTTGTATCCAGAACGTACCTTTGCTACAGCAGACCATAACACACCTACGATTAATCAGCATTTACCTGTAACAGACCCCTTGTCTGCAAATCAATTAAAGGCGCTTGAAGAAAATGCCACTGCACATGGTATTTCATATTGGGGGCTGGGACATGAAAAAAATGGTATTGTTCATGTAGTAGGGCCCGAATATGGCATTACGCAACCAGGTGCTACGATTGTTTGCGGAGATTCACATACCTCTACCCATGGTGCATTTGGCGCTATAGCTTTTGGAATTGGAACTTCAGAGGTAGAGATGGTACTTACCACGCAATGTATCATGCAGCCCAAGCCTAAGAAAATGGTCATAAGGGTTAACGGAAGCCTACAAAATGGGGTAACACCTAAAGATGTGGCCCTGTATATTATTTCCAAACTCAGTACTTCTGGGGCTACAGGGTACTTTGTTGAATACGCTGGAAATGTTTTCTCTGAAATGAGTATGGAGGGGAGAATGACTGTTTGTAATCTTAGTATTGAGATGGGTGCCCGTGGTGGAATGATGGCCCCAGATGAAAAGACTTTTGAATACATAAAAGATAGAGAGTTTACGCCAAAAGGAGCTTCATGGGATAAAGCCATGGATTATTGGAATACATTATACACTGAAGAGGGCGCTTCATTTGACAAAGTGTACGAATTCGAAGGCTCGGATATTGAGCCTATGATAACTTATGGAACCAACCCTGGTATGGGAATGGGAATATCTAAGGATATTCCCCTAGCTACTGACCTAGAGGGTGGCGTAGCCACTTACCAAAAGTCATTGGCCTATATGAATTACAACGAGGGAGATACTATGATTGGTAAATCTATTGATTATGTATTCTTAGGAAGTTGTACCAATGGTAGAATAGAAGATTTCAGAGCTTTTGCAAGCATTGTAAAAGGAAGAAAAAAAGCAGATCATGTCACAGCTTGGCTTGTACCAGGATCACATCAGGTGGAAAAAGCCATAAAAGATGAAGGAATTTTGGAAATTTTAGAAACAGCTGGGTTTACGCTCAGAGAGCCAGGTTGCTCAGCTTGCTTGGCTATGAATGACGACAAAATTCCTGCAGGGAAATACGCCGTAAGTACTTCTAATAGAAACTTTGAAGGAAGACAAGGGCCAGGTTCAAGAACCTTATTAGCCAGTCCATTAGTTGCAGCTGCAGCAGCCGTAACAGGACAAGTAACTGATCCAAGAACTCTATTACAATAAATTTACCACACTATGGCATACGATAAATTCACTACATTAACTACGACTGCAGTTCCACTGCCTATAGAAAACGTAGACACGGATCAAATTATACCAGCAAGATTTTTAAAAGCTACGGAAAGAGTTGGTTTTGGAGATAATTTATTTCGTGATTGGAGGTACAACTCAGATAATACTCCAAAAGAAGATTTTGTCCTCAACAATCCAAAGTACCAAGGGAAAATTCTCATTGGAGGCAAGAACTTTGGGTCTGGATCATCTAGGGAACACGCTGCCTGGGCCGTTTACGATTATGGCTTTAGATGTGTAGTGTCAAGTTTTTTTGCAGACATTTTTAAAAACAATTGCTTAAATATTGGCGTATTACCAGTTCAAGTAAGTCCTGCTTTCTTGGAAATTGTATTGGCGGCTGTATTCAAAGACCCTACTACTGAAATAGTAGTAAATCTTCCTGAACAAACCATTAGCATTCCTAGTACAGGAGACCAAGAGCCTTTTGACATTAATGTCTATAAAAAAGACAATATGCTCAATGGTTTTGACGACATTGATTATTTGAGAAGTATGGAAGAAGAAATTACCTCTTTTGCTAGCAATACACCTTTGTAAATTCCCTAATTACATCCCTGATGACTGCTAAAAACCTACGTATCATAGAAATCATGGACACCACTCTAAGGGATGGTGAACAGACTTCTAGTGTGTCATTTTCTGCCTCTGAAAAACTTACTTTAGCTAAATTATTGCTAGAAGAACTCAAAGTAGACAGAATAGAAATAGCGTCTGCTAGGGTTTCTGTAGGAGAGTTTAATGCGGTGAAACAAATCATGGATTGGGCCACAAGTAAACAATTAGCATTTAGAATTGAAGTACTTACTTTTGTAGATGGTGGTGTTTCACTTGATTGGATGGAAAAAGCGGGTGCTAAAGTACAAAATCTTCTAACCAAGGGCTCTTTAAACCACTTGACCCACCAACTTAAAAAAACACCTCAGGAACATTTCAAAGATATTGAAGCAACCATTCAAAATGCTATTAAAAAAGGTATTGAAACCAATGTCTATTTAGAAGATTGGAGTAATGGCATGAGAAATGACCCTGAATATGTTTTTCAGTACCTGGATTTTATAAAAACCCAACCCATTAAAAGAGTATTACTTCCAGATACATTGGGGATTTTAACCCATAGAGAAACCTATGATTATCTGAGTCAGATTAGAGAAAAATATCCTCAAATACACATAGATTTTCACGGTCACAACGATTATGACCTCAGTGTAGCCAATGTCATGGAGGCTGTTAAGGCAGGAGTCAATGGATTGCATCTTACCGTAAACGGTATGGGAGAGCGAGCCGGGAACGCA
The DNA here is from genome assembly GCA_018401115.1 of Flavobacteriaceae bacterium. GTDB lineage: Bacteria > Bacteroidota > Bacteroidia > Flavobacteriales > Flavobacteriaceae > MAG-120531. The sequence goes on along the minus strand of JAGYKX010000005.1, from coordinate 335,086 downwards.
CCTTTGGCCAGTGTGGTAGCGGTAATCAATGACTTTATGCCCGAAGTAAAGGTAAATGTCAACGAAAAATCACTCTATAAAGTGAGTAAGTTGGTCTCTACATTTACAGGCTTTGGCATTCCCGCCAATAAACCAATTGTAGGAGAAAATGTTTTTACGCAAACCGCTGGAATACACGCAGATGGAGATAGTAAAAATAACCTATACTTTAATGATTTATTGCCAGAAAGATTCGGAAGAAAAAGAAAATATGCTTTAGGAAAAACCTCAGGAAAAGCAAATATTCTCAAAAACCTTCAAGAGTTGGGACTTACTTTAAATCCCGATGAATTAAAGAAAGTGACCGAGCGCATTATTCATCTCGGAGACAAAAAAGAAAAAGTCACTAAAGAAGACCTCCCCTATATTATTTCAGATGTTTTAGACGCTGGAAAGTACATTCACAGGGTGAAAATTGACGCCTATGTACTCACGCATGCCAAAGGCTTACAACCCTCGGCTACCGTGTCATTAACTATAGGAAGCGTAAGTCATGAGCAACACGCCAATGGCGATGGTCAATTTGACGCATTTATGAATGCCCTGAAGCGTATTTATAAAAGTGAAAAGGAACAATTGGCTGTTTTAACTGATTATGCAGTTAGAATACCCCCTGGGAGTACTTCAGACGCACTATGTGAAACAATTATTACATGGGAACATAACGGAAAAGAATTTATTACGCGTGGCTTAGATTCAGATCAAACGGTATCTGCCATTAAGGCCACTGAAAAAATGCTCAATATTATATAACTATGAAACTATCTATTGCCTTATTGTCCGGAGACGGCATAGGCCCTGAAGTCATTGATCAAGCAGTAAAGGTCTCAGACGCTATTGCCAAGAAATTTAATCATGAAATTAGCTGGAAATCAGCACTCACGGGTGCAGCGGCTATTGACGCTGTAGGTGACCCTTATCCAGATGCTACCCACGAAATTTGCCTAGCTGCAGACGCTGTGCTATTTGGCGCCATTGGGGACCCTAAATACGACAATGACCCGTCTGCTAAAGTAAGACCAGAACAAGGCTTATTAAAGATGCGTCAAAAATTAGGGCTTTTTGCCAACGTGAGACCTACCTTTACCTTTCCCTCTTTAATTGATAAATCTCCCCTAAAGAGGGCTCGTATAGAGGGAACTGATTTGGTTTTTCTTAGAGAACTTACCGGTGGAATCTATTTTGGAAAAAGAGGTAGAGAAGATAATGGTAATACGGCTTATGACACCTGTACCTACACTAGGGCAGAAGTGCAAAGATTGGCCAAAAAAGGTTTTGAATTGGCCATGACTAGATCTAAAAAATTATGCTGTGTAGACAAGGCAAATGTGTTAGAATCTTCCAGACTTTGGAGGGAGACGGTTCAAGCCATGGAAAAAGATTACCCAGAAGTAACAGTTTCCTACGAGTTTGTAGACGCAGTAGCCATGAGATTGGTACAATGGCCCAATAGCTATGATGTACTCATTACAGAGAACTTATTCGGAGATATTCTTACAGATGAAGCCTCCGTTATATCGGGATCTATGGGCTTAATGCCCTCTGCTTCAGTTGGAGTAGAGACTTCTTTGTTTGAACCCATTCACGGTTCTTATCCTCAGGCTGCAGGGAAAGACATTGCCAATCCATTGGCCACTGTACTCTCTGCTGCAATGATGTTTGAAGACGCCTTTGGGTTAAGCGAAGAAGCTGCTTTAATCAGAAAAGTTGTCAATGATTCTTTAGATGCAGGTTTTGTTACCGAAGACTTGGCAGAGGGAGTGGTACCTCAAAAAACATCGGCTGTAGGCGATTGGTTGGCAGCAAAAATATTAGAAGCCTAAACAATAGCTTTTAACAGCCATTGATACAATCAAAAAAGCCCCGCACAATGAGCGGGGCTTTTTAACATCATTCAATACTAAATCACTAAACGATCGGTTTCATTGCAGTCATTGAAGCTCTTAATCTTGTCCCTACAATTTCTACAGGATGGTTCCTTAGCGCCGCGTTTATAGCTACCAATTGAGTGTTAGACACCTTATTGTCTGCACCTTTTCCATAAGCTGTTCCAATCACATCAGTATCTATGCGTGTCATAAAATCTGCCAATAAAGGCTTACAAGCATGGTCAAACAAATAGCAGCCATATTCTGCTGTGTCAGAAATAACCCTATTCATTTCAAATAATTTCTTTCTTGCAATTGTATTAGCGATTAATGGCGTTTCGTGAAGCGACTCGTAATAAGCAGACTCTTCAATAATACCAGAAGCAGTCATAGCTTCGAAAGCCAACTCTACTCCTGCTTTAACCATAGCCACCATTAAAACACCGTTATCGTAAAATTCCTGCTCTGAGATAGTTTCAGAAGAAATAGGTGTTTTTTCAAAAGCAGTTTCTCCTGTAGCGGCCCTCCACTCTAATAAGTTTTTGTCGTCGTTGGCCCAGTCTTCCATCATTGTTTTAGAGAAATGACCAGAAATAATATCGTCCATATGCTTGTTGAACAAAGGCCTCATAATGTCTTTTAATTCCTCTGACAATTCAAAGGCTTTTATTTTTGCTGGATTAGATAAACGGTCCATCATATGGGTAATTCCCCCGTATTTCAATCCTTCCGTAATGGCTTCCCAACCGTATTGAATTAATTTTGCTGCGTAACCTTTGTCCAATCCTTTTTCTACCATTTTGTCAAAACACAAAATAGAGCCTGTCTGAAGCAGACCACATAAAATGGTTTGCTCCCCCATTAAATCAGACTTAACCTCAGCCACAAAAGAAGATTCTAACACACCTGCTCTATCGCCACCAGTAGCTACTGCATAGGCTTTGGCTAGAGCCAAACCAACGCCTTGAGGATCATTGTCTGGGTGCACTGCAATAAGCGTAGGTACCCCAAAACCTCTTTTGTATTCTTCTCTCACCTCAGAACCAGGACATTTAGGCGCCACCATTATAACGGTTAAATCTTTACGTACTTGCATCCCTTCTTCTACAATGTTGAATCCATGAGAATAAGACAGTGTAGCCCCTTTTTTCATGAGCGGCATAACGGCAGTCACTACAGCGGTGTGCTGCTTGTCTGGAGTAAGATTAATGACCACATCTGCATGGGGAATTAATGCTTCATAAGTATCTACTGTGAAATTGTTTTCTGTAGCATTTAAATAAGAAACCCTTTTTTGCGCTATAGCTTCTGCTCTTAAAGTATAAGATATATCCAAACCAGAATCTCTCATGTTCAAACCTTGGTTTAAGCCTTGAGCGCCACAGCCTACAATGACAATTTTCTTTCCTTTTAAGGCTTCCACCCCATCTGAAAATTCAGAAGATTCCATAAACCTACATTTCCCCAATTGGGTCAGTTGTTCTCTTAGAGATAGGGTATTAAAATAATTTGCCATGATAAAAATTTCTGTATTATAATTTATAAAATTGTTTTATTAAAAGTCCTTTAACAAGGGCGATATCTGCATTTCTGCTTTTGAGATAGCAATTCTTCCAGACCGAACAAATTGCATAATGCCAAATGGTTTTAGCTGGTCGTAAAGCGTGTCTACCTCCGATCTTCTGCCAGATTTTGAAATCACAAAAAAGTCTCTAGAAACAGTGACAATTTGTGCATTGCTGTCTTTTATAATATTTTGTATCTCTCTTTCGTCAAACAACAAACTTGAGTTTACTTTAAATAATGCAGCCTCTTGGTAAATAATCTCGTCATCTGTATGAGAAAAAACCTTAATTACCTCAATCTGCTTTTCTATTTGCCCCACAATATTATGCACCCATTTTGGTGTAGTAAACACTACTATTGTAAATTTAGACACATTATCAATCTCTGATTTAGAGACATTTAAGCTTTCTATATTAATGTGTCGCTTTAAGAATATTCCTGATATTCTATTCAATAATCCTACGTTATTCTCTGAGTAAACAGAGATGGTATACCATGCATTCTCCATCTTGCGCTATTTTAGTCTAATCTCTGAAACGGATGCTCCAGTGGGTATCATTGGAAATACGTTATGTTCATTTTCTACACATACCTCTAAAAAGTAAGGCCCCTCATGTGCCATCATTTTCTCTATTGCACCAGCAAGTTGATCTCTTTCACTGACTCTTGCTGCCTCAATATCATAACCTGCTGCTATCTTCACAAAGTCAGGGTTACTCATTACAGTAGAAGCGTACCTACTTTCGAAAAATAATTCTTGCCATTGTCTGACCATACCGAGATGTTCGTTATTAAGCACCATGATTTTTACGGCAGTCTTATTTTGGAAAATAGTTCCTAATTCTTGAATGGTCATTTGGTAGCCTCCGTCTCCAATAATAGCCACTACTTCTCTGTCTGGGGCACCCATTTTTGCGCCAATAGCAGCCGGAAGTGCAAAACCCATAGTTCCTAAACCTCCTGAAGTTACATTGCTTTTAGTTTGAGAGAAACCAGCATACCTGCAAGCGATCATTTGGTGTTGTCCTACATCGGTAACAATGACAGCCTTGTTTGCACTCTTTTCATTGAGTATTCTAATGGCCTCTCCCATGGTAAGGCCAGGCTTGGTTGGGTAAATATCATTCTTAATTACTTCTTTGTACTCAATCTCATAGTAATTATGAAACTGTTCCAACCAAGCTAGATGACTGTTTTCATTAATTAAAGGGAGAATATCTCTAAGACTCGCTTTTGCATCTCCAAGAACCGCTACAGTAGTCTTTACATTCTTGTCTATCTCTGCTGGATCTATTTCAAAATGAATCACTTTAGCTTGCTTGGCATAAGTCTCTAAATTACCTGTCACCCTGTCGTCAAAACGCATGCCAATAGTAATTAATACATCACACTCATTGGTAAGCATATTTGGTCCATAATTACCATGCATACCAACCATACCTACATTCAGAGGGTGACTGGTCTCTAAAGCAGACAATCCTAGTACCGTCCATGCAGCAGGTATTCCAGATTTTTCTACAAAATCCTTTAATTCCTTTTCACCTTCTGACAGTATCACCCCTTGTCCAAAAATAATGAATGGTTTTTTAGCTGCATTGATTAAGGCAGCTGCTTCAGACAAACTTTCTTTAGATGCCACTGGGGTAGGAACATAACTCCTTACCTTAGTGCATTTCTCATAATGAAAATCTAAAGACTCAAATTGCGCATTTTTAGTAATGTCTATGAGCACAGGACCTGGTCTTCCAGATCGAGCAATATAAAAGGCTTTAGCGAAAATTTCAGGTATTTCACTTGCCTCAGTAATTTGATAATTCCACTTGGTTACCGGGGTAGAAATACCAATAATATCCGTCTCTTGAAATGCGTCTGTACCCAACAAATGTCTCCCCACCTGGCCAGTAATACAAACCATTGGCGTAGAATCTATTTGAGCGTCTGCCAAACCAGTGACTAAATTGGTGGCTCCAGGTCCCGAAGTAGCAATAGCTACGCCTACCTTTCCACTCACTCTTGCATATCCTTGGGCTGCATGAGTAGCCCCTTGTTCGTGTCTAGTAAGTATATGGGTAAGTTTATCTTGGAATTTGTACAATTCATCGTATACCGGCATAATAGCACCGCCAGGATATCCGTATATAAGATCTACACCCTCCGCCAAGAGACAATGAATAATAGCCTCTGCTCCAGAGATTGTCATTTTTTTAGATGAATTTGTAGTTGTTGTCATTGGTCTAATTAATTAAAAAACGTCTGTTACACAGCCCTTAGAAGCAGAAGAAACAATGTTCGCGAATTTATATAAGCTACCGCTACTAACTTTAAGCTTTGGGGCTACCCAAGCCGCTTTTCGCTGTTGGAGTTCCGCTATATTTATATCTAACGAAATGGTGTTTGAGCTGGCATCTATAGTAATAATGTCTCCATCTTGAACCAATCCTATAGCACCGCCAACTTGAGCTTCCGGAGACACATGCCCTACTACAAATCCGTGGGTACCTCCTGAAAAACGACCATCTGTAATTAATGCGACGTCTTTACCTAACCCTGCACCCATAATAGCTGCAGTAGGTTTTAACATTTCTGGCATTCCTGGTCCTCCCTTTGGGCCTTCGTAACGAATTACCACTACATCTCCTTTTTTAACCTCTCCCGCTTTTATACCATCATTGGCTAAAAATTCTCCATCGTACACCTTAGCAGGCCCTTGAAAATACACTCCTTCTTTTCCAGTGATTTTTGCCACTGCACCTTCTTCTGCTAGGTTACCGTAAAGAATTCTAATATGTCCCGTTTCTTTTATGGGCGCATTTAAGGGTCTTATGACATCTTGGTCTTTTAAAAGGTCTGGAATTGTTTCAAGATTTTCTGCAATTGTCTTTCCAGTAACGGTCATACAATCCCCGTGAAGCATACCGTTTTGAAGCATAAATTTCATGACTGCTGGAATACCTCCCACACGATGTAAATCTTCCATAAGGTATTTACCACTTGGCTTGAGATCTGCAAGAAATGGAGTTTCACTTGATATTCTAGTAAAGTCTTCTAGCGTAAAATCTATATTAGCGGTTTTTGCAATGGCCAAAAAGTGCAATACGGCATTGGTTGAACCTCCTAAAACGATGATTAGTTTCACCGCATTTTCTAGAGACTTTTTGGTGATAATATCTAAAGGTTTTAAGTCTTTTTCAATTAACAATTTTAAGGCTTCGCCCGATGCCACACAATCCAATGGCTTCTCATTACCCGTGGCAGGATTTGAAGAATTATAAGGCAAGGTCATGCCTAAAGCTTCAATAGCACTAGCCATTGTATTTGCAGTGTACATTCCACCACAAGCACCAGCTCCAGGACAGGCATTTTCAATAACCTCTTGATACGCTTCTTCATTAATAGTTCCAGCAACTTTCTCTCCCCATGCTTCAAAAGCAGATACTACATCTAATTTTTTTCCCCTTGCACAACCAGAAGCTATAGTTCCTCCATAAACCATTATAGAAGGCCTATTCAATCTAATCATAGCCATTAAAGCACCTGGCATATTTTTATCACAACCAACTATGGTAACCAAACCATCATAGTTCATGGCTTGAACTACGGTTTCCATAGAATCTGCAATAATATCTCTAGAAGGCAAAGAGTAGCGCATTCCAAAGGTCCCCATGGAAATCCCGTCACTTACCCCAATGGTATTAAAAATAAGTCCGGTAAGATTGGCTTTTTGAACCCCGGTTTTCACTTCTTTAGCCAAGTCATTTAAATGCATATTGCAAGGGTTGCCCTCATATCCTGTACTACCAATACCAATCATAGGTTTTTTAAGATCTTCTTTGGAAAGGCCAATTGCGTGAAGCATTGCTTGAGAAGCAGGTTGGGTAGGATCCTGTGTAACGTTTTTACTGTATTTATTTAATTCTTTTGCCATAATAGCTTCAAATTATAAAATTCCATTTTACTTTAACTATCAAATTTAACTTATTCTCAGTCTTAGAGAAGTATACTTATTACATTGGTCTGTATTCAAGCACTTAAAATACATCTTAAGATGCTGATTAATAATTGTTTAAATTATTTTTTTTATCATATTCAATAAAACAAATTAACAATGATGATCTCACTTAAGAGAAGTTCATATGCTGTTTATCTAATATGTTAACCGATTATCGAGTAGAGAATGCCCCTATAAACGATTGAGGTATATTAGAAATAAAAAATGATGGTTTGTTATGAATGTGGTCTGAGTTTAGCTAATCCAAAAGAAGTATCTATCAAGTTTGGTGTTCCATTATGTGAAAACCACCTAGTTATGATTGAAAAAATTTTAAGAAAACACTTGTTTAGTTTTCATGTAGCCTATTTGTATTAAGCTTTAAAGAAGCAAGGCCTTTATCCCTTTATTGGTTGGTGGAATGGTAGAAGATTTATCCCTATATCACTAGGAAGACAAAGAATTAATATAGAAATCCTAAATTGGAATAGCCAAACCCATCAGAAAGCCCTAACACTAAAAGAACGTAAAACATATGATCATATCCACCATTTCATTCACTTACAAATAGCTGCTTCAAGCATTGAAAATCAACTAAGTGAACTCGCTGGTCTAATCCATGATTTGCATGAAAGCCTCAAGTACTATTAATATCATTTATAAAAACACTATCAATATTTATTTATAAGTTTAAACATTATACCAAAAAACTACTTGGTATTCCTATCCATAGTTCTATATTGAACGGCTTCTGCAATATGAACACTCTGAATCTCAATTTCACCCTCTAAATCTGCTATGGTTCTGGCTACTTTGATAATGCGATTGTATGCCCTAGCAGAAAAAGACAATCGTTTCATGGCAGATTTAATTAGAGACTGACTGTCTTGATTTAATTGACAAAATTTTTGAATCTCATTAATGTCCATTTGTGCATTGTGAAAGACCCCATCTATGGCTTTAAAACGACTCAATTGAATATCTCTAGATTTCTCAACACGTTTTAAAATAACAGCACTGGTCTCAGACGTTGAAACTCCTGATAATTTTTCATATGACACCGCCAGAACTTCTAATTGAATGTCTATCCTGTCTAAAAGAGGTCCAGAAATCTTTGAAACGTACCGCTGAGCCTCTTGTATACTAGACTCATACAGTGAGTTTTGATTAGAAAAATGACCCGATTGACTTGGATTCATACTCGCTACTAACATAAAACTTGCCGGATAACTTATGGTGTATTTGGCTCGGGATATCGTTATTTTTCGATCTTCTAAGGGTTGTCTCAGCACCTCTAGAACCCCCTTTTTAAATTCTGGTAATTCATCTAAAAAAAGCACTCCATTATGGGCCAAGGAAATTTCACCTGGTTGGGGAAAGCTGCCACCTCCAACTAAGGCAATGTCTGAAATAGAGTGATGGGGACTTCTAAATGGACGCTGACACAACAATCCATTGGTTTCCAATATTCCTGCCACTGAATGAATCTTTGTAGTTTCTAAGGCCTCTTGGAAATTCATCTCTGGTAAAATAGAGGGAAGCCTTTTCGAAATCATTGTTTTCCCTGCTCCAGGAGGCCCAATCAACAAAATATTATGACCTCCTGCCGCAGCAACCTCCATAGCACGTTTAACGCCTTCTTGGCCCTTAACTTCACTAAAACAAAGTGAAGGTCTATTTCTTTTAGCAATCAATGGTTTTTGAACTTTAAGGGCATCTGTGCTAATACTTTCATTAGAACTCCCATGATTAAAAAATGATTTCTGATGGGAAGCATGACTAAAAAAGTACACTACTTCAGTAAGGTGTGACACTCCTATAATCGCTATACCTTCAATCAATCCTGCTTCTGCTGCGTTTTCCTTTGGTATGACTATGCCCTTAAAGCCCTCTTCTAAAGCTTGAATGGCCATAGCCAAAACACCTTTTACCGGGAGAATACTTCCATCTAGGGACAATTCTCCCATAATTAAATAATCTTTTAAATCAAGTCCTTTTAACTGTGAAGAAGCCAATAGAATTCCAAGAGCCAGTGTAAGATCATAAGCAGCACCTTCTTTTTTTAAGGCCGCAGGGGCCATGTTAATCGTGATCTTTTTACCTGGAATTCTATAGCCATTATTTAAGAGTGCTGCTGCAATCCTATAATGACTCTCTTTGACCGCATTGTCTGGCATTCCAACTAAATGATATCCAATACCAATAGCAATGTGAACCTCTATAGTAATGGTCACTGCACTAATGCCAAATACAGCACTCCCATAAAGTTTTGTAAGCATCTTATATTATTTTGTTATAAGGTACCTAAAAGAATCTATGGCCTAGAGACTGCTCTATAAAAAGCGAACTGACTGTGATGAATGAATTTTATAGTTAAACTATATAGGTGAATTATAGAGTTGAATTATTTAGTGGGTTTTAAAACCAATTTGGAAGACTGGTTTTTAATTTCCGCTTTATTGAGTAGCAAGGTTCTAAAACCACCATTTCTGTAAAGCTGTGCCTGATCTTCATAGTGAGCGCTAAATGGGTTTCCTGATTGCCCAGTGGGTAAAATCCCCAGTGCGTGTTCTATATCTGAGAAATCAATCACCCTTCTGGTTGATGGACCTTGATTCGCTTTAAAACCGCCAGACTCAGTATAACTAAAACCAGTATTATTAATGACCTCCTTAGATCCGCTAATGGGAAAAGGCCCTATATTAAAAAAGCTTCTCAAAGCTGCTATTTTTCCTATGGGATGTTCGTGTTCTACGGTGTGAATTTTACCCCAATTCCATTGCTTGGGATCATTTCCAAAACCATCAGAAAGGTCTTTAAAAGCTATTTTAAAGGAAGATTTTAGCAAGTCTGTTTTGGTTTCTATTTCAGGAGTATTGCTGTTGTCAAACCAAATGCTTTCTGCCTTTTTAGCTATAGGGGCAATAGCCCTTTTAAAAAAATGTGTAGATTGTATGGCTTTAAATTGTGTTTCTCCGAGCTCATCAAGGAAAACTGCCTTTAGAAAATAATATTCCCACTTATGGAATAAAGCAGCTGCTGTGGTCGCTTCAGGATAATCACCTTCCCAAGATTGCAAATCATTATAGGCCCATTGCTCGTCTTTACTTAAAGAAGTAAAAAACGAGGAATCTTCTTTTAGAGCCCAATTAAAGTCTGCTATAATTTCAGGATTTACTGAGGAGGTGTGGTCTAAAATCATCTCTGAAACACTAGATTTATCCCAATCCCTTTTTGAATCTAAAAGTGTTACAATTCTCTTGCCCCTGTTTTCTGGCAAGTAATAGCCAGGATATGTTTCTCCCGAGGGGAATAAAGGCGCATTATTAGCAGAATACACATAGTTCCAAGGGGGGTTCTCAGACATTGGATTTTCAGAAAAATCTGTAAACCTTATTTTTTCTTGGGCTGCAGTGGAGCCGTCTAAAACAAATTTAGAAGAGGTGCCAGATGGAAGTTCATAAAGTGCTGCTGTGGCCCACCAAGCAATATTTCCTTCACTGTCTCCATACATCACATTAAGGCCAGGTGCATGTATATTGGGTAAAGCTTTTTTGAATGAATTCTTGTCTGCTGCATGTGATATGTTATACAGGGCATTTAATACTTTATTAGGCCTCTGGGTATACACCCAAGACATACTTAAAGGTTTATCTAATGCCACGCCATCAATAATATCATTCATTAAAGGACCGTGAAGGGTAGACTTTACTTGAAATAATATTGGATTGGCGTCTTTGACTTTAATCTGTTTTTCTTGTATTTGTAATGGGAGCCACTCCCCTTCATACAAGTAAGCATTGCTGTCTGTAACATTAGATTGGGTTTGATAAAAATCAATGTCGTCGTTCTCAAACATAGTGAGTCCATAGGCCATTTTTCTATTGTGCGCCAAAAGAGGAAAAGGAATTCCAGCCAAGTGATACCCATAGTTTTCATATTGGGGGGTCTCAATATGGGCTTCGAACCATACAGAGGGCTGTGCATAGCCAATATGAGGATCATTGGCAAAAATAACCGCCCCGTTTTTAGTTTTTTCAGCACCAATGACCCATGCATTACTGCCAATGAATTGTGGTGCAGGTAATTTTTCTAAAAGTGTTGCTATTTGATCTTCAATAGCTTTAAAAACAGGGATAGACACCGTATTGGGATCAAAATCAATCTCTAAATCATTGAGATATTCACTGCCAAGAGTATGGTAAATATTAGATAATAGAGGATCAGTCCTTTGGGCTACAGCAAAACTAAAAGACATATAACCAAGGGTGTTATATATGTCCTTAAGTTCAAAAAGTGTCTTTTCCATTCCTGTTAAATAAAATTCCACTGGTGTGGCTCCATCAGTAACAAATTTATTTACCCCCTCTAAATAAGCCAAGGAAAGTTTATATTCAGGACTAGATGTATCTAATTGAGCCACAGCCTTTTCACTAGATGCATCTATCCCTAATGTAATAAAAAGACGATCTGTTTCTATTAAATCAGATCCAAAGAGTTCAGAAAGCCTTCCAGAGCCAATTCTTCTGAGGACTTCCATTTGCCAAAGCCTGTCTTGAGCATGGACATAGCCCAGAGACTTAAAGGCGTCTTCTTCTGTTTGTCCATAAATATGGGGAACCCCATAAGTGTCATAATACACTTGAACTTCCTCTGTAAGTCCATCTAAATACTTTGTACCGTTATAATCAGGAGCCATTGACTGAACCATAATCACTACAACAATTAAAAATACAAAGGCAATAAGTACCATTGAAACTAAAATTCTTTTGATGTTTTTCATAATAATATAATCAGGTCAATACAGGTATTATCTTATTGGTTAAGGGCATCTAAAAGCCACTGTTTGTAGGTAGGTATGTCAGTATACTGAATGGCTGGAGCCAATACTTCCAATGATGGAGACAAAAGCACATAATAAGGCTGAGAAGCTGCATTAAAATTAACGGTCTGAAAGGTACCCCATTTTTGACCAATCGTTTCAATAGGTTTTTGCCTGCCGCTTGGATAGGTGAAAATAAATTGGTCTGAAATGGGTAACGTTTTACGGTCGTCTACATAAAGAGATATAAGCACAAACTCTTCATTAATCAAAGAGAAAACAGACGGGTCACTCCAAACATTTTCTTCCATTCTCCTACAATTCACACAGGCCCAGCCAGTGAAATCTAGTAGAATAGGTTTATTTTCTTCTTGAGCTACACGCCAGCCTGTCTCAAAATCCTTGTAGCAATTTAGTCCTAGAGGGCAGTCAGATTCTTGAGCATAAATACTGTAAAAACTTGGGGGAGGAAAACCGCTTAACCAAGCTAGATCTTGTTTTTTGAAAATTCCCAATAATAAAAACGTACCAAACACTATGGATCCGGCAATCCAAGGAACTCTAGACCAATGAATGGGCTTTTTTACCTTTTCAAATACCCCCAATAAATAGGCTGCTAATCCAATAGACAAAAACAACCAAATTCCTAGGAAGATTTCCCGCTTCAAAATGCCCCAATGCCCTACTAAATCTGCATTAGACAAAAACTTAAATGCCAGTCCTAACTCTAGAAATCCCAAAAACACCTTAACGGTGATCATCCAGCCCCCTGATTTAGGTAAACCACTCAATAAACCAGGAAACAATGCAAACAAGGCAAAAGGCAAAGCCAATGCCAGTCCAAAACCAAACATTCCTACTGTTAAATTAGTCGCTACATCTCCACCGGCTAATGTAGTGCTCCCTAAGAGGCCTCCTAAAATAGGTCCTGTACATGAAAAAGAGACTAAGGCAAGCGTAAGTGCCATAAAAAAAACACCTACAACGCCTCCAATTCTTGAAGCTGAAGCATCTATTTTATTGCTCCATGAAGCAGGTAAATTCAATTCATAAAAACCAAAAAATGACCCTGCAAAGAATATAAATATGACAAAAAACAAGAGGTTTAACCAGATATTTGTGGCTATGGTGTTTAAAATTTGTGCGTCTAAAGAATTAAACAAATGAAAAGGAAGTGACAGCAAAACATAGATAAGCACTATAAAAAACCCATACCATAGTGCATTGGCTATTCCTTTTCTTTTATTAGCTGAACTTTTAGTAAAAAAAGATACTGTTAATGGAATCATGGGAAAAACACATGGCGTAAGAAGTGCAATAAAACCGCCAAGCATGCCCAATAAAAATATCTTCCACCAACCATTCACTCCCTCTGTGTCATCTTTTGTAATTAATGAACCCAAACGATCTTTGGATTTAAGGTCCAAAAGTAAAGCTGTTGTTTTTTCTTGATCTAGATTATTTAAAGCAGTTGCTTGTGATGTAACTTCTTTTCCGGTTTCCAAAGCAACTGTAAAGCGAATTATATTTGGAATACAAACTTCTTTACAAACTTGGTAATCTATTGAAAATGAAATTTCTGAAAATCTTCTGTCCTTGATTTTTAGACGTTGTTTAAAGGTCGCACTGTCTTTAAAAAAAATCTCTGTGACATTAAAAATTTCAGAAAATTCGCTATGTGTCTGACTCTCTTCGGTATTGCCTAACAATAAAAAGGAATTCTTAGGATTTTCAAAATTAAAAATAGCTGGTTGAGACCCGCCTTCTGGCGAATATTGAGAATACAAATGCCAGTCTTTTTCAATAGTCCCAATTAATGAAATTACATATATACTGTCATTTTCTTTGGCTACAGATGGCGTCCATTGTACAGGGTCCTCAGTAGCAGACATTGAAAAAGAAAAATCTTGACCAAATACCATTCCTTTAGCGCTAATGAACAAAAAAACAAAAAGGATTATTTTTCTCATAAAATATTGAAATATAATGATTTATCTGTATTTAATTTTGAGGCAAACCGTCTATCTGCCCTATATCCAACGACCCATATAATTTGATCTTTTGCGTCTGTCAACACCCAAATAGAAGCCTTTGAAATTACATTTATTTTTTCATCTCTTAAAAACTTGGACACCCTCTTTTTCCCTTTCATCCCATTGGGGTAAAATACATCGCCTTCTTTTGGGTGCCTAAGTTGTAACGGATATGCTAGCGTATCTTCATCTACAACAATAAATTTTTGATAGGCTTCAGGAGAAACTTCTGTAACTTTTGATATACTCAATTGAATAGGATATTCAATAACAGATTCTCCTGGGTAAATATACACCGATTCCTCTGCTATTTGCGACGCATCAATTGGAGTTAAAATGAGTGTACTTCTATCTTTTAGTAGCAGATGGCTAGGAGACAATAGTTTTTTTCCATTTTCACGCTCACACAATTCAAGAACTGCAGTAGCGTCATTGAACCCATAAGAAGAAAACAACCCATAAATGACTGATAAAACTGATGGAGTCGCAATCAATAAGTCTATAGTAATGTGAATTTCGTTGTCTTCTTTAGACCAAAGGTCTTTTTTAAGTTGTTCCAAATACAAAGAAGCCAGTTTTGAAGTCTCTTTCAAATGCAGCTGAGTTTGTACCATATTTTCCAAAGCAGTAGGATGCAAATCAGCCATTAGAGGCAATACTTCGTGTCTGATTTTATTTCTGAGATAAGCAGTACTGGCATTAGTGCTGTCTTCTCGCCATGATATCTGATTGTTTTTGGCGAAGTCAACTATGGTAGATTTTGCAAAAAATAGTAGCGGTCTTCTAATGTAGCCTCTTTTCTCAGGGATACCTAGCAATCCATCTATTCCTGTTCCTCTAGATAAATTGATAAACATGGTTTCTAGGGCGTCTTCTCTATGGTGTGCAGTGAGTACAAATTGGTATTCATGCGTCTTAATTAGCTGGTCAAACCAGTCATAACGAAGTGTTCTAGCCCCCATTTGAGTAGAAACCTTATGTATTTTTATATAAGCATTGGTGTCAAAACTTGTTTGGAAGACAGGCACGTCTAATTCAAGACCTAAATCGGTTACAAATTTAGCATCAGCTGCTGAAGCAACCCCGCGTAAATTGAAATTACAATGGGCCAAAGCAAATGATAAACCGCACTGAGCACACAAATGGGCCAGCACTACTGAATCTACCCCACCACTGCAAGCCAATAAAAATGGACTTGTTGTAAGTTCCTTAAATTGTGTGTTTAAATGATTTTTAAAAGCGGTAATCACGAGAAATAATTATGGGGTTTAACGTGTTTTATTTGCTACTTTTGAAACGTAAAGATACCCTTAATTTTGGAGTTAGCCCTTATGGAGCAAAAGCGATTACATTTTATAGACGCCATTAGAGCTTGGGCTATTCTCATGATGCTGCAAGGCCATTTTATAGATGGATTACTCGCTCCACAATTCAGAGATCTAGATCAGAAGTGGTTTCAAATTTGGACTTATTTTAGAGGCATTACCGCACCGGTGTTTTTTACTGCGTCAGGATTAATATTCACTTATCTATTATTTAAAAATACCCAAACTGATTACGTCAATAAAAGAATTAAAAAAGGCTTAAAAAGAGGGTTGCAACTGATTGTTCTAGGGTATTTATTGCGACTTAACATTCAAGGGCTACTAAACGGACATATTTTTCCAAGTTTCTTTTATGTAGATGTATTGCACTGTATTGGTTTGGCCATTTTGATGCTGATTTTTGCCTATAAATTAGTAGGCCATTGGTCCAGAAGGGTATTTACTTTAGTTGTATTTATATTGGCAACACTTATTTTTAGTGTCGAACCCTGGTTTAAAGGTTTGGATTGGTCCAATTGGCCAGTAGCCTTAAGCCATTATTTTACCCGTGAAAAAGGGTCTTTATTCACCTTTATTCCTTGGGTAGGATATAGCCTCTACGGGGCTTTTATAGCCATGATCTTAGTGAAACTAAGCCATAAAAAAATGTTTTACCCCATCGCTATAATGGTATTATTTATTTTAGGCACTTGGTTAAAATATGACTCTTCCAGATTTTTCATATGGCTAGACGATCAATTTTGCTGGAAGGTGTTAAGGGCTGTAGCCTTTAATAATTACCTATTCATTAGACTCGGAGATGTGTTGTGGGTTCTAGCTGTATTTATGCTGGGGAGGCATTTGGTTCAATACAAAACAATTTTAGCTATTGGGCAAAACACCTTGAGTATTTACGTCATTCACGCGATAATTTTATACGGAAGCTTCCATGGTTTTGGACTGTATAAGTTTTTCAAAAAATCACTTAGTGTATCCGAAGCTTTTTCTGGAGCACTCATTTTCATGGTGTTTTGTATTAGTGTATCATTCTTTTACGAGCGCAAAAGGGGGTTTGTAAAAGATTATATTTCTTGTATATTTAAAAAAAAATAATGTTATGAGTGAAAAGACATCAGGACCTGTTAAGGTAAGCTTAGAAAAAGATAAAAATTATGGTTGGTGTACCTGCGGATATACAGAAAACGAACCCTTTTGTGACAGTTCACATAGAAAACATAACGCTACACCTTCCTTGAAATTTAGTGTTTCTGAAGAAAAAACTGCCTTTTTATGTAGCTGTAAAAAAACATCAAATCCACCTTATTGTGACGGCAGTCACAATAGTTAATTTAGGATAATAAAAGTCATAGTAATAGAAAAGCCCGCTATTAGCGGGCTTTTTTTTTGTAAAAGCTATATTACATATGTAAAGCCCTATCTTCTGTAGCGGCTAAGGCAGCTTCTTTAATGGCTTCTGCGAAGGTGGGATGCGCATGAGACATCCTTGAAATATCTTCAGCAGAGGCCCTAAATTCCATAGCTACTACAGCTTCTGAAATGAGGTCTGCACATCTTGCTCCTATCATATGCACTCCCAAAACCTCATCGGTTTCTTTGTGTGCCAAGATTTTCACAAAACCATCTAGGTCCATACTTGCTCTAGATCTTCCAAGAGCTCTCATAGGAAATTGACCCACTTTGTAAGGAGTGTTACTTTCCTTTAATTGCTCCTCTGTTTTTCCAACTGAAGCTACCTCTGGCCAGGTGTACACAACACCAGGGATCAAATTATAATCAATATGAGGTTTTTGCCCTGCTATAATCTCAGCTACCATGGCACCTTCTTCTTCTGCTTTATGGGCAAGCATTGCGCCAGCAACAACATCGCCAATAGCGTATATATGCGATGTGGTAGTTTGTAAATGACTGTTCGTAACAATCCTGCCTCTTTCATCGAGATTTACTCCCGCAGCTACAGCATTTAAACCAGCCGTATAAGGACTTCTACCCACTGCAACCAAACAGTAATCTGCCTCTAAAACTACTTCTGCTCCTTTATTATCGTTGGCTTTAACAGTGACAACGTCTCCTTTTCTAGTGACTTCTTTTACTCCATGAGACAAAAGAAATTTTACTTTCTGTTTTTTCATCACTTTAGTTAGCTCCTTAGAGAGTGCTGCATCCATAGAAGGAATAATACGGTCTGCATACTCCACAACGGTTACCTCTGCACCCAATCTCTTGTATACCTGTCCTAGTTCGAGACCAATGACACCACCACCAATAACCACTAAATGTTTTGGGATTTCTGGAAGAGATAGGGCTTCAGTAGACGTAATAATACGCTCTTTGTCTTGGGTAATAAACGGCAATTGACTGGGTTTTGACCCTGTAGCAATAATAGTGTGCTTCGCTGAGATGGTGATAGTTTTTCCATCACTGCCCTTGACATCAATATTGTGCGCATCTTTAAAACTACCGAAACCATGAAGTACCGTAATTTTATTTTTGTCCATTAGAAACTCAATCCCTTTTGTTGTTTGTGCTACAACATTGTCTTTTCTGGCAACCATTTTAGAGAGATTGGCAATAATTTCTCCTGGAATTTCAATTCCGTGGGTGTCAAAATGTTTTGTTGCGTCTTCATAATGGTGGGAAGAATCCAACAAAGCTTTAGAAGGAATACAACCTACGTTTAAACAGGTTCCTCCTAAGGTATTATATTTTTCTATCAAAGCCGTTTTAAGGCCTAATTGTGCACAGCGAATTGCTGCTACATAACCTCCAGGCCCTGAACCTATCACGGCTACATCAAAAGCATCCATATTTTTTATTTTAGTAAACTATAACAAAATTACCACATAAGTTTTAGCTTACAAAGGTATATGTCCAGTATCTTTTATTTCACTAATCACAAAGGCACTTTGAGTACTTCCAATAGCTGAAATAGTCGTGAGTTTGCGCACCATAAAATCTCTGTAAGCAGCCATGTCTTCTAAATGAATTTTCAATAAATAGTCGTATTCACCAGCGATATGAAAACAGCTTACTACAGCCTCTAAACGGGCAATCTCTCTTTCAAATTGAAGGACCATATCTTTAGAGTGTTGCTGTAGTTTAACATGACAAAATGCCACGAAATTCTTGTTTACTTTTGATTTATCCAATACGGCAGCATACTTAGATATAATTCCTGAACGCTCTAATTTTTTTATGCGTTCATATATAGCCGTATTAGAGAGCCCAAGTTGGTTGGCGTAATACTTGTTGGGTTTTTTACTGTCTTCTTGGAGTAGTTTCAAAAGACTTTTGTCAATGTGGTCTATCATTTTTAGATAATTTTAAAAGCAAAATAATCATTTAGAGATATAAAAAAGATTTATTTTCTAAAAATTTTATAATATTAGATAAATTATCTGTAAAATATATTTTGAGTTGTTAATATTCAATTACAAAAGTAGATTTACTTAAATTTATTTTATGAAAATGCCAAAATCTGGTCCAGCATCTATTTTATCTCAACTTAACACTGGTGCCCATAGTGGTGTAAACCCGTCTATTTCAGACAGCAGTACTTATGCGTTTAATACAGCAAAGGATATGTCGGATACTTTTGAAGGTACCAAAGAAGGTTGTTTTTTATACAGCAGACACAGTACTCCTACCAACAATATACTATCCAGTAGCTTAGCTGCAATGGAAGGAAGTGAAGCTGCCCATGTATTTGGCAGTGGAATGGGTGCAATTACGGCCGTATTATTTCAGTTGTGTACTGCAGAAGACCATATTGTAAGCAGCAGAACTATTTACGGGGGCACCTATGCCCTATTAAAAAACTTTATGCCTAAATACGGCGTAAAAACCAGTTTTGTAGACACTACTGACCTCCGAGCTGTTACAGCTGCCATAACGCCTAAAACAAAAGTTTTATACTGTGAGGCAATGAGTAATCCGCTTTTAGAAATTAGTGATATTGAAGCGCTGGCAGTAATAGCCCAAAAACACCAGCTCACTCTAGTGGTAGACAACACCTTTACCCCATTAATGATTTCCCCAATTAAACATGGTGCTCACATTGTTATACACAGTCTCACGAAATTTATTAACGGTACCTCAGATGCAGTCGCTGGCGTGGTTTGTACTTCAGAAGATTTCTGCAATTCCCTTAGAGATGTCAATCAAGGGGCAGCCATGCTCTTTGGAAGCACACTAGATAGCCAAAGGGCCGCTTCTATACATAAAAATTTAAAAACACTGCCTATAAGAATGGCCAAACATTCAGAGAACGCCTACTGTATTGCCCGAGGGCTCCAGCAAGCAGGTTTCAAAGTAATGTATCCTGGACTAGCAGGCCATAAAGGAAAGCAAACCCTTGAAAAACAATTAGAACCAGGATTTGGGTATGGTGGATTAATGACACTGGACGCAGGTAGTATCAAAAAAGCAAATGCCTTAATGGAAGCCATGCAAGAAGCTGGTGTAGGCTACTTGGCCGTAAGTTTAGGGTTTTACAAAACGCTTTTTTCTGCGTCAGGAAGTTCTACCTCTTCTGAAATATCTAAAGAGGAACAAATTCAAATGGGTCTTGGGGAGGGTTTAATACGTTTTTCGATTGGCCTAGATCACTTTCCAGAAGAAACCTTAGCGCTTATATTAAACTGTATAGATAAAGTAGCCTTGCATAAAGGCGTGTAAAATTGTAATATTACGCTTTACTAAATTACTACTATGAAGTCAAAAGCGTCTACTCCAAAATCTATTTCACTTAAAGCTTCTTTAATACCCGTTGTATTATTAGTCGTTTTATTGGCTTACAATGTTTTTGTCTTTGGAGACGACGCCCTAAGCGGTTCCAACCAATTTATATTGCTCATTGGTGGTTCAATAGCTGCTGTAGTAGGATTTTTTCATCAAGTTTCTTATGATACAATGTTAGCAGAAGTAGCGGAGAATTTAAAATCCACGACAGGTGCTTTACTCATTCTACTGATGGTAGGTGCTTTATCTGGTACTTGGCTGGTTAGTGGTATTATTCCAGCCATGATTTATTACGGACTGCAGATCCTAAATCCAACCATATTTCTTGCTGCCTGCGTCATTATTTGTGCTATAATTTCTATAGCCACAGGTAGCTCATGGACTACATCTGCAACCGTAGGTATTGCCCTTATTGGAATAGGAAACGCCCTTGGAATCCCCATGGGAATGACAGCAGGTGCGGTCTTGTCTGGGGCTTATTTTGGAGACAAAATGTCACCACTAAGCGACACTACAAACCTAGCGCCAGCAATGGCCGGAGGTGATTTGTTCACCCATATTAGGTATATGCTGCTCACAACAGTTCCCACGCTTGTAGTCACACTAATTGTTTTTGTTGTATTAGGCCTCACTTTAGACACTTCAGGAGAAGCAGACACCCAGTCTATCCTCAACAGCATAGATGCAACCTTTAATATAAATGGTTGGCTGTTTTTAGTACCTTTGGGTGTTATTTTGATGATTCTAAAGAAAACACCACCACTAATGGCTTTGCTTATTGGTACACTATTGGGAGGTGTTTTTGCCCTTATTTTCCAACCCGAAATTATTGCTGGTTTGTCTGGAGCTAAAACTTTAAGTTTTGAAAATGGATATAAAGGAATCTTAAACGCCATTACAGTTAGTACAGAAATTTCCACTGACAATATTGCCCTAAATGACCTTTTTACTTCTAAAGGTATGTCTGGAATGTTAGGAACCATTTGGTTAATTGTGTGTGCTATGGTTTTTGGAGGGATTATGGATGGAATTGGTGCGCTATCTAAAATTAGCGAAACACTCTTGGGTATGGCCAAGACAACCTTTGGCCTTTTTGCCAGTACGGTGGCGAGTTGTTTGGCACTAAATGTAACCGCTTCTGACCAATATTTGGCTATTGTAATTCCTGGAAAAATGTTTGCTAAAGCTTATAAAGACAAAGGCTTGGCGCCAGAGAACCTCAGTAGAACTCTAGAAGATTCAGGAACAGTAACTTCTGTCCTTATCCCTTGGAACACTTGCGGTGCTTATCACTCTGGTGTATTAGGCGTCAGTGTAGCAGATTATTTTGTTTTCGCCATATTCAATTGGTTGAGTCCTTTTATGACCTTGCTATTTGCTGCTTTTCAAATAAAAATAGCCCAATTAAAAGAGGCTTAATTCTCCTATCAATTTTTCTTATAGTTGTATTGTTTTTTTGTAGAATAGTATTTTTTTTTTAATCCCTAGTTTAAACTAATTTTTCAACTTCAAATTAAAAAAAAACAACTATGGCCTTTGTAGGAAAAAAATTCCCGAATTTAAGTGTAAGCGCAATGAATGAGATGGGTGACACCTTTAGAATTAACATTTTAGAGGAAGCTCAAAAAGCAACAAAAAAGTATTATTATTCTGGTATCCAAAGGATTTTACATTTGTATGTCCAACAGAATTACACGCATTTCAAGATGCACTTGCAGATTTTGAAAAAAGAAACACTATGGTTATTGGTGCCTCTTGTGATACTGCAGAAGTTCATTTTGCTTGGTTAAACACCCCAAAAGACAACGGTGGTATTGAAGGAGTAAGCTATCCTTTAGTAGCAGACAGCAATAGAAACTTAGCGGCTGTTTTAGATATTTTAGATGCTACAGAACAACAATACGATGAAAACTCAGGGGTGGTACTTTTAGAAGGTGAGAATGTTACTTACAGAGCTACATACCTAAGTGATGAGGAAGGAACTGTTTTCCACGAAGGAATAAACCATATGCCTCTTGGAAGAAATGTACAAGAATTTATCCGTTTGATAGATGCTTATTCACACGTTCAAAAAAATGGAGAAGTATGTCCTGCCAACTGGGAAGAAGGAAAAGATGCTATGTCTGCAAACAGAGATGGTGTGGCTAATTATTTAGCTTCTCACTAATCCTTAAACAAATTTAGGCGGGGCAATAGCCCCGCTTTAATCTCAAAAATAATTTAATAATGGTTGTAGAATTAGAACAAGATAATTTAGCAGAAATAATTGCCCAAAATCCCAAGGTGATGGTACAATACAGTGCTACTTGGTGTGGCAATTGTAGGATCATGAAACCTAAATTTAAAAAAGAGGCACAGGAAAATGAAACCATAACATTCGTTATGGCCGATGCTGAAAAATTTCCTGAATCTAGAAAATTAGCCCAAGTAGACAACCTACCTACCTTTGCTGCTTTTTCAGGTGGGACGCTTTTAAACCAAGTACAAACCAACAAATACGACGTACTTAAAACACTAGTCAATGAAATTACCAGTCATTAAACATTTACTTTCTTTTGTAGAAGAAAATGATGTTGATTATTTAGAGGAAACCATTGAAACTCTGGAGTCAATTTGTGAAATCTCATCCTTGAAAGATGAAGAGTTAGATGTTATAGGAGAATTGATCTCAAACCTTTATGGTGCAGTAGAGGTCCAAAAAAATATTGCTGGTGGGACCCCTAAAAAAGATGCTTTAAACAACTTTATGAAAAGAGTTTTAGGCGCAATTGATAAATAATACAATCAGTGTTTTGTGTTATAAAAGGAATACATATTTTTCCTATTAAATTAAAAATCTCCTATTGGGAGATTTTTTTTTTGGTCTTCTCCAAATAGCGTATTTTTATTGTCTAAAATTTCAATTATGGCAACAGTACACTTAAAAGGAACTCCATTACAAACGATAGGCACACTTCCAACAGTAGGAAGCCATGCACCAGATTTCACACTTACTGCCTCTGATTTATCAGAAAAGACATTAGAGGACTTTAGTGGTAAGAACATCATTCTTAATATTTTTCCAAGTATAGATACCGGAACCTGTGCACAGTCCGTAAGATCTTTCAATAAAATGGGAAGTGCTAAAGAAAATACTGTAGTACTTTGCATCTCTAAAGACCTTCCTTTTGCTCAAGCTAGATTTTGTGGTGCAGAGGGCTTAGAAAATGTTGTCAACCTTTCTGATTTTAAAACGGGATATTTTGGACAAGATTACGGAGTCAGTTTTACTGAAGGACCATTAGCTCCATTACATTCTAGAGCTGTAGTTGTTATAGACCCTTCAGGTAAAGTAATCTACACAGAACAGGTCAATGAAATTGTAGATGAGCCTAACTACGATGCAGCTTTAGCTGTACTCTAAAAAAGTAACACCTCAAAATGGCTAAAAAGGCAAGTGACCACCTACATAAAAAAAGCACCCCTAAATTAAAGCTTGAGATTTCAAAAAAAAACAAAGTCATTATTGGTTTTGTTATTTTGATCATTGGCTTAGCAATGTCCATCTCTTTTATTTCCTTTTTAAATCATTGGCAGGAAGACCAGAGCGTCTTAAGTGCTTTTTTAGATAGAGAGGTAGCGACTAGGAATGCACTAAATAAAATAGGCGCTGCATTAGGCTATTTTTTCGTTTATAAGGGTTTAGGAATAAGCGCTTTAATATTGTCCAGTTTAATTTGCATTAGTGGGTTTTATATATTTTTAAGTCTGCCAAAAAGCTCCCTTTACAAGATTTGGTTTTGGGGATTGTACTCCGCTCTCTTTCTAAGTATAACATTAGGGTTCACTGCAGACAGCTATCCGATTTTTGGAGGTGTAATGGGTTATGAGATTAAGGAAATTGCCTTAGATTATATAGGAAGTACAGGACTTTCATTGTCTCTTTCTGTCTTTTTTATCATATTCATAGTGAGGGTGTTTAATTTTAACCCACAATCCCTAGGCAGGTTTTTTGCCCGTTTTAAGCCCACACCTATGGTGGGAGAAACGGAAGCTGAAAATGATATTCTAGATCCATATACCCACATATCAGATATAGAAGAGCTCTCTCCCTTGCGAAAATTGATAAAAGAAAGTGAGGAGCAAGAGGAAACTGTTGGAATATTAGAAACTGATATAGCACAAGAGAAAGAAGCTTCTGGATTAGAAACGGTAGAAAAAGAGTTCTCTATTTCGGATGTATCCAACCACAAAGAAAAAACAAGCTCGCCAGCTCCCGAAAACTTAGAAATTGAGGTAGCTGCTATTGACGAGGAAGAGGAAAGTACTGATAATTTATCCAACCAATTACTCAAGGACTTTGGGGCCTTTGACCCTACCCTAGAACTCTCTAACTATAAATTTCCTTCCTTGGATCTGTTAGAAAAGCACGGAGGGGAATCTGGAATTACAATCAATGAGGAGGAATTAGAAGAGAACAAGGTTAAAATTGTGGAGACCCTTAAAAACTACAACATTGGTATTGCTCAGATTAAAGCGACCATAGGACCCACAGTGACTCTTTATGAAATAGTTCCTGATGCAGGTGTAAGAATTTCTAAAATAAAGAATTTAGAAGACGACATTGCCTTATCCTTAGCTGCATTAGGGATTAGAATTATTGCCCCAATACCAGGAAAAGGGACCATTGGAATTGAAGTACCTAACAAAAACCCAAGTACCGTTTCAATGCGTTCTGTAATAGCCTCTGCTAAATTTCAAAATGCTGCAATGGAATTACCCATCGCATTTGGAAAAACCATTTCAAATGAAACGTTTGTAGTAGATTTAGCTAAAATGCCTCATATGCTCATGGCTGGAGCAACAGGTCAAGGAAAATCAGTTGGACTAAATGCCGTGCTAACCTCACTACTTTATAAAAAACACCCCGCAGAGGTGAAATTTGTATTAGTAGACCCTAAAAAAGTAGAACTTACCCTTTTCAATAAAATTGAAAGACATTATTTGGCCAAGCTACCAGATGTAGAAGACGCTATTATAACAGACAATACCAAGGTAATTCACACCTTAAACTCTCTTTGTATAGAGATGGACAACCGCTACGAATTACTCAAACACGCCATGGTGCGAAATATTAAAGAATACAATACAAAATTCAAGGCCAGAAAACTCAATCCAAACGACGGCCACAAGTTCCTTCCTTATATTGTACTTGTCATAGACGAATTTGCAGATTTAATTATGACAGCTGGAAAAGAAGTAGAAACTCCAATTGCGCGTTTGGCCCAATTGGCTAGAGCCATTGGAATTCACCTTATTGTAGCCACCCAAAGGCCTTCTGTTAATGTAATTACAGGAATCATAAAGGCCAACTTCCCGGCGAGAATTGCGTTTAGGGTTACGTCAAAGATAGATTCTAGAACAATTCTAGACAGCCAAGGTGCAGACCAATTAATTGGTAGAGGAGATATGTTATATACCCAAGGAAACGACGTCACCAGAATACAATGTGCTTTTGTAGACACTCCAGAGGTAGAAAAAATTACAGATTTTATTGGTTCTCAAAGGGCGTATCCAGAAGCGTATCTACTCCCAGAATATATTGGAGAAGAAAATGGCAGTACTATAGACTATAATATTTCTGAAAGAGACGCCATGTTCAGAGAGGCGGCAGAGGTCATTGTCATTGCTCAACAAGGATCCGCATCACTCATTCAAAGAAAACTAAAATTAGGGTATAACAGGGCGGGAAGAATTGTAGATCAATTGGAAGCTGCAGGAATTGTAGGCCCGTTCGAGGGAAGTAAAGCCAGACAAGTACTTGTTCAAGACATGGTCTCTTTACAACAATTATTAGACAATGAAAACCAAAAAGATGCATAAGATATTTTTATTATTACTCAGTGTTTGCTCATTAGCTTGGTCACAAGACGCTTCCAAGGGACTACTGAAAGACGTTTCAGACAAGCTCTTAGCTCAAGAAAATGTGAGTCTTCAATTTAATTATAACCTATACAGTGCAGAGGCCAGTATTAACCAAGAAACTTCAGGAAAGGTTCAACTCAAAGGGGAAAAATATCGTTTCGAATATTTGGGTATAATACAAATAAATGACGCTAAAAACACCTATACCATAGTCCCAGAAAACGAGGAAGTCACTATTGTTTCTAATCAAGATGCAGGAGCAGAGATGAATCCAGCTAAAATATTGAGCTTTTATAACGAAGGCTATCGCTTTCAATGGGACATTGCACAGAATGTTGGGAACAGAAAAATTCAATACATTAAACTTATCCCAATAGACAGTAATGCAGACATTGCTCATATTTTATTGGGTGTTGACAGCCAGAAAAAAGAAGTATATAAAGTCATTGAAACAGGTAAAAACGGTACCCAAACGACCATCACGATAACGAAATACGAAACCAACACAAACTTAGCGCCAAATCTTTTTTCTTTTGAAGAGAAAAAATATGTTGACCTGGGTTACTACATTATTAAAGAGTGAGAATCCTAGACAGATACATACTCACTAGGTTTGTCTACAACTTCCTAAGTGCTTTTGTGATACTGATGTTTATATTCATCTTCCAATCCATTTGGTTGTATATAGATAACTTGGCGGGGAAAGGATTGGACTTAGTCATTATTGGAAAATTCATTTTTTATCTTTTACCAAATCTCACAGAAAAAGTACTCCCTTTAACGGTACTATTGTCTTCTATTTTAACCTTTGGAACCTTTGCAGAACACTATGAGTTTGCGGCAATGAAAGCCTCTGGAATATCCTTACAACGCTCCATGAGAACACTTATCGTTTTAGTGAGTGTATTGGGTTTAGTTACTTTTTATTTTGCAGACAGGATCATTCCAGCAGCAGAGCTTAAATCTTATAGTCTGAAAAAAAATATTGCTAAAGTAAAACCTGCTGTAGCCATTGCAGAAGGATTATTTAGTGAATTTGAAGGCACAGGAATGACCATTCTTGTGCAAGAAAAGTATGGTGAAAATGACCGATACCTAAGGGATGTAACCATACATAAAAAGACAGAAAATCAAATAAACACTACTGTAATTAAAGCAAAAGAGGGTGAATTGCTCAGTTCAGAAAACAGCAATCTCATAAAACTAGTGTTAAAAGATGGGCACTACTATGAAAGCCTCAGTGTAACGACAAGTAAAAACCATCAAAAACATCCATACGCAGTCTCTAATTTTGAAACATATACCATTAATATAGACCTAACAGAACTTAACATGGTAGACATGGATGAGCAAACGGAGGGAAGTAGTGATAAGATGAAAAATGTCATTGAACTCAGAAGAGACATGGATTCTATCACAAATAACAATGCAGTTATTGTAGCAGCATTATCGAAAAATATCACAGAAAGAATGGGAATTCAATTAAGAACTATTGCCCCAGAAACACCTAAAGACTCTGCTTTTGTTGCTATGCCTTTAGACAGTTTACCTTCTATAGATGCTATGCTAGCGCAATTCACTCCTATTCAAGGCACACAAATAATTTCTGAGGCTATTAATACCATCACCATGTCTGCGCTCACCATTCAAACAAAACGCAAAGAACTCATGATCAGGTATAAAATATACAATATGCACGCCTTGTCATTACACAAAAAATACGCCCTTGCCCTCTCCTGCATTGTTTTGTTTTTTGTAGGAGCACCGCTTGGAGCAATTATAAGAAAAGGAGGTCTAGGACTCCCTATGGTCATCGCAATTATATTGTTTTTAACCTATTACTTCTTAGGCGTTTTTACCTATAATTATGCCAAAGAAGGCAATATATCTCCATTTTTTGGCGCATGGATCCCTACCCTAGTTATGCTTCCTTTAGGGATATTTTTAACCAAAAGAGCCACTGAAGACAAAGGAATGGTTCAATTCGGAAGTATAATAGATTTCTTTAAAAATATATTCGTTAGAAAAAGAAAGTAACATGAAAGAGAATAGCGCCTTAAATACCATAGAAAGTGCCATTGCAGATATAAAAGCTGGAAAAGTAATTATCGTTGTAGACGACGAAAACAGAGAAAACGAAGGAGACTTTTTAGCTGCTGCAGAAGCCGTTACACCAGACATGATTAATTTCATGGCCACACATGGTAGAGGCCTCATTTGTGCGCCCCTCACAGAGCGCCGATGCGAAACCTTATCCCTTCACCGTATGGTGCAAAACAATACAGACCCACTTGAGACAGCCTTTACGGTTTCCGTAGATTTAAAAGGCCATGGTGTTACTACTGGAATTTCTGCCGCTGACAGGGCTAAAACTATTAAAGCACTAACAGATAAAAACACCAAACCCAATGACCTGTCTAAACCAGGACATATATTTCCTTTAGTAGCTAAAGAAGGAGGGGTACTCAGACGAACAGGCCATACAGAAGCTGCTATAGATTTCGCTAGATTAGGAGGCTTTTCTCCTGCAGGAGTAATCGTAGAAATCATGAATGAGGACGGCACCATGGCCAGACTGCCTCAGCTTTTAGAAGTTGCTAAAAAGTTTGATCTTAAAATTGTTTCTATTGAAGACTTAGTTGCCTATAGAATGGAACACGACAGTCTCATCGAAAAAAAGGAAGACTTTGACATACAAACCCGTTTTGGAGAGTTTAGAGTGAGAGCCTATGAACAAACAACCAACAAACAAGTGCATATAGCCCTTACAAAAGGAAGTTGGAAAAAAGAAGAGCCTATTCTCACCAGAATAAATTCAAGCTTAATAAACAATGACATCCTGGGTACACTGACTAATAATCCTGACCAAAAATTAGATCGAATGTTTAAGGCCATTAACCAAGCAGAAAAAGGCGCTGTGGTTTTCATTAACCAAGAGTCTTCTGTTTTAAATTTAGTGTCTCGATTGGGTCAGTTAAAGGAAAACCAAGCCAAAGGAATTTTGGAGGCCCCACCAATAGATATGGACAGCAAAGATTACGGAGTGGGTGCCCAAATTTTACACGACTTAAACATCTCTAAGATTAAACTGCTATCCAATGCCCAACAAACTAAGAGAGTTGGAATGGTAGGCTATGGATTAGAAATTATAGACTATATAGGGTACTAATTTTTAATATTCAACAGTAAACTACATTTCAATAACAATTTCTGACAAATCTTTACGGACTTTTAACGCAGACGCTGTAGCGTCATCTATAGCCCTTACCCCTATAGGCATAGCTACGATTGTTTTTAACTGTTTGGCTTCCAAATCCAATATTTTGTCATAAGCATTAGGGTCTAAGCCTTCCATAGGGCATGCGTCTATTTTCATAGCAGCTAAAGAAGCTAACATATGACCCATTGTAAGGTAGACTTGATTCACTGACCAAGACGATATTTCTTCCTGAGATTTATTGGCAAAAGATCCTTTCATAAAGTTTTTATACCCCTCTAAATTTTCCAAAGGTATTTGCCTTTTCACGGACACATCCTCAAAATATTGATCAATATAAGCCAACCCAAAATCTGTTCTAATAGCAAAGACAAGAATTGCTGCAGATTGTGAAATTTGCTGCTGACCGTAACTAGCAGGAACCAATTTTTCTTTTAAGTTAGGATTTTGAACTACAATCATCTTATAGGGTTGTAGCCCATAAGAGCTAGCACTAAGATTAAATACTTTTTTAACTTCAAGAATTTGCTGTGCTGTTAAGCTTGCTTTATCGTCAAATTTTTTGACAGCGTATCGCCACTCTAAAGCATCTAATATATTATTCATAGGGATTTATGTTATTTAAGTATTAAAAAACCAAAGTTTAATAGCCATAATGACTATCATAGCGACCATAAACTTTTTTATAAAGCCATCGCCTTTTTTTACGGAATACCTAGACGCCACCCAAGCACCTGTTCCATTACCTACAGCAAGTACTCCACCAATGAGCCAATCTACTTTGTCATTATAAGCAAACACAGCCAATGCGGCTATTGTATATAGACATACAACGGAAACCTTGGTCATATTCGTTTTGACCAAACTCAATCGGTTCACGCCGTGTAAAAATATCATCATTAAAAAGCCCAATCCAGCGTTAATAAAGCCGCCATAAATTCCAAAAAAGAAAAAACCAATCATGGCAAAAACCAAATATTTCCCCTTGAGTCGCTCCTCATGGCCTTCTGTCTTCATTTTAGGTTTAAAAAGTATAATCAACACCACAGCCACCATAATAATGGCCAAAATCTTATTAAAAGTCTCTCCCTTAATATCTACTGCAATATTAGCCCCTATTATGGATCCTATAAAAGCAGTTATGGCCAGATAAAGATTAAATGGATAGGTAGACACCCCTTTACTTTTAAAACCTGCAGTACCGAGCGCTGTTTGTATTACTATAGCGACTCTATTGGTTCCATTGGCCACTGAAGGAGGTAAACCCAAAAAAATTAAAACTGGAAGGGACAACAAAGACCCTCCCCCTGCCATAGTATTTACAAAGCCAACCGTAAAACCTACAACTACTAATAACAGATAGTGGTACCATTCTTCCATGGCTACAAAAATAGTGTCAATCCATTAGATATTCACCCTTTTTTAATAAAATAAAAAAAACATTAAAATACCTTTTCATAATTGAAAAAGGTTCCTATATTTGCACCCGCATAACCGCAAGGAGAAATGGCAGAGTGGTCGAATGCGGCAGTCTTGAAAACTGTTGAGGGTCACACCTCCGGGGGTTCGAATCCCTCTTTCTCCGCTAAAGAAAACCTACAACAAAGTTGTGGGTTTTTTTTATACCCAAAAGCATCAAAAACTTATTTTTGTAATTGGTTTTGGGAAAAAAACCAAAAAATAACACCAGCTATTTTGGGTTTTCATGATTGTATTGGATTCCTTTTTAGGGATGCACGACTGGAAGGTGTGAATCCATTTCATTCATATTTAATACACCAATCAGAAGTATCATAATATGTATATTCTTCTGAAGGGCTTTCCCTATACCTTAAATAATTAGTGTCTTCATTGTATTGTAGTGAAAATACTGTTTTGCCGTCTCTGGAACATTGAAGCTGACAAAAACAGTAGGCTACACCGTCTTGGAGTAATCCAGTACTTAAGTAAGCAAACTGTGAACCTCCGTTAACATTTTCATTAGTAGTTGTGAGAAAAGAGATATCTTTAAATTTTGTTGGGTTACCCTCGTATTCTTTGTCATTATTAGAACATGAGATAAAGATCAGAAAGCAAATGAATAGGTTTTTCATGATTTTTCTTTTAAAGTTATAAAAGAATAATCAAATAATTCTTTTTGGATTCATTTTAAAACCAAATGACAAAAGAATTACTACCCCAATTCTTTATAGATAATATACACACCCATGAGTAGTACAAACCAACCAAAAGACTTTTTAAGTTTGTGACCTGGGATGAATTTAGACAGGTAAATGCCCAAGAAAATACCTGCAATAGATAAAAGAGTAAACCTTCCTAAAAACACCCAGTCAATAGCAATAGTTTGTACATCTCCAATAAAACCAAACAATGATTTAATGGCAATAATGAGCAGTGAAGTGGCTACAGCTTTTTTCATAGGTAGTTTTGCAAATAGTACCAAAGCAGGAATAATAAGGAATCCACCTCCAGCGCCTACAATACCTGTAAGTATACCTACTACCCCACCTTCCAAAACAATCATAGGATAGTTATAAGAAATTGGGCCTTCCCCCCCTTCGTTGTCTTTCTTTTTATCTCTGATCATGGCAATGGCTGCAATCAGCATAATAGCTGCAAAAAACACCATAATAGCAATGTTCTTAGTCATCACAAAAGTTCCAAGGCTAAAAAAAGTATCTGGCAAGGCAGGCATAATATAGCGCCTTGTAATATACACTGCTATAAAAGCTGGCGAAGCAAATACTAGTGCAGTTTTAACGTCTACCAAACCTTTTTTGAAATTTTGAACTGCACCAAATAAGGAAGAAGTTCCTACAACAAATAAAGAATATGCAGTCGCAGTCATTGGGTTAACAGCCAATAAATAAACTAGAATTGGTACAGTTAGGATAGAACCTCCACCCCCAATTAAACCGAGAACCACCCCAATTAACAAAGCACCAAAATATCCAAAAATTTCTAGAAGTTCCATAAGCGGTAAAAATTCAAAGATAAGGGCCCTGAATTAGTTTAGAGGTAACATTTGTTACCAAAGTAGTACCTTGCTTATAAAACTGAATCTTGGCACACTTAAATAACCTGAAAACCATAGGCATATGGATCGTCTGTATCATCTATTGAAATTATATTGTGTCCATATACCTTCGCCCAACCTTGGATGCTAGGCACAATAGCTGAAAATTCTCCAAGACTTCCTGTTCCTACTATTTCTCCAATAAATTGGGACCCTATATAGCTTTCGTGAATGAATTTTTCGCCTTCCTTTAAAAGTCCTTTGGCGTGCCATTGGGCCATTCTGGCCGACGTCCCAGTCCCACAAGGCGATCTATCAATGGCATTGTCTCCATAAAACACTGCATTTCTTGCCGTAGCCTTAGAGTCTATGGTAGCTCCAGCCCATAATACATGACTCAGACCTTGAATATTACTGTCTTGAGGGTGAATGAATCGGTTGGGGTAGTGATCATTGAGAAGACTCCTGAGACTTACAGATAAAGAAATTAAGTCTGAAGCTGTATAGTGTTCTAGTCCTTTGAAATTTTCCTGAGGGTCTACTATGGCGTAAAAATTACCCCCATAAGCGACATCGACCTTTAGGGCTCCTAAAACAGGGTGGCTCACAGACAAATCTGAGGCGGCCAAATAAGACATGACATTAGTGAGTTTGACCCAGGCTACTTTATCTCCATTCATTTCATAGTCAATAAGCACTAAACCAGCAGGCGTTTCCAAACGCACTTTACCAGGTATTTTAGGATGGATCAATCCCTCTTGAATACCAATAGAAATGCTTCCAATGGTCCCGTGACCGCACATGGGTAGGCATCCGCTGGTTTCAATAAAAAGTATCCCAATGTCATTTTCAGGATCTGAAGGTGGGTAAAAAATACTCCCACTCATCATATCGTGCCCTCTTGGTTCAAACATGAGCCCCTTTCTAATCCAATCGTATTGCTTTAAAAAGTGTTGCCTTTTATCACTCATGGAGTCTCCTACCAGATGAGGACCTCCTTTGGCTACCACCCTGACTGGGTTGCCGCAAGTATGGGCGTCTATACAAGAAAAAATATGTTCAGACATGGTGTTAGTCTTTTATTAGGTTCCCGTTAATCAGTCTGGTCAAACCTAAGGGATTATTATTTTGTAAGGCTTTAGGCAAGAGCTTGTCTGGCCAATTTTGATAAGACACTGGCCGTAACCAACGGTCCATTGCTTTTACACCTACTGAAGTAAATCTTTCATCGGTGCTGGCCGGGAAAGGACCACCGTGTTGCATGGCTGCACAGACTTCTACCCCTGTGGGCACCCCATTAAATATGAGTCTTCCCACCCTACTTTGTAAAGTCATTACTATATTTTCATTGGTTTCTAAGGCGTTTTCAGATCCGAGAATTGTTCCAGTCAGTTGACCTTCTAATCCTTTGATTAGTGTGGTTAACTCATCTACATTTTTACATTCCACCACCAATGATAGCGGTCCAAAAACTTCTTGGTGCAATCTTGGATTGGTTTTAAAGGTACTTGCGTTTACTTTGTATATAACTCCATGACCTAGGCCTTCTTTAGGAGAAAATGGTGCAGCAGTGGCAGCGGTTTTTGTGGCTAGGGCGTCAAATTCAGCCTTCCCTTTTTCATAAGCATTAAGAATATTGGGGTGTAACATATAATGAGGTTCTAACTGATTAAATGCCTTAGAGAGCTGGTCTATAAAAGTATCTAGTTCTAGAGAAGCTATACCAAATAGCAGTCCTGGATTGGTGCAAAACTGTCCAGAACCAAGGCTAATGGAACCTGCATAAGCTTTGGCCCAATCTGCAGAGTTTTCATTCAATGCCTCTGGCAAAACTACTACTGGGTTAACTGAACCCATCTCAGCAAAAACAGGTATAGGGGTTGCTCTGGATTGGGCCAATTTATAAAGCGCTGTTCCTCCTGCAATACTTCCAGTAAATCCCACCCCTTTAATCAAAGGGTCTTGAACCAACTGAGTACCTACTTCATAATTGTTGCTGTATAGACATGAAAACACTCCTTCTGGCATTTTAGTCTCTTGTGCGGCATTTAAAATGGCCTGAACCACTAGGGCATTTGTTGCCGCATGCATGGGATGGGCTTTTACCACCACCGGACAACCTGTCGCAAGTGCACTGGCAGTGTCTCCTCCCGCCGTAGAATAGGCCAAAGGAAAATTACTAGCACCAAAAACCGCTATGGGACCAATGGGTTCATTAATTTTTCTAAGATCTACTTTTGGGATTGGAGTTCTATTGGCGTCTGCGTGGTCTATGATAGGTTGCAAATATTGGCCATTTTCTATGGCATTAGCAAAGGCTTCTAACTGCCCAATTGTTCTAGCGCGCTCTCCCTCTGCCCTGCCCTTGGGCAATCCAGTCTCTGCAGTATATACACTAGTTAAAGACTCTCCCAATGCTAGAATCTCTTTGGCTATGGCCCTTAAAAATGCAGCCCTTCTAGCGACAGACATTGTTTTATATGGAATAAAAGCTTTGGCTGCGAATTCCGTAGCATTTTTTAACTCCTCAAGCGTAGCATTCTTAAACACCCAAGGAGTGGTTGATTGATCTATTGGATTGAAGCTAGAAAAAGTTTCAGTACCTACTGCACTGTAGGAGTAACCAATAAGGTTCTTTGTAATGATATTCATGGGGTATGATTTAAATATGCGACTATTTATTTTGTTACAGAGGCTAATTACTTTGTAATGATGATATTTAAAGCTATATCTGAGTGACTATAGTCTCATAAAAGTGACTTATAATCTGGTAATTGTGGCCTAGTGGCCAAAGCAGTAGTGATAATTTGTGCAACCCTTGAACGTTCTGGTTCTTGTAAAGGCATTCTTGGGAGTCTTACATATTCAGATCCAATACGGGTGGCCACTTCTGCCATTTTTATATTCTGCACCAATTGTGGGTTTATATCTAGTTCTAATAATGGCATAAACCATTTGTATAAATCTGTAGCTTCCTCAATACGCCCTGCTTTAGCCAA
This sequence comes from Flavobacteriaceae bacterium, assembly GCA_018401115.1. Taxonomy (GTDB): domain Bacteria; phylum Bacteroidota; class Bacteroidia; order Flavobacteriales; family Flavobacteriaceae; genus MAG-120531. Next base: position 299,572 of record JAGYKX010000005.1, on the reverse strand, counting down.
AGCATAAATAGCTACTGTTTCTGCTGGAAAAGCACATACCAAACCTGCCACCCACCCCTGAGCGCCAAGAAGCATACTTTCTAGCGCTAAGGTGTCTACTCCAGATAGGATACTCAATCTTTCGCCAAAAGCATTTTGAAGTCTAATCACATTGGTCGTATCCCTTGTAGATTCCTTTACAGCCTGAATTTGAGGATGCTTTAACAGCGACTCAAACATAGGTATAGTCACTTCTATACCGTAATCTACCGGGTTATTGTATATCATGATGGGAAGATCTGTACTGCCAGCTACTGCCTCAAAATAGGCGACAGTTTCTGCTGCGGTAGCTTTATAACGCATGGGCGGCAACATCATCAATCCTCTGGCGCCAGCTTCTTGTGCCGCATGTGCCGCAGCAACGGCGTCTTTAGTAGTTTGTTCTGCAATATTAATGACCACAGGCAGCTGCTGGTTTACTTCCTGTACCGTATGCAAAATTAAAGTGTTTTTTTCTGCTTTGCTCAAAGTACTGGCTTCACCTAGTGTGCCTCCTAAAATAATCCCGTGAACTCCAGCCGCTAATTGTGCTTGAATATTCTTAGAAAACAATTTAAGGTCTAACTGATCTTCTGAAGTAAATTTTGTAGTGACGGCTGGCATAACGCCTTTCCATGCTATTGTTTGCATTAGATTGATTTTTTGGTTGGTTGCCTACTAAAATAAACATAAAAAATGGCATATCCATATGAGCCAATATTCATTTAATAGGCTTCCTTTCTATTGTGGGTTCAAGGCCCTTAATATTTTCTTAAAAACAAAGCCTATTAGGCTTAATTTACTATTTTAGGGGCGCTTAAATACTAATCTAATCATACGTATGAAAAAATTAATCTTAATAGCCCTTGGATTAACCATGGGTACTTTACAGGCACAAAAGCAAGTAAAGTCTAAAGTTGCAAATCCTCAGACTTTTGCAAAAACAATTACTGAAGCGGAACTCAAAGAACATTTGTACACTTATGCCTCAGATGAATTTGAAGGAAGAGAAACAGGGGAACCTGGACAAAAAATGGCTATTGCATACTTAAAGGAGCAATATGTTTCTTTAGGCATTCCTGCTGCTAAAGGTGGGGATGATTATTTCCAACCCATTGCATTAGAAGTTAGAAAAGTGCCCACCGGACAACTGACTATGGGTGACATTTCTATTGAAAATGGATCAGGATTTATGGGATTCTCTTCTTTTGAGGGAGATTTTGATCAAATCGTATATGCAGCTTACGGAATTGAAGAAGGGGAGTATTCAGATTACGCTAATATAGATGTAGCCGGTAAAGTAGTTCTTGTAAAATCTGGAGAACCTAAAGATGCCAACGGTCAATTTCTACTTTCTGGATCTGAAGAAGCCAGTAAGTGGAGTAATATTTCTGAAGCCCTTTCAAAAAGAGTGGCAGTAGCTAAAGAAAAAGGCGCTGTTGCAGTGCTTTTCTTTGATCAAGCTAATTTTGACCGCTACCAAAGAAGGTTTTCTTATATGAAAGATAATGACAGTGGCAGCATGGGCATTAAAGCTATGGCTAAAGAAAGTATGCCATCTTTTTTCTTGAACACAGAATTAGCCAACAAAATGCTCTCAAATATTGCTACGGACCACCAAGCAAGGGTATTAGACTTACCCATGTCTTTTGCGGTAAAGAGCGCCAATAAAGAAGTACAATCAGAAAATGTAGTGGCTTTCTTAAAAGGAAGTGAATTGCCAGAGGAATATATTGTAATCTCTTCTCACCTAGACCACGTAGGGGTAAACAGCAAGGGAGAAATTCACAATGGCGCAGACGACGACGGCTCAGGAACAGTAGCTTTATTAGAGATTGCAGAAGCTTTTAAAACTGCTGCAGACAAAGGAAAAGGACCTAAAAGATCTATTGTTTTCTTACATGTAACTGGGGAAGAAAAAGGATTATTAGGATCTCAGTATTACACAGATGTAGACCCTATTTTTCCATTGGCCAATACGGTAGCCAATCTAAATATTGATATGGTAGGGAGAATTGACCCAAAAAGAGAAGGCGACAGGAACTACATTTACCTCATTGGATCTGACAAACTGAGTACTGAATTACATGAACTCTCTGAAGAAGTCAATGAAAAGTACACTAAAGTTGAGTTAGATTACACCTATAATGATGAGAATGATCCAAACCGTTTTTATTACAGGTCTGACCACTACAATTTTGCTAAAAATAATATTCCAATTATATTTTATTTTAACGGTACCCATGATGACTATCACAAACCTGGAGATACTCCAGATAAAATAAACTATGACTTATTAGAAAACAGAAGTCGTTTGGTATTTTATACGGCTTGGGAACTGGCGAATAGAGCTAACAGGATTACCGTAGACAAGGTGGGTAAATAAGCTCATAATATTTTAAGAATTCAATCCCCAGTGAAAGCTGGGGATTTTTTTGTGTCCTTAATTTTAGCCACAAAAAAAGCCTTACTCAAAAAGTAAGGCTTTAATTCTGGGTGGAAGACCGGGTTCGAACCGGCGACTTCTGGTACCACAAACCAGCGCTCTAACCAGCTGAGCTACAACCACCATTTATAATTGGCTGCAAATATAATTTATTTCCTACTAGCTTTCAAAAAAAATCACAGGGTATTTTTAAAAAAAATCAATCCAATTGGTAGTCAACAGAATACAAGAAAAGATATTTAAAAAGTGGCTTTAGAATGGGTTAATAGGTCCTATAATACCCGCCTAATCAGTAAAGTAATAAAAGGCAAAAACCGCTGTTATCCTAGGCTTTCATTTGAAGGCTATATTAATCCATCTAAGCGATCTATCGCTACATGCCTTTCTGCTGTAAAACCCTCTGCAGCTGCTACGCCTATAAGCCTCCCTAAGTCTTGTGCTCTGTAGCGAACAGAATCTAAGAAGTTTTTAGAGGAAATAGGGGTCTCTGGGTCCTTACTTGTTGGATCAAAAAATTGGGAAGCATAGGCTAAAATTGATTTTTCCTTTTGATCTAGAAAACCGGAAACATTGACAACAAAGTCAGGATTGATATTTTCCCATTGAATATAATGATACACTTGTTTAGGCCTCCAAGCTTGTTGAGGAGCTCCTTGAGCGTCATAAGTCTCTATTTTAATAAGACCACTTAAAAAACAAGCGTCACTGACTAATGAACTTCCCTTTCCGTGATCTATATGGCGGTCTCTAATGGCATTGCATAAAACAACCTCTGGCTGGTAGGTTCTGATCATTTCTATGACACGCATTTGACTTTCTAAATCTGTTTTTAAAAAACCGTCAGCTAAACCTAGATTTTCTCGAATAGACACACCTAAAATTGCAGCTGCTTTCTTAGCCTCACTCGCTCTAATTTCTGAAGTTCCTCTAGTACCAAGTTCTCCCCTTGTTAGATCTACGATTCCTACTTTTTTGCCAAGGCTTATTTCCTTAGCAATGGTAGCACCTGCCCCTAATTCAACATCATCTGGATGTGCCCCAAAGGCGAGAATATCTAGTTTCATTTTTTTATTTTATAGAAGGCTTTTAATGGCCTGGTCAATATCTGATTGTAAAGCTTCTACTTCTTCAATCCCAACAGAGAAACGAATTAGGCCGTCTGCAATACCTTGGTACTTTCTTTCTTCAGGACTCAAAAGGGCATGTGAGGTAAGGGTTGGCGAGAGTAAAGTACTCTCAATTCCAGCCAAACTCATAGAAGGTTTAATTAATTGTAAGGCTTTTTGAAACGCACTCGCGTTTAAACCTTCTTCTAATTCAAAAGACAACATACCTCCAAAACCACTCATTTGGGCAGCGGCCAATGCATGGTCTGGATGGCTTTTGAGACCAGGATAATACACCTTAGCGACCTCAGGGTGTTCTTCCAAATAAGTAGCCATTTTCATGGCATTTTCATTTTGGGCTTTTACGCGTATTCCCATGGTTTTTATACTTCTTTCAAGTAACCAAACGGTATAATCACTCAGCGAACCGCCAAAATTTTTAGCCAATCTAAACACCTGGTCTATATGAGCCTGAGAGGCTGCTATAGCTCCTGCACATATATCTGAGTGCCCGCCCATGTATTTCGTGGCAGAGTGAATGATCACATCTATTCCAAAATCTGCTGGGTTTTGGTTTACTGGACTGGCAAAAGTATTGTCTATCATACTCACAATACCCGCTTTTTTAGCAAGAGTTCCTACTGATTTTAAATCTGTAATGGTGAGCAAAGGATTAGAGGGCGTTTCTATATAAATCACTTTGGTGTTGTCTTGTAAGGCCGCTTCAAAGTCATTTGGAGCCAATCCTTTCGTAAACGTATAAGAAATTCCAAAGCGTTCTAATTCTTCTACAACAAAATTATAGGTTCCTCCATAAAGTGTTTTCTGTAATACTACATGATCTCCTGCACTTAAAAAAGCCAACATAGCAGTACTCACTGCAGCCATACCACTTCCGAAAATCAAGGCCGCTTCACTCTTTTCCAAGGCCGCAATTTTTTTAGCTAAAGCTACTTGATTAGGTGTGTTAAAATACCTCGGGTAGCGTTTTATTTCCACGTCTTCAAAGGCATAAGAAGTACTCATATATAAGGGTGAAACTGCTCCTTTGTAAAGGGGGTCATCTAATTCCCCATAATGGGTGCAAAGCGTATTTATACCAGATTTTTTAAGTTCCATAAGGTGGTGTTTTGATCTTTTTTAAAAGTACTTATTTTTTAAATATTTTCTTGTGCTTCCAAAAACTAATGCCTCCGAGTAAAATTACTCCCACCACACAATACCAAATAAAGCTTGGGGTAATGACTTGAGCACCACTGGCATATGAATGTAATCCTACCAGATAAAAATTCACCCCAAAATAGGTCATCATAATACTGGCATAGGCTACTATACTGAGAAAATTAAAGGTCCAACGACCCCTAAGTCCTGGCACTAATCTAGTGTGAATGACAAAGGCGTAGATCAAAATAGAAATCAGGGCCCAGGTTTCTTTTGGGTCCCAACCCCAGTACCTACCCCAACTTTCATTAGCCCATTGCCCTCCAAGAAAGTTTCCAATGGTCAGCATAATCAGACCTACTGTTAAGGCTAGCTCGTTTATGATGGTAAGCTCCTTTAAATTGAGGTCCATACGCTGCTTATTTTTTTCATTAGTCATAATCATTAGAATCAAAGACACTACACCGAGTATCATTCCCACAGTTAAAGGTCCATAACTCCCTACAATCACCGCTACATGAATCATAAGCCAATAACTATCCAGCACTGGAACTAAGTTGGCCACCGCGGGATCTACCCAACTTTGGTGGGCAATCCATAAGAGCATAGAAGTGACAAAAGTAGTGGCTGCTAGGGTTAAATCACTTTTTCTTCCTAAGGCTATTCCCATGGCTAAAGTAGCCCAGGAGACATATAAAATACTCTCGTAGGCGTCACTCCAAGGAGCGTGTCCAGAGATGTACCATCTCAAAATTAAACCGAAGGTATGGGACAGAAACAATAGATATACCAAGCCCTTAAAACCAAAAATACCATAGCGCAGAAAGCGTCTGTCTTTAAAGATTTGAAAAACCAAAAAGAAGAACATGAATACTCCAATGAGGGCATAGTATTTATAGAGTTTATTGAAAATGTCTAATTCGTTGTAGAAAATCTCTGCCTGAATCTTTTCAGGAGCAGGCATAATCTCACTGCCGTGATTGTTTTGGTTCTGAGTAAAGGCTTCTAATAATTTATCTGCTGAGCTGTAATCTCCAGTTGCAATGGCTTTCTCTAAACTCATCAAATAGAAAGGCACCGCATTCTTGACAAAATTTGCATACAAACTATCGCCAATTACATGCTTACCGGAACGGTATTCCACGGCAGAGATCCATTTGTTGTTCTCATCGTTTAAAAGTGGAAATATTTTGATAATTTCTCCTCCTAAAGCCCTATTCAATAAGCCCAACCTAAGGTCAATATCTTGGAAGTCTTTTTGAAATTTATTAGGGTTTGTTGTTGCATAAGCATCCTGAAGAAATGGCGCTAATTTATAAGCACCAGCAGTGTCAAAGAAATCCGTTGCCTTGACCATTCGTTGCCCTGAAGGCAATCCTAAAATATTTCTAAGACTATCGTTTTGACCTTTTTTGTCTAGGGCAATAAAAGGCATATTGTACCAAAGTGCTGGGTTGAGCATCATGGAGAGCAATACTTGGTCTGGATTCAGTCCTTCATATTTGGTCTTAAAGCTCAGTTTTCGCAACAGTTCTGAGGCAAATGTATTGATAGGCTTCATACGCCCACCGTCGTCTTGGATTACAAGGGCACCAAATTTAGCCGCATGTTCAGCAGTGGCGGTCGTTTTATTTAAGGACAATTGAATATCTGATTGAGCGGCACTACTGTGTAAGTGGGTGTCTTGAGAAGCGTCATCGGCCCCTTGGGCCAAAGAAAGGTTCATACTCCCCAACAAAAACATTAAGGACAACATTGCCTTCTTGGCCTTTACCTTTTCAATAGATCTTGCCAAGTCTTTAAATCTAGTACTCCCAAAAAATAAGATTCCCATGAGTCCTATGTAGAGTAAAAAATAACCAACATAGGTGATCCAGGTCCCCCAAAAGTCATGGCTTACAGAGAGCACGGTCCCTTTCTCATCTGGGTGAAAACTAGATTGGAAAAATCGGTAACCTCCATGATCTAAGACATGGTTCATGAAAATATCGTAATCAAAAGGACGGGTATCTTCTACGGTCACTTTACTCATAAAAGAGGCATAGCCTTTTTCTGTGCCTGGATATTTTTGAGCAATAAAATCATTTAACTTCACTGAAAAGGGTAATTCATGCACTTTAGAACCATAACCTAATGTAAAATCTAAGCCACCTATCTGCACCTTATCTGAAAAACTAGCCATTCCCTTGGCACCTAAAACGGTCACTTGCTGGGTCTCACCTCCTGTTGTGATGGCAACTGTTAAAGCGTCTTTGGTCTCTGGAGTTTTTTCATCTTCAGAAACCGCCACAATTCCATTAGTTCCTTTAATAGGTAATTCAGGAATGACAAACTGCATCCCTCCTACATTATACAAGGATCTGAGTTGTAATTCTTGAACACTATCTTTTAATACCGCCCCCTTAAATTGGTCTGCCATACGCATGAAATCTCCTTCAAAAGGAGTGTTAATGGTGTAAGGACTTACGGTAGTGTTAATGTTTATTGCCCCCGGTGTTTCTTCATTTAAAGCAAATAATATGTTGTGAATACTGGTCACGGAACCAGATTCTAAATAGTGGTCGTGTCTGTTGCCGTCCCCCGCTTCTACAATTTTCAAGAAATCTGTTCCTTTGGGATCTTCTACAACCCCTTGTTTAGCCCCTTGCTGAAAAGAAACAAAGGCAATGTCAAAATCTTGGTCTGCGAAATTGGATCGCCATGGCAGAGAGGTTTTTTTAGCCTCTGGTGTAAAAATAGCCTGGTCTTCAAAAGTACGCCTTGCTGGCTGACCATCTTTTTCCCCATCTACCATGAGAGTCACATAGGTTTTGTCTGAATAAAAGATTTTTTCTATTTCACCTTCTCTAATAGGCATCATCCCTTCATAACTAATATAACGCGTCACAAAAGCGCCCATAATAATGAGTATCCAAGAAATATGAAGTAATAATACAGGCCACTTTTTTAATTTTAACAATCCATATCTCTTGATGTTCCCTGCGAAATTTATGACAAAAAAGACCATCATGGCTTCGAACCAAGTGGCGTTGTATATCCATATTCTTGCGGTTTCGGTAGAGTACCAATTTTCAATAAAAGTTCCAAAAGCCATGGCAGTGGCGAACGCAATAAACAGTACAGACATGAGCCTGGTGGAGAAGAGTATTTTCTTTAGGGTTTCAATCATGATAAATGCTGCTATTTTTTGTGTGTAAAAGTACGGCCTTTTTCTCTTTTTTCCTCGATATTGAATGCTAAAAACGGTTTATAAAAACTATTTAAAGTCCTTATTAACCCGCTTATTTATGCTATTTTTGAGTATGATTTCTATTGCTATTATTGGAACCGGAAGATTAGCACACCAATTGTTTTATTTATTCAACAGTTTGGATGGGGTTTCGGTGTCATTGGTATTAGGCAGAAACGAACCGGCTTTGGAAGCTTTTAAAAACACCATAACGAGCACTGATTTCAAAGCAACCATTAAAGAACAATTGGTTTTTATTGCTGTTTCTGATAATGCGATTGCAGAGGTGTCTAGTTGTATTAATGTTCCTAATGGTATTGTATGTCATGTGTCTGGTAGTGTCTCCTTAGAGGCCTTAAAAGATCACTCTAAAAGAGGTGTTTTTTATCCATTGCAAACCTTTGGCAGCTCAGAAAAAATTAGTTTTAAAGAGATCCCGCTTCTCATTGAAGGGGTTAATGAAACCGTTTTTCAGATGCTCTTTTCGTTGGCCACTGAAGTAAGTAGCTGCTCTTTAGCGATGAATTCCTCTAAAAGACGTTCCCTTCATTTAGCAGCTGTTTGGGTTAATAATTTCTCTAATTTTCTTTACACACAAGCCGCTGAATTCTGTAAAAATCAAGAGGTTCCTTTTGAGTTGCTGGGTCCGTTAATAAAGCAAACAGTTAAAAATGCCCTAACATTAGGTCCAGAAGTAGCCCAGACAGGACCAGCAAGACGTGGAGACACCAACACCATGAATGCCCATATGGAATCACTCCCCACAGAGGATCAAAAAAAGATTTACCAATATATTAGCAACGCTATTCAAGAAAAATACAAGCATGAGTTATAAAAAATTGTTACCTAAAATCACCACCTTTATCTTTGATATTGACGGAGTATTCACAGACGGACAAGTCCTTATTACAAGCACTGGAGAATTACTGAGAAAAGTAAGTGTGAAGGATGGCTATGCTGTAAAAGCAGCTTTAAATCAGGGGTTTAGAATCTGTCTCATCTCTGGAGGGACTAATGAAGGGGTCAGAGAACGTTTTAAGGCATTAGGCGTTCAAGACATCTACATGGGTGCCCATGATAAGATGGAGCCTTTGCACGAATACTTAGACGGCTATGGTATAGACCCTAAAGAAGTTCTTTATATGGGAGACGACATTCCAGACATTCCACCCATGCAATTCATTGGACTACCAAGCTGTCCTCAAAACGCGGTACCTGAAGTGAAAGCGGTGTCTGAATATATTTCTCATATCAATGGTGGAGCCGGCTGCGTGAGAGATGTGATAGAACAGGTACTTAAAGTTCAAGGAAAATGGACGAGCAATACAGACGCTCAAACAGATTAAACCCATATTATAATTCAAAATCCTTATAAATGCCGCTTCACTACCCAAATCATAAAATTATTTTAGCCTCAGGATCTCCCCGAAGAAAAAAATTCTTTGAAGACATGGGGTTTACCGTAGATATTCAAGTAAGAAAAGTGGAAGAGGTTTACCCTCATGAGCTTCTAGCCCAAAAAGTACCTACTTATTTAGCTGAATTAAAGGCAAGCGCCTTTAGTAAAGAAGACCTTGGAAATGCTGTCCTCATTACCTCTGATACCATTGTTTGGCATAAAGGAGCAGTCCTAGGAAAACCAAAAGACCGTGAGGAAGCTATAGCCATGCTTTCTAGACTTTCTGGAGACACGCATTGGGTGTACACCGCTGTTTGCTTTACTTTTGAGGGCAAAAAAATCCTATGTAATGAAGCCACTGAAGTTACTTTTAACGCTCTATCTCAAAAAGAAATTAATTATTATGTAGACCATTACAGGCCTTATGACAAAGCAGGTGCCTATGGGATTCAAGAATGGCTCGGATTAATTGGAATTATTAGAATAGAAGGGAGTTATAATAATGTAGTAGGACTTCCTACTCAAAATGTATACGCCACCCTAAAAAAACTCTTGGGCGAAGCTGAGTACCTGTAAATACTTTTGCAAGAAAGCTGATCTAATCAGCCACAGCTTTCTTTTTAAATAAAATATATTTCAACAACACTAAAATTCCATCAAATGAACGCTTTTATTCAGTCCCATTTACAAGAAATCTACAGTACGATTGGCTTGCTTATAGGTTTGTTGTTTTTTAAATTCATCAGCACAAAAGCGATCAAAAAAGTAGGTAAAATAAGTGATTTAAATACTTCAAGAACCAAGCTGATCATTAAGTATAGTAGCATTGGAATTAGTACCATTGGTCTGGTTTCCCTGTTGATCATATGGGGGGTAAAATTAGAAGACTTGGGCCTAGTACTTTCTTCTTTTTTTGCTATTTTGGGGGTGGCACTATTTGCTACCTGGTCTATACTGAGTAATATTAGTGCTGGAATTATATTATTTTTCTCCTTTCCTTTTAAAATTGGTGACAGGATAAAAATTCAGGACAACGATTTTCCTCTAGAAGCCATTATTACAGATGTAAGGGCCTTTTATTTAGAATTAAAAACAGAAGAAGGCACCCTGGTCACCTATCCCAATAATTTATTCTTACAAAAAGGCGTCCTTTTATTAAAAAAGCAAGAACTTTAAAAGATGAAAATAAGTATATACAAGGCTATTTGCGCCATGTTTTTAGGTTTAATTACCTTACAAGCGCAAGACTTTACTCCTAAAAGTAGTGCCGCCATACACCAATCTATTCAGCAGCTTAATTTTTTGGGCAACGTACTTTATATAGCAGCCCATCCAGATGACGAAAACACCCGGCTCATCTCCTATTTATCCAATTATAGTCATGCCACCACCTCCTATCTTTCCTTAACCAGGGGAGATGGGGGACAAAACTTAATAGGAACTGAAATCAGGGCCCTTTTAGGAGTACTTAGGACACAAGAATTGCTCGCGGCAAGAAATATAGACGGCGGCCATCAGTATTTTACCAGGGCCAATGACTTTGGTTTTTCTAAACACCCAGATGAGACCTTAGAAATTTGGAACAAAGAGGCCGTACTTTCAGATGTGGTAAAAACCATCAGACAACTCAGGCCAGATATTATCATCAATAGATTTGACCACAGAACACCAGGGAGCACGCACGGCCACCACACCTCTAGTGCTTTATTGAGTATGGAAGCATTTGATTTGGCCGCAACAAGAGCATTTCCAAGTCAGTTAAATACCCTAAATCCATGGCAACCAAAAAGAGTGTTTTTCAATACCTCTTGGTGGTTTTACGGTTCTGAAGAAAAGTTTAGCGCCGCTTCAAAAAAAGGATTAATTACCTTAGATGTAGGCGTTTACTACCCGAGTTTAGGTATTTCCAACAATGAAATAGCCTCCTTGGCCAGTAGCCAGCACTTGTGTCAAGGATTTGGAAGATTAAACCAAAGAGGGACAGAAAATGAATACCTAGAATTTTTAAAAGGGGATTTGCCAAACAATGCATCTCTTTTTGACGGTGTAGACACTACTTGGAATAGAATCCCTGAAGGATTTGAAATTCAGAACTTATTAAAACCCATCCAAGAAAATTTTAATTTCAACAATCCTGCAACACATTTAAAAGACCTATTGGCTGCTTACCAACTCATTAAAGAGATTAAAGATCCTTTTTGGAAGGAGCAGAAAATGGCGCAAATAAAAACAATCATCGCAGATGTTTCTGGACTTTATATGGATTTTTTAAGTCCCCAACCATATAGCAGTCCTGGAGAGAAAATGGAAGTAAATGTTGTATTGGTGGCCAGAAACGAAAAAGGCATCAATATCAAAAACATCAGCCTAAAAGGCGCTATTAAGCTGAACGCATTCTCTCCAAAGGTTTTAAGTAAAAATCAAAAATATAGCCAATCCATTTCAATAAAATTTCCAAAAGACAGCCCTTATAGCAACCCTTATTGGCTCAATGAACCCGCTACTTTAGGAATGTACAAAGTGACCGATCCAACGCTTGTTGGAAAAGCCGAAACTCCAGCTGCAGTAAGTCTGACATTGGAATTAGATTTTAATGGTAGTCTAATAGATTACGAACTCCCTCTAATATTTAGACATGCCAAACCAGACAAGGGAGAACTTTGGGAACTTTTCAAGATAGTCCCAAAACTCTCCTTAAAACCTGCCCAAGAAGTGGTCTTATTCTCAAATACTGAATCTAAAGAAGTTCAAATGACCCTCACCGCCAAAGCGGCCAACCAAAGTGGTCAGGTCTCTTTATCACTCCCCAGTAATTGGTCCGTAAGTCCTTTGTATCACAATTTTAATATTAAAGAAAAAGGTGCAAGCAGCCTGTTTACTTTTACCGTGCACCCTCCTGAAAAAGACAGTGAAGTTCAGGGCTTATTCGAAGCGGCAACAAAAGAAAGCCAGTTCAACAAAAATATTGTAAATATTAGCTATGACCACATTCCCTCACAAGTAGTTCTTGAAACTTCAACTACAAAATTTGTGAGACTCAACATTCAAAAAAGAGGGAGCCACATAGGTTATATTATGGGTGCAGGAGATAAAATTCCTGAAAGTTTAGAAGCTATAGGTTATGTGGTTCACCTATTAAACCCAGAAGATTTAGGGAGTTTAGACCTTTCTAAATATCAATCCATTATTCTAGGTATTAGGGCTTTGAATGTCATAGATGGTCTGGCATTAAATAAAAATATCCTTGGAGAATATGTGAAAAATGGTGGTGTTTTAATTAGCCAATACAATACAGCGGCCAGAAACTCAGACAATCTTTTTAAATTAGCCCCCTACCCGCTTTACCTATCTAGAGATAGGGTTACCAGAGAAAACGCGCCGGTGAGTTTTATAAATCCCAAACACCCCTTATTATCTTTTCCCAATAAAATAGACGCCAAAGATTTTGAGGGATGGGTACAGGAACGAGGACTGTATTTTCCAAACAAATGGGACAAAGCATACCGCCCAATATTGGAAATGAAAGATGGTAATGAGGCGCCTACCCAAGGAAGTTTATTAGTAGCACCTTATGGGAAAGGGCACTTTATATACACAGGCTTGAGTTTCTTTAGAGAATTGCCTGCCGGTGTTCCTGGTGCCTATAGATTGTTTACCAATATGATTTCCATACCACAAAATATAGAAAAACAAGCCCTTAAGAATTAGATATGAGCTTACTAGACTGGAGTATCTTAATTTTCACCCTTCTTTTTATAGTGGGCTATGGACTATGGAAAACCAAAGGCAGTAAAAATGTAAGGGACTATGTACTTGGTGGGAAAGAGGCCAATTGGGCCACAGTTGGCTTGTCTGTCATGGCCACTCAAGCCTCTGCCATAACTTTTCTGTCTACCCCAGGGCAGGCCTATCATGACGGAATGGGATTTGTGCAATTCTATTTTGGATTACCCTTAGCCATGCTGGTGATTATCCTAGTATTTATTCCTTTGTACGATCGGTTACAGGTAGAGACAGCCTATGAATTTTTGGAGAAACGCTTCAATGGAGAAACTAGAACACTCACCGCATTATTGTTTTTGGTACAAAGGGGACTGTCCGCTGGAATTACCATCTTTGCACCCGCTATAATTCTCTCTGCCGTATTGGGTTGGCCACTCAAACTCTTGGTATTAATTATAGGAGGCTTAGTGATTGTTTATACGGTAAGTGGGGGAACAAAAGCAGTTAACGTCACACAAAAGCAACAAATGTTTGTCATTATGGGCGGTATGTTTGTGGCCTTTTACATGATTGTTTCTGGCCTCCCGGCCGATGTCAATTTCAGTAAAGCCCTAATTATTGCGGAGCAGTCTGGTAAATTAGACGTCCTAGATTTTAGCCTAGATCCCAACAACCGATATACTTTTTGGAGCGGTATTACTGGTGGTTTTTTCTTAGCGCTCTCCTACTTTGGGACTGACCAAAGCCAGGTTCAAAGATACCTCTCAGGAAAATCCAAAAGAGAAAGCCAATTGGGCCTAGTCTTCAATGGAATCTTAAAAATTCCCATGCAATTTTTCATCCTAGGGGTTGGAGTAATGGTATTTGTATTCTTTCAGTTCAATGCCAATCCCATACATTTTAATCCAGCCGCTCAAAAAGCCATGGAAGCCCCTGAGTACATTGCCCAATACGAATCTCTTAAAACATCTCTTTCAAAGAATCAGACAGAGCGCGCTACTTGGCAAATAAATTATTTAAATGCCTTGGAGGATCATAAAACTGAAGTGGCAAATAAGGCCAACTTTATGTTGAAGGACTTGCAAAAACAAGAAAAAGACCTTAGGATTCAAACCAAGACACTCTTAAAAAAAGCAGATCCCTCTATTGCAGAAAATGACAAAGACTACGTATTTATATACTATATATTACACTATTTACCCAAAGGGCTTATTGGGCTTTTATTGGCCGTAATTCTCTCTGCAGCCATGTCTTCTACCGCCTCAGAATTAAATGCTTTAGGCACTATAACGAGTATAGATCTTTACCGACGCTTTGCACCAGTTTCAAAGGACAAAGGCCACTATTTAAAAATGACCAAATGGTTTACTTTTGGATGGGGTATTATAGCTATAGGAATAGCCAGTGTAGCCAACCTATTTGAAAACCTCATTCAATTGGTTAACATCATTGGATCTATCTTTTACGGCAATGTATTAGGGATATTTCTGTTGGCTTTTTTCTTTAAGTACATTAAAGGAAAAGCCGTGTTCTACGGAGCAATCATTACACAGATATTGGTCATACTAAGCTTTTATGTAGACCTCATGTCCTATCTATGGCTCAATGTATTGGGTTGTGTGTTGGTGGTAGTATGCGCAAATGTGCTGTCTGTTTTTTTAAAGGAAAAACAAACAGCACCTTAGCACATTAAATTATTAATTTACTTACGCCATTCTGCCAATGAATCTGTGTTCATTTTTACATAATCCATATTATTGGCTTCCAAAGCTCCAGCCAAAGAAGCCTCTGCAGCTGCTATGGCTTTTTTGACCATTCCAGCTTTAGCGAATAATAAAGACTGTTGTCTCAATTGCCAAAAAGCAGGTTTTTCAATCTGTGCCATGGCTGTGTCCATATAGGACAAAGCTTGTTTTAGGTCCTTATCTGCAGATAATAAATACACTGCAGCAGTGTAGTAATCATTTGCAGTGGGTGTAGCATTTAAGGTCTTTTCAATGGAATTCATCACCATCTGATCCGTTGGGACACTAAATGGCACTGCCAATAAAGTATTTTCCCAGTGAATTTCTAAATGGGCCCCGTTAAGGGTAATTTCATTAATATTCATTGAAAAAGAAGTCATGGTTCTTTCTGTTTGCTGAGGACTTACGGTAGCTGTAGCCACAACTAATGATGGATCCCAAACAGCTGGCGCACCCCAATTATCGTTTTTACGGTATAAAAATACCTCCCATTGGTTTGGAGCTGGCTTAGTAAATACGGCATAAGTACCCGCTTCTATAGTAGTGCCACCAAATTCAAAAGCAGTATTCACAGTAAAAGTACTGTTTGCATTGGCACCTGTTCTCCAGATGGCGTTATAAGGAACTAAATTACCCATGAC
Organism: Flavobacteriaceae bacterium; assembly: GCA_018401115.1. Classification (GTDB taxonomy): domain Bacteria; phylum Bacteroidota; class Bacteroidia; order Flavobacteriales; family Flavobacteriaceae; genus MAG-120531. Next base: position 284,104 of record JAGYKX010000005.1, on the reverse strand, counting down.
TACTCTACCCCTCATGGCAGGTCTTGAATATTTTAGGGTCACTTCACTTAATCCAACTGTTTGATTAATACTTACTGAAGGACTTGGCTGCGGCGCAACGATTTGAGAAAACCCCTCAAGAGAGGTAATCATCAATAATAAAAAGAATGTTTTTTTCATAATATTATGTAGTGATGTTTGATTAATATGAATATCAAAGATAGGGATAAACTGAAGAATAAATGGTTAAAATGTTTAACACGAACAATCGTAAAGTTAAACAAAATTGTATCTTTGTATTATAAAATGTATTAGACCTATGCAACTATACCAATTACACGCAAAACAATGTATTAAAACGGATATGCAGACTGCTTGGGAATTCTTGTCAGACCCTAAAAATCTTCAAAGAATTACGCCTGAAGCCATGGGTTTTAACATCCTAGCCGGTGCAGACAGAAAAATGTTTCCAGGCCAAGTCATTCATTATACGGTGAGCCCTTTTCCAGGCGTTACCACCAAATGGGTCACTGAGATAACACATGTAGAAAACGGAAAGTACTTTGTAGACGAACAACGTTTTGGTCCCTATGCTTTATGGCACCACAAACATTTTATTAAAGAAATTGAGGGCGGTGTAGAAATGGAAGACATTATTGATTACAAAATTCCTTTTGGAATTTTAGGCCAAATAGTGCATCCCATTTTGGTGAAGCCTCAGTTAAAAAAGATATTTTCACACAGAGAAAAAGCACTTAAAGAATTATTTGGTCAATTACCTACCCCAACAACCCTAAGTTTAAAAAAGATTTAATTATGAAAAATATTATTATTATTGGAGGCTCTCATGGCATTGGACTTGAAACAGTAAAAATATTGTCTCAAGACCACCAAATACATTTATTCTCAAGAACTGCTCCAGAATTTTCATTGACTCATGTAAACCACAGCGTATTTGATGTGCTAACAGACGCCTTTCCTATAGACCAAATCAATACACCCATAGATGGATTTGTGTACTGTCCAGGTTCAATAAACTTAAAACCGCTTAAAATGCTTTCTAACGAAGCTTTTAGAGCAGACATGGAAATAAATTTCTTTGCTATGTTGCCGATTGTTCAGGCCATTATGCCAAAAATGAATGAAGGAAGTAGTATGGTGTTTTACAGTACTGTAGCAGTGGCTATGGGTATGCCCTTTCATGCCAGTATAGCAGCTGCTAAAGGAGCTGTTGAAGGCTTTGTGAAGTCTATTGCTGCAGAGAATGCACCCAAACTAAGGGTGAATTGTATTGCACCATCCTTAACCAATACCCCATTGGCTGGACGCTTACTAAATAACGATAAGAAAAAAGAAATAATGGATGCAAGGCACCCCTTAAAAAGAGTGGGTACCGCCAGTGATATTGCTGAAATGACTGTATTTTTACTATCAGACAAAAGTAGCTGGATGAGTGGACAAATCATTGGATTAGACGGTGGTATGGGAAGTTTAAACGTACATTAGTCCGTGTAGAAGAAATATATTTTTAGCGCAACTCATATATTTATGAAGGAAGAAATTGTCATTTTTTGGTATAGAAGGGATTTGAGGTACAATGACAATACGGCATTATCTAAGGCACTTTTAAGTGGTAAAAAAGTGCTTCCTATCTTTATTTTCGATACTGACATACTAGAAATGCTTCCGGATAAAGACCCTAGGCTTCAATTTATTGTTCACCAGCTACAACAAATAAACCAGCATTTTAAAAAACTATTTCAATCTGGTGTGCAATCCTACCACAGCAAACCATTAGAGGTTTTTAAATCTTTAGTAAACCCCTCTCACGATTTTAAAGTTTGTGGGGTCTATACCAATGAAGACTATGAGCCTTATGCAATACAAAGAGACTTTGAGATTAAAGCTTATTTAGCCACTAAATCAGTCGATTTTCACGCTTTTAAAGACCAGGTTATTTTTGAAAAAGATCAGGTCACTAAAGAAGACGGCAAACCTTATCTTGTTTATACGCCTTACAAGAATAGATGGTTAAGTAATTTTGAACTACAATACCCCCAAGGATTTCAAGCACTAGAGATGCCGCTTGAAAACCTCTATAAAATAAATACAAGCCTTCATGATATGAAAGCCTTAGGCTATTCTGAGGCAGAAATTGAGGTCCCAAATTATTCTGTTAGTACAGAACTCATTGAGGAGTATGAAGCAAAAAGAAATTTCCCGAGTATAGAAAACGGCACTTCTAAATTAGGGCCTCACCTTAGGTTTGGAACTGTATCTGTTAGGGCCCTTGTACAAAAAGCCAAAGCGCAAAAAAATCAAGTATTTTTGAGTGAACTCATTTGGAGGGAATTTTTTATGCAAATATTATGGCATTTTCCCCACACACCTACAAAGGCATTTAAACCTGCCTATGACCGTATTGAATGGAGAAATAATACAGCAGAATTTGAGCGCTGGAAAAATGGCACAACAGGCTATCCTTTAGTAGACGCTGGAATGAGAGAACTCAATGCTACTGGAACTATGCACAACAGGGTTCGCATGCTTGTGGCTAGTTTTCTTTGCAAACACCTATTGATTGATTGGAGGTGGGGTGAAGCTTATTTTGCTGAAAAATTATTGGATTTTGAATTGGCCAGTAATGTCGGAAATTGGCAATGGGCTGCTGGTTCTGGAGTAGACGCTGCCCCTTATTTTAGAATTTTTAACCCCACTACCCAGATAGACAAATTTGACAAACAGCATATTTACCTTAAAAAATGGGTGTCAGATTTAGGTGAAATCACCTATCCTAGTCCAGTGGTAGACCATAAAATGGCCAGAGAAAGGTGTCTTGAAACTTATAAAAAAGCTTTGGCTTAAAAATGGTTGTAGTTTGGTTTAAAAGAGATTTAAGACTAGATGATCACGAACCATTAACTAAAGCTTTGGCTAGTGGAGAAAAGGTATTACTACTCTATTCTTTTGAATCACTTTGGACTCAAGACCCACATTACAGTAAATTACATATAGATTTTATTCAGGAAGGATTAGATGCTATACAATTAATGCTAAGGGAATACGATACCAAAATTTTAATCCTTTCCGACTATATTCCAGAAATACTTCAAAAAATTCATTCCCAAGAACCTATTACATCCCTATATTCTCATATGGAAGTGGGAATGGATATTACATACACAAGAGATAAAGCTGTAAAAAAATGGTGTAATAATAACAGGGTACATTGGTATGAATTTGCCCAAAATGGTCTATGGAGGGCGCTAAAGAACCGTCAAAAATGGCGGGAGCACTGGATGGGTCAAATGAAAGCTCCTATTCATACCCCTAGCTTTCTTTCAGGTACCTATTATAGCTCAAAAGAGATAGATGAATTAATTGCCAGGCTAGAACTGGTCCCTTTGGAATTAAACATTAATCATAAATCAGGTATTCAAATTGGGGGAAGTTTAAATGGATGGAAATACTTGAATAGTTTTATCACGAAACGAATTAATGGGTACCAAAAGTATTATTCTAAACCATTGGAATCTAGACTTCATAGTGGCCGAATTTCTCCCTATCTGGCTTGGGGAATGCTCTCTACCAAACAAGTGCTTCAATATGTTAGTAGAAATCAAAAACAGGTGAGCAATAAACGAAATATCAATGGCTTTATATCTAGATTGAGCTGGCAGGCGCATTTTATTCAGAAATTTGAAATGGAGCCTAATATTGAGTTTGACGCAGTAAACAAAGGCTATGCATCGCTTAATAAAACGGTAAACCCTACCTATCAATTAGCTTGGCGACAAGGGCAAACAGGAGTGCCTATGGTAGACGCTGCCATGAGATGTTTGGTTCAAACGGGTTTTGTAAATTTTAGACTCAGGGCCATGCTGGCTTCTTTCTTCACCCATTTACTCTGGCAACCCTGGCAAGACTGCTCACCACATTTAGCTCAACACTTTTTAGATTTTGAACCAGGAATTCATTTTCCCCAACTTCAAATGCAAGCGGGTGAAACAGGGATAAATACTATTAGAATATACAACCCTGTTAAAAATGGATTAGACCACGACCCAAAGGGCATTTTTGTTAAGAAATGGGTGCCAGAATTGGCTTTAATACCGGAAGCTTACGTGCACGAGCCTTGGAAAATGCCTCCATTAGAAGCGGCTTTTTTAAATTTTACATTGGGTAGCGACTATCCAGTACCAATTATAGATCTCGAAAAGAGCAGAAAGTATGCAGCAGACCAGTTGTGGGGATTAAGAAAAACAACTCTAGTCAAATTAGAAGGGAAAAGAATTTTAAGCACACATGTAGTCCCAAAAAAACCCCGTAAAAAAACAAACTAAGTTAAACTTTTCTAATAAGGTATTTTTTGTAACTTACCTTAGTAAGAAATAACAACCAAACAACCATGAGAAAAAAAATTATCCTAGGCCTTTTAGCCCTAACTACACAAGCAATTTTTGCGCAAAAAATGACTTCTCATAAGAAGGCTATTATAGCCTCTGTAGAAAAACATGAACAAGCATTAATTGCCGTGAGTGACTCTATTTGGGCACTAGCAGAAACAGCTTTTCAAGAAGACCAATCTGCAGAAATCCTAGCATCTTATGCAGAAAAAAATGGATTTAATGTCACTAGAGGCGTCGCTGGAATACCCACTGCATTTTCAGCTACTTATGGTTCTGGAAGCCCGGTAATTAGTGTATTGGGAGAATTTGACGCATTACCCGGTATATCTCAAAAAGCACAACCTGAAAAAGAAGCCTTGAATCAAGGTGCGGCAGGTCACGGATGTGGCCACAATTTATTTGGTGCAGGAAGTCTAGGAGCAGCTATAGCTGTTAAGGAATTGATCGAGGCAGGAAAAATAAAAGGTACCGTAAGGTTTTTGGGAACACCCTCTGAAGAAAAATTTTTCGGAAAAATCTGGATGGTCCAAGCTGGTCTTTGGGACAACGTAGACGTGAACATTAGCTGGCACCCTTCTGCAGATACCAAAGCAGATGTACAGAGCTCTTTAGCATTGATTGATTTTAAAGTAGAATTCTATGGACAAGCGGCACATGCTTCTGCAGATCCATGGAATGGACGTTCCGCGTCAGATGCATTGGAATTATACACTTCAGGAATTAATTACTACAGAGAACACATTAAACCAACTGTAAGAATACATTACCACATACAAGACGGTGGTCAAGTTGTAAATGTAGTACCAGACTATTCAAGGTTATGGGTACGGGTGAGAGACTCTAAAAGATCTGGAATGAAACCAGTTTACGAGAGGGTTCAAGCCATGGCTGAAGGGGCTGCTATTTTAGCCAATGTAGATTACAAAATATCCCTAATTTCAGGAATTTACGAAACACTGGTCAATAGAACTGGTGGTGCTGTAATGCAGCAAAACTTAGAATTATTAGGTCCCATATCATACACTGAGGGAGAAAATGAATTTGGTAAAAAGATACAAGCAGCTACCGGTAAACCACAAGTAGGTATGGATAGCGCTATTAGACCTTTAGAAGAAACCAGAGAAAATTCTGGAGGTGGATCTACCGACGTTGGCGACGTAAGTTGGAATGTTCCTAATATTAATTTAGGGGTTACTGTTGCGCCTAAAGACACCCCTTGGCATTCTTGGGCTGTGGTTGCCTGTGGCGGAATGAGTATTGGCCACAAAGGAATGATTCACGCTGCCAAAGCAATGGGAATGACTATGGTAGATTTATTTAACAACCCAAAACTAGTCGCTAAGGTAAAAGCTGAATACAAAATGCGAAAAGGAGATGAAGTTTATGAGCCTATGATTGATGGTCCCGCACCTATAAATCAGTAATATAAATATGATATTATCTAAAAAAGACCTCCAATTCTCTATGTGTTTTGGGGGTTTATTGCTTATAGACGCAAGCTTGAGTCATTTTGACTTAAGCAGTTACAGATATGCCACAAAGCCACTAATCATGATAAGCTTATTGGCTTATTTTATCTCCAAAAAGGCTCATATATCTGAAAAATTATATCCCTTGGGTGTCTTCGCCATAATAGCCTCTTGGGCTGGAGATGTCTTTTTAATGTTTCAGGAGTACAGTGGGCTATTTTTTATAGCAGGACTAGGTGCATTCTTATTGGCACATATTGGATACACAGTAATTTTTTTAACACAAAAAGGGAGAAAAAAACACCTCTTCCAATTCATATTATTGGCTAACTACGCTTTTATTTTGGGGTATCTAATACTACCCAAAGCTGGGGATTTGAAAATACCAGTCTTAGTGTATATTATCGCTATTTCTGCCATGGCTTACACGGCACAAATCAGAAAAGGAAGCGTGAATAAAGCTTCCTATATCTTTGGTATTGTGGGAGCTAGATTGTTTTTGGCATCGGACAGCTTGCTGGCCCTATCCATGTTTTTAGATCACTTTCCTAAGGTAGACTTCCTTGTCATGTTAAGCTATGGACTGGCTCAAGCCTGTATAGTATATAGTTTAGTATACAGCGACAAAACTATAACCTAACAATATGTGCGCCTATACTTCTAAGTCGCTCATCTATATTCTCATAACCCCTATCTATTTGCTCAATATTGTGAATAGTAGATGTCCCATTGGCGGAAAGCGCTGCAATTAAAAGCGATACTCCTGCTCTAATATCTGGAGAAACCATAGTGGTTGCTTTGAGCAATGATTTAAAATCATGTCCCATAACTGTAGCTCTATGCGGATCACATAGAATGATCTTAGCGCCCATGTCTATGAGTTTGTCTACAAAAAACAGCCTGCTCTCAAACATTTTTTGGTGTATAAGTACTTCTCCCCTTGCCTGTGTGGCAGTGACCAAAAGAATACTCAACAAGTCAGGAGTCATGCCTGGCCAAGGTGCATCTGAAATGGTTAGAATAGAACCATCTATATAATTTTGAACCGCATAACCATCTGTGTGAGCTGGAATATAGATGTCGTCTCCTTTTTGCTCAATAGTAATGCCTAGTTTTCTAAATACTGCAGGGATTTGTCCCAGCATATTCCAATTTACGTCTTTAATGGTGAGCTCACTTTGTGTTATGGCAGCCATTCCAGCCCAGCTCCCAATTTCAATCATATCTGGAAGCATAGTGTGGGAAGCCCCGTGAAGCGTTTCTACCCCTTCTACAGTTAATAAATTAGATCCAATACCACTAATTTTAGCCCCCATCTTATTTAAAAGGGTGCATAATTGTTGCAAGTAGGGTTCACAAGCTGCGTTGTAAATGGTCGTGACTCCCTCTGCCATAACAGCAGCCATTAATATGTTAGCGGTACCTGTAACAGAGGCCTCATCTAAAAGCATATAAGCCCCCTTTAATTTAGACGCTTCTACACCGTAGAAATGCTCTTCTTGGTTGTATCTAAATTGAGCACCCAACTTAATAAAGCCTTCAAAATGGGTATCTAACCTTCTGCGGCCAATTTTATCTCCTCCTGGTTTTGGAATATATCCTTTTCCAAAACGCGCTAACAATGGCCCTACTAACATAATAGAACCTCTTAAACCTTTTCCGTCTTCTTTATATTGTGGTGTTTGGAGGTAATCTAAATTAACGTCGTCTGCTTTAAAAGTATAACTGCCCTTAGCTTTCTTTTGAATTTTAACCCCAAGGTCTTCTAACAAAGAAATGAGTTTGTTCACATCAATAATATCAGGGATATTGTGAATAGTCACTTCCTCTTCGGTGAGTAGTACGGAACATAAAATTTGTAAAGCCTCGTTTTTTGCACCCTGTGGGCGAATACTTCCTTGGAGTTTATGTCCTCCCTCTATTTTAAAGGTACCCATTAATTAAATTTTTAATAGCGCTTTTTTGACCTATTGTTATTGTTGTTGCTGTTGCTTCTTTGCTTTTTATTTCTATTGTTAGGTACGGACTTAACAATTTTATTTTGCAAAAATATATCTGTGTCTGTGAGTAGCTCCCCTGAGGCTTCAAGGTTAATTTCTCCCTTACTCAGTTCCGTTAAATGCTTATAGATTACACTGTCGTCCACAGTGTCTTTGTTCCAGTTTAAGAAACACTTTTTCATGTGGTTCGCAATAGTGTATTCCAAACCAGAGCGTTTGTCTCCCTTATCCCAGCTAGTGGCTACATCTATCATCCTTTTAATATTATTACCATAAAATCTGTATTTTGGAAAATTTTGAGGGTAATTTAAGGGTTCTGGTTTTTGCTCTAAAAGTTCTTTTGAAGTGATTGGAAAAGGGGAAGGCACATCTAATTTAAAATCAGACATAATGAATAATTGATCCCATAGCTTGTGATTAAACTCTGGTACATCTCTTAAATGAGGCTGTAAATTACCCATCACACTTATAATAGCATTCGCTACCTTAATGCGTTCATCTTTATCTTCTATAGTGATGGCATGGTCTACCATTTTCTGGAAATGTCTTCCATATTCTGGTATAATGAGCTTTTCACGCTCTGTGTTGTATTCTAAATTATAAACTAATTCCAAATTGTACGGTATTAAGGGAAAGATTACAAAGCCAATGCTTTATGGACTGCAAAATACTAAAAAATTAGAAAGTCTCCTAAGTGCTAGAGCAATATTTGATTTTAAAAACAACACCCATAATAGTGTTCAGGAATCATGTTTAAATTAAAGAGAAATTACCCCTTCAATTTGAGCAACAGCCCTGTAATTTGCTATTACAGCTTCTGGATTTTTGACCACTAACGAGACTGAAATACTCGTAAAAGCACCTTTTGAAGAAACTCTAGAAGAAATCTTTGCAGATTTATTTTTAAAAACTGTCTTAATAGCAGCAACCTTTTCAGTATCTGTAGGTACAATGAATTTGTAGAGATAGGGTGCGGGCCATTGGGTATTTAAAGCGAGATTATCTTCTAATCTCTTGTAAAAGTCTGCGGTCTTTTTGTCTTCCAAATCAATCAATATTTTAGGCAAATATACGTCTAAATCTTAGGTTTTTTAGCCATTTAAGTGTGTTTTGTGTAACTTGCATCCCTAATTTACAGACCTGTTTATGGCTAAAAAGATTGTGTTTGCTGGCGGTCCAGCGACTGGAAAAACTACATTGATCCAAGCTTTGGAACTCAGGGGATATGCATGCGCTCAAGAAGTTTCTAGACAAGTCACTTTAGAAGCAAGAGAAAATGGCATATCACAATTCTTTGTTTCTGACCCACTTTTATTTAGTGAAAAGCTATTAGAGGGTCGTATAAACCAGTACAAGGAGGCACAGGAACACAAAGCTTCAATGGTTTTTTTAGACCGAGGATTACCTGAAGTTGTTGCTTATCTAGACAGAGGAAACACCCCTTACCCAAATTATTTCAGCGAGGCCTGTGAAGACCACAAATACGACCATGTTTTTATTTTTCCCCCTTGGGAAGAAATATACGCTTCAGACAATGAGCGATATGAAGACTACCAGGAAGCTTTAAAAATTTATCCTTTTTTAAAGGCAGCCTATGACCGATTTGGCTATGAAAGTATTATCTTACCTAAAGACACTGTAGAAAACAGAATTTCTTTTGTGTTGGAAAACATATAGCAATGGCTAAAGACCCCTATGAGATTCTTAAAAAGTTCTGGGGCTACGACACTTTCAAACAGAATCAATTAGAGATTATTAAAGATGTTTTAGCTGGATCAGATGTACTAGCACTTCTTCCAACAGGCGGAGGGAAATCTTTGTGTTTTCAAGTTCCAGCACTAGCCTTAGAAGGTTTGTGCGTAGTTATTTCTCCATTAATAGCGCTCATTCAAGACCAGGTGAATAGACTTTCTAATCAAGGGATAAAAGCCATAGGTCTCACCACTGGAATTTCAAGGGACAGACTCATTGAATTGCTAGACAACTGTGAATATGGGGAAGTGAAATTTTTATATATGTCTCCCGAAAGATTGCAACAACCCATGGTATTAGAAAGGCTTTCTAGAATGAAAATTAGTCTCATTGCCATAGATGAGGCACATTGTATTTCTAGCTGGGGGCATGACTTTAGACCAGCATATCTCAAATGCACTTCATTGAAAGCTATTACAGATGCCCCAATGATTGCACTAACCGCCACTGCAACTAGGAAAGTACAAGAAGATATTGTTGCGAATTTATCTTTAAAAACGGTAAAAACTCACAAGGCTTCTTTTTTAAGACATAATATTTCCTATCATGTCACACAAGTAGAAGACAAACTGTACTATCTCAAAGAGATTTGTCTCAAAGCCTCTCAAAGTGTCATAGTATATGTCAATAGCAGAAGAATGGTAAGCGTGCTTTTTAATGAATTAAATAACGCAGGATTAGCTGTAGCCACATACCATGGTGGACTTTCAAAAATTGAAAGGGAAGCAGCACTAAGCAATTGGATAAAAGACCACGCTAAAATAATGATTGCCACAAATGCCTTTGGAATGGGTATAGACAAGGGCAATGTAAGTGATGTAATTCATTTTCAAATACCTGAAAGCCTTGAAAATTACTACCAAGAATCTGGAAGAGCTGGCAGAGACGGAAAAGCTGCAAATGCAATAATTCTTTGGGCTAAGCCCGATGTCACCCAGCTTAAAAACCAATTTATAGATCCAATGGCTGCGCTCAAAGAAGTTCAGTTGGTATACCAAAAATTAAATGCCTTTTTACGCATACCTTATGGAGAAGGTAACGGCCTAACCTATCAGTTTTCTTTTAATGGATTTGTATCTCAATATGCACTAAAGACACTTAAAACTTACAACGCGTTAAAAACCCTAGATCAATTTGGCATTATTCGTTTAGAGGAAAACTTTGACAAAAGGACCACAATAAAGTATGTATGCTCCAAAGAACAGTTGTATGACTATATGGATTCCAATGAGAAAATGAAACCAATAATTTTAAATCTTTCCAGAACCTATGGAGGTCTTTTTGAGTTTGACACAAAAATAGACCTTCATCTCTTATCGAAGAAAACAGCTAAAAGTGTCGCCGACATTCAGAAAGATTTAGAACAATTACACAAAGACCACCTTATAGCGCTAGATGCATACACAACAGATCTTAAAGTATTTTACCTACTGCCAAGGGAAGATGAAAGAACCATAGCACCATTCGCAAAACGAATTGAAATTACCTATAAAGAAAGAATCGAAAAGGTAAATGCCATCATATCCTATGTGACACAGTCCACCCGATGTAGAAATAAAGTACTATTAGATTATTTTGATGAAAAATCAAAGGAATGTGGCATATGTGATTATTGTAGTCAAAAAACCATACCACAAGAGCTTGTATTAAATGATCTTTGTCAGGCTATATTATCACTTTTAGATGAAAATAATTTCACTTCAAGACAATTAGTGAGTACCTTAGAAAAACCCAAAGAATTGGTGTTAAATTGCATTCAATACCTTTTAAAAGAAGGGTGCATTGAAATAAATAGTCAAAATGAATATGTCAAAAAATAATATGCCCATAGTATTTATGGGAACACCAGGATTTGCAGCCCATATTTTAGAAACGCTAGTAGAAAACGGACAAAATATAGTAGGTGTAGTTACGGTGGCTGACAAACCAGCTGGAAGGGGGAAAAAATTAAATGAATCTGAGGTAAAAAAAATAGCGCTCAAACATCAATTAACGCTATTTCAACCTACCCAATTAAAAGACCCCTCATTCATTGAAGCCTTAAAGGCATTAAATGCAGCAGTATTTGTTGTGGTGGCTTTTAGAATGCTTCCTGAATTGGTATGGAAAATACCCGCTAAGGGCACTTTTAACCTACATGCATCATTACTTCCTCAATACCGTGGAGCAGCGCCAATTAATTGGGCCATTATAAATGGGGAAATGACTACAGGGGTAACTACCTTCTTTATTGATGAGAAAATAGATACAGGTGCTGTAATTGACCAAATGGCTATTTCCATAGAAGAAAGTGATACTGCAGGAAGCTTACATGACAAACTCATGATACTCGGAGCAGATTTGGTTCAAAAGACTCTTATAGATATTGAAAATGGCACCATAAACCCCAAAAGTCAAGCCAATGAAGACACATTAAAAGAAGCACCCAAGATTTTTAAGGAAGACTGTAAGATAAATTGGACCAAAGACGGAAAAGACATAGAATCTTTCATCAAAGGAATGAGTCCATATCCAACTGCTTGGACCCATTTGAATCAAGAGAGTAAAACAATCGTTCTCAAAGTTTTTGAAGCTAGATTCATAAAAATAATTCACGACCGTAAAATTGGTTCAATAATAAAATCCAAAAAAGAACTAAAAATTGCTGTGAAGGACGGTTTTATTGAGCTTCTAAAAATTCAACTCCCAGGAAAAAGAGTCATGAATGTTTTAGAGGTGCTCAATGGGTTGCAATTGAAAGAAAATACTTACATACTCTAAGGGCTTATTCCTACTGCCTTGCGAGAAAACAGCTAAAAAACACCCTCCTTTATAAACAAAAAGTCAAAGTTATTAACAAAAAGAGCAATTTCATGCGGGAACACTTGTGTTTATGCATAATCCGTATAAATTTGTTAAAGTAATAAGTTATAAACATAACATTTAAATTAATTATCATGAACAAAACAGAATTAATCGACGCAATGGCAGCAGATGCTGGTATCACAAAAGCAGCTGCAAAAAAAGCTTTAGAGTCTTTCTTAGGAAATGTAGAAGGATCTCTTAAAAAAGGCGGAAGAGTTTCTTTAGTAGGATTCGGATCATGGTCTGTATCTAAAAGAAATGCGAGAGATGGTAGAAACCCACAAACTGGTGCTACAATCAAAATCGCTGCTAAAAACGTAGTAAAATTTAAAGCTGGAGCTGAGTTATCTAAGTCTGTAAACTAAGATATATCTTCAAGAAAAATTTTAAAGCACCTCAATTGAGGTGCTTTTTTATGTCAATTTTCTACAAATAATTAAATATTTAACTATATTTAAATATGTCAGATTCGCATATTCAAAAAGGACATGTTCTATTAGCAGAACCCGCGCTCACAGGAGATGTGTCATTTAGTAGGGCAGTAATTTTAATCGCTGCACACAATCCAAAGGGTTCAGTTGGGTTTATTCTTAACAAACCATTGACCTACACTCTAGATGAACTCATAGAAGATATAAATCATCCTTTTCCTGTTTTCAATGGTGGACCTGTGGAGCAAGACAATATATATTTCATTCATACTGCTCCAGAAGTCATTTCTGGCAGTATTGAAATAAGTAATGGTATTTACTGGGGTGGAGACTTTAACGCCTTACTGGAGGCTTTAGAACAAGAGCTGGTTTCTGAAAATCAAATAAAATTCTTTTTGGGATATACCGGTTGGTCTCAAGAACAATTGGATGGAGAAATAAAATCTAATTCTTGGATTACAGTAAATGACATAGACATAAAAACCCTTATAAAACAACAAAATCAAACCCTTTGGAAAGATCGTATAAAAGCACTGGGAGGAAATTACCTTATATGGTCTAATACCCCTGAAAATCCAAGTCTTAATTAACTTCTAAGATGAAATACTGTGTTGGAATTTTAAAGCAATAGCCTTAACAAATTCATGCTGATCATATATTTTTTTTCTGTATTTACTTATAGAAATAAAACCTTTAGAAGGGTTAAAAATAAATAAGGCATCTGCTTTTTGAAGCGAAAATGGTGAAATAACGTCTTCTGAGATTTCGTAATCACTATCCTTAGCTAAAAGCGATATAATTTCCTTTCTAAATACACTGTTTTGAGTTCCCCCTGTAATTGGAGGTGTCTGAATTTGTCCATTGGTAACCAAAAATAATGGGCCCATATGAGTGCCTATTACTTCTTTTTTCTCGTTGAGTAAAAAACAACTTTGAAAATCGTTTTCATTAGAAAAAACACCTGCTAAACGTTCTACTAATTTATAATTTGTAGGAAGGGTACTCAGTAAAGAGTCTGCAATATAAAAATCTTTGTATAGCCCTATTTCAAAAGGCGTATGGGACATTTCACCTAAGTGTAAATTTTCTAAAGGCCTAAATGATATATGGTAATGGGTCTGTGTGATTTTATCTTCACTTGGATATACCTGAAAAACTGCTAAAGCATAATTGTTTAGATGGATTGTTTTAGAAAGCGCATCCTTTATGACACCCTCTAAATAATCTGGCGTAAAGGTCATAGGAATACTAATACGTAACATGCGCATACTGGCCATTATTTTTAAATAATGTGGCTCCCAAAATAATAGGTGACCATTTTCTATCCTAAGTTCCTCTAGAACAGCATGACCAAAAGAAAGCGCAGTATTGCCTACACCTATAAAACATTCTTGATCTGAGTATAATTTTCCGTTAAAAACAACCATAAAAAAAGCCTTGATGAATCAAGGCTCAAAGATATTATTTTATAAAAGAATAGACCTAAGAAGAACCAAGTACTTGCTTTAAACTTGATATTTGATTTTCCCAAAGCATTTTAGATTCTTCTACTTCGTCTTCCTCAGCAAAATCTGTAATAAACAGAGAAACATCTGAAGTAATTTCATCTACAATAATTCTCATTTCAAAAAAACTTTCGTCTTCTGATTCTAGCCAAACAAATTTCACGAACTCATCTGACTTTCTTTTGACTAGCTTAGCTTGTTCTTCTGACGCATCCCATATAAAAGTGAACATTTCTCCTCGTGAATTTACATTATCTGCAAACCACTCAGACAATCCTGAAGGTGTAGCTATGTATTGAAATAACATCTGTGGTGAAGATTGAATCACAAATTCTATTTCGTATTTAATTTTATCACTCATTTTTGGTTTCTAAATTTTGAATCACAATATATATATTTATAGACGATAAAAAAACTATTGTATTGTAATATTTTTACGAAGTTTTTTGGAGGGTCAACAAATTAAACTTTATATTTGCAGCCTTTAAAACACGGCGAGGTAGCTCAGTTGGTTAGAGCGTCGGATTCATAACCCGGAGGTCGGGGGATCGTGACCCCCTCTCGCTACAAAATCACCCTAGTTAGTACTAGGGTTTTTTTATACTTTATATTCAGATATAAAGACTTAACAATGAGTACATTCTTTACCCAATCATTATATTTGTATAGCAATCTATATCAATGAAAAACACCATTAGCCACAGAGTAGCAGACTTTCTAAAAGGTTTCCCTCCATTTAATATGTTGAGCATTGAGGTTTTAGAAGATATTGCTGTAGAAATAAACATACAATACCTAGATAAAGATGGGCTAGTATTTAAAGAGGGAGACAGCCCTCACACTAATTTTTATGTGGTACATAAAGGAGCTGTTGCCTTACGTAAAGCGCCCCAAAACGAGATGGTAGACCTTTGTGATGAGGGAGATATTTTTGGATTGAGACCATTAATGGCTCAAGAGAATTACAAAATGGAAGCCAAAGCCTATGAGGAAACAATTTTGTACTGTATTCCCATTGAAGTCTTTAAGCCTTATGCTTTAAAAAACAAATCCATTGGAAATTTCTTATTGGAGAGTTTCGCTTCTAATACTAGAAATCCATATGCCAAAAAGCATAGAGGAAAACTTTATGGAGAGACTAGCGGAGAAGAAAACGAAGCAATAGTACCCTTGTTTGACGTGCAACAAGTCCGATGGTCTAAAAACATCATCAGTTGTGAAACAAGTACAGCAATAACTGAACTAGCGAATGCTATGAAGTTAAATAAAATTGGTGCTATACTGGTTTTAAAAAACAAACTACCTATTGGCATTATCACTGATAAAGATTTGAGAAATAAAATTGGTACTGGAGAAATTCCAATCAGTGGAACTGCAATAGAAATAATGAGTAGCCCTGTAATAACTTATGGTGAAGAACTTACCGTAACCCAAGCACAAATGGGCATGATGGCATCTGGAGTGAGTCATTTATGTATTACCAAAGATGGGACACCTCATACTAAAGCGGTGGGCATTGTTTCTGAACACGACATCATGCTTTCCGTTGGAAATAACCCATCTGTTTTAATTAAAGCCATTCAAAGGGCCACCAAAACAAAAGAAATCAAAAGAATTCGATTGAGTATTATGAAATTGCTCAGGGGGTATTTGCAACAAGGAATTCCCATGACTATTACCTCAAAAATAATTTCAGAACTCAACAATGCATGTACCAAACAAGTGATTGAGCTGAATTTAAAAAAAATGGAGACCCCTCCACCCTGTTCATTTGTTTGGCTGGCAATAGGGAGTCAAGGAAGAAATGAACAATTGCTTCAAACAGATCAGGACAATGCTATTATTTTTGAAAAAGAAAGCACAGGAGACGGAGAACCCCATAAATCCTATTTCCTGAAATTGGCTCAGAAAATCAATAAAGGATTAATGAAAATTGGCTACGAATACTGTCCTGCAGACATGATGGCCTCTAATCCTAAATGGTGTTTAGACCTTGATAGTTGGAAAAAAAATGTAAGCTATTGGATTAGTAATCCTGGTAAAAACGAAGTACTGCTGTCTTCTATCTTTTTTGACTTTAATGCTGTATATGGTAATAGCAAACTTTCTGATGAATTGTCAGACGTTATTTTCGAAACACTGAAGAGTTTTCCAGTTTTCACTACTCATTTAGCAAGCGGTGCACTACAAAGCCCACCACCATCTGGTTTTTTTAGGTCTTTTCTTGTAGAGCATGACGGCGCAAATAAAGACAATTTTGATCTAAAGAGAAGAACCCTTATGCCGCTCACAGATGCTGCAAGAGTATTGATTTTATCTCATTTTATAAAAGGAATTAACAATACTGCTGCTCGCTTTGAAAAGTTAGCAACACTAGAGCCCAATAATAAAGAATTGTACCTCTCTTGCTCTTATGCAACCAAAGCATTGCTTAAGTTTAGAACAAAACAAGGCATTCTTCACCACGATTCTGGACGCTATTTAGATTTAAATACCCTGAGTAAAGAAGAGCGTGTAAAATTAAAAAGAACCTTTAAAACAATTAAAGAAATCCAAGAACTAATTAATATTAGGTTTAAAGTATCTCAATTGTTGTGATCTTCTCTTTTTTCAAAAATACACGGACCAATTCGCCTACAAATCATCCCCAGTTTTGGGTAGATTATGTGGCCCTATTTTCTAAGGATCAAAACATAGATATTCAAAGTAAATTTATTGTTTTAGATACTGAAACCACTGGTTTTGACTATGAAAACGACAGAGTACTGTGCATTGGCGCGGTCTTATTAGAAAAAGGTCACATTTCGATAAAAAATAGTTTTGAAGTGTATTTAATTCAAGAACACTACAACAGTGACACTACACCCATTCATGGAATCTTAAAAAAAGAAAAGAAAGATAAGGCTACAGAAATTGAGGCTTTGAAAAACTTTTTAAATTATATAGGCAATATACCAATTATAGCCCACCACACTATGTTTGATGTTAATATGATCAATAAAGCCTTAGGCAGGCATGGAATTCCTCCTTTGAAAAACAAGCTTTTAGATACCGTATCTCTGTATAAAAAAAGCCTGTTGAGAAGTCCGCTAATAGAACGAAAAGATCATTATAGCTTAGACGAATTAGCAGACAAATTCAATATATCAAAAAAAGACCGGCATACCGCTCTAGGAGATGCCTATATCACTGCCCTGTTGTTCCTGAAAATTTATAAGAAGCTAAAAGAAAAAACAGGACAAGTGACCTTTAAAAGGCTTTTCATTAATTGAATCAATTGTCTGGAAAATATGTTTTTGTTAACTTTTGATCAAATGGCATCTTTCATTATTTCTGCTACAACCTCAGGATTTAATAAAGTAGAGGTGTCCCCTAAATTAGAGGTGTCTTTAGAAGCTATTTTTCTGAGTATTCTTCTCATAATCTTACCACTTCTGGTTTTAGGAAGTCCAGATACAAATTGAATCTTATCTAACTTAGCAATTGGTCCTATGTGTTCAGTAATCACCTGATTAATCTCTTTTCTCAAGTTATCACGATCTCTGCCCTCTCCTGTTTCTTTTAAAATAACATAACCGTAGAGTGCATTTCCTTTAATGTCATGAGGAAATCCTACAATAGCAGATTCTGCTACCGCTGGGTGTTCATTTATACTATCTTCTATGGGTGCTGTTCCTAAATTGTGACCAGATACTATAATAACGTCGTCTACCCTACCAGTAATTCTATAATAGCCCACCTCATCCCTGAGTGCACCATCTCCGGTAAAATACATGCCTTTAAAAGCAGAAAAATAAGTGTCCTTATAGCGCTGGTGATCTCCCCAAATAGTTCTTGCAATAGAAGGCCATGGGAATTTTATACACAGTCTACCATCTACCTGGTTCCCTTTAATTTCTTCTCCGTTTTCATCCATTAAGGCCGGCTGTATACCAGGCATTGGAAGGGTGGCATAGGTAGGAATAGTAGGGGTAACAAATGGGATTGGAGAAATTAAAATACCACCTGTTTCAGTTTGCCACCAAGTGTCTACTATAGGGCATTTCTTCTTTCCAATATGATCATTATACCAGTGCCAAGCTTCTTCATTGATCGGTTCTCCAACCGTGCCAAGTATTCTTAAAGAAGATAAGTCATGAGATGTAACATAATCCAAACTTTCTTTCGCTAAGGCTCTAATGGCAGTTGGAGCGGTATATAATTGCGTAATTTTGTGCTTGTCAATGATATCCCAAAACCTGGAATAATCTGGATAGGAAGGTACACCCTCGAACATCACAGTTGTAGCTCCATTAGCTAAGGGTCCGTAAACAATATAAGAATGCCCCGTAATCCATCCTATGTCTGCAGTACACCAGTACACATCATTTTCTTTTTGCTGAAAAACATTTTTAAAAGTATAAGCAGAATAAACCATATAACCGGCTGTTGTATGCATCATTCCTTTTGGTTTTCCGGTTGAACCAGAAGTATACAATATAAATAATGGGTCTTCCGAATCCATTACTTCTGGTACACAATCTCCATAAGCGCCATCTAATAAGGGCTGTAACCAATGATCCCTTCCTGCTTCCATGTGAATTTCTGAATGGGTTCTTTTGGCTACTAAAACAGCCGCAACACCTGGACAATTTTCCAAGGCCTCATCTACAATTCCTTTTAGGTCAATAGATTTTGCCCCTCTAAATGAACCATCTGAGGTAATGAGCATTTTTGCCCCACAATCATTAATTCTTGTAGAAAGTGCTGTAGCAGAAAAGCCTGCAAAAACAACGGAGTGTATGGCCCCAATTCGTGCGCAAGCCAAAACCGCTACTGCTAATTCAGGTATCATAGGCAGGTAAATACAGACCCTGTCACCTTTACCAATACCTTGATCTTTTAAGACATTAGCAAATTTTGAAACACGCTCGTGTAATTGCCTATAAGTAATGTGTATAGCAGGTTCTTTGGGGTCGTTTGGTTCAAATAAAATAGCCGTTTTGTCTCCTCTTGTATATAAGTGTCTGTCAATACAATTTTCTGTAATATTCAATTGGGCACCCTTAAACCAAGAGATTTCTGCTTTGTCAAAGTCCCAATCCAATACCTGATCCCACTTTTTACGCCACATAAAATGCTCTTCTGCCACTTCGCTCCAAAAAAGCTCAGGATCTCTGACAGATTTTCTATAGACACTAAAGTATTCTTCTAAGTGTTTAATGTGGTAATTACTCATGGTTTTTGGTTATTTAATGGTTATTTGGTTGTTGTTATTTTAATGACTTGCTGAAGCTTTACCTACGCCACTAGGTATTCTTATGTTTTCTACAATTTCTTGAACCTCTTGAGGAGGTGCAGCAGTGAAGCGGCATACTGTTAGAGATACTATAAAATTCACTGCCATGGCTACTGATCCAAATCCTTCAGGAGATATTCCTAACCACCATTTTGAGGCAGGTGGTATGTCTCCCAACCAACCTAGTTTAAATTTAGCCATGTAAAATAACATGAATAAAATCCCAGCAATCATACCTGACACAGCACCTTCTTTATTCATTCTCTTGTAGAAAATTCCCAATATTATTGCAGGAAAAAGAGAGGCTGCAGCCATTCCAAAGGCTAAGGCTACTACCGCTGCCACAAATCCTGGTGGATTTATACCAAAGTATCCCGCAATACAAACCGCTACAAATGCAGATAATCTTGCAGCTATAAGCTCTCCTTTTTCTGAAATGATTGGCACAAAAATCTTCTTGATTAAATCATGGGATACAGAAGCTGAAATAACTAGTAATAATCCTGCTGCTGTAGATAATGCTGCAGCTAAACAACCAGCTGCTACTAGGGCAATAACCCAAGCAGGTAAGTTGGCAATTTCAGGATTGGCCAATACCATTATATCTCTGTCCACATTTAGCTCATTTATTTGGGGGTCAGCTACATATTGCACCTTACCGTCTTGATTTTTGTCTTCAAATCTTAGTAATCCTGTTTTTTCCCAGTTTTTAAACCATTCCGGCATACCATCATAAGACTTGTCACTCACTGTTTCTATTAAATTAACCCTAGCAAATACTGCTACCGCAGGTGCAGTGGTGTATAAAACAGCAATTAACAACAAGGCCAATCCAGCAGATTTTCTAGCGTCTTTTACTTTTTTAACGGTAAAAAATCTTACTATTACATGTGGTAATCCTGCCGTACCGACCATTAAGGCAAGCGTAATGGCAAAAATATCTATCCTATCTTTAGACCCTTCCGTATACTCATTAAAGCCAAGTTCTGTAGAAAGGCCATTTAGCTTTTCAAGTAAATACATTCCTGATCCATCTAATACAGTTCCTCCCATACCTAATTGCGGGATTGGATTTCCAGTCATTTGAATGGAGATAAAAATAGCAGGCACCATAAAAGCGAAAATAAGTACACAATACTGTGCTACTTGGGTGTAGGTAATCCCTTTCATTCCACCTAAAACAGCATAGAACAACACAATGATCATTCCTATAATTACGCCGGTATTAATGTCTACTTCTAAGAATCTTGAAAATACCACGCCTACTCCACGCATCTGTCCTGCCACATAGGTAAACGAAACTAGTAAAGCACATACCACAGCTACAATTCTAGCAGTATCTGAATAATACCTGTCACCAATAAAATCTGGCACTGTAAATTTTCCAAATTTTCTTAAGTAGGGTGCCAAAAGTAATGCCAAAAGCACATAGCCTCCAGTCCAACCCATCAGGTAAACAGAACCGTCATAACCTGTAAACGATATGATTCCTGCCATGGATATAAATGAAGCGGCAGACATCCAATCTGCAGCAGTAGCCATTCCATTTGCCAAGGGTGAAACCCCACCTCCTGCAACGTAAAAATCTTTGGTTGAACCTGCTCTTGACCAAATAGCTATCCCAATGTAAAGGGCAAAAGTGATGCCTACAATAATGTAAGTCCAAACTTGAACACTCATAATTTAAAAGAATTTAGTGCGATGTTTACTTATCTTCAAACCCAAATCGTTTGTCTAGCCTGTTCATTAAAAAGACATAGGTAAAGATCAATACCACAAAAATGTAAATTGAACCCTGTTGTGCAAACCAAAAACCCAAAGGAAAACCACCTATCTTAAAACTATTGAGCGCGTCTACAAAGAACACACCTAATCCAAATGAACATAAAAACCATATGAATAAAAGAATTGACAAATACTTTAAGTTTATTCTCCAGTATTTTTGAGCAGAAATATTTTGATTCATGATAGATTTGATAAGTATCTAAATATAAAAAAAAATCCCCAAAAATATGGGGATTCTTATTTAGTAAATATGTAATACTATAACTTCAAAAAATCGAGTACTTTTTGCTCAATTCTAGTTTGAATATTTTCTACTGGAGCTTTCACAAAAGTTTCCCCTGTGATGTTTTCGTACAATTCAATATAACGTTCAGAAACGGATGCGATATAATCATCTGACATTTCAGGAAGCGTCTGTCCTTCCAAGCCTTGAAAGTTGTGGCTAATGAGCCACTGCCTCACAAACTCTTTTGAGAGTTGTTTTTGCGCTTCTCCAGCAGCTTGTCTTTCTTCATAGCCGTCTGCATAAAAATACCGCGAAGAGTCCGGGGTGTGAATCTCGTCAATCAAAACAATTTCTCCTGAAGCTGTTTTTCCAAACTCATACTTAGTGTCTACTAAAATTAACCCCCGCTGTGCGGCTAAGGCTGTACCCCTCTCAAAAAGGGCATAAGTGTATTTTTCCAACACTTCATAATCATCTTTGGACACAATCCCCCTAGCCAGAATATCTTTTCTAGAAATATCTTCATCGTGGTCTCCCATTTCTGCCTTTGTGGCAGGCGTGATGATTGGAGCAGGAAAAGCATCATTTTCTTTAAGTCCCTCTGGAATAGAAACACCACATAAGATTCTTTTCCCAGCTTTGTATTCTCTTGCCGCATGACCGGACATGTATCCCCTAATAACCATTTCTACTTTAAAAGGTTTACAGGCTTGACCAATCGCTACATTTGGATCAGGGGTCGCCGTAAGCCAATTAGGTACAATATCTTTTGTAGCCTCCATCATTTTGGTGGCAATCTGATTGAGTATTTGACCTTTATAAGGAATTCCTCTTGGCATAACAACGTCAAATGCCGAAAGTCTATCGGTCGCTATCATGACTAATAAATCATTTTCTAAAGCGTATACCTCTCTTACCTTTCCTTTGTAAACACTTTTTTGTCCTGGAAAATTAAAATTGGTATCTGTAATGGTATGGGTCATTCTATTAATTTTGGTGTTCGATAGTTTTATAGGCTTCAATTACTTTTTTAACCAATTTATGTCTTATAACGTCTTTGTCATCTAAATAGACAATAGAAACCCCTTCAATATTTTGAAGGATTAACAAGGCTTCCTTTAATCCAGAAGTGATTCTTCTAGGCAAATCTATTTGGCCAGGATCTCCAGTAACCATGAACTTAGCACTTTTCCCCATTCTGGTGAGGAACATTTTCATTTGGGCATGGGTGGTATTCTGAGCTTCGTCTAAGATCACAAAAGCATGGTCCAAGGTCCTACCCCTCATAAAAGCAAGTGGAGCAATTTGTATGGTGCCATTTTCTATGTATAAAGCCAACTTCTCAGGGCTAATCATATCCCTTAAGGCGTCGTATAAGGGCTGCATATAGGGATCTAATTTTTCTTTTAAATCTCCAGGCAAAAACCCTAAATTCTCTCCTGCCTCAACTGCTGGTCTAGTGAGAATGATTCTTTTAACTTGTTTTTCTTTTAAAGCCTTTACTGCCATAGCTACACCAGTATAAGTCTTACCAGTTCCTGCTGGGCCAATAGCAAATACCATGTCGTTTTTAGCAATAGCGTTCACCACCTTTCTCTGATTCGGTGTTTGGGCTTTAATTAACCTTCCCGAAACGCCATGAAGAATTACATCTCCAACACTTTGTAACACCTCTAGTTCGTCTGGGGAAGTGTCACTCAACAGCGCCGCTGCAGCAGTAGGGTCTATTTTATTGTATTTGGCAAAATGTGCGGTGAGTTTATCGAATTTTTGTTCAAAATCATTGAGCTCAGACTCACTACCGTAAGCTTTAATTTTACTGCCCCTAGCAATGATTTTTAGTTTTGGAAAATGCTCTTTTAAAAGACCGACTGTTTCATTGTTTTGCCCAAAAAAATCCCTTGGGCTTACATCTGTAATTTCAATTATGATTTCGTTCAAATGAAAAGTTTTACTTAGGTTCTACAATCTATCTTTTAATGCCCGTAAAAATGTGTAATTTTGTTACACAAACTTACGCAAAAAAACAGTTTGTTATCTTATAAAAATATTAACAGCGTGTATGGCTATCATTACCTTAACTACAGATTTTGGAACAAAAGATCACTTTGTTTCCGCCATTAAAGGAGCCATTCACAGCGAACTTGATAGTCCAACTATTGTTGACATCTCTCATGAAATTAGCCCATTCAATATTCAGGAATGTGCGTACATCTTAAAAAATGCCTATACCCACTTTCCAAAAGGGAGTATTCATATTGTTGGACTAGATGGTGAGAAAACACCAGAATCACCACATATTGTAGTCTTTGTAGACGGACATTATTTTATCTCTGCCAATACTGGCGTAGTCCATTTAATCTGTACCAGTATAAAACCAGATAAAGTAGTGAGTATTCAATTGCCTCAGTCTAAAGAAACAGCCTTCCCTACCTTAGATGTTTTTGTCAAAGTAGCTTGCCATATTGTTAGGGGAGGCACCTTAGAGGTCATAGGAAAACCTTTTAGTGATTTAAAAGAATTAATTGATTTTAAACCCAAGATAGACGCAGACGAAAAGAGCATCCGCGGTAGCGTCATTTATATTGATAATTACGGAAATGTGGTCACTAATATTAGCCAGCAATTGTTTCAAGAATACCAAAAAGGAAGGAGTTTTAAGATAAGAGCTAGACACGCTAGTATCACTAAAATACACGATAGGTATTCAGACATTATTCGTTTTGATTTGGAAAAAGAAAAACGGAAAGGAGATGGAGAATTATTGGCGATTTTCAATAAAGCTGGCTACATTGAAATTGCCATATACAAAAGCAACCTTCAAACAAGCGGTGGCGCTTCCAGTCTTTTAGGCTTAGATTATTTAGACAGTATTAGTCTAGAATTTGATTAAATATTTTTGAAGATTTTCAGTTATAAACAATTTTCAAAACAGCTAAAAAGAAACTCAAAATTAGCGTAAAGATCTAGCAGCATTTGAATCACTTATATTTAAAGGAGTTATGTCAAAAAATTAAAGTGCTTTATAACTCATTTTAGATGAAAAATATGAATTTAAGGGTATTTTTCTGTTAATAAGTTTGTTTCTCAAAAAAGTACAATTAAAATATCTTTGTGAAGAGTGGTTTTGGAACTTTTTAAGTTCAATCACATTCAATTCATAAAATTAATATTCATGAAGTTTATAGTTTCAAGTGCTTATTTACTCAAACAACTCCAGGTATTAGGAGGGGTTATAAATAATAGCAATACACTACCCATATTAGACAATTTCCTGTTTCATTTAGAAGGCAATTCACTTACAGTGTCTGCCTCTGATTTAGAAACGACCATGCACGCTGTTTTAGAAGTTGAATCTTCTGACAATGGCAGCATTGCTATTCCTGCGAGGTTATTATTAGAAACTTTAAAAACATTTCCTGAGCAGCCGTTAACTTTTATTAAAGAAGACAACAATACTGTTGAGATAAGCGCAAATAATGGAAAATACGCACTTGCTTATGCAGACGGAAATGAGTTCCCTAATCCAGTGAGCTTGTCTAATCCAAGTAAAACAACCATACTTGGCGATATTTTAGCTAATGCTATTTCAAAGACTATTTTTGCCGCTGGTAATGATGATTTGAGACCTGTAATGAGTGGGGTGTTTTTTCAATTCAATACAGAGAGCCTAACGTTTGTTGCTACCGACGCACACAAATTGGTGAAATACCAAAGAACAGACGTACAAGCCTCACAGACTGCAGAATTCATTATGCCTAAAAAACCGTTAAACCTTTTAAAAGGAATCTTAGCTGGTTCTGAATCTGAAGTGACCATAGAGTACAACGACAGTAATGCGAAATTCAGTTTTGATCAGACAGAACTGGTTTGTAGGCTCATTGACGGGAAATATCCAAACTATGAAGCGGTTATTCCTAAAGAAAATCCGAATGTGCTTAACTTAAACAGAAACTTATTTTTAAGTTCTGTGAGAAGGATTGCTATATTCTCTAATAAAACTACGCATCAGCTTAAATTAAAAGTAGCCGGCGCTGAATTAAATATATCTGCAGAAGATTTGGATTACAGCAATAAAGCAGAAGAGCGTTTGAGCTGCAGCTACCAAGGAGACGACCTCCAAATAGGATTCAACTCAAGGTTTCTAACCGAGATGTTGAATAATTTAAATTCTGACGAAATTACACTCTCCATGAGTTTACCCAATAGAGCTGGGATTTTAACCCCATCGGACGGTTTAGACCCTGGAGAACACGTTACCATGCTGGTCATGCCAGTCATGCTTAATAACTAAGCCTAAATAGTTCCTTGTTTGAAAAAAAATGGCCGCTTTAATAGCGGCCGTTTTGTTTTACTTCAGAAATTTAAAGAAAGGATAAGAAATAGGTTCACCATTACTCACTCTAATCGCATTGAGTATAGGATAAACGAGTCCTAAAATACCAATCCCTATTAATCCTAAAATTCCTAGACCGAGTAAGAAAATGGCTGGAATACATATGAGCGCTAAAAGGAAAAGCGATATTTGAAAATTAATGACAGCCTTACCGTGCTCGTCCATTCCCAAGACCTGCTCTTTTTGTGTGAGCCACAAAATCAAGGGCACTATAAAGCCCCCAAAACCTGTAACTAAATCTAATAATTGACTCAAATGAGTGACCATTAACAAGTTTTTGTCTTCTCTAAGCATAGTATATAAATTGGTTAGATTTTAAAAATACAAAAAATGAACTTATAAAAGGATTTAAACTAATCAAAGCCAACTCCCATTTTTTAGCTAATTTTACCCCATGTCACAAGAAAAAAACATCGTTGCTATAGCTACACCTGCAGGAGCTGGTGCTGTTTCTATTATCAGAATCTCTGGACCAGACGCGTGGTTACTTGTGGCAGCACAATTTAAATCTGTGAGAGATAAAGACCTCCTAAAACAAGCAAGCCACAGCATTCATTTGGGCCACATCTCAGATGGAGGTAAAATTATTGATCAAGTGCTGGTCTCCCTATTTAAGGGACCCAATTCATATACAGGAGAAAATGTGGTGGAAATAAATTGTCATGGTTCCTCCTACATACAACAAGAAATTTTACAACTCTTCCTAAGAAAAGGCTGTAAAATGGCAGCAGGCGGTGAATTCACACTAAGGGCATTTTTAAATGGCAAATTAGACCTGAGCCAAGCAGAAGCGGTGGCAGATCTAATAGCCTCAGACAATGCTGCCGCCCACCAAATTGCCATGCAGCAAATGCGTGGTGGGTTTAGCTCAGAAATAAAGGCCCTCAGACAAGAATTATTGAATTTTGCCTCGCTCATAGAACTGGAATTAGATTTTGCAGAAGAAGACGTAGCCTTTGCAGATAGAGAAGCATTTAAAGCACTCTTAGATAAAATCTCTAAAGTCCTCAGGCAACTCATAGACTCCTTTGCCCTTGGAAATGTGATTAAAAACGGAATTCCAGTAGCGATTGTAGGCGCCCCTAATGCAGGTAAATCTACCTTGCTCAATGCACTATTAAATGAAGAACGCGCCATAGTATCCGATATTGCGGGAACTACAAGGGATACTATAGAAGATGAAATTTCTATTGGAGGTATTGGATTTAGGTTCATAGATACCGCGGGAATTAGGGATACCAAAGACCAGATTGAGCAGCTTGGAATTGCTAAGACTTTTGAAAAAATTGAGCAGGCACAATTAGTGGTTTATATGGTAGACTTAAAAAAGTGTTATGAAGATTTGGCCGTTCTCACGGCCGATGCCGCAGCCCTTCAAAAACTCAAAGAAACTTATCCAAAAAAACCATTGCTGGTCTTAGGAAACAAAGCAGACCTTATTTCAGCAAACGCAGTTGCTAAGATCAAAGAAACCATCACAGACCTCTCCCCGCTTTCTGCCAAGGAAAAAGAAGGCATTGAATCCCTAAAAGAGGCTTTCTTAAACGTAGTACATACCGGAGCACTTCACAATAATGACACTATTGTAAGTAATTCCAGGCACTATGACGCCCTACTCAGAGCCCAAGAAGAAATTGGCAAGGTGCAAGACGGATTAGCCGCAGGCCTCTCCTCTGACCTTATGGCCATTGACATTCGCCAAGCACTGTATCACTTTGGTGAAATTACAGGAGAAATAAGCTCAGACGAACTTCTTGGAAACATCTTTGCTAACTTCTGTATTGGAAAGTAAAGCCTTAAAAGGCATATTATTTCTCTGTAGCAAATAATCCTTTTTCCAGAAGGGGAATTTTAAATAATTCAATTTCTGGAGGGCTGTGTTCATTGAGAAATATTTTCTCAGCACGACTTAAAATATTTGGATGCAGATGGGCTATATTGATTTTTTCTTGAGGGTCTTCAAATATATCATACAACTCTAAAGTAGGCGGTTCTGAATTCTTAAGATTCCTACGAATAAGCTTATAATCCCCCATTCTAATGGCTACCTGGCCACCGTATTCTGGAAATTCCCAATACAGAAAGTCATGCTTCTCTTGGCTTTTGTTCAATAAGGTTGGCAACAAACTGATTCCATCTTGTGGGCCCTCCAATTTAAAGCCTGTTAATTCTGCAATGGTAGGCATAATGTCATATTGTGCAGACACAAGATCAGTTGTTTTTTTAGCGGTAATTTTAGCGGGCCATGAAACTATTAGAGGTACGCGAATACCACCCTCATAAAGAAATCCTTTTGCTTTTCCATATGCCTCACCAAACACGCCTGATGAATTAAAATAAGTGCCATCTGTCCCTCCAGAATAAGTCACTCCATTGTCAGAAGTGAAAATGATTAAAGTGTTTTCAAAAGTGCCGTTGGCCTTTAACTTGGCAACAAGTTTCCCAATATTCTCGTCTAAGTAGGAAATCATAGCTGCATAAGTAGCTCTTGGTGTTTTGTTTGGAAAATATCCTTTATTTCCTAGATACGGATCTTCTTTACCAATTTTTTTTATGTAATAGTCTACCCATTTCTTTGGGGCTTGAAGCGGATTGTGTGGAATTGGACTTGCCCAATACAAAAAGAATGGTGTGTTTTTTGAATTATCAATAAAAGATTCAATTTTATTGTACATTAATGTTGGCGAATATTCCGTTTGATTGTAAATGGCAAAAGACTTATTTTCAAAAAGATTTAAACCATTGGGAAGCTTTGTTCCTGGTACTAGGGTGTCGTTTTTAAGATAAACTCTTTGGGTATTCTCATAAAGATGAACAGGGTAATAATTATGTGCTTGCCGTTGACAATTATAACCGTAGAAATAATCAAAACCCATTTTATTTGGTATGGCTGCTGTATGAGGAGCTCCTAAACCCCATTTGCCTACAATAGCAGTATTATATCCTTTTGATTTAAGTTTTCTGGAGAGCATCGGCGTATCTGATGGAATAGGGCGTTGCCCCTCGAGGGTTGAATCTTTGATCACTTCTTTATAATTCCAAACGTCACCACGTTCATTCCATTCATCATTTCCTC
This sequence comes from Flavobacteriaceae bacterium, assembly GCA_018401115.1. GTDB lineage: Bacteria > Bacteroidota > Bacteroidia > Flavobacteriales > Flavobacteriaceae > MAG-120531. The sequence continues at coordinate 254,954 of JAGYKX010000005.1, read as the reverse complement.
TAATGTAGGAGTGTCCTGCATGTCTACCACTCAGAAGCATATAGCGGGCTGGTGCGCAAACAGGCGCTGCACTATAAAATGATGTGAATTTCACTCCAGATTGAGCTAATGCGTCAATATTTGGAGTTTCTATAAGTTTTTGACCATAAGCGCCCAATTCTCCGTAACCAAGGTCATCTGCAAGAATTAAGATAATATTGGGCTTTTTCAAATCATTTTCAATACCGCAAGACCAAAGAATTACAAAGGAAAAAAATATATAAAATTTTCTAAAATTCATCTAAAAATTATTAATCAATTAAATGTTCAAGCCACTAAAATACTCCACCATCAAAAGCTACTTAGATAGGAATTTAAGTCATTCATTTTAGCCGCTAAACGATCAATTGCTGCGGCATATCGTATGTCCCATGCACCTAAATTTTCACTTCGTTTTAAAGCCACTTCATATTCAATACCGGGAAGCATCCATGACGCATACCCACTAAATGGGTCAGTTGAGGCATAGAGTGACCGGTACCATGCTCCGTAATCCATTCCTTCATCTTCAATAAAACTTTTCTCAAGTGCAATGAGTTGCGCATTTATGGCTTTCATATTTTTTACAGGAACATCGTATTCCTTTTGCATATTAAGAGACAAGGATAATTCTTTAGAAGCTTTTTCAAGGCTTAACAAGGCTTCTTGTGAAAATAGAAAGCCAGCAAAATCAGGCGCAATGGATTTTACTTTATTGGTGGCATTTGAAAAATGTGTTTTTAAGTCTATGGCATAACGGTTAATATCATAATCTATAATTGTTTTATTGGAAAGGCGTAAAGCCATTAAGCCAGCCAGATGTTCTATGGTTGGTCCCATTTTAAACTCAGGGTCCACAAAGGTGGAATAATAATGAAAACTATCATAATTAGAATGATAAGGTGTTGGCCCTCCAGCTCCAGCACTTAGTGAAGGAACACCTACATGCATATAAAACGCTATGTGGTCTGACCCACCTCCCAGATTACCTATATTGACTTGCGCGGCTTCCGGCTTTTTCCAAAATTCGTAAAGTGTTTGATCATTATATGGATAATTAACTGATTTTGAAGCGTCTATTATAAGCTGTTTTAAAGTGGGCGAAGCCGATGCACCAAAATTCTTACCCGAAACACCACCATCAAAATTCATATAGGCAATGGCCTTGGCGCCAAGCACTTTACCCATTTGCTCTACCCATTCACTAGAACCAATCACACCATGCTCCTCTGCGTCCCAATGCGCAATCATGATTGATCGTTTTGGACGGTAACCTTTCGCAGCCAATCTCCCCAGACTTTCACTCAAACTTAACAACATAGCCGTACCACTATTTGGATCTGTAGCTCCAAAGCCCCAAGCATCGAAATGACAACCTAAAATAATCCATTCATCTGGAAATTCTGCCCCCTTCAAAGTCCCAACAATATTGGCCACAGGGGTATAATTGATGGGTTGGTCTACTTTAATGCGAAGTTTTAAATCTGTCCCACCCTGAATGCGATACGTAAAGGGAAGCCCCCCTTGCCATGATGCTGGCACGGGATCACCCTGCATCTGTTGCATAATTTTTTGGGCCTCACCATAAGAAATTGGCAATACTGGAATGGTATGTAAGCCCACCTTACTGGGATCCAGACGTTTCACTTTTTTCTTACCCTTTAAAGGTAGCGCTGGTTCGTATGGAGTTAAAGGATCTCCAGTATAGTCTACAGTGAGTAGTGAGCCTCTTTGAATGGTAGATTCGTTAAAATATGGGCCCTCAGGATAAGTGAGTCCGGTAGCATAGCCATTATCCTTAGGGTCTGTATATATGATTAAACCAGCAGCACCGTTTAGCTCTGAAAACTTAGCCTTATATCCCCTAAAATTTTTACCATATCTGGCCAAAACAATTTTTCCCGCTACTGAAATTCCAAGCGTCTGGAGCTCCTGAAAATCTTCGCGTGTCCCGTAATTTACATAAACCACTTCTGCGGTAACATCTCCACTGCCTGAAAATGAATTCCAACCCTTCCATAAATCTGTATCTGAAGAAAAGGGATCTTCTTTTAAAATATCTTCCTGCTGTGTTAATGTTTGTCGTTTAGGTGTGACTATCTCAATGAGCGATACTCCTGGCGTAGCGGGTATATAAACATCGTAAGGATACTGTTCAACCTTAAATGTTGCTTTGTCCATAATGTTGTAAATATAGTCTTGAACCATTTTATTGTTCTCACTGCCAGCCACATGAGGACGTTCAGTTAAACGCTGTAAATGCGTTTTAAAACTCGAAGGATCAATGCTGCTTTTATAAGCATTTTCAATATCTTTTTGTGTGCTATTTTGGGCAACAGCCGAACCAATAAATGCAATGGTTAAACCCGCTAGAAGTAGTGTTTTCTTCATAATTATTTAAAATTCCAATTTTTTAATCTGTTATTTACAGGTGCTGTTTGCTTGAGTCGCTCAGTAATCATTGGAAGGTACATGCTGTTATAACGCAATCTGGATATGTAGTTTGGATTTTCTTGATCTCCATTCCAACAATGCTCTGCACCATCTCCATAATCTACCAAACCATTGTAATAGGGTTTTTTTGTACTTTCAAGAAAGTCTTCAGTCAGTTTTACTGCGTTATTGAGGTAGTAATTATCCATGTCTCCACAGTATAAAAATATTTTACCCTCCAAGTCGGGACCAATTTTTCCCCAATCGCGGTCCATAATATAGCGCAAATCGTAGTTTTCTTTCCAATACTGAGCCACCTCTTTATCTATCTCTCCCGTTAATTTATCCCAAATGGGTTTAGGGTAGCCATTTTCACCAGCTGGAGAGAAAACTGCCTGCCAAATATCCCATTGGTCCCCAGAACGGCTGTTGGTACCTAAGGCCAACTCTTTGTAATTCATATCTCTAAGACTGGATTTAATCATGCCATTTCCGTCTCGCATACCAGGCCTCAAGGTCTTTCTAAATGAACCATCTGAGTAATAGGCATTCTCATCTTCGTATATATTAACTGCTGTGTAGGACCTGAAATCAATTGGGTCAGGGCATGCGGCAAAGGCGCCATTGTACTCCTTCGGATAAAAAACTTGGACTGCCAAGGCCTCCCAACCACCAGTAGATCCTCCATATACAAAGCGACCCCAACCTTCACCAACACCATTGTATAAATTTTCAATATGAGGAATGAGTTCATAGGTAATGGCATCGCCATAGGGGCCTAAATTAGCCGAATTTACAGCATATGAGTCATCATAATAAGGGTTTTGATGCTGTATTTCAATAGCTATAAAACGGGGAAATTCTTCAGAAACCCAGTCTTTGTAAAAGTCATATGACTCCTTTTGCTGAATGTATTCATAGCCTGTAATGCCAAAACGACTGTTCAATACACCGTCATCTTTGTCTGCCGTTGGGGCTGTTGTGCGAAAACCACCAAAGGTATCTGGAAAATGGCCATGAAAAACCATGAGCGGGTATTGTGTTGAACTAGCAGGGTCAAAATCATGGGGCACCAATACATTGGCTTGTAAATACATGGGTCTGCCCCAAAACGCTGTGAGTAATTCGCTCTGTATCTTAATGTGTTTAATATATTTAGAGTCTGCAACAGCTGTTATAGGTGGAATCTCCTCAGTGATATTTAGCGTAATAGGCCCTGAGTTTTCATTAAAATCTAACTGAACAGGAAGGCTGTAGATGTTCTTAGGACTTATATTCCAATGTTGTCCCTCCCCTTGATCCATGGGAAGTTTAACGCTGTGCCCAGAAGATAAATTAAAGGTGTCATACTTGTGAAGTAATGCTTGAAAACTGTAGGTGCCTTTGGGAATGTCTGCAACAGTTCCAACTGGATAAGCAAAGGTAGATGGATCTATGGAGATTGTTTCTCCAGGCATCCAGTTCTCTACGTCTATGCCAAAAACAATACCAGTTTGATCAGAGTCGTTAATTTGAAAACGAGGCTCTTTGTCTACATCAGAACCAATTAAGATTAACAGCCTTCCATCAAAGCCCTCAGTACCTAAGGCTTTGTCATATGTAATTGTAAAAATTTGAGGTTTTTTGTCGCATCCTACCATAGACAGCATAGCAAACAATACAAGCAAGTAATTCTGTGGATTTTTTTTCATAATTCTCTAGATAACAGCAAATTATTTGTTTTACTAAAATAGCAAATAATTAGCTTTGCCGCTATTATTTAAAAAATCACTACACCTTAAACTCCAAAAGCCATTCAAAAGATACGTATTCCAAGCATTTTTCATGAGAGGCTTCTAAAACAACCATAGGGGCCATGCCAGCCTCGTAGGCTTGCTTCCATCTAGACACACACAAACACCACTGATCACCAGCTTTTAAACCGGGAAACTGATATTCTGGCCTGGGTGTTTGGAGGTCATTCCCTACTGATTTGGTGTATGTCAGAAATTCATCCGTCATAATGGCGCAAACCGTATGGGTGCCAATATCTCTCATGTCTGTATTACAACAACCATCTCTGAAAGCGCCGGTCATTGGATTCGTATTACAAGTTTCTAAAGGAGTTCCTAATACGCTATTGGCCATACTATTTTTTTATAAAGGTACAGCAAAGCAACTTTTTGGTTACTTTTAGAAATAATTTTTTTTAAAATGTTATTGAAAAAACTCATCTTCCTGTTTTTATTATGGATCACTGCTTCACTACAAGCACAAGTAAACCCCAAAAACGTAGAGATCATTAGAGATACTTTTGGGGTACCACATATTTATGCCAAAACAGATTCCGGTGCCGCTTATGGATTGGCTTGGGCCAATGCAGAAGACGACTTTGAAACCATGCAACTGGGCTATTTAGCAGGCAATGCGCTCTTGAGTAGGCATCTAGGATTAAAAGGGGCTTCTGCAGATTTTGTGACCCAACTCATCCAAGGCGCTTCTTATGTAGAAGCCAATTATGAGACCCAGGTATCTGATGATTTTAAAAAGGTTTTGGAAGGCTTTTGTGACGGACTCAATGCCTATGCGAAAGCGTATCCTAAGGAAGTATTGGTAAAATCTTTACTGCCTTTTACCCCTAAAAAATTAATGACCTATACCTATTTGCAGCTTTTTGTCATGTCTGACGCAGATAAACTGGTCGCTGCTATAGCGAGCAACAAAACAATAGACTTAAGACCAAAAGAATCCGTTACTGGCTCCAATACCTTTGCCTTTAATTCTAATAAGACCCAAGACGGAAGCGTGTACTTAGTTATTAATCCGCATCAGCCCCTTGAGGGGCCAACTGGTTGGTACGAGGCCCATTTAAACTCTGAGGAGGGTACTAATATTGTAGGGGCCTTATTTCCTGGTGCGCCGGTTATTTTAATAGGCTCAAATAATTATTTAGGTTGGTCCCATACGGTGAACAAACCAGACAAAGCAGATATTTTTGAATTAGAAATGGATCCCGACCATAAAGACCATTACATGGTCGATGCCGTATCCTACCAACTTGAAAAATTTAAAGCCAAAGTATTTATAAAATTTTTAGGCCTCCGTATTCGCGTAAAAAAGAAATTTTACCGCAGTATGTTCGGGCCTACGCTTAAAAATAAAACTGGGGTATATGCAGTCAGAACAGGTTCTCTCTTCGGTATGGGTGCTATAGAACAATGGTGGCATATGAATAAAGCACAGAATTTTACAGAATTCCACAAGGCCCTGGAACCACAACATATTCCTGGCTTTAATATCAGTTACGCAGACAGGTATGACACCATTTACTATGTATCTAATGCTAAGTTGCCTATTAGAGCAAAGGGATATGACTGGCAAAAAATAGTGCCTGGAAACACCAAAAAAACACTTTGGAAAGAATTTTATACCCTAAAAGACATGCCGCAGCAATTGCAACCAAGTTCAGGCTATGTGTATAACACCAACCACTCCCCTTTCATTTCTGCGGGTCCAGAAAACCACTTAGATCCTGATACATTTAATGCAGACATGGGATTTGAGCGTTTTAATAACAATAGAAGTGCACGCTTTCAAGAAATGATTAGTGGCTTTGACAAAGTGAGCTATGAAGATTTTTTAAGCCTTAAATACGACAACCAATTACCTAGCAAACTGCAGTACACCTTCATGAATATAAATGCTTTGTTTGAAATGGATCCGACTGCCTATCCGGAAGTAGCATCACTAGTAAAGCGCATTCAAAATTGGGATAGAAAATCAGATCCTAGTAGCAAAGGTGCTGGGGCCTATGCCATATTTTATTATTTGGTGAGAAAGTATGTAAACCAACAACCCAATGCCACTTTTAGTGAAGCATCTTTGGTGCCAGTGCTTAAAGAAACGTTTGCCTATATGAATACTCATTTTGGCAGTACAGAAGTTGCCTTAGGAGATTTTATTAAGGTGGTGAGAGGAGACCAAGAAATGCCCAGTTTTGGGTTGCCAGATGTACTGACCGCCATGCACGGAGCACCCTATAAAGATGGTAAGCTAAAAGTAACCGCTGGAGAGTCTTACATTCAATTGGTTCGCTTTACCAGCGAAGGAGCTAGCATAAGGTCTGTGGTGCCTTATGGAAGTTCCAATAGACCCAATTCCCCCCATTATGCAGATCAGTTACCCTTGTATATGAATTTCCAGACCAAAGCCATGCCTTTGGATAGGGCGCATTGGGAAAAAGAAGCCGCAAGAATTTACCACCCTATCCAATAGTGAATAGTTTTTCTTGAGGCCTTGCTTCTGGAGCAGTATTTGCATATTCCACATAACCCAAAGGTATGTAGAAACTCTTAAGTGATAGGTCTTCTATAGTGAGCCACAATTTGGGGGCTGCTTTAGCAATGTGGTTTAAAAGTTGAGCACCTAGGCCCAGCGATCTGTGGCTTGGAACAACCCACACAAAACCCAAATAAAGGTGTCCCGCTGTGAATAAATCAGGTCCATGAAGAAATTCTAGTGGAGTTGGGTTTAAAGCCATTTGATTAAAGACAATGCCACCTGCAACTATTGCTCCGTTTTTATTTAAAGTAAATACAGATTGAATACCCTGGTTTTTTGGCCATTGCAACGTCAATTCATCACGCCAGTCTAGCGGCAATAAAGAAATAAATAAGGACCAATTTTCAAAAGGCAATGGTTCAAAAGTAATCGTATGCATGACTTAAAATTATTTGATTTTATAACAAGCCCCAGGCCCATAGTTTGTCAAAATCTTCTGCCCAACGGTCTCCAATATCTGTCCTGTAATAAGTATTGTTAATGATTACATTCGAAATCCTTGAATACATCACTTTTTGAGCATCTTTCATGCTTAAGCCGGTTCCTGAAACCAGCAAAGCAATTCCTGTATTGCCTGTAATAAGCCATTCGTCATTGATTTTTTTGAGGTGCATAGGGTGAATGCCCTCTCTTTGCTCTCTTTTAAAAACAAGGACTGAATCCTTTGAAAACAATCTAAAGGTCTTCTTGTCTTCAAAAGGAAAAGGTGGTACGACCATAAAGGCACCTACCTGAAACCCTTTTTTAACCAGTATTTTAAAATCTTGTCCTGTAGCCAATTTATAAAACAAATGACCTAGTGGTTCAGTAATGCCTGCCCTTTGAATAAAAACTTGTGGATAGCCAAAACGAGAAGTAAATTCTAAAGGGAATATCCCATTTCCATTTACAATACAATTTATGTCTAATTGACCCACAAAGCCCTCTTTAGCTAGGGTTGGTTCGAATTTTTTAAGGGTAGCTTCAAAGATGGGAGAATCTGGCGTCCAAAACATAGAGGAACCCATCTCACCGGTAGAAACACCCAACTCTTTAGGGAATAATTTCTTGTGTTCGAAAGTAACATTAATGGGGTAAATAAATGCTGAACCATTAAAATAGGCAGACACAGAGACCTCTACTCCTTTAACTTTTCGTTGTAACTGAAAATTGCCAAAATCATTGCCCCAGGAGGTCTCATACGCTTTTAAAACCCTAATCACGTCCAAACCTTCGTCATCTGTACCTACAAAAAGCAATTGCTTGTATTCTTGAGTTTCGCCAGAGGGCTTTATGACATAGGCTTGCGGATGCTGTTTTACATAAGCAATGGCTTCTTGAAAACTACTAAAATCTTTATATGGAAGTGTTTTAACGCCATGTCTTTTAAGTTCGGCCTGACCAAAATCCCGATCTAATTCAAGTTTGTCTGTATAAGAGGTCCCTCCCAATACCGTTTTACCTTCTACCCTAAGTTTTTCGCAAATAGCGCCATATCCAGTATAATCAAAAATAAGGAGGTCTGCCCATTCAATATGCTGCTTCCAATCAGAAACTTTTGGAACAAAACCTAGACCAATTTCTTTGGATCCTTTGTCTTCAATATAAAACTTTATGCTATGCCCTTCTAAATACATGGCATAGGCCAGGTCCAGACTTTCGCCCCATCGAGAGACTAACAAGATTTTTTTCTTGTCTAAAAGAGGCTTAGTAGACGCCTCACGTTTTTTCTTCATAAAAAATAGGCCTAAAGCCAACTAATAATATAGGGGCAAAATTACATATAAACAAGATTCAAATTGAAAATATTAATGGGTAATAACGCAATAACTTAGTAGCAACAACCCCCTATTTTTTGTAGTTTTACAGCTGCAAGAAATGACTTTTAAGTCTTTCAAATACAATAAATGAATATATTAGTAACAGGAGCCGCTGGGTTTATTGGTTTTCATGTGTGTCAACAATTATTATCAGAAGGCCACACTGTAGTTGGATTGGACAATATTAATGACTACTATGAGCTGGGTTTAAAATACGCAAGGCTAGAAGCATTGGGCATTCAAAATGCATCAGAATTACCATACAACGAAACGATACAGACTCCTCAAAATCAAAAATTTAGTTTTATAAAACTTAATATTGAGGACCGAGAAAATCTACCTAGCTTGTTTGCCAACCACTCTTTTGATGTGGTTTGCAATTTAGCTGCTCAAGCGGGTGTGAGATACAGCATTGAAAACCCTGAAGCCTATGTAGACAGCAATATTGTTGGCTACTTAAATATCCTAGAAGCGTGCAGACACCACAGCGTTAAACATTTGGTTTATGCCAGTTCTTCCTCCGTATATGGCTTAAATGAAGACATCCCTTTTAGTACCGATCAGCAAGTAGACAAACCTATTAGCCTATATGCTGCTTCTAAAAAAAGTAACGAACTCATGGCCCATACCTACAGCCATTTGTATGGCTTTTGCACTACAGGCCTTCGCTTTTTTACAGTATACGGCCCATGGGGAAGACCAGATATGGCCTTGTTTTTGTTTACCAAAGCTATCCTAGAAGACCGAGGTATAGAGGTGTTTAATCATGGAAATATGTCAAGGGACTTTACTTATATAGATGATATTTGCAAGGGGGTTACTAACATCATAAACGAAGATACTAGGGATAGAGAAAATACAAATTCTTATTACAAACTGTATAATATTGGCAACAGCAGCCCGGTGGCACTCATGGAATTTATTGAAGCCATAGAAGAAGTATTGGGGAAAAAAGCCAAAAAAAACCTCCAGCCCATGCAAGCTGGAGATGTAGCCAAAACATGGGCAGACGTCAGTGGATTAGAAAAAGATTATCATTACCATCCAAATACCCCTGTAAAAGAGGGTATTAAACAGTTTATAGATTGGTATAAAGCATATTATAAAATAGCATAAGGGCAGTACTTTTTCAAAGTGTTACATTTGCCCCAATAACACCCAAATAAAAATGAACTTAACAGTTATAGGAACCGGATACGTTGGATTAGTTAGTGGAACTTGTTTTGCAGAAATGGGAAACAAAGTAAATTGTATAGATATAGACCAACAAAAAATTGATCACTTAAAGAATGGGATTATTCCTATTTATGAACCAGGTTTAGAAGTCATGGTAAAGCGAAATGTAGAGAACAATAGTTTACATTTTTCTACCGATTTAGCCGCACAATTACCCACTACAGATGTGGCATTTATAGCCGTAGGAACTCCCATGGGAGAAGACGGTGCAGCAGATTTACAATATGTTCTACAAGTAGCCAAGAGCATTGGTACGCACATGACAAAACCGCTTATTATAGTAGACAAATCTACCGTACCTGTTGGAACAGCAGACAAAGTGAGGAGTGCCATTCAAGAGGCTTTGGATTTAAGGGGAGAAAATATTTCATTTTCAGTAGTCTCTAATCCAGAGTTTTTAAAAGAAGGTGACGCTATTGCAGATTTTATGAAACCTGATCGTGTTGTAATTGGCGCAGAAGATCCAGAAGCTTGCGAAGTAATGCGTAAGTTATATATACCTTTTTTCAGAAGCAGTATGGACAGACTCATTACTATGGACGTTCGCTCTGCAGAAATGACAAAATATGTGGCCAATGCCATGTTAGCTACTAAAATATCTTTTATGAATGAGGTCGCTAATATTTGTGAATTGGTAGGAGCAGACGTAAACAAAGTGAGGATTGGTATTGGCTCAGACATCAGAATTGGGTACAGTTTTATTTATCCAGGAAGTGGTTATGGCGGCTCTTGTTTTCCTAAAGATGTTAAGGCATTGAGAAAAACAGCTTTAGAAAACGGCTATGACGCAAGGTTAATTGGTGCAGTAGAGGCTGTTAATGAAAGTCAAAAAATGGTGATCGCTAAAAAAGTTGTTACTCGTTTTGGCGAAGATCTCAGTGGTAAAACCTTTGCCGTTTGGGGCTTAGCGTTTAAACCAGAAACAGACGACATGCGAGAGGCACCAGCCATTTATATTATTAAAGATCTCGTTAAAAGAGGGGCAAAAATTCAAGCTTTTGATCCAAAAGCCATGGAAGAAGCCCAGCACTTTTATTTAAAAGATACTCCTAACGTTAAGTACACCTCAAATAAGTATGAAGCACTAGAAAATGCCCATGCCATGATCTTACTCACTGAATGGAAAACCTTTAGAGCACCTGATTTTGACGCTATAAAAAAAGCCTTACAAGACCCTATTGTCTTTGATGGCAGAAACCAATATTCAGATATTGAAATGCAAAAGAGAGGCTTTGAATACTATCAGATCGGAAAAAAATAACGTCTAATTTCTATGTCTGAACCTAAATTTAAAATTGGTGTTATAGGGCTTGGCTATGTTGGCCTCCCCCTAGCGACACTTCTGGCAGAAAAATTTGCTGTGGTAGGTTTTGACCTAAACGCCCGAAGGGTATTACAAATAAATTCATTTTCTGACCCTACCTTTGAGGTATCTATTGAGCGCTTAAAAGGAGTCATAAAAAAAAACGACAATGAGCACAAGGGATTGTACTGCTCGTCTGATCCAAGTTGCTTAGCCAAAGTGAACTTTTATATTGTTTGTGTTCCAACCCCAGTAACCCAAGACAATGAACCAGATTTTAGCTTATTAGAAAAAGCTTCAGCAGGCCTAGGATCCTACCTTAAAAAAGGAGATTATGTGGTGTATGAATCTACTGTTTATCCTGGAGCCACAGAAGAGATCTGTTTACCTATATTAGAAAAACACAGCGGTTTAAAAGGCAAAGAAGATTTTTACCTGGGCTATTCTCCGGAGCGTATTAATCCTGGAGATAAGTCCAGAAAACTAAAAGACATTCTTAAAATTACTTCAGGATGTAGTCTAGCGTCAGCAGCTGTAATTAATAAAGTATATGCCACAGTGATTGAGGCAGGCACCTACCAAGCGCCCAGCATTATGGTAGCTGAGGCGGCTAAAGTCATTGAGAATGCCCAAAGAGACCTCAATATTGCCTTTGTTAACGAATTGGCCATAGTTTTTAGTAAAATGGGCTTAAACACCCATGAGGTCCTCAAAGCTGCAGCCACTAAATGGAATTTTATACCGTTTAGCCCAGGTTTAGTGGGTGGGCATTGTATAGGGGTAGATCCATATTACTTAGCCGCTAAGGCTAAGCTTGTGGGCCATGATCCCAAAGTAATCTTAGCAGGGAGAAAGCTCAATAATGACATGGGGAGCTTTGTTGCCCATCAGGTCCTTCAAATGCTGGCCCTGAAAAAAATAGGAATGCCCGGTACCGAAGTACTATTAGTGGGTTTTTCCTTTAAAGAGAATTGTCCAGATGTCAGAAATACAGGCGTGATGAGTGTTTATCATGCGTTAGATTCCTTTGGGGCGCAAATAAGTGTTTACGACCCTGTAGCAGACAAAGAAGCTGCTTTAAAAAGTTATGGTGTTTCATTGATTCATGAACCAAAAAAGTTAGCCTACCAAGCCATTGTCTTATGTGTGCCACACAAAACCCTCATAGATATTGATTGGCGTATTTACAACACAAATATGGGCGTTATTTACAAAGTAAAAGAAGCTTTTAGCACAACATCAGACGGTCAATTATAAGACACAAGTACATTTATGTTGTAATTAGCTAGATAAAGTCTTTCTAGAAGTAAAGGCCTTTTCATAGACCGATTCATATAAAGGTAAAATATAGGTGATGTCGAACTTCTGAGCTGCTTGTACAGCACGTTTTTTAAACTGCGCCATGACCTCTGAATCTTGAAGAATGGACAGCGCATTATCTGCCATTTCATCTACTGCACCTACAGGACTCAAGAAACCGGTCTCTCCATGAATATTCACTTCTGGAATACCCCCTGTATTACTAGAAATCACAGGAACCTCATTGATCATAGCCTCCAAAGCTGCCAAACCAAAACTCTCCGACTCGGAGGGCAGTAAAAAGAGGTCAGAAAAACATAAAATACGGTCAATTTCATTGCTGTTTCCCAAAAACAATACTTTGTTTGTTATACCAAGGGTCTCACATTGAATTTCTGCTTTTTCTCTTTCTGGCCCCTCACCTACCATAACAAGTTTGGCTGGAATACGTTCTTGGATTTTATGAAATATAGCCACCACATCTGTAATGCGTTTTACTTTTCTAAAATTGGAGATATGCGTCACAATTCGCTCGTGGTCTTGAGCCATTAGGGATCGCTGACAGTCAGTGTAATGATGGGCATACTTTTTGGTGTCGATAAAATTGGGAATGACCTCAATCTCATTTTTAATATCAAAAAGTTCTAAGGTATCCTTTTTCAAACTCTCCGATACAGCTGTAACCACATCCGACTCATTAATACTAAAAGTAACCGCAGGCTTGTAAAAAGGATGCTTTCCAACTAGCGTAATGTCCGTCCCATGTAAAGTGGTGATCATAGGAATATAGATTCCTTCTTTGGCTAGCATTTGCTTGGCCATATAGCCTGCATAGGCATGAGGAATGGCATAATGCACATGCAGCACTTCTATACCGTACATTTTCACAGTGTCTACTAATTTGCTAGACAGCGCCAATTCATAGGGTTGGTAATGAAACAAGGCGTATTCAGGCACATGCACTTCATGAAAATGAATATTTGCATTTAATAATTCCAACCGAACCGGTTGTTTATAGGTCACAAAATGAATTTCGTGACCTCTATTAGCAAGGGCAATACCCAATTCCGTAGCAACAACACCGCTCCCACCAAAAGTGGGGTAACATACAATGGCAATTTTCATAGTCTATTATTTAATTCCTTTCAAAGAAACCGGCAATACCCCTTTGGCCATCTTTTGTCCATAAAGAACTTGAGCGGCATATTGTTGTATTTGAGGTGCATTTTGATAACCAAAAAACAGCAGGGGAATTTCTTCTATAAATGGAATGTCCAATACCGCATAAGGCTTTGTAAAAACAGCCAAAATAGTGGTATTTGACAATGCGTTAATGTCTTTTAAAAGAGAGACTTCCTCTGGAGATAATCCATGGGCTTTATAAGCAGTCTCCATAGACCTATGGTGGCCAACCACCACATAATCAAATGCTTTTAAAGCTTGAACCCCATTTTTTAAATCAGACACAGCCACCGCCTGAGCTCCAAAAGACTGAAGGGCTTCCCTAAAAACCGCAGGAGAGTCTTCTCCAAAGGCTACAAAAGCTACTTTATCTGAGGATTTTAAAACTATAGGAGCCGCATCTGCTTGGCTCACATAAGTAGCCGCTTGGGCATATGCTTTTTTAATAGTCTGCTTATAAATGGGTTGATTTAATTCTTTGGTGAGTCCATTGAGCTGGACCGGAACATATTGATCAAGCCCCAAATCGTACTTGGCCCCTAATATTTTTTTTACAGAATGTGCCAGCCTAGCCTCAGTAAGTACTCCTTTTTTCAAAGCGTCTAACAAATGCGCAATGGACAGTTCCAAATCGTTAGGAATGACCAGTACATCATTTCCAGCCAATAAGGCTTTTAAAGACACATCTCCATCAGGAGAAAAATCAGAGGCCCCCTTCATATTTAGGGCATCTGTAAACACAAGCCCTTTGAATTTTAATTCTTTTTGTAGTAAATCCGTAGTAACTTTATTAGATAAGGAGACCGGTAAACCAGGATCACCAGTGAGTATGGGCACATCTAAATGCGCTACCATGACCCCTTGAACGCCTTGTAATAAGGGAGTTTTATAGGGATGCAATTCTATACTATCCAGTCTTTCTCTAGTAAATGGCAGTACTGGCAACGCTTTATGAGAATCTACAGAGGTGTCTCCATGGCCTGGAAAATGCTTGGCACAAGAAAAAACACCGGCCTCATTCATTCCTTGACTAAGGGCCAAAGCCCTTGCGGAGACCTTTCTCACGTCTGATCCAAAGGATCTATTGCCAATAATCGGATTATTGGGATTAATATTCACGTCTGCCACTGGAGCAAAATTCATGTGAACCCCCAATCTTTTGGCCTGCATACCCATATGGCTACCAATCGTTCTAAGGAGACTCAGGTCCTGAATAGCCCCTAAAGTCATATTCCAGGGATACTGCGGCACAGAATCTAATCGCATGGCTACCCCCCATTCTGCGTCCATAGAGATCATGAGTGGTACCTTACTTAATGACTGGTAATAATTGGTTAACTGGGCTTGTTTATAAGGGGTTCCCAATGAAAATATCACGCCTCCCGGCTGATGCCTTTTTAGACGCTCCTCAAATACCTTCAGCTCTTTCTCTGGCGCTTTGCTCTGAATCATCACCACAAACAATTGACCAATTTTCTGGGCATCTGTGAGAGATTGATAGGTGCTGTCTACCCATTGTACTCTTGCTTCTTCATTAGACTGTTGTGCAAAAGCAGTGAGACTACTCAAAAAAATGAGCGTCAAAAGCAATGGGTTAAAGTGGGTTTTTAATGTGTTAAACATATGAGGGTGTTATTTCATGAATTGTCCATGCCAACTTTCACTGGCTGGCACTTCCCAATAATTTTCATACTCTGCTTTGGTGGTGACCAAATTGTTAAAAACAATCGTATTAGTACTCACCGAGCGGTCCTTGGCCATTTTTTTAAAATCTATCAGGGTTTTATGTGCCACATGAAGTCCCTGCTTATAGGTTACATTCATCTTGTCTAAAAGATCTACATTGTACTGCGCTTCTAGACTTTGAATAAAACGCACTGAACTGTCAATGGAGCAGCCAGATGCGCCGCCTTGCTGCGCATCTAATCCAAAGATTATAAAGCGGTTATAAGGCATGTCTACCCCCGCGTGCAAATCATTACCATGGGCCGTCCAACTTGATAAGAAAGTCTCACAAGCCGCTTTAACGGCTGCCGCTTCCTCATTAGTGAAAGGTCTATTACTTTGATATATCCAGATTCGAGCATCTTCTGGTAATTCTGAAAAAGGGACTAACATAAAAGATTAAAAATTTAATAATTTAAAAATGATTCCTTTGGTTTTAGTTGTAAAGGCATTCTGGATTGGTTTACTTTTAATGGGGCATATCTCCCAAGCTTTATAAGAAAATCCATTCAAATGGAGAATGTACTTATTACAAATCACCGGCCTGGGCTATGAGCTCCGCAAGATCCATAACAGCCACACTGCCTTCTTTTTCCTTGTTTTTTATACCGTCTGTCATCATGGTGTTACAAAAAGGACAGGCGGCTGCCACTATATCTGGCTCGGTTTCCAAGGCCTCTTCGGTTCTGGCAATATTAATTTCCTTGTCTCCAGGTTCTGCATCTTTGAACATCTGAGCACCCCCTGCACCACAACACAAGCCTTTTTCTTTGCAGTTTTTCATTTCTACGAGCTGGGCATCTAGTTTTTTAATCAGTTCCCTAGGCGCTTCGTACACCCCGTTGGCCCTTCCTAAATAGCAAGGGTCATGAAAGGTAATTTTCTTTCCTTTATAAACGCCTCCCTCTAGACTCAATCTATTTTGATCCATAAGATCTTTTAATAGTTGGGTGTGGTGCACAACGTCATAGGAACCGCCCAAGGCTGGATATTCATTTTTTAAGGTATTAAAGCAATGTGGGCAAGCCGTGACTACCTTTTTAACCCCATAAGCATTCAGGGTGGCAATATTAGTGGCTGCCTGCATCTGAAACAAAAATTCATTCCCTGCTCTTTTAGCAGGATCTCCCGAACAGGTTTCTTCTGCACCCAAAACTGCGAAAGAAACCCCTGCGTTGTGAAGAATCTTTACAAATGCTTTGGTTATTTTTTTTGCACGTTCGTCAAAACTTCCGGCGCAACCTACCCAAAATAATATTTCTGCTTCCTTCCCAGCAGCAGCCATAGCAGCCAAAGTGGGAACTTCTATTCTATTTTCAGACATAGCTCTATTTTTCTTGGGCCCATAAGAGCCTATCTTGTTGGTTGTAAGGCCATGGAGCCCCGTTGTTTTCAATATTGGCCATCATATTATTTAATGCTTGTGGGGCAGCAGATTGCTCCATGACTAGGTATTGACGCATTTCCATGATGATGGATAAAGGGTCTATACTCACAGGACAAGCTTCCACGCATGCATTGCACGAGGTACAAGCCCACAATTCTTCTGGGGTAATGTAATCTCCTAAGAGTTGCTTTCCATCTGGAACAAATATCCCTTTATTTTTCTTACTGTTTTTACCTATTTCCTCCAAACGGTCTCTTGTGTCCATCATGACCTTTCTTGGAGATAATTTTTTTCCTGTCTGATTGGCTGGACACATATCGGTACACCTGCCACACTCGGTACAGGTGTAGGCGTTGAGCAATTGAATCTGATTGAGGTCTTGCACATCTGCGGCACCAAAACGTTCTGGTGGTGGGGCATCGGCCGCAGGCGCAGCAAAAGGATCTGCAGTGGGATCCATCATCATGGCTACTTCTCTAGCCACCGTTTCATTATGGGCAAATTGCCCTTGGGGCGTGAGTTTTCCAAAATAAGTGTTTGGAAAAGCCAATAAAATATGAAGGTGTTTGGAGTAATATAAATAATTTAAGAAGAACAATATGCCGCAAATGTGTAGCCACCAAGCGCCCCGCTCCATCAGGATCAGACTGGTTTCTGACAGGTTCTCAAACAAAGGGGCCAATAAACTACTTACAGGAAATGCAGCTGCCTTGGTATAATGAACGGCATCCATGAGTTGTAATTGATAATCTGCTGCATTCATGGTTAAAAAAAGGCCCATGAGCACCCATTCAATATATAGAATATAGTTGGCGTCGTTTTTAGGCCAAGCTGTCATTTCTGGTTTCCAAAAACGTTTTAATTTTAGCGCATTTCTCCTCAACCAAAATACACCTACCGCAAGAACAACCGCAGCAGCAAAGATTTCGAAAGTAGCTATGAGTACATTGTATGTAGGCCCCAGATAAGAAAAAAGTCTGTGAGTACCTAGCAGACCATCCAAAACAATCTCTAGCACTTCTATATTAATAATGACAAAGCCTAGGTACACCACTAGGTGTAACAATCCAGATATGGGACGCTTAAACATTTTGCTTTGGCCAAAGGCTATATAGGCTACGTTTTTTAAACGCTCTTTTTTGTCTCCTTGTACTACTGGCTTTTTCCCCAATTTAATATTAGCGACGAGTTGCCTAACGTTTTGCACAAAATATCCAATTCCAAACACTAAAATCAAGGCGAAAATTACATTGGGAATGTACTGCATATATTAATTTTTAGGTGTAATAGAATCGTTTTGGTTCGCTGGATCACTTATGGGTAGTTGGTACTCTTTTTGCTTTTTACCAAAAACAGACACATTAATGTATCGCTTTGGGTTTAACCGCACGTCCTGAAGTAAAAGAGACAACTCTTTAGAAGTCTGGGTGAGATAATCATACATTTCGGTGTTTTTGGTAAGTTTCCCAAGGCTTCCTTCGCCATTTTCTACACTTGCTAAAATAGCATTTAATTTTTCTGCCGTTTGGCTCAAATTTGCAAAGGTATTTGTAAGTCCCATTTTAGAAATTGAATCTGTTACCAAGGCAAGGTTCTCTGTAAAACTGTCCAAGTTTTGTATGCTTCCCTCAATAGCACCTCTGTTGAGCACCACTATATCTGACAGCACTGCTGTTGCCTTTTTGGTATTGGCAATAAGAATATTGAGGCTTTCTATACTTTGCTTGAGGTCTTTTTTGGTCCTCCCATCTAAAACAGTATTAATATTGACCAACAGAGAGTCTGCATTTTTAATCACATCTTCTACTTTGTTTTGTAAGGGACTCAGCTGTTGCTGAACCAATTCTGTAACTCCCGGTTTCACAGAAGCCACTAAAGTATCTCCTGGCTGTGCCACAGGGCCATTATCAAAGGCGGGAAGTATCTGAATTCCTTTACCCCCAATAATTCCAGTATCGTATAATTCAGCGGTGGAATTTTTGGAAAAACTAAAACTATCGTCCACCGAAAAGGTGACCAATAAGTCTCCAGAGGCGTCTAAAAATCCTACATCATTTACCTTACCCACATTAAAACCATTGATAGAAACTGCTGTCCCTGGTTGTAGGCCTCCTACATGGTGGTAAACCACATAAAGGGTCTTGTTGTTTTCAAATAAGGGCGATGACTTTAAATAGCTATACCCTAATAAAAAAAGCAAAATACCTCCTATACCAATTATTCCCGTTTTAATTTCTCTACTTATATTCACAATATATGGTCTTATTTGTACACAAATTTACTAATAATAATCCCTTTGAGCTCCTGTTTACTCCAAGCTTTGTAAGGCTTTAGTGAGAGAGATTTTTGTTCCGTTCTCATAGGCAGCAATAAAGGCGTTTAAATAACCGGCATTAACGGCTTTAATCAGCAAATCTTTGGCTTGCTTATACTCTGTTGTTCTTCCGTAAAAATACCTGTTTAAACTTCCCACAGGCTCCGAGGAAATGTCAGTAAGCCCTTTAAAATTTGACGCTGTTAGAGGTATTTTTTTTGAGACTGCCATAAGTTGAATTTTAAAAACAATCGGGCTGTTGCCCTTACCGGTTTCATCATTATTTTCATTCGTTGAGGCTCCTTGAACTAAGGTTTTAACCACTGAAATAACTGCTTCACTTGGCGCCTCATTGATTTGATTTTCAACATCATCTTGCTTTTTTGCCACTGTGTTTTTCTCTTCTGAAGTTGCATTGACTTCTAAAGATTCTTCAGTTGAATCTGTTTTAACGGATACTGGTTTTTCTTTAGTCTGTGGTTCATTAGCGGCTGGTGTTTCCTTTACATCATTAGAAAAGTCCCCTAAACTCAAAGACTGAAGACTGCTTTTATATTCAATTACCGCTTCTGCTATGGCGGCGGCTACTTCTACTTGTCCTTTTTTAGAGTTCAAATAGGCTCCCTCATTAGCATTGGTTAAAAAACCAGTTTCTACCAGTACAGATGGCATAAAAGTTTGGTGTAACACAATAAAACCTGCCTGCTTTACTTTTCTGTCATTTCGCTTTAACTTGTTCGCAAATCTATCTTGCATAGACTTAGCCAATTGAATGCTCTTGTCTAAAAACTCTTCCTGCATAATAGTAAATCCAATCACAGATTCTGGGGAATTAATGTCGTATTGGGCATACCGCTCTTCAAAATTCTCTTCCAAATAAATGGCTGAATTTTCCTTTTTAGCCACGGCAAAGTTTTGCTTATTGGCATGTAATCCTAGTACAAAAGTTCCAGCGCCATGAGCATTAGAGGTATGAGAATCACAATGAATAGAAATAAACACGTCTGCTTTTGCCTTGTTGGCAATAACACCTCGCTGCTCTAGTGCTACAAAATTGTCCGAATCTCTAGTATAAATAACTTTTATATCCTGATTTTCAGACAGCAGAGCTCCAGCTTTTAAAGCTATTTTAAGTGCAATGATTTTTTCCATATAACCATTCCCTAAATTACCCGGGTCTTTCCCACCATGTCCAGCATCTAGAACAACTACAAAGGGTTTTATGGGATCTGGTTTTGCAAAAACCGATACCGAAAACGCCATAAAAAACAACGAACACAAAAAAGAAGTAGATAAGATCTTCATATAAAACAATAGGTTTTCAAACTCTAGGCATAAAAATACAAAATTATAAGCTCTCACGGAAGCCTAAATATATTGTTAAGAGCAGAGATCAAAATAAAAAATATGCGTAAGTTTGAACCCTCAAAACACGCCTTAAAAGCAACTAATTCGCTTCTATTTTTGTTCTTAAAAAAGTCTTTTTTTTTGTTGTTCTTTGGACTCTTTTTAGCAGTCTCGCCACTCTCTGCTCAAGAGGGAAGCTCCCTATCTGTGATGATGCAGACAAAACAAGATAGTCTTAAAATTTTAGAAGATAGGCTGGCAGAGCGCAGAAATGGTAAAAAACCAAATGCCGGACTTTTAGATAGTATTCCAAAAGATTCCATTAAAGAAAAACCTGGTATTTTAGTAGATATAATTCGCTATAAAGCCAAGGCATATGCTAAAATGAGCACTTCAAGTCATGCCATTTACCTGTATGACGAAGCTGAATTATACTATCAAGATACAGAGCTTACCTCAGGTAAGATAGATATGGATTACCTTAAAAATGAGGTTTATGCCGGAAGACTCAAAGACAAAGCAGGTAAATTTTCGCAATTGCCAAATTTTGTTCAGGCCAACAGCACCGTAAATCCCGATTCTATTCGCTTTAATTTTGATACCCAAAAAGCACTGATTTGGAATTCCAGATCTGAGCAACAAGCAGGTTTAGGTTCTTTTGGAGGGGAAAGCATGAATGTCTTGGCCAATTTAACTAAAAAGGAAAATGATTCCGTATACTTTTTAAAAGATATTCGAATGACTTCCTCTCAAACCCCGGAAGATCCTGACTTTTATATCCGAATAAGAAAAGCGAAATTTGTTCCTAAAAAGAAAATCATTTCTGGGCTTGCCAATCTGTATATTTCCGACGTTCCAACACCCATTGCATTGCCTTTTGGATACTTTCCAATGACCTCCGGGAGGTCAAAAGGACTCATTATGCCCACCTTTGGAAATGATCCAGACCGGGGATATTTTCTTCAAAATGGAGGCTATTACTTACCCATATCTGATCATTTAGATTTAAATCTCACAGGAGATGTGTATTCTAATGGTAGTTGGGGATTTAGAACTCAATCTGTTTACACCAAAAAATACCGCTACAGGGGTAATATTAATTTTAGGTACGAAAATTTAGTGACCTCTCAAAAAGGTTTCAGTGACTATGGTAAAAATACCATATACAACATCCAAATATCTCATTCTCAAGATGCCAAAGCCAATCCCACTTCTAGACTTTCGGCTTCTGTGAACCTAGGAAGTAGCCAATATTTCAGAAGTTCATTAAACCAAATGAATCTTCCGAATACGCAAAACAATAACATGTCTTCTTCTATATCCTATTCGAAGAATTTTCCTGATTATCCTGCAGTAAACATGTCTGTTACCGCATCTCATAATCAGAACAACAACACTCAAGCCATAAATCTTACGCTACCTACTTTTCAAGCAAGTATGGAACGTATTTACCCATTTGCCAAAAGAGACGGTATAAAAAAAGGAATCCTTCAAAATATTAATTTCACCTATTCCACAAGGGGAGAAAACAGGTTTCAAACTACAGATTCGCTTTTCTTTAAAAAAGAGATGTTTGAAGGCGCTAAGCTTGGAATGACGCATAGCATACCATTTAATACCAACTTTAAGGTAGCTAAATACTTCAGTGTTTCTGTGGGGGGTAGCTACGAAGATTCGTGGGTGTTTGAAACGTTTAATAAAAGAGTAGAAAATGGTATTTTAATTAAAGACACCATAAAAGGTTTTGATCGTTTTAACAAATACAACTTAAGCGCCAGTATAGGAACCACAGTTTATGGGACGTTTGCTTTTAAAGAGGGATCTAAAATTCAAGCATTAAGACATGTAATAAGACCCTCTATAAGCATTGGTTACCTGCCTTCATTTGAACAATTTTATGACAGCTACCTAGACGCCAACGGAAAAATGGTTCAGTACACTAGGTTCGAAGGTTCTATGTTTGGTGCTCCTGGCTTACAATCATCGAGATCCGTAGGCTTTTCACTTCAAAATACCCTTGAAGCCAAAATGGCTCCAAAAGACTCCACCCAAACAGAACCTAGAAAGGTGAGTCTTTTAAACA
Organism: Flavobacteriaceae bacterium; assembly: GCA_018401115.1. Classification (GTDB taxonomy): domain Bacteria; phylum Bacteroidota; class Bacteroidia; order Flavobacteriales; family Flavobacteriaceae; genus MAG-120531. The sequence continues at coordinate 232,508 of JAGYKX010000005.1, read as the reverse complement.
ACTTAAACTTCTCTTCTAGCTATAATTTTGAGGCAGACTCACTTCGTTTAGCACCTGTCAACTTCTCGGGAGGAACCAGCTTATTTAATTCTAAATTATCTGTTAACTTTTCAGGAAATTTAGATCCCTATGCCATAGACAACAACGGCAGGAGAATAAATACCTTAAACGTTAAAAATGGGGGTGGTTTATTTAGACTCACCAGGGGAAGCGCTAACCTGAGCTACTCTTTAAATAACGATAGTTTTAAGAAAAATAAGGGTTCTGAAAAAGAGGAATCTGAAGAAGACAAAAGAAAGATTGAAAACCAGCAAGATTTTTACATGGCTGCCTCTGGTGGGCGCTCTGACGGCCTTTTTGGAAGGGCTGGTGAATTTAGTGATGCCAGAAGCTTTGGTAATGACTCAAGGGGAAACGCTGTAGAAAATCCGATTTATGGGACCAAGATTCCTTGGAGTCTAAATTTGGCCTATGCCATAACCTATAACAATTCTAACAGACAACAAGATTTCACCAATAACTCGCTTATGTTCTCCGGAAATGTAGACCTAACCCCCATGTGGAAGGTAGGCGTTTCTTCAGGTTATGACTTTAAAAACAAAGGATTTACCCTCACCCAATTTAGGGTAGAAAGAGATTTAAATGACTTTAGGCTTAATTTTGACTGGACCCCATTTGGAGATTACGAACGTTGGTATTTCTTTATTGGAATAAAGAGTTCCCTTCTCAGCGACCTGAAATGGGAGAAGAGAAACCAACCTGTGCGCTAAATTAGTTTAAGTGACTTTTTAAAAATCTAGGGATTTATAAACCCAGCCCAGATTTAGTCTATTTTTAAAGCGTTAAGCATAAAATTACTTTCATTTTATTAAAAAATTTCCATGAAAAAAATAATCACTACTCCCAATGCACCCGCTCCAATAGGCCCATACAACCAAGCAGTCTTGAGTGGCAATACCCTGTATATCTCTGGCCAAACTCCTATTGATCCTAGCACAGGTAATTTAGTGAGTGGCAGTATTGAGGAAGAGACCCTTCGGGTGATGAAAAACCTCGAAGCCATACTAATAGCTGCTGGCGCCACTTTTGAATCTGTTGTTAAGGCGAGTATCTTTGTAAAAGACATGCACCAATTTAAAGCCATAAACGGGGTGTATGCTCAGTTCTTTTCTCCAGAAACCGCCCCCGCAAGAGAAACGATCGAGGTCGCTAATTTACCCATGTTTGTAAACGTAGAAATATCTATGATAGCCATCATTGAATAAACAAGGTTTCACTTATAAAAAAAGGCCTGCGGATGCAGGCCTTTTTTATAATATTATTGAAGGTCATTAGATGTTTTCTTTGTGGAATTCCACCAAACCATCTATGGGTCGTTGTCTAATTTGACCCACAATTAAGTCATTGCGATCCATGACTTCTTTGAGTTCTTCTTGAAGGTAAAAAGCGATACTTCCTACAAAATGAATGGGTACTTTGGTCGCCAATTCAAATTGCATGATATAGTTATTCACAAACTGCTGCAATCCTTTTTTTATGACCCCATTGCAATATGGGTGTTTCTTGTGCTCCACAACAAACTTAGCAAACTTGGCTAAGTAGGTATTTGGATTGGGCTGCTTGTATAAATTCTCCTTGATCACGTCTGCCTCAAGATTGAACTCTTTGGCAAATTGAATGCCTAAATCCTGTGGCATTTTATGGAAATAATAATCCCTAATGAGTTTTCTACCAAAGAAGTTACCACTACCGTCGTCCATGAGGATATATCCCAAAGATTGCACTTTTTGGAACAACTGGTGGCCGTCGTAATAGCTGCAATTAGATCCTGTTCCCAAAATACACACTATACCTGGATCTCCTAATTTAGTAGTCGCATAAACAGCTGCATAAGTGTCTTCTCGCACATCTGTTTGGGCATTTGGAAAAAAAGCACTAAAAATTTCTGCCAAGAAATTTTTCATTCTGTCTGTTCCGCATCCAGCACCATAAAAATACACATGAGTAACAGCCTCTGAGTTTTTAGAAAGCTCAAAATTATTGGCCAATCTATCCTCAATGACATCTCTAGTAAGTACCTCTGGAGACAGGCCGAGTGTTTGGGTAAAAAACAATTGGTTTCCCTTTTCATCCAAGGCAATCCAATCAGATTTTGTAGCCCCACTATCTGCTATTAAAATCATAATATAATAGTATATAAAAAGCCCTGAGTAATACTCAGGGCCTGAAAAGTATTGATTAAGACAAGCTAGCTACGTGCTTCGCTAAGTCTATTAATTTGTTAGAATATCCAGCTTCGTTGTCGTACCAAGAAACCAACTTAAAGAAAGTGGAATTTAATTCAATTCCAGCTTCTGCGTCAAAAATACTGGTTCTTGCATCTCCAATAAAATCTTGAGAAACAACCGCTTCATCCGTATAACCTAATACCCCTGCCAATTCACCTTCTGAAGCAGATTTGAACACAGATTTAATTTCATCTAAAGAAGTCTCTTTAGACAACTTAACCGTTAAATCTACAACAGAAACATCTGCAGTAGGCACTCTAAAAGCCATACCTGTTAGTTTTCCAACAAGAGAGGGAATTACTTTTGTCACTGCTTTAGCAGCTCCAGTAGAAGCAGGAATAATATTCAATAAGGCAGAACGTCCACCTCTCCAATCTTTTCTTGAAGGACCATCTACGGTCATTTGAGTAGCTGTTGTAGCGTGAACAGTTGTCATTAATGCTTCTTCAATACCAAAGTTGTCATTCAATACTTTAGCCAAAGGTGCTAAACAGTTGGTGGTACATGACGCATTTGAAACTATCTTATCAGAAGCTTTTGCCTCTTTGTGGTTAACCCCCATAACAAACATTGGTGCGTCTCCAGAAGGTGCAGATATCACTACTTTTTTAGCACCACCATCAATATGAGACTGTGCCATTTCTAAAGAGGTAAATATACCAGTACACTCTGCCACTACCTCAGCACCAACAGCGTCCCACTGCAATTGCTTTGGATCTCTTTCTGCTGTAATTCTGACTGTTTTTCCATTCACTAATAAGTGTCCATCAGACACCTCAACAGTTCCGTTAAAGTTTCCATGAACAGAATCATACTTTAACAAATAGGCTAAATGATCTACATCTAGTAGGTCATTAATAGCCACAATTTGTACATCAGATCTTCCGGCAGCAGCTCTAAACACCATTCTACCAATTCTTCCAAAACCGTTAATTCCAATTTTTAATTCAGACATTTTTCTTCTTTTTAATAATTATGTTGACATGATATCGGACACCCTAATGAGTTCCTTATCTATTTTTGTATGCCCTTTAATAGCTTTTATTAAAGGGGTTAATGTTAATTTATTGTCTTGGATTCCCACCATAAGGCTGCTCTTACCATCTAGAAGTGCTTCTACAGCCTTAACACCCATTCTACTCGCAAGTACACGGTCAAAGCAGGAAGGCGAACCTCCTCGCTGCATGTGGCCAAGTACAGATACACGTACGTCGTAAATAGGAATGTGCTCCTCTACGTATTCTTTAAGTTCAAAAACATTTTTACCTGTTTTATCTCCCTCAGCAACCACTACAATACTAGAAGATTTTCCAGATTGTTTTGATCTTTTTAAGGACTCAAGCAAACGATCTAATCCAAGGTTTTCCTCTGGAATTAAGATCTCTTCTGCTCCTGCGCCTACTCCAGCATTCAAGGCAATATGTCCCACATCTCTTCCCATGACTTCTACAAAGAAAAGCCTGTTGTGAGAACTGGCGGTGTCCCTGATCTTATCTATTACTTCTACTACTGTATTCAAAGCAGTGTCAAAACCAACCGTGTAGGTTGTCCCGTAAATATCGTTGTCTATTGTTCCAGGGATTCCTATCACAGGAAAATTGTATTCTTGGTTAAAAATCATGGCCCCTGTAAAACTTCCGTCTCCCCCAATCACAACAAAGGCGTCTATACCCTCTTTTTTTAAATTTTCATAGGCCTTAGCCCTTCCCTCAGGAGTTCTGAATTCAAGAGACCTTGCAGACTTTAAAATAGTCCCTCCCTTATTAATAATATTATTGACGCTCCTAGCGTCCATGGGTTTAAAATCGCCCTCTATCATTCCCTCGTAACCTCTGTAAATTCCAACACATTCAATATTCATGTAGGCGCAGGTTCTTACTACAGATCGGATAGCAGCATTCATTCCAGGCGAATCTCCTCCGGAAGTAAATACCCCAATTTTTTTAATTTCTGTACTCATATTTTCTTAAAAGAGTAAAATTAACAAACTTAAACGGATGTAAACCGCTATTTTAAAGAATATTTAATTTGATTTAAAATTCAAACGTTTTCGTTAATAAAAAGCTTATTATATTGTGATATAAACACTTTATTCTCCTTCTTCTTTATTCAAAATCTTTCTCAACAACTCTTGAAATGAATTAAAATCTACCTGATAAGACAAACCAACCCCTTGAGTATAGCCCTGTCTGTCTGCCAAGAATTGCTGAATTTCATTCTCTCTATTGAATATTTTTGCACTTAGGCTACCTTGATCATTCAGTATAATTTGAATTTCAGCGTCTCCAGCGACCACATTCTCCGTTACCCCGCCCACTGGAACACCTAATCTTCCATTGAATAACACCCGATCACTAATCTGAGTACTTACACTAACCCCTATCCTCGAATCCGTCTGTAAGTTCGAGACCCTGTCCAACATACCTTGCTCATAAGACAATCCAAAGTTGAGTTTATCATTGCTGCCTTCTAAGATACTACTCAATAAACCTGAAGCAGATTGCAACAGGTTTCCAGTAACAGCTTGCTGGTTAATGCCTGTAGCATCATTGACAAAAGTTCCTTGTGCCAATAGAAAAAAAGCATTTCTATCCTGAACGGTAGGATCTTGTAAGGCGTATTGCAATTCAGATTTTACCACAGAATTGGTTCCTGGGAAAGCAATGTCAAAATCTATGTTGGGGTTTTCTAATGCACCGTTTAAACGAACCAATACCTCAGTTGGAATTCTATTGGTATAACCACTACTCTCCAAAAGTGGTGCCGGATTGGCGAACAAACCATAAGATGCCTCCATATTGAGTTGGGCACCCATAGGATCTCCATCCCAAATAATACTTCCACCTGGATTTACTTTAAAAGTTTTATCTATAAAACCACCAAATTTATAATTGTAAGATCCGGTAGCCACTACAAAATCTCCAAACATTTTAAATTTCCCCTTGGTATTAATTTCCATGAGTAAAATACCTCCTCCAGTACCTTTCAGAGAAGATCCTGATTTTTGATCTACCACTATCTCCACCTCTGCTTCTGGGGTTACCGATAAATCAAAACTAAGTTCTAAACCCCTATAATCTGTCAGTTCTTCCTCAGCAACTTCAATATCTAAAGCCGTCTTTTCTATAAAATCTATAAAAGTGTAGTCCCCAATATTAACAATATCTTGCAAGGGTATTTTTAGTGATGTTCCCAATGCTGTAGCACCTGAAACATCTATATTTAATGCTTTAGTGGGGCCATAAATACGTCCATTACCTTTTAAAAACCCACTGCCGTAATACAGGGCTTCTGGGTCGTAATCTGTATCCAAAATTAAGAATCGCTCAGAAGAGGCGTCTATATTGAGGTCTAATTTCCAATCATCAAAAGATCGGTGGTCTATAGTACCTGATAAATTAGCCTGAGTGTTGTGCTCCTTATCTATCAGTGTGATGTCTTTAAAATCAAACACTTGATGGTATAGACCAATCTTAGCGTTGGGAGAAAAATCATAATTCACACCCAGATAAGGGACACTTATTCCCGCCTTGTTTAGAGTTAGAGTTCCTGTAAAATCAGGATTAATTAAAGGCCCAGTTATTTCTGCATTACCCCAAAGTCCTCCCCTAATGTCACCGATCACACCTTTTCCCAATGGACTAAAAGGGTCTAAAGGAAAAGCATTAAAACTGGCTAATAATTTAGTTTGATAGTCACTACTATCTGATTTAAAAACATTCCCCAAAAGGCGTAATTTTTCCTCTTTTTCCTTTAATAATTTAGCGTTAATGATAAAATCTGTAAGATCTCCATTCCCTAGTAAGTCTAAGTCTAGATTTCCTAAAACGGTTTGATTAATTTCGAAGTCTGCAATGTCTAAGTTTGAATTTGGAAAGTAAATATTGTCTTTTTGCAAAATGTTGAGCTCTCCATTTACCCTACCATCTAGATCAAGGCTGTCTACCCTAGGGAATATTTTCCTTAGGGCTACTTTAGAAAAGGACAACCTAATGTCTTTATAGGTACTGTCTGACAATTGGCCATTCAAAACAACTTTTTCTTGTTCGGGAGAACTCATGACCAAAGAAGAGACAAAAACACTGTCCAAATTTTTATTGAAGACTACTTTATTATCCTTGTTTCCAGACTCATTAATATACCAGTCTGCACCCTTAAAAGTCAAACTAGATTTTTTCAATCCTAAAACAGATTGTTTTGTGTCGTTAAATGTGTGGTAAAAATTCAACCCAAAACGATCTGAATGATCCTTTCCACCCTTAAATTCCGTCCTGAAAAACAAGGTATCTTGTAGGGTATTGTTAATGAGTCTTAGATCTTCAATCTCGTAATAAGGGGTCTTGGCACTTTTAAGGGCTAAAAAGGTATTGAACAAAGGGTTTTTAGTGTCTACTTTTAATACCACACTATCCAAAAGATTATTGTACAATGAAAATTTAGGAGATTTAAAATCGAGTTTAAAAATACCGGCATCGGCCTGAAGGGCCCCACGAATAAATGTATTAGATCCAAATTGTACCTCTGGAAAGAAGATCTCTACCAAAGTATTGTAAATATCAAATTCAAAGGTCATTTCTTGGCCTTTGGTCACCTCAAAGGGCTTGTAATTGGTGTAAATACTCCCCATAGCGTTTTGGAGGAGCTTTCCAAACTCTACTAATTTATATCGCCCACGAATGGCCCCAGATATAATGTCTTTTGAATTGATGGAAATGGTCCTAAACCCGTCTACCAAGCTATCTGCAGCAATATTAAAATCCTCAAAAAAGTAAGTGTTTTTATCATTCTTATACTGGGTGTTTTTAAAGGACAACACCCCCAATACATTGTCAATGTCGGTTCCTTTTAGGTCAATGTTCAAATCTCCTTTAAAGAGTGCTGTTGAGTCCTTGACCAAATTCATCTTGTGCAAATCTGCATAACCCACTGAGGCATTAAAATTAAATGCCCTATTGGCTTTTGAAAAATCTGCCAAGCCACTAAATGAAAACTTACAATTGGGGTCTTCTACCGCAAGTGAGCCTTCAAAGCGTTCATCTTTAAATAATCCAGACACGCTAGCGTCAATATAATTGTAGCCTTGAAGGTTCATGTGGTACACCAGACCCTCTAAATTGGTATTTAAATTATTGAGCAAAAAACCAGACCCTTTTAAATTGGCATCCATACTCACTATGCCAAGTGCGTCTATTTGGGTGTATGCGCCCAGATCAAAATCTATGAGAGATAAAAAACCTTCATATACCCCTTGATTTATATTGGTGATATTGGAGAGGTCCAATGCCGCATAAAAATTACCTAAACGGGTACTAGCGTTAATTTGAGTGGTAATCTGGTCTACGCCAATCCCTGCTGTTCCCCTCAAGGTAAAGGTGCCTAAGCGACTCATAGAAATAGGCAGCTTATTACCCAAAACCCTTGGCATTAATCGCTTTAAGGAACCGTATTGGCTTTCAAACCCTTTAATTTTGGCGTCTAAAAAGAAAGGGGTAAACGGATCAAAAAGACTGTTAAATTCAAAATCTCCTCTTAAAGCCGTATTCTCGTTGGTCAAAAATAAATTCGATGCTGTGAGCTTATTTAAGGTGCCGTCTACAGCAGCAGAAAAATTAAATACGGTGGTTTGGTCGAACTCTGGGTAAAGTAAATTTAGGTCTGCGGTACCAATCTGGCTGTTTTTAAACTGTCCATGAAATAATACTTTGTCATAAAAATCCCCAAAATCCTCTCTTTCGTAATCTAAATTTAGTTGTCCTAAAATAATGGAATTAGGGGTTTTTAGAGAGAGTGATTCAAAACGCATTTGACGGAGCCCATAACTAAATTGAGTCCTTAAATCTGAAACGACTATTCCGTTAGAACTGTCAAAGGATAACTGTTTTATAGCTGCATTTACATTAGGGCCATGAATGTTAAATTCCGTACTGTTAATCTGTATGTTGTTGGCTGTGAAAAGTGAGGGCTGTACTTTATTAAAATCTGTAAGCACAAAACGCGCATTGGAAACCTGGACTTGTTTGGCCTCTAATTCAAAAGGTGGAGCAGGCTTACTATCAGTATTTTCAGCATTTAATTTTTCTAAAAAAATAGCCCAATTACTTTGTTTAGAATCGGGGTAGATGGTTATTTTATAGGTGAGTTGGTCTATCTGAACCTTACCCAAACTAAAGCGGCCATTAACAAGCGCATTTAAATCTAAAATAGGGGCTTTTATTTGTTTTGCATAAAACAAAGTGTCCTTACGATAATCCTCAGCAAACACATCATTCAAGCCAAATTTAAAGGTTAACAAGGAACCCTCCACGCCTTTTACGGAAAGATTTATCCCGTATTTTTCCGCAAGTGAGTCGGTCAGTTTACGGGCCAAATAGGTTTGAAAGCTTGCGCTAGAAAGCAACAGGGTGCACAAGCTTAAAAACAAGAGTGCCCCTAAGGCTATTTGAATTCCTATTTTTCTGTATTTTTTGATAGCGCTATATGTTTTACCTTTGTGAGATATCAATTATGATTCCAAAGATAAATGGAAAATACCTCAATTCACATTTTAGCGATAGAATCTTCCTGCGACGACACCTCGGCAGCAGTACTCCATGGAGATAAACGACTGAGCAATGTGGTAGCTACCCAAAAAATACACCAAGCATACGGTGGTGTGGTGCCTGAATTGGCCTCAAGAGCACACCAGCAAAACATTGTACCTGTAGTAGATCAGGCACTCAAACAAGCAGGTATTGCCAAATCTGACTTAGATGCCATTGCATTTACTAGGGGACCAGGCTTAATGGGATCTTTATTGGTAGGAACTTCATTTGCAAAATCGCTTTCTATGGGGCTGGATATTCCACTTATAGAGGTGAATCATATGCAAGGACACGTTTTAGCACATTTTATTAAAAGTCCTGAAGAAGCTGAAAAAGCGGTCCCGAAGTTTCCCTTTTTGGCTTTGACCATTAGCGGTGGTCACACACAAATTATATTAGTCAAAGATTATTTTGACATGGAAGTTTTAGGGGAAACTCTGGACGATGCCGTTGGTGAGGCCTTTGACAAATCTGCCAAAATATTGGGCTTCTCTTACCCCGGAGGACCTTTAATTGACAAATTTGCTGCTGAGGGAAATCCTTTTGCGTTTGAATTCCCTATTCCAAAGGTGGCAGATTTAAACTTTAGCTTTAGTGGTCTCAAAACCAGCATACTCTATTTCATACAGAAAGAAACGGCTAAAGACCCAGATTTCATTGCGACGCACAAAGCCGACATTTGCGCTTCCATACAGCACACCATTGTGGAGATACTGATGAGGAAAGTAAAAAAAGCCGTGACCCAAACTGGGGTTAGAGAAATAGCCATTGGTGGAGGTGTTTCTGCGAACAGCGGGATTAGAGCAGCTCTTACAACTACAGCTAAAAAACACGGCTGGACCACTCATATTCCAAAATTTGAATACTGTACAGACAATGCTGCCATGATTGGTATTGTTGGGTATCTAAAATACCTCAATCAAGATTTTACCCATCAAAAAGTGGCCGCTAAGGCGCGATATATCATTGAATAAAATACTATGAATTTATTTTACGCCCCCTTCTTTTCGGCAGAAGACAAAAGCGTAGCGCTTTCTCAAGAGGAGAGCAAACACGCGACCAAAGTACTTAGAAAAAAAATTGGAGACCTTATTCACCTCACTAATGGTAAGGGGCTTATGGCTCAGGGTAAAATTCAAGACACATTAGGTAAAACCCTGCAGGTGTCGTTAATAGAGATTCAACAGCATAAGCCAAAGTCTTACACCTTAGATCTATACGTTGCGCCCACTAAAATGAATGATCGCTACGAATGGTTTTTAGAAAAGGCTACTGAAATAGGGCTTTCCAGTGTTACTCCAATTCTATGTGACCAATCAGAGCGGAAAGTAATTAAAGCGGAGCGATATGAAAAAGTGCTTTTAAGTGCCATGAAGCAGTCTCTTCAGGCCTATTTGCCAGTACTACACCCAGCTATTTCTCTAAAAAAATGTTTAGACCAGGATATTTCTGGAGAAAAACTTTTTGCGCATTGTGAAGCAGACAGCCCAAAAACAGCTTTAAATTCCTTAGATTTAACCTGCAAAAAACTCTCTATTTTTATTGGTCCTGAGGGAGATTTCTCTACAGCAGAAATTAAAAAAGCCATAGAAAAAGGGTGTAAACCAGTGAGTTTTGGAAATACCAGACTCAGAACAGAAACAGCTGCTATTTATGCATGTGCCTCAGTGGCAGCACAAAATGAAAGTGAATGAATGCAAAAATCATTTCTTCTGGGATTTTAAGAGCCCTGACTATTGTTGTAGCTATTGTGGCTTCTTTGTATTTTCTCAATGCAATTACGACAGTTTTAGTATATATTCTCATAGCAGCCATTGTATCGCTTGTAGGAAGGCCTATGGCCCTTTTTCTAAAAAACAAACTCAGATTCAGCAGAACTGTAGCTGCTATAAGCACCATGATTGTTTTATTGGGTATTCTATCTATGCTTATAGCCTTAGTAGTTCCTCTGCTCGTGCAACAAGGGGAAAATTTGAGTCTATTAAATATTAAAGGCCTCAAAAGTAGCATCACTGACTTGTATGCAGAAATCTCGGCCTATTTTGGCCTTGAAAACAATTCAATATTATCACAATTTCAAGACAGCAGCTTACTCACTACCCTATCTTTGGAACAACTTCCAGCATTTTTTAATGCTGTTTTCGGTCTTGTGGGTAATTTTGGTGCAGGCTTATTTTCAGTTGCTTTTATTTCCTTCTTTTTTCTCAAAGACAGTGAATTATTCGAAAGGGGTATTCTCATGTGGGTACCCGCAAAAGAAAACTTTAAAACTAAAGAGGCATTTGCTAAAATCAAAGACTTATTGTCTAGATACTTTTTAGGACTATTGTTTCAAATTCTCATTTTATTTGTGATCTACAGCGTCATTTTGGGTATTCTTTCTGTTCCCAATGCCATGGTTATTGCCTTTCTTTGTGCCCTTCTAAATCTCATCCCTTATGTGGGTCCAGTGGTTGGAGGAATACTCATGCTTTTTTTAACCATGAGTAGTCAATTAGGTGCTTCGTTTAATGAGGTAATATTGCCAAAAACTATCTATGTAATGATTGGATTTATTGTGGGTCAACTGGTAGATAATTTACTATCTCAACCCCTTATTTTTTCTAAAAGTGTAAAGTCTCACCCATTGGAAATATTCTTGATTATTTTATGCGGTGGATTGCTTTGGGGAGTTACAGGAATGGTCGTAGCTATCCCTTTATACACGGCAATAAAGGTGGTCCTAAAAGTGTTTTTTGCAGAAAATAGTCAAATAAAATCTTGGACTAAAAACTTATAGTTTTACTTTGAATAAAAACATATTAAATACTGGTATTCAATATTTTATAAAAAATAATTTAACTACTGACACCTTGTCAGTAGCCCTCTCAAAACCCCTTTTTAATGGGGTAGACAACTCAGAGATTATTCAACAGATAGAGGCGGCTAAAAAATGTATTCATAAGTTACCCACTTGGTTCAATACTCAGGGTATTTTTTATCCCCTACCCCTTCAAATAGAACAGACTTCTTCTGAAGTTACAGCAGGATATAAAGCGGGCTTAGTCAGTGGAGAATCACTGGCAGATGTCAGTGGGGGTACTGGCGTAGATAGCTTTTATTTTGCAAAAAATATAGCACAAGTTTATCACCTAGAAATCAATACTGAATTAGCAGAAATAGCGGCCTTTAATTTTAATGTTTTAGGGGTCCAGAACATTCGTTCAATGTCAATAGATGGTATTGATTTTATCCGTAATTTAAACGAAAGCCTCGATTGGATTTATGTAGACCCCTCTAGAAGAAGTGATCAAAAGGAGAAAGTTTTTATGCTTGAAGATTGTAGTCCTTCTATGCCAGCTGTTTTGCCAATACTTTGGAAAAAAACCCATAATATATTGGTCAAAACAGCCCCGCTTCTAGATATTAGTGCTGGTCTAAAGGAATTGAGCTGTGTTAAAGAGATTCATGCTGTTGCCGTAAACAAAGAAGTTAAAGAATTGCTATGGCTGCTTGAAAAGAATTATGAAGGGCCTGTAGCGCTTAAAGCAGTAATTCTAAATAAAAGTGGAGTATCTGATTCATTTAATAGTAGTATTCCTGAAGAAACGCAAAGCAAAGCAAGCTTTAGCCTGCCGCTGGAGTATTTATTTGAACCACATGCAGCTGTATTAAAATTAGGCGCTTTTAAAAGTGTTTCCAGCCAATTGGGGGTGCTTAAACTCCACCCAAACAGTCACTTATACACCTGGCACAAAACCCTTCCCTTTCCCGGTCGTAGCTTTAAGATAGTGGACTATTTTGCTTACCACAATAAAGGGATGAGGCCTTTTAACAAAACTAAGGCCAATGTAAGTACACGAAATTTTAAAATGACCGTGGCGGCTTTAAGAAAAAAACACCACCTCCGGGACGGAGGCAGTGTGTATTTGTTTTTTACAACAGATCTTGAAGAAAGACCCATTGTGATAGTTTGTGAAAAAATTTAAGTCAAGAGGTTGCCTTGTTCGTCCCATGAGGCTATATTTCCCCTGGTTTTCTGATCAATACATTTTGCCAACCATTCCACTTCATAAGCTACACCGTGTTGGTCCAATACTTCCTGAGGTACACCATCCCAGACATTAGGTATATTTCCCTGGTAACCTAAATCTTTAATTCCAGTTTCTGTAGTGTAATAACCTGTTAGGGTAAGGTTTCGCATCAGTGAGAAGAAACGTACTTCTAACGGACGTTCCCCTTCAGAAACGGTTAGATCTGGATACGCAATTTCTTCTAATATCTCATGCTGTTGTCCCTGTTCAAGTTTTTTAAACTCCAGTTCAAAACGCCTATTGCTCGTATGATCAAGCCACATAAGGCCTCCCCTAATGGGGGTTTGAAAGGCTGGGTAATCTTTGGCCATGAACTCTATAAAGTCTGGAACGCCCACAGAGGCTGCGCTAGGAAAATCCTGATTTTCAGGTAAAATAAGTGCCGTTAGCGTCGCCAAAGTTTCCAATTCATGAACACTAAAAAATTGTTGGGCATGTAAGGAAGCTATTTGAGCGTCTTCTTCTGGAGTTCTTCCATAATTGGTTGCCCCAGTAGCCATGGCTTCTTGAGCTTCTGAACTGATTTCTGGCTGGCATGAAGCTAAGGCCAAACCTCCAGCTGCTGCACCAATAAAAAGGGACTTTATACTTTCTCTTCTATCCATTTCTTAAATATTTTGCATTTTAAGCTGTTCTACAATATAATCACAAGTTCTCCAAGATAGTGCCAGGATAGTCCATGTTGGGTTTTTGTCGGCCTGAGAGACAAAAGGCCCTGCGTCTACAATAAATACGTTATTTGCGTCGTGTAATTGCTGGAATTGATTCACCACAGATGTTTTTGGGTCATTTCCCATTCTAGTGGTACCCACCTCATGAATAATTCTACCTGGAGCCTCTAAGCCATACTCCCTGTCTGCACCAGGTGCAGCAGAAAGCGCCTCACCACCCATATTGTGAATGAGCTCGTCAAAGGTCTCGTGCATATGCTTGGCCTGTTTGCGTTCAAAATCTGTCCAATTATAATGGAAACGAAGTACTGGAATTCCAAACTCATCTACCACAGAAGGATCTATTTCACAATAGTTATCTTTCATGGCAATAGACTCTCCCCTTCCACCAAAACCAACTACAGACCCGTAGTATTTCTTAACATCTGAACGAAGGCTATTTCCATAGCCTCCTACTTTGAGTCCAAAAAACTTATTGTATTCGTTGGCGTTAAAACCAAAACCGTAGTTTGGCATTCCCATACCTCCCCAAACTTCTATATGGTAACCTCTGGGGAAATCTAGTTTCTTATTGTCTAACCACCATGGCGTATACACATGCATTCCTCCTACGCCGTCTTCATTATACATTTTCCTGTTGACTAAATCTGGTATAAAAGCAGCCCTACTACTTCCAGTGGAATCATGAAGGTACTTCCCTACAGTGTTTCCACTATTTCCCAAACCATTAGGATGCTGGGGAGATTTAGAGTTTAATAGTATTCTAGCTGAGCTGCATGCAGAAGCTGCCAATACAACCACCTTAGCCCTTAAGGTGTATTCTTTTCTATCTGATTTGTTAATATAAGATACTCCTGTAGCCTTTCCCTCTGAATTAGTCAGTACTTCTCTCACCATGGCATTGTTGTACAAGTCTATCTGACCCCCATTCTTTTGCGCTGGAAAAATAAGACAACTTCCCGCTGAGAAATCTGCATAAGCAGAACAAGACCTGTTGCACTGTCCACAGTAAAAACAAACCCCGCGTTCAGGATTAATTTTCTTAGTGAGCATAGACATCCTAGAAGGAATCACTGGAATATTAGATTTTCTTGCGCCTTTGATATAAAAAAGTTCGTGTAACCTTGGTTTTGGTGGCGGCAAGAAAAACCCATCAGGTTCATTAGGCAGGTTTTCTCTGGAGCCAAAAAGACCAATAAGTTTGTCTACTTTGTCGTAATATGGCTTTACATCTTCATAGCCTATAGGCCAATTATCCCCTAAACCATCTACATCTTTGTGCTTAAAATCACGCGCTGAAAAACGGAGTGATATACGGCCCCAGTGGTTGGTTCTACCACCGAGCATTCGCGCCCTAAACCAGTCAAACTTGGTGCCGTCTTTTCTAGTGTAGGGTTCTCCGGGTATATCCCATCCGCCGTACAAGGCGTCAAAATCTCCAAAAGTTCTTTGGGTATTTGCCCCCCTTCTGGGAGACTCCCAAGGCCATTTCATCTGGGTTTGTTGGTCTGGATTGGCTGGATCAAAGTGGGGCCCTGCTTCTACCACTGCGATATTTAAACCTGCCTCTGAGAGTATTTTTGTGGCCATACCACCACCAGCCCCAGAACCGACAATTACTGCGTCGTATATTTTAGAGGATTCTTTTATTTGCATAGTTGGTTATTTTGAAAACAAGATAAGGCAAAAATCTCTTTTGAATAAAACGATTATACCAACAACTTGTTAGAAGCTGAAAACAACCTTTTTGCAAGGTTTAATAACTTTTTATTGCAATTGCTGCAGCGCTTCTGAAATGCTACTTACAGGTAGCTTACAACTGTAGTCTACACAGACATAAAATAAAGTTTCTCCTGCTATGTACCTATCCTGAAACAAAGGCAATTCACTGGGTTCTTGTGAACCAACCACCAATACATTTGGAAGTCCAATTTTGTTCACTTTTTTAGCAAAATCGAATGCTTGAGGTCCTAAAATAGCCAATTCATAAAAGGGAAATAATTTGTACAAATAAACTTGGCCCCATTGGGTGTAGTTTGATAAATCACTAGACATATAGGTCTGAACGTTCGCCATAGCTTTCGTAGATTTCTCGCTGGCTTTAGGGTCAAATTTAATATGCCCTATCAGAAAATTTACTTGTGCTGCTACCCCATTATCAGAAGGCATTACACCATCAGAAAACACATAAATAGGCGCCATTAATTCAGCTGCGTCACCAAAGGCATATGCAGATTTTTCTTCACTGTAAAAACGACGGTTTAAATAATTCATTTTGTTTTCTGCAGCGGCTAAATAAATGGGGTTGTTTGTGGTGAGATACAATGCCAATGCTGCTTGGGATAAGAAAACAATATCTTGCGAGAATACTGGTGCTGTCTTTGATGCCTTGTAAATATGGCGCAAATTCTCTGGTGCTTGTGCACTAATTAATTCGTAAAGATCTGTAGCTTTTTTCAAATAATGCGCCGTCCCAAAAGCATTGTATGCTTCTGCATAAGCGCTTACCAATAAAGCATTCCAAGAAGTAATGAGTTTATGATCTCTCAGGGGAGCCCCTCTTTTGCTTCGGGCTTTTAAAAGCAATCGTTCCCAATCAGTTCTCAAAGCATCTAATCGTTCTTGAGTTAGTCCGTAAGTAGTTATAAATAATGAGTTGTCCCGGGGTGCCTGAAGTATCCAGTAGCGATCTTCCCATAAGTCGTTTTCAGACAATTGAAAATAAGCAGCAAACAAGTCCCATTGTTCTGGAATTAACCCTTTGAGTTCTTGTGGGGTCCACACATAAAAAAGTCCTTCTTTTCCCTGGAAATCTGCGTCTAATGCTGCAGCGTATCCGCCAGAGGCGAGTTGCATTTCTCTCTCTAGAAAATCATAGGTTTTAGCCACCACATCTCTATAGGTGTCTTTCTTAAAAAATTTAAAGGCTTTAGAATACAGTTGGATCATTTGTGCGTTGTCGTACAACATTTTTTCAAAGTGAGGCACTTTCCAATTTGTATCTGTACTATAGCGGTAAAAACCACCTCCTATTTGATCAAATATACCCCCAGAAGCCATTTTATCGAGGGTGTTTTCTACATATGAAAGCACCAGGCTATCTTTTGCAAGTTGTCCGTATGAAAGGAGAAACTCCAAACTATTTGGACGCATGAATTTCTGATCTCCTTTGAGCCCTCCCCATTCAAAGTCCCATTTATTTTGCCAATCTATTATTCCATTTGTCAGATCTAACTGACTCAGGTGGGTTTCTTCTGAGGGAATCTGAACAGCCATAGCCTCTGCAATGCCGTTTTTAAAATCAGCCGCAAAAGACTTGAGTTGCTCTGGTTGACTGGAATAGAGGTCCTTTAACTTCTTTAAAATTGCCATCCATTTAGTCTTAGAATGATATGTACCTCCATATATAGGAGTGCCATCTGGTAAGGCGATCACGTTTAAAGGCCAACCCGTCTGTTTACCCATAAGACTTAAGGCAGTCATATATGTTTGATCAATATCAGGCCTTTCTTCTCGGTCCACTTTAATATTTACGAAAAAATCATTCATTAATTTGGCAACCTCTAAGTCTTCAAAACTCTCTTCTTCCATGACATGACACCAATGACAAGAAGCGTAGCCCACGCTTATCACCATTAAACGATTTAAGTCTTTTGCTTTTTCTAGTGTGTTATTCTCCCAAACTTTCCAAGCCACTGGGTTTTTGGCATGCTGCAATAAATAAGGGCTATTTTGGCTAGATAAATCGTTCGTTTGAGTGAACAAGTCTTGAGAGCGCATAGATACAGGTAGTAATAACACAGTCAATAGCACTAACAAATCCTTGTATATTTTTGTGATTTCAATCATAACAGATCCAAATTACAATTTATTTTGAAAATACAATGACCTGTATGAACTGCCTAAAAAATACTTACATTTATACATATTTTTGGCTTATGAAAACCCTGACTAAGTTCACACTAGTACTGCCTTTATTTTTTTTCTTCAGCAATGTTAAAGCACAAGATTCTGTACCATCTGTAGCCCCAGTAAATCAAGACAGTATTCGTCTGGAGCAATACAATACAAAAATACAGCTCATTGAAAACCAAAGGGTAGCAGACTCTGTAAAAAAAGCGGAGTTATTGGCAGAAATTCAGAGTCTTAAAACTACAGACAACCTTAAAAAAGAAACCCTCCAAGCCCAATTAGACGCTTTTAGCTCCCAAGAAACAGAGCGATTGGCCTCCAAAAAAAGAGAAGTAGAAGCTTTAAGGGCTACTAATAAAGGGGTACCAGTTATGGGCTTTTTTAAAGACACCTTATTTACTGTTTACAGCCGCTTGGGGAGCTTCTCTCCTAAAGAGCGCGCCAAAGCTGTTAGTGAAAGAATTCAAAGCCTTGCTAGATTAAGAGATTTTTCTACAGACAGCCTAGTTGTAGAGAGCGAATACAATATTTTAAATCTAGTGTATTCTGATCAGATTGTCACCAGTATTTCTGAAGAAGACGCACTTTGGTCTATAATGAACGCTACAGACTTGAGTATTAAGTATCAAAAGATTATTTCAGAGGCTATTTTGAATTATCAGAATGAAACCAATATCATCACTTTATTAAAAGAATTTGGTTTGGCGCTACTGGTACTCATTATTACCTATCTGGTCATTAAATATATCTTTATAGCCTTTAGATGGACTGCCATTAAAATTCACGCCCAAGAAAACAAACGCATTACTGGGATTAAAATTAAAGACTACACACTCTTTGACGCCTCCAGACAGGTAGCAGTCCTCATTAATTTAAACACCATTCTAAAGTGGCTTGTGGTACTGAGTACTGTTTATATAGCGCTCCCCATTTTATTTGGTATTTTCCCATGGACTAAAGATATGGCCCAGACCCTATTTGGCTACGTGTTAGATCCCTTAAAAGACATTGGTTTAGGGCTTTGGAATTACCTGCCTAATCTCATTACTGTGATCGTTATTATTGTAGTGTTTAGGTATGTGCTCAAAGGTTTGTACTTTTTAAAGTTAGAAATACAACAAGAAAATCTAAAGCTTCCTGGCTTCTATTCGGACTGGGCAGCGCCAACCTATCAGATAGTAAAGGTATTGGTATTTGCCTTTATGATAGTGGTGATTTTCCCGTACTTACCTGGTTCTGACTCTCCTGTTTTTCAAGGAGTATCTGTATTTCTTGGATTCTTATTCACCTTTGGATCTGCCGGTTCACTGTCCAATATTATCGCAGGGCTAATACTGACTTATATGCGCCTTTTTAAAATGGGCGACCGGGTAAAAATTGGCAGTATATCTGGAGACGTGATAGAAAAAAACATGTTGGTTACCAGAGTAAGGACCACAAAAAACGAAATTATCTCCATTCCCAATGCTACGGTAATGAATAGTCACACCATTAATTACAGCAGTGACGCACCAGAAAAGGGACTTGTCATGCATTCCACTATTACCATTGGGTATGACGTTCCATGGAGAAAAATGGAAGAAGTACTGATTAAAGCAGCACTAAAAACGCCTTTATTATTAGAAGATCCAGCCCCATTTGTGCTCCAAACAAGCTTAGATGACTTTTATGTATCTTACCAAATAAACGCTTACACTAGGGAGCCCAACAAACAAGCCACCATCTATTCTAACTTACACGCCAACATTCAAGACTTTTGTAACGAGGCGGGTATAGAAATTATGTCTCCACATTACAGGGCGGCTAGAGATGGAAACCAAAGCACCATTCCTGCAGATCAGTTGCCTAAGGATTATAAAACGCCAAGTTTTTTGTTTAAAAGAGATAAATAATTAACGATTGAACTTCAAAGGGCCAAAAACGAATTCTTGTTCGGTGTTAGAAGGGTGGAATGAATTTACTTTTCAAAAAACAATGAGGAACTTTCATTTTATAGATACGCTCCCACCAACGCCCCTTAGAATCAATAGGATCAACTAAGAAAGTTGTCTTGCCCTGTTAAGCAGAATAATACTTAAACTAAAAACAAACATTAGACCCGCAGGTAAAAATTTAATAGCTTCATCGCTCACTTTATAATGCATAAAGACAGCACCTAACATAAGCGCGCCCATTAATGCAGCAGAAGGAAGTATGGCTTTTCTTTTCACAAAACCAATTAATAAGCCCAAAGCAGCCAAGATTTTCAAGCCTCCAATCAGGTAAACCATGGTTTCATTGAGTCCGTAAACGGCAAATTCCTCCATCATATTCATTGCCTTTCCGCCTCTGTAAATAGTTGGATTATTAAATCTAAAAAACCAAACATTAATAACCACGAATGAAACCACAGCCATTAAAATGTATTTTAAGTATTTCATAATTAAAGTTTTAAGCTTTTTATAAAGATATAAGAATTTAGCAATAAGTAGAACAAAGCGGGTAAAGACTGTATTAAACTATCCTGGATATTGATTCGGGTTCCTAAAGCCCCCACCATCATTACTGCTAAAATAGCAGCGCTTATAAGTGAAATTTTATACTTACCCATACCGTACAAAAGTCCCATACCACAAATTAGCTGTACTAGCCCAATGAGTATTCTCATTCCTGAGAAGCCGTATCTTGAGAATTCCGCTATATAAAAGGGGTGTAATAAAGTAAGTATTCCATAGATTAAATGAGATGCACCACAAAAAATTCTAATGATAGATAATGTCATGATGCGAAGCTAGACGTTATTCACTTAACAACCGGACTTTTTTTTAAAATTTAGCTCCAATTGCGAAACCTATTTATTTTTTAATGGAATACAGATAAAACCGCTCCACTTTTTCTCTAGCCCATGGTGTTCTCCTCAAGAAGGTCAAACTAGATTTCACTGTCTGATTGCTCTTAAAGCAATTAATATTGACCTGATTCGCCATTTCTTCCCATCCGTGCTTCTCCACCAGATATTCCAATATATCTAATAATTTAACACCGTGTAAAGGGTTGTTGGGTTGTTGTTCCATATATGCTTAATAAAATCAGGGACTTTTAATCATTGGCTAAATTACAGAAAAAGCCGCTTGATTTCATCAAGCGGCTTTTTTTATTTGTGTCCTTTAAATACTAAATATTCTTCTTTGCCAAATACCAGGTCACTTTCTCCACAGTATTGTCTGCCAATCTAGCATTCAAATCATTTAATGATTTGGGTGCGGGACAAATGACCTTATCCCCTTTCTTCCAATCTAATGGTAGGGCAACTTTATGCTTATCAGAAACCTGAAGGGCTTCTAAAGCTCTTAATATCTCATCCATATTCCTACCCACATTTAAAGGGTAATACATGATCAATCTAATTTTCTTGGAAGGGTCTATAAAAAACACCGCCCTAACAGCTGCTGTTTCACTTTCGTTAGGCTGGAGCATTCCATATCGCTTAGACACTTTCATATCTATATCTGCTATAATAGGGAAATCAAAATATACGCCAGTGGTCTCCCTCACATTTTGCACCCAACCTAAATGGGCATGAATACTGTCTATACTAAGTCCTAAAAGTTCCGTGTTTAAAGCGTCAAATTCCTCTTTGCGAAGTGCAAAACCACTCATTTCAGTAGTACAAACAGGCGTAAAATCTGCAGGGTGTGAAAACATAACAGTCCATTTGTCTTTAGCAAATTCAGACATTTTAATAGGACCTTTGGTCGTTACTGCCTCAAAGTCTGGTGCTGTATCACCTATTCTTGGCATTGAATACATTTCTTGTTGTACATAATTGTCTTGATTCATCATAATAATTAATTATAGGTTTAAAATTTTCAATAAATTTAATCTATGTCGTAGATATAAAACGTAACAAAAGTTACAGAGGTGGTAAGTGGTGTGTGTTTCGTCTGGGAAGAAACCAATCTGACACGAAGGATTAGCTTCGCTGATCCTTTTACGTTCCATCTTGAAAATAAAAAAACCCACTATGAAATTCAAGCTTGCTTGAAATTTCTAAAGCGGGTTTTTCTATTTAAATGTGAACCCTAAAGACCTGTTTTCAAAACAGATGATAAATTTTTTGAGAGATATTTAATAAGTTGAAAAAATTACTCTTTAAACTTTTTTTAAGCACTATGACTTTCTAAACTTAGAGATTAATTTTTTTCTTTTCATATTTAGTAAATTAATTAAACTTGTGCCTCAAAATTTGGGGTACCTACAAACTTCAAGATAACCTTTTTTTTGTAGTAGTTGAACTAAAGCTTTAGGCTATATTGATTCTTTTATTAATGATTTATTTCTTGCATTTGTCTTACTTGTTTTAAAATCATTCTTTTTGGTATTAATGGAACCATTGCTGTCATTAATTTTTGAGAGAAAGTAAGCCCTGAAATAATATCTAATTTTCCTTTCAACATTCCATTATATCCATCCTCAGCTACATTTCTTGCAGATGCTGGTTTTTTAAACATAGCTGTTTTGTCCATTCCCGATATTCTACCAAATTGCGTTTCAGTTGCTCCAGGCATTAAATTGGTGAGAGTAATGTTTGTGTCGTATAACTCTTCCGCTATAGCATTACTAAAAGAAGTAACATATGCTTTGGTAGCAAAATAAACTGCCTGTAAAGGGCCTGGCATTAAACTTGCGGTAGAAGAAACATTCAGAATTCTCCCTTCGTTGTTTTTTACAAAGTCTTTTAAAAAATAATGAGTTAAATCTGTTAATGCACTGATGTTTAGGTTAATCATATTTAAATCATTTTCTAAATCTCGTTCGTGAAATTTTCCTACTCCTCCAAAGCCTGCGTTGTTAATTAAATAATCTACTTTTAAATTAGCATCATGGACTTGCTCATAAATCTCTTTGGCTGCATTTGGCAATGTTAAATCTTTTGGAATTACAAACACATTGACTTTGAATTTTTTTTCTAGCTCAGTTTTTAATTCATTTAATTTATTTTCATTTCTTGCAATTATAATTAAATCGCCTCCTCTTTCTGCATGTAATTTAGAAAATTCTTTTCCTATGCCGCTACTTGCACCTGTAATTAATGCTGTTTTTTTCATAATTCTTATTGTATGTGAGTACTTACTATTAATAATTAATAAATTTTTTTAAACAGTGTATTTGTATTTCAAAAATTCCTTGTATATGTTTTGGTTGTCTAAATTACCTTTTAGTAATTCTATAGATATAGACTCGAAAATGTAAATTAAGTGTTGTGCTTCCAAATTGGGTTTTTCATATTTGAGCATTGAAAATGCCCAAGTTAATTTTTCAACTAAAGGCATTATTTTTTTTGAGTTGTTGTATTCCTTTTCCCACTTTAATTTAAATTGAAGTCTCCAATAATCGTATTCAGATTTATGTATGCAAAAGGGTAGTTCTATTGTTTTTCTAATGACTTCTTTTGAATCTGTCTGATTTAATATAGTTGCAAACAATCTACTTGCTTTTTCTTCACCACTTTCAAGAATGGCAGTTAAAAGGCCATTTTTATTTTTAAAATGCCTAAAAATTAAACCTTCAGAAACTGCTGCATGCTGCGCTATTTTATTTGTTGATGTAGCATTGAACCCTTCATTTGCAAATAATTCTAAGGCACTTTTTAAGATGTTTTCCTTTTTATTGGTCATTAATAGTAAGTAATCACTTACAAAGATACATTTATTATTTAGTTTTCTCTTTATTTTCTTTCCAATATAAAAACCATTTTTCCCCTGCAAACACTAAAATAATACCAGTTATTGAAACCATAACTACAAAAATGTCAGAACTAGCTTTGATCCATAAAAAAGCAACTAATACAATTATGTCAAGTAATAATGCGGTTATCAGTATTATACCATTAGCATTTACTTCTTTCCTTAAATGTTTATAAACTCCCCAATGGATAATTATGTCCATCACCAGGTAGAATATTGCTCCAATTGAAGCAATTCGAGATAAATCAAATAAAATAGTTAGGGCAATAGCAATGACAACAATATAAAGTAACATATGCTTTTGGACACTCCCAGTCATTCTGAAATGGCTATGCGGTATTAGTTTCATATCAGTTAGCATTGCAGTCATGCGAGAAACAGCAAAAACACTTGCAATTACCCCTGAAATTGTAGCTATAATAGCTATTCCTACAGTAAAATAAAGGCCGTAATTTCCAAATACCGGCTTAGCGGCTTCGGCTAAAGAGTAATTTTTTGCTCTGACTATTTCAGAGATTGATAGACTCGCGTTTACGGCAAGGGTAACTAAAAAATAGACGACTGTACAAATTAGCAATGAAATAATGATTGACTTGCCTACATTTTTGTGTGGTTTTGTGATTTCTCCTCCACTATTAGTAATTGTTGTAAATCCTTTATAGGCTAATATAGAAAGTGCAATAGCTCCAATAAAACTTACAGCCGAATGATTTTCTACATCGTTAGATTCAGGTACAAGATCCATAAACGTAAACTGAGCAGCCCAGAGACCACTAATAGCAAAAACTATAATACCTGCTATTTTTAAAATAGCCATGAATTGTGAAGTCTTTCCAATAACCTTATTCCCTGATACATTAATAATATAAGCAAATATTAATAAACCAACACCTAAAGTAGGTACCCACCAGGCATGTCTCTCCCCTTCAAAAAGTTGCAAGGTATAAGACCCGAATGTTCTTGCTACTAAGCTCTCGTTAATAATCATAGAAAGTGCCATAAGCACAGAAGCTGCCGCGGTTAAAGTAGTTTTACCGTATGCTGGCATTATCACCTTATTGATGGCATGTATAATTCCATTATTTGTTTTTACATCAGCAAGAAATACTTCCGCATCATTGATAAAGACCTTTCCTTCTTTTAAATGAATCGTTACTTCTTTACCGTTTAACGTATTGCTTTCATACCATCGGAAAGATCAGTAGACACAATTTTGTCCATAATAACATGGTATGTCAAAATGGAAGTCAATTTTTCCTTATTCTCCGGTTTTACAAGTGTATCCTCGGTCCCTTCAGGTAATTTACCAAATGCATCGTCCATTGGGGCAAACACAGTAAAAGGGCCTTGAGAAGTTAAATTGCCAACAAGATCCGCAGCTCTTACGGCTGCTACTAAAGTTTTAAATGAGCCGTGATTAACGGCAGTTTCTTCAATATTCATCATATATCTGTTATTGTATAAGGCAACTTTTTGTTGCCTTAGCTTTCAATTGTTAATGTTAAGATTTTGATAAAGTATGAATCTAGACAGGTTTGCAGAGCCAAATATATATTCAAGCGCATTCGAAATGAACCAGATAAATCTAGGTTTTGGTTGTGAGATAGGGCAAAGAACAAGTAGTACAGCGCTCAGGGCTAATACGAGTGAATTGATGCTTAGGTACAGGTTTTAGGTTATATATAGATATCACAACAAAACTCAAAAAAGAAAAACTTTTCTACAAAACCCACCCCTCTATTTAAATTGAACGATGCACTAAAACTTTTTGGTTTTTGTGTAGATATTAGAAAGTGAACTATTTTAAGACTTACAATAAAATAATTGCACAAAAATATATAATAAAAACAAAAAAACTATTAAAATCAGATGATTAACAAGGATTGAAATACTCGCTATAGCGCTGTTTTCAAACAAAAACATTTTTTGATTTTACAAATTATCAAATTCTCAAGAGATTAAATTTTTAGCCCATGTGTTATAATCGTATTTGAAATTTAGCAACAACTCAATTTTAAATTTCATAAATATATATTCATAAGAATTAGCTGTACTTTTAGTATTAGGAAATGAATTTACCGATATAATAATTGTACTAATAATAAAAAATCAGACATCAATACTAAATATGGAGGAAGTAATCATAGTTGGGGCTGGTATAAGTGGATTATCAACAGCTTACCAACTTAATAAAAGAGGTGTTAGATTCAAGGTTTTAGAAGGACAAAACCGTATTGGTGGTCGTATAGAAACCATTATGGGAAAATTGAATACACCCATGGAAATGGGTGCCACTTGGTTTAGCAATGAGCATGAAAATCTTATTGAACTTATCTCTGAACTAAATATTGAACACTTTGAACAACATACGGAAGGTTTTTCCTTATTTGAAACAATGTCATTTGAGCCTCCCCAAAAATACTTTATTCCTGCAAATAGTCATTCTGCTTATCGAATTAGAGGAGGCACTTTGTCAATTATAGATAAACTTTCTCATAATATTGGAAATGAAAATATCGTATTAAACACTGAAGTTGTTAGAATTGTAGAAGAAGGAAATAAATTACAAATTATTAATAATCAAGGAAATATTTTTTATTGTAGATTTCTTATCATCTCGGCACCGCCAAAATTAGTTATAAATTCAATTGAATTTACTCCAGAACTACCGCATAATACAAAACAAATTATGCAAAAAACACAAACTTGGATGAGTGGTTCTATAAAATTTTCGATTGAATATAAACGTGCATTTTGGAAAGAAAAAGGTTTTTCTGGAGGTATTTATAGTCAATCAGGATTAGCAACTGAAATATATGACCACTGTAATTACGAAAACTCAAAATTTGCTTTAAAAGGATTTTTAAATAGCTCTGCTTGTCACTATTCATTAGAGGAGCGAAAGGAAAAAGTTGTTTCTCAATTAAAACATTATTTTGGTGAAGAAGCTGAACTATTTGAAAGTTATAAAGACAAAATTTGGGATGATAAATTTATTCAGTCTAAAGAAATATCATTTTTACCTCCTCATTTTAATAATGGGCATGCTATTTTTAAAGATAGCTATTTGAATGGTAAACTTTTCTTTACTGGAACAGAAACTGCCAATATATTTGGTGGCTATTTGGAAGGAGCTATTAGAGCTTCAAATTATATTTCGGAAAAGATCTTAAAAATAATTTATCCTTAAGTTACAACCACAAAAATTTGTATTTACAGTTTTAATTATTTGTTTTTTAAAGTTTCATCAGTGGATGAGACGTTTGTTAATATAGAATTATAGTGTTTTTTTAAATTTTAATTTAAAGCAAGATATGTAATCATTTTCTTAACGTTTAATGTTTTTATTTAACTAAAAATTTAAAATAGAAAAGCAGGAACTTTCTTCATATTTTTTTTATTAAACGTATATTTTAAAGCAACGCCTAAGCTTCCAATGCCTAAAATATTTTCTCCTAAATTCGTAGTGGTTTTGTCATATGATAATCCTACAAAAAACGGATTTGAGAATTGATAGCCTAATAATCCGCCTAAGTATGATTTTAGCCTATAGGAAAATCCTAAAGTTACTTTATCTGCGATTAAAAAAGAAGTGCCAATGTTAGTTTGAATAGGTGTGCCAGATAATGCTTTAATCATTAAACTATATCTTATTTTTATTTTATCGCTAATATCTTTAGTTAAACCCGTTGCTCCATCAATACCATTAGTACCGTCAGCGCCAGCAAGCCCATTGGTTCCATCTAATCCTGGGACTCCCTGAATCCCTTGATCACCTGAAGGCCCCTGAGGACCTAATAAGACACTTGTTGTAAAACTAGTTCCGTCTGAATAATTAAAAGTTACACTATAATCAGAATTTTCAAAGGTATCATCGATGAATTTAGAATTGTTATCTGATAAACTTAAAATAGATTCCCAACTAGTACCACCCCAAAAGTACAACCTGCTTTGAACAGTTTGAATATATATTTGACCAATGAACTCTCCTGTAGGGTATAAAGATCCAGCAGAATAAAATTCATCTCCGCTTAGGATATTACAATTACATTGTTTAGAAAGAGTAATGGTTGTTTGTGCTTTTGAAAAAAATATTGAAAAAATAAAAAAAAGGCAATAAAAAATTTATTTGATTTCATAAACAATCTTGGTTACAAAAAAGTTTTTTAATAAAATCAAAAGTATAATTATGAAATTACTATTGGTATGACTTGTATCATACGAAAAGAAATTTTTGAGTTGTTCTTTTGTTTAATTAATAATCCAATTTGTTACATGATACTGATATAATTTGTTGTATTATAAAATTCAAGAATAAAACGATCAATTAAATATTTAAAATATTAAAACATATGTTGACAATACTATTAATTGACGATAATAAAAAAAATATAGACATTACTTTGAAATTTTTGAAATTTGAAAACTTCAATATTCTCATAGCTAATAATCTTAAATCAGGAATAACAAAAGCTATTGAGTTATTACCAGATATAATTTTGTCAAACTCCGTAATAGCTAATGAAAATGACTTTGAAGTTTTGAAGGCTTTAAATTCTGATAAGAGAGTAAATGAAATTCCCTTCATCTTTTTATCTGAAAAAAATAGTCATTCAGACATTAGAAATGGCATGAACATGGGAGCTGATGATTATTTATCTATCCCTTACTTAAAAAAAGATTTGATAAATTCTATAAATGCTCGTTTAATTAAAATTAACTCTTTTAAAAAAAAATTAGAGAGTATTAATAATTTTGTAAAAAATGCATCTGAATTTTTAGATATAGAAGGTTTTACCGACAAGTATTTGTTAAAATTATATCAAAAAAATGATGAGTTATATATGGAGGGGAACAAGGCTAATAACTTATTTTTTATCAAAAGCGGGAGAGTAAAAACTTATAAGACCAGTTCCAGTGGAAAACTTTTTGTTACGGGTATTTATGGTCCTGGAGATTTTATTGGACAAATATCACTGTTTAATAATAAAGGGATGTATATAGAAACTGCCTCTGTCGATTTAAATACATTGGCCTGCGGTATTCCAAAAACAGATTTCAAAAAACTCTTGTATAGCAATAAAATTGTGGCACTTAAATTTATTGAATTTATGGCTTATAACCTCATTGAAACTAAGGATTTATTGACAAATATGGCTTACAATACAGTAAGACAAAGAGCAGCTAAAGCATTATTAGATATTAGTGTCAAAGGTTTAATAGGTACTAAATCAAAAGCAGAGATTCATATCTCAAGAGATGATTTTGCAGGAATGATAGGATCTGCTCCAGAAACTGCTATTCGAATACTCTCCGAATTTAAGCATGAAAATCTCATTCAAATAAATTGTAATAGAAATCTGATTTTACTAGATCCAAATAAAATTAGAAAAGTAGCTCAATTTGGTTAAGTCTTAATTTTTTGTATTAATTAATGTCTAGATTACCTTTATTTTTCATCATCTGAATATTATAATTCATACAATCATCACTTATAAAACCTTCTTTATACATCATTTGAACCATTTGGTTCATGATTTCTCCATCTTTAATAATGCTTTGCATCATTCCATTCATAATATCTCTGTCATTCAATAGGTTATTGTTAGCCATATGCATCTCGTTGCCCTTAATTATCATTTGCATAATTTCATGGTCACTTTGAATCATTAATAATGCACTTTGATTCAGCCTCATTTTACTCAAAAATTCTGACATCATTACATTATCATCTAATATATTTTGCATCATTTGACCTCTGGATTCTGAATTTTGCATCATAGTTTGTAAATCTGTGTTCTTTTCACATGCTGTAAATAAAAAAAGAAAAATTACTGAAAAATAAGTTAATCGTGTTTTCATAATATTTAGTTTTATTTATTAAAATCTCAATTCGATTTGAAATTGTTGTTATTAGGCCTACTACCTAAATTTAAATTATTGAACATAATAGAGTCTAACCTTTTTCCAAACATAACATTAGGTTTTTCAATCAATTTTACCCATATCCCTGTCAAATGTATACAAAGCATTTCTACTCATTTGTTCACCACCCGCTATTTTCATTTTATCCAATAAATCCATTGCAAAAGTTTCTTCTTCCACTTGTTCTTGTATAAACCATTGCATAAAATTCCATGTAGCCCAGTCTTCCTGCTCGTGACTTAATTTGGATATTTGGTATATTGATTTTGTATTGTCTACTTCATGCTCAAATACTTTTTCAAAGCAGTTATTAATACTAATAGGATGTTCTGGTGGAGCAGGAATGACCGTTACTACTACCTTAGCACCCCTTTGTAAAATATATTTTAGCATTTTCATCATGTGATTTTGTTCTTCTCTTGCATGTTTAAAAAGAAATTTAGCTGTACCAGCATATCCATTCATTGAAGCCCACGCAGCATAAGACAAATATATTTGTGAAGCATATGCTTCTTTTGTCATTTGAGTATTTAAAGCAGTTTCAATGGTTTTAGAAAGTCTATTAGAATTCATGTCATTTGTTTTTAGATTGGATTAATTTAAAATGCTTCTTTGATAATAGATTTTTTATCTACACATAAATCAGCCAATTGACTCTCGACTGCTTCCATCATAGGCGGAGGCCCACAGAGATAAAAAAATTTATTTATGCCACTGCCATTTTCTTTAATAAATTCTTTTGTGATATAACCATTCGCGTAACCATCCTCATTTTCATCTGATAAAATATTGATGAAATTATTCCCTAATATTTTTTCAAACTCCGCTTTAAGAATAATATCGTTTATTGTTTTATTCGCAAATATGAGTTTATTATTTCCTATTTTGTTGTCAAATTCAAGCTGTCTATAAATAGATATAAAAGGAGTAACCCCTGCTCCTCCTGCGATAAATGTCCCTTCCCCCTTATATTTAATGGCACCAAACACCTCGTGCAAAATTAATTCGTCGTTTGCTTTTAAGTGTCTTAATTCATTTGTCACCCCCTTGTGTAAAGGGTATATTTTTATTATAAACTCCAAATGATTTTCCATTGGCAGACAAGAGAAAGTATAAGGTCTTTTTTTATCCTTCAATCCATTTTTATATATAGATATGTCTGTGGCTTGACCGGGTATGAAGATATAATTTTGAGGCTTCTTTGTGATAATTTTTAATACGTCGTGAGTAATCTTCTTTATGGATACTATTTTTACAACATGCTGTTTCATTTTCTACCTTTAGTTTTTATGGAATAGATCATAATTACAATGAAAAGGATAGAAATAATAGATATTCCCCATCTCAATGATGAATTCCAATTAATTTCATGCATTATTTGATTGGTTTTAAGTCCTTTATAAATAATTTTTAAAGCTTTTATAGAATCTTTATTTCTTGCTAATGATCAGTCAACTTCCCCATTATAGTGTCTAATGAAGCGCTTAACTTGTCAAGAGCGCCTGTTACAGCTTTATAATGAGTGTCTCCTAAATCTGTAACTGCTATGGGTTGTCGACCCTCTACTCTAGCTTCAATCATACATCGCATAGTGTTGGGTCCGTTGTTGTTACTGTTCTCATCGCTAAGATGAATCTCAAGGCGAGTTATGTAAGAGCTATACCTTCTTAGTTCGTCTTCTATTAGGGCTGAATAGGCAGCGACTTTTTGTTCGTTTCCACTAATATTTTTGTCTGTATTAAATTGAATAATCATATTTTTTATTTTCAGAATAAATACTTTTATTTAAAAACGGTGTATTGCTGCAAGTCTAGTTTTTGCATACATTTAATGATTCACTTAATTTGTCAATATTACTTTCATAGCCTTTTCTTTTGCGGCATTTCCAAAAACCTCATAAGCTTTCATAATTTCATTCAATTTAAAGTGATGAGTGATTAATTTTTCTGGTTGAATTTTTTTAGACACCACAGTTTTCAAGAGCATTGGTATTGTATTTGTATTTACCAATCCCATAGTTATGGTGATGTTTTTAATCCATAAATCTTGAATTTTAAGATCAACACTTTTACCATGCACACCAATGTTAGCCACATGACCACCAGGACGAACAATTTGTTGACATACATTAAAAGTTTCAGGAATACCGACAGCTTCTATGGCCACATCTACACCATCCATTGTTTCAGAAAGTATTTTTTTTACAACATCATTCTCACCTGAATTAATAGTATGAGTGGCACCCCATTTTTTTGCAAAATCCAAACGATTTTCATCCAAATCAATCATGTAAATTTTTGCTGGAGAATAAAATTGTGCTGTTAATAAGGCAGACATACCTATTGGTCCCGCTCCAACAATAGCGATAGTATCCCCTGGTTTAACACAACCATTAATTACACCAATTTCATGACCCGTAGGTAAGATGTCGCTTAACATAACTAAAGTCTCATCTTCAATACCTTCTGGTGTATGATAAAGACTATTATTTGCATGAGGAATACGAACATATTCTGCTTGCGTTCCATTAATTAAGTTACCTAAAATCCAACCTCCATCCTTACAATGTCCATACATCTGTTTTTTGCAATATTCACAAGTTCCATCTGCAGTGATACACGAAATAATTACCCGATCGCCTTTTTTGAACTTGGTAACAGCAGATCCAACTTCTTCAATTACACCAACACCTTCATGTCCAAGTGTAGTTCCTGGTTTTACAGAAGGTGTTTTACCATGCAAAATGCCCAAATCTGTTCCGCAAATAGTTGTCTTAACCATTTTAACAATTGCATCTGTTGATTTTGTAATTTTAGGCATGTTTACTTCTATGTATTTAATTTTACCTGGACCACCATATACAAGACCTTTCATAGTTGATTTATTTTTAGTAGAAATAATTGAATTTGACATATTTTTATTATTTATTGCTTTGATTTTCATCAATTGTTTTTTTGTCAATATTAAATTTCTTGTTCTTAATATTTACACCACCAGATGGATTAGTTGGGTTAGTTTGTTTCTTTGATATTTTAAATTTTCTTTTGTCTTGAATTATTCCCATAATTATAATTTTTAAGATTCCTATTTAGTAGGTAGTAGATTAGTTACCAAATGCTAATCAATTCATAAAAACCTATACTGAATAATTTACTCTTCTTGCTTTTAACAAAGGTATAGCTAGTAATTAGCTTTGTTCATGATCTAGGTCAGGACCCTAAATATTTCATATACAGATATTTGAATTTTACTTAAATATTTGAATTGCCAATGGGATATAAAATTGAATTTTAGAAAGCATATATTTTTTGCTATTTAGAGGAATGGATATAACAATTTTTTTTCGCATAAATAATCCAGCTAAACCCATAAATATCTGTTTATTATGACAATAGCAATAATTGCTTATTTTCTTTTAGCTATAGTATTAGTGCGTAAACTGCTCCTTTTTGGAGTAAGACCCACTAAGACCTTAGGATGGCTTTTAGTCATTTTTACAATTCCTTTAGCTGGTATGCTATTTTATTTTATTCTTGGACGCAACAGACGAAAAAATAAATTTTATGTTTTAAAAGAATCCAAGGAGATTTCAGCGTATTTAGAAACAGTTAAAAAATACTATAACAGACTTGGAAATAATGGTGTTGAAAATATTCCTGTGCCAATAAGGGATCATATTAAACTAGTTAAATTAATAGCAAAAACCTCGAAGTTCATGCCCAGTTTAGGCAATAAACTAACGCTACTAAAAAACGGTCAAATAACTTTTGAATCCATATTTAAGGCAATTGAAAATGCTGAAAAATTTATCCATATTCAATATTATATTTTTGAGGATGGAGAATTAGCAGACCGGTTTTTGTCCTTATTACAACGAAAAACTAAAGCAGGTGTAGAGGTTCGTTTTTTATATGATGATTTAGGAAGTAAAACGTTGAGTAATAAATACCTTAACCTTCTCAAAGATGCAGGGGTAGAAGTTTATGGTTTTTTACCCATACGATTTGGTAGGTTCCTCTCATCGATTAACTATCGCAACCATCGAAAAATTGTTGTTGTAGACGGTTTAACTGCTTTTACAGGAGGAATCAATGTATCTGATAAGTATCTTAAAGGAGATATAGTACTAGGAACATGGCATGACTTACACCTTCAATTAAGTGGTCCAGTAGTGAATAGCCTACAGGCAATTTTCGCGATGGATTGGAGTTTTGCAAGCGGTAGTGAAGATATTTTAACAAAAAAGTATTTCTTTAATTACCCAAAACCTGGTAATTCTATTGCTCAAGTTGTCTCTAGCGGTCCGGACTCTGATTTTGCAGCAATACGTCAACTTTATTTTTCTGTGATTAATAAGGCTAAAAAATACGTGTATATTGCCAATCCTTATATTATTCCAGGAGAGGCTCTAATGGAAGCATTACAAGTTGCGGCATTAAGTGGTGTAGATGTTAGACTCATGCTTTCAGAAAACTCCGATGGGTTTTTAGCCAAATGGAGTGTTAGAGCCTATTTTCAAAATTTTTTAGAGGCTGGAGTTAAGATTTATTTATATCCCAATGGATTTTTACATAGCAAACTAATGCTATCAGACGATAAATTGACAACTATTGGTACTGCCAATTTAGACCTTAGAAGCTTTGAGCAAAACTATGAAGTAAACGTTCTGGTCTATGAAAGTGCACTTACCAAAGAACTAAAAAATGATTTTTTAAATGACTGTGAAAAAAGCAAACAACTTTACTATCAAGCATATTTAAAAAGGCCAATGACCCAACGTTTTAAAGAAGGACTTGCCAAAGTTTTTAGCCCTATTTTATAATTAACTTTTATGACATAGATCATCTGTCAGTAATTTAAAATTAAAAAATCACGAAAAACTTGCCAAAAAACACATTAAAGGCAGTAATTATTGTAGGTAACCCAAAATTTGAGGCAGCAAGTTTAATTAATTTACTAAATATAAAACGAAAAATAATTAATCTCTAAGTTTAGAAAGTCATAGTGCTTAAAAAAGTTTAAAGAGTAATTTTTTTCAACCTTTTAAATATCTCTCAAAAATTCCAACATCTTTTTCGAAAAAGGTCTTAATGTTACAAAATCAAGTACTGATCAACTAGCGCCCTAAAGCTAATTGAAATATAATAATTTTATTTCATGACTCAAGTCATACTATTGGTGAAGTATAAACTTTAGTTTCACAATAAGTAAATCCATCCTTATGAAAACAATTCTCTACGCAACAGATTGCTCAAAATATGATATTGCTATACTACAATATGCTTATAATTTGTGTGAAAAATTTAATGCAAACCTTGTTTTATTGCATGTGTTTAGTGTCCCTCCAATTGAACATTCAACCTTAAGACCGCATAAATACTATAGGACTCAATTACAAGACGAAAAACTAGGTGTCCTTAAGAAATATGCTCAAAATAACCTCATCCAAAACGAGTTAAAAACAGAAATTAAATTTGAGGTAATAGAAAACTTATCTGTTAGTTCTGGAATTCTAATGGCAATTCAAAAAATACCTCCTTATTTACTAATAGTAGGTATTAAAGATTCGCATACAGAGCGAGAAGTTTTTTCAGGAAGCATTGTGAAAGCATTGATGGTCAAAGTGAATTGCACACTATTGACAATACCCAATATGCAAGAATTTAAAGAAATAAAAACAATAGCTTATGCAACCGATTTTGAAAAAGTTGATGTTATTGCTATTTCAAAACTTTCTGAAATGGCCGAACTACTGGATGCTAAAATTAAAATTGTACATATTGTCAATCACAATGAACATGACCATGTAGAAAAAATGACTCAGTTTAAAGAGTCGCTAAAAGAACAAGTAATATTCGATGACATTGAATTTCAACTTATTTCTAATCGAAGTATCTATGATGGTTTACGAAATTATATCAATTTAAATAATACAGATATAATAGCCTTATTAGAACGGAAAGACCATAGCTTTTTCAATCAACTTTTTCATCGAGACTTAGGTAAAAGAATGGAATCAAAAATCAAAATTCCTATGCTAAGTTTTAATCAAGTCAACTTTTAACGGAATTTACAACTACTTGATTATCAGTGTTAAATTCTTTGGCAATCATCGAGGTTGTTAAGTAAAATAAACTACAAATTAACTCATTATGTTACGTATACTACTTCCAACAGATTTTTCGGAAAACTCATTCAATGCCATTAAATATGCATTGTTGACATTTAAAGACAGTAAATGCAAATTTCATATATTACACACCTATATGCCTCCAATTTATCAATCAGAGTATGTGGCTGGCAGTCCCGGAATTGGACTAGGCGCTTCTATGAGGGAGAATGTTGTAAGTAACTTAGATAAGTTACAAAATCGTTTAGAAAGCGAACGTACTTCTGTAAACCATTCTTTTGAAACATTTGCCTGTTTAAACACACTTACGGATCAAATAGACGAAACGGTACATGAAAGTAAAATAGACGTCATTATCATGGGAACCAAAGGGGCTTCTGGAGCCAAAGAAATTTTATTTGGCACGCATACAGTACATATTTTTAAAAATGCAAAATGCCCAGTCATTGCAATACCACCTGATTTTGAATATGAATCACCTAAAGCCATTCTTTTTCCAACGGATTATGAGGTGGGTTTTAAAAAAGAACCTTTTAAGGTGTTATTTAAAATTTTAAAGCAGCATAACTCTAAAATTGATGTGATAAATGTTTCTAATGCTTATAAGCTTTCTGAAACACAAATGGAAAACAAGGGTAGGTTGGACAAAGTATTGAAAAATACCCCCCATGTATTTCATGATTTGCCTAACCAAGACCTCACAGATGCCATTAATAAGTTTCAATTAGTACATAAAATAGACTTATTAGTCATGATAAAAAATGAGCACACATTTGTTGAACGCCTTTTTATTGAACCTGTAATTAAAAAAATAGGCTTTCACATAAAAATTCCATTTATGGTTATACCAGATTTTCAAGATTAATCATTTAATTATTATTTTAAGGAACCCAAAATAGAAAAAAGATAAATACAATCTTCTTGTTCGATTTATGGACATAAATCTCCATTAATAATTTAACCCTTTTATCGGGATTGGGAATAAGAAATCGACCAGTACATTATGGTGTGCCCTTGAAATATGGTCTTTAAAAGATCTCATACTCTCATGCATAACACTCGAATATTCATCACCCAATTTGAGCATAATATTTTCAATATTTATAAGTTCCTTCTCTATAGCCTTAGCCCTAAGCTCTTTTTCTTTAGGTAGTGATTTATTGAGTTCATCCAAGCTTGTTTCAAAATTACGACATAATTCCCTATAAAAATCCTCAAGCTTAAGATCGCATGAATAGGTCTTCATATGGGCAAATTCATTTGCTGAAAACTGCTCAACCTCGTCAAATAAGCCGTCCAAATTGGCGGCTAATAAAGAGATGTAAGCTGGAAACTTGAGAAATAATTCATGTTCTTTATTTGACAATTTTTTTCTATAATTTGACATATTCATTGCTTAAAATTTAATAATTATGGATTCCAAAATCGAAAAAATTTTGAATTTAGTAAGCGAATCTATTGAGACTATATTATATGATTTATAAAATTGTTTCTTAAAATCATATAATCACCGGAGGTGATTACGAGATGGTTTATCTACAATACTAAAACAATGAGACTATGCAAAATAAAAAAACAGCCCATCAGCTATTGACAGCTATTTTAGATTTAACACTCACTTTTCAAAAGGAGTTTCCTTCAATTTACGATAATTTAAACGAAACCCCCACTTTTTTTGGACTATGAGCAAAAGGAAATATCCAAAAAAGAGCTTCAAGCTTACTATCAATTTTTAAAGGCTCAGCTTAAGGTTTTTGAGTCATAAAAAATAATAAATTGGCATACCGCTTTAAAGAAGTA
Organism: Flavobacteriaceae bacterium; assembly: GCA_018401115.1. Classification (GTDB taxonomy): domain Bacteria; phylum Bacteroidota; class Bacteroidia; order Flavobacteriales; family Flavobacteriaceae; genus MAG-120531. The sequence goes on along the minus strand of JAGYKX010000005.1, from coordinate 195,402 downwards.
AATTTAGGTTTTCAAAATTCTTTAAAATGGAATATCTAAATAACTATTATAAAACCTTATTTAATCAAAAAATATTCTCTTGGCCCTTAAGCTTATTTTTTATTATTACCCTAACATTAATGATCGGATGTACAGATAAAGAGGAGGCTTTAACTGAAATTTCGACTCCGTTTGTTGCAGAAGACTATGTAACATTTGAAATGGGAAATATTCCAATAATATTAAGTGTTCCTCACGGTGGCGACTTAAAACCAATTGAAATAGCAGACCGCAGTTGCAATAATGCCGTATCTGTCATGGATGAATTCACTGTAGAACAAGCCAGGGCTATTATGGATGAATTCGCAAAATTAGGGTACAAGCCTTATTTAATAATTAATAAAATACATCGCTCTAAAATGGATGCCAACAGAAACAGAGACGACGCGAGCTGTGGAGATAAAAATGCCCTTGCCGTTTGGACCCTTTTTCATAGTCAAATACAAAATAGTATGGCGTCTGTTAAAACTGTGTTCGAAAAAGGTTTGTTTATTGATCTTCACGGCCACGGCAATCCAAAACAACGGGTTGAACTAGGCTACTTATTATACGAAGATGAACTTGCGCTAGCAGATGAGACTTTAAATAGCCCCGCATTATTATCCGTAAGTTCCATACAACACTTAGCTAAAAATAACACTTCAGGTGAATTACACTCAGAGCTATTAAAGGGCGAAAATGCATTTGGAAGTTTATTGAACCATGCTGGGTTTCCAACAGTTCCCTCTAACAGTGATCCAGTCCCATTGGCTTCTGATAATTATTTCAGTGGTGGCTACAATACCGCAAACTACAGCTCTTATAAAGGGGGTACTATAGATGGGATTCAAATGGAATGTAATAAAACTGGTTTGAGGGATTCAAAAACAAATAGAGAAGCTTTTGCTGTAGCATTTGTGCATACTGTAACAGCCTATTTAAAGACGCATTATTTTGAGGAAGTTCCTGTGAATAATTAATGCTAAATCACTAATTCGCCTACCTTTACGGCCATGCATGCAGAAAATCCGGACTAAGCACCATATGATTTCACCAAATACAAAGGTATATGCACCTCTTAAAAATTATCTTAACTATGAATAAAAGCTGCCCCGTAAATTGGGGTACCTACAAAATATTTTATACCCACTTATTAACTTCCTTATTTGTTTTTATCTGTTCAGGCATACGGAATTTAATTACAAGTGATGATATTATAGTTAGTCCACCAATTAGAAAGATAGCATATTGAATACCGAATACATCTGCTGTCACCCCTGAAATAATTGCTCCAAACGCATACCCTAAATCTCTCCAAAGTCTAAAAGTCCCAATACTTTCAGCTCTTTGCTTTGGACTTGTAGTCTGTGCTATAGTAGACAAGAAAGTTGGATACACCAATGCTGTTCCAAAACCTAAAATTGCAGAAATGAAAGATAAAAGATAAAAGTCATCAGTAAATGGTATCAGTAAAATGGAAAAACCTTGTAAGAACATACCCCAAAACAACATTGCTTTTTTTGAATAATGGTCAGACATCTTCCCTGTAAAAAGTTGTCCAATACCCCAAACCGTTGGATAAATAGCAGTAATTATTCCAATATTTTTGTTGTCAAAATGTAACGAAAAAAGAACTATTGGAAGTAATCCCCATATCATTCCATCGTTCAAATTATTAATAAGTCCTGCCTGCGTTACTGAACTTAAGGTTTTGTTTTTAAATGTTGTTTCGATAAACACATTGTTAAGTTGTGTCGTATTGTCGGTTGTACTCTCTTTAGTAACAAAAACTCGAGTATCTTTTACCCAAAAAAATGTCAATAAAAAACCAACGATAGAAATGAAAATTCCAATATAAAATGGATAAGGAGTAATGCCATAACTGTTGGCAATAGAACCTGTTAGAAATGCTACTACACCCACGGCAAAATAACCTGCAAATTCATTTAAGCCCATTGCAAAACCACGGTCTCTTTCTCCAACAAGGTCTATTTTCATTACTACAGTACTACTCCAAGTAAGACCCTGACTAATTCCTAATAAAACATTAGCAATAATCACCCAAGTCCAACTCGAGGCATACATAAGCATAAAAGGAATTGGTATTGCGAGAATCCAACCAAATAGAAGTAAGTTTCTTCGTCCAAATTTGTTGGAAAGTCTTCCTGTGTAAAAATTAGCTATTGCTTTTGAAGTTCCAAATGCGATAATGAAAGATAGTATAGCCGTTTTCGAAGCCACACCAAATTGTAATTCTGCAAATTGAGGTAAAATAGTGCGCTCCATTCCTATCATTCCACCTACAAAAGCATTTACGACAACTAAAAGAGTAAACTGCTTCCAATTTTCTTTTAATCCAAGTTTTATGTTGTCTGTCATTTAACTAAGTGAAATTAGCTTATAAAGCTTTTAAAAATATTTTTTGCGAAAGTAGTTTTACTTATTTAATTATTCTGTAACAAAAATCACAGGGTAAAATTTTAATAAAAAAGTAGTGACTCAAATTTAGTTAGATGTTTTTGGTTATTGTTTTGTAAACAGTACTTTTATGGAATAATATGAAGTATTTATATAAAACTGCCTTATGGGTTAGCATCTTTGGATTGTTAGCATTTTTTTTTGACTTTGGGTTTTCTCAAAGCAAATCATTACAGCATACCAGTTATAGAGCTTGCCAAATGAATGTAGTTCTGAATCGCTAAAAGTATAATCAGCTCCACAGTTACAATTTTTAGCATAAGTCCAAGCACCTGTTTTTAATACTCACCATTCAGTTGATTCACTACCTGCATCAATTTGAGGGATAATAGTACCATCGGTATAAGTGCTAAAATCAAGGTTATTTAAAGACCATATTTGACTTCCGATTACAATATAATTTTCTATATCAGTATAAATTATGCTCTGCTCATCATTAGTGAAAGAGAGCGATATAAAAATAAAGATAGGTAAGAAATAAATCTTTCTCATAAAATCATACAGTTTAAGAAGGTTACAAGTGTTACTGCTTGCCTAAGAGGTAAAGAACTAAAAGAGTCATTAAAACACCCTTGAAGAAGCTATGGTGCATTCATCTTTAGCTGTTAGTTTAACCTATCTAAGAGGGTTAGAAGTAAGTGAGTTTGAGGAAAGTGATTAATTTAGTAGTGTGATTTTAATACATAAAAAAACCCTCACTACTTGTGAAGGTTTATTCTTATTGAGATTCTTATTGATTCTCATTTTGTGATCGCGAAAGGATTCGAACCTTTGACCGTCTGCTTAGAAGGCAGATGCTCTATCCAGCTGAGCTACGCGACCATTTCCCAAAGGAAAAAGTTTTGAGATTTTGGGAATATCTCTGTTTATTAATGTCGGGGTGGCAGGATTCGAACCTGCGACCTCCGCGTCCCAAACGCGGCGCGATAACCGGGCTACGCTACACCCCGAGACCTTGTAATAAGGTATCAATTTTTCAATAAAGAGCGGAGAGACAGGGATTCGAACCCTGGCGACAGTTACCCGTCGACAGATTAGCAATCTGCTCCATTACCACTCTGGCACCTCTCCTAATACTAAAAGTATTTCACGCCTTGAAAACGCGGTTGCAAATGTACTTTTTAGAATATAATATCACAACATTTTTAAAGCTTTTTTTAGCTTTATTTTTCATTGATCCTGAATTATTCTGGATATGTAACCCTAAGGTGGTAGATATTAGTTAGTTTGCCTTTTAACACCTTCTTAATTAATTCAATGTCTTTAAAGGTAATATTGGCATTTACAAACTGATTGGCCTGCATTTGTCCCGTAATAATCTTTTCTACAAAGGCATCTATCTCTAAATAAGTAGGGTTTTTAAGACTTTTTGAGGCAGCTTCTACAGCGTCTGCCATCATGAGAATAGCCGTTTCCTTTGAAAAAGGAAGTGGTCCTGGATAAGTAAATAAAGAAATATCAACATTGGGTTGGGTCTCTTGCGCTTTTTTATAGAAATAGTACACCTGAGTAGTTCCGTGATGAACCCTAATAAAATCAATTAAGCGGTCCGGTAAATTGTATTTTTTAGCTATTTCAATTCCATCTGTAACATGATCCAAAATAATCTTAGCACTGTCCAAAGGATCCAATTCATGGTGTGGGTTAACAGAGGTGATTTGATTTTCAGAAAAATAAGTAGGATGGTTCATTTTACCAATGTCATGATATAGCGCCCCTACTCTAACAAGCATAGCGTTGGCTTCTATTTCGTTGGCAGCGGCCTCTGCAAGGTTAGCTACCTGTAGAGAGTGATGAAATGTCCCTGGCGCCTTATTGGAGAGTTCTTTTAAAAGCTTTGAATTGGTGTCTGAAAGTTCTAATAGCGACACCTCAGAAACCAGACCAAAGAGTTTCTCGAAAATATAGATGAGGGGTTGGGCAAAGAGTGTTATCATGCCGTTTAAGGCAAAAAGACCAAAAACCAGCCACTGTAAATTGTTTATAGTACCTTCTTGTATGATATGAAAGGAAAAATAACCCAACATATACACTATGGTGATTTGACCCACTGAAATAAATAAGTTGGCCCTTTTGTACAACTCTGTAACAGATAAAATGGTTACAATACCGGCAATGGTTTGTAAAAAAACAAACTCAAAACTATTGGGCACTACAAACCCTAAAATAAGTACCGTGAGCACATGTACGAAAAGCCCCAAACGAGCGTCAAAAAACGTTTTAAGTATGAGGGGTAAAATGCACAATGGTACTACGTATACATAAGTTTCGTTGTATTGTACCACTAGTGTGGTTAGCAGTACCATGAGAACAACATTGGCCAGTATAAATGTGAGTTTGGTATTATCCCTATATATGTGCAGCCTGTATTTAGCTAAAAATAAAAACAACATGACCATCACTAATGCCACCAAAAGGGTATAACCAAATAATATAATATAGTAATTGGCGTCTGACCATAAAACAGATTCATACTCTGATTTAAGGGAAAGTAGGACCTTATAATTTTCTTGTTCTACTACGGCTCCTTTGGCAATAATAAGTTTGCCCTTATCTACAAAACCCCTTGTTAACGACAGACTATTAATAGCTTCCGAAAGCGATTTTTCCGTAAAGTCTTTGTTATAAATCACATTGGGAACTACCACGTCTAACAACAACTCTTCTGCAAAAGGAGCTTGACGCTTAAAAAGTGGGGATTGGATTTGGGATTGAATCAAAGGAAGTAATTCAGGAATGCTTACAAAAGAGCTTACAATCCTTAAACTGGCTGTATTATCTTGTAACAAATACAAACTATTTCCTAAGATTTCTGTGGCATTTCTAGCCAGTAAACCTCGGGAATATATGCTGTCTAATATATTGAATAAGACCCATTTAATTTGGGCGGTATCTTTTAGTGTTGGTTGGCTTTTTTTTAAATCAGCTAATGCGAGAGACAAATCTTCTTTTGACTTTAAAAGTAGGGAGTCATTCAAGGAAAAATAAGGAATGTGCTCGCGCCGAATAGTTTTTTTCTCTTCTGACAATTCCTCTGAGGTCTTTTTAACGCTAAAATCAAAAGGGGCGTACAATGTCTCGTGCTGCCAGGGTTTTCCCTTTTGAAACTCGTATTTAAACTTACCTCCTTTTGGAAAAAAATAAACCACCAAACCCACCCCCAGAATATAAAGCAGGAATTTATAAAGTAGGGATTGGTTTTTATAGAGAATATCTAGACCTTTAGCCATGAAATAAGTTTGAATCAAAAATAGAAAAATAAACCCATACCGGCGTTATTTTAGTTTTTCTGCAGGTAGCTTTGGCACTAATTTTAGTATTTTTGAAGTACTACACTTTAAAATCATTCTATGAAAGAAGTTGTCATTGTTTCCGCAGTAAGAACCCCCATCGGACGTTTTATGGGCGCTTTATCACAAATAGCAGCACCAGAACTGGGTGCCATTGCAATAAAAGGTGCTTTGGAACGTATTAATTTAGACCCATCCCAGGTGGGAGAAGTCATTATGGGTCATGTGTTGCAAGCTGGAACAGGACAAGCACCTGCTAGGCAAGCGGCCCTAAAAGCGGGAATTCCAAATACCGTTCCTTGTACTACGGTAAACAAGGTATGTGCCTCTGGAATGAAAACCATTATGCAAGCTGTACAATCTATTGCGATTGGAGACCAAGAGATCGTTATAGCAGGTGGTATGGAAAATATGAGCATGGCGCCCCATTTGCTGTCTATGCGAAATGGACAAAAATTTGGCCCTACTGCCCTGGAAGACAGCATGCAAAAAGACGGCCTAGTAGACGCATACCAGCAAACAGCTATGGGTGTTTTTGCAGACCAATGTGCCATAACTTACAAATGCTCAAGAGAAGACCAAGACCAGTTTGCCATTCAGTCCTACCAGCGTGCTAAAGCCGCCTGGGATGCCGGAAAATTTTCTAGTGAAATTGTTCCCGTCACTATACCGCAGCGCAAAGGAGATCCTATTATTTTTAATACAGATGAGGAATACAGCAATGTATTTATAGATAAAATACCAGCCTTAAGACCGGCTTTTACTAAAGACGGTACTGTAACTGCTGCCAATGCTTCTACAATAAATGACGGGGCTGCTGCATTGGTGCTAATGAGCGCAGAAAAAGCAAAGTCCCTAGGACTTAGACCTCTGGCCACCATTAAAGGTTACGCAGATGCTGCTTTGGATCCAGAATGGTTCACTATCGCACCTGCTAAAGCGCTTCCTAAAGCCCTTTCAAAAGCTGGAATACAACAATCTGAAATAGATTTCTTTGAATTTAACGAAGCCTTTTCAGTAGTTGGATTGGCCAATATGAAATTACTCAATATTCCAGACAGCAAAGTGAATATTCACGGAGGCGCCGTTTCTCTTGGCCACCCTTTGGGATGTTCAGGAGCTCGAATTGTGGTGACACTCCTCCATGTGCTTGTCCAAGAGAAAGCGCGCTTTGGCGCAGCAGCCATTTGCAATGGCGGCGGCGGCGCCTCTGCCCTGGTGATTGAAAACAACCTAGAAGCCTAAATCATGCGTTTTGGAATAGCAAAACTTTCTAATATAGCCTTAAGGAGCGCTCCAGTTATGGAAAGTGAGATTGTTACAATAGCCCATTACGGAGAAGGTTTTAAAATACTAGACCACAGAAAATGGTGGTTTAAGGTAAGAATGGCTTACGACCAAACTGAGGGTTGGGTAGAAAATTTACAGGTCTTAGAAATTTCACAGGACCAATACCAAAGCCTTGAAGCGCAAACTCCACACTATTGCCAAGAACTCACTGGTTTTATTCAAGAAGAAAACGGTGGCCTTATGCCCGTTCTATTGGGAGCTAATACCAGTCAATCCAAATTAATGTCCCATAAATTTGAAGGAAATACAAAGGCTAAGGGGACTAAAAATGGGATAGTAAATACCGCCTTAATGTATTTAAACGCACCCCATCTTAAAGGAGGTACGCTCCCATTTGGCATAGACGCTTCGGGATTGAGCCAAATGGCTTATAAACTCAATGGCTATTCATTGGCTAGAACAGCTGAATTACAATCCAAACAAGGAGAACCCCTGAGCTTTATTGAAGAATCAGAAGCAGGAGATTTGGCATTCTTTGACAATGCAGAAGGGATCATAGATCACGTAGGCATTATACTCCCAGACCACCATATCATTCACTGCCACGGAAAGGTTCGTATAGACCGAATAGACCACACAGGAATATTCAACAACGACACCAATCAATACTCCCATTCCCTAAGGGTGATTAAAAAGATCATAACATAAAATGATTTGAAAAATAAGATCATAAAAAAAGCCCTCAGTTAGAGGACTTTTTTTTATACTAGAAAGTACTCAGCCATTATTCTTCTAATAATTTCTTAACCCTCATATAGTTTACATTGTCACCTAAAGCACCGTAAATGTTCTTTAACTGACCCAATAAATCTGTATTATTAGCATTTGCAGCCAATCCAGCTTCTAATGCCTCTGCAGCTTTTATGAAAAATGCTTGCTTCTCCGCTTTGAGTTCGTCGTAACGGGCAATATCCTTTCTAGAACTTCCCAATTTATTCATCTCATCAATCAATGCGTTTCCTTCGTTCACAAAAGAAGTTGATAAGTTTAAATAGGCGTTAATGTAAGTAGGAGACAAATCAATGGCTTTCTGATACGCCGTTCTAGCTTCAGCAGGATTTCCCTGCTCCATATTAATTACCCCAATATTGTAAAATAAATCAGGATTTGTAGGATCTAATTCAGTAGCTTCATTCATAAGGCTCTTGAATTTCTCTTTTTCTCCTTGCTTAAAATACAAATTGGCTTGATTTAAAATAAGCCCAACATCATTAGGGTTTACTTCTCTAGCTTCAACATAGGCAGACATAGCTTTGTCGTCTTCGCCCAATTGGGTATAGATAAGAGCTATATTCTTAATGATTTCGTTAAATTTAGATGGCGTACGTTCATCTTTAGGCTCGTCATAAGCACCAGATTTAACCATTAAATCTCTTTGAGATTTTGGCATTTCCTCACGCTCCCCTGTTTCAATATTTCTTGCAGAGAATTTCTCCTCACTACCGTCGTAGTTAATGTCTTTTAGCATATTGTAATACTTCAAAGACAAATCGTATTCATTTCCATTCACCGCACTACTCGCAGCATAGTACAAATAAATAGTATCTTGAGGACTCAATGAATAGCTTAAAAACAACTTTTCAGCAGCATCTTTAAAATTCTCTTCATTGTTGTCAGATACAGCCGCATTGACAATTTCAGAGGTCATAACAGCAAACTTCTGCTTAATGTCTGCAGTGTACTTGGTTTTACCAGAAGCTGTTTCACTTTCCATAGCTTTGGTGTAAGCAGCTACTGCTTTGTCATAAGCAGAGAAATCTCCCGCCTTAGCTTGCATGGCATAAGCTTCTCCTTGTAAAAAGTAAAACTGGTTAACATATTTAGCCTCAGCATTGTCAATAGTACTTGCAGCACCATCTAAAGCAGAAAGTATCGCTGCTGCATCTCCAGATTTAAGCGCCTTATTGGCCGCTTTAATTTCATCTTTCTGAGCAAAACCAGCAGTAGACATTCCTATAGCTGCTAATAATAATATTGTTTTTTTCATTGTTAATGTTTTATAATAATTTTATGAGCGGGTAAAAATAATCAAATTTAAGATTCTGACCCTGTTTCTTCGCTATTTTCTTGAGTGGCTTCTGGTGTTTCTGAAGTAGCATGAGCGCTTGCGCCAGAATCCTGTAATTCCTCAGAAAGAATGTCTTCTTCTTCTTTCATTACTTTAGCTACTGCAGCAATAGAATCGTTTTCTCTAATATTAATCAATTTAACGCCTTGGGTAGCTCTACCCATAACACGCAAGTCTTCTACACCCAATCTAATGGCAATACCAGATTTATTTATAATCATGAGGTCATCTGAATCTGTCACATTTTTAATCGCAACAAGCCCACCTGTTTTCTCGGTTATAGAAATGGTTTTAACTCCTTTTCCGCCACGGTTGGTGACACGGTAGTCTTCCATAGATGAACGTTTCCCATAACCTTTTTCAGAAACCACTAAAATATTGTCATCTTCATTGTGGACTGTAATCATTCCAATCACCTCATCTTGGTCATCTGCTAAACTCACCCCTCTTACTCCAGAAGCTCCCCTACCCATTGGTCGGGTTTTGCTCTCTTCAAAGCGAATGGCTTTACCAGATTTAAGGCCTAGGAATACTTGGCTGGTTCCAGTGGTTAATTTAGCCTCTAAAAGCTCATCTCCCTCTCTAACCCCAATAGCATTAATGCCATTCGTTCTAGGTCTAGAATACTGCTCTAAGGATGTTTTCTTTACAATCCCCTTTTTAGTAGCCATGATCACATAATGACTATTCACATACTCCTCATCCTTAAGATCTTGGGTGCAAATGAAGGCTTTCACCTTATCTTCCTGAGTAATATTAATCAAGTTTTGAATGGCCCTACCCTTAGAGGTCCTAGAGCCTTCTGGGATTTCATACACACGCATCCAGAAACACTTCCCACTTTGGGTGAAGAACAACATATATTGGTGATTGGTTCCCACAAATAAGTGCTCCAAGAAATCTTCATTTCTTGTCGCCGATGCCTTTTGCCCTACACCCCCTCTATTCTGAGTCTTATACTCAGAAAGTGGCGTTCTCTTAATATAACCTGCATGAGAAATGGTAATCACTACCTGCTCATCTGGAATCATGTCTTCTATGCTAAGACTTCCTCCTGCATAGTTTATCTCAGAACGACGTTCGTCTCCATACTTGGTTTTCACCTCCTGGAGTTCCTCTTTGATAATCGTCATTCTGCGCTCCTTATCTGCTAAAATATCTTTAAGATCTGCAATGGTCGCAATAATATCGTTGTACTCGTTTCTTAACTTATCTTGTTCAAGGCCTGTCAATTGACGCAGGCGCATTTCTACAATGGCCTTTGCTTGAATTTCAGACAATTTAAAACGCTCCATTAAGGATTCTCTAGCCACATCTGGACTTGAAGAAGCTCTAATGAGCTTAATAACCTCATCTATATTGTCTGAAGCTATGATTAAGCCTTCTAGGATGTGAGCCCTATCTTCTGCTTTCTTTAATTCAAATTGGGTTCTTCGCACCACAACTTCATGTCTGTGCTCCACAAAATAGTGGATCATTTCCTTGACATTTAATTGCTGAGGTCTTCCATTGACAAGTGCAATATTATTGACACTAAAAGAAGATTGGAGCGAAGTGTATTTATATAGGGTATTTAATACAATATTTGGAATAGCATCTCTTTTTAAAATGTACACTATACGCATTCCATTTCTATCGGATTCATCCCTAATAGTGGCAATACCATCAATTTTCTTTTCATTGACCAAGTCTGCCGTTTTCTTGATCATGTCTGCCTTATTAACTTGATAAGGAATCTCCGTCACAATAATACACTCCCTACCTTGTACTTCTTCTATGACAGCCTTGGCGCGAACAACAACTCTACCCCTTCCAGTATGAAAAGCTTCTTTCACCCCTTCATATCCAAAGATCACCCCTCCTGTTGGAAAGTCTGGTGCCTTGATATGGGTAATGAGTTCATCTATTTCAATGTTAGGGTTCTCTATGTAAGCTACAGTTCCGTCTACTACCTCAGAAAGGTTGTGCGGTGGCATATTGGTTGCCATACCTACTGCAATTCCAGAAGCACCATTTACCAATAGGTTGGGAATTCTAGTAGGCAGTACTTTGGGCTCTTCTAAAGTGTCGTCAAAATTCAACTGGTGGTCTACCGTATCCTTGTCAATATCTATAAGCATGTCGTCTGCAATCTTACGCATACGGGCTTCCGTATAACGCATGGCTGCAGGACTGTCTCCGTCAATGGAACCAAAGTTACCCTGGCCGTCTACGAGCATATAACGCAAACTCCATTCTTGTGCCATACGCACCATGGTGTCATATACTGAGGTATCTCCGTGTGGGTGATACTTACCCAAAACTTCTCCAACAATTCTCGCAGATTTTTTATGGGCACTTGTTGCTCTAACACCCAACTCATGCATGCCAAACAACACCCTTCGATGTACCGGTTTTAAACCATCTCTTACATCTGGTAAGGCGCGTGATACAATCACCGACATAGAATAATCTATGTAGGCAGACTTCATTTCGTCGTCTATGTTAATTGGAATTAATTTTTCTCCTTCTGCCATATTAAAAAGCTATTCATTATTCATTAAAAAATCAAGCCAATATACATAATTTGGATGCTTTAGGAGATGTTAAAAAGCACTTTATTCAATAATTTATCAACATGTATAATAGGACAAATAGTTAATAAAATAGCGTTAACTCGCTTGTACAAGCAAATGATTTTTTGTCAATTGTGTCATATATTACAAAAAGGAATAATATTTGTAAATAATTGCTGAAAAGATTTAGTATTTTTGAGTATAAACAACTGGTTTATGGATGATAATTTTTCACCTAGAGTAAAAGACGTAATAGCCTACAGTAAAGAAGAAGCCCTTAGATTGGGACATGACTTTATTGGAACGGAGCACCTAATGTTGGGTTTATTAAGAGATGGTGGCGGAAAAGCCATTAGCATCTTAGACGCCTTATCAGTAGACTTAGAACACCTGAGAAGAAAGGTAGAAATCCTTAGTCCAGCAAATCCAAACCCTAGTTTGGTGCATCAGGACAAAAAGAACCTTCACCTAACCAGACAAGCAGAAAGAGCCTTAAAAACTACTTTCTTAGAAGCCAAACTATTTCAGAGTACGGCTATTAATACGGCGCATTTGTTGTTGTGCATTCTCAGAAACGAGAATGACCCTACCACCAAATTGTTACAAAAAATGATGGTAGACTACGACGGTGTTAAAGAGCAGTTTAAATCTATGATCACTTCCGACGACGATTATACCAGTGGACCAACTGAGGCTTCTTTCTCAAGTGAGTCTGACTCAGAAGAAGCTGCAGGAGAATCTTTTGGAGGTGGCACAACTGCCAACAAGTCAGGTAAAAAATCAAAAACTCCTGTTCTTGACAACTTTGGCAGAGACCTCACCCAGATGGCTGAAGAAAACCGCTTAGATCCTGTGGTAGGAAGACAAAAGGAAATAGAGCGTGTGTCTCAAATTTTAAGTCGCAGAAAGAAAAATAACCCCCTATTAATAGGTGAACCCGGAGTGGGCAAGAGTGCCATTGCAGAAGGCCTGGCGCTTAGAATCATACAAAAAAAGGTCTCAAGGGTACTTTTTAACAAAAGGGTGGTTACTTTAGACTTAGCCTCCTTAGTAGCTGGCACAAAATACCGTGGTCAATTTGAAGAGCGTATGAAAGCGGTCATGAACGAATTGGAAAAAAATGAAGATATTATCCTATTTATAGATGAAATTCACACCATAGTTGGTGCGGGTGGTGCTACGGGAAGTTTAGACGCTTCTAATATGTTTAAACCAGCCCTAGCCAGGGGAGAGATACAATGTATTGGTGCCACAACCTTAGATGAGTTTAGACAACACATAGAAAAAGATGGTGCCTTGGAAAGAAGGTTTCAAAAAGTCATTGTGGAACCCACCTCTGTAGAAGAGACCCTCGAAATTCTTAAAAATATTAAACCCAAGTATGAAGACCACCACAATGTTAACTATACCGATGAGGCATTAGAAGCATGTGTGACGCTTACAGACCGCTATATTACGGATCGCTTCTTACCAGACAAGGCTATTGACGCCCTAGATGAAGTGGGCTCAAGAGTTCATATTACCAATATGAATGTGCCCAAACAGATTGTTAGTTTAGAAAACCAGCTAGAAACTGTTCGGGAAGAAAAGAACACTGTGGTTAAAAAGCAGCGTTATGAAGAGGCAGCCAAACTCCGTGACGACGAGAAAAAACTAGAAAAAGCACTTCAAGACGCTCAAGATCAATGGGAAGAAGAAAGTAAATTACATAAAGAAGTCGTTACGGACAACCATGTGGCAGATGTTGTTTCTATGATGAGTGGTATTCCTGTTACTAGAATTGCACAAGCAGAAAGCACAAAGTTGGCTAAATTGCCTGAGATTATTCAAGAAGCGGTGATTGGTCAGAACGAAGCAGTCGCCAAAGTAGCAAAGGCCATTCAAAGAAATAGAGCTGGATTAAAAGACCCTAATAAACCCATTGGATCTTTTATATTTTTAGGACAGACCGGTGTTGGAAAAACTCAGTTGGCTAAAGTATTGGCAAAGGAATTGTTTGACTCTGAAGAATCGCTCATTCGTATAGACATGAGTGAATACATGGAGAAATTTGCCATTTCTAGATTAATTGGTTCCCCTCCGGGCTATGTGGGTTATGAAGAAGGTGGGCAGTTAACTGAAAAAGTAAGGCGGAAACCTTATGCTGTGATACTTTTAGATGAGGTAGAAAAAGCACATCCAGATGTGTTTAACACCATGCTTCAAGTCTTAGACGACGGTTATTTAACAGATAGTTTAGGGCGTAAGATTGATTTTAGAAATACCATTATTATCATGACCTCTAATATTGGGTCTAGGCAACTTAAAGACTTTGGTCAGGGGGTTGGTTTTGGTACCGCATCTATGAAATCTCAATCTGAAAAACACAATAAAGGCGTAATAGAAAATGCCCTTAAAAAGGCATTTGCTCCTGAATTTTTGAACAGAATAGACGACATTGTTATCTTTAACGCTCTGGAGCAGGAAGACATTCACTTGATCATTGATATTGAGTTAAAGAAGTTGTTCAAAAGAATTGAAGGACTTGGCTACCAATTGAAACTATCTAAAAAGGCAAAGGATTTTATTGCTGAAAAAGGATTTGACAAACAGTTTGGCGCAAGACCATTGAAAAGAGCCATTCAAAAGTATATTGAAGACAGTTTGGCAGAGCAGATTGTCAATGCCAATTTGGTCTCAGGAGACACCATTTCATTGGACAGAGATGCCAATGATGATGAAAAACTAAAGGTCACCATTAAAAAAGCAGAAGAATCATCTGAAGCCTCTTAATGGAAACATTTACACCACATTAAAAATGCCGCTCCGTTGGAGTGGCTTTTTTGATATAGCTCTATTTCAGAGTATATATCTATAAATTCTCATCAAAAAGCATCTAAAATTACACATCTACTAAAAATAATTGTTTTAGAATGCTCAGGTGGTGCATTTGTCTATATTTGATTTATAAATGATCAAAGCATGCCATTTTCACTCCATATTGAAACTACAGGCACTCGTAATCTAACGAGCACATTTTCTTTGACTACTACTACAGGAACCCCTTTGGGGTATTAGATGATTACTTCCGCAACCTATTTATTTACTTTTTTATTTTTAAAAACTAACCCATGAATGTTTTAAAATTCGGTGGTACCTCAGTAGCCAACGCACAAAATATCAGTCTTGTAAAAAATATCGTTCAACAGAACACCTATAAAAAACAATATGTTATTGTTTCTGCACTTGGAGGCATAACGGATTTATTGCTAGAAACCGCAGCTTCAGCAGCCCATCAAGACCCCCAATACAAAACACCTTTAAACGAGATTGAAAAAAGACACTTAGACACGGTAAAATCTCTTATTCCAACCAATGATCAGGCTGGAATCTTAAGTCAGATTAAAGCGGCATTAAACACCTTAGAAACCCTTTTAGAAGGTGCTTTCCTCATCGGAGAAATAACCCCAAAACTCTCAGACAAAATAGTGAGCTTTGGAGAACTATTGTCCTCTTATATTATCAGTGCTTACTTTAAGTCTCAAGGCTTAGACGCCCTTCATGCAGACGCGAGAACACTCATCACTACAGACCATTTACACGGTAAAGCAACTGTTAACTACCCGCTCACCAACCAAAAATTGAAAGAATTTAATGGGAAAAATAAAAACACCATTGTAGTTATGGGGGGCTTTATTGCTTCTAGCACAGATGGCGTTGCAACTACACTAGGAAGGGGTGGTTCAGATTTTACTGCAGCCATAGTGGCAGCTGCACTAGATGCTGTATTGCTTGAAATATACACCGACGTAAGTGGCATGTTTACAGCAAATCCAAAATTAGTAAAGCAAGCCAGACCCATCACTAGCATTTCATATGAAGAGGCCATGGAATTGTCTCATTTTGGTGCTAAAGTACTCTACCCTCCTACCATTCAACCGATATTACAAAAGCAAATTCCTATTGCCATTAAAAACACTTTTGAACCTCAGGCGTTAGGTACACTAATTCAAAAACAAACTTCAGAAGGAAACAAAACCGTACAAGGCATTAGCCACGTAGAAAATATTGCCTTAATTTCATTAGAAGGACCGGGAATGGTAGGTATTCCAGGAATATCTAAAAGATTTTTCGAAGTACTCTCCAATGCAAAAATAAGTGTGGTGTTAATTACTCAAGCTTCTTCAGAACATTCTATCTGTGTGGGTATTGCTACAGAAGACACCTCAAACGCAGTGGCACTCGTAAATGAAGCTTTCGAATTTGAAATGTCACAGGGTAAAATTAAAGCGGTTATTGCAGAGAATGATTTGGCTATTATTGCGTTGGTAGGAGATCAAATGAAAAAGCACCAAGGTTTAAGTGGCAAAATGTTTGCCACCCTTGGTAAAAACAATGTCAATATCAGGGCTATAGCTCAAGGGGCTTCTGAACGAAACATCTCCGCAGTTATAGAAAAAACAGACGTCAAAAAAGCCTTAAATGCACTACATGAAGTATTCTTCGAAGAAAATATTAAACAGTTAAACCTCTTTGTCATGGGGGTTGGAAATGTTGGGGCTAAATTATTGGCGCAATTGGCCCAACAAAAAGACTACCTTAAAAAGCAGTTAAAACTCTCTGTAAGGGTTATTGGTATGAGTAATTCTAGGACCATGTGTTTTGCCTCAGACGGTATAGATCTCAAAAATTGGCAAAATTTACTTTCCAATGGAGAAAAAGCAGATCAAGCCTTATTCTTACAAAAAATAACAGAGCTAAACCTCCGAAATGCCATTTTTGTAGACAATACCGCGAGTGATGTGGTGGCAAACACTTACGCAGATTATCTTTCTAAGAGTATTTCTGTAGTTACCTGTAACAAAATTGCCTGTGCCTCTGACTATTCAAATTATAGAAAACTCAAAGATTTGGCCAGAACTTATAATGCTTCATTCCTATTTGAAACTAATGTAGGAGCTGGATTACCAATAATAGACACTCTTAAAAACCTCGTGGCCTCTGGAGATGAGATCAAAGAAATTCAAGCCGTACTCTCTGGGAGTTTAAATTTTGTATTTAATCACTTTAATGATCAAACCACTTTCCACGATGTGGTGAAACAAGCTCAGGAAGAGGGCTATACAGAACCAGACCCAACTATAGATCTAAGCGGAATAGACGTCATGCGTAAAATACTAATACTAGCGAGAGAGAGTGGTCATATCATGGAAATATCAGATATTGAGAGCAACGCATTCTTACCGGCAGAAAGTCTAGAAACGAAATCTAATGAAGCCTTCTTTGAAAGTTTGATAAAATATGAGGTAGATTTTCAAGCCCTATACCAAAAGGCATCGGCCAAAGGCGCAAAACTAAAATACGTGGCTAGCTTTAAAGAGGGAAAAGCCTCCGTAGGGCTTCAAGAAATATCCCAGGGTCATGATTTTTACGCTTTAGAAGGAAGTGATAATATTGTCTTGTTTTATACAGAACGCTATCCGAATCAGCCTATGATTATTAAAGGTGCGGGTGCTGGTGCCGCGGTTACAGCCTCTGGTATATTTGCAGACATTATTCGAGTTGGAAACTTTTAAAAACTACCTTTAAGATCATAAAGCCAAATCTCATGAAGTCTATACGTGTATTTTGTCCTGGAACTATTGCCAATGTATCTTGCGGCTTTGACGTCCTTGGTCTTTCTCTTGCAGGAGTGGGAGACTATATGACCGTGACGCAAACTGCTACAAAAGGCATTACTATTAGCGAAATTTTAGGGCAAAACCTTCCACTGGAGACTACCCAGAATGTAGCGGGTGTAGCGGGTGTAGCGCTCCTAGAAGCATTAGAAAGTGACGCTGGCTTTGACATTAAAATAGACAAACGCATAAAAGCAGGTAGTGGTATAGGCAGCAGTGCTGCAAGCAGTGCTGGTGCAGTTTGGGCCATAAACCATCTATTGGGGAATCCTTTTACAACAAAAGAACTCATTCCATTTGCTATGGAGGGGGAACGTCTGGCGTCAGGAGTGGCTCATGCAGATAATGTGGCTCCAGCCCTGTTAGGCGGATTTACCTTGGTTAGAAGCACAGATCCCCTAGATGTTATTTTACTCCCAAGTCCCAGTGAGTTATACGCCACTGTCATACACCCTCAAATAGAGATTAAAACAGCAGATTCTAGAAGGATATTAAAATCTAACCTATCTCTTAAAGACGCTATTACCCAATGGGGAAACTTAGGTGGTTTGGTTGCTGGATTGTACAGAGAAGATTACGAATTGATTGGCCGTTCGCTACAAGATGTAGTCATTGAACCAATAAGGAGCATACTCATCCCTGGATTTACCGAAATAAAAGAAGCAGCGCTAGATGCCGGTGCTTTGGGAGGTGGGATTTCAGGATCTGGTCCTTCAGTATTTGCCCTTTCAAAAGGCAAAGATAACGCCTTAAAAGTAGCAGACGCTATTAGGAATGTCTATGAGCCCTTTGGGATTTCATTTGACATACACATTTCTAACATCAATGAAAAAGGGGTATACCCCGCTTAACATAACATGGAATATTTTTCAATAGACACCCCCAGTTTAAAAGCAAGCTTTAAAGAAGCTGTCATTAAAGGGATTGCACCAGACAAAGGTTTGTATTATCCAGACCACATTCCTAGTCTAGATTCAAAATTCTTTCAAGAAATAGAACAACTATCTCCTGTAGCAGTAGGAATGGAAGTCATGCGACCTTTTACCCAAGATATTTTGAGTAAAAGTGACTTAAAAAAGGTACTAGAAACGGTCTTAGATTTTAATTTCCCGGTGGTACCCCTTTCGGATAGTGTAGGGTCTCTTGAATTATATCACGGTCCTACCCTAGCTTTTAAAGATGTAGGAGCAAGATTTATGGCGCAATGCCTCGGTTTATTTTCCGAAAAAAATCAAGCCCCTGTGACGGTATTGGTAGCCACTTCTGGAGATACTGGAGGTGCAGTAGCCAATGGATTTCTTGGCGTTAAAGGGGTGGAAGTTGTAATCTTGTATCCCAGCGGAAAAGTGAGTCCTATACAGGAAAAACAACTCACAACTTTGGGACAAAATATTAGAGCATTAGAGGTAGATGGTAGCTTTGACGATTGTCAAAAAATGGTCAAAACAGCTTTTTTAGACCCTGAGATTACAGACTACAAACAACTCACCTCTGCCAATTCCATAAACATAGCGAGATGGTTGCCACAAATGCTGTACTACTTCTTAGCCTATAAAACCCTTAAACCCTCTCTAGACAAAAGCGGAAAAGAACTCGTTTTCTCTGTACCCTCAGGTAATTTTGGCAATATATGTGCCGGTATGGTCGCCAGAGAAATGGGACTTCCCGTATCTCATTTTATAGCAGCCACCAATGCCAATAAGGTGGTACCCAATTTCATGAAAAACGGGACGTACCAAGCTGAAAAATCTGTTGCCACCATTTCTAATGCCATGGATGTAGGAGATCCTAGTAACTTTGTCAGAATCTTACAGATGCATAAAAATGAACACGGAATTCTTAAAAAAGGATTCAGTGCCTATAGTTTTACAGACCCACAAACTCAAGAGGCCATGCGTTTTATTGAAAAAGAGCACCATTACACTGCAGACCCACACGGAGCTGTAGGTTATTTAGGACTTTTAGAATATCAGAAAGACCATCCGAATACCTATGGCGTATTTTTAGAGACAGCACATCCCGTTAAGTTTTTAGAAGTGGTAGAAAAAACGCTGGGTAAGACACTGACTATACCTCACAAAATTGTGGAGGTATTGTCCAAACAAAAACATGCCACTAAAATTTCTGATTATCAGGGACTCAAGCGCTTCTTAATGCAAGAATAGTTTTTTTTTACAAATCAAAAGTCAATCCAAATTCAGCAAAATGAAATCCTTGCTTTTCAAGATCAATACGGCCTTGAAATTCAGCGTTGCGAGCAGG
Organism: Flavobacteriaceae bacterium; assembly: GCA_018401115.1. Classification (GTDB taxonomy): domain Bacteria; phylum Bacteroidota; class Bacteroidia; order Flavobacteriales; family Flavobacteriaceae; genus MAG-120531. The sequence goes on along the minus strand of JAGYKX010000005.1, from coordinate 175,724 downwards.
ATTACTATGGTTTAAGTGAATAAAATATACTTTTTGACGCTCTTTTAAAGACAGTGAATCTAAAAGTAAAGCCGTTTCAGAAACAAATGGATGTGGCACTTCTGCCATGGGCCTGGGTACTTCTCCATCTGAAAAAAATGTTCCGTCTAAAAAAGCGTAATCTACTTGCTCTATAAGTTGCTCAATGGCCACAGTCCATTTAGACCATTTGTCAATATCTGGAATATACAAAGCAGTTTTATGCTTCCCATCAATCAAATAACCCACCGTTTCCGAATATTCATCCCTGTGCGGTACTTTCAACGGAGTGACTTTTAAGTTTTGATCTAAATACACTGCTTGATTGTTTTGTATAGGTAATAGCAGAATGTTTTTCAATGACACCAATTGACTCCAAGGACCATTTTGACTTAAAAAAGAAGTCATTTTAGGCATGGCATAAACTATTGTTTCTGACGCATTATAAGCCTCTCTTCCCAGGTGCATAAGCCCTGTATAATGCCCCATATGTGCATGAGTAAGAAAAACAGCCACCTCATTGTAGCCGGAGACCTCTCTCAAATAATTGGTTTGTGAAACAACATCTGGTGTAGCGTCAAAAATATAAGATTTACGCGCTCCTACTACCCCTATACTACTGACATAATCATTTACTTTTTCAACTGCACAGCACAACTTCTCGCAACCCATATGTGGGGATCCGCCGTCTTGAAGGGTTCCCAAAACATACAGTTTCTGAGCGTTCATAGACCCAGTAAAAAAACAAAAACAAATTGCGAGTAGGCTCCTAATTAACATGACTACTCTAGGGTTGGCAAACTAAAAGAATCTAAGGGACTTGGAAGCTTCATAGCCGCTTCAATAGCTGCTACAGAACGCGGTGCCATATAAGATAACAATACAGGTCCTTGGTCTGAAATAAGAATATCGTCTTCTATTCTAACGGCAATACCCCACCACTTTGGATCGCAGTCACTACCTTTAGGAATATAGATTCCAGGCTCCACAGTGATAACTGTATTGGCCTTAAAAGGTCCGTAAGTTCCTTTGTCGTGAACATCTAAGCCTAAATAATGAGAAGTGCCGTGTGGGAAGTATTTTCTAGCCTCAGAAGCCTCTTTTATAAGTCCTAGAGAAATAAGGCCGGCTGCCACCACTTTAGAAGCCGCAGCTCCTGGAGCAGAAAATGGCGCACCTACCACACTAGCTGCTATTCCTGCCTCTTGGGCATTGTACACAATTTCATAAATCGCTTTTTGCTCTGGACTAAATACTCCGTTGGCTGGAATGGTTCGGGTTACGTCTGCTGTGTATCCGTGGTATTCAGCACCCAAATCCATTAAGACCAATTCATCACCCAGCTTAGGCTTGTTATTTTCTATATAATGCAAAATACAACCGTTGTTTCCACCGCCCACAATTGATGGATACCCCTCGTATTCTGCCCCGTATTTTTTATACACATATTCATGCACACCCTGCACCTCTGTCTCAGACATTCCTGGGTGCATGGCCTTCATTACTTCCAATTGGCCTATGGCCGATATCTCAATGGCTTTCCTTAAAAGCACCATTTCTTCTGGTAATTTGGTTTCTCTTAAACCACTCATAATTTGGCCAAGGCCTTCCAAATCAAAATTGTATTGATTTATAGCTAAGTTTACAGCCGTTTTAGCGCGATCCATAATTTTCTGATCCTTGGTTTGCATGGCTGCATTTAGAAAATCTTTCACTACTAGATCTTCTGCCAAAGAAGCATCACTGTTCATATAGCGTTTTAATTGAGATACTACTTTTTGGGTGTCTTTTTCAGTCGTAGATTGAATGAGGGTGTATACCTGCTGAAGCGACGCATTGTAGTTGGCTGGAAATCCTATTTTATTTTTAAAAGATTTGACCAAATCAAATAAATCTGCCCCATCTCTGGTGTCTCTATAATCATTGTTAAAGTTGTAAAACAACACTTTGTCAAACGTCTTGAAATCCATATCTAAAGCCGCAAATTCACTGCCATTATAAGCAGATTCAAAACCTAAGCTTGCTATGGTTCCTTCCACGCCTAACCTTCTACCATTCCATTGTTCTGCCCTAGCATTACGTTCTTGTACGAAAATTAATTCATTGTAAGTATTCCCGTCTGGAGTTGTTTGTGGCGAGGAGAAAATTAACAGCACCGCGTGGGGTTCGTTATAACCCGTGAGGTAATGAAAATCTGGATCTTGGTGGTATATATAATCTACATCATTGGCTCTATTTCTCACAGGATTAGAAAATAAAACCGCTACTGAATTGGCCGGCATTTCTGCCCTGAAAGCATCTCTACGGCCTTTGTGAAAATCAGCCGTTAAATAATCTGTTGGAAGTTGCTGGGCAGCAACAAAAAAAGTAAATAAAGAGGTACAAAGAAGAAAATATACTTTCATAATTGGGTTTTGAATAAGTTTAAATGTACTAAAATATGGTGAACTAAAAAAAAGGTATTGTTTACAGAAAGGAGTGGTGTATTCTCCAAGAAATAAATACTTTTACAAAAATTATTTGCATGAAAAATACCGCCCTTACTTCCGTACACGAATCGCTTGGCGCCAAAATGGTTCCTTTTGCTGGTTATAATATGCCTGTTTCTTACCAGGGTATTAACGCAGAACACGACACCGTGAGAAATGGCGTGGGTGTATTTGACGTATCTCATATGGGAGAATTTTTAGTAGAAGGCCCAACAGCCTTTGATCTGTTACAAAAAGTGACCTCTAATGAAGTGGCCCATTTAAAACCAGGAAAAGCACAGTATAGTTGTTTTCCAAATGAAACTGGTGGTATTGTAGACGACCTTATTGTATATATGCTCGCGCCTGAGAAATATTTATTGGTGGTAAACGCCTCCAATATTGACAAAGACTGGGCCCATATTAATACATATAATGAAACTTACAAAGCGCAGCTTAGAAACCTTTCAGACCACTATTCCCTTTTAGCCATACAGGGTCCAAAAGCAGTAGAAGCCATGCAGTCGCTCACCGATATTTCATTGGCAGACATTCCATTTTATCATTTTGAGGTAGGTCCTTTTGCGGGTATTGAACATGTGATTATCTCTGCGACTGGATATACCGGATCAGGAGGCTTTGAGATTTATTGTAAGAATGAAGAAGCTGTACAGCTTTGGTATAAGGTATTTGAAGCAGGCACTTCATATGGCATTAAACCTGTTGGTTTAGCGGCCAGGGACACCTTGAGATTAGAGATGGGTTATTGCCTATACGGAAATGATATTAATGACCAAACCTCTCCGCTAGAAGCTGGATTGGGTTGGATCACTAAATTTTCCAAAGATTTTGTAAACGCATCAGGATTGGCAGTACAGAAAGAAGCAGGTGTTCATAGAAAACTAGTGGCTTTTGCGCTAGAAGAAAGAGGTATTCCTAGACATGATTATCCCATTGTAGACGCGCAAGGAAAAGAGATAGGAATCGTGACTTCTGGTACTATGTCTCCCTCTCTTGGAATTGGAATTGGTCTAGGGTATGTGTCTGTAGACTACAGTAAATTAGACAGCGAGATTTTTATTCAGGTAAGAAAAAAAGCCCTTAAAGCCTCTGTGGTGAAACTCCCATTCTACAAGGGTTAATACATATAATAACAGGCTTTTGAAAGCAAAAAAGATTTTTATTTTTGGAGCCAGTGGTTTTATTGGAGGGCTTCTCTTTAAAGAATTCAACAGATTTTACAACACTTTGGGTACCTATTGCACCCAAGAAAATGCCTATGGGAAAAATCAGAAATTCACTTCCTTTAATGTAGCAGAGGACTCTGCCTATGAGCTGTTAGCCAGTGTAGCGCCCACTGTAGTTATTTCTGTCATTAGAGGCCCTTTTGACGCGCTCATTACCATGCATCAGCATTTGGCTCAATACGCTAACGACTATGGCTGTAAGGTGGTGTTTCTCTCCTCAGCAAATGTATTTGACGCCTATAGCAAATATCCTTCTTACGAATTTGACAAAACACTTTCTGAAAGTATATATGGCAAGTTTCAGATTAAAATTGAGCACAGCCTTCAAAAACTTCTCAAAGAAAATCTTTTACTCCTGAGAGCTCCCATGGTATTTGGCCCTCAATCTCCCAGAGTGAAGGAGATTAAACAACTCATTTTAGACAAGGTCCCTATAGAAGTTTTTCCCAACCTGATCATCAATGTGTCTTCTGGAGAAAAAATTTGCCAGCAAATCCTATTGCTACTGAATCAAGACGCCTCAGGAATTTACCATTTAGGAAGTTCTGACCTTGTACCTCACGAGGAATTTATTCAAGAAATAGTACATCAGTTACGTATAGGTAATCCTGTGTATAAGAGAATCTATACCACCAATGAGAATAGATACTTGGCCGTATTGGCAAAAGACCACCCCTTACCCTTGGAGATTACCCATAGTTATAAGGATTGTTTAGAAGCGCATTATTAGATTAGATTATATTTACAAAAACAAATATTTATGGAAGCACTTACAGAAGCACAAATCACAGAAAAATTAAAGACATTACCGCATTGGACCTATGCAGACGGTTACTTGGTGAGTACTTTTCAATTTAATGACTTTAAAGAGTGTTTCTCTGCTATGGCTAGAATTGCCTTTGAGTGCGAGTCTCATGGACACCATCCAGACTGGAGCAATAGATACAACAGGCTGCTAATTAAACTGATCACCCACGATGCTAAGGGCGTTACTCAAAAAGATTTTGACCTAGCTATAAGCATTGAAGAATGTATGATCAGTAAAGGATAAAAATATTAAATTTGACACTTTAAACAGAAATACATCTACTATGGGAAGAGCTTTTGAATTTAGAAAAGCACGAAAAATGAAACGTTGGTCTGCCATGTCTAAGGCCTTTACAAGAATTGGTAAAGACATTGTAATGGCAGTTAAAGAAGGGGGTCCAGATCCAGATTCCAATTCCAGACTAAGGGCTGTGATTCAGAATGCCAAGTCTGTAAATATGCCTAAGGACAACGTAGAGCGTGCCATAAAAAGAGCTTCTGATAAAAGTTTAGGGGATTATAAAGAGGTTTTGTTTGAGGGTTATGCCCCTCACGGGATTGCCATATTAGTAGAAACGGCCACAGACAACAATACCAGAACAGTAGCAAACATTAGAAGTTACTTTAATAAGTGTAATGGAAATATGGGCACCTCGGGTTCTGTGGAGTTTATGTTTGACCATACTTGTAATTTTAGGATTCCTGCAGAGGGAATTGATCCTGAGGAATTAGAATTAGAACTGATAGACTTTGGTGCAGAAGAGGTTTTTGTAGATGAAGAAGACGGTATTTTAATCTACGCGCCATTTGAAAGTTTTGGTGCCATTCAAAAAGAATTAGAATCTAGAGGACTAGAGATTTTATCTTCAGGTTTTGAGCGCATTCCTCAAGTAACCAAACAACTTACAGAAGAAGAGGCTGCAGATGTAGAGAAACTTCTAGAAAAAATAGAAGAAGACGACGACGTTCAAAACGTATATCACTCTATGCAGGAATAATTTTCTAGTATTTAATCATAAAAAAAAGCATGAAACTGAGCTATGATTTAGCAAAGTAACTCTGATCTGGGTGCTTACCTAAGGCACCTTCAAAGAAGGCTTCATAGGTTTTGAAATCTTCCTGCATATTATCTGTTGGCCAATGGGGCTCAGAAATTTTGATTTCTTTTTTTCCATAATCAAAAGTGATTAATACCAGCGGAACTTCTGCCGTTTTAGCAATGTAGTAGAACCCTGTTTTCCATTGGTCTACTCTTTTTCGAGTCCCTTCTGGAGAAAGAGCCAATCTAAAGACCGCTCTTTCTTTGAAAAGCTGCGCGACTGCAGATACAGTATCGGAATTTTTGGTTCTGTCTATTGGGGCCCCTCCTGTCCATCTAAAAAACCAACCATATGGCCACTTAAACAAACTCTTCTTCCCAATATAATTAATCTCAATATTCATTATTTTTCTAACGACCAAACCCATTATAAAATCCCAATTAGAGGTATGGGGCACCACAATAAAAACACATTTCTCAATACATGGAAAATTCCCATTGAAGGTCCAACCCATGAATTTATAAAAAATATATTTAGCTAGTAAACGCATTTTACTTATTTAAATAAGGCAACAATTCATTGATATGATTCAAGGTCAAAAAATCTGAAGTTTGATCTGGAGTTATCTCTTCGTGTGCCCAAGTGATATGAAAGGGCACATGAACCGCTTGAGCACCAATTTCAATAAGGGGCAGTACATCTGATTTTAAGGAATTCCCTATCATCAAAAATTCTTCAGGGGGTATCTCTAAATGTGTCAATAACTCCAGATAATTAGAAGGTTTCTTGTCACTCAGCACCTCTACATGATGAAAGTATGCTCCTAAACCTGATTTTTCAATTTTCCTTTCTTGGTCTAATAGATCTCCTTTTGTAAGGACTATTAGTCTATAGGAACCACTCAAGGCCTTTAAAGCCTCTGGAATTCCAGCTAATAATTCTACGGGGTGGTCTAACATTTCTTTTCCCCAGCGTATTATTTGATTAATTTCTTCAGGTGTCACACGACCACCAGAGAGTTCAATAGCAGATTCCACCATAGAAAGCATAAACCCTTTAATTCCATATCCGTAAATTGGCAGGTTTTTCATTTCCATTTTAAAGAGTTCCTGATCTACGGCATTAGGTGTTTCATATTTAGAGAGCATATGAGCAAATTTGTCCTCTGTATCTCTAAAATAAGTTTCGTTTACCCAAAGGGTGTCGTCTGCGTCAAACCCTATTACTTTTATTTCGCTGTAATCTACTTCCATGCACTTCTTGCTTTTTCTAAATCTTCTGGAACGTCTATTCCAATGCCCCTATGAGAGGTTCGCACCATTTGAATGGTGTGTCCGTGTTCTAAATATCTAATCGCCTCTATTTTCTCTGCTTTTTCTAAAGGTCCCATGAGCATTTTTGGAAAAGCCTCTAAAGCTTCTTTTCTAAAAGCATACACTCCTTTATGTCTACAGTATGGAACTCCAGAGCTTTCTCTTGGATATGGTATGGGAGCTCTTGAGAAGTACAAGGCTTGATCCTTTAAATTCACAATAACCTTTACGGCGTTTGGGTTGTCTATTTCCTCTTGTTCGGAGATGGGGTACATGAGGGAGGCTAGGGATATTTTTTTTTGAGCATCGGCGGTGAAAACCGCCAATAAATCCCTTAAACTTTCTGTATCTATAAAAGGTTCGTCGCCCTGAACATTGACAATAACGTCTGCTGATAGTCCTGCTGCTGCCGCGGCAATTCTGTCGGACCCACATTCAAATTCACCCTGACTCATTATAGGCGTGCCACCCATTTCTTGTATTAAATCAAATATGGTCTGGTGGTCTGTGACTACGTATACTTCGCTAAATAATCCGCTAGCTAAAGTAGCTTCGTAAGTTCTTTGAATGACTGATTTACCACCCAAATCCTGTAAGAGTTTGGCTGGAAATCTAGAGGCCGCATAACGAGCCGGTATCATGGCAATTGCCTTCATATAGTCGGATTATGATTCAAATATAAGGGGTCTTGTTAGTTTTCTTCAAAAAAATCTCCCTTAAATCCTATGAGGTATAATTTTTTCTTGGCCCTAGTAATGGCTGTATACAGCCAACGCAAATACTCTTTATCTATTCCATTGGGCAAATAGGGCTGCTCTACAAAAACAGTGTCCCATTGCCCTCCTTGCGATTTGTGACAGGTAATTGCATAAGAGAATTTCACTTGTAATGCGTTAAAGTACTTGTTGTTTTTAATACCTAAAAAACGCTTGTAATTAGATTTCTCACTGGCGTAATCTTCGGAAACTGCTTGGTATAGCTTGTTCCCGTCTTCATAAGATAAGGAAGGAGATTCTGCAGCTATGGTGTCTAAAAGTAGGGTAGTTTCAAAAGGTTTTTGATTGGGATAATCTACCATTCTCACCTTTACCTCTGCAAACCTAAATCCGTACAGTTCCTTAATAGCAAAAATCTCCAGTATCTCAATGATGTCACCATTGGCTATAAAACCTGCTTCTGAGGTAGTGTCTAGCCAAAAGTAATTGTTTTTAACCACCATCATATAGTCTCCAGCCGCCAATTCGTGTTCTAAAAAAAGAATCCTGTTTCGAATACTTTCATTGTATTGATTGGCCCGCTTGTTGGAGCGGACTATAAATGCGGTTTCCTCCTTGCCGCCAGTAGCGTAGGCGTCTTCTATCGCTTCTTGAATTTCATGCCCATCTATAAGCCTTACAATATCTTTATAATGATCTAGTGAGAACTTAAACGTCTCTATAAAATCGCTCTCTAGTTGGTCTCTTAATAAAGTGGCATTAAACAGTATACCTGAATCTGCTGCCTGTCGCACTACCTCATTTAAAGTGATTAGAGGGACTGTTTTACTGTAATTAAATTGAAGGGTCTCTTCATTTAAGGCTGGGCTCAGAGAAAGGTGCACTGGCGGCAATTGAGCCACATCTCCCACCAATACTAATTTACATTTGTGTCCTGAGTATACATAAGTAATGAGGTCATCTAATAAGGAAGTGTTGTTTTTCCCTCCTTCTGGAGTGTCTGGGATCATGGAAGCCTCATCTACAATAAAAATAGTATGACGGTGCTTATTTGGTGCCTTTGTAAATTGAATGCCTCCCCCAGCGGCTTTTTTAGGGAAATATATTTTCCTGTGAATAGTAAACGCTTCTGTTTTAGCATAACCTGCCATTACTTTAGCGGCCCTTCCTGTTGGAGCCATGAGTACTGACTTATACTTAATTTGCCACAACTGATTGACCAATGTTCCTATCAAGGTAGTTTTCCCTGTTCCCGCATACCCTTTTAATAAAAGGAGTTCTTCTTTGTTGTCATTACATACAAATTGTGCAAAGGCTTCGAGGGCACGCTCTTGCGTAAGGGTAGGTTCATGGGGAAAGGAAGTCTTGAGTTTTTTATAAAAATCTATGGGGGAAGCAGTTGTCATAGCCCCAAAGATAATGCGTAAAATTAAGGGCAAATACTTTTGCGATTAAAAAAAAATTGTAGATTTGTGAAACCACTAAATTTTAAATATTACTATTATAATGAAGACTGTATTAAAACTTGTACTTTGGGTTCTTTCAATTGTATTTGCATACATGATATACCTTTCTGTAAACGCCCCTATTGAATTTAAAAAAGTAAAGCAAGAGCGTTTTACAGCAGTAATTAATGTCATGAAAGACATTCGTAATGCTCAAGAAGCACACAAAACAGTTAAAGGAGAATACGCTTCAGATTTTAATGCTTTGGTTCAATTTGTAGATAGTTCTCAATATATCATTACACAACAAAGAGATTCTTCTTTTTACGAATTCAACAAAGTATATAGAATAGATATGCTTAAAGAAGTTAAAATCATTGATACTCTTGGGTTTGTTTCCGTAAAAGATTCTTTGTTTAAAAATGACATGCGTTATAAGAATATGATGAATGTCCCTTTTGCGGCAAATGGGGAGAAATTTAAAATGGAAGCAAAAGTGATTCGCAAGAATGACTACAGGGTCCCTGTTTTTAAAATTTCTGTGGACAAAAAGACCATACTTTACGACCAAGATCCAGATTTATTAGCTGCTGAAAATGCTCAAGTGAGTGTAGATGAAGTTAATGGTTCTCAGATTATAGTAGGTTCTTTAGTAGATGTGAGTAACAGTGGAAACTGGCCTCCTATCTACGATAAGAAAAAACAAAACTAAGGATCATTTGAACAAGGAAAATCGTTCATATCAAAATACTAGACTGTCCATTCAATTGAGTTTGAATGGACTTTCTTTTTGTATTACAGACAAAGTAAGTCAGGAGCTCATTGAGGTACAGCGCATGCGTTTTTCTGCACCACTCTCTGAGAATGAGTTAAAAGAGGTCTTGCGTCAATTTTTAGAATCTCATCATGTTCCGACTAGAACCTATGAGTCTGTAGTAGTCATTCATAGCAATGCATTATTCAATATTGTGCCCCAGGCTTTATTCGATGCGTCTAAATTAAATGATTATGTGAAATTTAATGCTCAGCTATTGCCCCATGATGAATTGGCTTATGACACTATTACCCATAAAGACATGCTTGTAGTATATGTGCCATTTACTGCAGCTAACAACTATATTTTTGATTGTTTTGGTCCTTTTGACTATAAGCATCACGCTGCCTTGCACTTAGAGGAATTACTGAGTATTGAGCATGATGCTTCAGAGAAAGCTTGTTATGCCCATATAGATCAAGGCACTTTGAATATAACTGTCATTAAAAATAAGAAATTACAATTCTTTAATAGTTTTCAAATTGGGAGCACAGAAGATCTTCTCTATTACATTCTATTTAGTTTAGAGCAATTAGAATTAGATCCTAAAGAAGTTCACATGCTTTTTTATGGGGAAACCACGGAAGCGGATCCTTATTTTAAAAAAGCATTACAATATCTTAATCATTGTAGTATTTACAGGCCTAGTTTTACCCAAAAAATACCTGCCCATTTATCTGACTATCACTTTGATAGAATTACCTTAAACGCTTAATCATGCGAATTATTTCAGGCCAACACAAGGGGCGAAAAATTTCAGCGCCCAAAAAACTTCCTATTAGACCTACGACAGATATGGCTAAGGAAGCATTATTCAACATTATTAACAACCAATATTATTTGGATGAGATTAGTGTTTTGGACCTGTTCTCAGGTAGTGGAAATATTTCTTATGAATTTGCCTCAAGGGGTGTTAATGCAATTACTGCAGTGGAAATTCACGCAGGATGTACTCAGTTTATTACTGAGATGGCAGAAAAACTAGACATGCCTATTGAGGTGATTAAAAGTGATGTTTACACCTACCTCCAAAAAACACCTAAAAAATTCGATATTATTTTTGCAGACCCACCGTATGCTTTGCCTTTAGAAGAATTTCAACAGATTGCCCAGATGGCCTTTGAGAAAGAATTAGTCTTAGAAAGTGGTGTTTTAGTCATTGAACACGAGAAACATATGGACCTCTCTGAAACCCCTAACTTTAGGGAAGCTAGAAGGTATGGATCTAGTGTGTTTAGTTTTTTTGAAAAATAAAAAAAAAGCAGGCCATAAGCCGGATTCTGTAACGTTAAAAACGCCCTTATCATTTATCTAGGCCTTGAATTACTCCAAGGCTCGAACCGCCTACCCTCTGACTCGAACTTGCCGCCCTCAAACGTCAGTTTACATGGCGTTGCACCGCATAGAGTTTACCTGGTTTCACTACAGCATTACCTGTACCTGCTTTCTGTTGCACTTGTCCTCGTTTCTCAACGGACGGGCGTTACCCGCTATGCTGCAATAGGGTGTCCGGACTTTCCTCTGATAGAAAAACCACCAGCGATAAGGCAGCCTGCTTGGGTGCAAATATAGGGAGAACTCTAAAATAAATGCTTTCTATTTGTTAATAAAAGTAGCATAATATCTCATTACAAAGTCCTTACAAAGCCCTACTATTTTTATATTTGTAGAGTACCTTTAAAAGACATCCTATTGGAACCTTTCCTTGTTTCTGCCAGAAAATACCGACCGCTCAATTTTGACGATGTGGTAGGGCAATCTGCCATAACAAATACCTTAGAAAAGTCTATTGCAAACAATCATTTAGCTCAGGCACTATTGTTTTGTGGGCCTAGGGGTGTAGGTAAAACGAGTTGCGCTAGAATTTTAGCTAAGAAGATCAATGAAAAGGAATTAGGAACTTCTACCGAGGAAGATTATGCTTTTAATATTTTTGAACTTGACGCTGCTTCTAATAACTCCGTAGACGACATTAGAAACCTAGTAGATCAAGTACGTATTCCCCCACAAAAAGGAGCCTATAAGGTCTATATCATAGACGAGGTACACATGCTTTCTACAGCGGCTTTTAATGCTTTTTTAAAGACTTTAGAAGAACCTCCAAAGCATGCTATTTTTATTTTAGCTACTACTGAAAAACATAAAATTATACCCACTATATTGTCTAGATGTCAGATTTATGATTTCAAGAGAATCACGGTGACAGATATGGCATTACATTTGGGTAAAATTGCTACTGATCAAGGTATTACTGCCCATCCAGATGCTTTGCATTTAATTGCTCAAAAGGCAGACGGAGCACTGAGAGACGCCCTGTCTATCTTCGATAGAATTATTAGTTACACTGGAGAAAATCTCTCCAGACAAGCGGTAAGTGAGAATCTAAATGTTTTAGATTACGACATTTACTTTGCCGAGACAGAGTTCATGTTGGCAGGAGATATTCCAAGTAGTTTATTGGTTTTTAATGACTGTTTGTCGCTTGGTTTTGACGGACACCATTTTATCCAGGGATTGGCCTCCCACCTTAGAGACCTGATGTTGGCTCAGTTTCCTGCTACTATTTCTCTCATGGAAGTTGGTGAAGAAACCAAACAACGTTATGAGGCACAGGCAAAAAAAACACCTCCTGATTTTTTATTGGGTGCTATTGATATAGCCAATCACTGTGATCTTCAATTTAAAAATGCCAAAAACCAACGCTTACTAGTAGAGCTCGCTATTATGAAAATAGCTTCTATGCTTTCTGGCGGTGAAAAAAAAAATCGTGACTGGACTGAGGTAAGTGCTAGTCCAATAATACCTTCAACCGAATTTAAAGAACATACCCCTAAAAAAGTTATACAGGTACCAGCACCAAACACAGTGTCTGTTGAACTAGAGGTAGAAACAGCTTCTGCCCCTGTAGTAGATGAAATGATTGTGGAAACAGCATCTGCTCCTATTCTAGAAGAAATACCCATTGCGAAGCCTATTCCAGTAAACGAATCTACTAAACCCACGTTAAATTTAGAGAAAAAAGAAGGGGTTTCCGGCTTGTCTATTGCGAGTTTAAAGGCAAAGAAAGCACACAATGAAGCCTTAAAAAATAAAGTTCAAGTAGATAGCCCCATCATAGAAGACCCTTTTACCGAAGAAGTCTTACAAAAATACTGGAACGATTTTGTAGAAAAAATAGAAAAAGAAGGGCAAAAAATAATCGCTTCTAATTTAAATGCAGACCAGCCAAAACTTTTGGATAATTTCGTGATTGGCATTACACTACCTAATGATACCATGAAAAAAGAGGTTGAAAGAGCACAATCAGGCGTTTTAGATTATTTAAAAGCCAAATTAAACAATCACAGCATTACTTTAAAAGTGTCGGTTTTAGAAACTATGGACACCAAATACGCTTTTACATCAGAAGAGAAATTCGAAAAAATTAGGAGCAAAAACCCTGCGGTAGATGTTCTTAGACAAAGTTTTGACTTAGACCTACAATAAAATGCTTGGATTAAAATTACCCACAGACCCTCGATGGGTTAATATCGTAGAAAAAAATATTGACGACATTTTAACCGATCATGCCTTCTGCGAGCAAAAAGCAGCTAGTACCGCTATATCAATAATTGTAGGCTTTCCGGAATATACAGAGCTGGTCAATGAAATGAGCGCACTAGTAAAAGAAGAAATGGGTCATTTTAAAATGGTCCATGACCTCATCATAGCCAGGGGTCAAACCCTGGGAAGGGATCGCAAAGATGACTATGTCATTGCTCTTCTTAGTTTTTTTCCTAAAGGAGGGAGTAGAACCACGCAGCTAGTTCACAGGTTGCTCATAGCCGCACTAATTGAAGCCAGAAGCTGCGAACGCTTTAGGTTACTTTCTGAAGAATTAGAAGATGCAGATCTCAGAGAATTTTATAAAAAACTCATGATCAGCGAAGCAGGTCATTACACCATGTTTCTAAAATTTGCGAGACAATATGGAGACAGAATAGAAGTAGACAAAAAATGGGAGTCTCTATTGATTTTTGAAGCCCAAATCATGAAGGACTTAGGCAACCAACAACTCATTCACGGTTAAAAAATCAATTGAGACAATTAAGCCTTTAATTTTTCTTTGTAATAATCATACATGTCAAATTGAGAACGAACTGTAGGGCCATCTATGGTTCTATAAGGACTCTCTTGTTGTTCTGTAAGCCACCTAGATTTGGTATTGTCCTGCCAAGCCATATTAAAAGTGTCTATTAACTCATTTTTTAGATCTGCATCATAAATAGGACAGCCCACCTCTACCCTGTAATCCAGGTTTCTAGTCATCCAATCCGCAGAAGAAATATAGATTTTAGGATCTCCGTCATTTCCAAAAATAAACAGTCTGGTGTGCTCCAGAAATTTATCAATCACACTAATCACTTCAATATTTTCACTCATTCCTGGGACACCTGGTACCAGACAACAAATCCCTCTTATAATCAATTGAATTTTTACCCCTGCATTAGAGGCTTCGTACAATTTATCGACCATTTTATAGGAGGTAAAACTGTTCATTTTAATTTTAATACAAGCCTCTTTACCAGATTTGGCATTTTTAATTTCCTGATCAATCAGTTTTTTAAAAACGTTTTTAGTGTAATGTGGAGAGACAATTAAATGCTTATATTTATGAATCTTATAAGTGGTTTCAAAGAAGTCAAATACTTTATCTAATTCTTTTAAAATTGGTTCATGAGCGGTAAATAAAGTATAATCTGTATAAATCCTTGCAGTAGATTCGTTAAAGTTCCCTGTACTTATAAAACCATAACGTTTTAAAAGTCCGGACTCTTCTCTTTCAATTAAACATATTTTAGAGTGCACTTTAAGACCCCTCACTCCAAATATTAACTTCACGCCCTCTGCCTGCAACTGCTCTGCATATTCAATATTTGCATGCTCGTCAAACCTTGCCTGAAGCTCTATTTGAACCGTTACTTGCTTACCGTTCTTTACCGCATTAATCAGTGAAGCAGCTACTTGAGAATTGTTAGCCAATCTGTAAACAGTGATCTTAATTGTTTTTACTTTAGGATCTAAGGCTGCTTCTTTTAAGAATCTAGTAATATAAGAAAATGTGTGGTAAGGCGTGTATTGCAAGAAATCTTTTTTAGCAATATGATCCAACAAGCTTCCCTCTGCTGGCACGCCCTTTACAGGAAGCGGTGCTGTTTTAGAGTATTGAAGATCGGTTCTTCCCAAACTTGGAAAACTCATATAATCCCTTCTGTTATGGTACCTACCTCCAGGAATTACAGAATCCGTGTCTTCTATTTTCATTTTATCCTTTAGGAATTTCAAAGTGTCTTTTTCGATATTCATATCGTACACAAACCTAACTGGATCACTTATTTTACGTTCCTCTACGCTTTCATAAATTTTTTCAATAAAACTCTTAGAGAGATCGTTGTCCATATCTAGTTCAGCATCTCTTGTGATCTTAATCATATGGGCAGAAATCTCCGTAAACGAAAACATACTAAACACCTTATCTAAGTTAAAGCGAATAATGTCGTCTAACATAATAATATACTGCTTCTCCCCTTCATTAGGCAACACTACAAAGCGATCAATACTTTTAGGAATCTCTATAATCGCATATCGATTGTCTTTCTTCCTTCTTAGCGGCACTAAAGCCTTAGGCTTTTGATCCACATCAGTCATGGTCATCTTTACAGCCAAATAGGCTGCAGTATCCTTGAGGGTTGGAAAAGCAGCCAAATCGTTTAAAATGATGGTCATGAGCACCGGACTCACATACTGGTTAAAATAATCAGATACAAAGATTTTCTGATCTGCTGAGAGTTCTTTCTCATTGATTAAAAAGATGTCCTTTGTCTCTAATTCATCTTCAATATTTTTAAGAATCTCCAATGATTTTTTCTGCTGAGCAATAACAATCTTCGTAATCTCGTCTAAGAGGGCTTTGGGCTTTTCATCTCCAAGCACTCCTTTTAGCTTTGTGCCTGCATCTACTACTCTTTTTACTGTAGCATAACGCACCTTAAAAAACTCATCTAAATTGTTGGAAAAAATACCTAAAAAACGAAACCTTTCAATCAGAGGTACCTGGGGATCTGCACTTTCTTGTAACACACGTTCATTAAAGCGCAACCAGCTTATTTCTCTATTGATGTATTGGTTTTTTGTCATATCTATTCCCTTAAACAACTAAAGTACAAAAGTACTACAGTTTATATATTATAGAGTTAAATTTATGAAAGGAAGTGATTATTTTTTTTAGATTAAGGCGCTAAACGCTCCACCTTCCAATTTAGATCTTCTTCTAAAGTATATCTAATTCTGTCGTGAAGCCTGTTGGGCCTACCTTGCCAAAACTCTATACTTTTAGGACGTACCAAATACCCGCCCCAATGGTCAGGTCTTTTAACTTGACCGTCTACGACTTGTGCCTCTAGAGCCTTCAACGAATCTTCCAATACCGCCCTAGAATCAATCACCTCGCTTTGAGGAGACACCATCGCACCTAATCGGGAGCCCAAGGGTCTAGAATCAAAATAATGATCTGAAACAGCTGCCGGAAGCTTCTCTGCAAGTCCTTTAATAATTACTTGACGTTCCATACTGGGCCAGAAAAAAGACAAACAAACCTCTGGATGGGCCGCAATAGCCCTACCCTTTTCAGAATCATAATTAGTGTAGAAAACAAATCCCTCTTCGTAATACTTTTTTAAAAGCACGATACGAGTTTTAGGAAAACCATCCAAACCTACAGAAGAAATACTCATAGCATTGGCCTCATCTACAGTTTCAGAGGCCTCTACCTCATAAAACCAGGTTTGAAACTGCTGCATAGGATTGTCTGAAATCTTAGACTCCTCTAAAGCTTCTTTTTCGTAGGATTTTCTGTAATTTCCTAAATCTTTTTCCATGTCAAAATTTTAATCCAAAGATAGGGAAATGGAACGATTTCTAAAACTCAAACTCTCTTCCGTCGTCTGCTAAAAAAACCGGTTTAAAATGAACTTCAGCCTCTTCTTTGAAAAGTTCTAAACCATCATAACGGGTAGAATAATGCCCTAAGATTAGCGTTTCTACGCTGGCAGCACTGGCTATTTTTGCGGCCTGCTGGGCTGTAGAATGTTTGGTCTTGATCGCTAAATCTGCCTCTGTTTCCAAAAAAGTACTCTCGTGATAAAGGACAGTAACGCCTTTAATCTGAGGGATTATCTCAGGGAAATATGCTGTGTCACTACAAAAAGCATAACTTTTTACGGGTTTTGGGTCACTGCTCAATTGAGCGTTTGGAATCAGTTTACCTGCTGAATTAGGGGCATCTTTTCCGTCTTTAATATTCTGAAAGTAACAAGAGTCTATCCCATGAGCTTCCACGGCTTGCACTTCTAGTTTACGGGGTCCTACTTTCTCTTGAAATAAAAAACCATTGGTATATACCCTGTGATCTAATGGTATAGTGGTAACAGTTACTTTTTTATTTTCAAATATCACCTCAGATGCTTGTGAGGTTAGTTCATGAAAATGAAGGGGGTAATTGGTCCAGGAATCGCCCAATTTTAAGAGCAGTGTAACCGCTTCCTTAATCCCTTTAGGGCCGTAAATATGCAATGGATTCACACGACCTAAAAGCCTAAAGGTAGCGACTAATCCCGGCAATCCAAAGAAATGATCTCCGTGTAAATGTGATATAAAAATATGATTGATTTTAGAGAAACGTACTTTTTGTTTTCTGAGCTGCACCTGAGTACCTTCCCCACAATCAATTAAAAATAAGTGATTTTTAATTTCAAGAACCTGAGAAGTAGGATGAGTTAATGTGCGTGGTGTAGCGGCGTAACAGCCTAAAATAGTGACTTTCAAAATCCGAGATCCCTTTCTATCTCTTCCATCTCTATCACATCTTTGGCTTCTTGAAGGGTAGGCACTAAAGACAGATTTTCTGGAGCCTCCTCATAACTAATGGAATTGGTTACCAGTACAAAAGACTTAGCCGCCTTTTTACAAGCTATTGCCCAATGGGTAAATCGAGAAATATCAATAGATTCTTTGGGTGTCCTCTCAGAGAGGGCTACAATAATATGATAGGAAAGATATGCTTTTAAAAGAGACTCTAAAGCCTCCATAAAAACACCAATCTCAGTATTCTCTTGAGAAAAAATGGCGGTTTGGTCAAAGAGTTGGACCATGGGTTTATTTTATTTTAGAAGCCAATAAATAAATGACTGCCATTCTAATGGCTACTCCGTTTTCTACTTGATTTAAAATGATAGACTGATTGGAATCTGCTACCTCTGAGGTAATCTCTACGCCTCTGTTAATGGGGCCAGGGTGCATGATCACTATCTCTTTGTCTAAACTGTTTAAGAGATCCATGTTTACCCCATACAGTTGGGTATATTCTCTGGTGCTTGGAAAATAGCTAATATCCATTCGCTCGTTTTGAACCCGAAGCATATTGGCTACGTCACACCAGTTGAGTGCTTTTATAAGGTCTGTTTCTACGCTAACCCCTAAAGATTCAATGTGCTTTGGTATTAGTGTTTTTGGGCCGCAAACCATCACTTCTGCGCCCTGTAATTTTAAGGCATATATATTAGACAAAGCTACTCTTGAATGAAGAATATCTCCTACAATGACTACTTTCTTACCAGCTACATCTCCTAATCGTTCTCTAATAGAGTATGAATCTAAAAGTGCCTGTGTGGGGTGCTCGTGAGCACCGTCTCCAGCATTTATTATTGCGGCATTAATATGCTTAGAAAGCAGGACACCTGCGCCTGGATTAGGGTGGCGCATAACCACCATATCTACTTTCATAGACAAGATATTATTGACCGTATCTATAAGGGTTTCTCCTTTTGTGACAGAAGACTGTGAGGTAGAAAAATTAAGTACATCTGCAGACAATCTTTTCTCTGCCAACTCAAAAGAGAGTTTCGTTCGGGTAGAATTTTCAAAAAATATATTCGCAATAGTAATGTCTCTAAGAGAAGGCACTTTTTTAATAGGGCGGTTAATCACTTCTTTAAAGTGGTCTGCCGTTTCAAAAATAAGATCAATGTCCGTCTCTTGGAGGTATTTAATCCCGAGCAAGTGTTTTACACTTAATTGTCTGTTAGGATTTGGCACTTTTTAAATGTATTTTTTAAAGCGTTAGTTGATTAAATATACGGTGTCTTCCCCATCTTGCTCCTTCCAGCACACCTTTACTTTTTCATGGTCAATCACGTCTACTTGCCTCCCCCTATAATTAGGCTGAATGGGCAAATGTCTGCTAAACCTTCTATCTATAAGCGTAAGTAACTCAATTTCTTCAGGCCTACCAAAGGATTGGAGTGCAGTAAGTGCAGCTCTAATACTTCTACCGGTATAGAGAACGTCGTCTATAAGGACTACTTTTTTATTGTCTATCAGGAAATCTATCTGGGTCTTGTTGGCGGTAAGCGTTTTGCCATCTCTTCTAAAATCATCCCTAAAAAAGGTGATGTCTAAAAAACCCAAAGCAATGTCTTTAACCTTGTAGTCTTCTTGAAGTATTTGCTTTAATCGGTTGGCTAGAAAGGTTCCTCTTGGTTGCAAACCAATCAATACTGTATTATAAAAATCAAGGTGATTCTCTAACAACTGGCAAGCCAACCTGTGAAGGATAATGTGAATTTCTTTTTCAGAAAGAAGTACTTTTTGGCTCATAAGCTCCAGCGTAGGCGTTTGCGAAACAAAAATAGGGATTTTTTTCAATTCACAGCCCTAGAATGTCCTTTTAGCTATTTCAAAAGATTCGATTTTAAAAAAAGTGCATAAAAAAAGCCCGAGTTAAGACTCGGGCTTTAAAAATTTAAACAAAAGAATTAGTTTCCATTTCCTTCCATTTTGTCTTTTAACGCTTGTAATGCTTCGTTAGCGTCACCAAGGGTTGGTTTTGCTTCGTCTGCACTCGCAGAAGCCTTCTTAACGGCTGTGCGAATATTGCGTTGCTCTTCTTCTCTAAAGATAGTAGTATGGCTAGCTACCACACGCTTAAACTCTTTATTGAATTCAATTACCTTAAACTGGGCTTGGTCTCCTTTGGCCAATTTAGATCCGTCTTCTTTCTCTAAGTGTCTAGAAGGAACAAAGGCTACAATATCTTCATTAAAGTTAATAGTAGCTCCCTTGTCTACAATCTCTGCAATAGTAGCAGTATGTAAAGAATCTAAAGCAAATTCAGCTTCGTATTTATCCCAGGGGTTGTCTGTAGTTTGCTTGTGACCAAGGCTTAATTTTCTACCGTCAACATCTAGTTCCAATACCTCTACTTCTAAAGTGTCACCAACAGCAACAAATTCGGATGGGTGTTTAATTTTCTTAGTCCAAGAAAGATCAGAAATATAAATTAATCCGTCAATTCCTTCTTCTAATTCAACAAAAACACCAAAGTTAGTAAAGTTTCTCACAATACCTTTGTGCTTAGAACCTACTGGGTATTTAGTGGTAATATCTGTCCAAGGATCTTGTGTTAATTGCTTAATACCAAGAGACATTTTGCGGTCTTCACGGTCTAAAGTTAATACCACTGCTTCTACCTCATCACCAACTTTCACAAAGTCTTGGGCAGAACGCAAGTGCGTAGACCATGACATTTCAGACACGTGGATTAATCCTTCTACACCCTCTTCTACTTCTATAAACGCACCGTAATCTGCAATAACAACTACTTTACCTTTTACTTTATCTCCAATAGCAATCGTTTCGCTT
The DNA here is from genome assembly GCA_018401115.1 of Flavobacteriaceae bacterium. Lineage (GTDB taxonomy): Bacteria > Bacteroidota > Bacteroidia > Flavobacteriales > Flavobacteriaceae > MAG-120531. Next base: position 155,119 of record JAGYKX010000005.1, on the reverse strand, counting down.
AAAGCTTCCCATGGGTGCTTCTCTAACTGCTTAAGACCTAATTGGATTCTAGATTTATTGTCGTCAAAGTCTAAGATTACAACATTCAATTTCTGATCTAATTCAACCACTTCGTTCGGGTGGTTAATTCTAGACCAAGAAAGATCTGTAATGTGAACCAAACCATCTACACCACCAAGATCAATAAACACCCCGTAAGAAGTAATATTTTTAACAACACCTTCTAAGACTTGTCCTTTTTCTAGTTGGCCAATGATTTCTTTTTTCTGCTCTTCAATATCTGCTTCAATAAGCGCTTTGTGAGAAACAACAACGTTTTTGAATTCATGGTTAATTTTAACCACTTTGAATTCCATTGTTTTTCCAACATATTGGTCGTAGTCTCTAATAGGCTTCACGTCAATTTGAGAACCTGGCAAGAAAGCCTCAATTCCAAATACATCTACGATCATACCTCCTTTAGTTCTACACTTCACAAATCCATTTACTACTTCTTCCTTGTCATGTGCATTGTTTACACGATCCCAAGCTTTAATAGTTCTTGCTTTTCTGTGAGATAAAACCAACTGACCTGTTTTGTCTTCTCTAATGTCAATAAGAACCTCTACCTCATCTCCTACTTTTAAGTCGGGATTGTAACGAAATTCATTTAAAGAGATTACCCCTTCAGACTTGGCATTAATGTCAATGATAGCTTCGCGCTCAGTCAGATAAACTACCTTTCCAACCACTACCTCTTCATCTGCAGTGTCTACAAAATTTGCTGAAACCAAAGTTTCAAACTCTTCTAACTTAGACTCCTCCACACGCTCAATTCCTTGCTCGTATTTGTCCCAGTTAAAGTTTTCCAAAAATTCTTTTGGTTCTTGCGCTACTGTTTCAGTAGTCACTTGTGCTGCTACAGCTTCGTTTTCTGCTGCTGCGTTTGTGTTTTCTTCAGTCATTTGAAGATTAAAATTTGTATTCTGAAAGGCTTACAAGAGCGCGCAATACCTACAGAAGTTGTGAATGATTAAAATATTTAATTGCCTTTTCCTCTTGACTATTTGCTAAAAAGGTGTGCAAAAATACAATTTATTTAGGGAAATACAAATCTAAATGTCACTAAATTAAAGTGTTATTTTAAAAAATGTTCCTTTAAAATATAGTGGAATACCTGCTAAAATTTAAGAAGTAATCAGGGCGTTCGCATGGCTTAATATACGCTCGAATTGTTCATCAAGACCCATATCACTATTGTCAATTTCTATAGCCCCATCTGCCTTTTTCAAAGGCGATGTCGCTCTGTGCGAATCTATATAATCACGCTCTTGGACATTTTTAAGCACCGCGTTAAAATGCACCTTGTCTCCCTTGTCTATCAATTCTTTATACCTCCTATGCGCTCTAGTATCTGCAGAAGCGGTGAGGTATAATTTTAATTCAGCTTCAGGAAAAACAACAGTTCCAATGTCTCTACCATCCATCACTACCCCCTTTTGAACACCCATTGCCTGCTGTAGAGCCACTAACTTTTCTCTCACCTCTGGAATGGCCGCAACTGGACTCACCTGCTGAGAAACAGCAAGAGTTCTAATAGGCGTTTCTATATTCTCTCCATTTAAAAACATAGCAGCATCTGGAAGATCCGCTACAATTTTAAATTGGAGGTCTATTTGATCCAATGCATTTATAAGGGAAGATTTGTCTAATATACCGTCTTTAATGAAACCCTGCTGCATAGCAAAATAAGTTACTCCACGATACATAGCGCCACTGTCAACATAAATATAACCCAATGATTTGGCCAATTTTTTAGCAATGGTACTTTTTCCCGTAGAGGAAAAACCGTCTATAGCGATGGTTATTTTTTTCATTTAATCCTGTTAAATCATTATAAATTTACAATTTTTTAGGTACAGCCACCTGCTCTTTGGTCAATGCCAATGCCATTACTTCACTCATATCCCTTACATAATGGAAAGTCATACCCTTTAAATAGGCTTCTTTAATTTCAGCAATGTCTTTTCTGTTTTCCTCACAGAGGATAATTTGATTAATATTTGCTCTTTTAGCTGCAAGTATTTTCTCTTTAATTCCTCCTACAGGAAGCACCTTACCTCTCAGGGTAATTTCCCCTGTCATTGCCAAGCGAGATTTAACCTTTCGCTGCGTGAAAAGAGATATTAAGGAAGTAAGCATGGTAATACCTGCACTTGGTCCATCTTTTGGTGTGGCCCCTTCCGGTACATGAATGTGAACATTGTACTTTTCGAAAATATTGTCAGAAAGGCCGTATTCTTCCGCATGAGCCTTAATGTACTCTAGGGCTATAGTAGCAGATTCTTTCATGACCTTTCCTAAATTACCGGTAATATTCATAAGCCCTTTACCTTTGGAAAGAATGGACTCAATGAACAGAATATCTCCTCCAACAGAGGTCCATGCCAAACCAGTTACTACTCCTGCAACCTTATTGTTTTCATATTTATCGCGTTCTAATCGAGGTACACCCAATACTTTTTCAATGTGCTCTGGAGTAATTTTAACCTCATAAGCTTCCTCCATAGCAATAGATTTTGCTGTGTTTCTAACCATTTTAGCCAATTGCTTGTCAAGGTTTCTTACGCCTGATTCTCTGGTGTAACCTGCGATAATTTTTTCAAATTGTGGTTTGCCTATTTTAATTTTTTCTGCCGTTACACCATGTTCTTTTAATTGCTTGGGTAACAAGTGGCGTTTGGCAATTTCAACTTTTTCTTCAATCGTATATCCAGACACATTTATGAGCTCCATACGATCCAATAAAGCAGGCTGTATAGCTCCTAAATTATTTGCAGTAGCTATAAATAACACTTTGGAAAGATCGTAACCCATTTCCAAGAAATTGTCGTGAAAATCTGCATTCTGCTCAGGATCCAATACTTCCAAAAGTGCAGAAGAAGGGTCTCCCTGATGTGAATTAGACAATTTATCAATTTCATCTAATACAAACACCGGATTAGAGGTCCCTGCTTTCTTTAAGCTCTGTAATACCCTTCCTGGCATTGCGCCAATATAAGTTTTTCGGTGCCCCCTAATTTCCGCCTCATCTCTCAAGCCTCCAAGAGACATTCTCACGTATTCTCTACCCAGAGATTCTGCTATAGATTTACCCAAGGAAGTTTTTCCCACCCCTGGAGGTCCATAAAGACAGAGAATAGGAGACTTCATGTCGTTTCTTAGCTTTAAAACCGCCAAGTGTTCCAAAATTCGCCTCTTGACGTCTTCTAAACCAAAATGGTCCCTATCTAAGATTTTTTGAGCGCGTTTTAAATCAAATACATCCTTTGAAAATTGGTCCCATGGAAGGTCCAAAAAGAGTTCAAGATAATTTCTCTGTATAGAGTATTCCGCAACCTGAGGGTTCATTCTTTGAAGCTTACCGAGCTCTTTGTCAAAATGCAAGCCTACTTTTTCTGGCCATTTTTTCTTTTTGGCCACAGCAACCATTTCATTGACTTCTTCTTCGTAAGACACCCCACCCAATTCTTCTTGAATGGTTTTCATTTGCTGGTGTAAGAAATACTCTCGTTGCTGTTGGTCTAAATCATTTCTGACCTTAGATTGAATGTCATTTTTTAATTGCAATTTCTGCATCTCAACATTCATATACTTTAAAGTAGCCAAGGCGCGCTCCTTTAAATCCGGAGTTTCCAATAAAATTTGCTTTTCCTTATGAGAAACAGATAAATTAGAACACACAAAGTTGATTAAAAACGAATTGCTCTCTATATTCTTAATGGCAAACGAAGCCTCCGAAGGGAGGTTTGGATTGTTTTTAATGATCTGTAAAGCTAATTCCTTTATGGAGTCTATAATGGCTAAAAACTCTTTATTATCGGGCTCAGGCCTCTGTTCAGGAGTCTCTTCTACGGTTGCTTTAATGTATGGATCCTCAGAAACGACTGCTTTTATAGCAAAACGTTTTTTACCTTGAATAATCACTGTCGTATTTCCATCAGGCATTTTCAATACCCTAAGAATTCTAGCCACAGTTCCTATTCTGCTAATGTCGCTGGCACCAGGATTCTCTGTATTTTGGTCTTTTTGAGACACTACTCCGATCACTTTATCTCCGTTGTTGGCGTCTTTTATTAACTGAATAGACTTATCCCTCCCTGCTGTAATAGGCACCACAACACCTGGAAATAGCACCGTATTTCTCAAGGGTAGAATAGGTAGTGATTCTGGTAAAGATTCTTTATTAATTTCATCTTCATCTTCAGGAGTCATTAATGGAATTAAATCTGCATCTTCATCTATTCCTTGTAATGACATACTGTCAATATGTAAAAAATTCGAATTACTCATAGTCTTATATATCCGTCATAATGTCATTTAACAACACCTGTTTCGGTTTTAAAAATTACTTTTCTGCGTTAAAAAACAACTAAAAGGCCCTGAATACAAGTATTTAGTCACTTTTATCTGTACCCATATAGTCAATTCCTATGCCATTGTTTCATTAATTGATTTGTAACTGTAACATTTCTGTCTAACTTGTATCTATACTATATAAATACGCTTGTTTTTTGAGCCTTAAAGAGCCCACTCATATTACGCCCCTGATTAAAGACTGTCTTCATGGAGACGCCAAAGCACAATTTGCGCTTTACGAGCAGTACCATAGAGCCATGTACAACGTTGCTTGGCGTATTGTTAAAGAAACACATGAAGCAGAAGACGTGATGCAGGAAGCCTTTATTAGTGCTTTTAAAAAACTAGATCAATTTAGCGGCCAAGTCACATTTGGCGCTTGGTTAAAGAAAATTGTCATTAACAAAGCAATTGTCGCTTTTAGAAAACAAAAAAAACAAGACACTATTGGTTTAGTAGAAGATATTTATAGTATTTCTGGGCCTCTGGCCGATGCCACTCAACAGACAAACAACGAAAAAAAAGCAGCTTTAGTCCTGGAAACAATAGACCATTTAAAAGAAAATTATCGCATTTCACTGACCTTACACCTCATAGAAGGTTTAACCCATGAAGAAGTCTCTGAACTATTAGGCATTAGTAACAGCAATTGTAGAACCACCTTTTCAAGGGCAAAAGAACAACTGAGAAAAAAATTAGAAACGCATCCATTATGGAAGGAGTTATAAAAAAAATTATATCATTGGTGCCAGAAGTACTTGAAAGCAAAAAACCGCTTGAAGGCCACGAAAACCGCTTTTTAAAAAAACTTTCTGAAGCTTCTTTAGCACAAGCAGAAACTGAAATGAACCCTGCACAAACAGCACAAGATCTCCTTCAAGGATCTGCCCAAGAAACCACTCCCCCAAAGACGACCCTTAAAGTAGTATGGCGTAAAAACACCCAACGACTTTTGAGTTTAGCTGCGAGTGTAGCCATTTTATTTGGCGTGTTTCAGTGGGGGGTGCACAGTCAGGCCACACAAACAAAAATTGCCTCTTTTGCTCCAGAAGCAGCAGCTATTAATAAGTATTATCCTGGTTTAATTGCCATTGCTGTTAAAGAAATTGAACAACAAAGTAGCCCGTTAACTAAAGCTCACATAGACAAAGCTTTTAAGGAAATTTCAAAACTAGACGCCCGCTTTAAAGAAATGGAGGTCGCTATGATTAATGGCGGAAATACCAAATTAATCCTTCAGGCCATGGTACAAAATTACACCACAAGAATAGAATTATTAGAAGAAGTTATGCACCAAATAAACACCATTAAAGCAATAAACGAACACACAGATGGAAACCTTTAAAAAAACAGTTAGAATACTTTTAATCACTTTAATTTTCCCTGCATTAATGTGGGCCAACAAACCTGAGGTTTTCGAAAAAAACCCTTTTAGATATGAAAAAGAGAGGGTGGTTAAGAAAAACTTTAAGGTCAATGCAGACGCACTCATGAAAATTGACAACGCCTATGGCAATCTAACGATTAGCAGCTGGAGCGAGAATAGGATAGAAATGATCATAACGATCAAAGCAGAGGGCAGCGATGAAGATCGTGTTATTGAGAAAATCGAAGGCGTAGACATTGACTTTATGTCTAGCAGCAGTATGGTCTCTGCCAAAACAATTTTTAACAACAAAAGAAGTGGTTGGAGTTGGAATTGGGGCAATAACAATGTAAACCTCTCCGTACACTACAACATTAGAATGCCTATTTCTAACAGCGTAGATTTAGAAAATGATTACGGAAGTATTATCATTGATCAAATCAATGGAGATACTAAAATTAATTGTGACTATGGAAGGCTAGATATTGGCGCATTAAATGGCGACAGAAACGATCTCAACTTTGACTACACCTCCAAATCTACTATTGCCTATGTTAAGAAAGCCTCTATAGAAGCAGATTATTCTGGGATGACTATAGAAAAAGCAGGCGATTTAAATATCAATTCAGATTATTCCTCCATGAGTATTTATCAGATGGACAATTTAAGTTACGACGCAGATTACGGTAGTATAGAGGTAGAGGAAGCCAATGATGTAAATGGAGTAGGCGACTATTTTAGCACCAAACTTGGTGTCCTTCACGGAAATGTGACTATAGATGCAGATTATGGAAGTGTAAAAATAGCAGAAATGGCTGCAGATGCGGGAAGTCTAAATATAAGTTCTGATTATACTGGTATAAAAATTGGATACCATAAGGATTATAATTTCACTTTTGAAATTGAAACCAAATATGCAGGTGTTAGTGGTACTGATGCTTTTGAGATGTCTGTTTCTAAAGAAAAATCTAGTGAGCGTTATTACAAAGGCTATTACAAAAATCCAAACAGCAAAAATCATGTACAAATCTTGAGTAAATATGGCGGTTTGAGTTTTTCTAAAAAATAAGTGTTTCGCAAAGTAAGCATTAAAATACCGGCCAATAATATCATAAAACAATGTTCTTTTGATTCATTTCAACAAGGCAATCAACATTTAAAATCCCTTAATTATGAAAAAAAGCATCTTATTAATCGCAATGATTTTACTTGGAACCTCTGCGCATGCACAGTGGTGGAAGCGAATTAAAGGAAATGGTAACACCATTACACAAACAAGACAAACAGCTAACTATGACAAAGTTTCTGTCTCTGGATCTTTTGACGTGCAATTGGTTAGAGGTAAAGAGGGAGAGATTACGCTAAAAGGAGAAGAAAACCTCTTAGAGCACATTGAAGTTTATGTTAAAAATAATGTACTGATTTTAAAAGTAAAAGACAATATAAACCTGAGTAGTTCGTGGAATAAAACCATCGCTATTGAGGTGCCTGTCATTGAAATAACCGGAGTTAAATTATCAGGTTCTGGAGATATTAGTACACAGACAACTTTAAAGGCAACAGATTTTAACGCTGCGGTATCGGGTTCTGGAGACATTTCATTAGCCATAGAAGCAACGAATTTATATGTGCAGGTATCTGGATCTGGAGATATTGATCTTTCTGGAAGCGCAGAAGACTTAATGGTAAAAGTTTCTGGCTCTGGAGATGTAAATGCCTATGATGTGGTTGCACAAGACGCTATAGTAAATGTATCTGGATCTGCAGATGTTACTCTAACTGTAAAAGGTACTTTAAATGCAAAAGTATCTGGTTCTGGTGATATTCAGTACAAAGGAAATCCTAAAAAAGTAGTATCAAAAGTGTCTGGTTCAGGAGACGTTAACGGGTATTAAATCCTATTTAACTCTTCTAAGTAATAACCCACCTACTAAGAAAAAAACACCAAACATTATAATCCCATTTCTAAGGTCGCCACTTCCTTGTGCAAGTGCGCCGTACATAAAAGTACCCAAGACAATACCTATCTTTTCTGCTACGTCGTAGAAACTAAAGAAAGAGGTGGTGTCTTGGGTTTCTGGCATAAGTTTAGCGTAGGTAGATCTAGAAAGCGCTTGAATCCCTCCCATGACCATTCCAACCAATCCTGCAGCAACATAAAATTCAGTGGGAGTAACCACAAAATAAGCATACACGCAAATCATTAACCAAAGTGCATTGACTACAATCAAGGTGGAGATATTTCCGAATTTCTCGGAAGCTTTAGCAGTGAGGGTTGCACCTATAATAGCCACCAATTGAATCAGGAGAATACTACTAATTAAACCTATGGTTCTTTGATCGTCTGACCCCCAAGCTATCTCCTCTTCTCCAAAATAAGCAGCAATAAGCATTACAGTTTGAACGGCCATGCTATATATAAAAAAAGCGAGTAAATATTTTTTTAGCATTGGCGTAGAACCCAATTGATTCCAGACCATTTTAAGTTCTTTAAAACCATTGAAAAGTAAATTTACTGCAGGCCCGTCTTTCTTATTTCCCTTGGGCATATAATAAAAACTGTATTGGCTGAAAATGATCCACCAAATTCCAACAGTTACAAAAGAATATTTCATGGCAGTGATAGCTGCTGGAGCATCTGGAAGGTCTTCAATTCCAAATAGTGCTGGCTGCATGACCATGGCCAAATTAAATAACAAAAGAATAACACTTCCAACATAACCCAATGAAAAACCCTTTGCGCTAATGCTATCTTGTTGCTCTGGAAAAGCAATATCTGGAAGGTAAGAATTGTTAAAAGCAAAACTCACCCAAAACCCCACCAGTCCAATAAAATAGAGCAATAATGAGGTATAAATATGTTCTAGAGAAAACCAATACAAACCAATACATGAAAATCCTCCTAGGTAACAAAAAAACTTTAAAAAAACTTTTTTATTCCCTATGTAATCTGCTATTCCTGAGAGGATTGGCGTTAAAAGGGCTATGAATAAAAATGCAGCTGAAGTAACATAACTGATTAATGGTGCTCGTGCTATTTCTACCCCAAAAACCCATACCTTTTCAATACCCTCCATACGAAATAGTGCCCCGTAAAAAATCGGAAAAATCGCAGAAGAAATGACTAGGCTGTATACAGAATTAGCCCAGTCATAAAAAGCCCATGCAAACAATAATTTTTTACTTCCTTTCTTTGCTATGGCTTTCATTTCGATTCGTTATTTTGGAGTAGGTTATTTTAATCTGTTGTTCTTGTTGAGATTATTTTGGTCTGGGTACTATATGAGGATAACATATTTTTGATCGTTGCGCCATTTTGATGGTGGGCTATTTTAATCTTTGCCATTCACTGATATTAAGGAGCAGCTTTAAGATTCACTTGAACAGCTTTAAAATTTATTTAAACACCATTTATATAACACTTTAGCGCCTTTTAAAAATCACTTGAGTTCCTTTTAAGATTTACTTAAGCACCCTTTATACATCACTTGAGTCTCTTTCTTAAAATACTTGAGCTCCTTTAGTATATCACTTGAACTTTGCTAATATACAATTATAGCCAGATTATCAAAATAGACCTTGAAATTTCTGCTATTTGTAAACTTGGCACTCTTTTTGAAATATGACTTATGAACTGAAATTATTTTGATATGAGACATTTAACAACTTTATTAGCCTTTGTAATTTTAAGTGTATTTACAACAGCTTGTGATGGCCCAGAAGGACCTCCAGGATTAGATGGAAATAACCTCCTTGGTCAAACTATGGAATTCCAAGCTTCATTTGGCACCAATAACAACTACAGTCATTTGTTTGTTTTCCCGAGCCAAGTAAGGGTTTACGAGTCTGACGCTGTATTGGTATATCTTCTAGAGGAAACTTTTAATTCAAATGGAACAAATACAGATGTTTGGACGCCTCTACCCCAATCATTTTTCACCGATCAGGGGCTTTTGCAATACACCTTTAACCATACTTTTTCAGATGTCAACCTCTTGCTACAAGGGAATTTTAACTTAAACAATGCCGCATCAATTTTTACCCAAAACCAAATCTTTAGGGTGGTTGTTATGCCAGCTGAATTTGCCTTAGATCCCAATTTAAATACCATGAATTATCATGAAGTCTCTCAGTATATAGGAACGAATGACACAAACCTGATTAGAGTGCTGAATAAAGAATAGAAAACATTTTTTATTACCTTTAAAACAAAAAAATGAAAAACATTTTATTAGTAGGATTGTTTCTTTTGATAAGTCATAATTTTTATGCCCAACGCGCTGTAAATCAATACGACGTTGTTAAAACAGCACAAGAATGGAAAGCTACTTTATCTGACTTAGAATTTTACGTACTTAGAGAACAGGGAACAGAAAGACCTTTCACTAGCCCTTTATTAAAAATAAAACAAAAAGGTACCTACGTGTGTAAAGCATGTAAGACACCGCTATTTAAAAGCGAGCATAAATTTGATTCAGGCACAGGATGGCCTTCTTTTGACCGAGAGATAAAAGGCAATGTGGGTTATGGAGTGGATTATAAGGCAGGTTATGCCAGATCTGAAGAATACTGCTTAAAATGTGGTGGTCACTTGGGCCATGTATTTACGGATGGACCAAAAAAAACCACAGGTTTAAGACATTGTATTAATGGTGCTGCCCTAGCATTTATTCCTGACACAAAATAATATGAGTGCAACATTTCCAAAAGAGCAATCCGAAGATCATTACAAAACACAGCTTTCTCCAGAAGCCTATAAGGTCTTAAGACAGAACGGTACTGAATACCCTTATAGTGGCGTGTATGATAAGCACTTTGAAAAAGGGAGCTACCACTGTGCAGCTTGTGACACGCAACTTTTCGAAAGTACCCACAAATACAAAAGTGGTTGCGGATGGCCTGCCTTTGACACCGCTATTCCAGGAGCTGTATTGTACCTAGAAGATCACAGTCATGGTATGCGGCGTGTAGAAACCCGCTGTGCTGCATGCAATTCGCATTTGGGACATGTTTTTGAAGACGGTCCTTCACACACTACCGGAGAACGATACTGCATTAATTCTGTTTGCTTGGTTTTTGTTCCTGAAAAAACAACAAAATAAGGGTAGAAGCTTTCAGATTGGTTTTGTAACTTTGGGGGCTATAAATTTTTACCAAAATCATTATCATGAGTCATTTTGATGTTATTGTTTTAGGAAGTGGACCTGGAGGTTATGTTACCGCCATTAGAGCTTCTCAATTAGGATTTAAAACTGCTATTGTAGAAAAAGAAAGTCTGGGAGGGGTATGCCTTAACTGGGGTTGTATTCCTACAAAGGCCCTAATTAAATCTGCTCAGGTTTTTGAATACCTTAAACATGCAGAAGATTACGGTTTAAAAGCTAATGGGGTAGATAAAGATTTTGACGCTGTTGTGAAAAGAAGTAGAAACGTAGCCGGAACCATGAGTAAAGGCGTACAGTTCTTACTAAAAAAGAATAAAATTGAAGTGATCAATGGCTATGGCAAATTACTTCCTGGAAAAAAAGTGTCTGTTACAGATAGCAATGGAAAAGCTTCTGAATACACGGCCAATAATGTAATTATTGCTACAGGTGCTAGGTCTAGAGAACTTCCTAGTTTACCACAAGATGGTAAAAAAATTATTGGCTACAGACAGGCCATGACTTTAGAGAAACAACCCAAAAAATTAATCGTTGTAGGCAGTGGAGCAATAGGTATTGAATTTGCTTATTTCTACAATGCTATGGGAACTGACGTAACTATAGTAGAATACCTTCCAAATATTGTCCCAATAGAAGATAAGGATATTTCTATTCAGTTAGAAAAAAGTTTCAAAAAAACTGGAATTAAAGTAATGACTTCCTCTGAAGTAACTAAGGTTAACACTACAGGAAAAGGGGTCGTTGTTACTGTAAAAACTGCCAAAGGAGAGGAAATTTTGGAAGCAGACATAGTACTCTCTGCAGTGGGAATTAAAACCAATATTGAAAATATTGGTTTAGAAGATGTTGGAATTGCCACAGACCGAGACAAAATTTTAGTCAACGATTTTTATCAGACCAATATTCCTGGATACTTCGCTATTGGAGACATTACTGCTGGTCCTGCTTTGGCGCATGTAGCCTCTGCAGAAGGTATTTTGTGTGTTGAAAAATTAGCCGGTATGGAAGTACACCCTTTAGACTACGGAAATATACCTGGCTGCACTTATTCCAGTCCTGAAATTGCCTCAGTAGGTCTTACAGAGCAACAAGCAAAAGATAAAGGCTTAGATATTAAAGTGGGAAAATTTCCCTTTACAGCCTCTGGAAAAGCAGTTGCTTCAGGAACTCCAGAAGGTTTTGTAAAAGTTATTTTTGACGCCAAATACGGAGAGTGGTTGGGATGCCATATGATTGGTGCCGGTGTGACAGATATGATTGCTGAAGCGGTTGTAGCTAGAAAACTTGAAACCACTGGACATGAAATTCTAAAAACCATTCACCCACACCCAACGATGAGTGAGGCTGTTATGGAAGCAGTTGCTGATGCTTATGATGAAGTTATTCATATTTAATACATGCACAAATCAAAAAAAAGGCGCCCAGAAGGGCGCCTTTTTTTTTGACTTGTATTTCTTATAAAAAACTCTGTACGGCCAATTGGTAACTTTGCATGCCAAAACCGAGAATAACGCCTTTTGCCACTGGAGAAATATAAGACAAATGCCTAAAAGACTCTCTGGTGTGGGTATTGGATATATGCACTTCTACTACTGGAGTGCTAATGGCTTTAACGGCATCGGCTATGCCCACCGAAGTGTGGGTATAAGCCCCTGCATTAAGAACAATACCTTCACAATCAAATCCTACCTCGTGGAGTTTGTCTATGATCTCACCCTCAATGTTAGATTGAAAGTAATCAAAGTGAAGGCTTGGAAAAGCACTTTTCAATTCTTCCAAATAAGTTTCAAAGGAACTATTCCCGTATATACTGGGCTCTCTCTTACCCAAGAGGTTTAAATTTGGGCCGTTTATAATGCAAATTTTCATACCCAAATATATAAAAAAAGGATTTGCGAGCATTTGTATAATTCCTTGTGTAGCAAACAAAACAATCTTATTTTTAAAATATGAATTGGGAACAGGCAATTAGCGCTTATAAAAGTTATCTTCAAATAGAGAGAGGCCTGTCTAAGAATGCGGTGGAAAGCTATGTTTATGATATACAAAAGCTTCAGAAATCAGTCTCTAATAACGCAAAAGCCTTACCAATAACAATAGACAAAGACACGGTTCTAGAGGGTGTTTATGAAAGCGTTAAATCTCTAAGTGAGCGCTCTCAAGCGAGATTTATATCTGGATTAAAAAGCTTTTTTAACTACCTGGTATTTGAAAAATACCGAGCAGACAACCCTATGGAAATGGTAGAATCTCCAAGATTGGGAAGGAAATTACCTCCCGTGCTTTCTACCCAAGAAATAGATGCGCTCATTGACGCAATAGATCGAAGCAGTCTTGAAGGCCAGAGAAATGTGGCCATCCTAGAAACCCTATACGGCTGCGGACTTAGGGTGTCTGAATTAACTTCGCTTAAAATATCTGATTTATTTTTTGAAGAGGGCTTCATAAGGGTTTTAGGAAAGGGAAATAAGGAGCGTTTTGTACCGGTAAATCCCACAACAGAAAAGCTCATAAAAGTATATTTGAAAGCCGTGAGGCCACTTCAAAAACCACAAAAAGAAGCGATAGACACCCTATTTTTAAACCGTAGGGGACATGGGTTAACTAGGGCCATGATTTTTACCATTATTAAACAATTGGCCAAAAAAATTGCCCTAGAAAAAACCATCAGCCCACACAGTTTTAGACACTCATTTGCCACACATCTTTTAGAAAATGGGGCAGATTTAAGGGTCATTCAACAATTGCTAGGACACGAAAGTATTACAACCACAGAAATATATATGCACCTAGACAGAACTCACCTGGCTGGAGTGCTCAATCAATATCATCCAAGAAAATAATATGACAACAAATCAAAATAACGCCTGGTGGAAAGAAGGCATTGTATACCAAATTTATCCGAGAAGTTTTCAAGACACCTCTGGGAATGGAGTTGGAGATTTAAAAGGCATCTTACAAAGGCTAGACTATATTAAAAGTTTGGGGGTAGACATTATCTGGCTCAATCCAGTGTATGAGTCTCCAAATGACGACAATGGTTATGACATTAGTGATTACCAAAACATTATGGCTGAATTTGGTAGTATGGAAGATTTTGACTCCCTACTCAAAGGAATGCATGATAGGGGGTTAAAGTTAGTCATGGATTTAGTGGTAAATCACTCGAGTGACGAACACAAATGGTTTCAGGAATCTAGAAAAGACAGGAACAATCCATACAGGGATTATTACCATTGGTGGCCAGCAGAAAAAGGAACCCCGCCAAAAAGATGGAGTTATTTTGATGTGGAGGAGAACGCTTGGAAATACGACGCTACGACCAATGCCTATTACCTACATTATTTTTCTGTAAAACAACCTGACCTAAAATGGGAGAACCCAGCCTTGAGACAAGAAATATATACCATGATGGCTTATTGGTTTGAGAAAGGCGTAGATGGCTTTAGAATGGACGTAATTCCTTTTATATCAAAAGACACCAACTATCCTGAATTACCACCAGAGTTCAATGGAGACTTCATTTCTTATTACGCTCAAGGTCCTAAGTTGCATGAATACCTTCAGGAGATGCATTCGGAGGTACTCTCCAAATACAACGTCATGACGGTGGGAGAAGCACCAGGAATTACCATAGACAAGGCTTTAGATCTGGTGGGAGAAAACCGAAAAGAGCTCAATATGTTCTTTCATTTTGACCTCATGTCACTAGACCGAAAACCAGGTACTGTTTTTGAAAAAAAACCAGAGGGCTGGCCACTTTCTTCTTTTAAAGAAATTCATTCTAGATGGGATAAAGCCTTTGAAAAAGATGGTTGGGGTAGTGTGTATTTAAGTAATCACGACTTCCCTAGATCTGTGAGTAGGTGGGGTAACGACCACCCAGACTTTTGGTATGCGTCTGCGACTATGCTCCACACTTTTTTACTGACCATGAGAGGTACCCCCTATTTTTATTTTGGTGATGAAATTGGGATGACCAATATTCGATTTGATCGCATAGACCAATACAGAGATATAAATACTATAAACCGTTATGAAATAGCCAAAAACAAAGGGGAAGACCTCAATGCTTTTATGGAGAATGAAAAAGACACCAGTAGAGACAATGCTAGAACACCTATGCAGTGGGACGTCAGTTATGCTGGTGGTTTTTCAAAAACAACTCCATGGATTGAGGTAAACCAGAATTTTACAAAAGGAGTCAATGTGGCAGATCAGGAAAAAAATCCTTCTTCAGTGCTTCATTTTTTCAGGAAAGCGACCGCACTGAGAAAGAATCATCTGGGTCTTATATATGGACACTACACTCTTATTGATCCTAAAAACGATTCTGTTTATGCCTACACCAGAAGCTATGAGACTAAAGTGTATTTAATTCTATTGAATTTTAGCACCCTAGAGGCTCAAGTAGCCTTAGGTGATTTAAGTGAATTGCCTAAAAGTCTATTACTGCGCAATACGCATCAGGAAATAAAGGCAGAAAACCTTTTAGCACCCTATGAAGCTAGGGTGTATTTAGTTCAATAATTATCCTTATTTTTATTACAAACCAATTAATTAAACCTAATGAAAAAATTAATCTTTACTGCTGCTTTATGTGGTCTGGGTTTTAGTGCAATGGCACAAAAAAAACCTACTGATATTTTAAAAAATTTAGAGACTAAGACAGCATATTATAGTGATATAGCACAGCAAATTTGGGGCTTAGCAGAGATGGGATACCAAGAAAAGCAAAGCAGTGCTTTGTTACAAGAAACCTTAGCTGATGCTGGTTTTAAAATAACTACTGCTGTGGCTGGAATACCAACTGCTTTCACAGCAGAATATGGAACTGAAGGTCCTGTGATTGCTATTTTAGGGGAGTACGACGCACTGCCAGGGCTCTCTCAAAAAGCCATTCCTAGCAAAGAATCTGCTGGTGAAAAAGCTGGCCACGCTTGCGGGCACCATTTATTTGGAACCGCTTCCACTGCTGCTGCAATTGCTGTAAAAGAGTGGTTAGAGGCCAACAATAAAAAAGGGCGCATTCGTTTTTATGGTTGTCCTGCTGAAGAGGGCGGTTCTGGAAAAGTTTATATGGTAAGAGCAGGATTGTTTAATGATGTAGACATTGCCTTACACTGGCATCCTGGCGCAAAAAATGCTGCCAATGCCGGAGCTGCCTTAGCAAATAAATCTGCTAAATTTAGATTTTATGGTGTCTCTGCTCACGCTGCAGCGGCTCCACATATGGGACGTTCCGCTTTAGATGGCGTAGAGGCCATGAACAATATGGTCAATATGATGCGGGAACACGTTTTAGAAGACGCTAGAATTCACTATGTCATTACCCGTGGCGGAAAGGCACCTAATGTGGTTCCAGATTATGCTGAAGTCTACTATTATGCCAGACACAACAAAAGAGATGTGGTAATGGATATATTTGACCGAATGGTCAATGCAGCTGAGGGGGCTGCCCTGGGAACTGGAACAACTATGGACTACGAAATTATTGGAGGAACCCATGAATTACTTCCCAACCTTATCCTACAAGAAATGGTACATAAAAACCTTACAAAAGTAGGTGGTGTGCAATACAATGAGACTGAATTATCATTTGCTAATACTATTGCCAAAACACTTGGACAGGATGGTGCAGATCAAGAAACTGCTGCTACAATAGCGCCCTATCAAACTACAGCGAAAGCTGGTGGCTCTACCGATGTTGGGGATGTTTCGTTTGTCGTGCCTACGGTAGGCTTCGGTACAGCTACTTGGGTTCCTGGTACTGCTGCACACTCTTGGCAGGCAGTTGCGGCTGGTGGAACAACAATTGGGAATAAAGGAATGATGGTAGCCGCTAAAACACTCACTTTTAGTGCTATTGAGTTGTTCAACAGCCCAAAACTAATAGCAGCGGCTAAAAAAGAACACCAGGAAAGATTGGGTGTGAATTTTAAATACGTCCCTTTAATTGGAGACAGGGCACCAGCCCTAAACTACAGAAATTAAAAGGCGCACTAGGCATTACTATTAAAACACCCAAAAGAAAGTCTTTTGGGTGTTTTTCTTGTAACAAAAACCCTTCTTTACCTACTTATTCTTAAATACATAAAGATTGAATAAAGATTTAGAACATAAATTCTTAAAAGTTTTTGAGGCACACCAAAACATTGTACACAAGATTTGTACCCTTTATGCTAAAGATCGCGACAGTCACAACGATTTATTTCAAGAAATCAGTATTCAATTATGGAAAGCCTACCCTAAGTTTAGAGGAGACTCAAAATTTAGCACCTGGATGTATCGGGTAGCTATTAATACAGCCATTACCCAATACAGAAAAGAAAAGAAAAGAATAGATGTTCACGACATTGATCATGTGCTTTTCAAAACAAGCGCTTACGAAGCCTATGATAAGAAAGAAGAGGAGCAGCTAAAGCTTATGTACGCCGCAATTAAATCTTTAAACGACATAGACAAAGCACTCATCTTTCTCTTTTTAGAAGACAAGAATTATGAAGAAATTTCCGAAACCCTAGGAATTACTGAGGTAAATGCAAGGGTAAAAATGAATAGAATAAAGAAAAAAATAAAAAAAATATTAAAGCCTTAATATGAAAGAGTTAGAACTTTTGAAAAAAGATTGGAAGGCTAAGGAAAGTAGGTTTCCAATACTCAACCGAGAAGCGCTTTACGCCCTTATATGGAAGCAATCTTCTTCTATTGTAAAGTGGTTGTATTATATTTCTATTGCAGAATTTGTCTTTTGGACTGCCTTGAGTATTCTTACAAGAAGTGCTGAACAAGAAAAAATTATTGAAAGTATGAGGCTTTCTAAGTTTATAGCTGTGCTCACAGTTGTAAATTATTCGGTCTTGGTGTATTTTATTGTGCTCTTTTACAAAAACTATAAATTGGTAAGTTACCAGTCCTCTGTGAAAGAATTAATCCAAAGTATTTTAAAAGTTAAAAAAACTGTGAGTCAATATGTTTGGTTTAATCTCAGTATGCTTACAGTAGGAACACTTGGAGGGCTCATTGGCAGTATATTATTTGGGCCTGAGTCCGAAACAATTCTTGAAATGGCCCATCAAAGAGAAAACCCTTTCGCTTTCTGGGGAATAATAGGGCTTGTGGTCCTTGTTGTTATTGCCCTTGCAATAGGACTTTTACTCTTGTTCTACAGACTGCTTTACGGAATACTTTTGAAAAAACTGAAACATAATTATAAGGAGCTAATGAAGCTAGAGGATTAAAACCTTATGCTAACAATTAAATAAATGAGTGCCCCCTTAAAAATTTAGTTTTCCTTAGGATGTTTGTGTTTTCTAAAGCGACGTCTCTCATTATCCTGCTCCATTTGAGCAATCTCTTCAGGCTTGAGTACTTTGAGAAAAGAAGGATGTTGCTCTATAGCAAATTCTAATTTTTCAATGATTTGCTCAATGGACTCATTGTCATAATCAATTTCCATGGGAGGCTTAATTACAAAAGACTGCAAGATTCCTTTCTTTTTAACACGTAATCCTTTCTTATCAAAAGAGCGTCTAAAACCATCTATAACAACAGGAACTACAATGGGCTTGTACTTTTTAATGATGTGTGCAGTGCCTTTTCGAATGGGCTTCCAGGGTGTTGTAGTACCCTGAGGAAAAGTAATAACCCAACCGTCATTAAGAGCTTTACCAATATTGGATATGTCAGACATTTTAACCTGCCTGTTAACATCTTTACCCTCTGCACGCCAAGTTCGCTCTATACTAATAGAGCCCGCATAGGCTAGAATCTTAGCCAACAAACTCTGTTTCATGGTTTCGGCGGCAGCTACGTAGTAAATATTTAGTTTTGGGTGCCAAATATAACCCACATTTTTAATGGAATCTACTCTACCACTCAATGAAGCGTTAAACACGTGAAACATAGCCACTACGTCTGCAAAATAAGTCTGATGATTGCTTACAAAAAGTACATTTTCTCCAGGTAAATCTTTAATGATTTCTGAACCTTCAATATCTAAGGTGTTAAATCCTTTGTACCTCTGGTGAGAAAGTACCCCTAAATAACGAATCAATAATTTTTTTAAAAATAAAATATGACCAAAAGGGTTTCTTTTTATAAAAGGCATAGAATTGGTTTAAATCAGAAAGCAATACAAAACTGTATGAATTACCTTCCAAGACAAGTGGCTAAAATACGAAAATAACCTATAGGGCGTCATTTAAAATTGCGCGTATTTCGCTGAGCATCATAGCAGTCGCTCCCCAGACCCACTCATCTCCAATCGCAAAACCAGGAACTTTTACTTTAGCAGATTGGGACAATTGTACCCACTGGCTTGTAACAATGTCTTCTCTCACCAATACAGACAAAGGCACTTCTATTACATAATGCACCTCTGAAGCTGCTAATACAAAAGGTAATTGTTTGTCGTAGAGTGCCATAAAAGGTTGAACTATAAAATTACTCGGTGGAATATATAACGAACTAAGTGCTCTGACATAGCTGATTTGTGCGGGTAATATCCCAACCTCCTCATAGGCTTCTCTGAGTGCTGTCTCTTTTAAATCTAGATCATACGATTCATGTTTTCCTCCAGGTAGCGCAATCTGATGGGCATGAACCCCATTTCCACCCTGTCTCTTAATTAACAACAAATAGGTTTCCTCGTTTAGATCAGGATAAAAAGCGGCTAAGACTGCTGCTTTTTTTGGATTTTCACTTAATTTGCCTGGATTCTTTAATAATTTTTCGCGTTGCGCCCACATCATTTTTAAATGACTTGGCCTACCTGGTAGCGGCTTTTTTTCTATTTTTGAAAGAATGTCTGAGAATACACTAAATTTCATGAGCAATACAAAATTACTATTTCAAATTTGTTTGGGCCTAATTATTTTATTGGGAAGTTGTCAATCAGAAAAGAAATCTCAAAATTCCCAGCATAATAAAGTGAATTTAGAGAGCGAAAAACAGCACATAAAAGATAGCTTGTTCAAAGAGAAGACTGTAGTTAAAAAAAAAGACACTGTCTTTAAACTCAATGAAGACAATGTAATAGACTTTTTTTATGGGTATAAACAAAGTCTTACAGAAACCAAAGTGCGATTAGAAACTTCATTTGGTAATATCGTGATAGACCTGTACGACAATGTGCCTTACCACAAAGCAAACTTTATTTTTCTGGCCAAGGAAGGCTACTTTGACAATACTTACTTTCATAGAGTAGTAAAGGGGTTTATTATCCAAGGCGGTAATGCAGATAATAAAAAAACTGCAGACAAAAGAAGGGAAATTGGCCGTTATTTACTCCCACCAGATACTAGAAAAGGACATTCACACCATCGTGGAGTAATCTCCATGCCGAGTAGTGAAAATGACAACCCCCACAAATTAGCTTCTCCATATGAGTTTTTCATTGTAGTCACAGACCCAGGGTCATATCATTTAGACGGAGATTACACTCCCTTTGGTGAAGTGATTGAGGGTATGGATGTGGTAGATAAAATAAACCAGCAGGAAGTGGAAGCCGGAGACTGGCCAGTACAAAACATTTATATAAAAAAAGCTGTGGCATTCTAGAAAAATACGCCAATACCCTTGTAAAATAAGCCAGGGGTTATAAGCTTCAAAATTAAATTTATCCCTATTTATCCTATTACACCAGAACCTAAGAGTGTGGTCCCTACGTACCATGCTACAAATTGTCCTTCAGTAATGGCAGATTGGGCACTTTCAAAATGTACATATAGACCTTGATCTGTAGCAAATAATGTTGCCTTTTCTAATACCTGCCTATAGCGTATTCTGGCCATAACTTGCATGTTTTCTCCTGGATTCAATTTAAGATCTGGACGCACCCAATGCACTTCAGAAGCGGTCACAAACAGCGTATTTCTATATAGCCCTGGATGAGATTTACCCTGACCGGTATATATGACATTTTCATTTACGTCGGTAGCTATCACAAATAGTGGCTCCTTTGTACCTCCTACATTTAGTCCTTTGCGTTGGCCATTGGTGAAGTAATGAGCGCCCTGGTGCTCCCCTACCTGCTTTCCGTCTGTTACTTTATAGGTGATTTTCTTTGACGCATACCCCAAGACTGCTTCTTGATCTTTGAATTCTGGAGGTGTTTTGTGATATTCTGAAAAAGAGGAAGGAATTTCAATAATCACCCCTTTTTTAGGTTTTAATTGTTGCTGTAAAAAATCTGGCAATCGAACTTTTCCAATAAAACACAATCCTTGAGAATCCTTTTTACCTGCGGTGATAAGACCAGCTTTGGCAGCTATTTCTCTAACTTCAGGTTTTAATAAGCGCTCCAATTGGAAAAAGTGTTTTAGACAATTGTGCTTGAGAGAGCTGGCATAAAAAATAAGATTGGTCCTTATTGGGATCTGCACCAGCTTCTAAGTTGTATACCTTTTCCCCACTGTCTAAAGTCTGTGTAGTTTTTTGGCAGTAATGCCCTGTAGCGACATAATCTGCTCCAAGATCTAAAGCGATCTTCATGAATACGTCAAACTTAATCTCCCTGTTGCAAAGCACGTCTGGATTAGGGGTCCTTCCCATCTCGTACTCATGGAACATATAATCTACTATCTTTTCCTTATACTGCTCACTCAGATCTACCGTTTGAAAAGGAATACCCAATTTTTCTGCGACTATAAGGGCGTCATTGCTGTCTTCTAACCAGGGACATTCGTTGGAGATAGTCACAGAGTCGTCATGCCAGTTCTTCATAAACAAGCCAATAACCTCATAACCCTGCTCTTTGAGTAAGTAAGCGGTTACACTAGAATCTACTCCTCCTGAGAGGCCTACAACAACTTTTTTCATGATTGAACTCTATTCAAAATGCAGTAAACGTTGGTCCAAATTCTACACTTTATATACAGTAATTTGTATTAATTATTTAAAAAAATAATACTTTAACGCTGCTTTTTTTGTGCTTCTGCTTGCTCCATAATCTCTCTCATTTTAGCTTGAAATTTCCCTTCTTTCTTTGGCTTTTCTTTGTTTGCCTGTATACGGGCGTGAATTTTGTCGTCATCTAGAATGAAATTCTTTATGGCCAACATGATGAAGATAGTAATTAGGTTGGAAACGAAATAATACAAACTTAATCCAGAGGCGTAACTATTAAAGAATATAAGCATCATCACGGGAGATAAATACAAGATAAACTTCATATTTGGCATTCCAGGTTGCGTAGGCATATTTTGTCCTGTTGTCATCATCATATAAAAGAATATGGCTACCGAGGCTAGAATGGGAAATAAACTCACATGATCCCCATAAAAAGGAATACTAAAAGGCAATTCCAAAATAGTATCATAGGAAGATAAATCGTCTGCCCAAAGGAAAGACTTTTGTCTTAACGCAAAAGAGGTGGGGAAAAACATAAATAGTGCATAGAAAATAGGCATTTGAATTAAAGCAGGCACACAACCACTCATGGGATTTACCCCAGCCTTGTTATAGAGCTTCATGGTTTCCTGCTGTTTTTTCATAGCATTATCTTTGAACTTTTCATTGATCTCAGTGATTTCTGGCTTTAACACCTTCATTTTAGCCTGAGATAAATAAGACTTATAAGTTACTGGAGACATGAGCAAACGTACCAAAATGGTCATGACAATAATGGCAATTCCATAGGGTAAATAACCACTTAAAAAAGTATAAGTTGGTGTAAACACATAGCGGTTAATCCATCCAAAGATTCCCCAACCAAAAGGAATAGAATCCTCTAAGCCAAGTGCTGGGAATTTCGCCAACTCTTTAACGTCTGTTGGGCCTAAATAAACATTCATATCGTAGTCCAACACCCCACCAACTAATTTCAAAGGTGCTTTGGTCTCGTATATTTTAGTATAACCAATGGTTTTAGATTCTTCCTTAATAAGGTTGATACTCTTAAAACTAGCCGTCTCCAATACAGGAGAAAAAGCCATGATAGTACTGAAGAAATGTTGTCTGTAAGACACCCACTCCACCGCTTGTTCGGTAGCGTCGTCATCTGAGCTATCGGAGAGCTTATCTAGCTTGTCTTCTTCAAATTTATAGTTTAAACGCGTATATCTATTCTCATATTGAACACTCTTTGAGTGCCTAATTGTTTTTAAATCCCACTGTAATTCAGGGTCTTGAGAAGGATTAAAAAAACCAGACAGTCCTACGGATTTAATTTTAAAATCTAACATATACCCATCCTTAGGGAGGCTATATTCAAAAAGCAGGTATTCCGAATTAGAAATTTTTGCCTTCATAGACAATAATGAGCCTTGATCACTTGAAGTAGCTAGGGGCTCAAAATACAAGTCTTTGGTCTGAATGATTCTATTGTCTTGGGTATTAAAGCTAATGTTAAATGTAGCGCTACCATCCTTTATTAAATAAACCGGCACAGAGTCGTAAGTATTGTATTTCTTATTTTGGACCAAAACCAATTGCCCTCCTTTGTGAGATACTTCTACCCTTAAAACGTCATTTTCTAATAAAGTATTTCCAGGGACAATTGGCGTAAAAGAAAAGGGCCCCATAGAAGATTTATAAGCAGCCACTGCAGTACTGTCTGTAGGGTTAATATCCTGAATAGATTGGGCTGCTTGGGTATAATCTGCTTCTTGTGAAGTAGTAGAACTTTCTTGAATTGCAGCTGCTTCTCTCTCTGCTTGTTGTTTTGCAGTAAGCTCCTCTGGAGTAGGCTGATTGATGTAAAACATGTAAATTAGTATTACAAAAATAAGTCCAAAACCTATTAAGGAGTTTACGTCTAACTTCTTCTCTTCCATAAATATATTATATGTCTTGTCTATTTAAAAGACAGGGGGTAAATTTACTATTATTTTTTTATCCTCAATTAGGCTGTTGCATGCACCAACGCAGCTTTTACAAAATGCACAAATAAAGGGTGTGGGTTGGCTACCGTACTCTTGTATTCTGGATGGTACTGCACCCCAATAAACCACGGATGGCTTGGGATTTCAATAATCTCAACCAAACCTGTCTCTGTGTTAATTCCTGAAGCGACCATCCCTTTGGCCTCTAAAGCTTCTTTATAATCATTATTAAATTCAAATCTGTGCCTATGGCGTTCAGATATTTTAGAGGCATTTCCATAAACATTACTGGCCAAAGTATTGGGCAATAGGGTGCAATCCCAGGCACCCAATCTCATGGTACCTCCTTTATGGGTCACTTCTTTTTGCGTTTCCATAAGGTTTATTACAGGCTCAGAAGTTTCTGGTGCCATTTCTGTAGAATTGGCTGAATTAATTCCCAATAGATTTCGTGAGTATTCAATCACAGCCATTTGCATACCGAGACAAATCCCTAAAAATGGAATACCTTCCTCCCTAGCGTATTGTACCGCTTTGATTTTTCCTTCAATCCCTCTTTCTCCAAAACCTGGCGCCACCAATACCCCATGCAAACCCTTTAATTTTTTGGATACATTTTCTACGGTGATATATTCTGAATGAATAGAGACTACTTTAACTTTTACTTCATTGGCCGCACCAGCGTGAATAAAAGCTTCTAAAATAGATTTATAGGAATCTTGAAGTTCCACATATTTTCCAATGAGTCCAATAGTAATGGTGTCTTTTGGGTTCTTAAGTTTGGTTAAAAACTCATTCCATTGGTCCAAGTCTGGAACAACGGTATCTTCGAGGTTTAATTTTTGTAATGTCACTGTATCCAATCCTTCTTCCTGCATAAGGACAGGAACGTCATAAATGGTAGAAGCATCTATAGACTGTATCACAGCCTCTTTCTTGACATTGCAAAACAAAGCTAGTTTTTGTTTTATTTCATCAGAAATTTCGTGTTCTGTTCTACACACGAGAATATCTGCTTTTATACCACTCTCCATTAATGTTTTTACAGAGTGTTGTGTGGGCTTAGTTTTCAGTTCTCCAGCTGCACTGAGGTAAGGAACTAAAGTAAGGTGAATAACTATACCGTTGTTGTCACCCAATTCCCAAAGTAATTGTCTTACTGCCTCTATGTATGGCAGAGATTCTATATCTCCAACAGTTCCGCCAATTTCAGTAATCACAATGTCATAATCACCTGTATTACCCAATAATTGAATACGGTCTTTTATTTCGTTGGTGATATGAGGGACTACTTGAACTGTTTTTCCTAGGAATTCTCCCCTGCGCTCTTTTTCAATTACAGACTGATAAATCCTTCCTGTGGTAACATTATTAGCTTGAGAAGTATTTACGTTTAAAAAACGCTCATAATGCCCCAAATCTAAATCTGTTTCTGCACCGTCATCTGTGACGTAACATTCTCCATGTTCATAAGGATTTAAAGTACCTGGATCTACATTGATGTAAGGATCTAACTTTTGGATTGTGGTCCTATAGCCTCTAGCTTGAAGTAGCTTAGCCAATGAAGCCGCTATAATTCCTTTTCCTAAAGAGGAGGTTACCCCTCCAGTAACAAAAATGTACTTTGTTTGTGACATGCGTTTGCTTGGATTATTAACGCGAACAAAAATACAAATTGCTAAGGGAATTTGGGGGAATTATTTCGGAAATTCTTTGCGAATCCTGCGAATCATATCTTCCAAGCCATTTTCTTTAATTTCCATTGTCGCTGCAAGCAAAGTTCCAAGCTTCCCTGAAGGAAATCCCTTTTGTCTAAACCAAACCAAATAGTATTCTGGAAGCTCAGTGAGATAACGGTCTTGATACTTACCAAAGGGCATTCTGTAATGGGCTAATTCCAGTAAAGCTTCTTTTTGTGGGTCCCGAGACATGGTGTAAATAAAATGATTTATATTTAGCTAACCAATTAAAATGACAACATGAAGAGAAGAAAATTTTTAAATACTGCGGCCTTATCTGCTGCTACATTAGCCGCTTTTCCGCTTCATGGAAAAGAAATAGACCCAACTGACAAATCAAGCCCACTGAAAAACAACATAAATCACGCCGTCTGTCATTGGTGCTATTCAGATATTCCACTAGAAAATTTTCTCATTGCCGTAAAAAAAATAGGTGTAAAAGGGGTAGATCTTATGGGACCCAAGGAATGGCCACTACTTAAAAAACACGGCATTCACAGCAGTATGTGTAATGGGGCAGAAATTTCACTGACCAAAGGCTGGAATGACCCACAATATCATGAAGTACTCATTCGAAATTATCGGGAAATGATTCCTAGGGTGTCGGCCGCAGGCTATACCAACCTCATCTGCTTTAGCGGCAATAGGGAGGGTAAATCTGATTCTGAAGGACTGGCCAACTGCATTGCTGGTCTAAAACAAGTCATACCTCTGGCTGAGGCGCATGGTGTAGTGTTGCAAATGGAACTATTTAACCAACAAAACCATCCAGATTATATGTGTGACAGTACTGCCTGGGGGGTGGCACTTTGTAAAGGTTTAGGCTCTGATCATTTTAAATTACTCTATGATATATACCATATGCAAGTTCAGGAGGGCGATATTATAAAAACTATTATGGATCACCACCAATATTTGGGTCATTACCACACGGCTGGTGTTCCAGGTAGAAATGAAATAGATGAACGCCAAGAATTGTATTATCCTGCTATTATGAAGGCTATTCTTGCAACAGGATATAAGGGATATGTGGCACAGGAGTTTATTCCTAAAGACACCGACAAACTCGCTTCCCTAAAAAAAGCCATTGAAATTTGCGATGTGCCTTTAAATACCTAATGCGTTCTTTTAAGAAGTAAAGTCTTACTCCACCAGCTTGACATCCATTTCCTCATAGGTCATGATAAAAGAAGCTTGGTTGTAAAAACCACTGGGTCTATTCGTTTCAAGAGAAAAAAGTGGGCTGTATTGAAAAATATGATCCACATACCAGGTGGGGCCCATTTGAGCTTGGGCTATAAGAATCCCATTAGGGTGAGCCATTTTTAACACCAAATCCATAGTAAGGTCAAACCCCCTGACCGTAAGTGGGTCTGGAAAAGAACCAAACTTTCGCTCGTAAGCCCTTGTGAAAGAAGTCTCACGGGTATTTTTATAAAATGTTGGAAAAGTAAAATGAAGGGCAGATAAGTGCTGGTTGTCTATCACATCATTTTCAAAAGCCTTATTAATATTGGTGGTAAACATCTTAATTTTCACCTTCTCGGTAATATTGGCATTCAATATAGAGCTCACACTAGAGACTAATTTTAAATTTTGTGACTCCACAAATACCCAATTGGGAATTACTGAGTCTAATTCCGTCGCAAAAGTATCTATCTCTACAGAAATATTATTGATCAACTCCACTTCAAAAGCCCTAGGGAATATGCTTTTTATTGCTGAGGCTGCTGAAGTGTTTTCTGCGTCTGCAATAATAAATACTTTCTCACCCCCATAGGTTTTCTGAGTAAAAGAAAGTAATTTTTCTCTGAGTATACTATCTTTAGGTACAGGATAAAAGGCTTTTTCATAATCAAAAGGACCCGAAGAAACGACCGGTAAGACTGCGGGAATATTATGCTGCCTTGCGTAATTTAATAACACTGACTGGTTGGAAGGTAATAAGGGACCTATTACAGCATCTGGTGGTCCCAAGGAATCTTTATGCAGCTTATTAAACAAAACCGTTGCGTCTAACTGAGTATCTATTGGTCTTGGAGTTACAAATATTCCAAGGCTTTGCAATGAATCTATCGCCATTAAAGCCCCTGTATAAAAACCCAGACTCAATTTCATGTCTCGCCTAGCTTCTATTGTTTTTTGACCCACTAATGAATCTTGATAATTCATTTTATCTATCCTAAAAGGAAGCGCAAACAAAAGGTCCATTTCAAAGGGATGCAGCAAACTATCTATAAAAGGAATTTGATCATAAGCCTTAATAGAAGGATAAGGATCAGTGTCTACATAAATACTGTCTTGAGAAGCTACTTGCTCAAAAGGATCTATCCCCCTGGAGGAAATACTAGATTTCTCCTCATTGGAGTCAGTAAGTCTGGTTTTAATTGCTTTTTTAGGAAGCTTTATCACAATTCCTACAGGCAATTCCATAGACATCTGGGACAAATGGGGGTTCAGTTTCCACAAAGAATCTAAGGAAATACCGAAGTCTTGTGCCATGTTCCATCTGCTGTCTCCGGTCTTTACCCGATAAGAGAAAAACTCAGGCGTAAGATCTTGTGTTTGTGTAAATCCAAGGGACACACAAAACAACAATACCCCAAAAAATAACTGCGCTAGTCTATTCATTTTATTCCCACTCAATGGTAGAAGGTGGTTTAGAACTTATGTCATACACCACTCTGTTCACCCCTTTTACTTTATTAATAATATCGTTCGATATCTTTTGTAATAATTCATAAGGGAGGTTCACCCAATCTGCCGTCATACCGTCGGTACTTTCTACAGCCCTTAGCGCTACGCACTTTTCATAGGTGCGTTCGTCTCCCATGACCCCTACACTCTGAACAGGAAGCAGTATAGCTCCTGCTTGCCACACTTTGTCGTACCAACCTGATTGTTTTAATGCTTGAATAAAAACAGCGTCTACTTCTTGAAGGATGGCAACTTTTTCTGGTGTAATATCTCCCAAGATACGAATGGCCAATCCAGGGCCTGGAAAAGGGTGTCTTCCCAATAAAGTTGAATCTATTCCTAAGCTAGTCCCGACCCTTCTCACCTCATCTTTAAACAACATTCTAAGTGGCTCTACCACTTTTAATTTCATATAGTCTGGCAAACCTCCCACATTATGGTGACTCTTAATCGTTGCAGAAGGACCTCCAGAGGCAGAGACAGACTCTATTACATCTGGATAAATTGTACCCTGAGCCAACCAAGTAGCATCTTTTACTTGCTGAGATTCAGCGTCAAAAACATCAATAAATGCACCTCCAATGGCTTTGCGTTTTTTCTCTGGATCAGCTTCTCCTTTAAGTGCGTTCAAGAATCGTGCCGACGCGTCTACCCCTTTCACATTCAATCCCATACCGTGGTATTGATCCAACACTTCACTAAACTCATTTTTTCTAAGTAAACCGTTGTTTACAAAAATACAATGTAAGTTAGCCCCAATAGCTTTATGAAGTAAGACCGCAGCAACAGTAGAATCTACCCCTCCTGAAAGACCGAGAATTACTTTATCCGTCCCAATCTGCGCTTTTAATTTAGCGACTGTTTCTTCTACAAAAGCATCTGGTGTCCAATCCTGGGCCACTCCAGCAATTTTAACTAAGAAATTTTCCAAGAGTTTTTTTCCATCGGTAGAATGGTAAACCTCTGGGTGAAATTGAATGGCATAGGTGTCTTCACCTTCTATTTTATAAGCCGCATTTTTAACATCATGCGTACTGGCTAAAAGCTTCCCTCCAGTAGGTAGTGTTTTAATAGTATCTGAATGGCTCATCCATACCTGACTTCCTTCAGAAATACCCGCTAAAAACAATTCTCCAGAAGCGACAAAAGACAAATTTGCCCTTCCGTATTCCCTGGTGTTAGAAGGTGCCACTTCTCCTCCTTTAAAGTGGGCCAAATATTGGGCACCATAACAAACACCCAAAAGGGGCAACTTACCCTTAATTCCATCTAAATTAGGATGTGGAGCGTCTTCTCCTCTCACTGAATGAGGAGATCCAGAAAGGATCACAGCCTTAAAACCACTAAGGTCTTCTGGCGGCTTGTTATACGGTTTAATTTCAGAGTAAATATTTAATTCTCTAACCCTTCTTGCAATAAGCTGGGTGTACTGAGAACCGAAATCTAGAATTAGGACTTTATTTTGCATGGGCAAAAATAATAATTTGATGTTTAGGGTCGCTCACTTTTTAGTATATTTAATAGAAATTTAGGTTTTGAAAAATAGTTTTAGTCATCCTGATCATTTTATTGCATTTATCCATTCCATTTTTGCGCTCAGAAATAGCGATAAAAACCATTGGTTAAAAAAAGGGGTGTTAACCACTACCAGCAAAACAGGTATTCCCTCGGCACGAATGGTCGTTGTTAGGGGCATAAACGAAAAAATTGCATTAGAGATTCATACAGATTCTAGAAGCAACAAAGTGTTGGACCTCCAAGTGAATCCGAATGCTGAAATTTTGTTTTATGACCCACTCACTGAAATACAACTCAAATGTTTTGGTGCGGTTAAGATAATTCGATCAGGGCCTCTGGCCGATGCCGCTTGGGAGAAAATTCCTGAATCCTCTAAAAAACAATACACCACCCTACTAGCTCCTGGTACTGTGATAGAAAATACAGCAGTAGTGGAATACAAATCACAAAGACATTTTTGCATCATTACCCTAGAAACAGAGGTCTTAGAGTACCTGAAACTGGGAGACCCACACCAAAGAGTGAGGTGGTCTTTAAAAAATGGCCAGGGTATTTTGGAAAGTTTAGTCCCTTAAATTTAGGGCTTCGTTACACAGGCTACTCTTAAAAATATCTTTTATAATTACTTCATAGTATCTAAAATATCTGTAATATCTTTTAAGGTGGTATCTGGATTAATAAAGCAAAAACGCGCCACTGTTTCCATAGTACCTTGATGCTTAAACTTTGTTGGAGTAACTAAAGCGAATTTTTTTTCTAAATTTTGATAGGTCCATTCTCTGTAATCTTCAGGTGTCCATCCTTTTCTTCTAAACAATACACAAGACAGATTTTCTGGAATAACCATTTCCACATGAGGGGCTTCAGCAATTTTTTGAGCTGCTAGCTTAGCCAGTAAAATGCCTTGTTCTACTGCCCATTCATATTTAGCGGTACCATGCATGGCTAAAGAGAACCACAAAGGCAAACCTCTGACCCTTCTTGTCAATTGTATTTGGTAGTCAGAGGGATTAAACCCCGCTGCCCCTTCATCTTTAAAAATATCTAGATAAGAACCTTCTTGGCTGTGTGCCGCTTTGGCCAACTCAGGTTGTTTATAAATAATTGCCCCGCAATCATAAGGAGAGAACAACCATTTGTGCGGATCAATCGTTATACTGTCTGCACGTTCTATACCTGCAAATAAATTTCTTACAGATGGCGCCGCCAAAGCACCACCACCGTAAGCTGCGTCTACATGAAACCAAAGATGGTGATTTTCACAATAGGTAGCCACTCCAGCTAAATCATCTATAATACCTGCATTGGTGGTTCCCCCTGTGGCCACGACAGCAAAAACACGTTCTTGAGCCTCTGCGCTTAATTTGGATACCACATTTTCTATATCTCCTGAGGTCATAGCTGTTTCTGTAGGAACCAAAAGCACTTCTGCGTCTATGACCTTAGCCATAGATTTCACTGAGGAATGTGCCCCACTAGAAGTGACCATAATACCTTTTTTGTTTAGATTTTTAGGATTTTTTCTCCAGTGTTCTCTTGCGGTAACCATAGCAGATAAATTGGCTGCAGTTCCACCACTAGTAAATACACCAAAAGCGCCTTTCGGAAGCCCTGTAAGAGACACTAGCCATTCCATAGCTTCATTCTCACAATAAATACCGCCAGCACCCTCCATCCAATAAGCCCCGTGAATACTTGAAGCCGCAGTGACCAAATCAAAAAGTATGGATGCTCTAGTGGGCGCTGCAGGAACAAATGCTAAATGCCTTGGATGGTCTATGGGAATAGTGGCTTTCACCAAAACATCTTTGAAAAGCGTAAAAGCTTTCTCTCCACCAATACCTTTCTCATTAATAGTCTCACCAACCAAAGCCCTGAGATCCTCCTCCTTCATAGGTTTACCTAATTCTGGATTGGTTTTTGTTATTCTACCCAAGACATACTTCATAATGTCTAAGGTCATATCTACTACATTAATGTCAATATTATGCATGCTTAAAGTTGAATTTGATTATAAACTAATGACAGAGAAACCGTATTTCAAAGGGTCCAACTCTTTTTGAAGGGTATGAAGTAGTTGGCTGCCGTATTGTGCATAGAATTCTGAAAAGTTAGTGCTTCTTTCCTGTAGTGATTGCCCAGGAAACAACGACTCATGCAGCTGAGAGAGACGGGCTACTTGATCTTTTAATTTTCTTTTTTGGGCGAGAAGGAGTTTTTTTTCAAGCGAATTAATCCCTTTTAATTGCTTTACTTCCTGGGCTTGAACGGCACCTAGAAAAGAAGCATCTGTCTCTTGTGCAAGCTGTTGTAATGAAAGAAATTGTTTGTGAAGTTGATCCCTAAAAGTACTTAAATCTAGTTCTATATTAGATATGGCCCTGATTTTTTTATTGATTAAGGGATCTCTTTTAAGAAAAAGATCTTCTGTAGTAAGTCCCATTTTGCGCCATTTATGCAGTTGTTTTTCGGACATTAAGAGGGCAGAATTCCTAAGCACTAATACTGGGAATAACACGCCATGACTGTCAAAATAGTCCTTGAGTTCGAGCCAATAAGCCAATTCACCTCCGCCTCCAGTGTAAGCTATATTTGGAAGTATCAATTCTTGATACAATGGCCTTGCAATCACATTAGGGGAAAAATTCTCAGGATTTGAGGCAATATGGGCCTTCATCTCAAGTGGAGTGAAAAATTTCTTGGTATTCAGCACCTCAAAACCACCTTCAACAGCTACAATACGTTCCCTTAAACCGTCTTCCATATAAAAATAGTTAATAGGTCTAGGGTTTACTTGAATATGATAATTTTTATCTAATAAGGACTGTGCTGTCTGGGAAACATGCTTAAAAGCCAACTGTTCAAAAAGGTCCTTTTCAATATGGGGAATAAGCATTTTTTTTAATGCAGGATGGTCTCCGTCAATCACAACCAAACCTTTATCCCCAAATAAGGTATGGGCAAAATATCTGGTGGCTTTGGCCAAATTAGGCTGCTTTACGTAGGCATCCTCAAAAAGGTTTAATAAGTATTGTGCATTCTTATGGGTTCCTAATAAAGCTTCTAAAGCCGGCAAAATAGCTTCCAAGCCTTTAGTACTATATCGCCCTACAGGGCCTGAAATTTTATACTCAGGGGTCCATTGCAACTTAACCCCTTTGACTTTGAAAAAATTAATTTCTTCAAAATCGTGGTCTTCAGTAGCCATCCAATACACAGGAACAACAGCGCCCAATGTCTTTTGATCGGAAAGTGCTTCTGCTAAATTAATCACCGAAATAATTTTGTACAAAAAATAAAGGGGGCCACTGAAAAGGTTTAACTGGTGACCAGTAACTACAGTGGTGGTTTTAGGGTCTCCCAGCATTTCAATTTGCTTTTCAACAATATCTACTGCTTTTAAATCCTGGTATTGCTCCCTTAAAACATCTTGCAAAACCGTACGCTGCGCCTGTGTAAAAACGGCTTTCTTTAAAGTTCTTTGCGCATTTAAGCCCTCTACATCTGGTGAATTTCCATAAAACGATCTAAGCCCTGCAGCCTGAGAAACATAGTCTTCCATTAGACTAGAAAAAACACCCGTTTTATTAAAAGGCAAACAGCCAATCTCCATAAAGCAATAATTAATAGGGTAAAGATAAAACACTCCAATGAACTATCTATAAAATTCATAAAAGATGTACAACAGCCTGCAAATATTGTGTAGATTTGGAAAGCTTAAATCAAAAACCAGATGAAAAAAACCTTTACATTATTCGCTTTTTTATGGACTTTAATAGGTGTTGGCCAAGATATCATGTCTCCATCTGAATTTTTAGGATATGAATTAGGGACGCAATTTTCCAGACACCATCAAGTAATGGATTACTATAAATATGTCTCGAATACCCTTAAAAATCATGTTAAATTAGACACATATGGCTATACCAATGAGAGAAGACCTTTGGTAACCGCAATAATCTCTACGGCAGAAAATATTAAAAACCTAGAAGCGATAAGAAAGGCACATTTAGACAACGCAAAAGGAACAAGTAATCCAGACAAAGCGATAGTGTGGTTGTCTTACAATGTTCACGGAAATGAAAGTGTGAGTACAGAAGCCTCAATGCAGACTATTTACGAACTACTCACAGAAAAAAAAAGCTATTTAGAAAATACTGTAGTCATTATAGATCCATGTATTAATCCAGATGGAAGAGACCGTTATGTGAATTGGTACAACGAAAATAAAAATACCCCAAACCAACTAGACCCAAATAGTGCAGAGCACCATGAAGGCTGGCTTTCAGGAAGGGCCAATCACTATATGTTTGACCTCAATAGGGATTGGGCATGGCTCACACAGGTAGAAAGCCAACAAAGGCTTAAAGTATTTAATCAATGGATGCCACACGTACATGTTGATTTTCACGAGCAAGGCGTAGATTCTCCATATTATTTTGCCCCAGCTGCAGAGCCATTTCACGAAGTAATCACTGATTTTCAAAGAGATTTTCAAACTGAGATAGGAAAAAATCACGCCAAATACTTTGACGCAAATGGATGGTTTTATTTCACCAAAGAGCGCTTTGATTTACTATACCCTAGCTATGGAGACACCTATCCTACCTACAACGGAGGCGTTGGAATGACCTATGAACAAGGTGGTAGTGGAAGGGCAGGATTAGGAATTAAAACAAGCATTGGAGACACCTTAACTTTAAAAGACAGAATTGCTCACCACCACACCACAGGACTTTCTACAGTGGAGGTAGCCGCGAGAAATATCACAAAGTTAAATAGTGCATTTAAGTCTTTCTTTAAAGACAAAAAGTACTCCTACAAATCATATGTATTGCAAGGTAAAGAAGGGCATCTAAATGCGCTAGCAAAATTATTAGACCAGCATCAAATTAGTTACGGAAAAACAAATGCTGCCCAGGCCAAAGGTTTCCATTACGAATCTGGGAAAGACCAATCAATGGCCATTAAATCTAATCATATGGTTATTCCAGGAAATCAACTTAAAGGTACTTTGGTTCAAGTACTTTTTGAACCTGCTGCTAAATTATCGGATTCACTCACCTACGACA
Source organism: Flavobacteriaceae bacterium (assembly GCA_018401115.1). Lineage (GTDB taxonomy): Bacteria > Bacteroidota > Bacteroidia > Flavobacteriales > Flavobacteriaceae > MAG-120531. The sequence continues at coordinate 120,340 of JAGYKX010000005.1, read as the reverse complement.
TTACTGCCTGGTCCCTTCCATATGCCTACGGACTGGAAACTGTGGCTACAAAAAATACCGTTACAATAGACCAACCATTTACGCACAAAGATATTGACAACAAGCCTTTGTCTGAAAGTTCATATGCTTTTATAGCGCCATGGGAAACCATGGACAATGCACGTTTTTTAGGAGACCTTATTCAGTCGGGAATTAGAGTGAGGTTTAGCGAAAAAGATTTCACTGTAGGCGGTAATGCATTTTCAAAAGGAAGTTTAATCATCACCAGAGGAGACAACAGAAACCTAGTGAACTTTAATGAAATCCTTAGGAATATAGCAAACAAACATGAAGTCTCAATCACGCCAAGCGCTACAGGGTTTGTAGACAAAGGAGCAGATTTTGGGGCTGCTTCTGTACCTATGGTAATGGACAAGAAAATAGCCGTTTTAAAAGGAGGGCCAACGAGTTCTCTTGATTTCGGAGAAGTATGGCACTTTTTTGAGCAGCAATTAAATTATCCCATTACGGTCATAGATGCAGATTATTTTGACAGGGTAAACCTAAGGGATTATGATGTCCTTATTTTGCCTGACGGCCGGTACAGTTCTTTTTCCTCCGACAGTCGAAAGTCTTCATTAAAAGAATTCACCAGAGCTGGCGGTAAGATCATTGCTATGGGTGGTGCATTGAGTCTATTCAGTCAAGGCGGTTTTTCCTTAAAAGAAAAAGATTTTGAAAGTAAGGAAAGTGAGCTTAGCATTCATGCAAACGGAGCGCGAGAAGGTATTAAAAACTATATTACAGGAGCCATTTTCAAAACAACATTAGATCTAACCCATCCCTTAGCTTTTGGATACAAAAAAGATTACTTCTCTTTAAAATTAGGCGCAGATGCTTATGAAACTTTAGACATTGGAACTGTGGCAAGTTTAGAAAATTCAAAACCAGTATCAGGATTTGCAGGAAGCAACACACTAGAGAAAATGGAAAATACCCTTGTTTTTGGTGTAGACAATCAGGGAAGAGGAAGTATTATTTATATGGTAGACAACCCATTATTTAGAGGATTTTGGGAAAATGGAAAACTGTTTTTTGCCAATGCCTTATTCCTAGTGCAATAAAATAATTAAATAGTGCCGCAGTTTTTAAATGTCGTGATAAATCAGTATCTTAGGTATGCCCTATCTTCCTAAGATACAGCGCCTTTAAAAACTGCGATGTACTATGAAACATTTAAACAACTTCTCAAAAAAATCCTATTTGTTAGTTCCAATTCTGGTATTGGCATTTTGGTTTGGATCCATACATGAAGTGTGGAGTCAAAATAGGCCTTCTAAAGAAACTCAAAACTTTACAGAGTTTAAGGGCAAAATTCTAGATGCTCAAACTAAAAAAGTATTGATTTTTGCTACTATTACTATTAAAGGGACCAACGCTAGTACGGTATCTAATGCTCAAGGCGATTTTATACTTAAAGTGCCTAACAGTCTTTTAAAAAATGCTGTAGAGGTGTCTTTCTTAGGCTATGAAACTTTAACAAAACAACTAGACCTTAGGACGTCTAATGATTTTAATTTAGCCTTGGAGCCAGTAGCTTTTGCTTTAAACGAAGTAGATTTAGTCATTCCAAAAGACGCTAAGACCCTTGTAGAAGAGACTTTGGCTAGAAAAGGGGAGAATTACTTTAACAGTCCAACTTTAATGACAGCTTTCTACAGGGAAACCATTAAGAAAAGAAGAAAGAATGTTTCCTTGTCAGAGGCAGTTGTATCTATCTATAAAAGTCCTTATATCTCTAATCGAAAAGATGACGTTGCATTGTACAAAGCAAGAAAAAGCACCGATTACACCAAACTAGATACCTTAGCACTAAAACTTCAAGGAGGCCCATTCAACACCTTGTATGTAGACGTCATGAAATATCCTGAGTACTTATTTAGTGATTCTTATATGACCCTCTACAAATTTAGCTATGGGACTGCGACTAGGGTGAACGACCAATTGGTTTATATTGTAAATTTTGAACCGCGCTCTTATGAAGTGGAACCACTGTTTAAAGGACAGCTTTTTATAGATGTAGAACGCAAAATACTCACTAAGGCCATTTTCTCGCTGGATCTTTCCAACCCAAAAGAGGCTGCCAAACTTTTTGTGAAGAAAAAGCCAAAAAATGCCAATGTATGGCCCACCGATGTAGCCTATAGGGTTGATTACAGGGAAAAAGACAATAAATGGTATTACGGATACAGCAACTTAGAACTCTCATTTAAAATTGATTGGAATGACAAATTTTTCAATTCCGTTTACACCTTAAACTGTGAAATGGCTATTACTGATTGGGAAAATACAGATAGGGACCAAATGCCAAGACGCAAGGACCTTCTTAGGACCTCTATGATCCTTACAGATGAAGCCGTTGGTTTTTCAGATCCAGATTTCTGGGGAAATTACAATATTATTGAGCCTGAAAAATCCATAGAAAATGCCATTAAAAAAATAAGAAAGCAACTTTCAAAAGCCAAAGAAAAAGGCGTGGTAAACCCTTAATGCATCTATGATTAAAAGAAGACATTTTCTCTCTGGCCTACTATCAATTAGCGCCACAACATTACTAGCCAAAACAACCAAAACAACCAAAATTACCAAGAAAACCCTATATCCAAAGCGTTTAGAAAAGGGACAAACTATAGGGTTAATCGCTCCTGGGTTCGCGGTGAGTCAGGAAAAAATGGCACAAATGGTTTTTTTTCTTGAGCAAAGTGGTTTTAAAGTATTTCAAACAGGAAGAATTGGCCAAGAGGGGTATTTTAGCAATACAGATGAACAAAGGGCCTTAGATGTCATGGAAATGTTTTCTAATCCCAACGTAGACGCCATTTTATGTGCTAGAGGTGGTTATGGATGTACGCGAATACTAGATTTATTAGATTATAAAATCATTGAAAATAATCCTAAAATACTGTTGGGCTTTTCAGATGTGACTGCCTTAATCCAAGGGATATATTCAAAAACTGGTTTAATCGGATTTCACGGACCGGTTGGTACCACCATAGAAAATCAATATGCTCAGTCCTGCATTCAAGATTTGCTTATGAACCTTTCTAAGCAAACCACTATTAAACCTATTAATTTAGAAAAAAGTCAATATAAATCTATTTCTGAATACCAGAGATACACCATCTATCCTGGAATTGCCAAGGGGAAATTAATTGGAGGAAGTCTAACACTAATTACTGCACTAATTGGGACTCCCTATGAAATAGATTTTACAGACTGTATTGTTTGCATAGAAGATGTAGAGGAAAAACCTTACCGAATAGACAGAATGCTCACTCAGTTACTCGGATCAAAAACATTTAAAGCAGCAGCAGGAATTGCCTTTGGGGTTTGTGCTGGCTGTGACACCGAAAAGAGTCAAGCTAATTTCACACTTAGAGAAGTCATTGAAAATAGAATAAGTCCTTTAAAAATACCCGCAGCCTATGGATTGTCATTTGGGCATGTCCCAGATAATTGCACACTACCCATAGGAGCACAATCCGAATTTAACGCCACTCATTTAGAGATCACAGTGACCGAGCCTGTAGTTAGATAATCGCTACGATTACCACAAAGGGTATATATAATCTTAGAATAACTAATTAGCAACCTCGCTAATAAACTTAATGCGGTACAACCTGAGCTCCTCTTCTTCATAATCACCATCAAAAGCCTCATTAGCTGTTTCAATATCATCTGAATCTGATTGTAGAAAATAGTCCTGTAATTCCTCTTGTTGGTCTTCATCTAAAATTTCATCTACCCAATACCCCAGGTTTAATTTAGTTCCTGAAAAGACTATTTGCTCCATTTCTTTTATTAAATCTTCTGTCGTGAGTCCCTTTGCTTGAGCTATGTCATCTAAGGGCAGTTTTCTATCAATATTTTGAATGATATAGAGTTTTAAAACAGAATTGGCACCAGTGCTTTTCACCACTAAGTCTTGGGGTCTATGAATGTCGTTATCTGTAACGTATTGATTAATAGCCTCTAAAAATGGGGCACCATATTTTTTAGCTTTACCCTCTCCTACACCATGGATATTGACAAGTTCCCCATGACTTAATGGGTATTTTAATGCCATGTCTTGCAGAGAAGGCTCCTGAAAAATTACATATGGAGGTATATTGAGTTTCTTAGATTGAGATACGGTAAGTGACTTTAATATTTTGTAAAGGGCTTCATCTGCTACACCAGCTGCAGCTTTAGCCGCACTTACAATAGCTTGATCATTCGCGGCATTATAAATATGGTCTTTTGTCATTAAAAAAGAAACTGGACTATCTAGGTAAGACTTTCCAAGCGCAGTTAATTTTAGAATACCGTACTGTTCAATTTCTTTTTTGAGATAACCCGCTACCAAAGATTGGCGTATTAATGCCATCCAATAACCCTTGTCCTTTTCAGCACCAATTCCAAAAAAAGACTTCTCATCTGTTCTGTGAGAACTGATTAATGCATTGGCCTTACCTATAAGCACTTTTACAATTTCTTTAGACTTAAACTTCTCCTTGGTTTCTTGAACAACAGTTAACAATTTAACCAGTTGCTCTCCGGCTTCTTCTTTTTCTTTAGGGTTTCTTGAATTATCGTCCATGTCTGCACCTTCGCCATAAACCTCATCAAAATCCTCTCCAAAGTAGTGCAGTATAAATTTTCTTCTAGAAATGGAAGTCTCAGCAAAACCGACAATTTCTTGTAACAAGGCGTTGCCTATTTCTTGTTCAGCAACCGGTTTACCTGCCATGAATTTTTCTAACTTCTCTACATCTTTATAAGAGTAAAAAGCCAAACAATGACCCTCTCCACCATCTCTTCCAGCCCTACCTGTTTCTTGGTAATAACTTTCAATGCTCTTTGGAATATCGTGGTGAATTACATACCTCACATCTGGCTTATCTATACCCATCCCAAAAGCAATGGTAGCCACTACAACATCTACTTCTTCCATGAGAAACATGTCCTGAAATTTAGACCTTGTTTTAGTGTCAAAACCAGCATGATAAGGTACTGCACTCACCCCATTAACTTGTAAAATCTGAGCCAATTCCTCTACTTTCTTTCTACTGAGGCAATAAATGATCCCTGATTTACCCATATGTTGTTTGACAAATCGAATAATATCTGCCTCTACGTTCTGAGTTTTTGGCCGCACTTCATAAAAAAGATTAGGTCTATTAAAGGATGATTTAAAAACTGTTGCATCTGTAATACCCAAATTCTTAATAATATCTTCCTGAACTTTAGGCGTTGCTGTTGCCGTTAGGCCTATGATTGGAATACCCGCTCCAATCCTATCAATAATCCTTTGTAAATTTCTGTATTCAGGCCTAAAATCATGACCCCACTCTGAAATACAATGTGCCTCATCTACTGCAACAAATGAAACTGTTAATGTATTTAAAAAAGCCACATTTTCTTCCTTAGTCAGTGATTCCGGGGCAACATATAAAAGCTTGGTAATTCCATTGGATAGATCGCTTTTTACTTGCTTTATTTCTGTCTTAGTTAGCGAGGAGTTTAAAACATGGGCCACTCCTGGGTTGGCAGAAACACCTCTAATAGCGTCAACCTGATTTTTCATTAATGCAATTAAAGGAGACACCACTATGGCCGTCCCCTTTTGAAGCAAAGCAGGCAATTGATAGCACATAGATTTACCCCCACCAGTAGGCATGATCACAAAACTATTTTTCTTAGCTAATACATTCTTAATCACGGCTTCTTGACGTCCTTTAAACTCCGAGAAACCAAAATATTGTTTCAGGGCAGCACGCAAGTCATAATCATTCATTTCCATAAGATTGTTCCGTCAATTTTTTGGGGTGGGTCTTTTTATCTTAATAATTAAAGTAAAAACACCGCATATAGGTATCTTTGTGTAATTTTGTTTTTTAAATATAATACATTCTTTTTGCAAAAGAACCATAAAAAATAATTTTCAGTTGAACCCTATCCCAAAAATTTTAGAGAGCGCCATAAGAACTTTTCAAATTGAAAGGGATGCATTAGACGCCATTATACCTCTTTTAAATGAAGCTTTTGAAAAGGCCGTTGAAACTATACTACAATCTACTGGACGAGTGGTAATAACGGGTATTGGAAAAAGTGCCATTATAGCCAATAAAATAGTCGCTACAATGAATTCAACTGGAACACCTGCTATTTTTATGCACGCTGCAGACGCCATTCATGGAGACTTAGGTACCATCCAAAATGGAGACACTGTAATATGTATTTCAAAAAGTGGGAATACTCCTGAAATTAAAGTTTTGGTTCCACTGATAAAGCGAGGGCAAAACCCCTTAATAGCTATTACTGGAAATCCAGATTCATTTTTAGCTCAACAAGCAGATTATGTGCTAAATACCTATGTAGCTAAAGAAGCTTGCCCAAATAACTTAGCACCTACAACCAGTACTACTGCGCAGCTGGTCATGGGAGACGCCCTTTCCATATGCCTTTTAGAACTCAAAGATTTTGGTTCCAAAGATTTCGCCCAATACCACCCTGGAGGAGCATTGGGAAAAAAATTATATTTAAGGGTGTCTGATCTGGTCAAAAATAATGCCACTCCTTTGGTTGCTCCAAACACTAAAGTAAAGGAGGTCATTGTGGAAATATCCGAGAAACTTCTTGGTGCTGTAGCTGTATTAGATGAGAGCAAGATTGTGGGTATTGTTACAGATGGAGATATCAGAAGAATGCTTAACAAGCACGATAATATTGCTGCGCTCACTGCAAAAGACATCATGAGTCATACTCCTAAAACTATTTCTCAAGACGCTATGGCGGTAGAGGCACTAAAAATCATGCAAGAAAACCACATTACACAATTATTAGCAGTTCATGAAAATAATTATGTGGGAATTGTTCATTTACATAACTTAATTCAAGAAGGACTGGTATAATGGCAAAGCAAAAGAATGTAAATGAAATGTCTTTTTTAGACCATTTAGAAGAACTCAGATGGCATCTTATACGCGCTACCATGGGTGTTCTTATTATAGGAACTGTAGCTTTTTTAATGAAAGACTTTGTTTTTGAAACGGTCTTATTCGGTCCAAAAAAACCAGATTTCCCTACCTACAAGATGTTCTGTAACCTATCACAATTGTTAGGCTTTAGCGACGCATTTTGCAGCTCTGAACCGCTGTTCAGAATTCAAAGCAGGGAAATGGCAGGCCAATTTTCTGCGCATATATGGACTTCTATTTGGGCAGGTCTGATTGTAGGCTTCCCTTACGTATTGTATGAGATTTGGAAATTCATTGGTCCTGGCCTGCATGAGACAGAAAGAAAAAATGCCAGAGGATTTATATTCGTAGCCTCGTTATTATTTTTCTCAGGAGTACTTTTTGGCTACTATATTGTAGCACCATTATCCATTAATTTTTTAGGAAGCTACACCGTCAGTAAAGAGGTTTTTAACGATATTGACTTAAATTCCTATGTAGCCACAGTAAGGGCCTCTGTATTGGCCTGTGGACTTATTTTTGAGCTACCAATAGTCGTTTATTTTCTAACTAAAGTGGGCTTAGTGACGCCTGAGATACTCAAAAAGTACCGTAAAATATCGTTGGTGGTTGTTTTAATACTATCTGCTATTATTACACCTCCAGATGTGGCCAGCCAAATAGTTGTTGCTGTGCCCATTATGATACTATACCAAATTAGTATTGTAATTTCTGGAATAGTGATCAAAAGAGATTTAAAAAAGATGCGCAAAAATGGAAAATAAAGTTCAAGAGTTTAATGACTACAGGGCTAAGATGAATGACAAAATCTTAGCAGACAATAATAAGTTAATCAAACGTATTTTTAATTTAGATACTAATGCTTTTGCAGAAGGAGCTCTAGATGTAAAAACAAAAGAGCTTCTAGGCTTAGTAGCCTCTGCTGTATTGCGATGTGACGACTGTGTAAAATACCACTTAGAAGGGGCTTCAAAGACTGGTGCCAGTCATGAAGAAGTTATGGAAACACTAGGAATAGCTACTTTAGTTGGTGGAACTATTGTCATTCCTCATTTGAGAAGGGCTTACGAATATTGGGAAGCTATTCAAGAAGAAAATAAATAACCATCACCAAACAACTTTATATGAAATTAAGTGCCACAAATATCATGAAGTCTTACCGCGGTCGCACCGTAGTTAAAGGTATCTCCCTAGAAGTAAACCAAGGAGAAATAGTAGGTTTACTAGGCCCTAACGGTGCAGGTAAAACCACTTCATTCTACATGATTGTTGGCCTCATTAAACCCAATGGTGGTGCCATACATTTGGACCAAACAAATATTACCAATTACCCCATGTACAAACGTGCTCAAAGCGGTATTGGCTATTTGGCACAAGAAGCTTCTGTGTTTAGAAAATTAAGTATTGAAGAAAATATCATGAGCGTATTGCAACTCACCAATCTCTCCAAAAAAGAGCAAGAAATGAAAATGGAGTCCCTTATTGAAGAGTTTAGCTTGGGACACATTAGAAAAAATAGGGGCGACTTGCTTTCAGGTGGAGAACGAAGGAGGACTGAAATTGCTAGAGCTTTAGCCACGGACCCAAAATTTATACTCTTAGACGAGCCCTTTGCTGGCGTAGACCCTGTAGCTGTAGAAGATATTCAAAGAATTGTAGCCCAATTAAAAGATAAAAATATTGGAATTTTAATTACAGATCACAACGTCCAAGAGACTCTAGCCATTACAGAAAGGTCTTACTTAATGTTCGAGGGAGGCATTCTAAAGGCTGGAGTTCCGGAAGATTTAGCCAAAGATGAAATGGTCAGAAAAGTATATTTAGGACAAAATTTTGAGCTTAGAAAAAAGAAACTCGATTTTTAATGAAGCTGCTTATAAAATAAGCCACTTAAAATGTAAGTCAAAATAACTAAGGCTAATCCAGCAAATTCTAACCAAAGCAACAGCAATACTGATATTATAATAAAAAAATATCTCAATTTATTATCTTGCCATCTAAAATTTATAAATTTTAAAGAAAATAACTTAATTGGTGCGTTCATTACTGTTACAATAAAAACGGAGAAACCCACTAGAAAATAGGGAGACAATAATACTTCTTTTAAACTATCTGAAGAAGGAAAAATAAGCATACAGGGAATAGAGAGTACCAGAAGTGCAGCAGCAGGTGTGGGTAAGCCTATAAAATGATCCGTTTGTCTCATGTCAATGTTAAAAAAAGCCAATCGGAAAGCTGCTCCAATTGGAATGATTAAACCCACCAATGGTAACTGATCAAATAGGAGCACCTCTACTAGCGAAAATCCAGAGGGATTTAACATCTTGTAAATAGCCAAACCAGGAACGACACCAGAAGTAACTAGATCTGCAAGAGAGTCTAACTGCTTCCCCATTTCACTTTTTACATGTAATATTCGAGCTACAAAACCATCAAAAAAGTCAAAAACAATACCAGTAAAAACAAACAGCATTGCCAAAAGTATTTCATTTTCTAAAACAGCAATTACAGCCAATAAGCCAGATAATAAATTCAATGCGGTAATCGCATTTGGAATAAAACTTTTAACACTTTTCACGCGTCAAAAATACAATAATAACACAACATCACGCTAAAGCTGGTGGAGAAATGGGATTTGTATATATTTACACAAATATTACTACTTACATGAAGCCCAATTTATTTTGTTACTTTCTTGTTTTTATTTTCTTTGGAAACCTCACGCAAGCACAAGATTTCAAATTAAGTGAATATGCTTCTATAAGTGTATTGACCTGTGAACCCGGTACTGATTTGTATGCCTCCTTTGGACATTCAGCTATAAGGGTTCAAGACCCTATGATGCAATTAGATATTATTTACAATTATGGGATTTTCGATTTTTACGCACCAAATTTCTATACAAACTTCATTAAGGGAAACCTTACTTACACCCTGGGAAGACAATATTTTAGTGACTTTCTATTTGAATATGAAATGGAAAATAGGGGCGTTAAAGAACAAGTGCTTCGATTAGATAAGACCAATAGGGATCGTTTATTTAATTTTTTAGAAAAAAACTACCGTCCAGAAAATAGAGATTACTCATACGACTTTTTCTTCAACAATTGTGCAACAAAAATCAGAGACCTCATAGAGGACAAGGAACTGATTAGTGGCGTACAAATAAACCAAGGGGTTAACAAACATAAAACTTTTAGAGATCTCCTCGCAGAAAACTTGGCCGCAAACAGTTGGGCTTTGTTTGGCATTAATCTTGCATTAGGCAGCAAAGTAGATCAAATAGTAACGCCAAGAGAATGCCAATTCTTACCAAACTATCTATCTGAATCTCTCAGGACAATTACCATTCACGGCGAAAGTCTTGTTGAAAATGATCGTATGTCTTACGAATCAAATCCTACAAAAAAAGTTCAAGAGAAATTGTACAACACACCAGCTTTCATGAGTTTCTCAGTGCTAATCATTAGCCTAATTATAGGAACAATAGCGTATTTTAAGGGGGTGAAATTGTTGGGGTTTGATTTAATATTATTTGGCTTGAGTGCTTTGGGGAGTCTGCTGCTACTTTTTTTGTGGTTTCTGACAAACCACCACCCTACTGTGAACAATTTTAACTTATTATGGGTTTCTCCATGGGCCCTTTTAATGATTTGGGTAAAAATTAAAACCAGATTCAGGAAGCCCACAAAAATGGAGTCTTATATTGCTTTAATATTTGTTTTGTCTCTTAGTGCAACACCTTTCGTTCAATGGATTGGAATACAAAAATTCGATCCCTTATTTTTTCCAATTATAGGTGCTTTATGGATGAGAAGCGTACCTTTAGCGTTTCAATTGAATCCTTCAAAATAGCCCAGTTATATGAACCTTTTAAGTGTTGAAAATATTAGTAAATCCTATGGGGAACTGGTCTTGTTTGAGCAATTATCTTTTGGGGTCAATAAAGATCAAAAAATTGCTTTAATCGCCAAGAATGGAAGTGGAAAAACAGCTATTTTAAATATTCTATCTGGACTAGATCAGCCAGACCATGGCATGGTTAATTACCGAAAAGACACCAAGGTGTCTTTTTTAGCCCAAGAACCTATTCTCGATGAAGACAGCACCATTGAAGAATGTATACTAGCCTCAGACAATGAGGTCTTAAAAGTCATAGCCAATTACGAGAAGGCACTTTTAGACATGGACAACGCAGATGGGTACCAAAAAGCGTTTGATGCCATGGATAGGCACGACGCTTGGGACTTTGAAACCCAATACCAACAAATACTATCCAAACTAAAACTAGACAATCTTCAACTCAAAGTGTCTGCCTTATCTGGGGGGCAAAAAAAAAGAGTTGCTTTAGCCAATGCAATACTCAATAAGCCTGATCTAGTCATTTTAGATGAACCTACAAACCATTTGGACCTGGAAATGATCGAGTGGTTGGAAGTCTATTTTGCCAAAGAAAACATCACGCTTTTCATGGTAACACACGACCGTTATTTTTTAGAACGGGTTTGTAACGAAATCGTGGAATTAGATCAAGGACAACTTTATACCTACAAAGGTAATTACGCCTATTATTTAGAAAAAAAAGAGGCCAGATTATCGCAAGAGCAGGTAGAACAACACAAATCCAAAAGACTATTTAAAAAAGAACTGGATTGGATGCGTCGTCAGCCAAAGGCTAGAACCACAAAATCAAAGTCTAGGATAGATGACTTTGCTCAAATAAAAGAACGTGCCCACCAAAGGAGACAAGACCATGAAATTCAACTTGAAATTGACATGGAAAGGATGGGGACAAAAATTTTAGAATGTCACAAACTATTTAAATCTTTTGGAGACAAATCTATCTTAGACGGTTTTGATTATAATTTTCTCAGGGGGGAGCGGATAGGGATTATTGGAAAAAATGGAACGGGAAAATCTACTTTTCTCAATATTCTTAATGGAAAAGAAAGCCTAGACGCTGGGAAGATTGTCGTTGGAGACACTATTAAGTTTGGCTATTATACCCAGGATGGAATCCCATCAAAATCTGGACAAAAAGTGATCGATGTCATTCGTGAGTTCGGCGATTACATTCCGTTAAAAAAGGGACGGCAAATTTCTGCTCAACAACTATTGGAACGCTTTTTGTTCGATCGAAAAAAACAATATGATTTTGTAGAAAAACTCAGTGGAGGAGAGAGAAAAAGACTTTATTTATGTACCGTGCTCATACAGAACCCAAACTTCCTAATATTAGATGAACCCACTAATGACTTAGATATAGTCACTTTAAATGTGCTAGAATCATTTTTATTGGATTATCCTGGGTGTTTACTGGTCGTATCTCATGACCGCTATTTCATGGATAAAATTGTAGACCATTTATTTGTCTTTAGAGGGGAGGGATATATTGAAGATTTCCCGGGAAACTACTCTGATTTCAGGGCATACGAAGACAGCCAAGATCAAGATCAAGAGCCTATAAAACCTAAAAATATTCAACAACAACCTGCAAAATATGTTCAAAAACAAAAAATATCTTTTAACGAACAAAAAGAATACCAACAACTTGAATCTAAAATAAGAAGCTTAGAGAAAGATAAGCTAATCCTAGAGCAAAGTTTTTTTGAAGAAGGACTTTCCATGGAGACCATCGAAGAACGTTCTAAAGAGCTAAAGGAAATTATTGAAACTATTGAGCTAAAAACAATGCGATGGTTTGAATTAGCTGCAAAAATTGAAGGCTAATGATAAATAAGATTGGAACATATATATCTTATTTAAAATACCTCTGGAGGTCTAGTGACCAGCACAGTGTTCATTCCCCATTTGTCTTTGAATTATTGACTAAATGCATCCATAAAGTACCAAAAGGCTCAAAAACAACAGCTTATAATCAAGCCATTCAAGCTTATCTGGAAAAAAAAAAGGTTTCATTTATAAGCCCTACATCAGATAGCACAACTATAGATACTACACCTACTAGCAAAGACATTACAGCATATTTTGTTGAAGAAATACACACTGATTATAAACAAAAGGAGTTGTGGAAAAAACTAGTTTTAGATAAAAAAATTCAAATAAGTATTGATTGCTGGAGTTTTGGGCTTATTTTTACAAAAAAAGATCAAGAAAAAGAACATTTTGTTTTGTTTAAAAATTCTTGGAGATAATCCATCATTAAACAAATAATGTTCCAACCCAAAACTGGTAAACGCTATGAAAATTTATACTAAAACTGGAGACAGGGGAATGACTAGCTTATTCAACGGAAAAAGAGTGCTTAAAAATGACCTTCATTTGGATTCCTATGGCTCTTTAGACGAATTAAATGCTTGGTTAGGACTACTCAGAGAAGGCGACGTAGTGGCAAGTCAAAAACCCTTAATACTCGAAATACAGCAACATTTATTTGAGATTGGGGCCATCTTGGCAAATCCGACTAAAGAAGGAGAAAAACCCACTGCCATTCCCACAAAGCATACAGAAGACTTAGAGTTAGCCATAGATCAAATGGAACTTACTTTAGAACCACTCACAAACTTTATTCTTCCAGGAGGTAGTACTTATATATCTTATTGTCATTTGGCTAGGACAGTAAGCAGAAGGGCAGAAAGACTTCTTGTGTCGCTTCATATGGAACAACCTATCGATATTACTGTACTTGAATATATCAATAGGCTTTCAGATTACTTTTTTGTTCTCAGCAGATATGCTGCCAAAAATGGTGGTGTTGAAGAGGTAAAATGGATACCATCATAGTATTTTTTTTTTAAAATTTAAAATTTAAACTTAAAATAACTTGTGTATTCTAGTTTAAAAATTACTTTTGCAAAAATCTAAAATAGAACCCCATGTATTGGACATTAGAATTAGCTTCATATTTGAGCGATGCCCCTTGGCCAGCTTCAAAAGACGAATTAATAGATTACGCTATTAGAACAGGCGCTCCTTTAGAAGTAGTTGAGAATTTACAATCTATGGAAGAAGAAGGAGGAGAAATTTACGAGTCTATTGAAGAAATATGGCCAGATTATCCTACAGATGAAGACTACCTCTGGAACGAGGACGAGTATTAAAATTATAGAAATCTATACTGCTTAGATTTCCCAAAAAAAGTCTCCTTGGAGGCTTTTTTTTTGCTTATTTTTGAAGGGTTGTGTTACAAAACATGACAACAAAGACCACGGCATGAATTTTGTAAATTAAATGCCTAGAAAACAAACACTATTACCAATTGCCGTAAAATACGCAGAGAACCAAACTTATGAGTTTTATAAACAACGTACTTAAAGTATTTGTAGGAGACAAAGCAAAGAAAGATGTAAAAGCCCTACAACCACTAATAGATAAGATTAATGCCTTTGAAAAAGAAATGGAAAAACTATCTCATGACGCATTGAGAGAGAAAACCCATTATTTTAAAAAACAACTTCAGGAAGCTACTGCAAACATTCAAGATGAGATTGAATCACTGAAACAAGAAGCTTTAAACGAGACTGACATTGACAAAAATGAAGAGGTTTACAATAAGATTGACCAACTAAAGGAAGCCCAATACAATCTGACGGAAAAAGTATTAGAAGACATTTTACCTGAAGCTTTTGCCGTGGTTAAAGAAACAGCAAAGCGTTTCTCACAGGCAGAGGAGATTGAAGTGACAGCATCGGCAGCAGACCGAAGGGCTGCTGCAGAAAAAGATTATGTCAACATCCAAGAAGATACCGCAATTTGGAGTACTAGCTGGGACGCAGCTGGGAAAAAAGTAAAATGGGACATGGTCCACTACCCTGTCCAACTCATTGGAGGAATTGCGCTTCACCAAGGAAAAATTGCAGAAATGCAAACAGGAGAAGGAAAAACATTGGTGGCCACCTTACCCGTATACCTCAATGCCCTAACCGGAAATGGAGTACATCTAGTTACGGTGAATGACTACCTAGCCAAAAGAGATAGTGCCTGGATGGCACCATTGTTTGAGTTTCACGGAATGACAATTGATTGTATAGACCATCATCAGCCAAATTCTCCCGGGAGAAGGGCAGCCTATGAAGCCGACATTACCTACGGAACCAATAACGAATTTGGATTTGACTACCTACGTGACAATATGGCGCACAGTCCGAGTGACTTGGTTCAAAGAGCCCCTAACTTTGCTATTGTAGATGAGGTAGATTCTGTCCTTGTGGACGATGCCCGAACACCACTTATTATATCAGGACCTGTTCCCGAAGGAGACAGGCATGAATTCACTGAATTAAAGCCAAGGGTAAACGAATTGGTAAGCTTGCAAAGACAATACCTTACTGGTGTTTTATCTGAAGCTAAAAAACTAATCGCTGCTGGAGATGAAAAAGAAGGTGGTTTTCTTTTACTAAGAGTGCACAGGGGATTACCAAAAAACAAAGCCCTTATAAAGTTCTTAAGTGAAGAAGGGGTAAAACAACTCTTGCAAAAAACAGAGAATTTTTACATGCAAGATAACAACAAGCAAATGCCAGAGATTGACGCTGAATTATGGTTTGTGATTGAAGAAAAAACCAATCAAATAGATCTAACAGAAAAGGGTATTTCTTATTTATCTACAGAAGGAGATCGTGAATTTTTTGTTTTACCAGATATTGGTTCAGCCATAGCTGAAATAGAAAAAAAAGGTCTTGATGTAGAAGAAGAGGCTAATGAGAAAGACCAATTATTTAAGGATTTTTCTATTAAAAGTGAACGCATACACACCCTTAATCAACTACTTAAAGCATACACCTTATTTGAGAAAGATGTGGAATATGTTGTAATGGATAACAAGGTGATGATTGTAGACGAACAAACGGGAAGAATCATGGATGGCAGAAGGTATTCAGATGGGCTCCACCAAGCTATTGAAGCGAAAGAGAATGTAAAAATTGAAGCACTCACCCAAACATTTGCAACCGTAACTCTTCAGAACTACTTCAGAATGTACAAGAAGTTAGCGGGTATGACAGGAACAGCCATTACAGAAGCCGGGGAATTTTGGGAGATTTATAAATTAGACGTCATGGAGATCCCAACCAATAGACCTATTGCAAGGGAAGACAAAGACGACCTGATTTATAAAACTAAAAGAGAAAAATACAATGCCATTATAGAAGAGGTCACCAAAATATCTGTAGCAGGGAGACCTGTACTCATTGGTACTACCTCAGTAGAAATTTCAGAATTACTCTCAAAAATGCTTGGGATTAGAAAAGTTCCGCACAATGTACTGAATGCGAAATTGCATAAAAAAGAGGCAGATATTGTTGCAGAAGCAGGTAATGCAGGAGTGGTAACTATTGCAACTAACATGGCTGGAAGGGGAACCGATATTAAATTATCTGAATCAATAAAAGCGGCTGGAGGTCTCGCCATTATTGGAACGGAAAGACACGACTCAAGAAGGGTAGACAGACAGTTACGCGGTAGATCTGGAAGACAAGGAGATCCAGGTAGTTCTCAATTTTATGTGTCTCTTGAAGACAATTTAATGCGCCTTTTTGGCTCAGATAGGGTCGCTAAACTCATGGATAGAATGGGCTTAGAAGACGGAGAAGTGATCCAACACTCAATGATGACCAAATCTATTGAAAGGGCTCAGAAAAAAGTGGAAGAAAACAACTTTGGAGTTCGTAAACGTCTTTTGGAGTATGACGACGTTATGAATGCGCAAAGAGAAGTAGTTTATAAGAGAAGAAGACACGCTTTACAAGGAGAGCGTTTAAAATTGGACATTGCCAATATGATATTTGACACTTGTGAAATTATCACAGAAGACAATAAGACCGCTAGTGATTTTAAAAACTTTGAGTTTGAACTCATTAAGTACTTTGGAATGACTGCTCCTTTCTCTGAGGAAGAATTCTTAAAAGAAGCTCCTAATACCCTCACTAGAAAAACATATAAAGCCGTTTTAGATCACTATCAAGGTAAAATGGTCAGAAGTAGTGAAACTGCTTTTGAAGTGATTAAAAATGTTTACGAAGACCAAACGAATAAATTTGAGCGAATTGTAGTGCCTTTCACAGATGGGATAAAGACCTTAAATGTAGTCACAGATCTTACCAAAGCTTATGAGAGCAAAGGAAAGCAGCTGATTACTGATTTTGAAAAGAACATTACCTTGGCGATGGTAGATGAGGCTTGGAAAACACATTTAAGAAAAATGGACGAGCTCAAACAATCTGTTCAACTGGCCGTTCACGAACAAAAAGATCCTTTATTGATCTATAAGTTTGAAGCTTTTGAGTTGTTTAAGGGCATGTTAGAAAGAGTGAATAAAGACATTGTATCTTTTTTGTTTAAAGGAGAACTTCCTTCTGAAAACCCTGGTCAAATTCAAGAAGCCAGACAGCAGCGCAGGGCAAAAGAAAATCTACAAACCACTAAGGAAGAAATTCCCAATGTAGATGAAATGGCTGCGCAAAGTAGGGCGATAAGTCAAAATCAATCAGGCAGACCAACAGTGACTGAAACCATTGTAAGAACAGAGGCGAAAATTGGTAGAAATGACAAAGTAACCATTCAGAATGTTATGAGTGGGGAACAAAAAACACTTAAATACAAACAAGCAGAATCACTTCTTAAAGACGGAAGTTGGGTGATTACAAAGTAATTCACTTTAATTACTTAACAAATCAATAACCACCAAAAATCCAACCCATGAAAAAACCTCTACACCTACTCATTGCCCTTTTTAGCTTATCCATAGGATTTAGCCAATCTTCTCAGGGAGATGGACCTCATAAACAACTAATTATTAGGGGGGTTACCCTAATTAATGGAAATGGTGCACCACCTAGAGGTCCTATTGACATTGTGGTAGAGGGTAATAAAATTACGCAAATAGCGGTTGTAGGATACCCTGGTGTAGCCATTACTGAAAAAAGTAGGCCTACTTTAAAAGCAGGAGGAAAAGAATTAGATGCTTCAGGCATGTACTTAATGCCTGGTTTTATTGACATGCATGGACATATTGGAGGCCGAGCGCAAGGCGCAGAACCTGATTATGTATTTAGACTCTGGATGGCCCATGGGGTGACCACCGTAAGAGAACCCTCTGGAAGAGGATTAAAGTTCACTTTAGACCTAAAAAGAAAATCAGAAAAGAACAGCATAGTAGCTCCAAGGCTTTTCGCCTATACTGGCTTTGGTTCTGGAAGTAAAAAAGAAATTTCTTCTGCAGAGCAAGCGATAGAATGGGTTAGAGACAATGCTAAAGCTGGTGCAGACGGAATTAAGTTCTTTGGTGCCTCTCCTGAAATTATGCAAGCTGCCCTTGAAGAAAATAAAAGATTGGGATTGGGATCTGCCTGTCACCACGCACAAATGGATGTGGCCCGCTGGAATGTATTGCATTCTGCCAGAGCAGGGCTAACTAGTATGGAACATTGGTATGGTTTACCAGAAGCCTTATTTACAGACAGAACGGTTCAAAATTACCCCTTGGATTACAATTATCAGAATGAGCAACACCGCTTTGAGGGGGCAGGTGAACTTTGGGAACAAGCAGCTGTCCCTTACTCAGACCATTGGAATAATGTAATGAATGAACTCATTGCACTAGACTTTACCATGGATCCAACCTTTAATATTTACGAGGCTAATAGGGACCTTCAAAGAGCTAGAAGGGCTGAGTGGCATGAAGACTACACCCTACCGTCACTATGGAAATTCTATGAGCCAAGTAAGATTTCTCATGGATCTTACTGGCACAACTGGGGTACGGAACAAGAGGTGACTTGGAAAA
This sequence comes from Flavobacteriaceae bacterium, assembly GCA_018401115.1. Classification (GTDB taxonomy): domain Bacteria; phylum Bacteroidota; class Bacteroidia; order Flavobacteriales; family Flavobacteriaceae; genus MAG-120531. Next base: position 101,599 of record JAGYKX010000005.1, on the reverse strand, counting down.
GAAATTACAACCTTTGGATGACTTTTATTAACGAATATAAAAACCGTGGCGGTAGAGTCACAACAGGATCAGACTCTGGATTTATATATCAGTTGTATGGTTTTGCCTACATAAGAGAGCTAGAGCTTTTAAGAGAGGCAGGATTCCATCCCTTAGAAATTATTAGATCTGCTACTTTAAACGGAGCCGAAGCTTTGGGAATGGACACTCAAATTGGTTCAGTAGAAGTAGGTAAATTGGCAGACTTTGTGATTGTAGATGAAAACCCGCTTCAAAACCTAAAAGTGCTTTATGGAACAGGGGCCGTTTCTTTAACAGAAGACAATGAGGTGGTTAGAAAAGGAGGTGTCAAATACACCATTAAAGATGGTATTATTTATGACGCTAAAGCCTTGTTGAAAGAAGTAAAAGATATGGTAGACGCAGCCAAAGAAAAAGAAGGCTTTACCATTACACAACCTGGTGTAAAGCAATAATTATCCTACGTATTTATAGGCTGTTTTTTTGTAACTTGTTACGCAAAAAAACAGCCTATGTTATCTAAAACTTTTATCACGAATACTTTTGTATGGACTACTTTGGCGCTTGCCTTAGTAGTAAAAACATCTGAAAAAGACCCCCAAAATCCCTACACAGAAACAGCTTATTTTGCCAGTGGTTGTTTTTGGTGTGTAGAAGCTATTTTTGAATCTGTAGCAGGTGTTGGAGATGTGGTTTCTGGCTATTCGGGAGGAACAGAAAAAGATCCTACCTATAATCAGGTGGCCGGAGGCAGAACCACACATGCAGAGGCCGTAATGGTTCCTTATAATCCAGCTGTAGTTTCATATGAAACCTTAGTGAAAGTATTTTTTGGGTCACACGATCCCACTACCCTTAACAGGCAAGGGCCTGACAGAGGCTCTCAATACAGATCTATAGCTTTTTACAAAACCGCTAGTGAAAAAGCAGTCATTGAAGCCCATATAGCGGTTTTAAATAAAAAAAACACCTTTAAAAGCCCTATTATCACTCAAGTCAGCCCATTTACTAAATTTTATGAAGCAGAAGAGTATCATCAAGATTTTGAAGCCAGAAACCCAAATAATCCCTATGTTAGGGCAGTTTCTATTCCAAGGTTACTAAGATTTAAAGCAGCCTTTCCCACGCTTCTTAAAAGCGCTCACTAATTAATGAGCTCTCAGCTAACAACTATGGAGGTATACTATTTAGAGAATGACTTCCTAAAAATGGAAGTACTCAATTATGGCGCGATAATTAAAAGACTTCGTTTAAAAATAAACAATGGAGAAGACCAAGACTTGGTAGTTGGGTTAAAAAAGCCAAAGGATTATCTCAATGACGCTAGGTTTTTAGGAGCATGCTTAGGCCCTTTTGCTGGTAGAATTCAAGAAGACAAAATCCTTGAAACGCCTCAAGTTGCTAAAGCGACCCATGAGAAGGCGCCCCATATTTTATTGCACGGAGGAGATCAATCCTATGCCAAGAAATTTTGGGTGCTAGAAACTATCTGTAAGGGAGCAACACCTTATATATGCCTATCTCATACCCAAAAGGTAAATAATAAAGGGGATTCGAATGATAACAATGGTGAAGTAGCAGAAATTAAAACTATTGTGACTTACAGCCTTGTAAACAGTGAGCTTAGAATTAAATACCACAGCACCGCTACTTTACCGCAGGTATTTAATTTAAGTAATCACAGCTATTTTATACTAGACAGTGCTACGGATCTTTCTGAATATGAACTGTATATTAGGGCCAATTTTTATCTAGAGACAAATGCCCGCTTACTTCCTACTGGCAAATTAATTCCTACGCCTGGAAGCACTTATGACTTTAGAAAACCAACACAATTAGGTCACACACATTTAGATACACCCTTCGTATTAGACAAAAAATGCCAAGGAATAGAAAGAGTTGCCACTGCCTACTGTAAAAAAAGTGATATTTTACTAGAAGTATTTACAGACCAAGAAGTCATTGTATGTTTTACACCCAAAGAGTTCCCAGGTATTTGCTTTGAAACTCAGGGCTTCCCTGATGCACCCAATCACTCCAACTTTAAAACCATTCGCATAGATAAAAACAATCCCTACACCCAAGAAACGCTCTATAAGTTTTCTATGAAAACAAATCCATTTAACGCTTAAACTTAGATGAGACATAATCTTTTTATATCTGTACCAAAATTGATCAAAGGGATCAGAAATGGAGAAATACCCGCTTTGAGCAAGGCAATTAGTCTGGTAGAAAGCAAGCTTCCTCTCCACCAAAGGTGGGCTCAAGAATTAGAAGCTACCTTTTCAAAAGAAAATTCGAATACCATACGAGTAGGTATTTCTGGGGTTCCAGGCGTAGGAAAAAGTACTTTTATTGAAGCCTTGGGTATGTATCTTGTAAAAAAAGGACATAAACTAGCCGTGCTAACCATAGATCCTAGTAGCCAACAAACTGGTGGTAGTATCTTGGGAGACAAAGCCAGAATGGACCAACTGGCTTCCAATAAGAACGCCTACATTAGAACCACCCCAGCGGCAAGTACCTTAGGGGGTGTAGCACAAAATACACGTTCAAGCATTGTTTTATGTGAAGCCGCAGGATTTGATATTATCCTTGTAGAAACGGTTGGCGTAGGGCAAAATGAGTTAGACGTCCATGAAATGGTAGACGCCCTATTACTTTTACAATTACCAGGAGGGGGAGATGAAATTCAAGGGATTAAAAGGGGCTTACTCGAGGTGGCAGACGCCTTGTTAATTAACAAGGCAGACGGTGCCCAAGCCCAGTTGGCCAAAAAAGCCCAGCAGTATTTCAAAGCGGCCACACATGGCTTTAGACCTAGAGAAAACGGATGGGAGCCTCCGGTTCTTTTGGCCTCTGCCCTTGAGAATCGTGGCATAAAAGAAGCGTGGAAAAGTATAGAAGCGTTCATTAACCTTCAAAAAGAGCAAGGTGATTTTGAGCAAAAAAGAACCCGTCAAAAAATTCAGGGACTTCAAAAAAGCATCGTCCATAGGCTAGAAGAAGCCTTTTTTGCAGACGAGTGGGTTCAAAAAGAGCTTCCAGACATTAAAAGACAGCTCACCAACGGCAGCATGAGTATTTCAGAGGCCACTAAAGTGCTTATTGAAGGATTCAGAAAGCACCTCCCATAGCCTTCCAGAATTTTTATCCTTTTGTCTAAGAGTGTTTTATTTTAAAAAATGCAGTAGAAACGCTATAAATAAGCAGCAATTCTATAAAATGGCTTAAATTTGTGGAACTAAATGACCAAGATGAACATTCACACACAGGAGCTTCTTTCCGTTGTAGTACCCCTTTATAACGAACAAGATAATGTGAGCCTACTCACTGAAAAAATTCATGAAAGCCTTGAGGGCTACCAATATGAAATTGTTTATGTAGATGATTTTTCTATTGATCAAACGAAGAAGGTGGTGAATGACATGGAAGATGAAAAGGTCCATTTAATTGCACTCAAGAAAAATTATGGCCAGAGTTTGGCATTAGCAGCGGGAATAGATTACGCTTCTGGCACCTATATTATTACCATGGATGGGGATCTTCAAAACGATCCTTCTGACATTCCTTCTATGTTAAAAGAAGCCATTGACGGTGGTTATGATCTTGTGACAGGAATTAGACAGAAAAGAAAGGACAGCTTGTTTAAAAAAATACCGTCAAAAATTGCTAATTTTTTAGTGAGAAGGGTCACTAAATTAGACATTAAAGACAACGGATGCGCCTTAAAAGTATTTCATAAAGATGTAGCTAAAGACCTAAATTTATATGGAGAAATGCACCGTTTCATTACACTTTTAGCATTCTTAGAAGGGGCTCAAATAAAACAAGTACCTGTAAAACACCACGCCAGACATGCGGGAGTCTCTAAATATGGATTGGAGCGTGTATTCAAGGTAATTGCAGACATGATGCTACTACTCTTCATTAGAAAATACATCCAAAGACCCATACATCTCTTTGGAATTTTTGGTGTACTGCTTATAGGCGCAGGACTCTGTGTAAACGCCTATTTGGTATATCTAAAATTTTTAGGAGAAGATATTGGGACAAGACCCCTACTCACCCTAGGGACAATGCTCATTTTTGCAGGAATTCAATTGTTTACGATTGGTATTGTCATGGAACTGCTCATTAGAACCTACTACGAGTCTCAACAGAAAAGACCTTATAGAATTAGAAAGGTGACCAAAGGAGGAATGACTATATCACAATAGCTTTCAGGGCTTAAAAAGGCATTAGATATTGGTGTGAGGCAAACACCCAAAAACAAAAAGCCAAAAAAATATGAAAAAAAAACTGCTTTTATTGCTTAAGATAGGAATAAGCGCAGTGCTTTTATACCTCATATTTCTAAAGATTCCCTTTAGCGAGGTTTCCCAAACCTTATTAAAAGCGCAATGGGAATTTTTAGCATTGACGTTGCTTTTTTTTACTATTTCTAAAGTATTAGCCGCCTATAGACTTCAATATTTTTGGAGGTCCATAGGGGTACATTTTAGTCATTCATACAACTTAAAGCTCTACCTATTAGGGATGTTTTACAACTTGTTTTTACCTGGTGGCATTGGAGGAGACGCTTATAAAGGCTTTGTAGTTAAAAAGGCTTATAAAACGCCTACAAAAAAAATCTTCGGGGTTTTATTAGTAGACAGACTGTCCGGATTACTATTCTTGTGTGTTTTTAGTGCCCTTCTTGCCGCTATGGGTGTTCATGAGATATTGAGCCCATTTAGATATCTTTTTGTAGTTGCTATTCCATTGGGAATATTGGTGTACTATTTAGGGGTAAAAAAAATCTATCCTTACACCCTAGCTGTTTTCTGGAAAGCATTCGCTTTGTCTGCTGGGGTTCAAATGGCTCAATTAATAGCCGCAGCATTTATACTGTTGGCGTTGGGTCAAGACCAAGAGTTCGGTGTGTACCTTCTGGTATTCTTAATATCTTCTATAGTAGCTGTAATTCCTCTAACTATTGGTGGTATTGGGAGTAGAGAGCTCACCTTTTTATATGGTGCGCAGTGGTTGGCATTAGATTACAAGACCGCTATAGCCATGAGTTTGATGTTCTTTTTTATTACTGCTGCGGTTTCTATCACCGGAATAGTCTATCACTTTAGGTCGCTTCCAGAACCAGGTAAAAACACCAAATAGCGTTTCTCTAAGGTTTTGAGTCTGGTTGCAGGGTTCAGAAAAGATCCTTTTAATCGGGTAATCCTGTAAGAAGGGACCCAAAATTCTATAGTATAACTAATGTCTGTTGTAGAAAGTACCTCTAATTGAGATTCTGTAAGATACATCCAAACGTTTGACAAAACCTTAAAATCTTCTAACTGATCTACTATTTTTAAGGGCGATCTCAACCCAAAATCCATGGCCCAACTATGTGCATTTCCCCATTTATAAACCTTATCTGGGGAAATGTAAGAAGATTGCATGATTTTCTCTGAAGCTGTTTTACCCGCTTGATACCGAAGCAGATTAGGATAAAAACCAGTATTTAAAATCCCATTCACTAAAACCGCTGTGAGTACTCCAGTAATCACAACACTGTTAAAAACACCTTTTGACTGGTATATCCAATAAATTAAACCAAACACAAACAAAGCCAACATCAGGTAAGAACCCCAAAAAGTATAAGGGAAAATCCAAAGACAAAGCGCCAAAACAACAGAAACCAATAGCACAAAAAGACCTCTTTGAATATAAAGTAAGGGTTTCCAAAGCATTCTATGGGTACCTACCCTCCCAGCTACTAAAACAGCCCAAAGAGGCATACTACTGTTTAAATAATGGGGGAGCTTGAATTGAGCAAAGCTTATGAGAAGTAAAATGGCCAATGAACCGTACAAAAGCCCTTGAGTACGATCTGTTGTATTGAGTGACTTAGGTTTAAATAATTTGAAAAACAGATAGATGGCCAAAGGAGTAAATGGCAAAAAAGCCCATAAAAAGGTGTGAAAAAAAAATAAATAATCTGGGCTGTTTGTGCCCATTCCCTGACCACTCATTCGCTCAAAGCTCTGTTCAAAAAGAATGAAAAAAATACCAGAACGTTCAGAAACACCTCTAATAATCAATTCAGGGTGAAGGTCAAATTGCACATAGTAAGCGTATAAAATGGGACAAATACCTAAAATAAAGGCGGTGATTCCTAAAAACACCTCTTTTCTCCAAAGCAGTGACCATTGTCGTTGGTGGATTAAATACCCTAATACTGGAAACCCAATCATCACAAGAGCCAAATGCCCTTTTGTGGAAAAAGCCATGGCAGCAGCTAATGACCCAAACACAATAGGGCGCCAATGAGGCGCTTTTAAGAATATCAAAAATTGCCACAAAGATAAGGCTACAAAACCCGTAAGCACTGCGTCTGTCCTTAAATCAATTCCAGATAAAACGATCGTTTGGGTACTTAAAAAAATAAGCGTAGCAGCTCTAGCAATAAGGATTGAATACAACAACTGAGCCATTTTAAAGACACTAAAAGCGCCTAAAAGCAGGGCTAAAAAACCTGGTAATTTATAAGAGAATTCATAGATTCCAAAAACAGTATATGAGGCCGCAGCCAACCAATAATGCAAATGTGGTTTGTCAAGATAAGGTTCAGTGCCTTTGTATAGCGAAAGAAAATCACCTTCTTGAACCATTCGCATAGACATTACCGCAAATTGAGCAGAATCATTTTCTAATAACCCACTGAAGAGGCCTATGGCATAAACACCTAAAAGTAAAAAAAGTAAGCTTAGAAAAATCTTTTTTGACTCCATACTATAAAGGCTTAAAAAGAAGGTATTTCTTAAATATAAACTGCGCTATAAAAGCAAAGAAAGCCCCTATAAAAAAACCAATGAGTACGTCAAAAGGATAATGAACCCCTAAATATATTCGGCTAAAACCAATCATTAAGGCCAGGAGTACTCCAACAAATATAAGCCAAGACCAAAGCTGTCTTAGGAGCATTCCCATAAATATTGCCACCGCCATGCTATTGGCGGCATGTGCAGAGAAAAAACCATAAGCTCCCCCACAGCTAGACTTCACTAATCTAAACATGCCATTTAAATCAGTTTCATAGCAGGGTCTAGGACGCGCAAAACCGTATTTAAAAGCATTCGCCAGTTGATCAGTGGCTAAAATTAAGAGCCCTATAGCAAGAATGGCTTTTAAACTTACTACTAGCCCATAGGTATCATAGAGCTTCCACAGGAAAAAAAGCACTAAAGGAGCGCCAACAGTCTTTTGTGAAAGCAACAACCAAAAGGCGTCCCAAGATGGGCTTCCCAAACCATTGAGAAACACAAAAAGTGTGCGATCTATGGATTGAAGTTGCTCTAACATTAGTCTTCGTACCTAGAAACTTCTCTGTCGTAAAAATCAGTAGCCGCCTGAATGAGCCCTTCTGTTTCTGTTTCTAATTCTTTTTCATCTTCGGGAGAAAAATCTTCCAACCATTCCACACTGTCGTCTTCAAGATTTATAATAAACCTTGGATAATCGGTGTGTATCACAAAAATAGAAGTAGGAAAATCGGTATTATCTCCGAGTAAAAATTTAGGCAACTCCATGGGTGAAAAATTTAAAACGTTTGTTACTTATTATAAGCTTGCGTGTAAATGAATCAAATAAATTAAGATTATGACTGCTTGCTAATTTAGTGAGAATCTTAAGAAATAGGAAGCGAAACAGCCTCTATGTGTTTTTTTGTCAAGTAATTAAAACGAAGGTACAGCATAATAGCAGACACAGTTAATCCCGACAAAAGCCCCAACCAAATACCCATGCTTTCTAGAGAAGTGTACAGACCCAAATAAAAGCTTACAGGGAAACCAATCATCCAATAAGCAACAAAAGTAATTAAAGTGGGGATTTTTACATCTTGGAAACCTCTTAAAGCACCTAATACTACTACTTGCAATCCGTCTGAAATCTGAAAGAACGCAGCCACAAAAAGTAATTGAGCGGTTAAAAAGATTACTTCTGTATTGTCTGCCGCATTCAATAAGTCATTGTTATTTAGATAAATAGTGGGTAAAAAATCTCTAAATACTAAAAATAAAATAGCAAAGATTACTTCTAAAATAAAGGTTAATAAAAAGATAGACATGGCTATCCTCCTCAGGGCTACAAAATCTTTTAAGCCCTTCTGGTTTCCAACTCTAATCATTGCGGCCACTCCTAATCCCATACCCACCATAAAAGTCATACTTGACAGATTGAGTGCAATTTGATTGGCTGCTTGCGCATTTTTCCCCAACACTCCACTCAGCCAAATGGCCGATGTAAAGATGGCTACTTCAAAAAACATTTGCAAGGCAGAAGGAAAACCTAAATTAATAATTTTAGTGATTACTTTCTTCTCAATCACTCGGAAGTTTAAATCGTATACATACGCCTTAAACTTCTTCTTATATCTAAATACAACCCACAGTAAAATAACCATCACTACCCTTGAGACTAGCGTTCCAACAGCAGCGCCCACAATGCCCATTTCAGGAAATCCAAAAGTTCCATAAATCAACAAATAATTCAAAACAATATTAACCACATTAGCCGCTACCGTTACATACATGGGGTATTTAGTTTGCGAGAGGCCTTCAGAAAACTGTTTTAATGCTTGAAATATAATCAATGGAACTAATGAGAAAGCGACTAAATCCAAATAAGGCATAGCTAATGCCACGACCTCTTGAGGCTGTTTCATGTGGTACATGAGCGGCTTACAGAGTAGGATAAGAAAAAACAAGGCCAGTCCTAAAACTGTACAAAGTACCAATCCGTGTTTAAGTGCAGATTTTCCAGAGGCAGTATCTTTTGCGCCGTCAGATTCCGCTACAAGTGGCGTAATGGCTGTAGAAAACCCAATACCAAGAGACATAGCAATGAACACAAAACTGTTTCCTAAAGAAACCGCAGCTAGTTCTGCAGTGCCCAGTTGTCCCACCATAATATTATCTGCAAAAGCGACAAAGGTATGCCCCAGCAAGCCTAAGATTACTGGAAAAGACAGGCTTAAATTATATCTGAATTCTTTGGTGTATTGTTGTAACAATTGGTCAAAATTTTGCTTGCAAATATAGGCTTTCTAAAGCAGCTATAAACATCTGAGTGAAAATGTATATGTTATTGAAATTAAAGAAGAATAAGTTAGCGCTTTGCATCATTATCAAAACATGTAACGCACTGACAGATATTATAACTGTAGTTATAAATTTTTAGCGGCATTCCAGAAAACATCCATCTCTTCTAATGACATTTCACTTAAGGACAAGCCCTTTAACTGTGCCTGAGATTCCAAATATGTAAATCTCTTTTTAAATTTAGTATTGGTTCTCTCGAGTGCGTTTTCTGGATTTATCCCGATAGCCCTTGCATAATTAATCATAGAGAAAATTAGATCTCCAAACTCGGCTTCCATGGCGTCGGTGTCGCCCTTTTTCACCTCATCATTAAACTCTCCTAGTTCTTCTTTAACCTTTTCCCAAACCTGCTCTGGCTTTTCCCAATCGAATCCTACACCAGCAGCTTTTTCTTGCATCCTATAGGCTTTTATTAATGCCGGAAGTCCTTTTGGCACCCCAGAGAGCACACTCATATTTCCCTCTTTTAACTTAAGCTGTTCCCAGTTTTTCTTGACTTCTTCTTCATTTTCCACGGAAACGTCTCCATAGATATGTGGGTGCCTATGAATGAGTTTCTCGCAGATTTCATGAGACACATCTCCCATGTCAAATACGCCTGACTCACTCCCTATTTTGGCATAAAATACAATATGCAACAAAACATCTCCCAATTCCTTTTTAACTTCTTGAAGATCGTTAACTAATATAGCGTCTGCCAATTCATAGGTTTCTTCTAAAGTTAGTAAACGAAGGCTTTCCATGGTTTGCTTCTGATCCCAAGGGCATTTTAAACGCAACTCGTCCATGATGGTTAACAATCTGTCAAAGGCTTTTAATTGGTCTTCTCTTGAATTCATAGGGGCGTTTTAAAAGGGTGGGGCTTAATTGAATTACAAAATTACAGATTTAAATGTCATAGGTCTAATGTCTAAGTGTCTTAGATCTAAAAAATTAGGTCTGGTCATTCAAAAAATGTAATTTACTACGAAAATTTTTAATCGATACGAATATACAAGCATGAAAAAAATAGCGTTCGTTCTTGGCTTAATTATATACTGCCCTGCAATTGCCTTTTCACAGCATTCATATAAGTCAGAGGTTCAGGAAATACAAAACAGGTATGCAAACCTTAGTCCACAAGGAAAAACAATTGTCTTTACCGGTAGTTCTAGCATAAGAATGTGGCGATCTGTAAGTGATTTAGCCCCAGAAAATACGATTGTAAATACGGGTTTTGGTGGGTCTCAAGCACGAGATCTATGGCAACACAAAGAGGCCCTTATCACACAATTCAACCCCCATCAAGTGTTTATTTATGAGGGCGACAATGATTTGTTTGCTGGAGTGTCTCCAAGAAAAATTAAACGCATCACAAAAAAAATAATCAGGGCTATTCAAAAAAACAACAAACAAACTCAAATAGTCCTTATAGCAGCCAAACCAAGTATTAGTCGCTGGGATTTAAAAACAAAATACGAGCAATTAAATGGCCTTTTTGAAAGGCTCGCTGCTAAAAAAGAGCCACTCATCTATGCAGATGTATGGAACCCTATGCTCAAAGAAGGCGAGCTAGACAAAAGCTTATTTATTTCTGATGGCTTGCACATGAATCAGAAAGGATATGACATTTGGAAATCGGTTTTAAAACCATTAATATTGAAATAATCAATTACTTTTTATGAGCTAATAATCACAAACACCAACCACAAATAATTAACCATGACATTAATTACTTTTAAACCACACTACTGTATTATTTTAATGGCACTTTTTTTAGCTTCCTGTCAAAAGCCAATGATTAAAATTGAACAGGGAACCTCAGACTTTTCAGAAGTTGGGTTAATTCCCATGCCTAATACTTTAGAGGAAGGGACTCACGGATTCCCAATCTACAAAGACACTTATATAAAAACTTCGGACAGTACGGAGCTTTTGTTACAAATGGCTCAGTTTACTGCAGAAAAAATCTTTCAGCACAGTGGGTTGTCCCTAGATATTAATCCTCTAAACCCCAGTGGAACAGTCATTGAACTTGAATTAACCTCTACGGAAAAAACTGAGGAGGACACTACGGAGAATAATCTGGAACCAAATACGACTGGGGAAGCATATCGTATTTGGATAGGTAAAAGTGTTTTAAAAATAGCATCGGCGCAGCCAAGTGGACTTTTTAGAGGCATTCAAACACTAAGACAGCTAATCCCTAGTCTAGCTACTTCAATAGAAAATAAGCCCGTTTGGGAAATTCCTGGAGGAAACATTGAAGACGCCCCAAATTATGCTTTTAGAGGAGCTATGCTAGACGTTGCTAGACATTTTTTTACAGTTGAAGAGGTAAAACGATACATAGATCTTCTGGCTTATTACAAGATTAATATCTTGCATTTACACCTCACAGATGACCAAGGATGGCGTATAGAAATTAAGAAATGGCCCAAACTCACCGAGGTTGGTGGCAAGAAAGAAGTGGGGGGAGGTCCTGGAGGTTTTTACACTCAAGCGCAATACAAAGAGTTGGTAGCCTATGCGAGTAAACACTATATAACCATCATTCCTGAGATAGATATGCCTGGCCACACCAATGCAGCCTCTGTGGCCTATCCATTCCTAAATGGCAATGGAAAAATACCAGAATTATACACTGGCACTGAAGTGGGCTTTAGCACTTGGGATGCCAACAATGAAAAAGTATATGACTTTGTGGAAGATGTGGTGAATGAAATTAGTGCCTTAAGCCCTGGTCCTTATTTTCATTTAGGGGGAGATGAAAGTCATGTTACTAAAAAACTGGACTATATTACATTTGTAAATAGGGTAAGTGAAATAGTAAAACAGGCGGGTAAAACACCCATTGGATGGGATGAAATTGTTACTGCAGATACAGACAGTTCTGCCATTGCTCAGTTTTGGGCTAGTGAAAAAAATGCGGGTATTGCCGTTCAAAAAGGCATGAAGGTCATTTTATCTCCAGCTAAAAAAGCCTATTTAGACATGCAATACAGGGAAGACTCTCCTTATGGGCTCCATTGGGCAGGTTATGTGCCAGTAGATACCGCTTATATTTGGACACCGGAAACCTATGTAAAAGGGGTCCCAAAAGAATTAATCTTGGGTATAGAGGCACCACTCTGGTCTGAAACGATCAGTAATAGTGATGAGATAGAGTACCTGGCATTTCCTAGACTTCCAGGATATGCTGAATTGGCTTGGAGCAACCCTGAAAAAAGAGACTGGAATAAGTACAAAGATAGATTGGCTTTACAATCCCTATTTTTTGACAGGAATAAAGTAAATTATTATCCCTCTGAAAAAATTGATTGGGTTAAGCCACCAATAGCTCTCAAAACAATTGGAAAAGATTAGTAAAATAAATTATTGTGCATAAAAAAGCCCGTTAGTAGCGGGCTTTTTTTGATTTTTTTAAGCACATTTTTAGGAAGTTAAAGGCTTTTTTTATAAGGCTGTTATAGCCCTGGAAGTTTTTCCGGCAATGGTGTTTGCCAATAGTATTTTGGAGCTTTTTTTTGATAAGGCCATTCTAGATCTAGGGCTCTGGTGTCGTACACCTTGCCATCTTTAATCACTTTAGACACTGTATTGGTGTTTCTTAGGTCTTCTAATGGATTAGCATCTAAAATAACCAAATCTGCTATTTTACCTACCTCAATACTCCCTAAGTCTGTGTCTAACCCAAGTGACTTAGCACCTAAAATGGTGGCAAATTTTAATGCGCCGTGGGCAGATATTCCACCACTTCCTACGGACCATAGTTCCCAATGGTAGCCCAATCCTTGTAATTGACCATGGCTTCCAATGCCTCCAATACCTCCTGCAGCTTCTAGGTCATTCATAAATTCTGCATGCTTCTTAAAGACATGCTCCTCTTCCATAAACCAACCTGGCCTACGTCTGGATTTTTGCGCCAATTCTTCATATGGGGTGTAAAACTGCAGCTTCTCATCTTCCCAAACTTTTTCGGTGGCATAGTAAAAATTCTCTGCCCATGGACCACCGTAAGAAACTAACAAAGTTGGTGTTACAGCCATTTTGGCTTCTGCAATAGTCTTTACCACATCTGGATAAATAGGATAAATAGGCAAGGAATGTTCATGCCCTGGATAACCATCTAAAAGCTGGGTCATATTGAGTTTGAAATCTAAACCTCCCTCTGTTGTAGGAATGAGCTTGAGCTCCTTGGCAGCCATAATAACCCATTGTCTTTGCTGTCTGTTTCCCACCAAATACATTTTAATACTTTTGGTATTGTAGTATTCGCTATACTGTTTAAGCACCTCCTTGGCGTGGTCAAGGCTTTGAATCTTATAAGACCAATAGCCTACTCCAGGGCCTGTAGAATAAATTCTAGGACCAGCAATCTTTCCAGCATCGACCATGTCTGAATAGGTCAAAACGTCAGTAGTTCCTGTTTGTGGATCTCGTGTAGTAGTAACTCCATAGGCTAAATTAGCCGCGTACATCCATACTTGATTCTTTTGAACCCCCCAATTAGGCCACATATGGGCGTGGGTATCTATAAATCCGGGTGTTATGGTCTTTCCACTCATATTCATAATTGTGGTATTCTCTGGAACAGTTATAGTACCTGAGGCACCCACAGCAGCAATTCTATGGTCCTTGATTAATAGATCTCCGTTTTCTATGACCTCTTCACCCTTCATGCTAATGATTCTAGCACTTTGCAATAGCAAGTTCCCTTTAGCCAAGTCTTTAGAAAAAGCCACTTTAATCTTCAATTCTTTGGCTTCAAAGTCTTTGGGAGCGTCTTTTTTCTCTTCACTATCTTTGGTTGCCAAACCGTCAATAGACAGGTTTTCTTCCTGATTATCAGCTGATTTATCTTCAGTGTCATTTCCTTTGTTGGCCGCATTGGCCAATTTTTTAGCGGCCTCTTCTGCTTTTTTTTCTGCAGCGAGTTTTTCTTCGTAGGCTTTGGCGTCTGCTAAATTGTACGTAAAGAAACTAGCTCCTAGAGACCAATACACCTGATTGCTGTCTGCGCCCCATACTGGAAATTCCCCGCCAAATACAGTTAACTTTTTTGCAGGAAATGAAGCAGCGTCTGCCTTGGCTAAAGATATTTTTGGGGTTTGACCATATTTTGGAATTAGGACCGTATAAATGTCATTATTAATCTTTGCCAAGGCTGTTATGCCATCTGGTGATATTTCTATTTCTGAGGCTCTAGAGGCCTTATTGTTCTCTCTCCAAGCCTCTGGATTAGAGGGCAAAGCTGCAGCCATGCTGGCGCTGGCTGCTCCACTGCTGGCCCAGCCAAAAGCCGCATCATGGTCTTCTTGAAAATAATCAGAGGAGCCATAAGTTTCAATTCCGGTGAGGCTTAAGTGCTCCTTTTCATCGCTACCATCCCAACGGATTGAAACAAGTCCTTTACTACCACTATACAGATAAATTCTATTGTCTACCTTAGTAAAATGCGGCATTTCGCGCCCTTTTGACTTGGTAATAAATTGGTTGCTCCCACCTTGACCTGAGATCCACATAAGGTCTTCTGTAGCGTTAGAAGCCATTGGACCTATAGCGTCTTTATACACTTGGTTACTACCTGCAAGAAAAACTATCCTGTCTTGGAGGTAGGACCATCTTGGTTGACTATAAATTCCTGCACTTTGGGTAAGCTTAACTACAGAGGTTCTTCTTCCTAAGCGGGCTTTATACAAATGCCCTTCAGATCCATTCCAAGTGGTGAAAACAATTTGTGATCCATCTGATGACCAAGCTGGTTGTGCTTCTGTAAAATCGTGTGTGGTCACTCTTTTTGGGGTACCATTAGGTAAATCCATTACATATAGTCTGTTCAAGGCAGTAAAGGCCAGTCTTTTTCCATCAGGTGAAGGCTTTGCATCCCTTATTTGAGAGGCCATAGCAGTGTCTGCATCTGAGATAGGATATTTAAAATCTAATTGAGGGCCTAATTCCAAATCTACAGAAGCCGTGTATGAAATTTTAGAAGCCGTCTTATCTGAAAGGCTAATTTTGTGAATGTTACCACCGTAAGAAACAATTAATGCATTAGAATCTGGAGTAAAAGACATGGCTGGAAGTACTCCCAAAGGGGCTATAGATTCTTGTTCATCTCTTTGAACAGGATAGGCCAGCCAAGATTCTTCTCCTGTGTTAAGGTCTCTCAAGATTAAGCCTGTTTGGTCCTCAAACCTGGTGCCATAGACCAACCATTTTCCGTCTTTTGAAAGGGTTGGGGTAAATGCGGAACCGTACCTAGAAGTAATGACATCTGTGGCACCATCTTCCATGCTATAAGTTCCTATTTGGTATTGGGGCAATTGTGCATTGTAATTCCATGCACCATTCCTTTGTGAAAAGTAGAGTGTTTCACCGTCTGCACCAAAGAAAGGATCAATGGCTTTTAAACCCTTAGGCTCGCTAATTAATGGTGCTCCACCACCCCCATCCTTATGATACAAATGTAATTTTATGTTTCTCCTGCCTTTAGCCCCTACCAAATAGTCCCCATCTGGCGACCAGGCTACTGAGAAAAAGTTGTTTTTTTGCTCTTTAGAAATTTGAGTGTCTTCTTTGGAACTAAGGTCCATAACCCATATATTATCCGAACCACTCTTGTCTGAAATATACGCCACAGATTTTCCATCTGGACTGAACCTAGGGTGAACCTCGTAAGCCAAACCATGGGTGATGGCGGTAGCCTTACCTCCTGAAATGGGCATTGTATACAAATCTCCCATAAGATCAAAAATAATAGTCTGACCATCAGGACTGACATCTAAAGAAGTCCAGGTCCCATTTTCTGTAGTGAAAGTTAAAGATCTGGAAGGTTCCAAGGGCAATTCCTTTGTGGCTTTCTTAATACTATCAGTGGTCTTTGCAATGTTAGTCTCTTGTGCAATGGTATTGAGGTAAAACAAACCCACTAAGCAAGACAAGGACCATTTTAAATTAATTTTCATCTGTTTGGTTTTTTGGATCTTTAAATATAAGAGAATATTCCTTTTCAAACGAAGAAATTATAGGGCATAAAAAAGCCCGCTTGAAGCGGGCTTTCAATCTATCTAGAAAAGACTACAGTCTTTATACTATTACTTTTTTACAGCTGCCTTAGATGTTTTTGCACCGCCTTTTGCTGCTGAAGAAGCTTTTGAATGGGTATTTTTAGCAGATGCTTTGGCTGCTTTAGGTGCTGCAGTAGTTGCTTTCACTGTAGGCTTGGCAGATTTTTCAGAAGTCTCAGCAGTAGCTTCAGTTGAGGCAGAAAAATCTAATAAATCATTGGCCTGAAGGATATTATACCACTGAATCACTTTCTTAATGTCAGAGGCATACACACGATCTTCATCATAATTGGGAAGCACCTCAAAAAAATAAGCTTCTAAGTCTATTTTATCTGCCTTGTGTGAAATGCTTGTTTTTTGGCCATTTTCTTTGGTAGATATCTTTTTAAACACCTCAAAAAGAGGCATTTCTTCTTGTAGGGTATAAATAGCAATTTCAGAAAGAACGCTCACGTTGCTTTTTAAATTAACCGTCATTTTCTTTCCGTCTAACAAAGAAACAGCAACAAAACCAGCTCTAGTCTGAGTAACCATTTGGTACAAACCTGGCTTGGTGGCAATGGATAAAATTTTATCTAAACTCATGATTTTCTTAAAATTTGGGCAAATATGAAACTTTTAAAGGATATATAAAATGGTTTAACGTCCTTTTTTCATTTCTGGGAAGCGCATGCGGTACTCTGCACTGATTTTTCCCTTAGAAATATTAGTCAGTCTGCCCTTTAAAATTCGCTTTTTTAGGGAACTCAACTTATCAGTAAACAAGATGCCTTCAATATGATCGTATTCATGCTGAATAACCCTAGCCACTAGTCCATTAAAAGTTTTGGTATGTGTTTTAAAGGTTTCATCCTGATAAGTAATCGTAATTTCAGGTTTTCTAAGTACGTCTTCACGCACATCTGGAATACTCAGACAGCCCTCATTAAAAGACCACTCCTCTCCTGTTTCTTCAGTGATTTTTGCATTTATAAATACCGCCTTAAAATTCTTTAAAGCATCCTGTTCTTCTTTTGTCAGGTCTTCGTCGTCTGCAAATGGGGTGGCGTCTATCACAAATAACCGAATGGGCAATCCTATCTGAGGGGCTGCCAAACCTACTCCATGAGCATGGTACATGGTTTCCCACATATTTTCAATAAGTGATTCAAGATTTGGATAGTCTGCAGCAATGACATTGGCTACTTTTTTTAATACGGGATCTCCGTACGCTACAATAGGTAAAATCATGATATTCTATTTAAATACGCTTGTAAGATAAGGGTGGCACTGATTTGATCAATGCGCCCTTTTTCCTGTCTTTTCTTTTTCTTCATTCCTCCGGCAACCATGGCTTGAACAGCCATTTTAGAGGTAAATCGTTCATCTTGTCTAGCAATTTCTATGCCAGTAAATTCAGCCTCTAAAGTCAAAATCAATTCTTTTATGGCTGCTTCAGAATCAGAAGGGGTGTTGTCCATTTGTTTGGGTTCTCCCAATACAATAGTACTCACGGGTTCTGAATTCAAATACGATTTTAAAAAAGAAATAAGGTCTTTGGTAAGCACCGTGTCCAAACCTGAGGCAATGATTTGCATGGGATCTGTGACCGCTACTCCTGTCCTTTTGGTTCCAAAATCTAAGGCTATAATTCGCTTCAAATTGTTTTTTGTGCAAAAATAACCCTAATTATTGTAATGCCCTTATTTAAGCTCTCTTTTAACAAGAAAAGTAATTGGATTTTCCCCAAATAATAAGAAAATTGTGATACCTATTAAAAAAAATACCCTTATAAAAATGTAAGCGTATATTTGCATTTCAAATAATGAATTATGACAGATTATAGACCTATTATTGAAGCTGCTTGGGAAGACAGGAGTTTATTAGAACAAGGAGAAACCCAAGACGCTATTAGAGCCGTAATTAACCAAATAGACGCTGGAGAGTTGAGATGTGCTGCTCCATCAGAAGATGGATGGATTATTAATGAGTGGGTAAAAAAAGCTGTTGTATTGTATTTTCCTATCCAAAAAATGGAAACATTAGAAGCGGGTATTTTTGAATATCACGACAAGATGCCGCTCAAGCGCGGATACCAAGAAAAAGGAATTAGAGTAGTCCCAAATGCCGTGGCTAGGCATGGAGCCTACATAGCTCCAGGAACAATCCTAATGCCTTCTTATGTAAACATTGGTGCCTATGTAGACAGTGGCACTATGGTAGACACTTGGGCCACAGTAGGGAGTTGCGCTCAAATAGGAAAAAACGTTCACTTAAGTGGCGGAGTGGGCATTGGAGGCGTTTTAGAACCTTTACAAGCCGCTCCTGTTATTATTGAAGACAATGTTTTTGTGGGGTCTAGATGTATTGTAGTAGAAGGGGTGCGAGTAGAAAAAGAAGCTGTATTGGGTGCCAATGTGGTCCTCACTGCCTCTACTAAAATAATTGACGTTACTGGAGACACTCCTGTGGAGCGAAAAGGATTGGTTCCCGCCAGATCCGTGGTTATTCCGGGAAGTTACACGAAGGAGTTCGCGGCTGGTGCCTTTCAAGTACCCTGTGCACTTATCATTGGTACTAGAAAAGAGAGTACTGACAAGAAAACTTCTTTAAACGACGCCCTGAGAACCTATGATGTAGCCGTATAACTTGCAGTTAATCAGAAAAAAGAGCCGGTTTATCTAGTAAAACTTGTGCTCTAACACAAGTTTTACTATTTTTATAAACACTTCAAAAGTAGTGGGTTCAAGGCTACTTTTGCGGAGCGTTTTAAATTAAAAAACTATGGACATTCAATTGAGGTATAATTTAAAAAACCAGCGTTATTTTATAATAGCAGGTGGTTTGTTTTTTTTAATGGCAGGGATTGATTTAATAGCTTCCAATGAAATTAAGTACTTTAATATAGCCCTAGCATTACTCTACATAGCACCTTACTTTTATCATAAAAAAGTGCCTTTTTTAATTATTCAGAAGGGCGTCTTAAAACAGAATTGGTGGTTTGGAAAATCCATTGACGCCAAAAAAATTACAGCCATTAAATACTTTGCTGGGGAATACATTGTCAGAAGTGCTCAAAAGGAAATTCGAATAGACACCAACCTCATAGATTCGAGAGACCAACCCCTATTAACAGATTTTTTAAGAATACATGAAGACAAATGGGTAAACACTATGCCTTTTTCTGAATCCCAAAAGGTGTAAAGCAAAGTTTTTCTGCCTTTACACGGTCCCTTATCACCCTATTTTTATTTATAGACTCTTGATTTTTGTAGCCCCTTTTATGGTCTAAATGAACCACAATAGCACTGTATCTTAGTTGCTTAGACTTTAATCCTAAATTAAATAATCGCTCCCCCAATTCTCGGTCTTGTCCGCCGTATTGCATGCGTTCGTCAAAGCCATTTACTTTTACTATGTCTGATTTATAACCAGAGGCGTTATGGCCATTCCAGCTGGCATTAGTAGGTGTAACCTTATTTAAAAAATGCGCTAGGAAGCCTTTAGCCGATAGTTTATTGTTCTTAAAAGAACTTTTTAAACCTAGGTTTTTTAACCAAGAGACCTTAAAACAATCTCCATTGGCTATATCTTCTTTAGTAATAACTTTTGAAATATTCATGGGCAGCATGAAATAACCGCCAGATAAAAAATAACCCGGTTTCCTATGGGCTGCATGAACAAATAGAAAGTCTTTACGAGGAATACAATCCCCATCTGTCATAACTATATAATCACCCTGAGAAGCAACCACAGCTTTATTCAAAATTCTAGATTTCTGAAAACCTTCGTCTTCCTGCCATACATGTAAAATAGGGTAGGAAACAACAGACCTCATTTTATCTATTAAATCTTTGGTTGCTTGCCCAGAGCCGTCGTCTGCAATAACCAATTCAAAATCTTTAAAATCCTGATATTGGTAGCCATAAAGCACTTTTTCTAACCATGCTTCTGCATTATAAGTACTTAACACAACAGAAATAGACGGTTTTTTGGACATGAAATACAATTTAAAGCCCAAAAATATAAAACTCTGAGAGCATATGGTTATTTTTACCCTGTCAAAGTGATTTCAATTTTTTAAAACGAACTTCTTTTAATGAAAGTTAAGGAAATACCCATATCTCTCTTTACTTCGAGTTATTTGGCCTTACAGCCAACAGCAAGCCTTGTAAATAAAGACAAAAAATATGTAGATGTGGTGGTATCTCTCACGACTATACCTTCTAGGGTACATAGTATACACCTAGTGATTAGAAGCTTGTTAAAACAAACAGTAAGACCCACTAAAATAGTACTTTGGGTACATAAAGACTTAGAGAAACAGCTTCCAAAGAGACTCCATAAACTTCGCTCTGATCTTTTTGAAATAAGGCCCACTGAAGGGCATTCCTCTCACAGAAAACTCGTTCATTCCTTAACGGCATACCCAAATACGCCAATAGTCACTTGTGACGACGATCTTTTGTATCCCAAAGATTGGCTGGAAAAATTATGGACCTGCGCAGAAATGCATCCTAACAAAATAATAGCCAATCAAACCCGCTATATAAGGTACCAGGATAATGGAGATGTGAAGCCTTACAAAGAATGGATATACCCTAAAAAAATAAAAGATCCTATGGCTATTATTGCCATTGGAGCTGGCGGTGTTTGGTACCCTTTAGGTGCCTTAGATAATGCAGTCACCGACCAAGCTTTATATATGAAATTGGCTCCCAAGGCAGACGATCTTTGGTTTAAAGCTATGGCTATTTTAAAAAACACTGCCACCATTTCACCCACTCAAAAAAGCCGTACCCCTATCCCTATTATTGGGTCACAAAAAGTGGCCCTAAAAAAAACCAATATCGGTGCAGACAAGAACAGGGTGCAATGGCAAGCATTAGTAGATCATTATGATCTAAAAACCTTATAACACAATTTAATGAGTTTTCAAGAAGCCCTAAAAAAAGCTACAGAAGTACTTAAACAAGGAGGTATTATTGTTTATCCAACAGATACCGTTTGGGGCATAGGATGTGATGCGAAAAATAAAGAAGCAGTAGCTAGAATATACGCGCTTAAAAAAAGAGCAGACGCCAAATCAATGCTGTGCTTGGTTTCGAATGTAGCCATGCTGGAAAGACATATCCCAGAAGTACCAGATACCGCTTACGATATTATAGATTTCAGTGAAAAGCCCACTACTATTATTTTTGACAATCCCATTGGGGTGGCTCCAAATCTATTGGCCCCTGATAACAGTTTAGGGATTAGAGTAGCTAAAGACAAATTTTGCAGCTATTTAGCACAAAATATCAAAGCCCCTTTGGTCTCTACATCGGCCAATTTGGCCGGAAAACCCACCCCTAAAAATTTCCAAGAAATAAGCCAGGAGATTTTAAAAGGTGTAGACTATATAGTACCTTTGGAGCCTGAATTTCACACCAATAAGCCCTCTACGATCATTAAACTGACCAGCAGCGGCTTGGTGAAAGTGATTAGACCTTAAGTATGAGTCAAGAAAGGCATTTAGAAGCTTTAACACACCCTATTTTTAAAACCCTCTCTGAATGTTCAGAGGCACTGGGATATGAGGCATACGTGATAGGTGGGTTTGTTAGGGATTACCTCCTTAAAAGAGGTACGCCTAAAGATATAGACGTGGTGGTACTGGGGAGTGGTATTACTTTAGCAGAGAAATTGTCAGAAGCCCTAGCCAACCAACCACAGGTAACAGTATTTAAG
Source organism: Flavobacteriaceae bacterium (assembly GCA_018401115.1). GTDB lineage: Bacteria > Bacteroidota > Bacteroidia > Flavobacteriales > Flavobacteriaceae > MAG-120531. The sequence continues at coordinate 79,677 of JAGYKX010000005.1, read as the reverse complement.
AATTATGGTACGGCCATGATTAAATACCAAGACCTGGTCTTGGAGTTTGTAGGGGCTAGAAAAGAAAGTTACACAAGAGATAGCAGAAATCCTGTGGTAGAAAATGGTAGTTTAGAAGACGACCAAAACAGGAGAGATTTTACCATCAACGCTCTCGCACTTGGATTAAATAAAGAAAATTTTGGGATACTTGTAGATCCTTTTGAAGGAGTAAAAGCCTTAAAAGAAAAGCGCATTGTTACGCCGCTCTCTCCTGGTATTACCTTTAGTGATGACCCTCTGAGAATGCTTAGAGCCATTAGATTTGCTAGTCAATTAAATTTCATTATAGCCCCAGAGGCTTTAGAGGCCATTACAGCCCACAAAGACCGAATTTCTATTATTTCCAATGAGCGAATTGTAGATGAAATCAATAAAATGATGGCGAGTGACACCCCTACCCTTGGATTTGAACTCATGCATAAAACGGGTTTACTCCCTTTAATTTTACCAGAACTAACAGCCTTACAAGGTATTGAAGAGGTAGAGGGTCAAAAGCACAAAGACAACTTCTGGCACACTCTAGAAGTAGTAGATAATATTTCAAAAAACACTGAAAATGTTTGGCTCAGATGGGCTGCCCTATTGCACGACATTGGAAAGGCACCTACCAAGCGTTTTGATAAAAAAATAGGCTGGACCTTCCATGGACATGAATTTGTGGGGTCTAAAATGGTCTATAAACTCTTCAAAAGACTGCATATGCCTTTGAATGAAAAAATGAAATTCGTTCAAAAGCTGGTTTTGATGAGCTCAAGACCTATTGTGCTCGCAGAGGACTATGTTACAGATGCAGCAGTAAGAAGACTGGTTTTTGATGCAGGAGAACACGTAGAAGACCTCATGACTTTATGTGAAGCAGACATTACAACCAAAAACCCTTACAAGAAAAAGAAGTACAAAAACAACTTCAAAATAGTGAGGCAAAAAATTGAAGAGGTAGAAGCCAGAGACCACGTTCGTAATTTTCAGCCACCAGTGAGTGGTGAAGAAATAATGAATACTTTTGGTTTAAAGCCTTCTAAAGAAATTGGCATGATTAAAGAAGCTATTAAGGAAGCTATTTTAGAAGGAGATATTCCAAATGATTACCAATCAGCATATACCTTTATGCTAGCCAAAGGAAAGTCATTGGGCTTAACAAAAACAGCTTAATCAATATGAACAATACCTTTTATCCGTTTGCAAAATGGAGCTTAGTACTCGTGTATCTAGTAATAGTAGCGGGCGCATTAGTGAGAATGACAGGTAGTGGTATGGGCTGCCCAGACTGGCCAAAATGCTTTGGGTATTACATCCCTCCAACAAATGTCGAAACACTGCAATGGTCTCCAGAACGAGATTTTGAAAAAGGACAAGTCATTATTTACAATGAGGGTCTTTTAGTGGCAAAAAAAGACTTTAAGACCAGTACTGCAATAGATTTAGAGGCCTGGGAACCCTATACCAAACATGACTATGCAGTATTTAACCCCTACCATACTTGGGTAGAATTTTTAAACAGACTCGTGGGGGCTGTAGCTGGTTTGGCCACCCTGGTATTGGCTTTTTTAAGCCTGCGTTATTGGAAAGAAAAAAAGTCAATAACATTCTTGTCGTTTGGGGTAGTCTTAGGGATGGGATTCCAAGCCTGGCTAGGTGCCACGGTAGTTTATTCTGTGTTAGCCCCTGTAAAAATAACCACCCATATGCTTATGGCATTAGCCATAGTTGCTGCGCTCATAATGATTCTACAAAAAGTAAACCCACGAAAAGAAAACACCATATATAGCCCCAACTTTCATAAAGTCATATCTCTCTTACTTTTCATATTCATATGGCAAATTGTTCTTGGTACTCAGGTCAGAGAGTTTGTAGACCACCAATTAGAGGTCGGTCTAAGCAAAGAAAATTGGTTGCTCCAGCCAAACCTCATTTTTTATCTGCACAGATCCTTTTCTTTACTTCCATTAGGACTGGCAGGCTATTTATTTTGGATGCATCAAAAACAGCAACTAGGATTTACCATCACAAAATCACTTTTAGGTGCCATGCTTATAGCTGCCTTTAGTGGAATGGCCATGTATTATATAGATTTCCCTATGGGAACACAGCCCATTCATTTGGTCATTGCTGCCATACTTTTTGGACAAATATTTTATTTATTCCTTCAAAGCAGAAAAGCCAAAAACAATATTAATAAGACAAAATAACGACTTAATATGGTGTATAAAATAAGGGTCATTTTAGACGCAAAAGAAGATATTTTCAGAGATTTAGCCATTGACAAAAAGGCTACTTTAGAGGATTTACACAATACCATTAGCCAATCATTCGGTTTCGCTGGAAATGAAATGGCTAGTTTTTACACTTGTGACGAAGAGTGGAACCAAGATTTGGAAATAGCGCTTTTTGATCTCGGCGATATGTCAGATGCAAAACTAATGTCAAGTACTTTAGTGGAGGAAGTGATGGATGAGGCTGCTCCTAAGCTCATTTATGTCTATGACTTTTTTAATATGTGGACCTTTTTTGTTGCGCTAGCAGACGTAACCGAAATAGAATCTGGTCAATCACTTCCTGAATTGCTCTTTAGTTTTGGGGAATTACCTGAAAATCCTCCAGAAAAAATCTTCGAAGCTAAAAAAGAAGACGCCATGGACTATGATGAAGAGGGGTTTGATGACGATTTTAACGATGGTTACAGTGGCGGTGATGAATACGATCATTTAGACTTTGATGAAAACTGGAACTAAAACAAACACAAAATTAAAAACCCTTTGCACAAAGTAATCCTGCCTAACAACAACTGTTTAACTACCCTATGATCAATCTATATAACACTCAAATTGAAAGTCTTTCCATCCATAAAGTAGGAAACAAAAACAAAGCAGAATCTTTGTTCATATCCAAAGCGCCACACCACTTAAACGATGAGACTACAGGACTTTTAAAAGAATACTTTTTTAAGCCCTTCAGAGAAAAAGAAGAGAGTTATTACAGGCTTTCTCATGAAGCAGATTTGAGTTTCAACCCTTTATACGAAGCGGCCACTAAAATATTTAATGAACCACGTCACATACATGAATTGTCTGGCGGTATAGCAAAGCACCTGTATGACCAATCAAATCACCCTCATATTAAAAGCGGTGAATTGTACGTGACTTACCTCACAGGTCTTCAATTAGACAATGTAAAAACAGATGCCATAGGAATCTTTAAAAGTGAATTAAAGCAAGACTTTATTCAATTTGAAGAACAAACAGATCATCTTGAAATTTTAGTGCAACAAGGTATAAACATTCACAAACTAGACAAAGGCTGTCTCATTTTCAATACTGAGTCAGAAGAAGGTTATAAAGTCCTTTCTGTAGACAGCAATAGGTACGACACCAAATACTGGTTAGAACAATTTCTAAGCGTGGCAGTCCTCACGGATAATAATTTTTACACCAAAAACTACCTAAAGTTTTGTCAAAATTTTGCCAAGGATGTAGTCCTACCGGCAGAAGACAAACAGCAAGAGGTATTGTTCATGAACAGAGCGGTGAATCATTTTGCGAAAAACAATGCATTTGAAGAAACCAATTTCATGAATGAAGTCATTAACAATCCGGCGCTGATTCCTGAATTTAAACACTACAAGGTAGAAAAGGGTCCTAAGTATAGCATTGAAGACGTCTCTTCTTTTGACATTGCCAATAAAGCAGTGTCTCAGGCCAGAAAAACCATCAAAAACGTCATTCAACTAGACACTAATATCCAAATTAAAATGGACTTCATTAATCCTGAATCTGCAGAAAAATTTGTAGAAAAAGGATGGGACGAGGAAAAAGGTATGTACTACTATTTGGTATACTTCAATAAGGAGCAAAAGGGCTAGTAATACAAACTGAATAGCATTAAAGCCATTTGAAAAATAATTTACTTATTAAATGGCTTAATGGTTTTATGTATAATTCTTCTTTAGGGGATTGATTAAATTCTGTTGGTTACCTTCTCACAGCTTAATACGCTGTTCTAAAATCTGACGCATACTTACATTTTCGTAGTTTCGTTTTACAAAGTGTAGGGCTAAATCCAAAACGGTTCCCATATTTGGCGCCTGCTTAAATTCCATATCTTGAGTGAGCTTGTAAATAGCATTTTTTAGTGTTTCTACATGCTCTGGAAGAGAAATAGTATCTTCTTTAGCAATATTTAAGAGTTCTGTAATCCGATCTTCAAAACTCATAAACCTTTTGGCTACTATAGAGCGCTCTTCTAACTTATACTGGTCTATAGAATTGGCTTGAAGTTTTTCCTTTACCAATGCCACCATCTTATTATTTTCTTTAAAAAATTGCGGCCTATATATCTTTAAATTTCCTTCAAAAGATTGTTGGTCAAAATCTATTGCGCGTATTTTATAAACCACATGATCAAAATCATGGGTAGGAACAATTACATAATTATAAGACCTCATATCTCCTAAAAGTCTTATCATACAGCGCTCATTAAACTTCACAAACTCTTTGGCCAACTGAGATTTCTCAGACTCTGTACAGTCAGGAAGCATTTCTTTAATAAATACGTCTCCTGGAATACCCGCAATATGTTCCTCAATCAAAGTGTCTTGATACACAAGAAAATTCAAGTTATAGGGAGATAAAATGTGTTCTAGCTCTAATCCGTAAACCCTAGAAGCATCTGTTTTTTTTACGTAAAAATAAGTGAAGTTGTCGTTGAGGATATTCCTTACTTTAATTCTAAATGGCTTAGAATTACCAAAGGTGCAATAATCTACAGCGTCTACATTCAAGAAGGGAATAATGGTGTCTCCCCCATCTGAATGAAGTATGGAGTAGACCTTTTTTAGGCTTAAATCAATTTCTTCCCTGTCATATTCAGAATAAAAGACCCTGACCCATAGGGTGTCTTCATCATTGTTGTCGTATACCACGACGGAACCTTGAAAACGCAATAAATCTTCATAAAAAATTGGAATCCCAATATTTCTACTGTATTGCCTTAGGTAAGCATCTAATTGAGGAGACACTGGAAAAGCAGGTTTCTTCTTAGACATCATCTTTTCTGACATGAAGCGGTTATTTAATTGTTCTTGTAACAAAATACGGATAAATTCGTCAAGTAGAATAAGAACCCTTAAATAAAAAAAGCCCTTGGAAACTATTTTAACTGTTCACCAACTCACTAAATCTTATGGAAGTTTATTTGCTGTTAAAAAACTCAGTTTTTCAATAGAAAAGGGACATGTATATGGAATTTTAGGACCCAATGGCAGTGGTAAATCTACCACTCTAGGGATGGTTCTTAATGTGGTAAACCCTACTCAAGGAAGCTTTCAATGGTTTGAGGGCAGTTTGAGTACCCATCAGGCATTAAAAAAAGTAGGCGCCATTATTGAAAGACCTAATTTCTACCCATATATGACCGCTTTAGAAAATTTAAAACTGGTCTCTAAAATAAAAGGGGTCTCCTCTGAAAATATTGAAGAAAAACTTGAATTAGTTGGTTTACTGGATAGAAAAGACTCTAAATTCCAGACCTATTCACTTGGAATGAAACAGCGATTGGCCATTGCCTCTGCCCTACTTAATAATCCTGAAATACTCATTTTAGACGAACCCACTAATGGACTGGACCCTCAAGGAATTCACCAAATTAGGGAAATCATTAAAAAAATTGCTGCTCAGGGTACCACTATTTTATTGGCCTCTCACCTATTGGATGAAGTGGAAAAAGTCTGTACCCATGTGGTGGTACTCAGAAAAGGGGAAAAGTTATATGCAGGTCCGGTGTCTGAAATGCAATCCAACCATGGATTTGTTTTATTAAATACGGCCAAGGCCGATGCCTTAAAAGTGCACTTAGAGCAAAGTGAAGATTTTGAAAAAATCTCTCTAGAAAATGGTTTGCTAAAAGCCTATTTAACAAAGCCAATAGCAGCAGATCAATTAAACAAAAAACTCATGGAAGACGGATTTTTATTGAGTCATTTATCCATTCAGAAAGATAGCTTAGAGGCCCAATTTTTAGCACTTACCAAAAACAACTAGTAACCATGAAAAGATTATTACAAATAGAACTCATCAAGCTTTGGAACAATAGGGCTAGTAAAATACTGATTTACGGATACTTTATTCTATTGACCAGTATAGCACTCATTGCGGCTATTAAATTTGACATTGGTCCTATAAAATTTCATTTAGCAGAGCAGGGCATTTTTAACTTCCCTTATATTTGGCACTTTAACACCTTTGTTGCTGCGCTATTGAAAATATTTTTGGCCATTATTATTGTTTCCATGATGTCCAATGAATACACCTATAAAACCATTAAACAAAATCTAATAGACGGGCTTTCCAAAAAAGAATTTATAGCCTCTAAATTTCTTACAGTCGTTTTATTTTCGCTAGTGTCCACAGTTTTTGTATTTGTGACTTCCTTAATTTTAGGAAGTATTTATTCAGACTATACAGAAATAGGAATTGTTTTTTCTGACCTGCGCTTTTTAGTGGCTTATTTTATAAAGTTATTGGGATTCTTTTCCTTCTGCCTTTTTATAGGCATACTAGTCAAAAGATCTGCCTTTGCGCTCGGTTTTTTAATCCTTTGGCAAATGTTCGAAGGATTTACTAGAGGAATGATTCGTTGGAAGTTATTCGATGGGGATACGACAGATGCCATTATGGGATTTTTCCCATTGAATGCCATGTTTAATGTCTTAAAAGAACCATTTACTAGATTGAGCGCCGTCCAATCTGTTGCGAACCAAATTGGAGAGGAAATTGCCTTGGATTACGGTACCACACTTTTAGATATTGCGATTGTAATAGCTTGGACAGCTATTTTTATCTGGGGATCTTATGCTATTCTAAAGAAAAGAGATTTGTAGTATTTATAAGCGTGCTTTTGTACCTTTGGGCATGAAGTTTTCTTTGGAATCCCCCTTTAAACCAACTGGTGACCAACCACAAGCCATTGCGCAAATTGTGGATGGTATTCAAAGCAATACCCCTTCCCAAACATTGGTTGGTGTGACTGGTTCTGGTAAGACTTTTACGGTAGCCAATGTGATCCAAGAAGTACAAAAACCTACTTTAATACTGGCACACAACAAGACACTTGCCGCTCAATTGTACTCTGAATTCAAGCAGTTCTTTCCAAATAATGCGGTAGAGTATTTTGTTTCCTACTACGATTACTATCAGCCAGAGGCATACATTCCTACTTCTGGCACCTATATTGAAAAAGACCTGTCTATTAATGAAGATATTGAAAAACTTAGGTTAAGTACTACTTCCTCTTTACTTTCTGGCAGGCAAGACGTACTTGTAATCGCTTCTGTCTCTTGCCTCTACGGTATGGGAAACCCGGTGGAATTTGAAAAAAATGTGGTTCAAATAGCTCAAGATCAAGTGATTTCTAGAACCGCATTTTTAAAACAATTGGTTCAGGCATTATATGCCAGGACCAATGCAGACTTTGTCAACGGAAGCTTTAGGGTAAAAGGAGATGTAGTAGATGTATTTCCAAGTTATACAGATCACGCGATCAGGGTTCATTTTTTCGGAGATGAAATTGAGGAGATTGAGTCATTTGACCCTTTACAAAATAAGACCTTAGAAACCTTTGAGAACTTGAGAATATTTCCAGCTAATATGTTTGTAAGCTCTCCTGATATTCTACAAAATGCCATTCATAGTATTCAAGAGGACATGGTAAAACAAGTGGACTTTTTTAAAACAGAAGGAAAGCATTTAGAGGCAAAAAGATTGGAAGAAAGAACCACTTTTGACTTGGAAATGATCAGAGAATTAGGTTACTGCTCTGGCATTGAAAATTACTCGAGGTATTTAGATGGTAGGGCACCCGGAACCAGACCTTTCTGCCTTTTAGATTATTTCCCAAAAGACTTTTTGTTGGTGGTAGATGAAAGTCATGTAACCATTCCTCAAGTACATGCCATGTTTGGTGGAGATAGATCTAGAAAAGAAAATTTAGTGACTTATGGTTTTAGGCTTCCAGCCGCAATGGACAACAGACCATTAAAGTTCGAGGAATTTGAAGCACTCACCCCCCAAGCACTATACGTAAGCGCTACTCCTGCAGATTATGAATTAGAAAAATCACAAGGTGTGGTGGTAGAGCAAATTATAAGACCTACTGGATTATTAGATCCTGTCATTGAGGTGAGACCCTCTACAAATCAAATTGATGATTTGGTAGCTGAAATTCAAGATAGGGTTGCTATAGATGAGCGCACATTGGTGACCACCCTTACCAAAAGAATGGCGGAAGAATTAGCCAAATACCTCACTAAAATTCAAGTGAGGTGCCGGTATATTCATTCAGATGTTGACACCCTGGAAAGAGTAGAAATCATGCAGGACCTCAGAAAGGGTATTTTTGATGTGCTCATAGGGGTAAATTTACTTCGCGAGGGTCTAGACCTTCCGGAAGTCTCTTTAGTAGCCATTATAGACGCAGACAAGGAAGGTTTTCTAAGGAATGCTCGCTCTCTGACACAAACGGTCGGTAGAGCTGCGAGAAATTTAAATGGAAAAGCCATTATGTATGCAGACAAAGTAACTAAGAGCATGCAAAAAACAATCGATGAAACCAACTACCGCAGGGAAAAACAAATCGCCTATAACAAAGCACACAATACCGTTCCAAAAGCATTAAACAAAAGCTTGGACAATTTGCTTACCAAAAACTCCGTTTCTGCTTATCACTTTGAAAAGGCCAGTCATAGGGCCCAAGAACCAGATCCAAACTACCTCACGCAAGAAGAAAGGGCTAAAATGATAGTGGATAAAAGAAAAACCATGGAAAAAGCGGCTAAAAACTTAGACTTCTTAGAGGCCGCAAGACTAAGGGATGAAATTAAGGCCTTGCAATTAGCAGGAGAAGCCAAATAATAAAAGAGATTTATTACTTTTATTAATAAGTGGGTTCCTATTTCCTGCTTGAATATCTTAATTTCAATCAAAACTACCAAGTATATGAAAATAAAGCTGCTTTTATTATCCTTAATAGCCTCTTCCTTTTGTATAGCACAAGACATTTCTAAAAAAAAGATTGAAAAATGGACTTCAGATTATAGTTATAAAGCAATTCAAAACCTCCGTGATTTTTTATCTATTCCGAACAATGGACTGGATTCAATGCAAATTCAAAACAACCTCAATTGGTCTAAAAGTACTTTAGAGGATTTGGGGTTTGCCGTTAGAGAAATAATTTCACTAGGAGTTCCTGTGCTTTTAGCAGAGAAAAAAACAGCGTCAAATTTGCCCACAGTACTTTTCTATCTCCAGATTGACGGCCAACCAGTAGACCCATCTCAGTGGGATCAGAAAAATCCTTATAAAGCAGTCTTTAAAGAAAAAAATGAACAAGGGGAATGGGAATATTTAGATTTGACAAAAAAAAAGTGGGACAAAGACAGTTATATATTTGCTAGATCAGCCTCTGATTCTAAAGGTCCTGCAATGGCTTTGATCAGTGCATTTCAAATACTTAAAGACAATAGTATTGCCCTGAAATATAATATTAAGATTCTGTTAGACTTTCAAGAAGAAGTGGGATCTCCGACCCTGCCAGAAATGGTTGTTAATAATAAAGATCTGTTACAGGCAGACTACTTATTTATTATGGATGGTGCAAGACACTTATCTAATAAACCCACACTTACTTTTGGTGCTAGAGGAATAGCGACCGCTACTTGGCGGGTTTTTGGGCCAAAAGTACCTTTGCATAGCGGACAATACGGAAATTATGCACCAAACCCGGTATTCGAAGCTGCAAAAGTAATAGGCCAATTAAAAGATGCGACAGGAAAAGTAACTCTAAAAGGATTTTATGAGGGCGTAAAAATCTCTTCAAAAGACCAAGAATTCCTGAATGCTATAGAAGAAAACGAAATAGTAACCAATAAAAGGCTGGGGATTTCCAAACGAGATGCTATTGGCAACGGGTACCAAGAAGCCCTTCAATATCCGAGTCTAAATATAAGAGGTGTAAAAGCGGCATGGGTGGGGACACAAGTGAGAACCATCATACCTTCCGAGGTGATTGTAGAAATAGATATGAGACTTGTTCCAGAATCAGATGGAAAAACATTGATGGAATCTCTAAAAAAGCGCATTCAAGAAGAAGGCTATTACTTAATAGATAGCTTGCCCACTGATCAGCAAAGAGCCATGCACCCTAAGTTGGCGAATTTCACATATAAACTCGGTTCAAAACCATTTAGAACACGTATGGATGGGCCTATAGCAACATTACTGTCTACCTCAATGAAAAAGGTTTTTGGTGATGAGTTTATACTTATGCGCACCACAGGAGGGTCACAACCCATTGCGCCATTTATAAGTACACTTGATATTCCAGCAGTATCGATTAGAATTCCCAATCCAGATAACAACATTCATAGTCCCAATGAAAATATTAGAATTGGAAATTATTTAGAAGGCATTATGACTTGTCTGTCTATTCTAAATACGAGTATAGAAGGGTCCTAATATATTACTTACCTTTGCAAGGTCTTAGAAACCATATTTCAGAGATCCATTTAACATTAATTTTATGACCAATAACGATATTTTAAAAAAATTACGAGTAGCGCTCATGCTAAGGGATACGGATATTGAAGCCATCATGAGTTTGGTTGACTTCAAAATCAGTACAAGTGAATTAGGGGCATTTTTTAGGGCTGAAGACCATCCTAAATACATGGAGTGTGGCGATCAGATTCTGAGAAATTTTTTAAATGGTTTAATCATATACACAAGAGGAACCAAGGAAGCTCCTAAAAAACCTGCAGACGCATTATTGCACAAACCTGTCATGGCCATAGCTAAAATGGGTAATTCAGCTACGCAACAAAAATCAGATACTGATACTTTGGAGAGAACACACTATAAAGAGAAAACAGCATACAAGAAAAAAACAAACTTTAAAGATAGACCAAAAAAGCCATTCAAAAAAGGACCTAAAGGACCTCCAGACTTAAGCTTTGTAGCCTATAAAAACAAAAAAAATCCTGAGTAAATACTCAGGATTTTTTTTATAATAATATTTAGCTGACTTATGAAGCTAAGACTTCTTTTACTTTATCTGCTGCCTCTTGAAATTGAACAGCAGATTTAACTGCCAATCCAGAGTTATCTAAAATTTCTTTTGCCAATTCAGCATTGGTCCCTTGCAAACGAACAATGATAGGCACTTTTATAGCGTCTCCCATATTCTTATAAGCGTCAACAACACCTTGTGCTACTCTATCACAACGAACAATACCACCAAAGATATTAATTAAGATAGCCTTCACGTTTGGATCTTTTAAGATAATTCTAAAAGCCTCTTCTACACGCTTAGCATCTGCAGTGCCCCCAACATCTAAGAAGTTAGCTGGTTCTCCTCCGGCCATTTTAATAAGATCCATCGTAGCCATAGCTAAACCAGCTCCGTTTACCATACACCCAACATTTCCATCTAAATCTACGTAGTTTAGTCCAACAGCATTGGCTTCTACCTCAATAGCATTTTCTTCTCTAAGGTCTCTCATGTCAGCATATACCTTTCTTCTGTACAATGCATTGTCATCTATAGAAACTTTAGCGTCAACCGCTAGGATTTTATCATCAGACGTTTTTAAAACGGGATTTATTTCAAACAAACTTGCATCTGACTCCTCGTATGCTTTGTATAAAGACATTACAAATTTTGTCATTTCTTTAAATGCAGTTCCTGAAAGTCCTAAATTAAAAGCGATTTTTCTTGCTTGGAATGGCATAATTCCAACCGCAGGACTAATTGTTTCTGTGAAAATCAGATGTGGCGTATGCTCAGCTACCTCCTCTATGTCCATTCCACCTTCTGTAGAATACATGATCATATTTCTCCCTGAAGCCCTGTCCAATAAAACAGACATATAAAATTCAGATGTTTCACTCTCTCCTGGATAGTAAACATCCTCTGCAACCAATACCTGGTGTACTCTTTTTCCAGCAGCAGAAGTCTGTGGGGTTACTAGATCCATTCCAATAATGGCATCAGAAATTGAAGCAACCTCCTCTAGGTTTTTGGCTAATTTAACACCACCACCTTTTCCACGTCCACCAGCGTGAACCTGCGCTTTAACTACATACCAACTGGTGCCGGTTTCTTCTGTAAGTTGCTTAGCAGCTGCTACTGCTTCTTCTGGGTTTTGGGCCACCATCCCACGCTGTATGCGAACGCCAAAACTGGCTAAAATCTCTTTTCCTTGATATTCGTGAAGGTTCATAGTGTTCTATTAAAATTCGAACACAAAAATAGCAAACAACCACCAAAGCGCCTAATTATTGACACAAGAGAATGTAATAAATTAGAAAATCTTTACCGACATATTGTTATAAACATAACAATATGTTTTAAAATACTATTTATGTTGTTAAATATTGTACATCTTAGGGCTAATAGCTACATTTGAGTAAATTATCCCGTATGACACAAGAAGATTTATTAGGTGTTGCAAAAGAATTTGGCGCTCCTGTATATGTTTATGACGCAGAAAAAATTAAAAGTCAGTATGGCAGGCTAACTAATGCGTTTAATGGTGTTTCAAAATTGAAATTAAATTATGCTGCTAAAGCCTTATCTAATATTAGCATCCTAAGACTTATGAATAGTTTGGGAAGTGGTTTAGATACTGTTTCTATTCAAGAGGTTCAATTGGGATTACAAGCAGGTTTTAAACCTTCAGATATTATTTTTACACCCAATGGTGTTTCTCTTGAAGAATTAGAAACTGCCGCGGCCCTGGGCGTAAAAATTAATATAGACAATCTTTCGCTTTTGGAGCAGTTTGGAAACAAACATCCAGAGATTCCTGTATGTATTCGCATTAATCCACATGTAATGGCTGGTGGCAATGCCAATATCTCAGTAGGACATATCGATTCAAAATTTGGGATTAGTATTCACCAAATACCACACATCCTCAGAATAACAACACTCACAAAAATGAATATCAATGGTATTCACATGCATACGGGGAGTGATATTTTAGATATTGAGGTATTTTTATACGCCTCGGAAATTTTATTCGAAACAGCGAAAAACTTTAAAAATCTAGACTTTATTGATTTTGGTAGCGGTTTTAAAGTACCTTATAAAGAGGGTGATATTGAAACGAATATTGAAGAATTAGGAGACAAGCTTTCTAAAAGATTTAATGATTTTTGTGAGCAATACGGTAAGCCACTCACCCTGGCTTTTGAACCAGGTAAATTTCTTGTCAGTGAAGCAGGTTCGTTCTTGGCAAAGGTAAATGTAGTAAAGCAAACTACTTCTACGGTATTTGCCAGTATTGACAGTGGTTTTAACCACCTTATTAGACCAATGCTTTATGGATCTTCCCATGGCATTAGTAATATATCTAATCCAAGCGGTAGAGAACGTTTCTATTCTGTAGTAGGCTATATCTGTGAAACAGATACTTTCGCAACAAATCGTAAAATAGCAGAAATTACGGAGGGAGATATTCTTTGTTTTAAAAATGCAGGTGCCTATTGTTTCACCATGGCGAGCAACTATAACTCTAGATTTAGACCTGCTGAAGTGTTGTGGTATAACGGTGAGGCCATTCTAATTAGAGCGGCTGAAACCATGGAAGATATTTTAAGAAACCAAATAGATGTTAAAGACTTATTTACACAAGAGGTCAATCCAGTATTGCAGTCTAATTAATTGGATTTAAAATAAATGTTGCCATTTAAGTCTTTGGCTTTTTTTCAGTGAAACATATCTGAAAAATAGCTATTTTTAATCATGCGTAATTTTTCAAGTAACTTTTCTAACAAAACAATATACTTCCTGTTCCTAATAGGAAGTTTGCAGACAGTATTTTCTCAAGAAAACAATTCAATTCATTGGTTGAGCTTCGAACAGGCTGTTGCGCTTCAAGTGCAAGAAGGCAATTCAAAAAAAATTTTTATTGATGTTTATACTGATTGGTGTGGGTGGTGTAAAAAAATGGATAAAAATACCTTTCAGAATCCAGAAGTAGCCAAGTATATGAAAGAGCACTTTTATATGGTGAAACTAGATGGAGAGGGAAAAGAACCTATTGTATTTAGAGAACAGACTTTTTCTTTTGTGTCTTCTGGAAGAAATGGCTACCACGAACTGGCTGCTAACCTACTTCAAGGGAAATTGAGTTACCCCACCGTAGTTTATTTAGATGAAAATATGAATATGCTAAGTCCCGTGCCGGGTTATCTCACCCCTGAGCCCTTCTTAAAAATAGCCACTTATTTTGGCGATAATATTTATAAAACCACTACTTGGGAAGACTATTCCAAATAAAAAAAAGCGCCGGAAAGGCGCTTTTTTTTATTGAATATATATTGAAACTTACCTGCTGTAATTAGGAGATTCTTTGGTAATAGTTACATCGTGAGGGTGGCTTTCGTTAATCCCACTGGCTGTAATTTTTACAAATTTAGCGTGTTCTTTGAGGCTGTCAATATCCTTGGCACCGCAATACCCCATACCTGCCCTTAGGCCACCAATAAATTGGTGTATGCTTTCGAAAAGTTCTCCTTTATAAGGTACCCTTCCAACAATACCTTCGGGAACTAATTTTTTAATGTCGTCTTCTACATCTTGGAAATACCTGTCTTTACTACCTTGTTTCATGGCTTCTACAGAACCCATTCCACGGTAAGACTTAAATTTTCTGCCCTCATAAATGATCGTTTCTCCTGGAGATTCCTTAGTTCCTGCAAGCAGAGACCCTAACATCACGGTGTCTGCGCCAGCAGCTATTGCCTTAGGAATATCTCCTGTGTATCTAATTCCACCATCTGCAATTACGGGTACGCCACTGCCTTTAATGGCTGCAGCAACTTCTAAAACTGCAGAAAATTGGGGAAAACCAACCCCTGCTACTACCCTAGTAGTACAAATTGATCCTGGACCTATTCCTACTTTAACAGCATCTGCGCCAGCTGCTACTAAAAACTTAGCCGCTTCTCCAGTAGCTATATTACCTACAATAACCTCCAAGTCTGGGAATGACGCTTTTACCCTCTTAAGCACATTGACCACGCCTTGAGTGTGCCCATGAGCAGTATCTATGACAACTGCGTCTACTCCTGCATTGACCAATGCTGCTGCACGATCTACAGCGTCTGCAGTAACCCCTAATGCTGCTGCGACTCTAAGTCTACCATAGGAGTCCTTATTGGCTATAGGCTTTTGAGTAAGCTTTGTGATGTCTCTGAATGTGATTAGCCCGACTAGTTTATTGTCCTTATTAACTACAGGTAATTTTTCAATTTTGTTTTGCTGTAAAATATCTTCTGCTTGAGCCAATGAAGTGCCTTCTGCTACAGTCACTAAATCACCAGAGGTCATAACCTCAGAAATAGGCCTTGCATTGTTTTTCTCAAAACGCAAGTCTCTATTGGTCACAATGCCTAAGAGCTTATGGTCCTTGTCTACAATTGGAATCCCTCCAATGCTAAACTCTCTCATATTGTCTTTAGCATCTTTAACGGTAGCCGTTAATGGTAAAGTCACAGGATCTATAATCATTCCACTCTCTGCACGCTTTACTTTTCTAACCTTTAAAGCCTGCGCTTCAATAGACATGTTTTTATGAAGCACCCCTATTCCTCCTTCTCGAGCCATGGCAATTGCCATACGAGATTCGGTAACAGTATCCATAGCAGCAGATACAATAGGAACATTGATCGTAATGTTTCTTGTAAACTTTGCTTGAATATTTACTTCTCTTGGAAGTACTTCTGAAAAGGCTGGGATTAAGAGTACGTCGTCATAAGTGAGACCTTCTCCTACAATTTTGTCAAGATGTGCTTGCATGGCAATTAAAGTTTAATTGCGTGCAAATATACCGTATTTATTCGAAAATAGCAGCAATTAAAAGAGATTTAAATAACTAGCAATAAATCAGTTATAAAAACCGATATGGAAAATGAACAAAATCAAAAAATAAAACAACTGAATATTATTTTTATTTATTCTAAATAAGCTTTGTAGATTTAAATTTCAGTATTATATTTGCTAATTATTTTTAATAAGTCTAAATAAGAACACATGAACAAGTTACTTCCACTACTAATTACTTTACTCGTTTTTAACAACTCCCTTGGGCAGGAAAAAGAAGCTACAAAAAAAGACAGTACACAGATACTTTCTGAAGTAGTGGTTTCTGCGCACCAGCTTTTTGGTAGTAAATTCAGGGCTAAAAATAGAACAGGTGCAGCATACTATATGGACCAACTGGAGTTACAAAAATTTAATATTACTGATATTAATAGGGCACTCAGATCTGTCCCTGGTGTTTCTATATATGAAGAAGACGGAATGGGACTTAGGCCCAATATTAGTTTGAGGGGAACCTCTCCTGAAAGATCTGCTAAAATCACCCTGATGGAAGACGGTGTTTTAATAGCCCCAGCACCATACAGTGCGTCTGCTGCATATTATTTCCCTACCATCGCTAGAATGCAAGCAGTAGAAATACTCAAAGGAAGTAGTCAAATACAATACGGTCCTTATACGACTGGGGGGGCTATAAATCTGGTGTCTAAAGTCATTCCTCAAGAGAACAGCACACAGCTATTGGCACAATACGGTGCATTTAATTCTAAACTGTTTAACCTAAGCCATGGGGCAACTAAGGGTAAATGGGGTTACTTAGCAGACTATACTAGGTATGATTCAGATGGATTCAAAACGCTTCCAAATGGGGGTAATACAGGCTTTGATAAACAAGATTTTGTAGGGAAAATCAAATACAGTGACCTGCTATTAGGGGTGCCGCAATTGCTTGAATTCAAATACCAGTATTCAGATGAAACTTCTAATGAAACTTATCTTGGACTCACTGAGGATGATTTTTCTACAGACGCTTTCCAGCGCTATGCCGCATCTGAAAAAGATCAAATGAATACCCTACATAGGCAATATATGCTTACCCATACCCTCAAATTTTCTGATTATTTATCCCTGACTACCACCGCATACCAAAATGAGTTTGCCAGAAATTGGTATAAATTAGACTACCTTGAGATTGATGATCAAAAAATGTCTCTAACGGACATTCTAACTAATCCCGCTCAATATCCAGAAGCTTTCGATAGAATTACGGGAAGCGAAGATTCAAGAGAAGCTGATTTGTTTGTAAAAGCAAATAACAGGTCTTTTTTATCCAGGGGTGTTCAAACTAAATTAGACATTCATTGGGATGGAGAACAAGCCTACCACGATCTGGAAATTGGTGCAAGACTCCATGAAGATCAGGAAGACAGGTTTCAATGGCTCAATGACTATAGTATGGAAAATGGCACAATGGTTTTAAACAATACCGGTACACGAGGTACAGACGCAAATAGAATCAGTGACGCCAATGCTTTTGCTGCCTATGCGTTTTACAAATATACCTATAAAAACCTTACCCTTACCCCTGGAGTGAGGTATGAGAATATGGACCTTTCTAGAGTAGACTACGGAAAAAATGATCCGCAAAGAAACGGATCTGATCTTTCAGAAAGATCCAACAGCTTATCGGTATGGATACCCGGTGTAGGTTTTAACTACAAACTTGATCAGGTCTCAATTTTTGGTGGAATACACAAAGGATTTGCGCCTCCTGGATCTATTGAAGGTCAGAAGGCAGAAGAAAGTATAAATACGGAACTGGGAGCCAGATTTAGCTATGCTGGAATTAATGCAGAACTCATAGGGTACAGAAATGATTACAGTAACTTACTAGGAAGTGATTTTGCAGCGAGTGGTGGAACAGGAAATCTAGATCTGTTCAATGCTGGAGAAGTCTTGGTGCAAGGGATTGAGTTTCTTATAAACTTAGACTTTATCCGTTTTAACAACCAAAGTAGTCTTCCTGTAACCTTTGGTTATACTTTTACAGATACTGAATTTCAAAATAGCTTTGACGCAAGCAATGGTTTATGGGGAGACGTAAATATTGGAGATGAAATGCCATACATTGCAAGAGATCAATGGCATTTAAGCCTTGGATATGAAGTAAAAAAATGGGAATTTAACACCCAGCTTAGACATATGGGGGCCATAAGAACCATTGCTGGTCAAGGCGATTTAGATCCATTAAATAGTGTTAAAGCCAATACCATACTAGATGCTAGTGTGCATTACAAAGTGAATAATCGTTTGAGAATTCAATCTAATATAGTGAATGCTTTGAACAGTACTTACGCAGTATCTAGATTACCACATGGATTGAGACCTGGTCATCCTTTTGGAATTAATGTTGGTCTTAGATATGGATTCTAATATCACTTAAAAATGGGGCATTGGATTAATTATAAGTGTCCTGTTTTAGTGGTATTCATTGAATAAAGTGGTGGCTTTATTGTGCGCCGCTTCAAAGGCCATCCATTTTACACCATGGGCTACTTTTTTACTGGTAAAGTAAGAAAGTAGCTTTTCTGTTGGCATGTTTCCAGTTAAGGCATCGGCTGCCATTGGGCAGCCCCCAAAACCTTGAATAGCACCGTCAAAACGAAGACAACCTGCCTCAAAAGCTGCCTGAACTTTTTCATGCCAGTCTGCGGGCTTGGTATGAAAATGAGCCCCAAACTCAATAGAGGGATAGGCTGGTATTAAATGACGGTAAAGCAAGGAAATATCTTGAGATTGGGCGCTACCAACTGTATCTGAAAGGGAGAGTATTTTCACCCCCATACCAGAGAGTTTAGACACCCAATTGGCTACTATTTCTGCATTCCATGGGTCTCCATATGGATTTCCAAAACCCATAGAAAGATAGACCACTACTTTTTTGTCATTTTTAAGGGCTACATCTAAAATAGACTGCAAAACAGTGATAGCCTCCGTGATAGTGGTATGTGTATTACGCATTTGAAAATTTTCAGAAATCGAAAATGGATAACCCAAATAAGTGATTTCATCATGGGAACAAGCGGCCTCTGCTCCTCGTAAATTAGCCACAATGGACAGTAATTTAGTTGGGGTATTACGGAGATCTAAACCAGCCAAAACAGCTGCAGTATCTGACATCTGAGGAATGGCTTTGGGAGATACAAAACTGCCAAAATCCAGGGTATCAAAACCGCAATTCAACAGTGACTGTAAATAAATAATTTTCTGATTGGTAGGAATAAATGTCTTGATCCCTTGCATGGCATCTCTAGGGCATTCAATGATTTTAACTCCTTTTATCATGCAGTTCTTTTATAGCCGAAAGTTACAATTAAATTAGGGTAGAAAAAGAAAAATTGCAATTCCTATAAATAAGACTATCTGTAACCAATGCAAGACATTAAAAAAAACAGCTTGCGACTTTGAAGCCATATTTAACAGTACCGAAGACAATAAGGCTATACTAGAGAACACTATGGTGGAAATGAGTATAAATACGCCGCCTAGTGCTAGAAATTGCGTCCAAAAAGGCAGTGATGGTATAAATAAAAATCCTGGAAAAAAAGCAATAAAAAACATACCGACCTTTGGGTTTAAAACACTCATCACAAAACCTTGCTGATATAAATCAATGGGTTTTTTATAAACTACTTCAATGACTGAAAGTGTTTTTGGCGCGCCTAGCTTGTAAAGTTTGTAGGCTAGATAAACTAAATATACTGCCCCTAACATTTTAATTCCAATAAGTAGGAATGGAAAGCGACTCAAAAAAACAGCAGCGCCAAATGCGCCTAAAATAGTGTGAACAAGGCAACCACTCATCAGACCCATAATGACCCATAAGCCGCTCTTAAAACCAAATCTAAGGCTCTGAAATGCGACAAAAATGTTATCGGGACCCGGTGATATTGCCAGTAAAAATACCGCAACTGAAAAAGAAATAAGTACTTGAAATTCAATCAAAATAAATCCTTAGCGCTGGGCTAATATAGCTTTATTTATTTTCTTGACAAGGGCAGGTCCTTCATACACAAAACCAGTCCAAAGCTGAACTAATGTGGCGCCTGCTTCTAATTTTTCTAAGGCGTCTTCTGCAGAATGAATACCTCCTACCCCAATAATTGGGAAAGCGTTGTTACTTTTTTCTGAAAGGAAACGGATGACTTCTGAACTTCTATTCCTAACGGGTGCACCACTTAGTCCGCCGGTTTCATTGACCAATGATTTCTTTGAAAGCAAACCAGCTCTATCAATGGTCGTATTGGTCGCAATAACTCCGTCTATTCGGGTCTCTTGAATAATTGTTATAATATCTAACAATTGGTGCTCTGTAAGGTCTGGAGCAATTTTTAATAAAAATGGCTTAGGTTTTTGATCGTACTTTGTGGCAAGAAGCGCATTCTCTGCTTTGAGCGCTTTTAAAAGTGCTGTTAATGGGGCTTTTTCTTGTAATTCTCTTAGTCCTGGGGTATTTGGGGAGCTGACATTTACCACAAAATAATCTACATGAGGCCAAAGGGCTTGTGTGCAAATAATATAATCTTCCGTGGCTTGATCGTTTGGAGTAATTTTATTTTTACCAATATTACCGCCTATTAAAACATTGTGCTGCTTCTTTAGCGCTTTAACTGCACTGGCCACTCCAGCATTATTAAAACCCATTCTATTAATAATGGCCTGGTCTTTTTTAAGCCTAAAGAGTCTTTTTTTAGGATTTCCATCCTGGGGCTTTGGGGTAAGTGTCCCTATTTCTACAAACCCAAACCCAAAGTCTGAAAGCTCATTATACAGCAGAGCATTTTTGTCAAATCCAGCTGCCAAACCTACCGGATTTTTGAATTTTAAACCAAAAACTTCTCTTTCTAGGGCAGGATCTTCTAACGTATAAACGCGTCTAATGATTGCACCAAAACCCAATTTAGACAAGAATTTAATTACAGAGAAACTAAAATAATGAACCGCTTCTGGATCGAAAAGAAACAGAAGCGGTCTAATGAAAATCTTGTACATATTTTATTTTGCTGGTTCTTGAAGTCTTTTTGAGAGCTCCATTGAAATAGCAGACAGGTCAAATTTAATTTTGCCTGCCATAGTTTCAATGACACAACTGGCGTCTTTGTCATTTAACTCTACTACTTTACCGTGCATACCACTCTTGGTAATTACTTTATCTCCCTTCGCTAAAGCAGCTGAAAATTTCTTTTCATCCTTTTGACGCTTCATTTGGGGTCTGATCATAAAAAAATAACCCACAACAATAATTAAGGCTAAAGGTAAAAATTGATTTAATGCTTCCATAGGATAGTAAAAATATTAGTGTTGATTAATTAGACGGAATAGACGCTGCGTTTGGTGCCAAAACAAAGGCCTGGATTTTTAACAACTCACTACCGTTAGCTGTATTGGCCTGCACATTAATTGTTTTAGTCACTTGATTTTGTCCTGAACCATTAAAATTCACTACCATTTGACCTTGCTCTCCTGGTGCAATTGGGGTGTTTTTTGGGTAATCTGGAATAGTACATCCACAGCTAGAAGTGGCGTCTGTAATAATTAAGGGTGCGTCTCCAGTATTAGTGAAGGTAAATACCGTTTGTTGCGGTGTTCCCTGAGCAATTTGACCAAAATCATGGAAGGTTTTGTCAAAAGACATGACCGCCATTTTATTCGCAGAAGCGTCTCTTACAGCTGCAGCCTCTACATTGGCATTTTCAATTTTTTCAGTCGCTTTCTCTTTACATGAGAAGGTGATGAGTGACATAGATACAATTGCTATTAAGCTAAATTTTTTCATGATCTGGACAATTTAAAATTATTAAATACGAATATAAAAATTATTTACAACAAACCACGTCCAACTTTCTCAAGCCTTCCTTGATCTTTGTACTCTTTTGATAAAGAATCTAATATACCATTTATAAATATACTGCTCTTGGGGGTAGAATATTCTTTGGCAATCTCTAGGTATTCATTGATAGTTACCCTGACTGGAATTGAAGGAAAGAAAAGTAATTCACAAATAGCCATTTTTAATAAAATACCGTCAATATCTGCTATTCTATCCTTATCCCATTTGGGTGTTTTGTCTGCTGTTTCTTTGGCTAAAACGCTTTCTTTAAGCGCTGTTTTAACCAGTAGATTTTGGGCAAATTCAATGTCGTCTTCTAAGATTGCTAGGCCTTTAATAAAATCAGATCCCATTACTTTGGGCGATAATTTTTTTAACTGCTTTAGCAAGAAAGTGTTTACAATGGGCATGTCGTCTGCCCATGTAATGGTGTGGTCTTCTAAAAAATCATACACTTTATCATTTGGCGCTATAATCTCTTTGAATATTTTAATCACAAAGGCCAAATCTTCTTCGTATGTGTTTGCTGGGTCTTTTAAGTACTCGGTGTAAGCAGCACTCTCTATAATTTCTTTATAGATGATTTTAACATACTCTTCATGTAAATACCAAGTATTGAGTTTTCTAGCAGCAATAGCACTATTGATTGCTTCATTATTTTTGATCTGAGAAAGCACTAAATTATTTGAAAACTTTGCTTTGGAAGGATCTAAATCTGCTGAGGAAGAAATGTACTTTTTAGAGGATAATAGTAAATGATCTTCAGCCCTAACTTGAAGCTCAATAAATAGACTCAAATGAAGTAAATAGAGACTTCCCATCTTTTCCATACTCAGGCTAAGAAATTTCTTTTCTTTTTCTAAGGTGTCTTCTGTGGTTTGCGTCATAGCGTACAAACCCTGCATTACTTTTACTCGAATGTGCCTCCTTGTGAGCATGATAAAGAACTTTTTTAATGGATAAAACTCGCAGGCAAAAATACTACTTATTTATAGATAGCAAACCCTTATTTAGATAATATTATTAGCTGAATTCTCCCCTTTATAAATTTCATAAACCTTATATTTGTCTGGCTTAAATAGAAGCCTTAATACTCAGGCATGAAGGAACTGCGTCACCTCAATAAATACTTTAAAAAATATAAGTTAAAACTACTATTAGGTGTTTTAATCACTATTGTCGCAAGGATTTTTTCTCTGGTTATGCCTCCTTTTATCAATAAATCTGTTCAAACAGTAGAACAATACCTCTCTGAGAGCAATGCAGATGAGAGTCTTGTTAAAGGCATTTTACTAGAATATATTCTCATTATTATTGGTGCCGCCTTACTCTCAGGTTTTTTACTTTTTTAATGCGTCAAACGATTATAAATATTTCCAGATACATAGAAAGAGATCTTAAAAATGAAATATTTGACCACTATCAAAAATTACATATAGCTTTCTACAAGAACAACCGTACTGGAGATCTTATGAATAGAATTAGTGAAGATGTTGGTCAAGTGAGAATGTATGCTGGCCCTGCCATAATGTATGGTATTCAAACACTGACTCTTTTTGGGTGTGTTATTCCACTGATGTTTATGAAAGCACCTACCCTAGCTGCTTACACCCTACTCCCACTACCATTTCTGTCTGTACTGATTTATAAAATAAGTAAGGTCATTCACAAAAAGAGTACAGCCGTTCAAAGCTTTCTCTCTACATTATCTACCTTTACACAAGAGCGTTTTTCTGGAATATCGGTCATAAAAGCTTATGGCTTGGAGGAAAGTACCAATAGTGAATTGGCCGAATTAGCCAATACAGGAAGACAAAAAAGTTTAGACCTTGCTAAAGTAAATGCCTGGTTCTTTCCCCTAATGATCTTAATGATTGGGGTAAGTAATTTGTTTGTCATATATATAGGTGGCAAGCAGTATATCAGTGGAGAAATAAGTTCTATTGGATTGATCCTTGAATTTATTATCTATGTCAATATGCTTACTTGGCCGGTAGCTATTGTAGGCTGGCTCACCTCTATTATACAACAAGCAGAGGCATCACAGGCTAGAATCAATGAATTTCTAAAAACAAAACCAGCTATAGTAGATTCGTCCAAAGGCCCTATGGAAATTGAGGGGAATATTCTATTCGACAAAGTATGTTTCACTTATCCAGACACTGGAATTAAAGCCATCCAAGAATTATCATTTGAAGTGAAACAAGGCCAAACTGTGGCTATCTTAGGGAAAACGGGTTCTGGCAAATCTACCGTTCTTGAATTAATCAGTAGGATGTATGACATAGACAGTGGCAAACTCACTATTGACGGTGTATCTATAAAAAAAGCCCCACTTTCCTCCCTGAGAAATGCGATAGGTGCAGTTCCTCAAGACGCTTTTCTATTTTCAGATACCATTGCTAACAATATTGCTTTTGGAAAAGAAAATGCCTTACAATCAGATATTGAAGCAGCAGCAAAACAAGCTGTTGTTCACAACAACATAGCAGCATTCTCTAAAGGCTATGAGACTATTTTAGGAGAAAGAGGAATAACCTTAAGTGGTGGTCAAAAGCAAAGGGTCTCTATTGCTAGAGCACTCATAAAAAACCCTGAGATTTATCTTTTTGACGACTGTTTGTCTGCTGTAGACACCGAAACAGAAGAAGCCATATTAAATGCGCTCAAAAAAGCTGCTACCCACAAAACTACCATCATAGTGAGTCACAGGGTTTCTGCAGCTAAAAATGCAGACAAAATAATCGTTTTAGAAGATGGTAAAAAAATTCAAGAGGGTACCCATGCAGAATTAATTACTTTAAATGGTTATTACAAAGCACTTTATGAAGGTCAATCTACCCATAAAGAAAACCCAAAAAATGTTGTAACATAAACATTTTTTTTCCAATTTTGGAGAGAACAATGCACTTGCAAAAACAGAACAGATGTACGCAAAAGAATCTATGGAACAAGAAGAGATACACTCAAAGGTTTTAAGAGCTGGAAGGAGAACTTATTTTTTTGATGTAAGAGGCACTAAAGCCGGAGATTACTATTTAACAATCACAGAGAGTAAGAAATTTACGCACGACGACGGATCTTTCCATTACAAGAAGCACAAGATTTATTTGTATAAGGAAGACTTTACAGCATTTAAAGAAATTATGGACGAAATGATGGATTTCATCATTGATAACAAAGGTTCTGAGGTGATCTCTGAAAGACACCAATCAGATTTTAAAAAAGAATCCTTTGAAGATATTGTTTCAGAAGATGCAGTGGAAAAGCCTATTGAAGACACCCCAACTTCTTCCTTTACAGAGGTAGATTTTGACGATATTTAATTTTCAACAATAATTAATTGTGTAAAAGGGCCTCAATAGAGGCCCTTTTCTTATTTTTATACTTTAAGTAACCCTTCAAAACCAATTCCATGAAAAAATTTATTTTTACATTATTGCTCTTTTTACCCTTAGGTATTTTGGCGCAAGAGACTATTGACTTAGGTTATTATCTTCCAGATAACATATCCTACAACCCAGAAATACCCACGCCAAAAGAGGTGATTGGACATGAAGTGGGAGAATGGCATGTTACTCATGACAAATTAGTACAATATATGACAGCTTTGGCTGCTTCCTCTGATCGTATAAAAATAGAGAATAGAGGCGCTACATTCGAAGGAAGGCCACTGCTTCTTCTCACGGTAACCAGCCCCAAAAATCACAGCAATATTGAGTCAATCAGAACCCAACACTTGGCTTTAACTACTCCTGTAGGACAAAACTTGTCCACAGAAAATATGCCTATAGTGGTGTATCAAGGATTTTCAATTCATGGAAATGAACCCAGTGGTGCAAATGCTGGGCTTGCTTACGCCTATTATTTGGCTGCCGCTCAAGGACCTGAAATAGAGGCTGTTTTAGACAATACTGTGATACTTATGGACCCTTCATTCAATCCTGACGGGCTTCAAAGATTTGCCTATTGGGCCAATACAAACAGAAGTCATTTACTGAACCCAGATCCAAATGAAAGAGAGTATCATGAGGTATGGCCAGGCGGAAGGACCAATCATTATTGGTTTGACATGAATAGAGACTGGCTGCCTGTTCAATTACCAGAAAGTAGGGCTAGAATTAAAAGTTTTCATGCTTGGAAGCCTAACATACTTACCGATCACCACGAGATGGGTACCAATTCCACTTTTTTCTTTCAACCAGGAGAGCCCACAAGAGTGCACCCCTTAACCCCTGCGATTAACCAAGAACTTACGGCAGAGATAGGTGCTTACCATGCCAAAGCATTAGATAGAATTGGTTCTTTGTATTATTCTGAAGAAAACTACGACGACTACTATTACGGGAAAGGATCTACTTTCCCAGACATTAATGGCAGTATTGGAATTCTTTTTGAACAAGGTAGTTCTAGAGGCCATATACAAGAAAGTGAAAATGGCATACTCACCTTTCCATTCACCATTAGAAACCAATTCACTACTGCCTTATCTACTGTGGCAGCAGCTCAAGGCATGAGGGAAAAAATATTAAACTACCAGAGAGACTTCTTTTCCAACACAAGGACATTGGCTGCTAAAGAAAAACAAAAAGCGATTGTGTTTGGTGACACAAAAGACGCTGCTAAAACAAATCACTTAGCTGAAATTCTTTACAGGCAGGAAATTAAATTTCACGAACTTAAAAGAGATGCCGTTATTAATGGAAAAAAATTCAAAAAAGGTTATGGGTATGTAGTGCCATTAAACCAACAGAATAATACTTTAATACAAGCCATGTTTGAAAAAAGAACCACTTTTTCAGACAGTTTGTTCTACGACATTTCCGCATGGACATTTCCGCTCGCTTTCAATGTTGCATACACTACAACAAACAACCTAAATGAAGCAGGGTCTGAGGTAAACAAAATTCCTGTATCAAAGGGAAATATTAGTCGCCTTATCTCAGTATGCATACCTCTTCGGATGGCATGAATACTATCACGCCAAAAGCCTTAAACAAAATATTAAACAAAGGACTTAGAGCCAAAGTAGCCAAAAGGGATTTTGAATTAGAAGGCGTAAAATACGATTACGGTACTATTATGATTCCAGTAGCCAATCAATCTTTATCTGCCAATGAAATACACCAATTTTTGACAGAAATTGCTGCAGACGCTCAAATTCAAATAAAAGGAGTAGGCACTGGATTAAGCCAATGGAATAGATTTAGGAAGCAATAATTTTGAGGCACTCAAAAAGGCTTCTGTGGCTATTGTTGTTGGTAATGGTACGGCTTCTTATGACGCTGGAGAAATTTGGCATTTATTTGACCAAAGGTACGATATGAAACTCACCAAAATAGACCTTGACTATTTTAGCCGGGTAGATCTTTCCAGATACACTACCCTAATAGTTCCTAATATGTATGGAAGTGCATTGAATTCAGCTGCTTCAGATAAAATTAAAGAATGGGTGAAAGATGGAGGCACCTTAATAGCGTATAAAAATTCCGCCAAATGGATTTCTAAAAACGAATTTATGGACCTAACATTCAAAAATACGCCTCTAGAAGCCAAAGGAATCTCATATGAAGACAGGGAGAATTTCTATGGCGCACAAGAAACAGGCGGTGCTATTTTCGAGGCCAAATTAGATCTGAGTCACCCCATCAACTACGGTTATCACAATGCTTATGTTGCCATGTTTAGAAAAACAAATGTATATATTGAAGCAGACAAACAAAGTTTTAACAACCCAATTCAATACACTTCTTCACCGCTTTTAAGCGGATACCACTCTAAAGTGAATGCTACCTTAATTCCCAACACTGTACCATTTAAAGTATCTGGTTTAGGTAGAGGAAATGTAATTTTGTTCACCGACAATACCAATTTTAGAGCCTTTTGGTACGGAACTAATAAGTTCTTGGCTAATGCCATATTCTTTAGTAATCTAATGTAATTAAAGTATTTTTTTTACAAATATTAAATTCATCATAAAATGACCTATAGGGATGGCTAAAGCCATCCCTATATTTTTGGTAAATACTGCAATCAAAATAAAAAGCAGTAAAAAGTAACATGGAAAAAACAATATGGAAAATCCAAATCTAGCAGTACTTACAAATTCAGGCTGCTTTATACGTGGCTTTAAAAACAAACGCCATATACTTAAAGGAACCATATTTAAAAATTCATAAAGGAGCTTTAAAAACAGACTACCCGTTCTCGAAAAAAATGATTTAATTAGATCAGTATTGCCTTTAAAAATTTTACTAGCTACAGCTTCTAAAGATCCTTTAGATTGAAGGGCATGTTCAAACTGAGCAATTAAATCATTGGTTTTTAATGGATTTAAAAAGAGTCGGGCATCTTGCTCCAAAGCAGCGTCAATTTGATTGTAATACCCATCAAGAGATTCAGGAATATGAGTGGTCAACACAGCTAATTTTTCATGTAAAGCCCATAATAGTGAATGGGTGTTATCCTTATTAATCTCAAAAGGTTCCACTTTATGGCTTTGTCCATAAACAATCGAAACCGCGTCTGGAAAACGCACTGCTTTAATATAATTAACTCCTATAGGAGACAAGTAAACAGGTTGTTTGTCAATGGACCAACGATGAGATAAAAGGCTAACAAAACCTTTTTTTAATGGTCTCACCCTCCTTTTTAAATCATGATTCCCTTCAGGAAAAATTAATATAGCTTCATGATTATGAAGCACTTCCCCACAACGATTAAAAATAGGAGTGTTTTTAGAAAGGGTGTCCACACCATCCCTAAATCTATATATAGGCAACATACCTATATATCTTAATAAATGTCCAATCAAAGGATTTTTAAAAACATCTGATCTAGTGAGAAAAGTAGTCTTCCTCCTTGTGGTTATAGCGATCAGTAAAGCATCTAATAAAGCATTTTGATGGTTTCCCAAATACATTACTGATTTATCATGGTTTTCTTTTGAAAAACCAGTCACTACAATGTGTTTAAAATAACACCATAACGCAAATCTGACCAAAGCTTTAACCGAATTGGTCACTTGATTTTGAACACTAATCATACACTTTTGCATTTAAAGCGGAATAATTTCTAAAAAAAGTTCCCAGCAAAAGGCCAGATATTAAATGCCAAATTCCCCAGAAAGCAGTTAAAATAGCCATACCTCCCAAACCATCAAAAAAAGTAAAAATCAAAAGAAGTCCAAGTCCAGAATTTTGAATGCCTGTCTCAATGGTAATTGTCTTAGTGTCTTTCCAGGAAAGTCTCCACCATTTAGCCAAGCTAAAACCCGTAATAAAAGCTATAAAATTGTGAAGTAATACCAACCAAAAAACCTCCATAACGTAGCGTTCAAACGCCACTAAGTTATTTCCCAAAGCCATAAAGATTAAGGCAATAAAAAAAAGGAGGGAAAGCTTTTTCATAACATTTGAAATCATTTGAGCAGAAAGAGGGTATTTTTCGTGGATGAGCATTCCTAAAATCAATGGTAATCCCAAAATGAGTCCCACTAATTTAACCATATCTATAGGCGGTACAGATACTGATCTCAAAATAGCAGAAGTAGGTTCATACATATTGCCCCAAAAAGCAAGATTTAATGGAGTCATAACCACAGCTAAAAGTGTAGCAATAGCCGTTAAACTGACAGACAATGCGTCATTACCTCTAGAAAAGTGAGTGATAAAATTAGAGATGTTTCCTCCAGGACATGCAGCCACTAAAATCATTCCTAAAGCAATACTAGGTACCGGTTTTAAAATCAGAACAAGTAAAAAACTGATTAGGGGGAAAATTAAAAATTGGCTCGCTACGCCAACTATAAGAGACTTAGGATTTAAAATAACTGGCTTAAAATCACGCCAATCTATGGACAAGGCTATGCCAAACATCACAAAGGCTAATGCTATATTTAACACCCAAATACTATCGCTGTCAAAATTAATCTGAGCCTGTTCTAACAATATTATGAAATTTTTAATCCGTTATGTACTTTAGACATAGGCTGCAGTAAAGTAACCTCATCTTCATTCACCGCTCCCAAAACCAAGCATTGGCTTTTAAAATTTGCAATTTGTTTTTCCGGAAAATTAACTACAGCCACGAGCTGTTGTCCAATTAAAGATTCTTTAGCATATAATTTGGTGATTTGCGCAGAAGTCTTCAAAACACCTAAAGGCACACCAAAATCTATATAAAGTTTATAAGCAGGTTTATGCGCCTCGGGGAAATCTAGGGCTTCCATTACAGTACCAACTCGAATATCTACTTTTTCAAAATCACTCCAAGATAATTGTTTGGAATCCATAGGCTTTAAGTATAAAATTTAAGTTAACTTCATGAGCATTAGTCTTTATTATATTTTTCTAATGCTTGTGTTATCTGAGCCAAATGATGGTTGCCATGCCAAGCATACACCCCTAAATAATCAAATAAAAAATGAAAAGACTTAGTCTCAGGATGTTGAAAACGTCTATTAAAATCACTCTGATTCATTTTACGCAATAAAAATACCCATTTTTGGTGAACTGCAGAGAGATGGTCTAAGGAGAATTGTATGGGGGCAGACGCATCTAATAGTTGTGACCAAGCCTTTTCATCATAAGCTTTAATTAAGGGTTCATTTTCAGTAAGGGTCCATTTAAACCTGGTGTAAGCGTGGTGGTGGCTATCTGCAATATGATGAATAAGTTGTCTAACCGTCCATGTGCCCTCTCTAAGCGGGCTATCTAAAAATACTTCCTCCAAATGAACCGAAACATCTGAAAGCAAAGATGGCAATTGATCCAGCTCTAAAATCCATTGATTTATTTGTTGATCATTGTACTGACCAACAGAAGAATACCCTCCAATTGGAAATACTTTGGCGTCTAAATTAGAACCTCTCATATGCTTTAATTATTTATTATTTAAGGTCATATAAAAATATAAGTTACTTAATTGAAAGGATTTAAAAATATATAACCTACATTTGTGACTAATATAATTTTTTAATTTTTAGTAATGAACAAAGGAACAGTAAAATTCTTCAACGATACCAAAGGATTCGGTTTTATCAGCGAAGAAGGAACAAGCAAAGAACATTTCGTACACATCTCAGGATTAATCGATGAGATTCGTGAAGGGGATGAAGTAGAATTCGAGCTTGAGCAAGGAAAAAAAGGATTGAATGCGGTAAACGTTAAAGTGATCTAATCATATACAACCTTTTCAAAATAAAAGCCTGTCCAAATAGACAGGCTTTTTTTATGAAATTAAACCACTTAAGGCCACGTGAGGCTTGGGTTTCAAAATTTCATTTTATTTAGCTCCAACGAGCTCAACATCAAATACCAAAATAGCGTCTGGAGGAATAACACCACCAGCACCAGCACTTCCATAAGCCAAATCTGATGGTATGACAAATCGGGCTTTATCTCCTACATGTAATAGTTGTAAACCTTCATCCCAACCTGAGATAACTTGACCAATCCCCAATTGAAACTCAATAGGCTCTTTTCTCTTATATGAAGAATCAAAAACAGTTCCGTCTATTAGCGCTCCTTGATAATGTACAGAAACTTGTTGTCCCTTTTCTGCTTTAATACCAGAACCTTTTTGAATAATCTGATACCTCAACCCTGAGGCAGTCTCAGAAAACCCAGTAGACACTTTATCTAATGCTTCTTTTTGAGCCGCTCTGGCTTCAGCAATACGCTTTTCTCTAGATCCCTCAAAAGTTCTGAAAGCTTCCACAGCATTCCAGGCCTCAGCCGCTGCACCAACCCTTAGAATTTCTAAAGTATCTAAAGAATCTCCTTGAGCAATTGCATCTACTACTTCTTGCCCTTCTACCACATGTCCAAAAACAGTGTGTTTATTATCTAACCAAGGAGTGGCTACATGTGTAATGAAAAACTGGGTCCCATTAGTTCCTGGACCAGCATTTGCCATAGATAAAACACCAGGACCATTATGAGTTAAGTCTGGGTGAAATTCGTCGTCAAACTTATAACCACCATCTCCAGTACCTGTTCCCAAAGGGCAACCCCCTTGTATCATAAAATCTGGAATAACCCTGTGGAATTTTAATCCATCATAATATGGAGTACCCTGAGGTTTCACTTTATTTTCTAAATTTCCCTCTGCCAATGCGACTAAGTTACCTACAGTACCAGGTGTCTTGTCATGAGTCAATTTAACTGTAATAGCGCCTTTAGAAGTATTAAATTTGGCGTAAATTCCATCTTGCATAATCACTTTTTTTAATGAGGGGCAAATATAAACATTCTATTTAATTTCAGTGGTTTCTATACCATAGCGATCAAATAAATATACCAAAGCAGTCATAGCCGCTGTACCCATGTCCAACTCTCTTTTATTCACTGCGTCAAAAGTATCTGTAGCAGCATGATGGTGGTCAAAGTAACGCTGTGAATCTGGTCTTAATCCAGCCAAAACAATGCCCTCATTCTTTAAAGGACCAATATCTGCTCCAGATCCACCCTCAGTAAAAGTGTGGGCCATATAAGGCTCAAAATATGTTTTCCATTCCATAATTTGAGTCATGTTTTCTCTAGTAGCATCAAAAGAAAAACCCCTTGGTGTAAAGCCTCCAGAATCACTCTCAAGGGCAAAAATGTGACGTTCCCCTAGTTCATTTGCTCTACTAGCATAGGCAGTTCCTCCCCTAAGTCCATTTTCTTCATTCATAAACATTACTACCCTAATCGTTCTTTTTGGGTTGTAGTTTAACTTTTTTAATATCTCTAAAACGGCCATACTTTGGACACAACCAGCGCCGTCGTCATGAGCGCCATCTCCAACATCCCATGAATCCAAATGCCCTCCAACAACAATAATCTCTTCAGGGAATTCACGTCCTTTAATCTCTCCAATTACATTGTGAGAAGGCACATCTGCAAGTGTTCTACAGTTTTGTTTAAAATAAAATTTTAAAGAAGGATTTAAAGCTAGTGTAGTACTTAAAAAATTCGCGTGGTTTGTAGAGACCGCAGCAGCTGGTATTTTCATGGAGTCAGGAAGGTCCCCATAAGACATTCCACCGGTGTGAGGAAAATCATCTAATCTCAAGTTCATAGATCTCACTATCACGCCAACAGCCCCATATTTAGCTGCCTCAGCAGCTCCTTTAGACCTTTGATCTACTGCTTTTGAATAAGCAGCAAAAGTATTAATCATCTTAGGATCCATTGGTCTATTGAAAAAAACAATTTTACCAGAAATAGTTTTTTTGCCCAAAGCTTTCAATTCATCTAATGAACTCACCTCAATTAGTTCCGCTTTAATTCCTAAAGAAGGGGTCGCCACAGAACCACCCAAAGCTAGGATGGGAATATTAGTAGTTGCCCCAGGAGACAATTCCATGTAAGCAAATTCAGGTGTACCCCTCACCCATTTTGGCACAGTAATATCTTGCTTCCACACTTTGTCTAGATTCAAATCTTCGATCACTTTAAAGGTGTAGTCTACAGCCTGTTCTGCCTGAATTGAACCAGACAAACGTCCTCCTATTTGGTTGGACAAGTGATTGAGCCAATCATACGATTTACTGTCACTAAGAGCAGTATCGTAAATACGATTAATAAAGGCTTTGTCTTTATTTTCTTGGGCCTGAAGGCTCATGTTCAACAAAGCACAAAGAAGCCATATATTTTTTTTCATTTTTCGTTGTTTTTTTAATTCCTATTTAATTTTTAGAAGCGAATAAACTTACGTCTTTAACACTTATTTCAGAGGCGCCTAAAATCAATAAGCGCTCTACAACATTGCGTAATTCTCTAATATTTCCAGTCCAATCATATGATTGAAGAGCACTAATAGCCTCAGATGAAAACACTTTAGGCTGCGTTCCCTGCGTAAGGGCAATTTGCCTTGAAAAATGACTAATCAGTAAAGGAATGTCCTCTTTGCGTTCATTTAAAGCTGGAACCTCAATTATAATAACAGCCAAACGGTGGTATAAATCTTCTCTAAACCGCCCTTCTTTAATTTCCTCTTTAAGATTTTTATTTGTTGCGGCTAAAACTCGAACATCTACTTTAATGTCTTTATCAGAGCCTACTCTTGATATTTTTTGCTCCTGTAAAGCCCTGAGAACTTTAGCCTGTGCTGAGAGACTCATATCTCCAATTTCATCTAAAAATAAGGTTCCTCCGTGGGCCATTTCAAATTTACCTGAACGGTCTTTTACCGCAGAAGTAAAAGCTCCTTTTACATGACCAAACAACTCACTTTCAATAAGTTCAGATGGAATAGCGGCACAATTAACTTCTACAAATGCAGCAGTTGCCCTGGGTCCCTTCTCGTGAAGCCAATGGGCAACCAATTCCTTTCCACTTCCATTTGGACCAGTAATCAAGACCCTAGCATCTGTAGGAGCAACTTTATCAATCATTTCCTGAATATGAGATATAGCCTCACTCTCACCGATCATTTCATATCCTTTAGACACTTTCTGCTTGAGTAATGTATTTTCTACTAATAAATCTTTTTTCTCAAGAGCATTCCTTGCTGCGGTTAACAATCTGTTTAAATCTGGTGGCTTAGAGATATAGTCAAAAGCACCCAAACGCATTGTTTCTACAGCAGTTTCAAGATCCCCATGACCAGAAATCATAATAAATGAAGTAAATGGTGCAACTTCCTTAGCTTTAATGAGTACCTCTACCCCATCCATTTTAGGCATCTTAATGTCACACAAAACTAGGGCATAGTCCTTATTTTGAATCATTTCAATAGCAGATTGCCCATCGAAGGCAGCTTCTATCTCATAGGTATCAAAAGCTTCAGCAAGAATTTTAACAAGCACCCTGCTTATGGCTGCTTCATCTTCAACAACAAGAATATTTGAATTCATTTATGAATGGTTATAGAAGTGAACATCTCTTTGTGGAAAAGGAATGGACACATTATTATCTTTAAAAATCGCTGCTATTTTATAACGAATCTCACTTTTCAACTTGGGATCACCAAATGAATCTGCAATAGAAAAATGCAATGAGAACACTAAAGCTGAATCACCAAAATCATCG
Organism: Flavobacteriaceae bacterium; assembly: GCA_018401115.1. Lineage (GTDB taxonomy): Bacteria > Bacteroidota > Bacteroidia > Flavobacteriales > Flavobacteriaceae > MAG-120531. The sequence goes on along the minus strand of JAGYKX010000005.1, from coordinate 44,853 downwards.
AACAAAACAAATGGCTTGGGAGATTTCAACACACCTTTTTGAGTCTCAGCAACAGACAGCAGTAAGTCCGTGACTAAATTTATATCTGAAGCATAAGACACCCCTATAGTGACTTTTTCTCGAGTGGTTTTATGGTTTTGTGTGTAATTAAAAATACTGTTTGTAAGAAAAATATGGTTTGGAATGACAATTACTTTGTCATCTCGCGTAATCGCTCTAGTGGTTCTCAATTTAATTTCGAATACCTTACCCACCTTCTGATCTACCTCTATAATATCTCCAACGTGTAGCGATTGATCTAAAATAATCAAAATACCTGAAATAATATCTTGAAATAAATATTGTAGGGCAAAACCCAGACCAACAAATAAAGCGGCTGAAGCTGTCAGAAAAACAGTAAGATCAATCCCTGAAGAATGTAACACGGTGACAGTAACCAATATATAAAAGAGGTATTTTAAAAAACCAAATATACTTGTGAACTTGTTTTTGTCTTCCTCAGGTAATTTTGCATTAACAATCTTTTTAATGAGCTTTAAAAGATAACTTACAAAAATAAGGGAGGTTATAATTAAAAGAATAGTTCCTATAGTTATGTGAACAGTGTCCGAGGGAAACAAAGGGGTTGTCAGTTTATTTTTTATTAGTCCTAAAAATTTCTGAATGGTGTCCATACGAGTTGTTTATCCTTCTAAAATAAGCAAATAAACTGACACAAAGAGCTGTTTAAAAACAAAAACCCATCCTTAAAAACAAGTTCTAAGAATGGGAAAAAAAATTGCTATGAAAAAGAATTACCTAATAGTTGTACTATTAAGTAAAATCAAATATACACAAATTCTCAATAAAAAAATAAAAAAACGCTAAGCAAACATATCTTTTACCTTTTCAAAAAATGACTTATCTGATTTTTCTGGCTTTGGCTCAAAATTTTCATCTCCTTGCATCTTTTCAAAAAAAGCCTTTTGTTCCTTATTCAGTTCTTTTGGCGTCCATACATTAACATGCACCAATAAATCCCCGGCTCCATAACCGTTAATACTCTTAATGCCTTTCCCTCTAAGTCTAAGGATTTTTCCAGATTGAAGCCCTGCTTCAAGTTTAATTCTGGCTTTACCAGAAACAGTGTCTATATCTTTAGAGGTTCCTAATACAGCATCTGACAAACTGATATACAAATCATAATGAAGATTGTCTCCTTCTCTTTTTAAAGTATCGTGCTCTAGAGTTTCAATCGCTACAATTAAGTCCCCGGGAACTCCATTACCAGGAGCGTCATTTCCTTTTCCACCAACTTTTAGTTGCATACCATCTTCTACGCCTGCTGGTATTTGTATGCTCACGGTATCTTCTTGAACCACCATCCCTTGAGCATCTGCATCTTTTGGTTTAGTGTCTAAAATCTGACCACTTCCAGAACAAGTACTACAGGTGGCTGCCGTTTGCATTCTACCTAATATGGTATTGGCAATTTTAGTAACCTGACCCTGCCCATTACAAGTGGAACAAGTTTTATAAGTCACTCCTTCTGCCTGTTTTTTCCTTCTAACTTTTACAGTCTTCTCTACCCCTTGTGCTACCTCTTCGAGATTTAGTTTCACCCTAATCCTTAAGTTACTTCCTTTAGCCCTACGTTGTCCTCCACCGCCAAAGCCTCCAAATCCGCCTCCAAAGGCACCTCCAAAAACATCACCGAATTGGCTAAATATGTCATCCATATTCATTCCGCCTCCACCTCCAAAACCACCTTCAAATGCTTGGTGACCATACTGATCGTATTTGGCCTTTTTATTTGGATCGCTTAAAACTTCATAAGCTTCTGCAGATTTTTTAAAAAGCGCTTCCGCTTTTGAATCGCCAGGATTTTTATCTGGGTGGTACTCAATAGCTTTTTTCCTGTAAGCTTTTTTAATTTCTGCAGCTGTGGCGCTTTTAGAAATACCTAATATGTCATAAAAATCTTCTTTCATAAAAACTTAGTTAGTTTCCTACTACTACTTTTGGGTGACGAATAATTTTATCTCCTAATTGAAAACCCTTTTCAATGACATCAATGACCTTACCCTTCATTTTCTTATCTGGGGCTGGTATTTGAGTAATTGCATCATGCATTTCAGAATCAAAAGTATCTCCAGCAGACACTACCACCTCTTCTAAACCCTTATTCTTTAATACCCCAATAAATTTATTTTGAATAAGACTTACGCCTTTATAAAGCTCTGAATCCTTCTCTTTTGACAATTCTTTCATAGCCCTTTCAAAGTCATCGACCACGGGTAACATAGCGACAATAACCTCTTGATTAGCTGTTTTAAAAAGATCCATTCTCTCTTTAGAAGTCCTTTTTTTATAATTTTCAAACTCTGCGAAAAGCCTTAGAAATTTATCTTGTTCACTGGCTACTGCTTTCTCTAACTTCTCTAAGCTTGTCTCCGCAGTCACTTCGTTCTCAGCATCATTAAATTCGCTAGAGCTATCTTGGGTGGATTCCTGATTATTTTCTAATGAAGTAACCTCAGTGTCTTTAGCTTCTGCTTGTTCAGATGCTGCCGCATCCATATTCTTTTTACTCATGTGATTCAATATTTAAAATATTCTATTCAAAAGTACTGCCAAAGCTGCAAAAATGCCAAAATGTCACTCCATTTATAACTCTCAATTATAACAAATCTTTAAGTGCCTGAGTTAAAGAGGCAAAATGAAATTCAAAACCTAAATCGTGCCACTGATCAGATCGCACTTTTTGACTTTCTAGAACCAATTGCGCCATTTCTCCTAGAATTAATGAAATAGCAAAACCAGGAATATTTGGCAATACAATAGGCTTATTAAGCTGTTTAGCTATGGCAGACACCAATTCATTTTGGGTAACGGGATTGGGTGCAACACCATTAAAAATACCCTCAGATTCATTTTTACATAAAAAAACAAACATTCGAGCTATGTCTTCTTTGTGTATCCAAGACTGCCACTGTTGGCCACTTCCAAAAGCAGCGCCTACAAAATTTTTTATAGGGGTAATAAATTGAGGTAAGGCGCCTGCTTTCTGATCCAATACTAAACCTATCCTCAACTGGCCCAGTTTTAATCCAAGAGATAACAAAGATTGATTGGCCGTTTCCCATGCCAAAACAGTATTTCTTAGAAAAGAATCGCTTTCTTGGCTTAAAGACCAATCCGAAGCGTACTCAGTTGTAAAATTTGAGGGGTAATACCCAATCGCAGAGGCGCCTAAAAAATAGGTAAGAGAATGGCTATCTAATTGCCTAATTCCTTTTTTAAGCGTATTGATACTATCTAATCTTGACTCTAGAATTCCTGATTTATTTTTCTTAGTCCACCTTTGGGCAATCGTGCTCCCAGCCAAATTAATTATGTGGGTCACCCCTTGAAAAGCATTTAAATCTATCTCTCCTTTGGAAGGATTCCATAGAAAAGCTTTTTCATCTAGCTTAGAGGTCAACTTGTCCTTTGAGGTGGTTAAAAAATGAATAGAAATGCCCTGAGAATGACATTGTTTTATAATTTCTTTTCCTATAAGACCGGTGGCTCCGGTAATCAATATTTTCATAGTAATCAATATTAAAAAGGGGGTAAAATTTAAATTAGACTGTTCACGACGGGTTTGGTTGCTCTGAGCATTTCTCGCTTACCAGGTGGACCCTCAAGGCGTTCTACTAAAAACCCTACGCTAATCATAGCCCTTCTAACACTCCCTTTGGCAGCATAGGTCACTAAGACACCCCCCGGACGCAGTGCTTCAAACATTTTAAAGAAAATGACTTCTGACCACAATTCAGGTTGCACCCTAAAACCAAAGGCGTCAAAATAAATGAGTTCATATTGACTAGAATCATTTATACTTTCAAACTTTTTTTCGAGCTTCACTAAATTAAAAAATGATGCAATTTTTACCGGGACATTCCATGGGCTTTCATGCATTAATTCAAATACTTGACGCCCTTTACTATGATCCTTTAAGGATGCTACATAATCCATTGAAATAGCCTCATCAAAAGTAACCGGATAAGCTTCAACCCCATGATATTTAATAGTAAGTCCTTTATCCTGAGCTTCTAAAAAAGTAATATAAGCATTTAAGCCCGTACCAAAACCAATTTCAAGTATGGAAATAGTCTGATTTTCAAAGAGGGATAAACCATGTTTTATAAATACGTGATAGGCCTCTTGAATAGCACCATGCATTGAGTGGTACTGTTCCTGCCAATCTTCTATCTGTAGTGTTTTTGAACCATCTGCAGTGGTTACAACTTTTCTTTTCACTGTCTAAAGATAAGTCAAGTTTTACTGTTTAAGAAGGAAAAATAAGCGAATATAACCAGACTAAAGTGGGTTTTTACAAGCGGTTTTTCTGAAAATACAAACAAATCAACAGCTGTAAATGTTAAAAATATATCATATCCTCATTTACTTATCAAATTTTAACCATTTCGCTAATAATATGAAAATTAAAACTGGCTCAAGGTATTTTTATTTAATTTTATTTTTTTAAATATTAAGTACATGAGCACAGCATCTGATTCTTTTGACATTGAAATTGCCAAAACTTCTAGAATTAATGAAGTTGATTTTGAAAACCTATCATTCGGAGAAATTTTCTCAGATCACATGCTCGTCTGCGACTATAAAAATGGCGCATGGGAAAGACCTCAAATTAAGCCCTATCAAAATATCAGTATTGCTCCAAGTGCCAGTGTATTTCATTATGGACAAGCTATTTTTGAGGGTATGAAAGCATTCAAGGATCACAATGGTGACGCATGGCTATTCAGGCCTGAAGATAATTTTGAGCGTTTTAACAAATCTTGTGAAAGACTTGCTATGCCAGCAATTACAAAAGAGTACTTCTTGGAAGGACTCCACAAATTATTAGAATTGGACCAAAATTGGATTAAACCTGGTGCAGGAAACTCTTTATACATTAGGCCTTTTATGATTGCTTCTCAAGCCGGTGTTGTTGCCTCTCCAGCCAAGCAGTATAAATTTATGATCATTTGTTCTCCAGCACAATCGTATTACAGCGGAGAAGTAAGGGTTAAAATTGCAGAAACATATAGCAGGGCTGCAAGTGGTGGTTTTGGATACGCTAAAGCTGCAGGAAATTATGCAGGCTCTTTTTACCCCACTCAATTAGCACAAGCAGAAGGATTCCAACAGGTAGTTTGGACGGACGCTAAAACACATCAAAATATTGAGGAAGCCGGAACAATGAATATTTTTGTTCGTATTGGCAACACCTTAATAACAGGTCCAACGTCTGATTCTATTTTAGATGGAATTACAAGAAAGAGTTTAATACAATTGGCCAAAGACAATGGGATTAACCTAGAAGTTAGGCCTATTAAAGTAGCTGAGATACTTGAGGCTCATAAAAACAACCAATTATTAGAAATGTTTGGTGCTGGAACTGCTGCGGTAGTAAGCCCAATATCTGGTTTTGGCTATAAAGGAGAAAAATATGAAATTGCGCCACAAGAAGACAGTTACGCCACATTCTTTAAGAAAACACTCAACGACATTCAATACAATTTATCACCAGACCCTTATGGCTGGAGGGTTAAAGCATACTAAATTGGAAAGGCTCCACAAGGGAGCCTTTTTTTATTCTTCTAAGATAGCCTTGAGATTAGGCTTAAAATAATTGGGTCCTTTTAATACTTTTCCATCATCTCTATAAATTGGCGCACCGTCTTCCCCTAGTTTACTCATATTAGACTTTTGTATTTCGTTAAATACCGCCTCAATCTTGTGCTGCATGCCGTGTTCAATAATGGTTCCGCATAATATGTATAGCATATCTCCTAAAGCGTCTGCCACCTCAACAAGGTCATTGTTTTGAGCGGCCTCCAAATACTCTTTATTCTCCTCGTCCATTAAATTAAAACGCAGGGTGTTTTTCTGCTCACCCAAATTCGCTACAGGACTTTTAGCGTAACCTATTTTAAATGCGGTATGAAAGGCTGCAACTGCCTCTAATTTTTCTTTCATAGTTTTTATGTTATGTACATTAAAACGTTAAAAAGGTTTACGTAATTTAATGTAGCTTTGTGTAAAAATAGGAATATGTTTAGTAAAGGACAAATAGTGTTCGCGGTGCTTTTTGCCATATCTTTTATTGTTGCCATTGTAATGGCTTTCAAAAAAGAACGCGCACAACACCAAAAAAATTTTAAAGGGGTATTAAAATTACTCCTAGGTTTTATCCTTTTTATTGTACTCCTCTTTATTTTGAAAACCTTTCTAAAGTCTTAAATGTGGAGCAGCTAAAAACCATGACTGCATTATTTATAGGTGGGGGCTTTGGCACCCTGCTAAGATATGGGCTGAGTAAAATAGGCAATCCCTGGAGCGATCATTTTTTCTGGGGTACCTTTAGTGTCAATATAATAGGTTGCTTACTCTTAGGTCTAATTGTTGGAATAAGTTATAAAAACCCTGCTTTGGCAAGTACCCCCCTATATTCGTTTTTAGCCATAGGACTTTGTGGCGGGTTTACTACCTTTTCTACCTTTGCATTTGAAAATCAAACCTTCCTTAAAAATGGACAAATACTGGAATTTAGCGTCTACACCCTTTCTAGTATGATTTTAGGTATACTAGCTATTTCGCTTGGCCTGTACAGTGCAAAAGCGATCTAATTAAAATAATTACCGTCTTTATTAAAAGTACTTACGCTACTCTAGGCACTGCTCCTATTATATAAACACCCATTCATTTAAGGTAGCGTCCATATTAAATACAGTACACCTAAATAAACTATTCACCAATTTTTAAGAGCTACAACGCAATAAATAAGACCTATTGCTTAATAGATCTTATTTTATTTTGGTTACCCCCCCCCATTTTTTTATTCACACACTCAATTTTAATAGCCTTAAAAAATGATACCCTCATTTTTTATAGGTCTATTTTATATTTTTAATAATAATCAGCAGTATACCCCTAAAAATTAGGGGGTATAGTTATAAAAATATAAGTTTACTGCGTATTAACCCATAAATAAAATCCCCATTATGAAAAAAGTGGAAGCAATTATTAGAAAATCAAAATTTGACGACGTCAAAAAAGCCCTTCACGCAATAGAGGTTAACTTCTTTAGCTACTGGGATGTTACCGGAGTAGGTAACGAAAAGCAAGGACATGTCTACAGAGGGATTAGCTACAGTACTTCTGATATTCAAAGGAGGTTACTTTCTATAGTAATTTCTGATGAATTTTTAGAACCTACCATAAATGCCATACTAGAAGCGGCCAGCACTGGAAATGTTGGAGACGGAAAGATTTTTGTTTCCGACGTACAAGACGCCTACAGAATTAGGACAAGAGAAAATGGAAAAGCAGGCATAAACTAATAAAGATTACCAAAAAAGAATATAAAGATGGAAACAGCAATATTTACAGCAAACAACGTATGGATGATGGTATGTACCGCTTTGGTATTTTTCATGCATCTAGGATTCTCTTTTTTAGAGATAGGATTGACCAGACAAAAAAACACAATCAATATTTTATTTAAGAATGTATTTATCATTTGCACTGGATTATTACTTTATTACATAGGCGGGTTTAACCTAATGTACCCTGGAGATTTCAATGGATACCTTGGGTTTGCCGGGTTCGGAATACCACTACCTGAAAATGGTTTAACCCCTGATTACGCCTCTGGCGGATACACCTACTGGACCGATTTCCTTTTCCAAGGAATGTTTGCAGCAACTGCAGCAACGATTGTGTCAGGTGCTGTAGCAGAAAGAATCAAGCTAGGAGGTTTTATGATCTTTACCCTAATATACGTAGGCCTTGTATATCCTATTGTTGGATCATGGCAATGGGGTGGTGGATTTTTGAGTACAATAGGTGGCGAAAATGGTGGGTTTCACGACTTTGCTGGTTCTACACTAGTACACTCTGTTGGTGGGTGGGCTGCATTAATAGCCATATACCTTTTGGGCCCTAGAATAGGTAAATTTTCAGAAAGTGGAAAAGCACAAGCAATACCAGGACACAACATTCCTTTAGCAGCAGCTGGAGTACTTATTTTGTGGTTGGGTTGGTTTGGATTTAACGGTGGATCTGTATTATCTGCAGACCCAGCAGGAACTTCTTTAGTACTTGTAACAACATCTTTAGCAGCAGCAGCGGGTGGAGTGGGTGCATTTGTCCTTTCCACGATCTTGTACAAAAATTATGACCTCACCATGTTCCTCAACGGAATTCTAGGAGGCTTAGTAGGTATTACAGCAGGAGCAGATCTAATGTCTCCAAACGAATCTGTTGTGATTGGATTATTGGCAGGAGCCCTCATCGTTTTAGCGGTAGCTTTTATAGATAAAATTAAACTAGACGACCCTGTAGGAGCAGTGGCGGTACACTTAATATGTGGTATTTTCGGAACACTTGCTGTTGGAGTATTTGGTGCAAAAGCAGGAATGGATCAATTCCTTTACCAACTAGCAGGCGTAGGAGCCACAGCTACCTTCTGTGCTATATCTGCGTTTATAATCCTTTTCACTATCAAGAAAACAGGAGGAATTAGGGTATCTAAAGAAGAAGAACTAGAAGGCTTAGACCTTCACGAACACGGCATGGATGCTTATGCTGATTTTAGATTAAACCAACACTAAACAAAACCTATAGAAACAGCAACGGAGCGTTTTGCAGAACGCTCCGTTTGTTAAAAACCATTTAAAACCAAATTCTCATGATTTTTAAAACTTTTACAAATAACGCAAAATTTTTAATGCTAAGTGCGGCATTAACAGCAACAACATTAACTTTCGCTCAAGAGGCAGAAGAAGAAACTACACCAAAATTTAGCATTAGTGGAACGGTAGACGCTTATTTCAGGGGCAATTTAAACGCTCCAAATGTAGGAGAAAACACCATGGCACCTGGAAGCTCATTTGCTAATTTACCAGGATTTGCTTTAGGTATGGCCAATGTAGTAGCAGCTTACGAAGGGGAAAAAGTTGGATTCGTAGCAGACTTAGTCTTTGGACCAAGAGGTACAGATGCTATTTTTAACTCCCCAATGTATTCTGCAACCGGAAATATTGTAAACCAATTGTATATGTATTGGAATGTGAGCGATAAGGTTACCTTAACCATGGGTAATTTCAACACCTTTTTAGGCTACGAAGTAATATCTCCAGTAGCAAATTTCAACTACAGTACTTCATACTTATTCTCTTACGGACCTTTTAGCCATACAGGAATAAAAGCAGATTTTGCACTGAGTGAAGATTTCTCTGCCATGCTCGGAATCTTTAACCCAACAGATCTGACAGAATACAACCCAACAGGAATTTATGCTTTTGGAGCGCAACTAGGCTACAAAGGTCAATTCCTAAATTTATTAACAGATAGCGGTGCTTATGAATTAGATTACACTGGAGGCTTTTCTATTACAGAAAATTTTTACTTAGGACTCAACGGAGCCATTTATGACAATGACGGTGTTGGATTCTCAGGAGTAGCATTATATCCGCAACTAACCACTTCAGACACTTTTGCCATTGGCTTAAGAGGAGAATACTTTGTAGAAAGTGGTGCTTATGGCGCCATAGACCAAACAGATAGTGGTGTGGCAGATTCTAGCGTTTTTGCCCTAACACTTACAGGAAGTGCGTCCATAGGAAACCTTATTTTAAAGCCAGAAATCAGAATAGACAATGGTTCTGATGAAAGTTTTTTAGATACAAAATTTGCCCCACAAAAGAGCCTTTCTTCTTTTGTACTAGCAGCAGTATATGCCTTTTAAATCCCCATAGCATTACAGGATAGGTATTAGTTAAGTTTAGTTTAAAAAACCAGTCTTTTTCAAAGACTGGTTTTTTTATTTAATAAATGCCTTAACACCTGCCTGAACATCAATTTCAAGATGATTCTGCGAAGGTACAACAGGACATGAATATTTTTTATTGTAAGCACAATAGGGATTATACGACTTATTAAAGTCTATCCAAATAGAATCTCCTTGGACCATTCTCAGATCTAAATATCTACCACCACCATAAGTTTCATTACCATTAGTGAGATCTGTGAAGGGAAGAAATAAATAATCTTCATAACCTTCTTTTTCTAAAAGATCCAAACTCTGATACACTTCTAAAGAAAATGGTTTCCCCTTTAAATTAAATTGTAAACGACCATATACCCGTTCTTGAGAAATTCTATCTGTTGTTGTTGGCATACCGAACGGAAGCGCATTAGGGGTTCTAATCAATTTAGCCCGAATCACATAATCCGCATTGGGTAAAAAGTAATCCAAACTTTCAAAATTCATTTTATCCTTATCCACCAAAGGAGACTCCTCAGGATCTTTAAATGAAGCGTTTAATTCTTCTTGAAAATCCAAAACAGATTGAAGAATACTATCCCTTTCTGCTTGAGTATTAAAAACCCCTTCACCCACTATATTTATAGTTTGAACTTCAGTATCATGGTATTTTTTGGATTGTTTACATGAGATCAGGAAAAAACCATGTAACAAAAAAAACAATCCAATAATACTACGAATCCTCTTCTCTAATCCCATACAATCCTTTATTTAAATACACTTCTAACAATGCTTGGTATTCAGGCATTATTCTTAGTAAACCAGTTTCTGGAAGTGCGCCAAGGGTGTCTAAATCTTTATATCCATTTTCTAAAAGTGCTTCTACATAGAATAGCGCTGTTCCGTAGTCTTCCATCTTACTACTATAAGAAATTACAGCCAAATAGGCAAAATAGTCTTGAGGATTGACAATTGTTCTCAGCATCAATAAAAAAACCACCCCAGGAATATCTCTAATAGCGGCTGGTCTGTTGGCCTCAATATCGTAAGACCGTCTTAGCATAGAAACCATTAAAACAATCGCATTTTTAGCATATTCAACCACAATTTTCTCTCTCTGGGAAAGATTCGCAGACTTTTTGTTGGCAATAGTATTGTAGTAATTGTATTGGTACTGCCACCAACCCAAGTTTTCGAAATTTCTAGTATCTAAATCTTCCAAAAGGACATACTGATAATACTGCGCCTTATACGTCAGAGAATCAGTATACTTACGGCTCATTCGCCTAAGCTGCCTTTGCTCTTTTTTAAAGGCCCTTTCTGTCTTTTTTTCAGAGATAATATCTTGGGCTTGAATAGGATTCAAGCTTAAAAGCATAAAAAATAAGGATACAAAGAAGTATTTGTAATGCATATTCAAATATAACCCAAAGTGATCAATTAGCGTATATAGGTGCCGAGGAAACAACTTCAGACAAAATAATATGTGTTCTAGTTTCGCCGTATTGGATAAGGGTATCTATAAATTTCTCAAGGTGTTGTTGGTCTTTAAGCACTACCTCCATCATGATATTTTCATTGCCCGTAATCCGGTAACAATTCACTACCTCAGGATAGGATTTTACGACTTCTAAAAAAGGCTTCAATTTACCCACAAAAGCCCTTAGAGTTATCATCGCTTTTAGCTGATACCCCATTTGAGTATAAGACACCTCTGTATGATATTTCAATATTACGGCCGTATCTTCCAGTTTTTTAACCCGTTCCGCGACCGCTGGTGGTGTTAAGCCAACAATCCTACCAATTTCAGCAAAAGACACCCTAGCATTCTTCTGCAAAGCGGCAATGATCTTATTGTTTAAACGATCAGGCTTTTTAATCATAAGAAAAAATATTATAATAATTTGCAATATAAAGAAAAAACATTATTTATCTATATAAAAGAAATTAATTCAATTTCAATTACACTTATTTTTACCATAAATTAAAATCTTCTCATTGCGTACTAAAACACCCAAGCACTTAGAATATAAAGCCACTGAATTGGAGCGGCTAAGCAATGCTTTGGCGGTTTATTTCTATTATGACCACGAGCTACTTAAAGATTATAAACACTGGAGTTTAAACCACAACATCCTTCATAGCCTTCTCGGAGACAGCAAGCAATTATTAAGCAGTCTAAAAAACCTTTCTCTTGTCCATAATCATGAAGAGCGAAAAAATACCTTAGCTTTCATTAACTGCATTGGAAAAAACATTCATGGATACTGTAGGGGTTTAGAATACCACAGTAAATCTCCTCAAGAATACCTTCAAGCCTACAGGAATGAGGTAAAACAGTTTATGCTCCTATTCCAAAAATGGTCCAAAACTTCTATGGGATAAAACAATAATGACAAAATAAATGAGTTATTAGATTAACGAGCGTAATTTTTTTTCATTATTTTTTAGATTTAGTCAGCATAAAACCGGTGGAGACGCTGGTTTTGTCTGTTTAACAAATCAGTTGAGTAAAAGATCTAGAAATGCAATGCGTTAAGTATGGTTCTGTATGAATTCTGCCCTGATATAGTTAAGACGGTTCTATTATCAGTGATCAGACTAAAGCTTTCCTAAATAAGAAAGCACCGCCGAATTAAAAACTTCAGGTTGCTCTACATTCACAACGTGCCCGCAAGATTCTACTACAAAAAGAGAGGCAGACAAATGTGCCTCAGTCATTTTTCTAACAGAGGGTAAAAACAAATAATCCTCTTCACCCATAACATATAATGTTGGAATCTTAACCTCAACATTCCTAAAAAAACGAAGTAATGGATTAATTTCAGCAGTGAGCTTAAACCACTTTATGAACTCTTTCTGATACAGTTTTTTTGCTTCTCTAACAAAGAGTGTCCTAGATTCTCTATGATTCTTATTAGGCATAATCACAAAAGCAAAGAAAGAGTACAGCCACAAATAAGGCACCACAGACTTAAACATTACCCCCAAACGCATGAGCACTTGCGACCTGAAATTGAGTTTTAAAATAGCCCCACCCATAATCATACTCATTACTCGCTCTGGCCTTTTTTCTGCAAGGTTTCTAATTAATATAGTCCCTAGTGAAATACCAATAAAGTGTGATTTTTCTATTTTTTCATAATCCAACACCTCAATAATATCTTGGGTAATGGCATTAAAAGTATATTTTTTATCAAAAGCTTGTTTCAAAGGCATTTTAGAATCTCCATGTCCTCTGAGATCCAAGAGCAATACATTATAAATTTTCCTAAAAGCTTTTAATTGCTTAAACCAAATAGAAGAACTCCCTCCAGCACCATGAACAAAAGTAACCCACTCTTGGGCTTCTGGATTTCTATAACAATTGTAATGAATCAATACGAGGGAATTTACGAGATCAATATAAAATGTTTTAACCAATCATTTGGCTAACATTCTTCTAAAATAGGAAATTATTTTTTCTTTAGATTTAAAATAACAGCCATTTCAGCCTGCAATAAAGCGGCCTGTTCAGCTGCTGCTAAAGCAAAATCTTCTCCTGAAGAAGCGTATATAATACCCCTGGAAGAATTCACCAATAAACCTACTTGGTCATTAAGACCTTCTGAACAAACCTCTTTTAAACTGCCTCCTTGAGCACCCACACCAGGAACCAATAAAAAACTATCTGGAACCAAAGCCCTGATGTCTTTTATAGCATTGGCCTGTGTAGCACCAACCACATACATTAACTGGCGTGCGTTTTTGTATTGGGCAGCTGTTTCGATTACAGTTTCGTACAAATATTTACCATTTGCCATTGGCAACATTTCAAAATCTGCTGCACCAGGATTTGAGGTAAGTCCTAGTAAAATGGTGAATTTATCTTCAAAAGCTAAAAAGGGCTCTACCGAATCCTTACCCATATAAGGGGCAACCGTTAAGGAGTCAAACCCCAGATCTTCAAAGAAAGCTTTGGCATACCTACTGGCTGTGTTACCAATATCACCTCTTTTAGCATCTGCGATTGTAAAGACCTCTGGATAATTAAGATTTAAATATTGAATGGTTTTTTCTAATGCCAACCATCCTTTAACACCATAGGCTTCATAAAAGGCCATATTGGGCTTATAAGCTACCGCATAGGAATGGGTGGCATCTATAATGGCTTTATTAAAAGCGAATATAGGATCCTCCTCTTTTAAAAGGTGGGCCGGGATTTTACCTAAATCTACATCCAGTCCCACGCAAAGGAAAGATGATTTTTTTTCAATCTGATCGATTAAGAAAGGAAGCGTCATGTTTAATTTTTACACTGGCTCAAGACCAGATTATAGTTTTAAAGCTGTGGGACTAAAATACCTCAGAAGCTTCTTTCAATTTCTCGGTATTGTCTACAAGCATTAACTCATCCAGAATCCTTTGAATGTCTCCATTGACAATATTCTGTAAGTCATACAAGGTTAGTCCTATACGGTGGTCTGTTACCCTACCTTGAGGGTAGTTGTAGGTTCTAATTTTTGCAGACCTATCTCCTGAGCTTACTTGAGAATTTCTCTTAGCCGCATCTGCTTCTTGCTTTTTAGCCAATTCCATGTCGTACAGCCTAGATCTTAACACAATAAAGGCTTTGTCTTTATTTTTGTGTTGGGATTTTTGGTCTTGACACTGGGCTACTAATCCTGTTGGAAGGTGCGTTAGCCTTACTGCAGAATAGGTGGTATTTACAGACTGACCTCCTGGTCCTGAGGAACAGAAGAAGTCTATTCTAACATCTTTTGGATCTATTTGAACGTCAAATTCCTCTGCCTCAGGTAACACCATAACAGTAGCAGCACTCGTGTGAACCCTACCTTGAGTTTCTGTCTGCGGGACCCTTTGAACACGGTGAACTCCTGCTTCAAATTTTAATGTTCCATATACATCTTCTCCATTAACCTCGAACTGTATTTCTTTATACCCTCCAGAAGTTCCTTCACTTAAGTCAATCACATTGGTTTTCCATCCTCTAGACTCACAGTATTTCGTATACATTCTAAAAAGGTCTCCAGCAAAAATACTGGCTTCATCTCCTCCAGTACCTGCGCGAATCTCCATCACAACGTTCTTGGCGTCTTCTGGTTCTTTTGGGATGAGTAAAAACTTAATTTCTTCTTCTAAAGCTGGCAGAGCAGCTTTGGCCTCATCCATTTGAATTTTAGCCATTTCTACCATTTCAGCATCTGATCCATCATCTATTATCTCTTGAGACTCCTCAATATTATTGGTTAAAGAGATATATAACTCTCTTTTATCCATAAGTGATTTTAAATCCTTGTATTCTTTGTTGAGCTGCACATAACGCTTTTGGTCTTGTATGACATCTGGTTGGATAATCAAATCAGAGACTTCGTCAAAACGCTGTTTTACAACATGTAATTTTTCTAACATAAATTTGAGCTAGTTGTTCCTGTAAAGGTACAATAAATTGACCTTCTTAATATTCAAAAGTTCCGTAAGAACTCTCTATAGTTAGTTTTTTAGAATCACTGTCCGCTACCCTACCAATGATTTGAGCAGCTACACCAAATGAATTGGAAATAACAATAAGATCTTGTGCCACAGCAGGATTTACATATAACTCCAACCTATGGCCACAATTAAATACTTCATACATCTCTCTCCAAGATGTATTAGATTGTTCCTGAATCATTTTAAAAAGCACAGGCACCTCGAACATATTGTCTTTGATAATATGGAGTCCTTCTACAAAATGTAAGATTTTTGTTTGAGCACCACCACTACAATGCACCATTCCATGAATGTCTTCTGCATTGTATTTACTGAGTATTTTCTTTACGATTGGGGCATAAGTCCTTGTGGGGGAAAGTACCAACTTACCTGCATTTACTGGACTTCCTTCTACAGCATCTGTGAGCCCAAGGGCACCAGAATAAACCAAATCACTTGAAACTGAAGGATCAAAACTTTCTGGAAATTTTTGCGCCAAACCTTGGCCAAAAACGTCGTGGCGTGCAGAAGTAAGACCATTACTCCCCATTCCTCCGTTGTACTCAGTCTCATAACTAGCTTGTCCAGAAGAGGAGAAACCTACAATAACATCACCTGCCTTAATATTGGCGTTGTCTATGACGTTTTTTCTGGGTAATCGCGCTGTTACGGTAGAATCTACAATGATGGTACGGACAAGATCGCCAACATCGGCGGTTTCACCGCCTGTACTATGAATAATAATGCCGTGTTTTGATAGATCATTGATAAGTTCTTCCGTTCCATTAATTATGGCAGAAAGCACCTCAGCCGGAATTAAATTTTTATTCCTACCAATGGTAGAAGACAACATAATGTGGTCTGTAGCGCCTACACAAATAAGGTCATCTATATTCATAATGAGCGCGTCCTGAGCAATGCCCTTCCAAACCGAAAGGTCTCCAGTTTGTTTCCAATACATATAGGCTAAAGAAGACTTTGTACCCGCTCCATCTGCATGCATGACCAAACAATAATCTGAATCTCCAGTTAGGTGGTCGGGGACAATTTTGCAGAAAGCCTTTGGAAAAAGTCCTTTATCTATATTCTTTATAGCGTTATGAACGTCTTCCTTTGCCGCTGAAACCCCTCTTTGACTATACCTTCCCTGCTGATTTGAATCCATTAATGCGTCTTTTGTGCAAAAATAAGGGAATCCTTAAAAAGTTCAAGCTATTGTAGCATAATATTCCCAAAACTTATCCCCAATAGCATACAATCTTTTGGAGATTTATCTAATTTGTAACAGTTCCCTGTATTTTAACAACGGCCAATGGCTGTCACTCATGAGTTTTTCTAATTGATCTGCATGAGTTCTAATGGCGCTAAATAAGGGTTTTACTTCAAAAGCATAAGCGTGAGCCCTACCACTTGAACTATCCAATTTATTGGCTGCTTTTCTGGCCTGAGTCATATGGTCTACACTTATTTTCAAAGCCTGCACATGATTGTTAATTTCAGAAAAGACCTGTCCCTGTGCACTCTCTTCTAAGGCAGTCTCCTGCTCCATTACTACACTTATTTTACTTATGTTATCTAATAATACATTCGTGTAAGCTACGGCAGAAGGTAAAATCTGACTGTACACCAACTCCTCATACACCCTTCCTTCAATTTGGGTATGCATGACATAAGCTTCCCACTCCACTTCTTGTCTGGCCTTTAATTCAATAGGACTCAACACGCCCATTTGCTCAAATAAAGTCACATGGGCTTTTTCACTCATAACAGCCACTGCTTCTGGAGTAGTCTTTAGATTACTAAGCTTTCTTTTTGCCGCTTCTTTTTCCCAATCTTCACTGTACCCATCTCCTTCGAAACGAATGCGTTTAGAAGACTTTATATACTCTCGGAGTACATTAAAGATGGCCTCATCTTTCTTGAGTCCTTTTTGATCTATTAGGTTGTCTACTTCTTTTTTAAACAATTGCAACTGCTGAGCTACAGCAGTATTTAAAACCGTCATTGGCTTGGCACAATTGGTTTTAGATCCCACCCCCCTCATCTCGAATTTATTCCCTGTAAAGGCAAAGGGTGAAGTCCTATTGCGGTCCGTATTATCCATGAGTATTTCAGGAATTTTACCCACTACATTGAGCTTGAGTTCTGTTTTTTCTTCCGGTGATAATTTACCCAAAGACACGCCTTCTAATTCATCTAAAACTGCTGAAAGCTGTTTTCCAATAAAAATAGAAAAAATGGCCGGTGGCGCCTCATTGGCACCCAATCTATGGTCATTACTTGCAGAAGCAATAGATGCCCTCAATAGCGATTCGTAGGTGTCTACGGCTTTAATAGTATTAATAAAAAAAGTCAGGAATTGTAAATTCTTCATTGGCGTAGAGCCTGGACTCAATAAATTAATACCAGTATCTGTAGCGAGAGACCAATTGTTGTGTTTTCCTGAGCCATTTATCCCAGCAAAAGGCTTTTCGTGAAACAACACTTTTAAATGGTGCTTGTCTGCAACCTTATCCATCACATCCATTAAAAGAAGGTTGTGATCTACTGCTAAATTGGCTTCTTCAAAAACTGGTGCCAATTCAAATTGATTGGGTGCCACCTCATTGTGTCTGGTTTTTACTGGAATGCCCAAAACCATACACTCCTTCTCCAGCTCGCTCATAAAGCCAATAACCCTTGAGGGAATTACCCCAAAATAATGGTCCTCTAATTGTTGTCCTTTTGCAGCCGTATGGCCAAGCAAAGTTCTTCCAGTGAGCGTTATGTCTATTCTTGCAGAAGCTAAAGACTTGTCTATTAAGAAATACTCTTGTTCCCAACCTAAAGTAGCATTTACCTTAGTTACTGTTTTATCAAAATATTTGGCTACGGCAGTGGCTGCCTCATCTATAGCATTCAAAGCCCTTAAGAGCGGTGCTTTATTGTCCAAAGCTTCACCGGTATAAGAAACAAAAATGGTAGGAATACAAAGCGTGGTACCATATACAAAAGCTGGAGAACTAGGATCCCAAGCAGTGTAACCTCTTGCTTCAAAGGTATTTCTAATGCCCCCACTGGGAAAACTAGAGGCGTCTGGTTCTTGTTGAACCAATTGAGCCCCACCAAAGATTTCTAAAGCTTGACCATCTTGAATATCAAAAAAAGCGTCATGTTTTTCTGCGGTTGCACCTGTTAAAGGCTGAAACCAATGGGTATAATGCGTTGCCCCCATTTCTATGGCCCAAGTTTTCATACCTTCAGCCACTTGGTCTGCTAATTTTCTGTCTATTTTACTCCCTGAAGTAATGGCATCTCTAACAGCACCAATAGCGTCTTTTGTGAGGTATTGGAGCATCTTATAATCATTAAATACATGGCTCCCAAAAAGGGAAGACCTTCTATTGGGTTCGCTCACTGGCACAGACATTTGCTGTGAACTTTGAAGTAAAGCATTAAATCTAAGTAGGGAGAAATCTGTTTTCATAAATAGTCAATTATCAATACTGCAAAATAAAACCAAATAAATATAGTATTTGCAATTTACCCCCTAAAAAACATAGGGGTCAGAAATTTTTAATAACTTTTTAATAAAAGACCCCAACTTTTTCTGTGGCTATATTAAAATATTATAATTTTATGGAGTCGTTAAACTTAAACAACCAACTTATGAGTAAATCTAAATTAGAATACCTTTGGTTAGATGGTTATGAACCAACAGCCAACTTAAGAAGTAAAACAAAAGTAGAAGAAAACTTCTCTGGAAAGTTAGAAGATTGTCCCATATGGTCTTTTGATGGAAGTTCTACAAGACAAGCTGAAGGAGGTTCTTCTGATTGTTTATTAAAACCAGTGGCTATTTACCCAGATCCTGCAAGAAGAGATGGTTATTTAGTCATGACAGAAGTTTTAAATGCAGACGGAACACCACACCTTTCTAACGCAAGAGCTACAATTGACGACGACGATAATGATTTCTGGTTCGGTTTCGAACAAGAATATTTTATCATGGACAAAAACACCCAATTGCCATTAGGATTTCCTGTGGGAGGTTACCCTGGACCACAAGGTATGTACTATTGTTCTGTTGGCGGAAAAAATACCCATGGAAGAAGTTTTGTTGAAGAACATGCTAACCTATGTATTGACACTGGATTAAACTTCGAAGGAATAAACCAAGAAGTCGCTAGTGGGCAATGGGAATTCCAATTGTTTGCCAAAGGCGCCAAAAAAGCAGGAGATGAAATTTGGGTGGCGCGTTATTTACTAGACAGATTAACAGAAAAATACGGATATTATATTGAGTACCACCCAAAGCCTATAAAAGGAGACTGGAATGGTTCAGGTATGCACGCAAACTTCTCTAATACGTTATTGAGAACTTGTGGTTCTAAAGAAACTTATGAGAAAATATGTGAGGCATTTAGACCAGTAGTAAAAGAGCACATTGAAGTTTACGGTGAGTTTAACGACCAACGTTTGACCGGTTTACACGAAACCGCTTCTATCAAAGACTTTAGCTACGGCGTATCTGATCGTGGGGCTTCTATTAGAATTCCTATTATCACTGTAGAAAAAGGATGGAAAGGTTGGTTAGAAGACAGAAGACCAGCGTCTAACGGAGATCCATATAAAATTGCTGGACGTATTGTAAAGACTGTAAAGTCTGCGAATATTTCTTAACAACACACTTACACTTATTACTTAAAAGGTGTTCGCTAAAGCGGATGCCTTTTTTTTGCTCCCTAAGAAATGGTCACGTAAATAAAAGCTGCATAAGCAGCTAGTAAAATAAGACCGTCCCTCCATCCCAGCCTCATTTTACTAGGCACAAAAACTAAGGGAAGTACTATAAACGCAAAACCCAGCATCCAGTAAATGTCAGAGTCCAAAAGTGCTTGATCCATTACTTTTATTGGGGTAATCATGGCTGTAATACCCAAAACAGCAAAAATATTAAAGATATTAGACCCCAGTAAGTTTCCAAGAGAAATAGCCTTCTCTTTTTTAATGACTGCTATAACAGACGCCGCTAATTCTGGTACACTGGTGCCCACAGAAACAATTGTAATTCCTATAACACGTTCTGAAACACCAAAAAAAGTAGCCAAACCTACCGCCCCAGAAATTAATAACTCCGAGCCGCCCCAAAGTCCTAAACCGCCCAATACAGTATACAAAAGGGTTTTATGCAAAGGCAAAGGAAGATCGTCTTCTGGCAATTCATCTATAACCGCATTATCTTGGTAGTGAAGTAAGTACCATAAAAAGACCAATAACATGGAAAACATTACAAGACCTTCCCAAAAAACCAATTGTCCGTCTATATATAGAAAAGTGAAGAAGATTAATGAGGCCAAAAACATGACTGGCCAATCTGTTTTGTAAAAACTCTTAGTAACCTCAATGGTCCCTAACAAAAGAGTAATACCGAGCACCAATCCCAAATTGGCTATATTAGACCCAATAACATTCCCCAAAGAAAGGTCTGGAAAACCATCCAAAGCTGCTTTTATACTCACTATAAGTTCAGGCGCAGAGGTGGCAAAAGACACCACGGTCATTCCAATGACAATTTTAGGAATCTTTAACCTTAGTGAAAGGGCTACAGCTGCCTTCAACAACCAGTTCCCACCAAAGATTAAGGCCACCAATCCCAAAACAATAAACAAAGCGTCTAACATAGTCTTAATTTGAAGCAAATATAGCAAAGCCCCTCTAATGTATTGAAAAAAAACAGCAAACCACGATAGACGCTAGAATTTCAAATAATGTATATTTGTTCATTCATTTGAGAAAAACAAGTTTCTTAAACCCATAAAATTCATGTTTAAAATTCTCGCCCAGTTTAACAAACTAGTCCTCCCCTCTTTTACCAAAAAAAGACTGGACTTAGCCAATGCCAAGAAATGGCAGTTGGCGTTAGTAGGTTGGCGCTATTATGTAACCACACGCGCCTTAGACAACCCATAAGGAATTTATTCCCGTCAGTACTTTTTGCTTAAATTTTATAACAAGTAGATTTCTCGTAAGTATTTCACACAAGTATTTGGCACAAGCCCAAAAAGAATTATATTTGCACCCCCAACAAGGGCTAACAACGGCCTCGTGGCGCAACTGAATAGCGCATCTGATTACGGCTCAGAAGGTTACAGGTTTGAATCCTGTCGAGGTCACTATAAACAAAGGGTTACAGAGATGTAGCCCTTTTTTTGTTTCCTCACTTGCACACTATTTGCACACAAGTCCTATTATAGAATAATAAAGATTATAATCTATTATAAATCTCATTAGTTATATCTAAAGTAAATAAATTCAATCGAACTTAAAAGAATAATAATAAATTCAGCTGTCCCAGCGTCCCATCCCTTAGGTTTGGGACAGGTACAATTTAAAAACCTAAAAAGTTTCAATGCATCACTAGATTTTAGCAGAGGGGTGGGTTTTGTAGAAACGGTTTTCTTTTTTGAGGTTGGTCGTGATATCTATATATAACCCAAATATTCCTTATCTGAATTACACTTTTTTAATCTTTCTAAAATTTTTACGATTGCATAATTGTCTGAGCTCTCATAAAATGATCTTGAAATAAAAGAAGGCGAAACATCATCAAACACATTTTTATCGGTGGTTTATGACTAATTTAAGTTTGGTACCGCAAAAAGGTAGAAGTCAGCTTTTAGAATACTGTAAATTGGGGTGCCTATATTCCACTTTTACTGAAAATTTATCATTGGACTAAACGATAATATTTTATAAATGGCAGGAATATAGAGGAAATATTTTTTATAAAGTTTATTTTTCAATCTCAAAAATAATATCTCATGACTGCTGTAACAGACTTTAATGAGTTATTATATAATACTACAATTAGATCTTAATATGGATCTGAAAAACATTATAGGAGCAGAATTGGGGAGAAATTATTTTCTCTGAATCTAGATTAATTTCATATTCTTCAATTCTTTGAGTCTCAATTTTTAGTGATACTTACCGCACCAAAAAATTTATAAATAAGGAATTCAACTCAATAATAAGAGATTATTATAATAACTACTATATAAATAATATAAATAATATAAATAATATAAATAATATAAATAATATAAATAATATAGTAAATAATTGATTATCAATATTTTACACTTAATTTTATTATAATAATATTTAAGTATAGACTATTTTAAAAAAGATGTAATGAATATTTTATATATATATTAAAGCTCTGATAATCAATGCTTTAATTAATTATTATTATAATGCGAATAATAATTATTAATAATAATTGTATTAAATAGTTTATTGTAACTATGATTTGGTATGCAATACATGTTAAGCCTAAGTGTGAAGTTAAAGCAACTCATTACTTTGAGAAATTGGGAGTTCAATCATTCGTTCCATTAATTTCAAAACCTTTCAAAAAAAATAATAAGGTAAAACATTTATTAAAACCAATTATTAATGGTTATGTGTTTTTTAAAGTAATAAAATTAGATTTCAAATTAATAAATACCAACCCTTTTACTAAGTCAATAGTCTTAAACTATGGAAAACCAGCCATTATTCAAGATGAAGAAATTCAAATTTTAAAAGACTATTTAACTCCTTCCACAGAAAATAAATCGTCATTTCAAGCAGGTATGAATGTTAGAGTAGAAAATGGTGTTTTTGCAGGGAGAGATGCTCAAATTATTGAGCATAGAAGTGATAATGTCATTTTAATATTGAAAGATTTACAGATAAAAATCACGCTTTCACTAGCAAATAACAAATTATTAACCGCTTAAAATTTTTTATTGTTTTATTTAAATACTCAGGCTAGCCTAAGAAGCGAAGCTGTGGGATTAATCCACTTATAATGAAAGAAGACGAAATTGATTTAATTGCATTGGTTAAAAAAATTTGGCAAAATAGAATTTTTCTATTCAAATTTCTTGGTGCATCTGTAACTTTAGGTTTATTGGTTGCTATTTTATCTCCTGAAGAATACACTGCATCTTCTTCTTTTATCCCTACCTCAGGGAATACATCAAAAAGTGGTTCTCTTGGAGGTCTAGCCTCGTTGGCGGGTATTAATATAGACCTTTCAAGTTCAGGAGATGAAATTCCTGTAGCCCTATATCCTAACATACTCAAAAGTGCCCCATATAAGTTAGCGCTGTTAAAATCTTATGTGAGGGTAGAAAAAGATTCAATGACTGTGAGAGATTATTTTAAGAATAAGCCAACAGCTGTTTTTTCATACATTAAGAAGTACACTATTGGTTTACCTGGATTAATTTTGGGTGCTTTTAAAAATGATGAATCACTTTTAAATGAGCAAATTTTAGTGCAAATAGATACCGAAACTCAGGGTTTTTTTAAATTATTAGATGCTATTTTAGTTTTAACTGTCAATGAAAAAGAAGGTTTTGTAGAAATATCTTTTACCGACAGCGACCCATTTATTGCAGCCCAAATTGCCAATAGTGCGCAGTCATTATTGCAACGAAAAATTATTTCACAAAGGACAGAGTTTTCTATGGCCCAATACAAATACACTTCTCAGCAATATGAACTTAAGAAGCAAGAATTTAGAGCAATTCAGAAAGAGGTAGCTGTGTTTAAAGACAGAAATAGTGCTATTGGTAATGCGCAATTTCAAACAAAACTACAGCAGTTAGAAGCAGAATATTCTATTATAAATGCTGTCTACACTGAATTAGCAAAAAATTTGGAGCAGACAAAATTACAAATTAATAAAGACACCCCTATTTTTTCAGTATTAAATCCAGTAATTGTTCCCTATGAAAAAAGTGCTCCTAAAAGACTCTTGTTAATAGTTATTTATAGTTTTTTAGGTCTTGTTATTGGAATGGGTTACATATTGATAAAAGAGCCTTTGGGATTAATTAAAAAAGAAATTACTGCTCTCTAAAAAAAGTATTTTTCTTTTTATTGTCAACAAATTTGAAAATTTTAAAAAACACCCATAGCACAAAAACACCAATAGTTAGAAATATAAAATTGAAGTAATTGTTTGTGCTTGTTTTTTCAAATAAAAAACCCTGTTCTTTTTTGTAGTTAACCAAGTTTTTTAATGCTATCCTGTTAAGATATTTACTGTTTTCAAATTTCGTAATATAATACAAGCTGTCTCCAACCACGGTTAAAGGACTTTTATTATTTAAAAGTGAAGATTCAAGACCACTATAAATCTCAAATTTATTGTTTTTAAAATCAACACTCACTAAATCGTTTTCTTTATTTATAAATAAAGAAAAATTTAAATGTGAAGGAGTAAACCAATTAAAATCTGTGTTTTGAATTCTTGAATTTAAATTTCCTAATGTATTTAAAGTTTTATCTTTAAAATCAAAAGAAAAAACATCATTTAATTCAGTGTTTTTGTTTTTTCCATTCGCGTGAATACCACCAGCTATGTAAATTTTATTCTCAAAGGTTTGAAATAAAGCATTAATTCTACCCTTAGGAATTATTTTATTATCATGGATTACAATTTGCCAATCAGATGTTGATTCATTAAAAAAAACAAAAAAATCTTTTGACCTATAATGCCCGTAACCTCCATAATAAAATATGCGGTTGTTAATATTAAACAAATGACCGTTAAATTGATTTTTATGTGCAAAGGAATAATCTTCTCGTTTAATAGTTTGATTAAAAAGAGAGTATAATTCTCCTCCTCCATTGAGAAGAAAATAGGTTTTTCCTAATGCTTTGGTAATCAGAAAGGTTTCGTTAGTTAGAGTGTGATTGTTTATATGTTTAAAACCATATAACGGCTTGGAATTAAATACTCCTTTTTTAAAATCATACCTAAAAAAGCCTTCATCTGTGAGTAATTCCAAACTTTGATTACTGTAGTCTGAAAACAACAAAGTATTCTTAAAGGGTATTTTAGATGTAACTATTTGTGCGTTAGTTATTAACGCAGATATTGTAAATAATATGACAAGAAATCTTTTCACCATTACAAATGTATTCAAACAATGTTAGATCAAAATATATATTTATATATTATTTTATTTTCCATTTCAATGATTGTGTCATTTTACCTTAATGGATTAATTAACAAAATTTATCTTAATAGGGGTTTAATTGATCAAATTACATTACGGTCTTCACATAATAGTAAAGTAACTAGAACAGGTGGAATAGCTTTGTTTTTGGTAATTACAGCATTAAGTTTATCAATTTCTAATTTAACTTCCATCTTCATAGATGTCAACTTCTGGATTGCGTTGTCTCTTATAATATTGTTAGGTGCTTTAGACGATATTTTCTCACTTACTTACAGGCAGAAATTTATTTTTCAGGTTTTTATAGGTTTTATTTTAACCCAAAGCGGCTTTTTCATAGATTCTTTTTTTGGTGTTTTTGGATTTTATGAAATTCCTAGAATGGCAGCCATTTTAACTTCTATTATAGTGTATGTCATTATAGTAAATTCAATGAACTTAATAGATGGTATTGATGGTTTATCTACTCTTTTATTCATTTATCCTGTTAGTGTTATTTCATTATTTATTTGGGGTTTAGATTTGAAATTATTTATATTAATACCAATCATAGTAGGAAGTATGTGCGCTTTTTTGTGGTTTAATTTGAGAAGGCGCAGAAAAGTTTTTTTAGGGGATGCAGGATCTCTTTTGGTTGGAACACTTTTAAGTTTTTTTGTTTTTTGGTTGTTGAGGAGTGATCATTTAATAGCTACCGACAGTTTTATAAATAGGGGCTATTTTGCTACACTTTTACTTATATATCCTTTAACAGACACGCTAAGAGCTTTTACTTTAAGAATTTTAAATAAAAAGTCTCCATTTTCTGCAGACCGAATTCATTTGCACCATCGATTACTCAATAAGGGATATACACACATATATGCTAGCCTATTAATTCTTATGTTATCCGTAACTATTTTAATTATTAATCTTTTATGGTTTAGTATTTTAGGCCTTTTCTTAGCTCCAATTGCCACAGTTTTTTTAATGGTGGTTTTTTATTATTACTTTTTTTAATGCGCTTTATATTTATCATATATTTTATTGGATTAAATATTTCCTTTGGTCAAAATTTCCACAAGGATTCAATTCTTTTAGTCAATTATAAGGATTCAGCCGTTGGAATATTTTCAAGAGAGGGAGTTCGCTTTTTAATTAATAACAAGATAAGCAAACTAAAGAAATACAAAAGTGAGTTAGATCCATCATTTGACAGGCCATTTAGCGCATTAAAAGCTATAAGTCTAAAAAATGAAATCTATTTCATTTACCCTGGAGGAGGTATTGTATATAAATATGTAAATGGTTCATTTAATAGAGTAGATAGTTCTTATAAATTCAACAATTCTTATGAACCAAAAATATTTGCTTATCAGGAAAATATTTACTCATTAGGTGGCTACGGATTTTGGACAGGAATAGATTATTTAACTAAATACAATGAGGTTTTAGGAACCTGGACTATAGTTGAAACTTCAGGTGATAAGCCAGGATCTATTTTAGGAGGAGCATTTGAAATCATTGATAATGAACTTTGGTTAACTAATTTCTCCAATATGATTACTAATTCACAAACTTTAAAAAATATTACTAATGTTTATACATTAAACTTGGATACTAAAGTTTGGGTCAAAAAAGGAGTTATAAACAACAATTTTTTAAAATTATTCAAGAATTACAAATCTTATAATTCCATTTCAATTAGGGATAGTTTATATTTTTTCAGCCCTACTAATTCTTTAACTGCTAAATTACATATACCAACTAATAAAGTTTATCTAGGCAATACTGATAATAAACTTTCAAATATTTCTTACTTAGATCAATTAATTTCCTTTAGAGATAGTTTATTGTATGTTACTTACCCTGTACAAGGAGAGTTGGGTACAGTAAGGGTCATTTCATTAGATCCTTACTCTGGTTTTAATAATTTAGAAAGTTTTTATTTTCAAAGAAATAATGCTGTTGTTATTTTTAATGGTGTATTGTTATTAGCTGCATTTATTGTTATAATCTTTTTAGTATTATTTTTTTTAAGATCAAGACGTAACAATTATTCTTTAGATAGAGGAGTGTTATCTAATGGTTTTAAAAAAGTGAATATTGATGGTATTGAGGGAGCTAGTTTTTTCTTGGAAGAATTATCAAAAAATAAATTTATTAGTAACAATGATTTGTTAGCCTTTTTTAGTGATGAATCTATTACTATGGATATGGTTACAAAAAGAAAAAATAAAATGTTATTATCATTAGAGGTTCTATTAAGTGACCATTTTAAAACTATTTTATTTGAAAGAGTTAGAGACCCTCGTGATTATAGACAAGCTATTTTTAAATTAAGAAAAGGGAAATCTATAACCCATTATTTAAATGATTAATTAAAACATGAAGATTGGAATTACTTTTTCCACATTTGATCTTTTTCATGCAGGTCATGTAAAAATGATAGAAGAAGCTAAATTTCAATGTGACTATCTAATAGTTGGATTACAATTAGATCCTAATATTGAAAGAAAAGAGAAAAACAAGCCTACACAAAGTATTATTGAAAGATATATACAGTTAAAAGGATCAAAGCATATTGATGAAATTATACCCTATGTAACTGAAGAAGATCTGATGGATATACTTACATCATTTAAAATAGATGTAAGAGTCATTGGAGAAGAATACAAAGAAAAATCATTTACAGGTAAAAATTATTGCAAAGAAAAAGGTATTGAGATTTATTACAATAAAAGGGAACACCGTTTTTCATCTTCAGCACTTAGAAATCAAGTAAAAAGTGCAAAATAGCCATAGTTTTTAAAATTTATAATTGAAAACTCCCTTATTATTTGTTTTAGTATTCAGTTTATTTTGCTTTGAAAATAGCCATGCTCAAACAGAGGTTAAATTTAATATGGTTAGTAGTTTACTAGGGATTCCTAACCTAGGCATTGAAACAAGAATTTCTAGAAAATCTAGTATTCAGTTAGATGTATTGGGTTCTTTTTGGAATTCTTTTTTAGAGAGACCATTTCATATAGTTCAAGTATTCCCTGAATACAGATATTATCCTAAAGGTAAATTCGAGAAATTTTATTTAGGTACTCATATAGGTTTTGGAATGTTTACAGTTACGAAATATGGAAAATCTAATGATTCATACCAAAGTGGCAGAAATACTTATTATGGAATAACAGTTGGTTACAAAAAAAAGCTAAACTCCAATTTTAAATTAGATATTTTTATTGGTGGCGGTTCTTCACAAGCTACTTACAGGGGATATTCTAAAATAACCAGGCGTAGAACAGATATTAAAGAATCCGAGAGCAGAAACTTTAATGGTTCAGGTGAATGGCTTCCATATAGGGGAGGTATTATGCTAGTTTACACATTGAATTAGTATTCCACACTAAGAACTCGACTACTGGTGGTAGTCGGAGAATTGCACAAATTACATACTGATTTGAGTTTTCAAAATATTAAAAATGTTACACATTTACGTTTTTCAAAAGTTTACAAGCTTCACATTTTTAAAGTATACTAATATTTTAAGTAATTGATTTTCAGTGATATGAAAACACTCATTACGGGCGGTGCTGGTTTTATTGGATCCCATGTGGTGCGTTTGTTCGTGCAAAAATATCCTGACTACCATATTATTAATTTAGACGCACTGACTTATGCAGGGAATTTAGAAAACCTCAAAGACATAGAGCAGTTGCCCAATTACACCTTTGTAAAAGGAAGTATTACAGACAGTTCGCTTTTAGACCGCCTTTTTACACAACACGATATTAAAGGGGTTATTCACCTCGCAGCAGAAAGTCATGTAGACCGTTCCATTAAAGATCCTATGGCTTTTATAGATACTAACATTAAAGGCACAGCAGCGCTTTTAAGCGCTTGCAAGACCCATTGGAAATCCTTTGAGGGAAGACGCTTTTATCAGATCAGTACCGATGAGGTCTTTGGCGCTTTGGGAAGTGAGGGCTATTTTACAGAAGAAAGTCCATACGCGCCTAATTCCCCTTACTCCGCCTCAAAGGCAAGCGCAGATCATTTGGTGCGCGCTTATGGAGAAACCTATGGTTTGCCCTATGTAATCTCTAATTGCTCTAATAATTACGGCCCCAATCATTTTCCAGAAAAGCTCATCCCGCTTTGCATTCACAACATCCTAGAAGGCAAGGAACTCCCTATTTACGGTAATGGCTTATACACCAGGGATTGGTTGTATGTTAAAGACCACGCCTTGGCCATAGATCAGGTCTACCATCAGGGAGAAAATGCAGCAACTTATCTCATAGGGGGGCACAATGAATACACCAATATAGACCTTATTCGCCTTTTGTGCGATCAAATGGACGCCCGCTTAAACAGGCCCCAAGGAACAGCACAAAAGCAGATTACTTTTGTAAAAGACCGTCCGGGACACGACCTTCGTTATGCCATAGATGCTAGTAAAATTCAGCGAAGCTTGGGTTGGACTCCTGCCCATACTTTTGAACAAGGACTGGCCGCTACCATCACATGGTATTTAGAACATCCAGATTGGTTAAGTCAGGTTACTTCTGGCGCTTACAAATCCTATTACGAAAACCAATACAAATTATGAAAGGAATCGTTTTAGCAGGAGGCTCTGGAACCAGACTTTATCCAATTACCAAAGGGGTCTCTAAACAGCTATTGCCAATCTATGACAAGCCAATGATTTATTATCCAATATCAGCACTTATTCAAGCCGGTATTAGTGATATATTAATTATTTCTACTCCACAGGATCTACTAGGTTTTAAAAGACTTTTAGGAGATGGCGCCCAACTAGGTATTAAATATTCATATACTGAACAGCCCTCACCCGATGGTTTGGCTCAAGCTTTTATTATAGGCAAAGAGTTTATTGGCAATGATTCTGTTTGTTTGGTGCTTGGTGACAATATATTCTACGGTCATGGCTTCGAAAATCTAGTAAAACAAGCTCGAGAAAATGTCTAATCAAATGGTATTGCGACAGTCTTTGGCTATTATGTAAATGATCCTGAACGTTATGGGGTAGCTGAGTTTGATGAAACTGGAAAAGTTTTATCAATTGAAGAAAAGCCAACTGATCCTAAATCCAACTATGCTGTTGTTGGCCTTTATTTTTATTCAAATTCTGTGATTGAAATAGCTGAAAATATTAAGCCCTCTGCACGTGGTGAACTTGAAATCACATCGGTAAACGAAGTATATCTAAATCGGACTGAGTTAAAGGTCAGTGTAATGGGTAGAGGCTATGCTTGGCTAGATACAGGCACTCATGACTCGCTGGCCGAAGCAGGAGAGTTTGTAAAGGCTCTTGAAAAATGTCAAGGGCTCAAGATTGGTTGTATTGAAGAAAATTGTTTAGAACAGGGGTTTATTTCAAAAGAAAAAGCACTACAACTAGAACAAGAACTTTATAAAACCGAATATGGGGAATATCTTATAAAAAGAGCTAAGCAATGGAAGTAATTAAAACATCAATAGAAGATCTTGTAGTTATTCAACCAAAAGTTTTTGAGGATGAACGAGGGTCTTTTATGGAGGCTTATAAGGAATCCTTTATAAAGGAAAACTTTCCAGATATAAATTTCATTCAGGATAATGAATCTAAGTCGACTTATGGAGTTTTGAGAGGGCTTCATTTTCAAAAGTCCCCCTTTGAACAGACTAAGCTTGTGCGTGTAATCGAAGGAGAAGTTTTAGATGTAGCGGTTGACTTAAGAAAAAACAGCCCTACATATGGTAAATGGGAGTCTATTATATTTTCAGGGGAGAACAAAAACCAGTTTTTAATACCTAAGGGATTTGCTCATGGTTTTGTAGTATTAAGTCAGGAGGCTATTTTTTCTTACAAAGTTGATAACTCGTATGCCCTCGAATTTGAGGATCGTATTGACTGTTTTGACCATACACTCGGAATTGATTGGATAGTACCCTACGAAAAATTAATAATCTCATTAAAAGATAAAAAATTACCTAAATTTAAATCCTCAACATCATGAAAGCAGTTATACTAGCTGGAGGCCTTGGCACAAGATTAAGCGAAGAAACAATAACTAAACCCAAACCTATGGTTGAGATAGGTGGGTTCCCAATACTATGGCACATATTAAAATTATATAGTTCGCATGGAATCAATGATTTCATTATTTGTTGTGGGTATAAAGGGTATGTAATTAAAGAATATTTCGCAAATTATTTTCTACATCAATCAGATGTAACATTCTCAATGATTGACAACAAAATGCATGTACATCATCAACGTACGGAGCCCTGGAATATTACTCTTGTCGATACAGGTTTAGATACAATGACAGGAGGCAGGTTACTTAGGCTGAAAGAATATCTAAAAGAGGAAGAAAACTTTTGTTTTACTTACGGAGATGGAGTTGGAAATATTGATATTACCAGACTTATAAAATTTCACAAGAATCACGGCAAACACGCGACTTTAATTGCTGCATATCCTCCTGGTAGATTTGGGGCATTAAAAATTGAAAAAGATCAGGTCCTTTCATTTGAGGAGAAGCCTCAAGGCGATGGAGCACTTGTAAATGCAGGATTTTTTGTTTTAACACCTTCAGTATTTAAATACATTAACGAAGGGGATGACACTATTTGGGAAAAATATCCATTACAAAAACTCGCGAAGGACGGAAATTTGATGGCTTTTGAACATAGAGGCTTTTGGCAGCCTATGGACACCCTTAGGGATAATAAATTTCTGAATAATTTATGGAACAATAATAAAGCTCCTTGGAAACTATGGTAAAAACAAAAGGTGATTTTTGGAGAAAAAAAAGAGTTTTCATTACAGGAAATACAGGATTTAAAGGAAGTTGGCTTACACTTTGCCTAGAACAGGAAGGTGCAATAATAGGTGGCTATTCATTAACTTCTTCTGAGATTAATCTAATCTACAATTCTTGTAAATTAAATGAAATAACTTATCAAACATTTGGCGATATTCGAGATGAGAAAAAATTAAAAAAATCCATTCTAGAGTTTTGCCCAGATGTGATATTACATCTGGCAGCGCAATCAATTGTTAAAGATTCTTACTCCGATCCGAAATACACTTATGAAACAAATGTAATTGGTACGTTAAATGTTTTAAATGCTGGTTTTGCATGTAATGAAACTAAGTCGATTATTATCGTAACTAGTGATAAATGTTATGAAAATTTAGAATGGGAATATGGATATCGAGAGTCAGACCGTCTTGGAGGTCATGATCCATACAGTAGCAGTAAAGCCTGCTGTGAAATTCTAACTAGCTCCTTTAGAAGATCATTCACAAATGAAAATTCTCCAAACGTTTCGACGGTTCGAGCTGGTAATGTAATAGGGGGTGGCGACTGGTCAGATTATAGACTCATCCCGGATATTATTAAAAGTTATAAAACAACAAAAGAAATAGAATTACGATATCCCCAAGCTATAAGACCTTGGCAACATGTTCTTGAACCTTTGTCTGGTTATTTGAAACTTGCTGAAAAGTTGTATACTCAGAAAGAGTTTGAAGGCGCTTTCAATTTTGCATCAGTTGAGGAAAATTGTAAACCTGTCATATATCTTGCTAATAAAATTAATTCATTACTAGAGAATCAACTTGAAATAAAGATCAATTCAATCGATAATGTTCATGAAGCAAAATTCCTGAAGTTAGACTCATCAAAGGCAAAAAACAAGCTAAATTGGACTCCTAGATGGGACATAGATACAACACTTGAAAAGACTATAGATTGGTATCTCAACTACTATAAAAATCCAGAAACTATCAAACAATTTACTATCAATCAAATAAATGAATACTTTGAAATCTAAAATTCTCATTTTAGGAGGCAATAGCTATATAGGCCTTGCTATATTTCAACACTTTATAGGAGGAGTAGATTTTGAACTTTTTTCATATTCTAGAACTTGGGATTATACTATTAATGAATTACAAATCAAACAAATAAATGGGTCAATTTCCGACAGGCAGGTGATAAATGATCTAGTTTCGATAGAGCCACACACAATTGTAAATTTAATCTCTCTTAATCATTCAGATTCTGAGCTAGATCTTGAATTAACAATTCAATCGAATATTTATCCTATTTGGAACATCTTGTTTAAGAACGATTTAAAAGGTCTTCAGCAAGTTATTTATTTCTCAACCATCCATGTTTATAATCAAAAGGAAAATATACAAGTAGACGAAGATCACGTACCCATACCTAAAAATATTTATGGCTTAACACATCTTATCTCTGAAGAAATAAATTCGTTTTATGGAAATAAAAATTCGTTTAAAGCTCTTAATTTAAGATTATCAAATACTTTCGGCTATTCCAATTTAGATTTCGAGAAAGGTAAGGGATGGCAATATGCAATCAATGATTTGGTTAAACAGGCAATTGTTTCTAGGAAAATCATCATTAATTCAAATGGACTTCCTTCAAGAGATTTCATTTCATTAGACTTTGTAGCTAAAGTTCTATCCAAAATGATAAAATCCAATGAACTAAAATCAAGTACTTATAATCTCTCGAAATCTCAGAATTATTCCATCATTCAAATCGCTAGATTAATTAAAGAAATTTTTCATTACGATTACAATCAGGAAATCGAAATTTATATTAATAAAACCCAAAAGGTATATGCGAAAATGTTAGAATCTTTAACCAATTCCACTGAGCCATATCCGGTTTTTTCTAACAATAAGTTATTGAACGATTTAGCAATTGAATCATCCACTGACATACATCAAGAACTTAAAAAATTCATTGAAAAATTAATCCAAGGAGCAAATGAAAACTGAAACTAAGATTAAAGACCTGCATATCTTTGAAGGAAAAATATTTAGTGATGAAAGAGGGAGTTTAATTAAGCCTGTTTCACTATTAGAGCAGAATATTAAATTTAATCTAGTTGAAACATGGTTTACTCATTCAAAAATAGATGTTATTCGAGGAATGCATATGCAGGTTGAACCATTTCCGATAAACAAACTTGTATCCGTGATTCAAGGTAAATTAATTGATGTTGTCTTAGATTGTAGATCTCACTCTCCGTCGTATGGAATTTTTGAAGAATTTATTCTGGATGGTGATGATAATAAACTACTATATATTCCAGCCGGATGTGCACATGGATATAAAGTCTTAGAGGAGAACACGCTTACTATGTATATGTCTGATAATATACATCATAGCCCTTCAGATGTGGGTTTTAAATATAATTCTTTTGGATATAACTGGAACGTTGATAAACCCATAGTTTCCAAAAAAGATAGAAATTTACCTGATTTTGAAAAACAATAATGTTAGTCTATTAATCTTAAGTTCTGGAGGGTATCAAGATATTTGGATCCCTCAATTCTTTTACTTGAAAAAATATTTAGAGTCAGATTTATTTGATAATATATTTCTCTCTACGGATTATTACAATTCTATGGTTCCAGAAAGAATAGAAATTTTAGAATCTAATAACGCATGGTCAGATCGACTGATAGAAGCCTTAGAAAGGATAGATTCAGACAATGTTTTTATTATTTTAGAAGATTACATTCTACAAACCCAAAGTAATTTAAAATTATCTTATGAGATATTTAAAAATCACGATCTAGATTATCTAAGAGTGTCCTACAAAAAGAAATTACCAAATAGGTTTTTATATAGATTAAGTAAATTTAAAAAGTATAACATTTCTCTTCAACCAGGGTATTGGAGAAAAGATTTTTTAAAACGTATTTTACGTCCTAAAGAAACACCTTGGGATTTTGAAATTTTGGGCTCGTTAAGAAATATATTTATCCAAAGTAAATGCTTTGCATTAGGTGCAAATTATTTTTTAAAAAATAAAATGCCCTTTCCATGTCTTTTTACAGGTTCTGTAGTTAAGGGTAAACTTATCAAAACTGAATATACTAGATTCTATAATGAGGTTGATAATCTAATATTTACAAGGGAGCTAATCGAGGATAACTCGATTATTGACAGTGTTCGGCTCAATAAAATTGATTTTTTTCTAGGCACATTAAAAAAATATGCGAAATGGATAAGGTTTTAATTATATCTATAGATTATAATTCAAATTTTTACACCGAAAAATTAATTCAATCTATTGTGGGCCTATCAGATAGAATAAAATTTAATGTTCACAAGCCGAATACGGACGACATGCGCGAGGCCCCATCTATTGTACTGGCAAACCTTTTGATTCAGGTAGGGGCGCATGTTCGTGCCTACGACCCGGTCGCTATGGAAGAGGCCAAGCACGCTTTAGGCGACACCATCACCTACTGTAAAAGTGATATGGATGCGGTTCAGGGTACAGATGCCTTGGCGCTGATCACTGAATGGACCGAGTTCCGTGTACCCAACTGGGAGAAAGTGGGCGCTGCCATGAAGACCAAGGTAATCTTTGAAGGCCGTAACCTATACAGCAGAGCGACTGTAAGGGAAGTAGGTTTTGATTATTACGGAATTGGCTTAAAGAACAAAAGTGATGACCATAAAGTTCTCTAAGACTTTGTCGCAATTAGGTAGAGCATCTCTAATTGCAAAACTGATAGGTGTTTTGAGAACATTAATTCTTTTTATTGTTTTTGGTGTAAAGGATAATTATTCAAACTTCATTAATGATTTAGGCTTCATTCTCTTATTAACATCATTTTTAGATTATAGTATTCAACTTAGACAAAACAAAAAAAAATGGCACATAAGTACGGACATGCTGGTTGTCCTGGTCGTTGGGTTGATTTATGGATTTATTTACGACTGGCGTCTTTGGCAATTTGTTCTTTTAGGAATATTGTCCTTCAATCAGCTTGTGTTATTTAGTTTGCTTTCGGGAGAAAAGTATTCAACTTTTGAGAGAGTTTCATTAGCTAATGCAAGTCTTCAATTAGTTTTAATCATTCCACTCGCTGTTTATCCAGAAATAGAATTATTAATACTATCGAGAATTCTATCACCAATAATAAGCTGGATAATTGTTCGACGTGAAATGGAAATTCATTTTAAGCTAAAAAAAACAGGATACTTGGTATCATTTTTTACGAACACAACCCTATTGCTATTTCCATTTTCTCGATATATTTTAGGATATATTGAAGGAATTAATTTAGCCTTTTTCGAATACGGATTAACTATTGCAATGGCTCTGTATACTGTGATAATTAAGAATGCACTAATTTTAAATGAGAAAAACTTTTATTCTAGGAAGGTATTGTTTATGATTATTCCTTCTATAGTTGTACTTTTTATTTTTCATAGTTATCTAACCGAAGTAAATACTACTATAAATGTGATTATTTGTGGAACTTACATGTCATTAGTCTTGGTAATAATTGCTCTGTTCGAAATTAGATTGATAACTCAAAAGTTTATGATAGTTAAAAGCATAGCCAATTTATCATTGGGTGTGATTTTACTAATATTATTTTTTAAATGAGATCTTTCGTACAGTTCGTTTTATATATAATTTTCGTAGGCTTCAGTGTACGATTCAACCCATTATTATATCCATTAGCCGGAGCTTTGTGTATTGCCTTAAGTATAGGTTGGTGGCGTAGTTACTCCTTTTCGAGTTTAGAATTAAAAGTGATAACATATACTTTAATCTTTGGACTTGGTACAGGCTTATTTTCGATGTTCAATACAGAGGATACGGGGTTGAGGTATGCTTGCTATATAGTCTTTTTCTTGATACCAAGTGGATTTTCACTAATGGTTGTAGCATCTAAATCGGGGATGAAGACAAGTATTGCAATATTATCCGTATGTCTTACAGCTCTATTTTTCTTAGGAAGAATAGAGTATAATAGATACCAACAGGTTGGGAATCAACTTGTGTATTCAGGTATTTCTATGGGAGGTGTTTACCTTGGTATTGCACTAATTATATTGCTTTATATCGGCAGTCGGCAATCTTTTCTGGCTATATTAGTAGTTCTTGCCACATTGTTCTATCGGAAAGGAACGAAAATATGGAGATTAGGTCTGGTAACGTCTATTATTTTAATATTCGTGAATGGAGAGAAAATCATTTTATATTTAGGTGAATCTATATTAGCAAGTTCAAGAACAATATCGAGGCTTTTATTAAAGATAAATTCTGAAG
Organism: Flavobacteriaceae bacterium; assembly: GCA_018401115.1. Classification (GTDB taxonomy): domain Bacteria; phylum Bacteroidota; class Bacteroidia; order Flavobacteriales; family Flavobacteriaceae; genus MAG-120531. The sequence continues at coordinate 7,476 of JAGYKX010000005.1, read as the reverse complement.
GTGGAGAGGAGAGATTGGACATTTGGGCCAATACCATAAATCGTATTAAGTTAGTTCCAATAGGCCACGATTATACCTATGAGAACTTTAACCTTCCGCATAATTTATTTTTGGAAATTCTGCATGTCTTTGGAATTTTACTCGGTAGCATATTATTATTGCCTTTATTAAGGTTTTTATTTGTGCAAATAGTTAGAAGAGGAAATATGTTGATGCTAGCCTCTTTAATACCAGCTTTATTGAGTAATGGACCAGCAGCATATAAGTACTTATTTCTTTTTGCACTAACTCAGATTAAAAATGAAGATTTATATTCAAAGCTATCATAAGAATAGTTGGTTATGGGATAAAATTGTAGAAAACGTTATTCAATACTCGAATTTAATACCGGTAATTATAACAGACAGATTACCTAATTATTATCTTGGAAAGTGTACTTTAATTTTAAGTTTTAGCGGTAAAAATTGGCAACAAACAATTTTAAATTTTTTGGAGAAAACTGAAGAAGAAATTATCTTATTTTCTTTTGATGATTTATTTATTTATTGATGGTAAGTTTATTTTCAATCCAGATATGTAAAGATTTCAAAAAACAGCACTTAAGCAGTTTAAAATTGGCGCATGTGTTCCGTTCCAAAATAGATTGGGACAGCTTCCTGATAGGAAAGAAGGGAAGGTATTTAACAACTTGTGCTTTTGTTCTATGGGACAAGGAGTGTTTGAAGGTGATTCTGAAAAGTAGGACATTTTCACCGTGGAGTTTCGAGGAAGAAGGTTATAAACAAAATATAGGTAATCATGCCTCATTAGGGCGCCGTTTAATTTCATATAGGAATATTCTAGAAAAGGGTAAGATTTCATATCGGTATTCCTATTTGAAGCCTGATATACCTCGAAAAAGTCTAATCTCGTCATATGTTTATGATTTAAAAGAAGACATCAAGTATCTATGGAGAATATTAAACCTTTAGTCAGTGTTATCATTCCTGCGTATAACTCGAATGACACCATAAATGAAACATTAAACAGTGTTTTTAATCAATCTTATGAAAATTTAGAGTTAATAATAATCGATGACTGTGGAGAAAAAAGAGTTATTGACGTTTTAAGTAGTGATGACTTGGATAGAATAAAACTAATACGACATGATTCTAATTTAGGCGCTGGTGCAGCTAGGAATACAGGTTTGCGTGAAGCAAGAGGAAGATATATTGCGTTTTTGGATGCAGATGATCTTTGGTATACCGATAAGCTTAAGCGCCAAATAGATTTTATGCAGTTAAATGAAATTGCTATAAGTCACACGCTTTATTCGGAGATGGAAGGTGAGCGAATAACCAAGAATAGTTTTAGCCCATCCATACAAAAGTATCAGGATTTATTAAGAGCTAATTGCGTAGGATGTCTTACCGTGGTGTTAGATAGAGAATTAGTAGGTAATATTGAATTTCCCGATATAAAACGACGTCAAGATTATGCGTTATGGCTGAAATTGTCAAAGAGATTCGATCTAATACTCCTTCCAGAAGTTTTAGGAATTTATCGTAAGGACACTATAAATAGTCTGAGCAAAAATCGTTTTAAAGTGCTTGCTGGATTTTATTCAGTTTACAGGCATTTGGGTTACAATCGAATATTCTCAGTTTTTCTAGTGATTCAATATACATGTCACTTTATAATAAAAAGAAGTAAATATGATACTATTAGCTCTTAACGAACTAAATCTTGACTACATAAAAGGATATGTTAGTCAACTCAAGCTAACCAACTTTGGAAAATTGTTAGAATATGGTGTTATCAATACAACAAGTGAAAGTGAGTATAAGTTACTTGAGCCATGGATTCAGTGGGCAACTGTTCAGACGGGTAAGACTTATGATGAGCATCAAGTATTTCGCCTGGGTGATATGGTTGACAGACCAGACCTACATCAAATTTTTGAGGATTTAGAAAAGTCAGGTCTTTCAGTTGGCGCTATTAGCCCATTCAATGCCGACAATAGATTAGCTAATCCGAAATTCTTTATTCCAGATCCGTGGACCCAAACCAAAGCTAGTGGTGGTTACATTATTGATAAAATGAGTAGAACAGTTTCTAGATTTGTTAATAGTAATGCTTCTGGAAAGGTTGGCCCTGTTGATGTTATTTGGTTGCTTTTAGGCTTTGTTGTTTATGTGCGTATCAAACGTTGGCCTAAATTCTTAAAGCTTGTATCTCTGCGCAAAAATCCGGGAGTTAAAGCAGCTATTCTAGACATGATTCTATTGGAAGTGTTTGTTACTCTTCAGAAAAAACATAAACCAGACTATTCTCATCTATTCTTTAATGGAGGAGCTCACGTACAGCATCATTACATGTTTAACTCTTCTCAATATAAAGGAGATTTTAAAAATCCTGAATGGTATTGTCCATCCGACTGGGATCCTATTCTGATAATGCTTGAGACTTATGATACGATTATTGGTGATCTGTTAGAATCAGGAGAAAGAATAGTCGGAGTTACAGGGTTACATCAGGTGCCGCACGAGGAACAAACTTTCTATTGGAGACCTATGGCCCATAAAGACTTCTTGTTAGAGTGCGGTGTCAAGGGGGAGTTTAATGTAATCCCTAGAATGTCAAGAGACTTCCTCATTGAGGTTTCAGATAACATACATGCATTGGAAATAGAAAACCATCTAAATCAATTCACGGATTCTATAAGGTCTAAACCAGTGTTCAACGTCGATAATCGTACAACGTCGTTATTTGTCGAAGTGGTATATGATGATGACTTGGTTGAGGGCATGAGTTTTGAAGGGCCAAATGGTATTTCATTGGGATCCTTAAAGTCAAAATTAGCTTTTGTTGCAATCAAGAATGGCAAACATGATGGAATGGGCTACGTGTTTAGTAATAAGCCTATGGATTTACCTCAAGAGATTAAGCTAACTGAGGTATATGACTTTATAAAGCGAAGCGCATTAGCTGATGCTAAAGTTACACATAGAGAACCTGATATGATTAATTGAAAGCTGGCTCATTGAGTCGGCTTTTTTCTTGTTAATTACTACAGGAAACCGAGTATTTCTTGACTTGTGTTTTTTGGAATCGTAATTATCATTGGAGTAACAATCTTAAAAACAGAAATTATGCATAAGAGTTTCGACGGTCGTGTAGTTATTTTTCATGTTAAAAAATAACAAACCCCATTATTTAATGGGGTTACAAGAGAAAAAGTTTTGATTTTGACTACGGACTGGAGTCAAATCAATATTAATTTTATAATGTACAAATTCTTTTTTTTCCTTTTTCTAGGTCTCTTTGGTTATAGTCAAGAAGTTTTAAATCCCTCTTTCAAATCGGGCGAAATACTTGAATTCAGAGTGCATTACGGACTTTTGAATACGAGTTTGTCTAGTTTAACAGTTAAAGATACCTTATTTAATGGGACACCAAGTTATTTTGTTAAGGCACACGGCGAAACTACAGGACTGGCAAAACTATTTTTCGAAGTGGATGATAATTATTATTCTATATTTTCAAAAGATTCTATTCAGCCCCTTGAATTTTATAGGGATGTACATGAAGGAAAATATGAAATAACTCAAAAAATCAATTTTGATTACAATAAAAAAAAAGCACTCATTGATCTTTTAACAATCCCCGAAAATATACAAAGAATTATAACTGACGAAATTCAAGATATTATATCAGGCTTTTATTTTTTTAGAAGCCTCCCAGAAAAAGAGCTTTTAAATAAAGATATTCCCTTTGAAATTCCAATGATTTACAACAACGAAGGTCCGTTTATATTTAAACTCAGATATGAGGGTGAAGAAGAAATAGAATCCATTTTTGGTCTTGTTGACTGTTATAGATTTAAGCCTTTTTTACCGAGTATTGGTAGAATTTTTAACGATCCAAATGCCATTACAATTTGGGTAACCAAAGATAAAAATAGAATACCAGTAAAAGTAAAAGCTAAAATTGTAGTAGGGAGTATTACAGCAGACTTGCAAAAAGCTACTGGTCTAAAATATAATTAAGCTTTAATTAGATATGAAATTACTATACAATATAGATTTAGTTTTTGAATTTAAATTTATTAGTATATTTGACATATCATGTAGCGAAGCTGCGTGAAAAAATCACTTTCCACTTATTTTTTGAAATTATTACTTAAAATTAGCGCTCTTATATGCGTTACAACGCTTGCTATTTCCGTATTTTACCTTTCATGGGTGACAGATGGAAGTTTTAAAACAGAAAGTGTTATACCCAATTGGTTGTTAGAATGGTCTAATAATAATCCAAATTTAAGAACAGCTGTTCCTTTTTTACCCATTGGACTACTAATGCCTTTTTTGTTTCATAAGAAAAAAGCCACTTTATTAACTGTTTTTTTGTCATTTATAATAGTATCAATGGCAGAAATAGGTCAGTTTATAATTCCTACTCGAGTTCCTGATCATAGAGACGTTTTATATGGTCTTTTAGGAACAGGAATTGGACTAATACATTATAATTTATTATTAAAATCAAGATGGTTTAAATAATAACCTCTAAACAAAAATCTATTATGAAGCTTAAATTATTACTTGCTTTTATTTTATTTACACAACTTACTTTTTCTCAAACAACCTCCCAAGCCCTTGAAGAAGCTCAAAAAAGAAATATAACGAGCCAACAGCAGGTTTTGCAGGAATTAGCAAAGAATGGTATCTCAGAAGATAAAGCCCGACAAATGGCAAGGGTAAGAGGAATAGACTTCGATACTTTTTTAAGTACTTATTTTACTAGCGGTTCTGTGTCAACTGGTCCAGTAGTTGTAAGTAATGATGTAGCTCCAGTAGCAACCTCATTAAATCAATCAGCACCTATGGTATTCGTTGAAGATAGTAGTGAAGAAGAAGTAGAAGCACTCAGAAATACCTTAGAAAAAGAAAGCAAGAATTTTTTTGGGTACGATATATTTTTAAACAATCCTTTTACGGAGAAAGAATATTTAGTTGGAAATATAGATGAAGGATACATAATTGCTCCAGGAGATGTCCTTAGATTGGCTGTATTTGGAGATAATAGTATGGATTTAGAACTAACTGTAGATTTAAATGGAAATATTAGGCTTCCTAATATGGGCGTGTTTTTAGCTGCTGGAAATAGTTTTAAAACATTAAAAGAAAGACTTCAAACATACCTAGGTAAATTTCTTTCAGGATTATTAAGCAGTCCTCAAAAAACTTTTTTAGATGTATCATTAACACAAATAAGGCCAGTTAAAGTAACTGTACTTGGAGAGGTTAGTGCTACAGGATCTCATTTAGTAAATGGCTTAGCGACCCCTTTGAATGCCCTTTATGCTGCAGGTGGTGTAAAGACCTCTGGTACCCTTAGATCTGTTCAAATATTCAGAAATAATAAATTGCTAGAAGAGATTGACTTGTATCAGTACATAACCACTGGAAAAATTAAAAATGATGTTAGACTGAGTAACAACGACGTAGTATTTGTAGGGCCTAGAATCTCGAGTATTAGCTTAAGTGGTCAGGTAAAGAATTCAGGGGTATATGAAATGAAAGAGCAAGAGAATCTTCAAGATTTAATTAAATTCTCCGGTGGTTTGCCCACAACTGCTAGTTTAAATAATTTTAAAGTAACTAGAGTAAAACCATTCAAAGATAGGGCTCAGTCATTTATTTACGATCGTTTTGTAACCAGTGTTAATTACAATAATGTAAAGGAAGGTAAAAATGAATTTAAAATTGAAGATGGAGACGGAATTGAAGTTTCAAAAATTTTGGATAAAGTTAAAAATATTGTTACCATAAATGGTCATGTTAATGCTCCAGGTGTTTATGATATAAATACATTTTCTGATTTAAAAACACTTATTGAATTAGCGGCAAAACAAATAAGACCGAATACCTACCTAAATAAAGTAGACATATTTAAAGAAGATATTAATGGTGATAAAAGTTTTGTTACATATAACTTAAAATCTGTTTTGGATGAAGAAATTAAAGTGGTATTGGAAGAAAACGACTCCATTAAAATTTACAGTGAGACTGAAGTTATTGGAGAAAATAGGGTGAGTATTAGTGGTTATGTTTCTGAACCAACTACGGTGTTTTGGAGAGAAGATTTAAGTCTTTTTGATCTTATTTTTCAAACAACTTCTTTTGAAGAAACTGTTTTTCAATCAAAGGTTTTGAAATCTAGGGTAGATTTAAAAAGATGGGATGAATCTAAAGGGCAATACCGCTTATTTAGCTATCGCTTGGAAAATCTTAACGAAATTTCTAAAGTAATGTTAGCTCCTAAAGATCAGGTTGTTTTATACAGTGAGTCAGTAACAGAAGTATTAGACAAAACAGTTAGGGTAGTAGGTTTTGTTAAAAACCCATCTGAAATACCCTTACAGGTAAATATGTATGTAGAAGACGCTATAATAGCATCTGGGGGTTTCGAAGAATATGCAGACCAGGAGATAGTAACTGTTTCTAGAGAGGCAATAGATGTTGCGATAGGAAAAATGAGAGACTATAAAGAGATTATATTGGATATTGATTATTTGAAAGGGTTAAAAGAAACACCAGAACATGGGTTTATTTTAGAAGATAATGACATAGTCGTTGTAAGAAAACCAAATAGTGCTGGAGTGGTGAAATCGATTAATGTTAGTGGAGAAGTATTTTTCCCTCAAACGATTATTATAGATTACGACTTAGTTAGTCTAGAATGGATTATCAATAAAGCAGGCGGCTTAAAACCAACAGCCAATTTGGACAATTCTTTCATTATAAGAAACGGAAGAAATATCTCCTACAATTTCAAAAAAGGTTTAAAAAACAAAGAGGCTATATTAGAAATAGGAGATGAGATTTTTATTGGAGATTCTTTTGGTTATGTTCAAACTCAAGGTGCTATAGAATTTCCTTCACAATTTATTATGGAACCTAATAAAAGGGCTAAATACTATATAAAAAACTCTGGAGGCAAGATCACTGATGAAGCCGGAAGCATCTATATCACTTATAAAAGTGGTAAATCTAAAAAAATAGGATTTTTAAAGAACCCCAAGGTACTGCCAGAATCTATAATTATTGTAAATAGAAAACAACCAAAAGTCAAAGATGGAAAGTTAGCAGATGATTTGATCAAAGTTTTTGGTTTTATAAGTTCAACTTTAACCACAATTCTTTTAGTTCAAAGACTTTAAGTAAATGAGTGTTGATTTGGGTGAGGGCCGCTTTTTAGCGGCCTTTTTTTTTAAAAAATTCTAATTTTTAAACTTATTTGTATTAAATATTTTTTTAAAATATATTGGTGTTAAAAATCTTAAATGTCTTTAGGGATTTAGTATTTATAAACATGATTGAAGCAATAAAAGCTTGCATAAATAAATGAACATCTACAAGATAGCTAAAGCTCAAGTATTTGTTTTATTGATGTATGAAATATCACTTTTCATCCTTTATATTCTGAAAACCAAAA
>JAGYKX010000004.1 GCA_018401115.1 Flavobacteriaceae bacterium | reverse complement strand
CAAACTTAAACCTCAAAAACAATTCATGGGTATTGGCCCTAAGAGCTGTGCTGCTGGTTCTCTGGCCCATTTCATAACCATAGCCAAAGTCTAATTTTTGCATACCGCTAAAGACTAGCATAGCGCTTATGTAGTCATTATTACTCACGCCCATTCCCACTTGTAATTGGTCCTTGAAATTTATCTTCCCTATGGCAGTGATTTGGTTGGGTGCGTCGCTAACTATGCGATATAAAAATGAAGGTGCTATGGAAATAGTGTTGTTTAGCTTCCAGCTAAAACCACCACTAGCATACAAATGCGGTTTGTCTGTAGCAGTGGCCTCTATACCATTGACTTCTTTAAATCTTTTGGTGTTTAAAAAATTGGGCACTGAGAGTCCAAAGAAGTAAGTCTTTGATTTTAAATAGGCTCCTATACCTAATAATGGATTTAGATAGTTTTGAACATTTCCCAATGATTCGTTACTCTCTTGGGTGATTCTATTAAGCTTGTCTATGTCAATATTATTGAAGTTAGCTCCTGCTTTAATTCCTAGATGTAAATTGGTATTAGTGTTTAATTGGAGTTTATAACCATAGTCTACAGAGGCCATTCCTTGGTTTTCTACATAGACCTTATCTGATAAATAGCTAAAACCCCAGGAGGCCCTATTTTTTTCTTTGGTGTTATACACCAATGAAGTGGCTCTGGGAGCGTCTTCTATTCCAGACCATGCCGCTCTATAGCCTAGGCCTACAAAAGCCCCTTCACTTCCAGTAAAGGCGGGATTGTAAATTCCCATGTTCTGTTCAAAAAACAAGAAATTGGGTTGTTGCTGGGCTTGCACCCATTGAAAAAGAAAAAGCATTGAAATGCTTAAGAAAGAAATATGTAATTTCAAGATTGGGGGCTATTTAGAATAATCCCCAAAAATAACTGGTCAAGAAATATTTATAAATCCTTTTATTAACACATGAATAAATATTAATAACAAATCCAAAAAAATAGGCTGTTGTTACTCTTTCAAAAAATGTTAATTAATTAATATTGTTTAAAATTAAGATTGATGATTTACCTCTATTTTGTTTTTGCTAGTATTTTTTCTAGTTACACAAACTCATGTGAAACTGCATCTACATTTTTAGAACAGACCGTTTATTTTGTAAATCAGTCTAATTACTCTAAGGCAAAAGAAAGTATTTACAAATCAAAAAAATATTTTACTGATTGTAGTCTTGAAAAGAAAGCTTCAATATATCATGAACTCGCCATTGTACACATGTATGAAGGGGTAAAAGATAGTGCTATTTACTATACAGAAAAGGTACTTGATTTATCTGCTAAATTTAAAAACGATAGTTTAAGAATTAAGTCTTTAACCAATCTTGGAATATTGTTAAATAAAAATAAACAACATCAAGAAGCATTAAACCGATATAAAGAAGTCTGGGAATACTATCATCAAGAGAAGCAAGAATCAAATGAGAATAATTTCAAGAAATCCTTATCCTCCTCAAACGTAGCGCTTACGTATCTAGAATTAAAAAAAGCAGATAGCGCAGAGTGGTATATTGAAAACTCTTTAAGATGGCTAGTTAGAGAAAAACTTGGCTTTTTAGAGTACAACTACTTTCTAGCATCAAAAATATACCAAGCCAATAGAGATATTAATAAAGCTATTTCATATGCTGATTCAAGCTTACAGGCAGCAAACAAGAATAACAATACAAAACATAAAATCTTATCACTATCCAAACTCATCGAACTAAAAGATGATAAACAGATAGACACATATATTGATCGGTTGAGACTTCTAGAAAATCAAGAATCAGAAACATGGGTAAAAGAAATACTTTACAAAACTTTAATGTCTTATTATGAAGGCAAAGGTCAATACGATTTAGCTAATGATGTGTTGAAGAGAAATATCACTTATAGAGATAGTATTAACAATGAAAGCTATACAACTAAACTCAAAGACTTAAACACAAAATACAATGAAATTAGTCTTGAAAATGAAATCTTGAAGCTAAACTTGGAGATTGAAGCCCAAAACAAAAACAATCTTACCCTTGTAATACTGAGTCTGTCTCTGACATTTATATTAGTCATAGCCCTTATATTTTATTTAAATAAAAGAAAATACTTTAATCTAATTAAAACACACCAAAGAGATATAGATAGATTCTATACCTATTTATCTAAACCATCAAATCAAATTGAAAAATCTAATGAGGACAAAATTTACCAAGATCTAATAAACATATTAAAAGATGAAAAAATCTATCTTGACCCTAATCTCAATACAGCTAAAATATCAAGACTAATAGGAACCAACACCAATTACTTATCTACAGCCGTAAATAAAATTTATGGAAACAATACAAGCCAATTAATCAATCACTTCAGAGTGGAGGAAGCAAAAAAAATTATCAAAGAAAACTTTGAAAAAGGGGAGGCAAAAAACCTAAACGAACTTTGGAAAGTTTGCGGTTTTAATTCAAACGTTCACTTTTATAGAACTTTTAAAAAAATTACAAAGCAAACCCCTTTGGAATATTTAAAATGCTTGAAAATTGATTTAAACTAAAGTACAATTAGCAAATTTCTTGAGTTCTTATATTCAGGTATATATATTATTGCTTATCGTTGTTTTCTTCTTTCTGAGTTAGGTTATTGGCTTTAGTCTGTCCAAACTTGAATCTCAAAAATAATTCATGGGTGTTGGCTCTAAGAGCTGTGCTGCTGGTTCTTTGGCCCATCTCATAACCATAGCCAAAGTCTAGTTTTTGCATACCGCTAAAGATTAGCATAGCGCTGATGTAGTCATTATTACTCACGCCCATTCCCACTTGTAATTGGTCCTTGAAATTTATCTTCCCTATGGCAGTGATTTGGTTGGGTGCGTCGCTAACTATGCGATATAAAAATGAAGGTGCTATGGAAATGGTGCTATTTACCTTCCATGCAAAACCACCACTAGCATACAAATGCGGTTTGTCTGTAGCAGTAGCTTGTATGCCATTGACTTCTTTAAATCTTTTGGTGTTTAAAAAATTAGGCACTGAGAGTCCCAAGAAATAGGTGTTTGTTTTTAAATAGGCTCCTATACCTAATAATGGATTTAGATAGTTTTGAACATTGCCCAATGATTCGTTACTCTCTTGGGTGATTCTATTAAGCTTGTCTAAATCAATATTATTGAAGTTAGCTCCTGCTTTAATTCCTAGATGTAAATTGGTATTAGTGTTTAATTGGAGTTTATAGCCATAGTCTACAGATACCATTCCTTGGTTTTCTACATAGACTTTATCTGATAAATAGCTAAAACCCCAGGAGGCCCTATTTTTTTCTTTAGTGTTATACACCAATGAAGTGGCTCTGGGTGCGTCTTCTATTCCAGACCATGCCGCTCTATAGCCAAGTCCTACAAAAGCCCCTTCACTTCCAGTAAAGGCGGGATTGTAAATTCCCATATTCTGCTCAAAAAACAAGAAATTGGGTTGTTGCTGGGCTTGTGCTATCTGAAAAAGGAAAAGCATTGAAATGCTTAAGAAAGAAATATGTAGTTTCAAGATTGGGGATATTTGAAATAATTACCAAAAATAAAAGTTAATACTCAGATAGCAAAATAGTTAAAGTATTAACGAGTACGTTTTTTAAGAAATAGCTCTTATTTATGCGTATATTGAGATTTATTTATTTTTAAAATTATTTTCAACCGGACTATTCCCTTATTTTGATGAAGGGGAATTACCTAATTTTAATTTTAAATAATGATTAATCACCCCTTATGAAAACGACCTTCACTCTTTTACTTGGATTCTTTTCTTGTTTTTTATATGCACAAGAGGTACACAGCAAATTGGATGAGTCTCTATTAAAAGACAATAATTTAATGATGTTTTCATATAAAGAAGACTCTTACATAATGTCTAGTGATTCATTATATACCATTTCTAAAAAGCCTATGGAGGTTAGTGCTCACGGATTAGACTTATTAAAATATGTTTTTGTGAGTGATGAAAACAACGGTTTTTTAGTGAACGCTTCTGCCGGAATGGTTTTTTCTTTTGACGGAGAAAAATTTAATCGCTTAGACAATTCTTTCGAATTCAAGTCTCAATACGATCATTTCCCTTTTATTAGAAATAATGCTTTCCACACTTTTGGTGGTTATGGACTATTCACTTACAAAAATATTATCACCCGTTTTAATCCTCAGTTAAGGGAAACTGAATTAGTCCGTGCCAAAAATTCAATAGAAGAAATTCCTCCTGGAATGTATAGGCCTATTGCCCAGTTAAATAAAAACAGTCTTTATGTAACCGCAGGGGAAATTTATAATTACAAGGCGAACTCTAATCAGTTTGAGACATATTTGAATGAAGTATGGGCTTTTGATTTTGATAATAGTCAATGGTTTTATAAAGGCAAGCTAAATACAGATTTGTCCACTGCTTGGGCCCCAGAAACAATATTCACTCAAGATGCTCTTTATTTTAACAAAGATCATTTAGTTTTTTTGGATTTTTCAAGAAATGAACTCACCAGATACCTTCAACCTGGGGTTCCAATAGAATCTATAGTAGACCTTACCTACAACAAAAATTTAGGAGGTTATTTTTACCTTAAAAGAATTACAAAATTCAAAAAAGAATTACATTTTATAGACCGTTCAGATTTTTTAGGGACTCTTAAAGAAGTAGATAAAATATACTCTCAATCAATCCCTTGGACTATTTATGTCATTATAGTTTTAACTTTTATTTTGATTTTGGTATTAATCAAGAAAAGGAAAAGAACCTTTGAATCACGGATTAGAAAAAACTATAAGCCATTTTACAGTACATTGACTACAAAAGAAAAAGAGGTATTAGATATGCTTTTAACAGCTTCACCTGATTATGTTAGTTTTCCATCACTTATGGCATTGTACAACCAAGATTTGTCTTATGACAGTTTAAAGAAAAAACTCAGGTCTACTCTAGATTCTTTAGATCAAAAGCTACTTGCCTTTTTTAAATTTAAAAGAGTTTCATGCCTGGAAGAAAGAAAATGCATAGAAGACGCGAGGGTCAAAGAGATTAGGCTAATGCCTTAATCTTAGAAATAAATATTATATATAATGTAGGTCCCCCAAAATTTGAGGCAGTAAGTTTAATTAATAAATTTACTGAATAAGACACGAAGATAAATTCACCTCTAATTTCAAAACCAAGGTAGTATTGGAGGCGCTCAAGGAGCCAGTAGTGCTATCAGAATTAGCTCAGAAATATGAGCAATCACCACCCAGATTAGTAAATAGAAGCGCGAGTTTTTGGTAAGCGTAGTGAAGCTGAAAAGGAGAAAGACTGGTTGCTTAAAATATCAAAAGCAGATGGCTTTTATTTAAAGTAAATCAGCAAGTGCTTCACTTTGCCCGTACTATCCACTTAGTTTTTGACTAAATAGGTACACTTTTTGCTGACTATTTGCAAGGTTAATTTTTTAGAGGTGTCCTACTTTTCAATAATAATATCACAGTTTTCTCCATTATTAGAGAGGCAACCTTCATTGGAAAATTTACACTGTCTTAATGCGAATAAAGATTATTTAAAGTTCGTAACCATATAGTGTGTTTTTTATAACGAAGCGGTAAAGTTTCTCCTAAAAAAAGTTGGGTTATTTGTTAAAATTTTAACAAGATGAAAACAAAACTTATTTTAATTTTTCTTTTTTTAGCAATTGGCTCAGGGAGTTTATTTGCTCAATCCTCTGTTAGAGGTAGGGTTATTGATGAGAATAATTTTCCTTTACCAGGAGCAGTAGTTACTATTGAAGATGGCCAAAAAGTAGTATCAGATTTCGATGGCTATTTCGTGGCATTAATAGAGGGTACTAAAAACGCAGCGATAAGTTACACCGGTTTTGCGTCACAAGAATTTTCCCTTTCAGAAGCCTCAAACACAGTTAGTGTAATTATCCTAAAACCAGAAGTAAATGCGTTAGATGAGGTGGTTGTATCTGGCTTTCAAAGTGGGGTAGTAAAATCCCTTAACAAACAAAAGAACGATGTAAATGTAACCAATGTAGTTTCATCTGATCAGGTGGGTAAATTTCCTGATGCAAATATTGGAGATGCCTTAAAAAGAGTGAGTGGTATTGCCATGCAATACGATCAAGGTGAGGCAAGAGACATTATCATTCGTGGATTTGCGCCCGGGCTCAATTCAGTGACTTTAAATGGAGATCGCATTCCCTCTGCTGAAGGAGACAACAGAAGGGTTCAAATGGACTTAATTCCCTCAGATATGATTCAACTTATTGAAGTAAGTAAGACCCTTACGCCAGATATGGAAGCAGACGCTATTGGTGGTTCTGTTAATCTTGTAACGCGGTCTAACCCAAATGGGTTTCGTTTTTCTTCAACAGTTTCAGGAGGTGCTAACCCTGTTCGAGATGGCGGTTTTAATCGAAGTTTAAGTTTAATTTTAGCAGACAAACTAAGTGAGAAATTTGCTTATACGCTAAGTGCGAGTAACAATATGTCTGACTATGGGTCAGATAATGTTGAGTTTGAATGGAATGATAGTGCACAAGACGAAATTAAAGAGCAAGACATTAGACGATACGACGTAAAACGCACACGCCGTTCTATTTCATTAAACTTAGATTATGCTTTAAACACAAACAACAATCTATACTTTAAGTCTATGTATAATTCTCGTGATGATTGGGAAAATCGTTACAGAGTTCGTTTTGACGATATTGACGACAAACAAGATGGCACCCTACGGATCCGTAAGCAAACTAAAGGTGGTATTGGAAACAACCGCAATGACAATACACGTCTGGAAGACCAACGCACCTCAAGATTTGCATTGGGGGGTGATCACCAACTAGGCAAGTTAGCCATAGATTGGAAAGCCTCTTATTCTCAAGCGTCTGAAGAGCGCCCTGATGAGCGTTACATAAGATATGATCAAAAAAGTGCCGCTTATTCAAGTATAGGGCTTTCAAACTCTAGTTTACCAGGTTTCAATGTTTCAGAAGCGGTATTAAATAATACAGATAATTTTGAATACAAAGAGGTGCTTGGAGGAGATTCATATACAGAGGAAGACAATAATACGTTTAGAATTAATTTAGAATTACCTTATGGAAAGAACGACTTTTTTAAGTTTGGTTATAAAATTAATTCAAAGTCTAAACTTCGAGATAACATCTGGTATGAATATGACGCTGAATCTGCCTTCCCGTCACTCACACAGGCCACTACAGCCAACTATGACGTAGATGGATATTTGGCTGGGGCTTACAAACACGGTTTATTTGCTTCTGCTGAATTTTTAGGAGGATTAGGACTAGATGGTTATGATAAAGAAATTGCTTTAGGAGAATTTGGTGCTGAGAATTACAACGCAGATGAGACTGTAAACGCCGCATATCTGATGTTTACAGATCAATTAGGGCCAAAGACTAAGGCTATTTTTGGAGCGCGTTTAGAATCTACAAGCATTGAGTATACAGGTTTTGAATATGATGAGACTACTGACGTAGTGGTTAGTGATTTAGGAGTTGTTTCAGGAAAAAATAATTACACAAATGTACTGCCAAATGTAACTGTACAACATACCATTAAAAATGCTGTTTTTAACGCGGCTTACACAGTGTCATTAGCCCGTCCTGCTTATTTTGACCTGGTACCTTACCGTGAAGTGGTTTCAGAAGACGAGGAAATTGCTTTTGGTAACCCTGATTTAGAGGCAACCATTTCGAATAACTTTGATCTTATGGCTGAATACTATTTCGGAAATGTAGGACTCATTTCAGTAGGTGTATTTAATAAAAATATTGACAATTGGTTGTACACATTTAGTGATGACAATTTTGAAGGCTTTTCAGGTCTATATGCTGGGTTTGATTACGAACAAGTTCGAAATGGAAAATCTGCTACAGTAAATGGTTTTGAAGTAGGGGTTCAATCTAGACTAAATTTCTTACCAGGATTTTTAGGAAAAACTACTTTCTATGGCAACTACACTCACACCAAATCGAGTACCGACGGTGTGGAGGGAAGAACAGACCTTCCTTTAGTAGGCGCCAATGAAAACATGTATAACGTATCACTGGCATATGAGACAAAAAACTTCTTTTTAAGAGCTTCACTAAATTATGCTGGAGAATCTTTAGATGAGGTAGGTGGAAATGAATTTGAAGACCGTTGGTACGATGAGCAAACATTTGTAGACCTAAACGCTACCTACTCCATTAATGACCGTGTTCGTATCTTTGCTGAAGCTAAAAATTTAACGAATCAACCGTTGAGGTATTATCAAGGAATTGCTCAAAGAACCATGCAATTAGAATATTACGATATAAACTGGAATATTGGTTTAAAAGTGGATCTTAGATAATGAAAAGCACTAAGTTAATCGCTTTATTTGTAGCCACAAGCATCTCATTTTCAGCAATAAGTCAAAAAAAAGATGGTGAATCCTTAGATTCACTATCTTTTTTTAGTGTTTCCCCTTTTCTCGAAACAAGCTCGGTAATTTCACCAGAAGATGCGGCAGATGACATTTGCATTTGGGTGAGTGATGATCCTCAAAAACCCATTTATATTGTGGGTACAGATAAAAAAAGAGGCCTTGAAACATACAATGAAAAAGGGGTGCGTATCTTTGACTCAGCCTTTGGTAGAATTAACAATGTAGACCTGTGGGACAGCCCAATAGGTCCAATAGTAGCGGGTACCAATAGAAGCTATAATAGTCTTGATTTTTACAAGCTACAATCAGACGGTTCCTTAATCTTATTAAATCGCTACCCTACTGGTCTTAAGGACGTGTATGGAATTAGTTTTTATAAAGGCCCCCTTAGCACAGAGGTTTTTCTCAGCGATAAAAAAGGGATGGTAAAGCGCTATAATATTAGATTAATTGACCAATTTGTATCTATAAATCTGTTAGACCAATTCAAATTTAGCAGTAAGGTAGAGGGTATTGAAGGAGATGCTTATTATGAAAGGATTTATATAGCAGAAGAAGACAAAGGACTGTGGTACATAGACTTAAGTGAACAAAACAACAAAAGAACAAAAGTTTTAAAAACAGATAAAGCACATCTTATTGCAGACCTTGAAGGTTTGGCCCTTGCAGATCTAGGGAACGGAGAGGGGTATTTATTCCTCTCGGTTCAAGGCAACAACACCTTTGCAGTTGTAAACAGAAAAACCTTAAAATTAGAGGCAAGCTTTAAAATAGATGCCAATTCACAAATAGATGGAGCTCAAGAAACTGATGGGCTGGAAGTGAGCACTCATCAAAGGTTTCAAGTACTCATTGTTCAAGACGGTCATAACGATGGAGAAACTCAGAACTTCAAAATAATACGCTTAAAAAACATTCTTGATCAATTAAACCAATAAATCATGATACGCTACAAGCAACTTTTTATTTTAATGGTTCTGTTTTTTTCTTCTTGTAACAAAGAAACTAATACTTACACCATTACAGGTTACAGTCATGATATGCGTTTAAAGGAAGTAAGCGGTATGGTTGGTGCTTCAGAACATTTAAATCATTTTTGGGTACATAATGACAGCGGAGATAAAGCGGTGCTATACAGGGTAAATAATGCGCTTGAAATCCTTCAAGAAGTTTTAATTGAAGGAGCTCAAAATATTGATTGGGAAGATATTGCCATAGGTAAATACAAAGGGGAGAATACCCTCTTTATAGGTGACATTGGAGATAACCGTGCCCTTAGAAAAACCATTAGCGTTTATTTAATTAATGAGCCCAAACCCCACGAAAATAAAGTAAGTGTCAAGAGAAAAATAGAAATGCAATATCAGGACGGTGCTAGAGATGCAGAAGCCCTATTGTTTGACGCTGATGCTAAGGAACTAGTTGTGGTTACTAAAAGAGATGTACCCTCAAGGGTGTATTCTTATGCTCTCGATTCGACGGACAAAAGAACAGTTTTAGCTTACCAAGGCAATGTTAAATTAACCAATGAAACCTTATGGGACAAAAAGGACCTGTACCGAATTACAGGAGGAGATGCCTCCAAAAAAAGAGCCATTATCCTAAAGAATTACAAAGGTGTTTTTTACTATTCGCCAAAAGAAAAACAATCAATAAAGGATAGGCTCACCAAGCAAACGCCCACTCAAATACATTATGAAATGGAGCTACAAGGCGAAGCCATTGCATTAGATGCTAATGGCTACTGGGTAACCTCTGAATGCGCAGACGACGGAATCAAACACGTTGCTCAACCACTGTATTTCTATCCTGATTTCTTACCTCTAAAGAATAATGAATGATTCACACTTAATCAATAAAGGTCAAAAAAAGTAAGTTGGTTAACAATGAAAACAAGACCACATTTGATTACCAATTAAGGGATTCCTTAAAAAAATAATTAGAAGAAATGAGATAGGCCTCTTTAAAATCGTCTGCTTTTACATCTGGATCTGCGTAGTTAATTTGTTTTCTACTACAGTAATTTTCAAAAGCAGATGTAAAAATTTGATCAATTTTGTCTTGCATATTAACATCATTAATAATGCAAATTTTAAAATGTTCTAAGTCTAATCGTTTCATGATGTTTTTTATTATAAATTTCCAATAAACTGGTTATCATAATATTAGTAAACCATTAAGCTACTGTAATTTCGCTTTTTTTGTGTTAAGAACTTTTAAACCTTATACACTTCGACATCACTAGCTTTTAAGTATTTTCTTCAAAAATATCTTTTTTAATGTTAATAAGCGTCATTTTAGCATAATGTAGAATTAAATTAAAGATTAAGCCCGCTTAATATTTAAAAATGGCTTAATTGTTATTTTTGAGTGGTTAGTTTAGTTTTTAGCATAAGTGAAAAGGAGGTTCTTTGCGGGGCCTTTTTTTTGCATAAAAAACATAAATAGTAAGTTATTTTTAAACACTTCTAAAAAGGTTTGTACATTGATTTGAGATGTTTTTTAAGTTGGCGAAAACGAGCTATTCCAACAATAAGAATTAGTATGCTTAATACAAATGAAAAATACCCTAGATTTCTGATTTCCACTAAATTATCCATACCCAAAAATGCAATACCTCCAAGTATTAAATACAGTGATGTTCTAATATATGACAATAAAGTTCTTTCATTAGCCAGTTTTGTTCGTTCCATAGCTAAATGATCTCGGAGTATAATCTCATCTTTAATCTCATAGTCATGGGTAAATTTTGTAAGCGTTTTAAATATTTTTTTCATAATGCTACGTGAATTTTTACTCTAAACTTAGTTCTTACTAAATTTAATTTCTAAAAATAGCAATTTATTTAAGTTTAAGGTATTGCAATTTACAGGGCCAATATGAAGCTTCGAAGAAAAACCTTGTACCAAAACACCTTCCCCTTTTATATCTGAATACTAGTTTGGAAATTTTATAATGACCAGTAATTAGTGAGATTTAAAGGTCAATTACAGCAAATCCTATATGTATATTACCTGTTTCTTTATCTACAAACAATGCCCTGTCTTTAACTGTTCCATGGCAGGTGTTTTTTGAACAAAATAGTGAGCCTCCTGCTAACCTAACCATTCCATTATTTAAATCTCCAGTTATATCCCATACATTTCCAACAACATTAACGTTACCTATTTCTGATATGGGGAGTGTATTTTCGGACACTATTATTCTTTGATCATTTCTGACCATATCCCAATATTCATTATAATTTGGTAGTCTTTTTCCTGCCCATTTACAATAGGCTAAAGCGTCATTGTAACTCACTTGAGTTACAGGCAGATTTACAGAAGCGACCTGGTTAATTCCGTCTGGTTTTTTCCAAGTAGCATTTGGCACTTTTTTAAAATTGTACACATCTAACTGTACAATTGACCAGCCATATTTTTCTGCATCTGTAATATATTTAGTTTCATTGATGAATTTTTCAAAATGGGCATATGACACAGGATTTATTCTTATTTCTTTTTTCTTACAAAAAGAAAATAGTATTAAAAAAACAATTAGTGCATATTTTTTTAAATGCTCAGTCATGAGAATTCTCTTTGTATATAAATAAACTAACCGCTACCAGGGACAAGTTTTTAATAAAATACTGGCCTATTAAAGTGGGCTTAAATAAATCATACCAGGTATCATTTTGCAAAATAAACAAAGGAGCTAGTATCATGAAAATCTGCCAAATAGATTCGTAAGATTAATGGCTTGTTGGTTTTGTTCCATTAGATAAAATCATTGTGCACTAAATGTATATATTCTCTTTTTGTTATCAAATTTTATAAGGCTTTTTTCTTGCAGTTACATTGCGTTATATTTGAAGTAAAAATTGTTTTCGATCAATGAAAAAAATGCTCCTCTCTTTTTTTGTGGCTATGGCCATTGCTTGTACTTCAGATAATTCTGGAGCATTGGGTGACTTGTTGGTAGAAGACAACTTAGGCTCTGATGCCATTGAAATTGACGAAGGAAGTGAAAATGAGCCAACAGAGACCACTGGAACATCTGGAGGAACAGAAGAACAATCAGGAGATGAATCTGAAGGAGAGGAGTCAAATTCGCAACAGGGTGTCCAAACTCCTGGTCTTTATTTGGGTACAAACGGACTAACTTTAATAGCCAATTCAGCAGCAAAGCCAGGAGATATTCTGGTTTTTGAGGGTATTGAATATCTAGTAGTAAACGACCAAATGCTCCGAGATATTGTAACTGATGACAGGGAAGATATTTCGCTCTTAGTCACTACTTATGTGACTGATTTGAGTAATTTATTTGAGAACAAACAAACCATTACCCCTAATATTGCTGCTTGGGATACTAGCAATGTTACAGACATGAGTTATTTATTTGCTGGAGCGAGTGTTTATAATGGTGTTTTGAGCTACTGGAATACCGCTAAGGTGACCAATATGTCCTATGCGTTCGCCAATTCTTTGGAATATAATCAAGACCTTGGAGACTGGAATACCAGCCAGGTGACCCAAATGGATGGAATGTTCTATAATGCGACTGTTTTTGATCAAAATCTCAGTGGTTGGTGTGTGTCATTAATTGACAAAGCACCTACTAATTTTTCTACGGGGTCTTCAATTTCCCAGGCCTCACTTCCACAATGGGGCACTTGTCCTGATTAGAGATTATATTGAGTCATTATCTTTAAATTTGCCTAATGATTGCTTTATGTGTATTTTCACATTTGATTTAAAAGTATATTTTCCATAGAATGGCAAAAAATAACACTCCACCAAACCAATCTAACAGTCAAACGGTGCATCACTTATACAGCAGTGCTTTTTTAATTGCGTATTTGCTCATTGGTTTTGTACCCAATCTAGGTGCGGTAGACCAGATAGCCCCTCAGTGGTTGTATTTGAATAGTGTGAGTGTGTTGGCAGCACTTTATATTTTGAAAAATCACGCGTATTTTTCATCGGCCGTAGGCAGTTTGTTTAAGACTAAATTTTCTTGGTTGTATGCCGCTTTTATTGTTTGGGCTTCTGCCTCGTATTTATATGCCATAAACCCTACAGAGGTATTGGTGAATTTGGCTAGAGTGGTGGGGACTTCAATCGCTTTTGTGAATGTGTTTGTATTACTTCAGAAAATACCCAACAAATTCAAGCTCATAGCTATGGTGGCTACGGGAGCCTTGTTGGTAGAGATGTATTTGGTCTTAGACCCTTTGTTGGGATTGTTAAAACAAGGGGCAAATGCCTCTAGGTCTTCGCTATTGAAAGGAACCACCGGAAACATTAATATTGCCGCACTATCTTTGGTGATTAAAATGCCTTTTGCACTCTATCTGATGAATTTAGCACAGAAATCATGGCAGCGAATGGCCTATGGAGTGCTTATTACCCTTACTATTTTCTGTTTGGTGCTCATTGCCTCTAGGGCCTCTTATGTGGCTTTGATGCTGAGTTTGATCCTGTATGTGGCCTTTTGTTTATACAACTATTTTAGGGCGGGTAAACCTAAGCGTTTGCTTATTCCTATTTTATATTTTGTGGTACCTTTTATGGTGGCTGTAGGGATTAGTGAACTCAGTACTATTGGTAAAAATAACACTACTTTCTTTGAACGATCTGCAACTATTGTTCAGGCTACTACCGATGGATCTATTGCTGGTAGGCTCCGTTTTTATATGGTAGGAGTGGAGCATATTTTAAATAATCCAGTAGTAGGTGCTGGTCTTGGAAATTGGAAACTCATTTCTATTTTATACGACAAAGAATTTATCAATGGCTATGTGGTGCCCTATCATATGCACAACGACTTTATTCAGATAGGGACGGAACTCGGCATACCAGGCTTCTTAATGTATCTAGGACTTTTTGGGCTGCTCATTGCTTATATCGTTTATATAGCCAAGTCTAAATTGCCAGAGAACACCAAGTTCTTCGTGGCTTTTTTGGCCATGTCCCTCAGCACTTATATGGTAGATGGTGCCTTAAACTTTCCTATTGCCAGACCTATTATGCAAATGGTGTGGCTGCTAGTGATGGCTTTAATAGTCTTATTGTTTTTAGACGCCAAAGCTTTTAATAAAGATCACAAATCCACCCCCATGAAAAATGCCTATTGGGTGTCTGTGGTGTGTTTGATTTTATTGGCTCCTTTAACGTACACTACTTATCTGACTAATGAATCCCTAAAAGGACAACAGGTGCTTTTGGGGGAATACAATGCTGGGAAGTTCACCTATCCTTTAAACAAGATTGATCAGGTAGTGCCAGGTATTCCAAATATCTCAGTGACCACCTTACCCATTGCCTCTATGAAGGCCAGGTATTATATGGAAAATGGTCAGGACGACAAAGCTTTAGAAATGCTCCGAGCAGGGATTACCGCCAATCCCTATTTAGGCTTTAGTGAAACACTGATGAGCCAAATTTTCACTAAGAAAAATCAGAGAGATTCAGCTACTTATTACGCCAAGGATGCCTATGAGCACTTGCCCATTCCTCCGCACTTTGCGAACTACCTGAACCTGTTAATTCAGGATGGTAATACCGTAGAAATAGACCGTATTTTTGTTAAAGATTCTGTAAAACACGATCCTATGGTTTGGAAGAACTATATGATTGCTAGCAATGCCTTAAAGCCTACAGGAGATACTGTTGCTGTAGCAGTCGCTAACAGAGCCATTGAGCTGTTTCCGGCAGACAAGGATTTCTTGGTGCTTAAAAAAATATCCGTGCTAGGTAAAGAAACTGTAGACCGTGCTTTTGCAATTTCACAAGAGGGTTCCGCCTTTTTTCAACAACAAGACTTTATGAATGCTGCACAGAAGTTATCTGAGGCTGCTGCTCTAGACCCGCTAGAGTTCTCTTATTTTGAAAATACGGGAGCTGCTTACTTTTCTGCTGGTTTATACGAACTGTCTCTTCCTTATTTTGACAAAGTGATTCAGGAGCTCAACCCAAAATCTGGAAAATCTGAATATATTAAAGGCTTAGCCCTCATTAATTTAGGAAGGAATGAAGCAGCTTGTGAGCTGTTTAAAGCTGCTAAAAATTACAGATACGCAGCAGCAGATCAGGCCTTACAAACACACTGTAAATAATTGGGCCATTTGTTTATTCGGACAAACGCTCTTGAGTGTTTTTGTCATTTACATGGCTTTAATCACATAGGTAACTACCCCCCACACCAATAACGTATTATCTTCTGTGACTGCAATGGGCTTGTATTTCTTGTTTTCTGGCATGAGGTAAAGCACCCCTTCGGTAATTTTAAGTCTTTTTACAGTGAATTCACCATCTATAAAACAGACGGCTATTTTACCGTCTTTAGGTTCTAGACTCCTGTCTATAACCAATAAATCTCCATGGTCTAGGCCTGCACCGGTCATGGATTCTCCGCTTACGCGTGCGTAAAAGGTGGCCTCTTTGTTTCGCACCAGATTCTCGTCTAGGCTAATGCGAATCTCTTTGAAATCGTCTGCAGGAGAAGGGAAACCAGCAGAGATACCTCCTTCAATAATCGGTTGCTTTTGCCCGCCCTCTGTCAGGGGCGTGTAAAAGCTTAAACTGGGGGTTTCTTTTGTTTTTACGAGTCTCATGAGTTTACGGTAATAATCTCAGACAGGGAAGTGGTATAGCGCTTGCTGAGGTGTTCTTGTTTCATTTTCCAGGTACGCTGCAGGTCTTGATTGCCTACTTTTAAAGCATTTCCGTAGCGTTTGTTCATTTTATCCATCACGGCCATTAGGGCGTCGTGTTTGGGCTGCTCTCTTTGAAAGAGGTCCAATTGTTTTCCGTTTACAGGCACCAAACCACTGATCATAACCCCTGCTTTTTTATAGGCCACTCCAGGCTCGTACAAAGCCCTGAGTCCCTTAATGGCTACCTGTCCTAGTGTAATACTAGAGTCTGTAGGATAGGCTAGGGGAATGGCCAGGTGTTTTCTGATTCTAGGGACCTTTGGATCAAAGGGATTGTTGCGCAGAAAAACCATCAGTATGTTAGCGGCACTTTTCTGGGTGCGTGCTTTTTGAGCACAGTGGTTGGCAAAAGTGGCTATGCGTTCTTCCAATTCGGGAAGGCTGCTAATGGTTCCTTCAAAACTCCTGGTGGTGGCAATACCTTTTTTACTTTTCTGCCCTTCCTCTAGCCCTAGGGTAGGAATACCTTTGAGGTCTTGCTGTAAGCGCAAACCTACTACAGCCATTTGTTTGCGTACCCAATCTTCTGGTAGTCTGGTAAAATCGTAAGCTGTTTTTATCTGCAAGACTTCTAAGCGTCTGGTATGCTGGCGCCCAATGCCCCAAACGTCGGCTATTTGGGTCCATTTTAGCGCTTTTGTAATGCTTTCTGTTGTATCTATGACGTGTACGCCACCGGTGCGCTCTTTGAATTTTTTGGCAATTTTGTTGGCTACTTTAGCCAGTGCTTTGGTGGGGGCTATTCCAATACTCACCGGAATACCGGTCCATTTCTCTACCCGCTGTTGTATTTCTTTGCCATAGCTGGCCAGGTCTACATAATCAAAGCCTTTGAGTAGTAAGAAGGCCTCGTCTATGCTGTAGATTTCTATTTCAGGGGTGAATTGAGAGAGAATTTGCATGACCCTCGCGCTCATGTCTCCATAGAGTGGATAGTTGGAAGAAAACACCTTTATACCGTTTTCCTTGCAAAAGGCTTCGTATTTAAATGCTGGGGCGCCCATAGGAAGGCCAAGGGCCTTTGCTTCATTGCTGCGCGCAATGAAGCAGCCGTCATTGTTAGACAATACGGCTATGGGCTTTCCCTCCAGTTCAGGGTTAAAAACCCGCTCGCAGGAAGCGTAAAAATTATTACAATCTACTAAGGCAAACACGACATAAAATTAATTCGTTTGCCTCAATTTTCAGCAGTCACTTTAAAGAAGTTATGAAGAAAATTTGGCCACTCCCAAAAATAGAATAAAACCGCCATGCAGCACAAAGTGCGAGCGTTTAAGAAGAAAATGCAGGGTGTCCTGTAATGTCTGCTCCAGTGATGAGTAAGTGAATGTCGTGGGTACCTTCATAGGTAATCACGGATTCTAAATTCATCATATGCCTCATAATAGAATACTCTCCAGTAATACCCATACCGCCCAATACCTGTCGGGCTTCTCTGGCTATTTTAATAGCCATGTCTACATTGTTTCTCTTGGCCATAGAAATTTGAGCAGTAGTGGCTTTTCCTTGGTTTTTGAGTTGTCCCAAACGGAAAGCCAAGAGCTGTGCCTTGGTAATTTCGGTAAGCATTTCTGCTAATTTTTTCTGTTGTAATTGGGTGGCCGCAATGGGTTTTCCAAATTGAATACGTTCCTTAGCATACCTCAATGCGGTGTCGTAGCAGTCCATGGCTGCTCCAATGGCGCCCCAAGCAATGCCGTAGCGGGCAGAGTCTAGGCAGCCCAGTGGTGCCCCCAATCCGTCTTTTTCTGGAAGTATATTTTCTTTGGGAATTTTAACATCGCTAAAGATAAGCTCACCGGTGGCCGACGCCCTTAAACTCCACTTATTGTGCGTCTCTGGTGTAGAAAAACCTTCCATACCGCGCTCTACAATTACGCCTTTAATTCTTCCAGCTTCATTTTTTGCCCACACCACGGCAATATCTGCAAAAGGTGCGTTAGAGATCCACATTTTAGCTCCGTTTAAGAGGTAATGGTCTCCCATGTCTTTGATGTTGGTGGTCATGCCACTCGGATTAGAACCGTGGTCTGGTTCCGTGAGCCCAAAGCAGCCCATCATTTCTCCAGCGGCTAATTTTGGAAGGTATTTTTGGCGTTGCGCCTCATTTCCGTAAGTAAAAATAGGGTACATGACCAATGAGGATTGTACAGAGGCGGTGGAGCGCACTCCAGAGTCTCCCCTTTCAATTTCTTGCATGATGAGGCCATAGCTAATTTGATCCAAACCTGCACCGCCGTAATTTTCAGGAATATAGGGCCCAAAGGCACCAATTTCTGCCAATCCTTTGATGATTTCCGTGGGAAAAGTAGCTTCTTGGGCATGCTTTTCAATAATCGGACTCACAGCTCTCTTGACCCATGCTCTAGCAGCATCTCTCACCAAGAGGTGTTCTGGGCTCAGCAAATCATCTAAGGCGTAATAGTCCGGGGCTTCAAATAAGTCTGGTTTCATAGCTAATTTTTTGGGTGGCTTTTTTTTACAAAACAAGCCGATGATTTCTAGCTTCTAAATTAACTAAAGAAATATAACATTACAACAAAGTAAAGTTACATTTTTAAATAAAATTCTTTGACTAGTTCGGTGTACGCCTCCGTGTATTGGTGTCTGCTGGTTTCAATGGTGAGCTCGTGGTGGAGGCAGCGGGTTTTTTTAAATCCAAAAGCCATATAGGATCGCTTAAACGGGGCGTTCTCATGCCCTCTTACCTGCATAATTTCACGAGGAAAAAGCCCTGCTTTGGTGGCAAGCGCAATAAAATCCTGCTCCTCTTTAAAAGGGAGCACCACCGCAAAGACGCCTTCTGGGCTCAAAAGTGTAGTGGCCGCTTGCACCAAGAGCGGGAAAGGCAGCGTGCTGCTTTCCCTCGCTGCCGCCCTCGCTTCATTATCCAAATTATTTTCAGTGTAAAAGGGAGGGTTGCTCACCATAAGGTCGTAAGTCAGTGCTTCTGTCTCTTCTAACAGTTCTTCCAAGTGGGCATGATAGCAAAACAGTCGGTCTGCCCAAGGCGCATTTTCAAAATTGGCCACGCATTGCTCATAGGCCTCAGGAATGAGTTCCACTGCGTCTATGGTTTCTGCTAGACTTCTTTGAGCCAGCATAAGCGCTACCACCCCAGTTCCAGCACCTATGTCTAAAATGCTGTTAGGTTTATGACAAATAGGCGCCCAAGCCCCAAGCAAGACTCCATCGGTGCCAATTTTCATGGCACATTGGTCTTGTTTCACGCTAAATTCTTTAAAAATGAAAGGGGCAGACATAGTACAAAAATACTGTAAAATAAATTTAATATCAGGACTTATTTGAGTATACCTAGGGCCCTTGTTTCTGTGCCCATTTGGCCAGTAAGCGCGTCTCCTAAACGCAGTCGCATATCTGCAGCTAAAGATTGTATTTTGTTCACTACTTCTGGATGAAATTGTGCCACATTGGTGCGTTCGGCTTCATCTGTTGGCAGGTGGTACAATTCAATTTCCTGTATATCAATAAAGGCGTATTGTCCAGGTAAGCCGTCTGCTCCTTGTGGTTGCCCAGCCATAGTTCTATAGCGATGGGGAAAATACATTTTCCAATCTCCATAGCGTACTCCAAAAAGTTCATTGACCCTGTAGTAAAAGAAGTAGGCTTCTTGAGGGCTTTCTTGGCTGTTACCGCTAAGCACATCTAAGACATTTTTACCGTCAATAGGGTGCTTAGGCAATTTGCCTCCCGTAAGGGCAGCCACCGTTGGAAGCATGTCTATACCCATTACAGGCACTTCTACGACGGTCTCTGGTGGAATTAATCTAGGGTATTTTACAATAAAAGGTTCTCTTTGCCCACCTTCCCATGCAGTACCTTTTCCTTCTCTAAGTGGTGCAGCGCTTCCTGCGTGATTGCCGTAGGCCAGCCAAGGACCATTGTCTGAAGTGAAAATCACCAAAGTGTCTTCTTCGAGTCCATTGTCTTTGAGGGCTTTTAGAATTTCTCCTACTGACCAATCCAATTCCATAATAACATCTCCATAAAGTCCATTTTTGGATTTGCCTTTAAATTTTTCAGACACATAGAGGGGCACGTGTGGCTGGGGGTGGGCTACATATAAAAAGAAAGGCTGGTCTTTTTTGTCTGTGATAAAAGACACCGCTCTTTGGGTGAGTTGGGTAGTGAGCTGGGATTGGTCTGTAAGAGTGTCTAAAACTTGTCCATTCTCCAATAAGGGAAGTGCTTTAAAGTTAAAAACAGGCCCTTGTTGAGGGTGTAAAGGCCACATATCATTGGAATAGGGAATGCCAAAATAATCGTCAAAACCGTGTTGGTTGGGTAAGAATTCAGGAGCGTCTCCCAAGTGCCATTTTCCATAAATAGCAGTGGCATAACCCAGTGGTTTAAGCATTTCTGCTATAGTGAGTTCTGCTGGGTTTAAGCCTTTTTTTGCCTCTGGCATAAAAGCGTTGTGAATGCCTATTCTATTAGGATAACAGCCAGTAAGAATTCCAGCCCTAGAAGCAGAGCATACGGCTTGAGGAGCGTAATATTGGGTAAGTAATGCCCCTTCTTTTGCCATTTGGTCTATATGAGGTGTTTCAAAATCTTTGGCACCAAAAGCACCTAGATCTGCATAACCTTGGTCATCTGTCAGAATTAGTATAATATTGGGACTTTTTTCTCGATTATTAGAGATGTTGGCTACTTCTGCAGGTGTTTGTTTACAGCCTGTTAAAAAAAATAGAAAAAGCCATATAGAAGAAATTCGCGTTTTCATAAGTGCAATATTGAACACTTAAAGCTACACAATATTTTGAGATTTGTTTTTGGATTTTAGACCAACAGCATTAGTCCTCACCTAAATACAAAGCGACAAGACCGTCTGGAGTGGTCACCTCTATGGTCTTGTTCTCGCGATCTACCTTGGTGATAATCTGGTCTGTAATTGGAATAAGCAATTCTTTATCTCCTTTTTTGGCAATGAATAAAGCTTGGCTTACGCTGTCATTTACAGCAGTAATTTCACCAATATTACCATGGATTTTATCTAAGAGGGTAAAGCCAATAATTTCGTGGTAATAAAATTTATTTCCAGTGAGTTTGGGAAGCAGACTTAAGGGTAAAAAGAGTTCCGCACCCATGATTTTATCTGCGGCGGCTTCATCTTCTACTTCTTCAAAGCGTACCCTAAGTAGGCTGGATTTATGTAGGGAACATTTTTCAATAAAAAATGGAACCAGGCTGTCTCTAAGAGAGATAAACACTGATTCCATGTTTTCGTATAGTTCGGGCTCATCTGCGTCTAGCTTAATGAGCACCTCCCCTTTAAAACTATATTTTGAAACAATTCTGCCTAAGTAGAAACAATCTTCCTTACGCATCCCTGTTTTAAATTATGCTTCTTTAGTTTCTTCAGCAGTAGGTGCTTCTTCAGCAGCAGGAGCTTCTTGTGCAACTTCTTCTTCAGCAGCAGGAGCTTCTTGCGCAACTTCTTCTTCCGTTGCAGGTGCCTCTTCGGCAGCAGCTTCAATAGCGGCAACTTCTGCAGCTTCAGCGGCAGCAACCTCAGCAGCAGCTTCAGCCTCTAAGGCTTGTGCGTCAGCAACACGCTTTTCGTTTACTGCTTTTTCCGCAGCCATTGCTTTTGATTTTTCTGCTTCTTGCTCTTTAGTTAGACCAGAAATTTTAGCAGCAATAGCAGCATCTTTTTCAGCTACCCATGCGTTGAATTTCTCTTCTACTTGTTCATCAGTTAAAGCGCCTTTTCTGAGACCTCCTAAAAGGTGGTGCTTTAATAATGCGCCTTTGTAGGACAATAAACGCTTAGCAGTATCTGAAGGCTGAGCTCCATTTCCTAACCACTTAACCGCACCATCTACATCTAACTCAATAGTAGCAGGGTTGGTATTAGGGTTGTAAATACCTAATTTTTCTAAAAATTTACCATCTCTTTTTGATCTTGCATCTGCTGCAACGATCCAATAAAATGGTTTTCCTTTTTTACCGTGTCTTTGTAATCTAATTTTTACTGGCATATCACATTAATTTGTAGGGTGCCCGACCCTTGGTTATTAATTCTTTTTAGTTTTCTCAATTAAGAGGGTGCAAATATAGCCTTTTTTTGTGATTTACAAGGGCTTATAATAAAAATTTAAGCAGTTGGATGTCTTTTGAAGCAGCACATTTATATTGGTTGTCAATTTACTTGTATTAAAAGGGTTAATAACTTCTTAAAACCCTCTTTTTCTATACGCTTGCTTTTGGTTATTTTTACCGTTCCCTGCAAAATAAGCACTCAAAGAAAAACGCCTAGATGTATTTAATTTTTGACACTGAAACCACCGGCTTACCCAAAAGATGGAATGCTCCTGTAACAGATACAGACAATTGGCCTCGCTGTATACAGATTGCCTGGCAATTGCACGACGCTATGGGTAACCTCTTGGAACACCAAGATTATTTGGTGGCACCAGATGGTTTTGACATTCCTTTTGAGGCAGAACAGATACATGGAATTTCTACTGCACTGGCTCAAGATCAAGGACTGCCATTGTTGGTTGTTTTGGAGCGTTTTACCAAAGCCTTAGAGAAGTGTCATTTTGTGGTGGGGCAGAACGTAGGTTTTGATCTCAATATTATGGGGGCAGAATTTCACAGGGCTGGGTTAGAAAACCTACTCACTCAAAAGCCTGTCTTAGATACCTGTACCGAGCAGACTGCTAATATGTGTGAAATCTCAGGGGGTAGGGGAGGCAAGTTTAAATTGCCTACGCTCACAGAATTACATCAGTATTTATTTGGCGAACCCTTTGGAGAAGCGCACAATGCTACGGCAGATGTAGAGGCTACTAGCCGTTGCTTTTTAGAATTACTTCGTTTAAAACATTATCCCTTAGACAAACTTGGCGCTCCGGCAGACTATTACAATCAATATGTGGCAGCTAATCCTGAGCCTATAGAGGGTATTGGATTAAAGCATGTGAATTTAAAAGAGGCATCGGCGGCGCTGCAAGCGCAAGCCCAACCAGAAATATCGGCGCCTACCAAACAAGACATTAAAGAAAATTTAGCTCAGTTAGAAGACACTGCTTTTGTGCACCTGCACAACCATTCCCAGTTTTCGGTCTTGCAGTCTACCATGAGTGTAAAGGATTTGGTGGCTCAGGCAGCTAAAAACAATATGCCGGCGGTGGCCCTGACGGACCATGCCAATTTAATGGGGGCTTTCCACTTTGTAAAAGAGGTGAAAGGGCATAACGCCAGAATAAAACAGGCCCACAAGGAGGCAGAAGAAGCGGGAACTCCTAAAGAGGGTAGGACCATGACCCCCATTGTGGGTTGTGAATTTTTTGTTTGTGAAGACCACACCAACAAAAATGTAAAAGATTATGGGTACCAGATGGTGTTTTTGGCCAAAAACAAAAAAGGCTACCACCATTTGGCCAAACTGTCTTCTATTGCTTATACCAAAGGGTTTTATTATGTGCCCAGAATAGACAAAGCCCTAGTAGAACAGTATAAAGAAGACTTGATTGTACTCTCTGGAAATATGTACGGAGAGGTGGCTGCTAAAATTCTCAATACTGGAGAAACCCAAGCAGAAGAAGCCCTTGTATGGTGGAAAAATACTTTTGGTTCAGACTTTTATGTGGAGCTTATGCGCCACGGTCAGGAAGATGAAGACCGAGTGAATCAGGTACTGGTTCCTATGGCCCAAAAGTATGGAGTGTCTTTGGTGGCCTCTAACAACACCTATTACGCAGACCAGAAGGACGCAGAGGCCCATGATATTTTACTCTGTGTAAAAGATGGGGAAAAACAAGCCACCCCTATAGGAAGGGGTAGAGGTTACCGTTACGGTTTGCCTAATCAAGAGTATTACTTTAAGTCTGCAGCGGAAATGAAATCTCTGTTTTCAGACCTTCCTGAGGCCATTGAAAACACCTATAAAATTGCCCGTCAGATTGAACCTTTTGAACTGGCGAGAGAGGTACTGTTGCCTGCTTTCGAGATTCCAGCTGAGTTTAAGGTAGCAGAGGATTTGGAAGATGGAGGAAAACGCGGAGAAAATGCCTATTTGCGACACATTACCTATCAAGGGGCAGAAAAACGTTATGGGGAAATTACCCCTGAGATTAAAGAGCGTTTGGATTTTGAATTAGATACTATTCGAAATTCTGGCTACCCTGGTTATTTCCTCATTGTAGAAGATTTTATTAGAGAAGCGCGTAATATGGACGTGTCTGTAGGTCCTGGAAGGGGTTCTGCAGCGGGTTCTGTTGTGGCTTACTGTCTTTGGATTACCAACATAGATCCTTTAAAGTACGATTTGCTTTTTGAGCGTTTCTTAAATCCAGACAGGGTGTCTATGCCCGATATTGATATTGATTTTGACGACGAAGGCCGTGGCCGTGTCATGGATTACGTGATTGAAAAATACGGTTCCAATCAGGTAGCTCAGATCATTACCTATGGAACTATGGCGGCCAAATCTTCTATTAGAGATACCGCAAGGGTGTTAGACTTGCCGCTCAATGAGGCAGACAGAATAGCCAAATTATTGCCTAATATGTCTAAGCTGGCAAAGATATTTAGCTATACAGAGGCAGAGCTAAAGAAAAACTTTAGGGCAGAAGACCTAGATAAGGTGAACGAACTACTCAATATTGCAGACGGACCAGACCTGGAGGCTCAGACTTTGAATATGGCGCGTGTATTAGAGGGATCACTTAGGAATACAGGTATTCATGCCTGTGGGGTGATTATTACTCCAGGAGATATTACCAATTATGTACCTGTGGCCACCGCCAAAGATTCAGATTTGTATGTGACCCAATTCGACAATTCCGTAGTAGAAGACGCTGGGCTCTTAAAAATGGACTTCTTGGGTCTCAAAACCCTGACCTTAATTAAAGATACCGTTAAAATTGTCAAGGCCAAGCACGACATTCAATTGGTGCCGGATGACTTTCCTTTGGACGACGCCAAGACATATGAACTCTTCCAGCGCGGAGACACCGTTGGGGTATTCCAATACGAATCTTTAGGGATGCAGAAGCACCTCAAAGATTTAAAACCTACCGTTTTTGACGACCTCATTGCCATGAACGCCCTTTACAGACCGGGACCTATGGAGTATATCCCTAGTTTTATTGCCCGTAAGCATGGCGACGAGGAAATTACCTATGACCTTCCTGAAATGGAAGGATACCTCAAAGAGACCTATGGAATTACCGTGTACCAAGAGCAGGTAATGCTACTATCTCAGAAACTGGCCGGGTTCTCTAAGGGGGAAGCAGACGTACTGAGAAAAGCCATGGGTAAAAAAATCTTTGCCCTACTGGAAAAATTGAAACCCCAGTTTTTAGGAGGTGGAGAAAAATTAGGTCACCCTAGGGAGGTTTTGGAGAAAATATGGAAAGACTGGGAAGCCTTTGCTTCGTATGCCTTTAATAAGAGTCACTCTACTTGTTACGCTTATATTGCCTATCAGACGGCTTATTTGAAAGCGCATTACCCCGCGGAGTACATGGCAGCGGTACTGTCTAATAATATGAACGACATTAAGCAGGTAACTTTCTTTATGGAAGAGTGTAAGCGCATGGGACTCCAAGTATTGGGACCAGATGTGAATGAATCTTTTTACAAGTTTGCCGTGAACCAAGCAGGAGCGGTTCGTTTTGGTATGGGCGCTATTAAAGGAGTGGGCCGTGGCGCAGTAGAGACCATTGTGGCCCAGCGAAAGGAGAACGGCCCTTATAGGTCTGTCTTTGATTTGGCCAAACGAATAGACCTGAGGGCAGCCAACAAAAAGGCATTTGAAAACTTGGCCCTTGCAGGAGGTTTTGACTCTTTTGGAGGGGTTCACAGGGCGCAGTATTTTCACCAGCTGGGCGATGCTGGTACTTTCCTCGAAAAAGTCATTCGCTATGGTGCCAGATACCAAGAAAATGAAAACTCTGCACAGGTGAGCTTGTTTGGAGAGTCTAGTGATATTCAAATTCCGGAACCTGAAGTACCTCCTTGTCCAGAGTGGGGAACCATGGAGAAGTTAAAGCAAGAGAAAGAAGTGGTGGGGATTTATATTTCAGGCCACCCTTTGGACGACTACAAAACAGAGATCAATACTTACACCAACGCCAATGTGTCTTTTTTTAATGACTTACCAACTTATGTCAATAGAGAGCTGGCTTTTGCTGGTGTAGTCTCTGAGGTACAGCATAGGATTTCTAAAAACGGAAAGGGCTGGGCAGCCTTTACGGTAGAAGATTATGCAGACTCCTATGAGTTTAGAATCTTCGGAGAAGATTATTTAAAGTACAGGCATTTCTTGATTGTAAATTCTTTTATATTTTGTAAAGCCCTCGTAAAAGAAGGATGGACCAATAAAGAGACTGGCAAACAAGGCGAGCCTCGTTTGCAGTACAATGGTTTTTATATGCTGCAAGAAATTCTAGAATCCTTTACTAAGAAGCTCACCCTGAAGTTACGGGTAGATCATTTGGAAGAGGCCCAGATTAGTGGAATTAAGGAAATTATTCAAAGCCATCCTGGAGACTTGCCACTCCACTTTAGTTTGTATGAAATGGAAGAGAGTATTAAAGTAGATTTTGTCTCTCGCAGTCAGAAAATAGGCGTGACTACGGCGCTTTTAGAAGCCTTAGAGGCTGCAGACGTGCATTTCAGTCTAAACTAATATAAAGCTTCTTTATAGCAG
Organism: Flavobacteriaceae bacterium; assembly: GCA_018401115.1. Lineage (GTDB taxonomy): Bacteria > Bacteroidota > Bacteroidia > Flavobacteriales > Flavobacteriaceae > MAG-120531. Next base: position 2,926 of record JAGYKX010000004.1, on the reverse strand, counting down.
GATAAGAAAAGGCATGCACTAGAGAGAAAAATGGTAAAATAAATATGTAAATTTGTAGACAATTAAAAACATATAATCATGGCATTAGAAATAACAGACGCTACTTTTGAAGAAGTAGTTTTAAAAAGTGACAAGCCAGTTGTGGTAGATTTTTGGGCAGCTTGGTGTGGACCTTGTAGAATGGTAGGACCTATCATTGATGAGGTAAGTAATGAATACGAGGGTAAAGCTGTCGTAGGAAAGGTAGACGTAGACGCTAACCAAGAGTTTGCAGCTAAGTACGGTGTACGTAACATTCCAACTGTGTTAGTATTTAAAGGTGGTGAGATTGTGAGTAGACAAGTAGGAGTGTCTCCTAAGCAGGTGTACACAGATGCCATTGACGCAGCTATGTAATTCATTGGTTTTGAAACCCATATAAAAAAAGGCTGTTGCTACCACAACGGCCTCTTTTTATGGCTACTATTTTAAGCTAAAAATAAATTACTTTTTTATGTTTTTTTGTTTGCACAATTAAATAAGCGGTGTATATTTGCAACCGCTAACGCGAGGTCTGGTAGTTCAGTTGGTTAGAATACCTGCCTGTCACGCAGGGGGTCGCGAGTTCGAGTCTCGTCCAGACCGCAAGCAAGCCCGTCAATCACAAGATTGATGGGCTTCTTCATTTTTACCGGGGACGAAACCGGGGACGGTTTTAGCGTTTGTATTTAAAAATAAACTTTATTTTATAAAATAAAATTTTAAAATTTAGAGCAATTGTTTATTTTCAAACTCAATTATAAATATAATAATTTGAGGAGTTAAAAGCAATAATCTCTCTGCATTGTGCCTAAGGAAGCCATTTTAATTTTTTTTAGAGGATTTATTTTCTTTAATGACATTGTCAATTACTTAGTCTTTGACAAAATATGGAAAGGGGTTTTTACTTACTAACCGTAAGATATTAAAACTTCAATTTATTATTTAGTTATTTCTAAGATTAAGGCATTAGCCTAATCTCTTTGACCCTGGCGTCTTCTATGCATTTTCTTTCTTCCAGGCATGAAACTCTTTTAAATTTAAAAAAGGCAAGTAGCTTTTGATCTAAAGAATCTAAAGTAGACCTGAGTTTTTTCTTTAAACTGTCATAAGACAAATCTTGGTTGTACAATGCCATAAGTGATGGAAAACTAACACAATCAGGTGAAGCTTTTAAAAGCATATCTAATACCTCTTTTTCTTTTGTAGGCAATATACTGTAAAGTGGCTTATAGTTTTTTCTAATCCGTGATTCAAAGGTTCTTTTCCTTTTCTTGAATAATACCAAAATAGAGTTAAATGGCGTTAAACGAAGTAAACTGTCGTAGAGCGTCGTTTAAGGAGGTAGTGTCTAAGATATTCTCTATATTTTTTTAGTCATTTTAAAGCTCTATTGCTTGGTTATAAACATGAGTTATTGGAGTCTTTATTTTAATAATATCAGGCGATTTATTTTATAAAATAATATTTTGAAAAGTATTTAAATTTTTGTCTAATTTCCTTTATATCTTGATATTTTAAGGCTTACTTAACTTGGTTAATTTTTATTTATGATTAATAAAAAATTCGAATTTTATAATGTCTCATTTTTAGGGAAGGCTACAGTTTTCGGCTAAACTGTGTTTTAATGCAGTTTAGGTTATGTTGGACAATCGTTATCTTCATTCTTCATACAAACGCAGTCTATTTTTTAAGTTGTTTAATTCAGTTTGTAATTCATTTATTTTGTCCAATAAGTTAAACACAGTATCAACACCTTCTAGATTTACGCTAAGGTCATTCTGAATCCGAACTACTTTTTCAACCACGTTTATTTTGTCTTCGTGAATAAAATGGGTGTCTTCAATAGTCAGTACTTCAATGATACCTAAATTGTGTAATTCAGAAAATAGTGATATCTCCACCTGGTAGTGTCTGCACAATTGTTTAATCGGGATTAAATTTTCTTTGCTCATTTGAATCTCAATTTAGCTAACTCATTAAATAATTCTTTCTCCTTTTCACTGAGGTTGGTTGGTAGCTCTACATTATAGGTAATATATAAATCTCCGAGCTGGCCATCCTTTTTATAAACAGGGAAACCCTTACCCTTCAATTTTACTTTTGTACCGCTTTGCGTTTCGGGTTTTACATTCAACTTTACTTTACTGTCAAATGTGTCAATTGTAATTTCACCGCCTAATACTGCTTTGTATAGATCAAGATCTACTGTTGCATATAAGTCATTTTTGTCCCGTTTAAATTTCGTATGATTGACAATTGAAAATTGAATAGTCAAATCACCATTAGGTCCACCATTTAATCCTTCACCACCATGTCCTTTTATTCTAATAATTTGTGCATTACTTACTCCTGCTGGAATTGTTAGACGTATGTTTTTGCCATTGACAGTAAGTGTGCGTTTATGTGTCTCATAAACATCTTTCAATTCAAGTTGTAATTCTGCATGAAAATCTTGTCCCTTAAACTTAACATTCCCCCCTCTATTTCTTCCGCCACCGAACATAGATTCAAAGAAGTCGGAATATTCACTTTCTGAAAAATTCCTTGAGGATTGATCTTGATAACCGCTGCGCGATTGTTGTCTCTGCTGTTGTGCTTTATCAAATTCATCAGCATGTTTCCAATCTTTGCCATATTGATCATATTTCTTGCGATTTTCTGTGTTGCTCAGCACTTCATTAGCTTCATTTATTTCTTTGAATTTTTTCTCAGCTTCCTTGTCGTTAGGATTTAAATCAGGATGATATTTACGAGCTAATTTTCGATAAGCTTTTTTTATATCCTCTTGGGTTGCTTTCTTTTCAATTCCCAGTATTTTATAATAGTCTATAAATGCCATTTAGATTATGTTGCTTTAATGAAGTGTTTTTATGTGTTCAATGTTGCCCAACGGTTAGGGCTATGC
>JAGYKX010000003.1 GCA_018401115.1 Flavobacteriaceae bacterium | reverse complement strand
GGCTCGAACCAGGGACCACCTGATTATGAGTCAGGTGCTCTAACCAACTGAGCTATAGGACCCGCATTACTGCGAACCTTTCAGTGAAAGGTGGGTGCAATATTACTACTTATTTTAAAGCAGCACAAGAAAACGCTTAAATTAGTTCAATTCATGGCCTAAGCTTAAAACAGCAACCATATGTTCCTGGTTATAACTGCTCGCAAAGTTCTATTAAAACGCCTGCGGTGTCTTTGGGGTGTACAAATGCTATACGTTTTTGGTCTGCGCCTAGAATGGGTGTTTCGTGAATGAGTCTAAATCCTTGGGTTTTAAGTTGGGCTAGGGATGCTTCTATATCTTTTACCAAAAAAGCCGTATGGTGCATGCCCTCTCCTTTAGTACTTAAAAATTTGGCAATGGGACTTTCTGGATCGGTAGGAAATAATAGCTCTATTTTACTCTCGCCCACCTTAAAAAAAGAGGTCATGACCTGTTGAGAAGCCACTGTTTCTCTTTTGTAAGGCGCCACGCCCAAGAGTTGGGTGTAAGTTTTTTCTGCAGCATCTAAATCTTTGACCGCAATACCAATGTGGTCTATTTTTTCTGCGCAAGGGACTAAGGAGCTCATTTGTTTTTATTTAAGTTAAATCAGTTTTTGAATAAAAAACACTGGTTTTATGCTTATCCCACTAAAGTACACAATATTGTGCGTATTTTTGTGGCATGGAAGAAACACAACGTCAGAAAAAAATAGCTGGAGTCATTCAAAAAGACATGGCAGACGTATTGCAACGCGCCGCAACAGATGGTGGCCTAAAGGGATTGTTAATTTCTGTAAGTAAGGTAAGCGTCACTACAGACCTTTCCATTGCAAAAGTGTATTTGAGTATTTTTCCAGAAGACCGCGCCAAAGAAATGTTAGAGGGCATACAGTCCAACCAGCCCTTAATTAAACATGAATTGGCAAAGCGAACCAGAAACCAACTGAGAAGAATGCCACAGTTATTGTTTTTTATAGACGACACCTTAGCCTATTTAGACGGGATTGACCGTTCTTTAAAAGGAGAAAACAATCCTATTAAAGACCCAGATTTACTAGAAAAAAGAAAAAAGGCATAGGGTGTATGTCCCTTTTTACATAGCCAAAAGATACCTTTTCGCCAAAAGTTCACAGAACGCGGTGAACCTCATTAATTACATGACCTTCTTTGTGGTGGTTATAGGTGCTGCTGCATTATTTATTGTACTCTCTGGCTTTTCGGGGCTTAAAGAATTCAGCCTGTCGTTCAGCAATAGTTTTGATCCAGCGCTCAAAGTGCTTCCTAAAAGCGGGAAGTATTTTGAACTCACCTCTGAGCAAGAAAATGCAATAGAATCACTTAAAGGAGTGGCTTTTTACGCCAAAGAAATAGAAGAAAAAGTGTACCTGAGCCACAGAGAAAAGAGCCAAATTGCCTATCTCAAGGGGGTAGACCAAAACTACCGAAAAGTTATAGCAATAGATAGTGTTATTTACGCTGGAAACTGGAACCTGGTAGGAGAAAGTGTCGTGGGAATAGGCATAGCCAATACATTAAGCCTAAGTATTCAAGACTACTACAGCCCATTAAAAATTCTAATCCCAAGGCCATTAAAAAAGAAAAATGGTGGAATGGGATTTGGAAGCAAGCCCTACACGGAAGCCAATACAACCATTAGCGGAGTGTATGCTATAGAGGCAGACATTGACGAAAAATACCTCTTCACTAGTTTAGATTTTGCCCAGCAACTCTTAGAAAAAAACTCCAGTGAAATAAGCGCCCTAAACTTAAAGCTTACCGCTGGAGCGAACGAAGATTTAATCTCCCTACAGCTGTCCCAAATACTTTTAGAGAGGGTAGTGGTTAAAAACAGGGCACAACTCAATAGCGGCTTGTACAAAATGCTCAATACAGAAAATATAGCCACCTACCTCATCTTTACCCTGGTACTCATCGTAGCCTTATTTAACTTGGTAGGCGCCTTAATCATGATGATATTAGACAAAAAAGGCAATAGCAAAACCTTGTTCCACATAGGACTAAGCATTCAAAAAATCAGACGAATTTATTTCCTTCAAGGCGTAGTGGTCTCTTTGTTAGGCGGCCTTATAGGGATAGGAGTGGCCAGCCTTTTAATTGGCTCACAAATAATGTTTGGGTGGTTGAGAATATCGGCCAGTTTGGCCTACCCAGTATCTTTTGAATGGTTTAATGTGGGCGTAGTCCTAGGAACCATAAGTGTTTTAGGGGTACTGGCTTCTTGGGTAGCCAGCTTAAGAGTGAATGAAAAACTGATTAAAAATGCTTAAGGCCTCTGGCCGATGCTTTTTTTAAACAAACTCGTGGTGGGAAAATACCTCTAGCACCTCATCAAAAACGTCAAAAACATCTTTAGACTCATCTGAGGTAACCATCTTCATTCGATATTCCTTGAAGTTTGGAATACCCTTGAAATAGTTGGTATAATGCCTTCTAGTTTCAAAAACACCTAGCTTTTCTCCCTTCCAATCAATAGACATCTGAAGGTGTCTTCTAGCGGCTTCTACACGCTCCTCTAAAGTCGGTGGCGCCTTATGTGTACCCGTCTTAAAATAGTGTTTTACCTCGTTAAAAAACCAAGGATAACCAATACTAGCCCTGCCAATCATTGCGCCGTCTAAACCGTATTCGTCACGCATTTTAACGGCCATTTCTGGAGAGTCTACGTCTCCGTTTCCAAAGACCGGAATATGCATTCTGGGGTTGTTTTTAACTTCCGCAATAGGCCCCCAATCTGCTTGGCCTTTATACATTTGGACTCTGGTTCTACCATGTATAGAAATGGCTGCAATCCCAACGTCTTGTAGGCGCTCCGCCACCTCTACAATTTTAATACTGTCTGAATCCCATCCCAATCTTGTTTTTACCGTCACCGGAAGATGGGTGTGTTTAACCATCGCTTCTGTGAGTTTCACCATTAAGGGAAGGTCTCTTAATATTCCAGCACCTGCATTTTTACAGACTACTTTCTTCACAGGGCAACCAAAATTAATGTCTATAATATCTGGTTTTGAGGCTTCTACAATTTCTATGGCCTGAAGCATGGAATCCATTTCTGCGCCAAATATTTGAATACCCACAGGGCGTTCTTTTTCGTAAATATCCAGTTTCATGGTACTCTTAGCGGCGTCTCTAATGAGGCCTTCTGAAGAAATAAATTCGGTATATACCACATCTGCCCCCTGCTCTTTACATAAAGCGCGAAAAGGTGGGTCGCTCACATCTTCCATAGGAGCAAGTAATAGGGGGAAGTCAGGAAGTTCAATGTCTCCAATGCGTGGCATAATGCACAGATTAAAATTATAAGGCAAAGATACGCAAGTGGCGCTGTAAGGCAATGGTTTGGACGTATTTTTAGCCTATATTTGCAGCTTTATAGGCCCTATACGCATGAAAAATATTCGAAACTTCTGTATTATCGCTCACATTGACCATGGTAAAAGCACCTTGGCAGACCGTTTGTTGGATTTTACAGGAACGGTGACAGAAAGAGAAAAACAAAACCAACTGCTAGACAGTATGGATCTCGAAAGAGAGCGAGGTATTACCATTAAGAGTCACGCTATTCAAATGGAGTACACCAGAAATGGAGAAACCTATGTCTTAAATTTAATAGACACTCCTGGCCATGTAGATTTTTCATACGAAGTGTCTAGATCTATTGCTGCCTGTGAAGGAGCGCTTTTAATTGTAGACGCAGCACAAAGTATTCAAGCACAAACCATCTCTAACCTTTACCTGGCCCTAGAAAACGATCTGGAAATTATTCCGGTATTAAACAAGGTAGATTTACCTTCTGCCAATCCTGAAGAGGTTACGGACGACATTGTGGATTTATTGGGCTGTAAAGCGGAGGAAGTCATTCCGGCATCGGCCAAAACTGGTTTGGGTATAGAGGCTATCTTAGATGCAATTATTGACCGTGTTCCAGCGCCTGTTGGAAATGTAGACGAACCGTTGCAGGCCTTAATATTTGATTCTATTTACAACCCATTTAGAGGGGTAGAAACATATTTCAGGGTGATTAATGGTGAAATTAAAAAAGGACAAAAAATAAAATTCGTCGCCACGGGCAAGCATTATTTTGCAGATGAAGTAGGTACTTTAAAACTCACACAACAAGTAAAACAGTCAGTTAAAGCTGGAGATGTTGGCTATTTAATCACAGGAATAAAAGAAGCCAAAGAAGTAAAGGTGGGAGACACCATCACAGACGCGGCAAACCCTACTCAAAAACCTATTGCAGGATTTGAAGACGTAAAACCCATGGTATTTGCTGGAATTTATCCAGTAGATACTGAAGATTACGAAGAGCTTAGGTCCTCTATGGAGAAACTACAACTCAACGACGCTTCGCTGGTTTTTGTTCCGGAGAGTTCTGCGGCCTTAGGCTTTGGGTTTAGATGTGGTTTTTTAGGAATGCTCCACATGGAGATTATTCAAGAACGTTTGGAGCGTGAATTTGAAATGACCGTAATTACTACGGTTCCAAACGTGAGTTACCACGCATTTACTAGAAAAAATCCTGAAGCACCTATTATTGTAAACAATCCTTCTGACCTTCCTGACCCGTCTACTTTAGACCGCGTAGAGGAACCTTATATTAAGGCAACGATCATTACAAAGTCTGATTATGTTGGAAATGTGATGTCGCTTTGTATTGACAAAAGAGGAATTATTACCAACCAAACGTACCTAACCACAGATAGGGTAGAATTGACTTTTGACATGCCTTTGGCAGAGATTGTCTTTGATTTCTATGACCGTTTAAAAACAGTGTCCAAGGGATATGCTTCTTTTGACTATGCCCCAATAGGGATGAAGGTTTCAAAACTGGTTCGTGTAGATATTTTATTAAACGCTCAGCCAGTAGACGCGCTTTCTGCGCTTATTCACGCAGACACTGCTCCAATTATTGGAAAGAAAATGTGTGAAAAACTCAGGGCCCTTATACCGCGACAACAATTCGACATTCCCATCCAAGCAGCGATTGGTGCTAAAATCATCTCCAGAGAAACCATTAAGGCGCTCAGGAAAGATGTTACTGCTAAATGTTATGGAGGAGATATTTCTCGAAAGAGAAAGCTCCTTGAAAAGCAAAAGAAAGGGAAGAAACGTATGCGTCAAGTGGGGAACGTAGAAATTCCACAAGAAGCATTTATGGCGGTTCTTAAATTAAACGACTAAGGGTTTTCCTAAATACACTAGACGCATGCCTTCTTTAGATTCATTGGATTGTGTCTCATAAGAAGGGATAATTTTTAAATCTCCATCTTTGTCTTTTAAAAACAACGGAATGCTATTAGGGGCTTTTGCCGTTTGATGCATGACTTTTTCATAGTGGGACTGGTCTTTAAAAGTGAGTTCTAACACCTGTGGAAACAAACGAGCGGTTTCTTCTAAAGCCACATAATCGTGAGTACTAGAAAATAAATGCTGCTTGTTTTGATTGGCTTTATTTCCCTTTTCATTAGCGTGAATGAGTCTAAAGGCCCCATTCTCACCAAACTGTTCGGTGAACCTATTTAAGGCAAAATCATTAATCTCTGCATTTCCTGTAAGGGCCATTAAATAACCCACGTCATTGAGCTCTAGATTGTCTGCTAGATTATCCGAATAAATATTGGCTGTAAGCGCTTCAATCCCTTTTTCTTTAGCGGCATTAATGTTGTTCTCGTTACTGTCTATAAGCACCACATGACGGTTGTTATCCTGAAGGTACTGAGCAATTAGTCTAGATGCTGGCGCTGCGCCAACCATTAAAATTCCATCTGATTTCTTTAAAAACACCCCCAGCCATTTGGCCACAATTCTAGCGGTTGTGGCATTTAACAAAACTGTTCCCAATACGATCATAAAGACCAAAGGGGTTATATACTCTGCACCAACTTCTCCTCTAGCAACTAACTTAGAACCAAACAAAGAGGCAATACCAGCTGCGACAATACCTCTAGGGCCAACCCAACCAATAAACAACTTCTCTTTAAATTGTAAACCAGATCCCGAACTGCTCAAAAAGACCCCTAAAGGACGTACCACTAAAATAATTGCGGCAAACAACATAGCGGTGCGCCAATCGTAAAGCAGCATTAATTGGTCTATATTAATGTTTGCAGCCAATAGTATAAAGAGAATAGAGATGAGCAGTACGCTTAAAGACTCTTTGAAATACAACAGCTCCTTGAGGTTGGGTAGGTTTATATTTCCCATAACCATTCCCATAACAACTACAGCCAAAAGACCTGATTCATGGGCAAATAAGTCAGAGGCAACAAAGACCAATAACACCATAGACAATGAGGCTACGTTTAGTAAGTAGTGAGGAATAAATCGTTTTTTAATGACAAAAACTAAAGCGTGGGCAAAGGTAAATCCAAAACTAAATCCAAAAAGTAATATTTTTCCAAAGGCAATTAGTGCCGTTTGAGTAAAAGCTTGACCGCCCTCTACACTGATGAATTCGTACACCAATACCGCTACCAAAGCACCTATTGGATCTATGAGTATCCCTTCCCATTTTAAAATAGCAGAAACTTCCTTTTTAAGGGGGATGTTTCTCAATATAGGGGTAATCACTGTAGGTCCAGTGACTATAATCAAAGCAGAAAATAAGAAGGCCATAGGCCAACTCAAGCTAAAGATTAAATGAGACGCAATTCCAGCGCCAAAAAATGTCACTGTAGAACCCAAGGTAATGAGTTTAGAAATTACCGGTCCTGTCGTAGCAATTTCGGATCTTTTTAAGGTAAGACCCCCTTCGAAAAGAATAATACTAATGGCCAGGGAAACAAAATAATACAAGCCGTCTCCAGGAAACAAGCCTTTGGTGCCATTCCATATAGGCTCAATAAGTTTGGCGCCGTCTGCGGTATAAAAGGTGGCAATAGGCCCTACCAATAAACCTATTAAAATAAGCGGTAAGATAGCGGGTAATTTTAATCGCCATGCCATCCACTGGGCCACAATACCTAAAATAATTATACCAGCAAGTTCAATCATAGGGAAAACTCATTATTCATAAAAGCTTTTAATAATAATACGGATACTACCATAGGACAGTGTTGGCTGCCAAAATTTGAATTTAAGCTTTTTTTGGCTTTTTAAAGGCTTGGTTTTGATTAAATTTATCTCTCAAAGATAGAAAAATAGCAACGATGGTTTTACATCCAATAGAAGCAGGTAATTTTAAATTAGACGGTGGCGGTATGTTTGGCGTAGTTCCTAAAACGATTTGGCAACGCACCAATCCAGCAGACGCCAATAACCTCATCGATATTGCTGCCCGTTGCTTACTCATAGAAGAAGGCAACAAGCTCACGCTTATAGACACTGGAATGGGCCAGAAACAATCCGATAAGTTCTTTGGGTATTACAGTCCTTGGGGATCTTATAACTTAAAGGACTCTATTGAAAATGCAGGTTTTTCAATGGATGAGGTAACAGACGTCTTTTTGTCCCACCTTCATTTTGATCATGTGGGGGGTGCGGTGCAGTGGAATAAAGACCGTTCTGGCTATGAAATGGCTTTTAAAAACGCTCATTTTTGGACTAATAAAAATCATTGGAAATGGGCTACAAAACCAAACGCCAGAGAAAAAGCCTCTTTTTTAAAAGAAAATTTACACCCCATAAAAGAAGCGGGACAACTGCGGTTTCTAAGGGACAATACTCAAGTGGTGGAGCGCGCTTCTGATTTTAATTTTGAAGTGTTTTATGCAGACGGTCACACGGAAAAACAAATGCTTCCTATGATACAATACCAAGAAAAAACATTGGTCTTTATGGGAGATTTATTGCCCACAACAGGCCATATTCCCATACCTTATGTAATGGGCTATGACACCAGGCCACTATTGACCTTAGAGGAAAAGTCCTATTTCTTAAATCTAGCAGCAAACCAGGGATATTATTTGTTTTTGGAGCACGACGCACACCACGAGGTAATTACCGTTAAACAGACAGAAAAAGGCGTTCAATTAGATCAGGTATTTACTTTTGAAGAATTATTTAATTAGGCTTTAAACAGACATCAAGACCATAGAGACTGTGGTTTCTATAAGAACATAATATTCGCTTTAAAGCGAAAAAATAATTTAAACTATATAAGACTTTACGCACAAAATAAACAAGCATATACACGCTATATACAACCCTACACAAAAAATATATGAGCACACATACGAAATACACATCCATACCCACAAAATATGTAGCCCTACCCACAAAACATGCGGACCTAAAAACGAAATATGTTGCCCTACACAGGTCAATATGTGGCGGTTTTTTTAAGCCTTTACTGCTGTTGTTTTTACTCGCCAGTTGTAAAGCTTTGCCACCCTCTTTTGTGGTGGAAACCCCTGTACTTACTGGCAAAAAAACAGCCCTGAGCCTAGAAGAGAAAAAACAATGGCCCCACAAGGATCCTTATACCGACAGTATTCCAGGAATGGGTTTGGAAAAAGCCTATGCCTACATTAAAGACAATGGCCTCAAGTCTAATAGCATTACCGTGGCTGTGTTAGATTCTGGGATTGACCTCTTGCATGAAGACTTAAAAGACCAACTTTGGATCAACGAAAAAGAAATCGCGGCCAATGAAATTGACGACGACAAAAATGGCTACACAGATGACCTACACGGTTATAATTTTCTAGGGGAATCTTACCATGAACAAGTAGAGGTAACGCGAATTGTCGCATTAAAACTAGGGGACACTGTCCTTCAAGAGCGCGCACAAAAAGAATTAGAAAAAGCACTTCCCAAGGCGCTTCAAGACAAGAACCAATACAGACAAATTTTAATGGCGGTAGAAACCGCCGATGCCGACGTTAAAAAGGCGCTTGGTAAAGACCGTTACTACCTTGCAGATCTTGAAAATTTTGAAACCAATAGCATTATGCTGCAGCAGAAAATAGGGGTGCTAAAGCAAATGTTTTCTTTTGCAGATAGTATTCCGCAAGTGCTTAAAGAGCTCCATGCTGGAGTGACTCATTTTAGTGAACTAGCAGACTTTAACCTCAATAAAAACTTTGATGGAAGGGCTGTTGTAGGAGACAATCCATACGATATTTTAGACGTTCCCTATGGCAATGGAAATCCTAAAAATAGGCTTCCGGAAGAAAGTCACGGAACCCATGTTGCCGGAATTATTGGGGCACAAAGAGACAATGGATTGGGTATAAATGGTGCTGCTGCTCAAGTAAAAATTATGGCCTTAAGAGCAGTACCTAATGGAGATGAATACGACAAAGACATTGCTTTAGGAATTCGTTATGCGGTAGACAATGGAGCAAAAATCATCAACGCAAGTTTTGGGAAATCCTATTCTCCAAATGTGGAATGGGTCTACGAGGCAATAAAATACGCGGCATCTAAAGACGTCTTAATCGTTCATGCAGCAGGAAATGAAGGGGAAAATCTAGACCATCCTAGCCATCCAAATTTTCCCAACGATCAAATTAACAACGGTCCAGAAATAGCTAATAATGTACTCACAGTAGGGGCCTTAACAAGCGAGTTGGGGGAAAATTTAGTGGCGGATTTTTCTAATTATGGAAAAATAAATGTAGACGTCTTTGCGCCTGGAGGAGCCATTTATTCTACCATGCCAGGGGGATTATACGACTTCCAAGATGGCACCTCCATGGCGGCCCCCGGCGCAGCCGGCGTTGCCGCCCTTGTTTGGTCTATCTATCCAAATCTGCAAGCGGCAGAGATTAAAAAAATACTCATGCTTTCTGGAGTGCGCTCAGAAATTCCAGTAATTTCACCTTCAGATCCAGACAAAAAGGTTCCCTTTAGCAGTCTTTCTGTCTCAGGAAGGATAATAAATGCTTACAATGCTTTAATTTTAGCCAAACAAATACAAGACAAAAAATTTAATTTAAACAAATATGATTTTATTCGCTAAACGTGTCGTGGCATTATTCGCCTTAGCACTTTCTGTTGCCGCAACGGCTCAAAACACCGCTTACTGGCAACAAGAAGCCAATTATACCATGGATGTTACCATGGACGTAAATACGTTTCAATATCAGGGAACCCAAAAAATCTCTTATACAAACAACTCACCAGACGCATTGAATCAGGTGTTTTATCACCTTTATTTCAATGCTTTTCAACCCGGATCAGAAATGGATGCACGATTGAGCAGTATTTCAGATCCAGACGGAAGAATGATGGAGGACAAAAAAAGCAGAATTAGCCCTTTAGGCCCAAATGAAATTGGGTTTTTAGAGGTAAAAAACTTACTCCAAAATGGAAAACCTATAAACTTTACAGTAGATGGAACAGTATTGCAAGCCATTCTTGCAGAACCGATCACGCCTGGAGCTACTGCAGTATTTAGTTTAGAGTTTAAAGGTCAGGTGCCACTACAAATTAGACGTTCTGGGAGAAACAGCTCAGAAGGAGTGGCTTTATCTATGTCTCAGTGGTATCCTAAAATGGCAGAATACGATTTTGAGGGCTGGCACGCAGATCCTTATATTGCAAGAGAATTTCACGGCGTTTGGGGAGACTACGACGTAACCATTACTTTAGATAAAAACTATACCATTGGCGGAACAGGCTATTTACAAAACCCTCAGGAAATTGGACACGGATATGAGGCCCCTGGAACAAAGGTTAAAAAGCAAAAAGGAAATACCTTAAGCTGGCATTTTAAAGCGCCTATGGTGCACGACTTTATGTGGGCAGCAGACCCAGAGTACACTCATGACGTCCTTGAAATGGAAAATGGACCAACCCTTCATTTCTTGTATAAAAACAAGCCTGAATTGGCAGAAAACTGGAAGGCTTTACAGCCAAAAACAGCACAAGCCATGGAATTTTTTAGCAAAAATGTAGGTCCCTATCCTTATGAGCAATACAGTGTAATCCAAGGAGGAGACGGCGGAATGGAATACGCCATGAGTACCCTAATTACAGGAGAGCGTAAATTAAACTCTTTAATAGGAGTAATGGCGCATGAAATGGCCCACTCATGGTTCCAACATATTTTAGCTACCAATGAAGCCAAGCACTCTTGGATGGACGAAGGATTCACCTCTTTTATCTCGAGTTTATTCATGCAAGAAATCAGAGAAAATCCTGCTGAAAATCCTTTTTCAGGGAGTTATAGAGGCTATCAATATTTAGTAAAGTCTGGAAAAGAACAGCCTCAAACCACCCATTCAGACCGATACGAATTTAATAGCGCCTATAGTATTGCCGCTTATTCGAAAGGGTCTATTTTCTTGTCACAATTGGGTTATATCATTGGCCAAGACAAACTGATGGAAACCCTTAAAAAATACTATACAGACTTTAAATTCAAGCACCCAACGCCAAACGACATTAAAAGAACCGCAGAAAAAGTGTCTAGGCTTCAGTTAGACTGGTATTTAATGGATTGGACACAAACCACCAATACCATAGATTACGCCATTCAAGAGGTTGTTGCGGCAGACCTTGAAAACACCACAGTAGTCTTAGAGAGAAAGGGTTTAATGCCTATGCCTCTAGATATTTTAGTGGTGTACCAGGATGGGAGTCAAGAAACTTTTTATGTGCCCCTTAGGATGATGCGAGGCGGAAAAAAGAATCCTTATCCTGAAATCCAAAGAACAGTATTGCCTAACTGGGCTTGGGCTTATCCAAGCTATGAGTTTAATATTTCTAAGCCTTATCAGAGCATTAAAGCGATTCAAATTGATCCATCTGGCCTTATGGCCGATACTGATTTGGACAATAACTCAGTCCAATCCGCAGAGAAATAGTTGGTATATTGAAACAGCTTATTAGGCCCTAAAAACAAATAAAAGTGTCAGATCAAGATACCGCAGGTTTAAAGAAAAATCAACCAACAGAAACGCCCCAAAAATATCTTTCGGGGCGTTTTTCTCTAGGACAAAAAGAACGCTTAAAAAGCGCCAAATCTATTGAGTACTTATTTTCAGAAGGGAAAGCTATTAGTGCATACCCTTTAAGGTTGGTTTTTGTGAATAACCCGAACAGTACTGTTCCTATGCAGTGTGCTTTTAGTGTCTCTAAAAGACACTTTAAAAAAGCGGTAGATCGCAACAGGATTAAAAGATTATTAAGGGAGTCTTATAGGAAAATAAAACCTACATTGTATCAAAACCTCTCTCAGTCCTATATGGGTATGATCCTATTTAATGGTAAAGAAATTCCTTCACAAGAAAATACAGACAAAAGTGTAGCGATAATTTTAGAGAAATGGTTAAAGAGTTTATCTTTGTAGGGCTATAAAAATTCTTATGAAAGAGATCCAAACGCTTGAAAAAGCCATTCAACCTTTACGCCATACTTTACAAGAACACCCTTTGTACCAATCTTTAAATAGCCTTAAAGATGTGGCTGTTTTCATGGAGTTACACGTATACGCTGTATGGGATTTTATGTCTTTATTAAAATCACTGCAACAACAACTTACTTGTGTGAGCCTTCCTTGGATGGCCCCCAAAAACCCTACACTTTCTAGATTTATCAATGAAATTGTGATGGGGGAAGAAAGCGATATAGACGTTAATGGAACCCCAATTAGTCATTATCAAATGTATTTAGACGCCATGGAAGAGGTAGGGGCGAATACAGATGGAGTTAATAATTTTCTAAGTCTTTTAAAAAATGATGTGACTGTAATTGAGGCTATTCATAAAGCGCCTTTACACCCTGCAGTAAAAGATTTTTTAAGCTTTACTTTTGAAACTATAGCGACTGGAAAACCACACCTGGTTGCTGCTGCATTTACTTTTGGGAGAGAAGACCTTATACCGGACATGTTTATAGAAATTGTAGGGAAGGCCGCAAAAAAAAATGCCACTAATTATCCGAGGTTTATGTACTATCTCAATAGACATATTGAAATAGATGGTGGTGAGCATGGCCCACTATCTTTAAAAATGGTCAGTGAACTCTGTGAAAAAGACACTTTAAAATGGCAAGAGGCTACTGAAGTATCTCAAAAAGCTTTAGCTGTTAGAATTGCCCTTTGGGATGCTATTGACAAAGAAATAAACGCTAAATTAGTGACTTACTAAAGCACTAATTCATGAAAAAGCCTTTTTATTTTCTGTTACTTTTATCTGTTATTCTTGAGCTTGGTTGTGAAAATAAACCCACCAACCCACAAGAAAGTGTTCAAAGCAACTGGGAAATAGGTCCTTTTATAAAGCAAGACGCAGAGAACCCCATACTTATTCCCAATCCAGAATTGGTTTTTTTAGATCCTGTAAGTGGGGAGGAAACAGCCTTTGAAGCAAGAAATGTGCTCAACCCATCTGCAGTTGTAAAAGATGGAAAAGTGCACTTAATTTATAGGGCTCAAGACCAAAAAATGACCTCTAGAATTGCACTGGCCACTAGTGAAGACGGAATACATTTTACCAAAGAAAAGGAGCCCATTTTTTTTCCAAAAAAAGATGATATGTTGGTTTATGAAGCCTTTGGGGGGGTAGAAGACCCCAGGGTGGTTCAGGGTCCAAATAGGGAATATATTCTTACCTATACCTCTTATGATGGAAAAACAGCTCGCCTGTGTTTGGCTACCTCTACTGATTTAAAAGAATGGACCAAACACGGCCCTGTATTAAAAGATCCTAAGAATATAAACTTGTGGTCAAAATCAGGGGCTATTGTTGTAGAACAGTTTGGAGTGGAAATGCGAGCTAAAAAAATTGACGGTAAGTATTGGATGTATTTTGGAGATACGGATCTATTTATGGCTCATTCAACCAATTTAATTGATTGGAAGGTCTTAGAAAATGAAGAAAATAATACCATGGTTTCTGTGCTTCACCCGCGACCTGGATATTTTGATAGTAGGCTTGTAGAGCCTGGCCCATACGCATTATGGACTAAAGACGGGATAAATTTAATTTACAACGCCAGTAATGCAGCAAATAACAATGATCCAAATTTACCTAAATTCACTTATGCTGCTGGGCAAGCCCTATTTAGTGCAAGTAAGCCTTACCAGTTAATAGATAGAACCAAAGGCTACTTTATATATCCCGATAAGGATTATGAAAAAATAGGAGAAGTAAATGAGGTTTGTTTTGTAGAGGGTATGGTTTTTTTTAAAGATCAATGGTTTTTGTATTACGGGACTGCAGACTCTAAAATTGGTGTTGCAATAGCAGAAAAATAAGTGCAGACTAATTTCTAGGTTTAACGCTTCTTAAGAGCTTAGGACATTAAAGAACGCTCCATATAAACATGTGGAATACCATCTTCTAAATACGTCTCTCCAAAGGCAGTAAAACCTAAATCACGATAAAAATTTAGTAAATAAGTCTGGGCGGAAAGTCCAATATCTACGGTATTAAAATGATCTTTAATAGCAGTGATAGAAGCTTGCATAATTGCTTTACCAAAATCTCTTTTTCTACAATCAGCAGCAACTACCACTCTGCCAATCGCTGCTTTCTCTAAATAATCTCCAGGTTTAAAAATTCTTGTGTAAGCAACAATCCTCCCTTTAATGGTTCCTAATATATGAAGGGCTTTTTGGTCTTTACCATCTATGTCTTGATACACACAATCTTGTTCCACCACAAATACCTGAGACCGCAACTGAAGTAGGTCATATAATTGGATGGTGCTTAAAGAAGAAAAGGAACAGCAGTTAATCTCCATATTAGTGCTTTGTTTTTTAGGATGTTTTATATGGCTGTAGTAATTATTGGATCATTGGTTCTTTTATAGTGGTATTACATTCTTAAGCTCACTCATTAATAACTTATTAGCTAATCTTGAATGATGGGTTTTTTAGAATCCTCCTTTTCAAATTCAGGTTGTAAAGTCACATGGTTAATACCATAATTCTCTAAAAGTAAAGATTCTATTTGAACCAAAACATTGTCAAATTGTTTTAGATTAAGATTTTTAGAAAATTCTATATGGGCTTCTAAATGAACTTCTGCCTCATTGAGTTGCCACACATGAAGGTGGTGGAGGTTTTTTACAGGTGAAATCTCAGAAACGTCTGCTTGTAAAGCCTTTAAATTAATATAAGAGGGTGTAAAAAGCATTAGAATTCTAGTGGCGTCTACAATAAGGTCATAACCCATATACACTAAATAAAGTGCTATGATTAATGTGAGTAATGGATCTATCCAATAAATTGAGAAATAGCGCATTAATAATCCCCCAATTAAAACCGCTATTGAAGCCAACATATCGGAGAATAAATGAATATAAGCAGACCTCATATTCATATTGTCATTGGCATCTTTTTTTAATAATAAAACACTAAAACCATTAGCTAATATACCAAGTAAAGAAAACCAAATTACTAAATCAGCCGCTATTTCTACTGGAGAAACAAAACGTTTATAAGCCTCAATAATTAAAAAAATAGCCACAATAACTAAAGAAGACGCATTGACAAATGCCGCTATAATTTCTGCTCTTTTATAACCAAAAGTTTTTCCATAAGAAGCTTTATTTCTAGATAATTTAACTGCTACATAGCTTATTATTAAGGATAAAACATCAGAAAAATTATGAAGTGCATCTGAAAGTAAAGCCAAACTACCAGACCATAAACCCCCTACAACTTGTGAGGCTGTAATAATAATATTAAGGAAAATAGAAATAACTAAATTTCTGCCTTTAGCATCATTTTGTATGTGGTTGTGGTGAGAATGGTGGTGTCCCATAAATTTTAGCTACAAGAAATTTTAGCTACTCTATTAGTATGTCTACCTCCTTCAAAAGGAGTATCTAAATACACTTTCACCATTTCTAAAGCCTGAGGTAGGGATAAATATCTCGCTGGCAGGGATAATACATTCGCATTATTGTGCTGCTTAGCTAAAGCGACAATTTCTTTTGACCAACATAAGGCAGCTCTAATATCTTGGTGTTTATTAGCCGTCATAGCGGCACCATTTCCACTACCACAAATAATAATTCCTAGAGCTGCTTTTTTAGAAGAAACCGCTCCTGCTACTGGATGAATATGATCTGGATAATCTACAGAATCTGACGCATCTGTTCCAAAATTTAATACCTCATATCCAGATTCTTTAAGAAAGGCTACAATAGCAAATTTATAATCTGTTCCTGCATGGTCATTTCCTATAGCTATAGTCATAAGTGTCTGTAAGTGTTAAATAATTAATTTGCTTTAAAGGTATAAAAGGCTTTGTTTTTTTAGGTTATAAACAATGGTTTTTTAAGTATTTACTAACCTTCTAAAAAATAGCTATTTAAGAAAAAAGTATTTTGTTGACAAGTGAATAAAAAATAAACACTTAAAAATTTGTTATTTATTTTAAAAAATGTAAGTATAAAAATAATCTTATAAACCATTTTAATTTTGTCTTTTTTTAAGAATCACTTATCATAAAAAAAGGAGGTTTTATACATTTAAAAAAATAAAAAATAATTAAAAAAAAGCTGTTAATAAACTTATACATCAATGTTAATAATTTAATTAAAATTATGATTTACAATGTAATAATAAAAAAATAGTTAGTTAATAAAGTGATTTATTTATGTATAAAAAAAAATACTAAAAAAGTTATTACGGTTATGAACACCCTATAATAAGGCTTATTTAAATTTTATAGAAAAAAGAAAAATAATGATTATACTGTAGTTGTTTATAACTTCAAAACTTTAATATAATGTTCTTATACAGAAACAGTACCCTTGGATTATAATTTGTAATTTTAACAAATTTTAAAAACCTAATGTCAAAAAAACAAAAACGTTCTAAAAACCATCAGAAAAATAATATTACAAAAGGTATTTTTACTGTATTAGAACAAGACTCAAATAAACCTTTCACTTATAAAGATATTGCAGAAAAGCTTCAAATATTAGACGCTACTGATAGAAATATTTTAATTAAAAAATTAGTCTCTTTAAAAGAGCAAAAACGCATATTAGAACCTATAAAAGGATATTATCAAGCGATTATTAACGATAAAACAAAGCAATATCACGAAGGTACTGTAGATATTACTGGAAAAGGAAATGCTTATATTATCATAGATGGTTTTGAAGAAGATGTATTTATTCCTTTTAATAAAATAAATAAAGCTTTCCATAAAGATATTGTTCAGGTGTATGTTTATCCTAGAAGAAAAGGGAAAAAATTAGAAGGAGAGATTATAAATATTACCCATCGTTTTAAAACAACTTTTGTTGGCGTTATTGAAATACAAGACCGATTTGCTTTTGTTAAAATAGCAGATTTTAGAATGTATACTGATTTCTTTATTTCACAGCATGGTATTAATGAAGCTAAACACGGAGATAAAGTTGTTGTTGAATTAACTAAATGGGAACAAAATTCTAGTTCTCCAGAAGGAAAAATTACACAGGTACTAGGCGTTCCTGGAGAACACCAAACAGAAATACATGCTATTTTAGCCGCTTATGGTCTTCCTTATGAGTTTCCATATGAAGTAAGTGAATTTGCCAATCAAATAGATACTAGTATCCAAGCTTCTGAAATTGCTAAAAGAAGGGATATGAGAAATGTCCTTACTTTTACAATCGATCCAAAAGATGCTAAAGATTTTGACGACGCACTTTCATTTCAGAAGTTAGATAATGGGCATTTTGAAATAGGTATTCATATTGCAGACGTTTCCCATTATTTACAAGAAGGCACTGTATTAGATGATGAGGCATTTCAAAGGGCTACTTCTGTTTATTTAGTAGATAGGGTGGTACCTATGCTTCCAGAAGTTCTCTCTAATGAAGCCTGTTCTTTAAGACCTCATGAAGAAAAATATACTTTCTCTGCTATTTTTGAAATTAATTCTAAAGCACAAATAATTTCTGAATGGTTTGGAAGAACTGTAATCAATTCTAATGAACGTTTTGCTTATGAAGAAGCACAATATGTTATAGAGACTGAGTCTAATGAAATTCCTTTAAAAATATCTATTAGAGATACTGCTTATAATATTTCTAATGAAGTTAAAGAAGGTATTTTAACTCTAGATTATTTAGCTAAAATATTACGAACCAAACGTATGAATCAAGGGGCTATTTCTTTTGACAAAGTAGAAGTTCGTTTTGCCTTAGATGAAGATTTTAATCCTACCACTGTGTTTTTTAAAGAGTCTAAAGACGCCAATAAGCTTATTGAGGAATTTATGTTACTTGCTAATAAACAAGTCGCAGCATTTATTGGCAAACAAAAACCAGAAAAACCATTTGTTTATAGAGTTCACGATGAACCTGATGAAGATAAATTAATTGCTTTACAAGGGGTGGTGTCTCGTTTTGGGCATCAGTTAGATTTTAAATCTAAGGTAACTATGAACCATTCTTTAAATACTTTACTACTCAATGTAAAAGGTAAAAAAGAACAAAATCTAGTAGATACTTTAGCGATAAGATCCATGAGTAAAGCTATTTATACGACAAATAATATTGGACATTACGGTTTAGCTTTTGAACATTATACCCACTTTACATCTCCAATTAGAAGGTATCCAGATGTGATGGTACACAGGTTACTTCAATACTATTTAGAGGGTGGTTCTACCATTAAAAAAGAAGCCTTAGAAAAAAAGTGTAAGCACAGTTCAGATATGGAAGGTTTAGCAGCTAATGCAGAGCGTGAATCTATTAAATATATGCAAATTAAATTTATGGAAGACCATCAGGATCAAGAGTTTATTGGGGTTATTTCTGGGGTTACTGAATGGGGTATGTATGTAGAAATTATAGAAAATAAGTGTGAGGGTATGGTTAGAATTAGAGATATTAAAGGGGATTATTACTCCTTTGATGCTAAAAACTACGCTGTTGTTGGTGAAAGAAAAAAACAAGTGTACACATTGGGAGATACTGTTACAGTGATGGTAAAAAGCACTGATTTAGAAAAAAGACATCTGGATTTTTCTCTGATTGGTAAACACACTATTAATGAGACTTTATAGTATTTTTATTAACTTACTTTAATATCACAAAACAATAATGAAGGTTTTTTTCTTTTTTTTCTTTTTTAGTAGTATTGTTTTTGCACAAGAAGATAATATTAGATTAAACACTGCAGAATTTACTGAGCTTAAAGTGTATGATGGCCTTTCTGTAACTATGACAAAAGGGACAGCTAACACAGTAGTTATCTCTGGAGAAGACCCTAAAAATGTATCTATTACTAACGACCAAGGGGTTTTAAAAATTAAGATGAAGTTTAAAAAAATGTTCAGTGGTTATAGGACGTTTATATCACTTAATTACTCAAGTCCTTTTATTATTTTAGACGCAAATGAGGAAGCGAGTATTAATGTAGACAACCTCATAGAGCAAGAAAAAATTTCTTTAAAAGTTCAAGAAGGGGCTCAAATTGAAGCTTCTTTAAAAGTAGAACAACTTATAGTTAAAACCGTTACAGGTAGTCAAATTACCACTGAAGGATATGCAAAAATTCAAGATGTGTCTATTAATACAGGGGGTATTTATAATGGACAATCTCTAAAAACTTCTTTTACAACGATTGGTGTTAATGCAGGGGGAATTGCCTCAATTTTTGCGACTGATTATGTAGGTGCTACCGTAAAAGCAGGAGGAAAAATTAAAGTTTTTGGGGATCCAAAGAAAATGGATGAAAAGACATTTTTTGGCGGTACTATCGAGCGTGTTAAGCAATAAATATGTTTTCAGATATTCAAGCAGCCATCCCTTTAGGTTTTTTTCTAAGCTTTATGATAGGGCCTGTTTTTTTTGTTTTACTGGAAACAGCTGCTTTAAAAGGATTTAAAGCTGCCCTTGTGTTTGATTTAGGGGTTATTCTTGCAGATATTATTTTCATTTCAGCCGCATATTTTAGCAGTATTCAATTATTAGAAAACCTCAAAAATCAACCAGGAATATATGTATTTGGGGGCTTAATTCTATTTATTTACGGCACCACTATAGCTTTTAAAAAAGAACCCCCATTAACAGAGTCTTCAGTGAAGATAACCAAGAGTTATTATATAGGCTTGTTTGTAAAAGGCTTTCTATTGAATTTTATTAACATTGGCGTGCTGGTTTTTTGGTTGGGCGTTATTATTATTGTGGGACCTAATTTAAACAATGACCCCCAAAGAATGACCTTGTTTTTCTCTACAATGATAGGAGCTTATTTCGTGACAGACCTTATAAAAATAATATTAGCTAAGCAATTAAAAACTAAGTTAACCCCAAATAGAGTTCATTACGTAAAAAAAATAATAGGAGCTATTTTAATTCTTTCTGGTTTTATCTTGTGTGTGAAAGGTTTTTACCAAAATCTTCTTTAAGTATTGAAAAAGCATGGAAATACTCGAAACAAAAAACCCATCCTAAGATGGGTTTTTAATTTCTGAGGCATCGAGCAGATTCGAACTGCTGTACAAGCTTTTGCAGAGCTCTGCCTAGCCACTCGGCCACGATGCCTTATTCAAGATGCGAATGTAGTGCTTTTTATTATTTTAATAATCCTATACTAGACTCTTTTTTCTTTAAGCACTACAGAAACTGAGGCCACATCTCCACCAATTGGGGGTTTATTTTAGCCACAGAAACCTGTACTTTGTCTACCAAGTTAGACTGTTTAAAGATGCTTTTGATGATTCTTTGGGCCACCTGTTCTAGTAATTTTGAAGGAATTTTCATTTCTTCTTTTACAATAGCGTTGAGCAGTACATAATCTACCGTGTCTCCTAATTGATCTGACGCAGTAGATTTTTCTAAGTCTGCCCACACTTTTAGTTCTACTAGATAATCACTTCCTATTAAAGTTTCTTCTGCCAAACAACCGTGGTGGGCAAATACTTTTATGTTTTTTAAATAGATCATTCCCATATTTTCAAAGATAGCAGTATACCTGTAAAAACAAATGAAATATAGCGGCTAATTTCCTATTTTTGTCTCAGAATTATTACAGATGAACGAAGCAGAGAAATCCCTCAATTTTATTGAGCATATTATAGAAGACGACCTTGCGAATGGTTTTACAAAAGACCAACTTCGTTTTAGATTTCCCCCTGAACCAAACGGTTATTTACATATGGGTCATGCCAGTTCCATTTGTTTAAATTTTGGCTTAGGCAATCGTTACAACGCTCCTGTTAACCTGCGTTTTGACGACACCAATCCGGCAAAAGAAGAACAGGAATACGTAGACGCTATTAAAAAAGATGTCTCTTGGTTGGGTTTTCAATGGGATAAGGAATGTTATGCATCTGATTATTTTCAACAGCTCTACGACTGGGCTGTTGTGCTCATCAAAGAAGGAAAAGCCTATGTAGACAGCCAAACAGCAGAAGCCATAGCTACTCAAAAAGGAACCCCTACAAGCGTGGGTATTAATAGCCCTTTTAGAGATAGGGCTATCACAGAAAATATTCGTTTGTTCGAAGAAATGAAAGCGGGTAAACACGAATCAGGGACCCATGTATTAAGGGCTAAGATAGACATGTCTGCCCCAAATATGTTAATGAGGGACCCTATTATATATCGTATTCTTCACAAGACGCACCACAGAACACAAAATGATTGGTGTATTTATCCAATGTATGACTGGACTCATGGAGAAAGTGATTATTTAGAGCAAGTCTCCCACTCTTTTTGTACCCTTGAATTTGCTATGCACAGGGAATTATACGATTGGTTTTTAGACCAATTGATAGACCCTTCATTGGTAAGGCCTAAACAGAGAGAATTTGCTAGAAGAAATTTTAGCCATACTGTTGTAAGTAAAAGAAAACTCATGCAATTGGTGGAACAAGGAGTAGTAAGTGGTTGGGATGATCCAAGAATGCCCACTATTTCCGGTCTTAGAAGAAGGGGTTATACCCCAGAATCTATTGTTGCTTTTGCCAAAACGATAGGAATTGCCAAGAGAGAAAACGTGGTAGATGTATCGCTTTTAGATTTTACTTTAAGAGAACATTTAAATAGGGTGGCACCAAGAGTGATGGGCGTTTTAAACCCCTTAAAATTAGTCATTACAAATTATCCAGAGGGACAAGAAGAACTTCTTGTGGCTGAAAATAATCAAGAAGATGAAAGTGCCGGAACAAGGGAGGTGCCTTTTTCCAAACATCTTTTTATAGAGCAGGAAGATTTCAAAGAAGAAGGCAATAGAAAGTTTTTTAGGCTTAAGTTAGGTGGAGAAGTGCGCCTTAAAAACGGTTATATCATTAAAGCGGAATCTTGCACAAAGGACCCTAATGGAAACATCACTGAAGTACAATGCACTTATGATCCTTTGAGTAAAAGTGGTAGTGGCACTGAAGAAAGTTTGAGGAAAGTTAAGGGAACCTTACATTGGGTCTCTCAGAAACACGCTTTAAAAGCGAAGGTTCGTTTATACGATAGACTCTTTACGGATCCTACTCCAGATGGCCACAAAGACAAAGACTTTATGGATTTTATAAATTCAAATTCCTTAGAAGAAATAACGGCCTATGTAGAACCTAGTCTCGCTTCTGCTCAAGAGGGAGATAGGTTTCAATTTCAAAGAATGGGGTACTTTGTGGTAGATAAAGACAGTAGTTCTAGTCAATTGGTTTTCAATAAAACGACAGGACTCAGAGATACTTGGTCTAAATTAGACGCCTCTTAGCGGTTACAATATATTATTAAAAAAGGGGCCTTAAAGCCCCCTTTTTTTTGCCTGAAATCTGAGGTATTTATATATCGCCGTTTTCTGTCTTCTTTTGGTTTATGGTTAATGCTTTTTGCTCTTTCATAGCCTCACCAATTTGATTGCTTGCTGTAAAAGAAGCCACCATATTATTAAGCATATCACTTCCAGCCTGTGGAGAGTTGGGTAGCAAGATTAGATTGGTGTTTGTTGCCTCTCCAATAGATTGAAGGGTGTCGTAATGCTGGGTTACTACAATTAGTGCAGAAGCTTCTTGAGAATTAATACCCACTTTATTAAGCACTTCAACAGACTCTTCTAAGCCTCGGGCAATTTCCCTTCTTTGGTCTGCTATACCCTGCCCTTGAAGCCTTTTACTCTCTGCTTCTGCTTTTGCTTTTTCTACGATGAGAATTCTTGCCGCGTCTCCCTCAAATTGGGCTGCAATTTTCTCTCTTTCAGAAGCATTAATTCTATTCATAGCCTCTTTTACTTGACTATCGGGATCAATGTCAGTAACTAAGGTTTTAATAATGTCATAGCCATAGTCCAGCATGGCGTCTTGTAGCTCTGATTTAACCGCTATAGCAATGTCGTCTTTTTTAACAAAAACGTCGTCTAGCTTCATCTTAGGCACTTCTGCGCGCACTACGTCAAACACATATGAGGTAATTTGATCGTGCGGATACTCTAGTTTGTAAAACGCTTCGTAAACCTTTTCTCTAATAACAACGTATTGCACTGAAACCTTGAGTTTTACAAAAACGTCGTCTTTGGTTTTTGTTTCTACAATCACATCTAATTGTTGGATTTTTAAACCTACCCTTGCGACAATCCTGTCTACAAAAGGAATTTTTAAATGAAGCCCAGAAGTTCGAATAGAATGGAAACGCCCGAAACGCTCCACAATAGCTGCTGTTTGTTGCTTTACGGTGAAAAAGGATCTAACAAACCCTAAAAAAAGTAGGAGTCCCAGAAAAATTAATACATATTGTTCCATGTGTGGTATTGTTTTAAATGATACATAAAAGATACAAAAAAAGAAGTGCTGTTACTAATAACTTCCGTTAATAGCAATTGCACTGCTTTTAATAGATGTTGTGTAAAAAAAATCCCTTGGCTGCGGAAAACTCTTAAAGATCTTTAGCTGCATTTTCCAGCGCAAGAATCCTTTCAATACAACGGTCCTTACCCAACACTTCCATAATATCAAATACATGAGGACCACTGAGTGCGCCTACTAATGCCAAGCGAAGCGGAGGCATTACGGCGCCAAATGAAAGCGACTGCTCAGCGATATAATTTTTTATAGTCAGCTCTAAGTCAGCGCTGCTAAAATCTGTTTGGCCTTTAATAATTTCTGTCAGCGCAGCTACAATTTGAGGGGTATTTTCTTTCCACTGCTTTTTAAGCGCCTTTTGATCGTAGCTTGTTGGATCCAGCAAAAAGTAGGCAGACAATTCAATGAGTTCATGGGTAAAAGCAGCACGTTCTTTTACCAGATCTATGATGGTTTCTAGAACATGATCACTTTTATTTTCAACAGCCGCTGCACCAAATGCTGCAAGGACACCTTTTTTAAATTCAGGTAGAATTTTTGCTGCAGTAGACATTTGCAGGTATTGCTGGTTGAACCATTTTGTTTTTTCAGGATCAAATCTAGCACCCGATTTTTGTACCCGCTCCAATTCAAAAGTGGCTACCAATTCATCCAGACCAAACAATTCTTGTTCCGTGCCTGGATTCCAACCCAACAAGGCCAAAAAGTTTATGACTGCTTCTGGAAAATAACCCGCTTCTTTATATCCTATCAGAGTTTAACCATGCCAATGGAAACACCGGAAAACCGCCTTTTTCTCCATCTCTTTTACTCAGCTTTCCTTTCCCGGTTGGCTTCATGATTAGGGGTAGGTGTGCAAATTTAGGAGCCTCCCAACCAAATGCTTGGTACAATTGAATATGTAAGGCCAGAGAGGGCAACCACTCTTCCCCTCTAATGACATGACTGATCTCCATGAGGTGGTCGTCTACTACATTAGCCAAGTGATAGGTAGGCATCCCGTCGCTTTTAAAGAGCACCTTGTCGTCTAAAGTGTCTGTTTTAAAAGAAACCGACCCTCTAATGATATCAGAGGTAGTAATGCTGGTGTTTTCGGGTGTTTTAAAACGCACCACATAGGGTGTTCCCGCCTCAATTTTCGAGGCCGTTTCTTCTTTCGAAAGGCTGAGACTGTTGTCCAGCTTTAACCTATTGTGGGCATTGTAGATAAATGTTTTCCCTTTAGACTCATGATCCGTTCTATGAAAATCGAGCGATTCAGGCGTATCAAATGCGTAATAAGCCGCCCCTTTTTCTACTAGGGTGTTTACATAAGCGGCATAACTATCTTTTCTTTCACTTTGTCTGTATGGCCCAAAGTCACCTGCTTTGTTAGGGCCTTCATCGTAAGGTATTCCAGCCCAATTTAATGCTTCTTCTATATATTCTTCTGCACCATCTACAAAACGAGTTTGGTCCGTATCTTCTATTCTTAAGATAAAATCACCCCCGTGTTTTTTGGCAAATAAATAATTGAAAAGGGCCGTTCTTAACCCACCAATATGAAGCCCACCTGTTGGACTAGGCGCAAAACGCACCCTAACTTTCTCAGTCATGATCTCTTTTTTGTTAGGGCAAAGATACTTTAAGTGTCGCAACCATCCATAATGGATTGCGTTGAATTTTAATGCTCCAATACAGCTCCAACCGCAGTAAGTGATTATATTCTATTAAAAAACAATTTTAAGAGGCCCTTGCCAAGGCCTTCATCGCGTCTGGCACCCTTGGATTCATCAGTTTAAACCAAAGAGGCGGAAACAAGGAAATGACCATTGAGGTAGGGTAACCAAAGGGCATTTGAGGCGCCTCTTCCCTACACACCAAGCTTTGGTATTTTTTAGAGGCCATATAGTGGTGGTCGCTGTGGCGGGTAAGTTCATACAGCACAATTCTACCAATAATATGGTTGGAATTCCAGGAGTGAATGGCGCGAACCGCCTCGTAGCGCCCCTGGTCATTTTTAGACCTAAGTAAGCCGTAATGTTCTATATAATTAACCGTTTCAAGCAGTATAAAGCCCACCACGCCAGCGGCGAGCATCAGCAAAGCGGTATTAATATTAAACACCAACCAAATAGTGATTAAATACACCAATTGTAGTATAGTATACCACATCATATCATTATATATACTCCAAAACCCCCAGCCATTTTCTTTATTGCGTTTGCCTTGAATTTTCCATGCATTGGCATATTGCCTGCTCACACTGCTGATCCAAAATCCATAAACACTTTGTTGGTATTGAGCCGTTGCAGGATCTTCTTTTGTGGCTGCATAAGTATGGTGTCCCCAGTTGTGTTCTATAAAGAAGTGCATATAAAAGCTGGGTAAGAGCAATGCTTTTGCGAGGGTCTTCTCTACACTATTTTTTCTATGGCCCAGTTCGTGGGCTACATTAATTCCGTTGGTTCCTAGGGAAACCCCCAATGAAAGGACCAAACCACAAGTCTCAAAGGCGCTCAATGCTCCATGGTAAAATTCAAGCGCCGTCCACCCCACTAAGACATAGACAATAGGTAGATTTATATACAATAGATAGTCGTACACTTTGCGCACTTTTTTAAGCGCTACAATTTCTTTGGGGTCATTTTTAGCATCTTCTTTGAGTACTATTTCTAATAAAGGGATTATTCCAAATGCATAAATGAGTGCCGCAAAAGAAAACGGCCCTTTTAAATATAACGCTAAGGCTGTGGCCATTGGAATGGTATAGGCTGCTAAGTATTTAAATGAGGTCATTTTTTTTATTTCTAAGTTACACATTTTTAGGAATCTAATCGCTTATGCTTACCTTTGCCAAAAATTTGCTGGTGATAGATTTTAATTTTATAGACGTACCCCCAATTGAAAATGACCGACCTTTTTTGGATTGGTTGTCAAGGGTGGCTGAATCTGAAGGTTATAGCTTGTCTGCATTGTCCTATATTTTTTGCAATGACCAATATTTGTTAGGGCTCAATCAAACCTATCTTTCACACGACACCCTAACAGATATTATTACCTTTGATTATGTAGAGGGCAGCTCTGTCTCTGGGGATATTTTTATCTCAGTAGACCGCCTTAAAGAAAACGCAGCAATTTTTAAAGTTTCCTTTGAAGAGGAACGCTTAAGGGTTATGGCCCACGGCCTCCTTCATTTAATGGGATATAAAGACAAAACTACTGAGGATCAAATAGTTATGTCTAACAAAGAGAATGAAAAAATTAAAATGTTCCACGTGGAACAATAATTATGATGTTTCAAGATAAATACGATGTAATTGTAGTAGGCGGAGGTCATGCCGGTGCTGAGGCTGCAGCTGCAGCTGCCAATATGGGTTCAAGTACGCTATTGGTTACTATGAACCTTCAGTCTATAGGCCAGATGTCCTGCAACCCTGCCATGGGTGGTATTGCAAAGGGTCAAATATTGAGAGAGATTGACGCTTTAGGCGGTTATAGTGGGATTGTTTCTGACCGCTCTGCCATTCAGTTTAAAATGCTCAATAAATCAAAGGGCCCTGCAATGTGGAGCCCAAGAACCCAGAACGACAGAATGCGCTTTGCAGAAGAATGGCGGTTGGCTTTGGAGCGTACGCCTAATGTAGATTTTTATCAGGACATGGTGGCTTCTCTTATTATAGAAGGCAACACGGTGACTGGAGTGAAAACGTCTTTAGGCATTCCAATTTATGGTAAGACTGTTGTGCTAACAAACGGCACTTTCCTCAATGGGTTAATTCATATTGGTGAACGTCAGCTTGGAGGAGGTCGTGCAGGTGAAAAAGCTTCTACTGGAATTACAGAGCAATTAGTTGCCCTTGGTTTCGCGTCTGGAAGAATGAAGACCGGAACTCCTCCTAGAGTAGATGGAAGGTCTTTAGATTATTCTGTAATGATCCCTCAGCCAGGCGACGCCCTTCCTGAAAAATTTTCATATACCAATACAAAACCGCTCACTACTCAGCGAGATTGTCATATGACGCACACTTCTTCACTGGTTCACGATCTACTGAGAGAAGGCTTCGATAGATCTCCTATGTTTAACGGATCTATTCAGAGCCTAGGTCCTAGGTATTGTCCTTCTATTGAAGACAAAATAAATAGGTTTGCAGATAAAGATAGCCACCAACTTTTTGTAGAACCTGAGGGTTGGGATACTGTTGAAGTTTACGTAAATGGTTTCTCTACCTCCCTACCAGAAGATGTTCAATTCAAAGCTTTACGATCTGTAAAAGGTTTTGAAAATGTGAAGTTTTTTAGACCAGGCTACGCTATTGAATACGATTACTTTCCACCTACACAACTCACCCACACTTTAGAGACAAAATTAATAGATGGCTTATTTTTTGCCGGCCAGATAAATGGAACAACTGGTTATGAAGAAGCTGCTTCACAAGGTCTAATGGCAGGGATAAACGCTGCTTTAAAAGTGCAGGAAAAAGCGCCCTTTACCCTCCAAAGAGATGAGGCTTATATAGGTGTTTTAATAGATGACCTTATTACCAAAGGAACAGATGAGCCTTATAGAATGTTCACTTCTAGGGCAGAGTACAGAACGCTTTTAAGACAAGACAATGCAGATTTTAGGTTAACACCTATGGGACATGCTATAGGTTTGGCCTCTGAAGAACGACTTAAGGCTATGGAATTAAAGGCAACAGCATCTGAAAATTTGGTGTCTTTTTTTAGAGAAACCTCCGTTAAACCAGCAGAGATTAATGATCAACTGGCCTCGATAGATTCTGCTCCCATTTCTCAATCCGGTAAGTTGTTTAAAGTATTTTCTAGGCCCAATGTTACTATGGATCATATGCTTTCTGTAGATAGCGTAGGTTCATATGTTCGTGAGAATAATTTTTCAAGAGCTGTTTTAGAACAGGCAGAAATTCAAATTAAGTACGCAGGATATATTGAGAAAGAAAAAAACAATGCAGACAAATTACAGCGCTTGGAACATGTAAAAATCCCTTTAGATTTTGATTATTCGCTTTTAAAATCGCTCTCCTATGAGGCTCGTGAAAAGCTTCAAGATATTCAACCAGTGAGCATTGCACAAGCGTCTAGAATTTCCGGGGTTTCTCCTTCTGATATTTCTGTTTTGTTGGTGTTTTTAGGAAGATAGTTTTTATGTTCCACGTGGAACAATATTATTTTAATACCCAAATGTTTAAAAGAAAAGAGCGGTTTCCATTAGAGGTTTTAGATCATGTACATAGCAAAGAAACGTTTAGCGTGGCCTGTGTGCCAGGTTTAGATGTGCTTCAGACTACGCCTATTCCAGCTGAAATAGCGACTTATTATCCTGAAGACAATTACATTTCTCATCAGAACAATAAACACAGCTTAACAGATAAATTGTATGCAATAGCTAAAAATTATCAGTTAAAAAAGAAGGCTACCTTATTAGAGCAACATTGCCATGGTCCAAAGAAATTTTTAGACTTTGGCGCCGGTTCTGGCGCTCTAGTGTCTTATCTAAAAAACAGGCAGTGGCATGCTTTGGGAGTGGAGCCCAATAAAAATGCTAGGGCCGTTGCTTTGGAAAATAATTGTGTCTTACACCTCTCTTTAGATAGCATACCAAAGCAAGAATTTTCTGTAATATCGCTTTGGCATGTTTTAGAGCACTTGCCTCACTATGAACAAAGCCTTCAGAAATTATTAGGTGCTATTAGCGCCTGGAGGGAAACTCATTATTGCAGTGCCTAATTTTAATTCATGGGACGCAAAACATTACGGACCCTATTGGGCTGCCTACGATGTTCCAAGGCATTTATGGCATTTTTCTCAAGGAGGCATAAAAAATTGGCAGACAAAAACGGTCTGTCTTTGGAAGAAACCAGACCAATGCTCTTAGACGCTTTTTATGTGTCTTTGTTATCTGAAAGATACGCTCAAAAAAGGACCCCTTTGTTTAGTGCCTTTTTTAAAGGTCTTTATTCTAATTTATCTGCTTTAAGGTCAAAAGAGTATTCCTCTCTAGTATATGTATTAAAAAAACCAGAATAAGCGCTTTTAAAGCGCCTGTTTGCGTTTTTTAAACCACAAACACAACATAGTGTCAATTTTTTAAAAACAGCCTTAAATTCAATCTACGGAAGCCGTTTTTCATTTAGAAAATCTATAACATCTCTGCTGTTTTATAAGTTAATCTTATGGATGGTTTTAAGGGCTTCTTAAAAAATAATTTACTACGTAGACATTTCTAAAAAGAAAACAAGTAAGACTGCAGGCACTAAATAAATGACAATAGTTCTAGCACCGTCATAGTCTTTAGCAACCCTTTGTCCTAAAAGCAACATCAGCAGGGAAATGCATCCTAATACTGCCGCACTTAGCGCAACGTTGGGTTTGTTGTAATTAATAATATCCATAATTCCCCAAATACCTAATACACCGCTTATGACTTCCATGATAATAATAGTCACCAGTAAAAAGGGCACAGTGTTTTTGAGAAAGCTTTTGTTAAAGTGGCCTTTGAGCCATTCAAGGTTTCCTTTCCAATCGATCAGTTTGTCTAATGCGCTTTGTATAAAAGTAATACAAAGAAAAGCGAGAAGTATTAATACCGTTAAGTTGTTTTCGAAATGTAGCATAATAAGTTTAGTTTGAAACAGTTTTTGTCGCGTGCAGTAAACGGGTGAGAGAAATAGCTAGATCAGTAAAGACCATTTTTGCGTTTCCATTTCTTTCTATTTCGTAAACAGCACTTTCTAAAGCCGCAGTGATTTGTTCTATATTTCCCTCGTGGACAAAAGGGGCAAACTTTTTAAAATCAAAATTGGACACCTCAATTTGTGTGTGTTGAAATTGCTCTAAACCATAGCCCATTAAAACCGCTTCTCTAAACAAAGACAAACAGTACAAAAGAAAGTTTTTCTGTATCTCTCTACCAGACTTAGCCACTTCCCCACTCCAATTGAGTAGTTCGTTTATAGCGCTTTTATTTCCCTTAGCTTTAAATGCGGCCCTTACCCAAAACACAAACCATTCACCAAAACGCAATTCTTCTGAATCTTGTCTAAATAGGTCAAGCGCTTTATTGAAGTTGCCCTCTGCCATAACGGCTATTTGTTTGGCATTTTGCGTTACTGCCCCTTCTGCTAAAAGTCCTTTCACAATATCTATTTCCTGAAGTTTCTTAAAATAGGTGATTTGGCAACGGGACCTTATGGTCGCGAGTAATTGCTCTTCGTCTTCTGTAATGAGGATAAAAAGGGTTTTTTCTGGGGGCTCTTCCAGCAGCTTTAAGATTTTATTTGCCGCTGCAGTATTCATTTTTTCCACACCCCAAATTAGCATAACTTTATAACCGCCTTCATAAGATTTTAAAGAGAGTTTTTGGCTCAGGTCTTTTGCTTCTTCTACAGAGATATTTCCTTGTTTTTTTTCCGTACCCATAAGTTGGTACCAGTCAAATAGGTTGCCGTAAACCTGGGTTTGAATAAATGTCCTCCAAGGCGCTGCGTAATGATCGCTAATGGGTTTTGTTTTAGCAATATCCGAAGTGGCAACAGGAAACACAAAATGAAGGTCCGGATGGTTTAGATGATCCATTTTTAAATGGCCCGCTCGTTTCTGTTCTTCTGTTAAACCCTCGCCACTACAAAGCACCTCCCTGGCCAAAGCCAATGCCATAGCTAGAGTACCGCTACCCTCTGCTCCCACAAATAATTGTGCATGGGCGAGATGGTTAGACGCTATAGCCGTTTTTAAACGGCTCTTAATAGCTTCTTGTCCTAGAACTTCTGGAAAATGCATGTTTCAAAGATACAAAAAGCCGCCTTTAAAGGCGGCTTTTGATCTTTTTCTTAAAAATGGTTATTATTATTTTTTGGTCATAATTTCAATGACCCCATTCACGCCTTTGTCTCTATATTTTTCTTTAGCAGAATTTCCTTTTAACACATTGACACTTTCAATATTGCTTGGATCTATTTCACTCAGGTTTTTGAATTTTTCCATGATTTTTCCATCAATTACAATTAGCGGCTGATTTTTACCCTCTGCCGTCCAGCTATTTGCCTTTCTCTTAACGACAATTTTTGTTTCATAACCGTCTTTTTGTTCTTTAGCGGCTTCAAGGCCTTTTACAAAAAAAACACTATCTCCTTCTTTACCCAGCCACTTTTCAGTCAAGGTATTCCTCTCACTGTCTTTGAAAATAAAAATGTTTTCATCACTGCTGCCATAGACATTTTCAGTCATAATCTCGCCGTCTTCATTCCTCACTACCACCCTACTGCTTTTGTATCCTTTAGCGACTTTAGACTTCGTTTGAGCAGCTTTAAAAGCAGCATCGGTCAATTGCATTTTTTGGTCTAAAGAAACCTCAAAGACAAAGTCACTGATAGGTTCGGTGCCACTTACCGCATACACGCCTTTTTTACCATTATATGACTTAAAGCTCGCTTTAATTCCAGTAATTTCTCCCCCAGCATTTCGGTTGATGTTTTTAAAAGAAAGCTGCACACCGTATTTATTAAAAAGTTTTTTGTAGCCATTGTCTCCTTTTAAATCTTCATCAGTAGATGTGGGGGTCACGGCCACTGAAAGCTTTGTACTTGTTGAAACCGTCTTTTTTTCATAAGCAGGTGGTGGCGGTGGCGGAACAGAAAAGCCATTTGCCTTGTGTACCGGTGGTGGTGGAGGCGGAATGGTATCTAAAGCCTTTGGGCTTATTGGCGGCGGCGGTGGCGCTATTTGAGCCACGACTTCCGTATTAAATGCAAATACAAAGCCTACTAAAAGTGGGGCGAGTAACACACTGGCCCAGGGATTTTTTTTATTGTTTTTATGGTTAAGCATCATAATACGTTTTTTTAAAAATGAATGATAAAATGGGTGCACCAGACTCAAATGGTCTAAGGGCACGGTTTGTTTGAGTAATATATATTGATAGGTTTTTAAGTCTTTGGTGGTGGCTACAGTGAGTTGGTCTGTAAGAAACTCTAGGTTTTCTACCACCGTTTTTCTGTAGGCCCATAGAAAGGGATTCCACCAGGCCATTACCAATAGAAAGTTTGTAAGCAATATGTCCAAAGAGTGCCACTGTTTCACGTGAATTTTTTCATGGGTAAGCATGAATTCATAGGCCTCAGAGCGGTATAAATGCGTGGGAAACACAATGGTATTTAAAAATGAAAACGGCCCCTTAACCGCATTGGAGAGCAGTAATTTTGGCGGTGTTTTCTGGATGGTTTTGGCTTGAATAAGCAGTTTAATAATGCCACCTAGTTTGATTAAAATCCACCCTAAAACACAGGCGCTTACTACTCCAATAAGGACCATTAAAATTTGTTCAAGGGATAATTCCTCAAGAGTCGTTTGAGCAACTGGCTCAAAAGGACCTTGAGCCATGACCGGGTTCCAAGCAATTTGGACTACTTTTTTAATGCTAATAAACGGCAGCACCACAGAGAGCAATAGGCCTGACAGTAAAAAATGTCTATTAAAGGAGAATTGTTTTCTGGGATACAGCCAAAAGCGGTACACCACAAAGAATAGGCCTAATATAACCGTGTTTTTCCATGCAAAATCTACAAAAGTATACATGCTTACTTGTTTTTTTCTATGAGCTTAATGATTTCTTTTAATTCACTGATGGAAATTTTTTCTTCCCTGGCAAACTGAGAGACAAGGTGCGCGTAGGAGTCACTGAAAAAATCTGAAATGGCTTTTTCCATAAAGACTGCCCTATAAGATTCTTTGCTTATTATTGGGAAGTACTCATGTGTTTTTCCATATGCTTTATAGCCCACATAGCCTTTTTCCTCTAAGTTTCTAACCATGGTAGACAGTGTGTTGTAATGAGGGATTTCTTGCTGGCCCCTGTAGGCTTCCAAAATATCTTTCACAAACCCCTTCTTAAGTCTCCAAAGAATTTTCATTACTTCTTCTTCCTTATTGGTCAATGGTTTCATAAAAAATGTTTTTTATATTCACGACGAATGTACAACTAAAAAAATAGTTATACAACTTAATTTATAGTTAAACGAAAACCTTGTAGTTCAATTTTTATCTTTAAGCCCTATTTGAAGGGCTTATTTTAGGTATATTTGTGTTTGTACAATTTTTAAAAAACTCCATGAAAACACTTTCAGATTTTAATTTTAAGGACCAAGTGGCCCTTATTCGTGTAGACTTTAACGTTCCTATGAACGAGGCACAGCAAGTCACAGACACCAATAGAATTTCAGCAGCGAAACCTACCATAGACGCCGTATTGGCACAAGGAGGAAAAGCCGTATTAATGAGCCATTTTGGGCGTCCAAAGGGACAGGTAACCCCAAGCATGTCTCTTTCTTTAATTGTAGACGCGGTGTCTAAAGTATTAGGCGTTCCGGTTGCCTTTAGTAAAGATTGTGTGGGAGAAAAAGCCCAAGCTGCTGTAGACGCCTTGGCGCCAGGAGGGGTTTTGCTTTTGGAAAACTTGAGATTCCATTCAGCAGAAGAGGCTGGAGATGAAACTTTCGCTAAAAAACTGGCTAGTTTGGGAGACATTTATATCAATGACGCTTTTGGTACTGCTCACAGAGCACACGCCTCTACCACTATTATTGCACAATTCTTTAAAGGATCTTGTTGCTTTGGTGCTTTATTGGCTAAAGAAATTTTAGCTATTGACAAGGTCATGAGTAGTGGAGAAAAACCAGTAACGGCTATTTTGGGAGGATCAAAAGTGTCTTCTAAAATTACCATTATTGAAAATATTTTAGACAAAGTAGATCATTTGATTATTGGAGGAGGAATGACCTACACCTTTATTAAAGCACAAGGGGGTAGCGTTGGAAACTCTATCTGTGAAGACGACAAAATGACTTTGGCATTAGAGATTTTAGAGAAAGCGTCTGTCAAAGGAGTTCAGGTTCATTTGCCTGTGGACGTGTTGGCTGCTGACAATTTTAATAAAGATGCCAATACACAAGTAGCAGATGTTTTTGCTATTCCTGAAGGATGGGAAGGTTTAGACGCTGGACCAAAAACTTTAGCGAAATTTGCTGAAATCATATCGCAGTCCAAAACCATTTTATGGAATGGACCAGTAGGTGTTTTTGAAATAGAAACCTTTGCTAAAGGGACCATTGCTATTGGAGAAGCCATTGCGAAGGCCACCGCAGCAGGGGCTTTTTCACTAGTGGGCGGTGGAGATTCTGTAGCCGCAGTGAAAGAGTTTGGTTTTGAAAACAAAGTGAGTTATGTGTCTACAGGCGGTGGCGCCATGCTGGAGAGCTTAGAAGGAAAAACGCTTCCAGGTATTGCGGCTATTGAGGCCATGGCTTAAGTTTATTTCCTTAGTGTAAATGATGAAAAAACACTTCGCAGCATTCTTTTTATGGATATTTCTTGGGCCATTAGTGGCCCAAGAAATTTCTATACCCATATCTCAAGAAGCCTCTTTATCTCAAGAATTGTCAGCGCTTATACTAACAGACACCATCTCAAAATCTTCCTTAGAGGCATTAACTTTTGCCGCAGTTTTAGACTCTATTTTAACTGCTTCACATGTGGTTCCGGATCCAGAAATAAGCTATTCTGCTCAAGACAGCATAGCTTTTTTTAACCCGTCTACAGACAGTTTAAAAACCCGTTTGATGCTTTTAGATCAGAAAACTATTTTAGACAGTCGTTACAACCCTTCACTGGAGGGGGTTATTAAGATGTATTTACTTTCAAAAAGGGTCCTTATTCAAAAAATGTTGCATAGAAGCGCCTATTATTTTCCGCTTTTTGAAAGGGAATTAGACGCACTTTCCATGCCTATGGAAATTAAATATTTGGCCATTGTGGAGTCTGCTTTAAACCCCAAAGCAAGGTCTAAAGTTGGCGCTACGGGGCTTTGGCAATTTATGTACGGCACTGGTAAAATGATGGGATTAGAGGTCAATAATTATATAGATGAGCGTCAAGACCCTTTGAAATCTACTCAAGCAGCTTTTAAATATTTAAAGAAATTACACGGTATATTTGGCGATTGGAACTTGGCTTTAGCGGCGTATAATTCTGGACCAGGAAACGTTAGGAAAGCCATTAGGCGTGCAGGTGGTGTGAATGATTTTTGGGCCATTAGAAGTTTTTTACCCAGAGAAACTGCAGGCTATGTTCCTGCTTTGCTCACCACAATGTA
This sequence comes from Flavobacteriaceae bacterium, assembly GCA_018401115.1. Classification (GTDB taxonomy): domain Bacteria; phylum Bacteroidota; class Bacteroidia; order Flavobacteriales; family Flavobacteriaceae; genus MAG-120531. Next base: position 69,042 of record JAGYKX010000003.1, on the reverse strand, counting down.
CTTGTTTGAATACGCAGAAAAACATGGCTTTGAGTTGCCTAAAACAGCTGCAGCCTCTTACGCTACAGACACCATACACCTTAAAAAAGCCATCAGTTTTTCACAACTTTCTAAAGCTTTGTCTTTGCCAGAACAAACCATTGAACAATTGAATCCGGTCTATAAATTAGGGATCATTCCTCAGATCGAAGGGAAGCCTCAGGCACTTAGACTTCCAAGCGCCTCTACCACACTTTTTATAGAACAACAAGACAGTATTTATGCTGCAGTAGATGCAGAGATGGCTCTTTTAAAAAAACCTTTTCCTGCCCTTCAGACCGTAGGAGCACCACTTAGATATAGGGTACAATCTGGAGATTATTTAGGCAAAATTGCCCAGCGATATGGATTGAGGGTGTCTGACATTAAAAAATGGAATAGATTGAGTGGAAACAACCTCTCTATTGGACAAAGACTAACCCTTTATCCCAAAACTTTTCCTTTGAGTGGAACCCAAAACGCATCGGCCGGAGGCCAAAAAAGCACCCCAAAAAGCACTTCAAAGATTCCTTCTATAGCTGCGGATCAAAAGACTTATACCGTGGCTGCAGGAGACTCACTTTGGCTTATTGCCCAAAAGCTAAAAGGAGTCAGTGTAGACGATCTAAAAAAATGGAACGATATTTGGGACAATCAATTAAAACCAGGAACGACCTTGAAATTGTGTTCTTGTTCCCCATAAAACAAACCGCATGAAAAATGTAGCCCTTTTCTTTGTCCTTCTTTTTATAGCGTCTTCTTGTAAGGAAAAATCCAATTACAAATACTTGCCGGAATCTATTGGTCAGGTGCAGTCTATTTTGGTGGTCATGGAGGAAGATTTATGGCAGAGTGCCGTGGGTGACTCTGTTAGAAAGGCTTTCACGAGTCCTATTAAAGGACTGGCCGTAGCGGAGCCAGCCCATCATATTCAGTATATACCCCCGTCTGTTTTTAAGGGAACGGTAAAGCAAAACAGGACAGTTTTAGCGATAGGCTTAGACAGTTTGTCTCTTGCACACATAAAAAAGGATGTTTACGCTAGACCACAATTAATAGGCGTGGTAAAAGGTTTGGATCAAGCAGATCTGATACAGCAGTTTCAAGCGAAGAAAGGAGATTTCATAACCGCTTTTAAGGCATTGGAAATAGACCAAACCCAACAGCGGTTTAAGCGCTCCTTAAATCAGGAAAAAGGCATTGAAAACTTATTGGGTGTTAGGCTAGATATTCCTTCTGCCTACAGGCTGGGGATGCATACAGAAAGCTTTGTATGGATTGATCGGGCCATTCCTTCAGGGAGTAGTAATATTATTGCATATGCCCTACCCTACAACAGCTTTAACCTTCCAGACACTTTTATTGAAGACATTGTTGCCGCCAGAGATTCTGTGGTAAAAATCCATATTCCAGGGCCAGATGTACCTGGAAAAACAACCTATATGAAAACGGAAACAGTTTTTATGCCCTATGTAACTCCTGTGGAGATCGCTGGATATAAAGGCGTAGAGGTTAGAGGCATTTGGGAAATGCATAACTACCCAATGGCGGGACCTTTTGTGAGTTATATTTTAAATGATCCAGACCAAGATAGGAAAATAGTGCTAGAGGGTTTTGTGTTTGCGCCCAATAAAGAGAAAAGAACACCGCTCTTTGAATTAGAGGCTATTATTAAAACCCTCCACCCTATCATTAAGGAATAGAAATAAAAAACCCTTCCAATTTGAAGGGTTTTGATAGGACTAAAAGGCCTTTATTTTTTATCTTCAATCTTAGGATCTATATCCTTGGCGTCGTCTTTTGAGGCGTCTTTAAATTCTTTGATTCCGCTTCCCAGTCCACGCATTAATTCCGGAATTTTCTTTCCTCCGAAAAGGAGTAAAACAACAAGCACAACTAAAACTATTTGCATGGGGCCAAAGGCTAAAAAAGGAACTAAACTGATCATAATCAATAATTTTATGTCCTACAAAAGTACTAAAAAAGTTCTAAGATTGTATTTTTCCCTCGCAAATCGTGATACTAAATGTATCTTTGTAGTATATGGCTAAGAAAGCAGTAAAAAAGTCGCGCTCTGAAAATAAATGGCGTTACAAATACCGGCTAGTGGTCTTAAATGAAGACACCTTTGAAGAAAAGGTGTCCTTTAAGCTGTCTAGGCTGAATGTTTTTGTAGTAGGCACTCTTTCTGCTGTTGCCTTAATTGCGGCCACGATTGTGCTTGTGGCCTTTACGACCCTCAGAGAGTATATTCCAGGTTACGCCTCAACAGACCTTAAAAGGCAAGCGGTTTCTCTTGTAGAAGTCACGGATTCTCTAAGCCAGATAATATCTTACAATGAAAGGTATATTGAACGTATTCGTATGGTGCTCAAGGGAGATTACGCGCCCAGCCAAATTGAGAACGATTCTTTGGACCTTCCTTTTAATTTAGACACGACTACTGTAGTATTGACCCCTATTCGCGAAGATTCTATTTTACGTGCCAGGGTAGCTTTAGAAGATCGATACAATTTATTTGAAAGCAACGCCAATGCCCTGGAAACCGCTTTGTTTACCCCGGTAAGTGGTTTAATCACTCAAGGATTTGACCCCGAAATAAAGCATTATGCTATAGATATAACCGCGGTAGAAGACGCTCCTGTTAAAGCCATTACCTCAGGTACTGTGGTTTTTTCAGAATGGACTTCAGACACGGGTTATGTGATTATGATTCAACACAGAAATGGGATGTTGTCTGTGTATAAACACAATGGGGCCTTGTTAAAAAACCAAGGCGATCAAGTATTGGCGGGTGAGGTGGTAGCTGCCGTTGGAAATACAGGAGAGTATTCCACAGGGGCACATTTACATTTTGAATTGTGGGAGAAAGACCGACCGGTAAACCCCCTAAATTATATAGACTTTAATTAACCTATGGGCTTAAAGCAATTTGCAGCAAAGATATTTGCTAAATACATCGTACAACAAACCGCCCAATGGGCCAATGAGCCTGTAGCAACTCAAGAGGCGGTTTTTGCTTCTCTAATAACCCAAGCCCGCAATACGCAGTTTGGGAAAGACCATGGTTTTGATCAGATAAAGACCCATGGGGATTTTATAAAAAGCGTTCCCGTGAGGGATTATGAAGATCTAAAGCCTTATGTTCAAAAAGTAGTTGCTGGAGAAAAAGACGTACTCTGGCCAGGACAACCGGCTTATTTTGCCAAGACCTCAGGCACCACTTCTGGCGCCAAATACATTCCCATTACCAAGGCCTCTATTCAGGAACAGGTAAAGGCCTCAAGAGACGCTATTCTGCATTATATACACCAGAGCGGAAACAGTGATTTTGTGACCAGAAAGATGATTTTTTTACAAGGGAGTCCTGTTTTAGACACCTCTGGATATATTCCAACAGGAAGGCTTTCAGGAATTTCTGCCCATTATGTTCCCGCTTACCTACAGCGCAATAGATTGCCTAGTTGGGAGACCAATTGCATAGAAGATTGGGAGACAAAAGTAGCCGCCGTGGTTAAAGAAACCATTGCCGAAGACATGGGCGTGATTGCCGGAATACCTTCTTGGGTTCAAATGTATTTTGAACGTTTAAAAGCGGCCAGCGGCAAACCGGTAGGAGACTTATTTAAGCATTTTAACCTCTTTATTTATGGGGGGGTTAATTATGACCCGTACCGGGCTAATTTTGAAAATTTAATAGGAAGAAAAGTAGACACCATTGAGCTTTTTCCTGCGAGTGAAGGTTTTTTGCCTACCAAGACCTGCGCGATGAAAAAGGCATGTTACTACTCTTGAATAGCGGTATTTTTTACGAGTTTATTCCCGCAGATCAGTTCTATGAAAAAGACCCACCAAGATTGACTATTGGGGAAGTTGCTATGGGTGTAAATTACGTATTAATCCTTTCTACCAATGCAGGCTTGTGGGGCTACAATATTGGAGACACGGTTCAATTTACTTCTTTAAAACCCTATAGGATAATAGTTTCAGGGCGCATTAAACATTTTATTTCTGCTTTTGGAGAACACGTCATTGCCAAAGAGGTGGAATACGCCATGCAGGAGGCCATAACAAAGACAGACGCTAGGGTGTTAGAATTTACGGTAGCGCCTCAGATAACGCCTAGTAGCGGATTGCCTTATCACGAGTGGCTGGTGGCTTTTGAAAAAGCCCCCTCAGATGTAAGTCTATTTTCCAGTATCTTAGATCAGTCTTTACAGGACCAAAACAGTTATTATAAAGACCTCATAGTAGGGAAGGTATTGCAAGGCTTAAAAATCACTTCACTTCCTACAAACGCTTTTACCCAGTTTATGAAAACCAAAGGCAAATTGGGCGGGCAAAACAAAGTGCAGCGATTGGCCAACGACCGAGATATTGCAGACGCTTTATTAAAAATTAAAGACCATGTCTAACAAGAACACTAGGGCCAGAGAGTCTACCAACGCGATTGAGCGTATTTATATTACCATGAGGCACCTATTTAATAGGGGCTTTTACAAGCCGATGGGGGTTTCTGGAGAAACCCTAAGAAATGCCCTCTTACAACTCAGGCCCGAAATTTACGGAAGTATAGCAGAGGAAAAGGCAGAGCTCAACGGGCTCATCTATGTGTTGGAACGATTGCCGGAAGGGATTGAAGAGTGTCGTTTTATAAACCTTACCTCAGATGAAGGTTATGGTGCAGCCCATTTTAAAGCGATTGTGCCCCCAAAAAGGCGCAGGAATTGCTTTAGGATAGACCACGAGCAAATGAATGTAGAAATTACTAGAGGCCGTTCGGATATTTACGATATTCTCACCCACCTGACCTTCTTGTTTATAGAATCACACAAGATTTTAAAGCGTGTTTACTTAGAAGACAGTCAGAAAACGACCAGAGATTGGACCAAGTTTTCAGAGGCCATTGTCAAAGGAAAACTCACTGTAGCCGAACGTGAAACAGCCTTAATTCATATGTCTAATTTTCTGGGACGTTCTTTTCTAGAAGTCTCAGAGATGCATAAAAAGTTAGCGACTAAAGCACAACCAGAGCGCTTTTTAAAAGTGATTTACTGGTTGGGGAATTTGGCTATTGAAGAAGAGACCACAGGAGAAAAGCGCACCATTACCTTTAGCCCACTACTCAGGGAGCGTTTGGGCCACCATATCCATGGTGAAAAATGGGCTAACGCCATTAAAGAATCGCTCATAAAACAAGACCTTTTGGGCCGTCCTTTGCACATTATTAGCGCTAATATGCATTCTGTTATGAATGCCCTTTTCGCGAGGAAAGCTTTGGGCAAAGCCTTTGAAAAAAGCAGCGATCTAGCCATATATGAAGCTCTAAGTGCAGCAGAAAACGAGTCTCTTAGGGCTCAGGTTACTGAATTTGCTGCAGCCCATGGAATGACCTTTATCCCAGACCAATCCGGGACCAATATAGACACACAAATATTTGATTTAGCCAAAGCAGCCGGACAGAGCCATTTTCTGCCTGCATTTAAAGACCCAGCAAAAGCGCCTGTTATTTTTGTAATGGATTACGCCTTTGGAGAGCAGGCCTATGAGACTATGGACGAGCTGTTAAAGCCCTACAAAGTGAATAGAAAAACTCCTTTATTTTTAGATGTTCACTCTATCTCTATCATGGGGAAAGCAGGAATTTTAGAAGGAGGAAAAGGAGATTTAATGATTCCAAATGCCCATATTTTTGAGGGTTCTGCAGACAACTATCCCTTTAAAAACCAGCTTTGTGCGGCAGATTTTGAAGGCCATGATCTACTGGTGTTAGAAGGCGCTATGATTTCTGTTTTAGGAACATCGCTTCAGAACAAAGACATTTTGACCTACTTTCACGAGTCTACTTGGAATGTGATTGGCTTAGAGATGGAAGGGGTGCATTATCAAAAAGCCATACAGTCTGCTTCTAGGGTACGCAGGAGCATTCGTGAAGACGTAGAAGTGAATTACGCGTATTACGCCTCAGACAACCCATTGGAAACAGGTAGTACACTAGCCTCTGGAGGGCTTGGTACTACAGGGGTAAAACCTACCTACCTCATTACAGAAAAAATACTCACCCAAATCTTAAACAATTAGTTATGTCATTACTCATTACAGGTGGCGCTGGTTTTATTGGATCTCATGTGGTGCGTTTGTTTGTTCAAAAATATCCTGACTACCATATTATTAATTTAGATGCACTGACTTATGCAGGTAATTTAGAAAACCTCAAAGATATAGAGCAGTTGCCCAATTATACCTTTGTAAAAGGAAGTATTACAGACAGTTCGCTTTTAGACCGCCTTTTTACAAAACACGACATTAAAGGGGTTATTCACCTCGCAGCAGAAAGTCATGTAGACCGTTCCATTAAAGATCCTATGGCTTTTATAGATACTAACATTAAAGGCACAGCAGTGCTTTTAAGCGCTTGCAAGACCCATTGGAAATCCTTTGAGGGAAGACGCTTTTATCAGATCAGTACCGATGAGGTCTTTGGCGCTTTGGGAAGTGAGGGCTATTTTACAGAAGAAAGCCCATACGCGCCTAATTCCCCTTACTCCGCCTCAAAGGCAAGCGCAGATCATTTGGTGCGCGCTTATGGAGAAACCTATGGTTTGCCCTATGTAATCTCTAATTGCTCTAATAATTACGGCCCCAATCATTTTCCAGAAAAGCTCATCCCGCTTTGTATTCACAATATCCTAGAAGGCAAGGAACTCCCTATTTACGGTAATGGCTTATACACCAGGGATTGGTTGTATGTTAAAGACCACGCCTTGGCCATAGATCAGGTCTACCATCAGGGAGAAAATGCAGCAACCTATCTCATAGGGGGGCACAATGAATATACCAATATAGACCTTATTCGCCTTTTGTGCGACCAAATGGATGCCCGCTTAAACAGGCCCCAAGGAACGGCACAAAAGCAGATTACTTTTGTAAAAGACCGTCCGGGACACGACCTTCGTTATGCCATAGACGCTAGCAAAATAGAGCGAAGCTTGGGTTGGACACCAGCCCATACTTTTGAAGCTGGACTGGCCGCTACCATTGCATGGTATTTAGAAAATCCAGATTGGTTAAGTCAGGTTACTTCTGGCGCTTACAAATCCTATTATGAAAACCAATACAAATCGGAATAGAAAGTGTTATTTTAGCGATAGGGTTTGAGGCGCCATAAAGCAGCCTAAAACCCTTTAAATAAAAGAAAATGAAAGGTATTATTTTAGCAGGCGGGAGCGGAAGCAGACTACACCCCATTACTTTGGCGGTAAGTAAACAACTCATGCCTGTGTATAATAAACCCATGATTTACTACCCTATTTCTACCCTAATGTACGCGGGTATTCGGGAGATCTTAATCATTACCACTCCTACAGATGCGCCGCTTTTTAAACAGTTATTGGGAGACGGAAGTGCCTTGGGCTGTCAGTTTTCTTATGCGGTTCAAAAGGCGCCAAATGGATTGGCGGAGGCATTTATTATTGGAGAATCCTTTATTGAGGATTCAGACGTTGCCCTCATTTTAGGAGACAATATTTTTTATGGAAGTGGTTTATCAAAAACCCTACAAGCGTCTAAAAACCCTCAAGGAGGGACTATTTTTGCTTACCCTGTTCAAGACCCACAGCGTTATGGGGTAGTGACTTTTGACCAAGACCATAAGGTGCTCTCTATAGAAGAAAAACCAGCGCATCCGGCTTCTAATTTTGCAGTACCGGGAATCTATTTTTACAATGCTGAGGTAGTGGCCATTGCAAAGTCTATTCAACCCAGTCAAAGGGGAGAATTAGAAATCACAGATATTAACAGCGCTTACTTAAAACAGGGAAAATTAAATGTTCAAAAATTAGACGCAGGAATCGCCTGGCTAGACACAGGCACCTTTGATTCTCTTAGACATGCAGCTCAGTTTGTAGAAGTGATAGAAACCAGACAGGGACTCAGTGTAGGATCCATAGAGTTGGCGGCTTATGAAATGGGCTATATAAGCAAAAATGCTTTTATTGCCTTAGCAAAACCACTTGAAAAAAGCGGCTATGGAAAAAATTTATTGAGAAACCTCCAATAGCATCATGAATAAAAACACTATGAACGTGACCTTAATGGCAAAACCCCTTCTGGTATGGCCTATATAGAAACCCCATTAAAAGGTTGTTTTGAAATAATTCCAACCCTATTTAAAGACGCCCGCGGCTCTTTTTTTGAGGCCTTTAATAAGACTCACTTTCTCGAGGCTACTGGAATTTCTTTTGAGGTAGCCCAAGAGAATCAGTCTACTTCTGTGAAAGGAACGATTAGGGCGCTTCATTACCAAAAAGGAGACTATGCACAAGCCAAATTGGTTCGGGTGCTAGAAGGAGACATTATAGATGTGGTGGTAGATTTAAGGCCGGATTCTCCTACCTATGGTATGCACCACCGCACTAATTTAAGTGCTTTAAACCTCAAGCAGCTCTATATACCCAAGGGTTTTGCACATGGATTTTCTGTATTGACCAATACCGCTACAGTGGTGTACGCCTGTGACGCGCCTTACCAAAAGGACCATGAGGGCGGCATATATTACGCAGACCCTTCCCTAAATATCGATTGGGGCCTTGGAGACAGAACCCCTTTATTATCTGAAAAAGACCAAGCCCTCCCGCTTTTAAAAGATATTTTATAATGGGGGAGTTTCTACAAAAAGATAGGATCTTAGTCACGGGCGCTAGTGGCCAGTTGGGACAGTCTTTGCGGTATATTTTAGAACATGAGCTTACCCATCAAAAGTCTTCTGCTGTTTTAAACAGTACTCCCACTCATGAGCAAAAGACTGCTTTTACGGCAGGACATGATTATATTTTTTTAGACAGAGACCAGCTAGATTTAAACTTCAGAGAAAGTCTTTCTCAGGACATTGACAGGCTTATAGAGGAGCATAAGCCCAAGGCCTTCGTACACGCCGCAGCATATACTCAGGTAGACGCAGCAGAATCAGACGAACAAGCCGCTTTTTACGTGAATGAAACCGCCACTGCGCTGCTAGCACAAGCCTGCGCCAAGCGAAATATTCTCTTTGTTTATATCTCTTCAGATTTTGTATTTGGCGGAAAAAGCACCCATCAAAAACCTTTTACTCCCTCAGATTCCGTTGCCCCAAAAGGCGTATATGCCCGCTCTAAAGCGGCAGGGGAAAAAGCGGTACAAGGCGCTTCAGGACCTCATTATATTGTGCGCACTTCTTGGTTATTTAGTCCTTTTGGGCACAACTTTGTTAAAACTATGTTGCGTTTGGCGCAGGAAAGACTTTCTTTTATATCGGAACCAAATCTGCAAACCTCAGATCGTATACCTCCAATTATTTCTGTGGTGGCAGACCAATTTGGCTGCCCTACCTCTGCCTTAGATTTGGCCAGAGCTTTAATCTTACTGATAGCTACAAAGGCCCCTCCTTATGGCATACACCATTTTAGCAATACAGGCCCTGCCCATTGGGCTCAGTTGGCTGGCGCTATTTTTGAACAGCGCAACTTACCCATTACAGTAAAACCCATTAGCACAGAAGATTTCGCAGCACCAGCGCCTCGCCCTCACTATAGCGTATTAGAAAACACACTAGATCTAAAAGCGAGACATTGGAAAGAAGCCTTAGCTGAGGTGCTCAGCATACTAAAGACCGCTTAATACCCTTATAAAGTTTGTTCAATATGACGCATACAACACTGACAAAAAAAAGAATTTTAATCACTGGAGCTGCGGGCTTTTTAGGGTCTCATCTCTGTGATTTTTTTATAGCAAAGGACTTTCATGTCATTGGAATGGACAACCTGATCACAGGAGATTTAAAAAATATTTCCCACCTGTTCTCTTTGCCCAATTTTGAGTTTCACCACCACGACGTCACCACTTTTGTACACGTGCCTGGTGCATTGGATTATATCTTACATTTCGCTTCTCCTGCAAGTCCTATTGACTATCTGAAAATACCCATAGAAACCCTAAAAGTAGGCGCCTTGGGCACTCACAACTTATTAGGCTTGGCCAAGGAGAAAAACGCCAGAATTTTAGTTGCTTCTACCTCAGAAGTGTACGGAGACCCTTTGGTACACCCACAAACAGAAGACTACAATGGGAATGTTAGCCCTGTAGGACCTAGGGGCGTCTATGACGAGGCTAAACGCTTTATGGAATCTATTACCATGGCCTACCATCGTTTTCACTTACTAGAGACCCGTATTGTGAGAATCTTTAATACTTACGGCCCTAGAATGAGGCTCAATGACGGAAGGGTAGTCCCTGCTTTTATGGGACAGGTACTCCGGGGAGAAGACCTTACTGTATTTGGTGATGGAAGCCAGACCAGGTCGTTTTGTTATATTTCAGATCAGGTAGCCGGCATTTATAGCTTACTTATGTCTGATTATGCGGAGCCTGTCAATATTGGAAACCCTCACGAAACGTCTATTCTAGAATTTGCTCAGGAAATTCAACGCCTCAGCGGTACAGATCAAAAAATAGTCTTTAAGCCCCTTCCTCAGGACGACCCACTCCAACGAAAACCAGATATTTCACTCGCTAAAAAAGTGCTGGATTGGACCCCTAAAGTATCTAGGAAAGAGGGGATTGCCAAAGTTTTTGACTATTTTAAGTCCCTGCCTTTGGAAGAACTAAACGCTAAGGCACACAGAGACTTTAAATAAATTTACGGAGAGCCAAAGGGTTTCTTTTACAAAGTGTATTTTTACAAAAATTTTACCCTCATGAATATTCTCATTCTAGGCGCCGGAGGGCGTGAACACACCATTGCATGGAAGCTTAAAGAAAGCCAAACTCCTACCCAGTTGTTTGTAGCTCCTGGAAATGCAGGAACGGCTCAGATAGCGACTAATTTAGCGATTGGTGTCACCGATTTTCCAGCTATTAAGGAAGCGGTCTTGACCCATGACATTCAAATGGTTGTTGTAGGACCAGAAGACCCTCTAGTATTGGGGGTACACGATTTCTTTCTAGCTGATCCAGCCCTTACGGATGTTCCAGTGATAGGCCCTCAGAAAGCTGCTGCCGCCTTAGAAGGCAGCAAAGATTTCGCAAAGCAATTTCTCATGCGTCACCATATTCCAACAGCAGCCTACCAAGCTTTTACAGCTAAAAACTTGGAAGTGGGCTATAATTTCTTAGATACATTGAAGCCTCCTTATGTGTTAAAAGCAGACGGTTTAGCGGCTGGTAAAGGGGTGCTTATTTTAGAAGACTTGGCAAAGGCTAAGGAAGAATTGAAAAACATGTTGGTAGACGCTAAATTTGGCGCAGCCAGTACCACTGTGGTGATTGAAGAGTTTTTAGACGGGATTGAACTGTCTTGTTTTGTCTTAACAGATGGTAAAAACTATAAAGTACTCCCTACAGCCAAAGATTATAAAAGAATTGGCGCTGGAGATACAGGACTCAACACGGGTGGTATGGGCGCTATTTCTCCCGTACCTTTTGCAGACACAGCCTTTATGGATAAGATTCATAAAAGGGTAGTGGAACCTACGATTCAAGGCTTAGAAAAAGACGGCCTCCCTTATAAAGGCTTTATTTTTATTGGCCTGATTAAAGTAGGCGAAGACCCTTTTGTCATAGAGTACAATGTGCGTTTGGGTGATCCAGAAACAGAGGTAGTCTTGCCTAGGCTAAAAACAGATTTAGTCGCGGTGTTCAATGCCGTAGCTAAGCAAACATTAGATCAGATCCAATTAGAAATGGACCCAAGAACAGCCACCACTGTGATGAGCGTTGCAGGCGGCTACCCAGAAGCCTATGAAAAGGGGCATGAAATATCAGGTTTGGAAACCCCTAGCGATGCTTTAATTTTTCATGCGGGAACAACAATTCAAAACGGCAGGGTGGTAACCAACGGAGGAAGGGTCTTGGCCGTAACAAGTTTTGGAAACGATTATAAAGAAGCTTTGTCCAGGTCTTACGATCGATTAAAAAGCATTTCTTTTAAAGACATATACTATAGAGAAGATTTAGGTTTTGATCTTGATTAAGCCCAAAAAAAGCCCGCTATTAGCGGGCTTTTTTTAATATGTTATATGGGTTAGGCCCTGCGTATTAAATATAAGAGTGTGCAGAAACGTCTTTGTTTTCTTCTCCTGAATCACTGAATCCTTTTAATTGCAGCATCCAATATACCATGGCGGCAGCGCCAATGAGCATAAAAACCCAGTTTAGTGCGTTGGCTCCCCACCAATTATCCATACTGCGTAAAGCGTCAAAAGGTAAGAATAAAAAATCTACAAAGAGACTTTCAATGGCTTTGAAAAGAGAAATCATCATGATCATTTATTTTAAATAGCCTCGATAAAACAAGGCCAAAATTTTTATTATTTAGCGTAACTTTATCTTTGAGAAGGGAGTTAAATACCTTCTTATCGTACAAAAGTATAAAATCTTCTCATGATAAGCCACATTTTTAGCAAAACAAAGCCTGTAAACTTTTTGCTGCTTACCTTCTTATTGGCTGTTTATATACTTTCTTTTGAGGGCTTTATAGGAATTGGTTCACAAGACAGCCGTGGTTTTTGTGCCTATTTACTACAAAACATTGGTTTTTTCTTAAAGGGTTTGGCGCTTTTGGTTCCCGTAATCTTTTTAATAGACTTTATACTCAAAAGAAATAAACTGGTGCTCACCCACAGCTATACGCTCTTTTATTTCGTGATTTTTTGTGGTTTTTTTCCAGCCATTTTTTCCCATACAGACCTCCTTTTGGCTCACTTTTTTGTCCTTCTAGGGCTCAGGCGTATCTTGAGCTTAAAGACCAAACAACGTTCTAGAAGAAAAGTTTTTGAAGCCTGTTTGTGGTTTTTGGTGGCCAGTTATTTTTACGATTGGACCCTATTATACCTCCTTGTTTTAGTGGCATCACTCCTTATTTACGACAAGAACAATCCGAGGTATTGGGGATTAATTCTTTGGGCCATTTTGGTGTATGCAGCATTGCTTTGGGGGTTTGTTATTAGAGATAATTTCAGTTCTTTTTTCAATAAGCAGTATCTTTTTAATGTTCAGCCCCAAGGTTTTTACGCCAAAATGAGCCTAGTAATTATTGGTTTTTTTGGAATCAGCACTTTAGTGTTGTTGTGGAATTACAGCAGGAAAGCGAGTGCAAAAGTGGCTTCATTGGGGCGTAAAAATAGCTTGGCTATACTGACCTTGACCGGATTTTTAGGGGGGCTACTTTACCTCTTTTCTCCAGCAGACAACCACAGCGCATTAGTGTTTTCTTTTTTTCCCCTGGCTTTTCTTTGGAGTAATACCACAGAATTACTCCCTAAAACTTGGCAGAAGGAAGTCTTAATGTGGAGTGTGTTAAGCGCACCCCTTTGGGGTTTAATCGTTTATTTGGTTCAAAATTAAATGGGTACCTTTGCCCAAAATCACAAGAATATGTTTGCTGCCACCGCTTGGAAAATTTTCAACGAAAGTATAGAGAAGTACCATCTTTTAGACCGTGTAGATCAGGAATTCCAAAACCCCCACGACGCTAAAGAGATTGCCCATTTACTCTACAATAAAAACTGGATAGATACGGTACAGTGGCATTATGAAGACCTCATTCGCGACCCAGCCATTGATCCTGTAGGCGCCCTTGAGCTCAAGCGAAAGATAGACGCCAGCAACCAAGAGCGCACCGATTTGGTAGAGTATATAGACAGTTATTTCTACGAACAATACAAAGGGGCAAAGACCTCTGCTACTGCGACCATTAATACAGAAAGTCCTGCATGGGCGGTGGACAGGCTCTCTATATTGGCCCTAAAAGTATATCATATGAGGGAAGAGGTGCTCAGAGAAGACGCTAGCCCTGCTCACATAGCCCAGTGCCAAGAGAAACTAGCAGTGTTGCTCACTCAAAAGGAAGACCTCTGTTTGGCCATAGACCAGTTGTTGGCAGATTTTGAAGCCGGAAACAAGTACATGAAAGTCTACAAGCAAATGAAAATGTACAACGACGCAGACCTGAACCCAGTGCTCAGGGCCCAGAAATAAGGACCCCATTTAAACAGTTACCCCCCATTGCCCAGCTCAGAAAACATCCCTAAAGCTTTAAAGCACCATTTATTGGTGATTAGGCTTTCTGCTATGGGAGATGTGGCCATCATGGCACCTGTTTTAAATGCCCTACTCACACAGCATTCCCAGCTACAAATAAGCTTAGTCACCTTAGAAAAGTGGGCACCTATCTTTAAAGATATCCCCAGACTAAAAATCATCCCGGTGCATACCAAAGGTATTCACAAAGGCCTTACAGGAATTTGGCGCCTGAGTAAGTCACTAAAAAAAGAAGGTTTTACAGCGGTAGCAGATCTTCACTATGTGCTGCGCTCCCGTCTCTTGTGTTTTTTTCTTTCTTTAAGTGGGTACAAATGTGCTACTATAGACAAGGGTAGGGCAGAGAAAAAGACCTTAACCCGCCTCCATAATAAAGTGTTTAGACCCCTTCCACACAGTAGTATTCGTTATGCAGAGGTATTCAAAAAATTAGGTTATCCTGTGACTTTAGACGCAACGACCGTATTATCCAAGCCGCCAAATAAAGTACAAAGCACTCCCGAAAAGCCACAAAAAACCATTGGCATAGCCCCTTTTGCTGCCCATGCAGGCAAGCAATACCCATTAAAGCTCATGGTTCAGGCCTTGGAAATTTTTATCCGTTTGGCCGGCAAAGACCAAAAAGAGATTCGTTTTGTGTTTTTTGGCGGTGGTCCTGAAGAAGCCCCTAAAATTAAAGCCCTTTGTGAGCAATTTCCCAATAGCAGCCACGGTTTGTCGCTTTCTTTTGAGCAAGAACTATCCCTGATTGCTCATCTGGACTTAATGCTGGCAATGGACTCCGGCAATGCTCATTTGGCGGCCATGTACGGTGTGCCTACCATGACCCTATGGGGAAACACCCATCCCTACGCTGGTTTTGCACCTATTTTTCAACCAGCTAATCACCAGTTGTTATCTGACCGCAATCAGTACCCAGGATTGCCAACATCTGTATTTGGAAAAGAAGTACCTGAAGGATATGAAAAGGTCATGGAAAGCATAGATCCCAAGGCGGTTGCCCATAAAATGAGGGAGTTGTTAAATGTGGCACGTGCCGATTAGGCCAAAAAACAGCTAGTCACTTTTTTAGGCCACTGTGCCCTGACAACTGCTTCCAGCACCTGCCGTACAACCGTAACAATGCTGAGAAATCACCACCTCGCGCCCTTCTAATAAGGCAGTATCGTAGTCCTTTATATGGCGGGCCTTAGCAGCTACTTTGAGCCCTAACATCTGGTTAAAATCACAGTCGTAGAGGTAGCCGTCCCAACTCACAGAAAGGGTATTGGTGCACATTACGCCCGCCACAGCCGCAGGATTGTAAGCGTCTACCAAGGCATACATATAGTCTTCAAAATTCCCAGAGGCCACCAGGTAGTCTAAAAAGCGTGAAATGGGCAGGTTGGTAATGGCAAATAAGGCGTTAAACTGAATCCCAAAATCGGTGTCCAACGCTTTTTTAAAGTCCTTTTCTAAGGCGGCCTGATCCCCAGGTAAATATGCCCCAGAAGGGTTGTACACCAGGTCTAATTTTAAATCGTTTCCAGGCATACCGTAACCCACTTTGTTGAGCATTTTCAAGGCTTCAATGGAGGCATTAAACACTCCATCTCCTCGCTGTTTGTCTGTTTTTCCTTGGGTGTAATGCGGCATAGAAGACACCACATGAATGCCGTATTTAGCAAAAAACTCAGGTAGGTCGTGGTATTTTTTGTTGGCCCTAATAATGGTGAGGTTAGAACGGACAATAAAGTCTTTTATGCCTGCGGCCGATGCCGCTTCTACAAACCACCTAAAATCTGGATTCATCTCCGGGGCACCCCCCGTCAGGTCCAAGGTATGGGCCCCTGTTTGGGCAATCACGTCCAAACACTGTTGCATGGTTTCTCTGGTCATGATCTCCTTTCTGTCTGGGCCAGCGTCTACATGGCAGTGGGTACAGACTTGGTTGCACATATACCCCAAATTTATTTGAAGGATCTCTAATTTTTTACTTTTTAGCGGGTATTGACCACTTTGCGCTATTTTGTCTTTAAATAAAGGCAGGTCTCCATCTTTAAAAGGCCCCGATTGAAGGAGGTCTAATTGTTTTTGGGTTTGCGCCAATAGGTGGCCTGCCGCTTTTAGAGATTTGGTTGCCATAGGGTTTTATAAAAGGCTGCGGGCCTTTATTACATAGAGAGTTTGTTGTATTTATTCATCATCTGTACGCCGTGTACTAAGGTAGCACCACTTTCAATAGCGGCGCCTGCGTGAACGGCCTCCATCATCTCTTCTTTGGTAATCCCTCTTTGAAGACCGTCTTTGGTGTAGGCGTCAATACAATAAGGACATTTTACCACATGGGCTACTGCTAGGGCAATGAGCGATTTTTCACGGGCAGAAAGCGCCCCTTCTTGAAATACAGAATTGTAGTAATCAAAGAATTTCTCTCCCAGTTCAGGGGCCCATTCAGAGATTTTTCCAAATTTCCTAAGGTCTCCTGGGTCGTAATAATTGTTGTCCATAGCACTGATTTTTAAGAAATTTAAAGGTAGTGTATTTTTAAATGAGTGTCAAAAACGTAATATGAGAGGGATACCCCCTTAAAAATCACTCAAAAACAATCGAATAGGATTTATTTAGCAGTTCATTGTTATTAGAGCCCCAGGAAACGATCTCCTAGATCTTATCTATTTACCTACTTACTTTTTTTAAAATTCCTGGGGTTTTTTTATATACTCTGTTGGGGTGCAACCTAGGAGTTTTTTAAAACTTCTGTAAAAGGTTGCCTTGGAATTAAACCCGCAAGATTGGGCAATGGCCTCTATAGAATAATTCTCCATCTCTTTTGAAGCGATTTTTTCTACCGATAATTTTACCCTGTACTCGTTTATGTATTCATTGAAGTTACTGAATCCATGGTCACTGACCGCAATGGCAATATTCCTTTGAGAGACCTTTGTTTCAGTGGCTACTTTTGCTAAGTTCAGGTTGGGGTCCAAAAACAAATTTTTACCAAGGACCACTTCATTAATGGTCTCAAAGAATCTTTGATCATAGGTATTGGCGCCTTCCTCTTTTGATTGGTTTGGAAGCGAGAGGTTCATATTGAGTCCCAACATAATGTGAGGGCTCATTAAAAGATACCCAGACAATACAAAAAAGAAGATAGACATAATGAGGAGGGTACTGGCAGGCACAAACTCAGGCACAATTTCTGCCCCAAAATAATTGGCCAGTCCATTGACAATATAGATAACCAAAAGCGCTAACCAATAGCCCATTTGGGCATTAAAAAAGGTGCGCACCCATTTTTTAATTTTAATGAAATGCACATTTTCTAAAGGATAGGTTTTATAAAACTTCCTAATGAGTTGCCATTGGGCTATGATATAGACTATGGAAAGCAATGCCCTCACACCTATATTCAACCATTCAGGTAACAAACCGTCTTGATGCATATATACTAGACTCATGTCTTGAATCACACGGCCCACCAAGTCACTTTTCTCTGCCAAAGGCATAAAGTAAAAAGGGATATAATTCACCGCAAAAATGGCAAAGGGTACAAAGTGTATCCAGTCTGTTTTATGAAACCTTTTTTCACTGTAAAGTGTAGCTCTTAAATACAAATAGGCTGCGGGGCCAATTAAAAAGGTGAGGGGCGCCGGAATTTTATACAAATAAGGGACATAGGCAATATACCCGTATTGAATAAGGAGGTAAAAACTGTTGGAAATTCCATTGAGGACCAAATAAGCTACCAGTAAATAAACCCCGAAAATCCTATTGGTATTGACCTTAAACAAGATAAGTCCTGCGGTAATAAAACTCAGTACATTACTGATTAAAAAAATAAAATCTACTAAGGTCATTGATTTGGTTTATGGGTGCAAAAATAGCGTTAATTGGCTAAAATGAGTATCAAATTAATGAAAATGATACTAATGCCTAAGCTGAAAAAATAGCTCATTATAGTAGAAACGTATTTTTGCAAAAAATAAATAGTCCATGAGAAAAATCATTCTGTTCGGTTTTTTACTTTTCAGTAGCCTAACGTTTGCACAGGTAGGAGTGGGTACAGAAAACCCAGAAAGTTCTGCCATGTTTCAAGTAGAAAGCAGCAATAAGGGGGTGCTTATTACAAGGGTTCCCCTAATTGGCACAAATGACACCACCACTATTGCGAGCCCAACAGAAGGCTTGTTAATATACAATACTGCTACGGCAAATTCTGGAAGTACTGCCGTAAGTCCAGGCTTTTATTATTACAACGGAACGGAGTGGAAGCGCTTACTTAACACAGGAAATGTGGTTTCCAATACCGCTAGTATTACAGCAAACACCTTAGCTATTTCCAACCTTCCAGGGGCTGTATTTACAGGAAACACAACAGTTGCTTCAAATATTTATACCACCACCCAAGACTTTGTGTTTGGAAGCTCTAGTTTAGACGATGTTAGTGGGGATTCTGACGATGCTCGATTTTTCTTTGATAAAAGCAAAGCCGCTTTCAGGGCTGGGCTTGGTTATAGATCTGATTGGGATGAAGAGAACATTGGTGATTATTCCATAGTGCTTGGAGATGGTTTGGCAAGCGGAATGGGAGCAATGGCTTTTGGCGGATCCAACATTGTTACTTCAAACAATGCAATAGCTGTAGGAGGTTTGAATGTTGTTAAAGGGGATATTTCTACAGCGATTGGATTTGGATTGCAAACCAACTCCTTTTCAGAATTGGTGGTTGGAAGCTACAATATTGAGTTAGATCCTGATGAAATAGAGATTGATACTTGGCGAGAATTAGACCCGATTTTTACTGTAGGTAATGGTGAATCTTGGATAAATAGAAGCAACGCTTTTCAAATACTTAAAAACGGCGACGCTACTTTTAATGACAATCTTACAATTAATAAAGATCTATTTGTAGAAGGAGATTTTAGTACTGATGGAGACATTGATATTGGCGGTAGCGTTTCAGCCGGTACTTTTGTAGGAGACGGCTCTGGGTTGACAGGAATTTCAACAGGAGTAAGCTCATCTACTTTTAAAGATTCGTATTTAAATATTGCTATTGGAACAGATATGAAAAGCTTAACCTCTTCTAAGACCTTGTATGAAGAAGATGGAATTACCTATTTTGACGACTACGAGGGATATGCAAATATAGCTATTGGAGACAGTACCCTCTTGTCAAATACCATAGGAAATTATAATACAGCAATAGGTTTTCAAGCCTTACTCAATAACATAGATGGTTTGAATAATATTGCAATAGGTAAAGATGTGTTAAATGAGAATACTGAAGGTAGCGACAACGTAGCTATTGGAAAAGATGCGTTGAAAAGTAATACTGAAGCAAATAATAATATTGGAATAGGAGAAGACGCACTAGAGGACAACACAATAGGTTATGATAATATTGCCATTGGGGAAGATGTGTTGCGATCAAATATTGATGGAAATAATAATATTGGTATAGGAGAAAATACATTAGAATACAATTCGGAAGGATCTGACAATATAGCTATTGGAGAGGAGGCTCTACAGGAAAATACAACAGGCGGTAAAAATGTAGCCATTGGAGAGAATGCATTAAAAATAAATAGAACAGGAGCAAATAATATAGCTATTGGTCATTATGCTGGAAGTATTGATGAAGATGACCCGGAAACTTTAAATGGTAACAACAATATTTTTCTTGGGCCTTACACAACTATTGAACTAGACGGGATAGAAAACAGTGTAGCTATTGGTTCAAGAGCCACTCTTACTCAAAGCAATACAATTCAGTTAGGAAACGATGAGATATCAACTGTTATAACTTCAGGCACTGTATCGGCCACCGCCTTTGTAGGAGATGGTTCTAGATTGACTGGAATTTCAGGTGGGTCGAGTATTTTTTCAGGAAATACAACAGTTGTTTCAAATATTTATACCACCACACAAGACTTTGTATTTGGAAGCTCTAGTTTAGACAATATTAGTGGAACTTCGGATGATGCCAGATTTTTCTTTGACAAGAGCAAAGGTGCTTTTAGGGCTGGGACTACACGAGTTGAAACTACGGGTAATGAGGAAGTTTGGGATGAGGAAATTGTAGGAGAATATTCAGCGGCTTTTGGAGTTGCGAATGAAGCCAGTGGATTGGCGTCCACTGCTTTTGGGTTTCAAAATACAGCAAGTAGTTATTTAGAGTTTGTAGTTGGAGCAAATAATATTATTTCAGATCCTGACGATATAGAAATTGATGATTGGCAAGAATTAGACCCACTTTTTACAGTAGGAAATGGAAGTAGTTCGAGCAATAAAAGCAATGCCTTTCAAATACTTAAAAATGGAGATGCTACTTTTTATGAAGATCTTGAAGTAATAGGGTCCTTGACGGAGTCATCTGACATTAGATTAAAGAAAAACATAGTTAATATTTCAAATGCCACAGAAACCATTAATAAACTCTCTCCCAAGAGATACAGGAAAAAGACCCAATTAACTTCTGAGGAATATTCAATAGAGGAGATGGGTTTTATAGCTCAGGATATAGAAAAGATCTTACCCTTTTTAGTGAAAAAAGATAATAGTGTAGACGAAATCCTTTCATTAAACTACACCTCATTTATTGCTCTTTTAACTAAGGGTTTTCAAGAGCAATCAGCTAAAATGGAAGCGCAGACCACTATGCTTAATCAATTAGAGGAGCGATTAAAAAGCATAGAGAAATTGCTGAATGAAAACCAACCATAGATGTTTAAATCATTCTCTTGGGTTAACTTCCTCCTCCTCTTCCTTCTTTTCCTCCCCCTGAGCGCTTTTACTCAGGAGATTGAGTCTGTTTTATATACTCAACCTACGGGAGGCTTGTATATTAAAGCGAATACCACTTTATATGTAGGAGGGCTTATTCTAAAACCAACTACATCCAAGACGCTTACAGATGCCAAGATTATTTTAAGAACGCCTGCAGAGCCATTGGTGGGGCATACCTTATTAAAAAGCAGTTATTCCTTTAGTAAACTTTGGGAAAATTATCAGGGGACTTTAAAAATCCAATACAGGGAAGACCAGGCGGTGGGGGTATTAAGGAAACGCTTAAAGCTGCTCTCCTATGGGGACCGCAGACTCACCAGAGATTTTGAGGCCACCACCCATGATCAGGTCAATTATTTATTTTCTAAAACCCTTACAGAAACGATTGATTTAGGGGAATTGGCCTTAGGCTACCAGCAGGCCGGTTTGCCCAGTTTAGACAATTCATCACTGAGTCTAAGCAAAGATTCCCTTTTTGTAAACCACCCCACGGACAGTGTTCAAATTAGATTGGCCATTTTAGATATAGACAACAATCCTATAGAAACCAGCGAATACAGAGTGTCCTTTACTCTGGTGTCTGGTATGAATCCAGGAGATCCAGGCATTAGTTATGTGGGTAATGGTATATATATAGGAAGCGTTAGGAATGTGAGCAGTACGGGTAGTACCACTATAGGTTTTTCAATAGATGGCAATCCTTCTGCTCAACATGTGGTGCTGAGGTACGTCCCTATTCCTCCCCCTCCTCCAGATCCCGAACCTGAACCGGAAAATCCTGACCAGGAGACAGAAGAAATAAACAATGACACTTCTGGCTCTAATGACGGCTCAGACATTGGGAGCACAGTGGTTCCTAAAGAACCAGAGCCTCCTCTAGATTCAGACGCAGATGGTATTCCAGACACAGAAGATTTGGACAACGACAATGACGGTATTGAAGACAGCGTAGAGCAAAGCTGTGGTACAGATCCCTTAGACGCTAATAGCCTCCCGGCCGATGCCGACTCAGACGGTCTTCCCAACTGTGTAGACGCAGACGACGACAACGACGGAGTTTTGGATACTATGGACGCATTCCCGCTAGACTCAACTGAATGGACAGACACGGACGGAGATGGTATTGGAAACAATGCAGATTTGGACGACGACAACGACGGCTGGTCAGATTTTGATGAATTGAGTTGTGGTGCCAACCCACTCAATATATTTAATAGCCCCTCAGATATAGACCAAGACGGTATAGCAGATTGTGTAGACTCAGACAGGGACGGAGACGGTTATTTAAACACCAATGATCTGTTCCCAGACAATCCAAGGGAGTGGTCAGACGCAGACACAGATGGTTTGGGAGACAACTTTGATGTAGACGACGACAATGATGGGGTATTGGATGCTATGGACACTTTCCCATTAGACCCTTACGAGAGCCAAGATTCAGACGGAGACGGCATTGGAGATAACGCAGATTTGGACGACAATAACGACGACTTTAATGACATAGACCTATTGCCTTCTGGCTTGTTAACACCAAACTGTAATTGCTCAGAATCAGTATGGAGGGTAGTGAATATAGAAAATCATCCGGCGAGTAGGGTTCGCGTCTATAACAAAAGTGGTCAGGAAGTTTTTAACGCAAGTGGTTACCAAAACAATTGGCGTGGCACCTACAAGAACACACCCTTAGCGGCAGGCTCGTATTATTACATCATACACCTAAACAACGGCACCCCTGTTAAAGAGGGGTGGTTGTATCTAACGTATTAATTAACAGCGTTTTGTTTTTTTACAAATACTTAGTAATCTTATTACTCATAGGCTTGGTGGTAGAGTAGAAGTAGTCTAACAATTGGCCGTTTTCATCTACCAAATACTTTTGGAAGTTCCATTTTACAGAAGAGCTCACCTTGCCGTTTAGGGCCTTGTTGGTAAGCCATTTGTACAAAGGGTGCTGGTTAGGGCCTTTGACCTCAATTTTGTCTGTCATAGGGAAGGTTACGCCATAGGTGGCCGAGCAAAATTCCTTAATGTCTTCATTGGTACCAGGCTCTTGAGACATGAATTGGTTACAAGGCAGCCCAATCACCACCAATTTGTCCTTGTATAAGGCGCTCATTTTTTCTAAGTCTTCGTATTGAGGGGTGAACCCACATTTAGAAGCTACGTTTACAAAAAGAATTTTCTTGCCTTTATAGGCAGATAAGTCCATAGCGTTTCCGTCTATGTCCTCCAGGGCAATGTCATATACATTCATAGCAGTTGAATTGTTTTGCGCAGCGAGCATTAAAGAAACACTCATGCAAAGGGTGAAAAGAATTGTTTTCATTATTTTTTGTTTAAAGCTACTAAAAAGCCACCAAATAAGTTGGGGTCCATATCAAAAAAAAGACCTGCACGAGGCAAGCCTTTTAGATAAGGTATGGATGTTTTATTTTTTAAACGTCGTCAAAATCTACCGCAATCTCCGCGCTAGTCACCATCGCTTGACAAGAGAGCACTAGGCCGTCTGCAATCTCGCTATCTGTGAGAATTTGATTCTTGATCATGGTGGCAGATCCCTTGGTAACTTTACAGATACAAGAGCTGCAAACCCCTCCTTGGCAAGAGTAGGGCGCGTCTATGTCTGCCTTGATTATAGCGTCTAGTAAGATGGTTTTGGCATCCATTTCTAGTGAGGCCGTCTCTCCGTCTACAGTCACTTCTACTGCTATGTTGCCTGCGGCCAAAGCGCCAGCAGAAGTGGTTTCTCCTGAATCAGAGGTACTTTCTGTAGCAACAGTAAACAGTTCATAGTGAATTTGGTCTGTGGCCAAACCTGCTTTCTCTAAACTTTCTGTAGCCGTTTTAATCATGCCCTCTGGCCCACAAAGGTAGGCAGCGTCAAAAGGATCGGTATCTATGTTTTTGAGCACGTAGTTTATGGCAGCCGTGTCTATTCTTCCGAACAAAGAAGTTTCTTCGTTTGCTTGAGAATATACCCACTGAATTTTGAATTGATTGGGATAGGCTGCTTTTAGGGCTTCAATTTCCGAGCTGAACATCACGTCCTGAGGAGATTTGTTTCCGTAGATCAGTGTAAATGTATGTTTGGACCCATTAACCAACACCCTTTTAGCAATAGAGAGTATGGGCGTAATACCACTTCCTGCAGCCACGCCTAAAATATGTACGGGTGCTGAGGTAGGCGCGTACAAGAAACGTCCTTGTGGGGGCATCACTTCAATGACATCGCCTTTTTGAATGTAGCGGTTCGCGTAAGGAGAAAAGGCACCACCAGCCACTTCTTTAATTCCTACTGTGATAGACGCTTGTGGCCCGGACACCACAGGGGCAGAAGAGATAGAATAGGCCCTACGCACTTCTTTTCCGTGTATTTTGTGTTTAATGGTAATATATTGACCCGCCTGAAAGGCAAAATCGCTTTGTAAATGAGTGGGGATCTCAAAGCTAATGGCCACCGATTGGGTGGTTAGATTTTCTACTTGAGAAACAGTCAAGGGGTAAAATGAGGTCATGGACTAAAATATTTCGATCAAAATTACGCATTAAAGAGGGTTTAAAAAAGCCCCTTATTTAATTCTTGTAACAAATGAACCACATTGGTTACCAATTAAAAAAACATTAGTTTTAAGGCATGATTTTACAATTTATTTCTTTGGAGTGGAAGTCCTTTATTAGGGCCGCCTCCTTTCAGACCAATGTGGCCATGAAAATCCTCATGGGTTTTGCGGCCTTGTATTTTATAGTAGTCTTTTTAGGCCTTGGGGTAGGGGTGTTTTTTATGATTGAAAAAATGGAATTGGGCGACCCTTTTGAGGTAGTTAATCGGTATATGATTTACTATTTGGCCTTTGATATGGTCTTTAGGTATTCCATGCAAAAAATGCCCGTGACCAATATAAAGCCCTTTTTGTATGTGCCGCTCACCAAAAATCAGGTGGTACGCTTTTCGCTGTTAAAAACTGTGGTCTCTTTTTTTAATTGGTCCCACGCTTTTTTCTTTTTGCCTTTTTCTATTGTGCTCATTACGAAAGACTATCCTGCCATGGAGGTCTTGTTTTGGCACCTGGGAATGGCCGCAATTATTTACGCCAATAATTACATCAATGTATTGATTAACAGTTTGTCTGGGGTATTTTATGCCTTTGTAGCGACTTTTGTTGCTCTTGGTGCTGCCCATTACTTTGGCTGGTTTGACGCAACCTTATACACCGCCCCTTTCTTTAATTTATTGGGAAGCCATCCATGGGCTTGTTTTATCCCACTTGCTTTGTTGGGTATTGTGTCTAGGGCGGCCTTTTTGTATTTTAGAAAAAACATGTATTTAGACGCTGGTTTGGCCACAAAACAGGAAGAGGCCAGCACACAGGAGTACGCCTTTTTAAATAGGTTTGGTAATTTAGGCACCTTCTTAAAGAATGACATTCGCTTGATTCTGAGAAATAAACGTTCCAAAATGGCCCTTTACGGCGGGCTTTTCTTCTTGTTTTATGGCCTGCTCTTTTTTACCGGCGCCATTGAAGTCTATGACGGTCCGGTTTGGAAAATATTTGCAGGAATCTTTGTCTCGGGAGGCTTCTTGTTCAACTTTGGTCAGTTTGTACCGAGTTGGGATTCTGCTTATTACCCACTCATGATGAGTCAGAATATTAAATACCAAGACTATATTAAAGCCAAGTGGTACTTAATAGTCTTAGCCACCGCTGCGAGTATGGTACTAGCAATGCCCTACCTTTATTTTGGTCTGAACGCTTATTTGGCCGTTTTGGTGGGCGGGATATACAATATTGGGATTAATGGTTATTTGGTGCTTTGGGGCGGCGCCTATATTAAAACACCCATAGACTTGGCTTCTGGTAAAAAAGCCTTTGGAGACAAGCAGTCTTTCAATGCCAAGACCTTACTATTAACGGTTCCTAAAATTTTATTGCCCTTAGCGATCTATTGGGTAGTAGCCCTTTTTGTCTCCGAAGAATTGGCTTTTGCGTCTGTGGCATTGGCCGGTATTGTAGGCTATTTGTTTAAAAATAAAGTATTTCAGATTATAGAAAAAGTATACAAAAGCGAAAAGTATAAAACCATAGCTGCCTACAAGCAGACCAGTTAAATAAAGCACGCCCCCTTTAAAGAAGGATAAAAATTATAAAGATAAGTGGCATTGCCGCTTTAACCACATTATATAAACCGATTAGATATGATCACTGTTCACGAACTTTCCAAGACCTATAAAGACCAAACGGTTTTAAACATGCCACATTTAGACATTCCAAAAGGACAGAGCTTTGGGCTTGTTGGAAACAATGGGGCAGGGAAAACCACTTTTTTCAGTTTATTATTAGACCTCATTCAGCCCAGCACAGGGCATATAGATTCTCATGGAGTGGTGGTGAATACCTCGGAAGACTGGAAGCCTTTTACGGCGGCTTTTATTGATGAGAGTTTTTTGATTGGCTATTTAACCCCAGAAGAATATTTTTATTTCATTGGAGAATTAAGGGGTCAAGCCAAGGCCGATGTCACTGAGCTACTCACTCATTTTGAAGACTTCTTTCACGGAGAAATACTAGGGCAAAAGAAATACCTGAGAGACCTTTCTAAAGGGAATCAGAAAAAAGTGGGTATAGTAGCTACTTTTATAGGCGCTCCAGAAGTGGTTATTTTAGATGAGCCTTTTGCCAATCTAGATCCAACCACTCAGATTAGACTCAAAGGGATTATTAAAGATTTGGCGGCAAAATCTGGTGTTACAGTCTTGGTGTCTAGCCACGACCTCATGCATGTGACTGAAGTGTGTGAACGAATAGTAGTCTTGGAAAAAGGACAAATTGTAAAGGACATTGTCACAGCGCCAGCGACTTTAAAAGAGCTAGAAGCTTATTTTTCAGGGGCAGCAGCAGCGCCTTCTCCAACAGAGACTCTAGTGGCAGCAGCCAGCAGCCCCGAAGACAAAGGCCCCGAAGACAGCAATTCTGAAGACAAAGCGTCAGAAGACCAGAGTGCGATCACCAGCGACACCCCAGAAAAATAATTTTAGGCAGCTACATACCAAAACCTTGCTTTTTTAGTTTTAGGTTTGTAGGTGCCTTATGAAGATCAAGACCACTCATAAAACAAATAATTTTCCAAAAGAAGCATACCCCTTAATTCAAAGGGGGTTGCGTTATGCCGTTTTGTTGTTTTTTGGCCTGCTGCTGACTGCTTGTTCTACCAAAAAAGACCGTTTTTTAAATCGAGAATGGCACGCCTTGAACAGCAAATTCAATGTTGTTTTTAACGGAGAAATGGCTTTCCAAAAAGCCTGGGACGGACTTCAGGATGGTTATCAGGAAAATTTTTGGGAACCCCTTCCCATAGAACGCTTTGCTCCAAAAAACAATACTCAACTAGCGTTAGCCTCCACCCAAAGCCCCTTTGCACTTGCGGAACAAAAAGCAGCCAAAGGCATTGCCAAACACGGCATGACCATAAAGGGAGAAGAGAAAAACGACCAAATGGTTGCGGCCTACGCACTTCTTGGTAGGGCTAGGTATTACGACCAGCGATTCGTGCCTGCCTTAGAAGCCTTTAATTATATTATTAGGCGGTATCCGGCCAGTAATAAACTCAACGAAGTAAGGTTGTGGAAAGAGAAAACCAACCTCAGGCTAGGCAATGAGGCTATAGCCTTAGAAAATATCAATAGGCTTTTAAAATACCGAAAATTAAAGGGCCAAGTTTTGGCCGATGCCTATGCCACAAGAGCCCAAGCACACTTAGATCTCCAACAGATAGACTCTGCCAGCTGGGACCTGAAAAGGGCACATACATATAGTAAAAAACCCTTAAAAAAAGCCAGATACGGCTACCTTTTGGGGCAGTTGTATCAGACACAAAAAAAAGAAGATAGCGCCCTTTGGGCCTATGAAAATGTAGTGTCGCTCAACCGTAGAATTTCGCCCATTTTTTTAGTGCAATCCAAACTTCAGATCTTATTTTTAAAAGCTAAGGCAGGCAATACAGATAAAGAAGCCATAGGCGCTTTGAGCAAAATGGAGCACAATTGGGAGTACAAGAATTTTTTAGACCGTATATATTTCGAAAAATCACAACTGCTCAGGGCTAGAAATCAGGACTCTTTAGCCATTGTTTACGCCAATAAATCACTGCGAGAAAATAAAGAAGATCGCAGGAGAAATGCGGAGAACTACCGATTATTGGCCCAAATTTACTTTGATCAAGACCGTTTTGAAACAGCGGGTTTTTACTATGACTCCCTGTCTCAAAACCTTGCAGAAAGCAGTATTGACTATTTCAGAACAAGAAAAAAATTATCAGGTATTGAAGACCTAGTCTATTACGAAAAGCAAATTGCGGCATCTGACAGCTTATTAAGGCTCGCCGCCTTGTCTCCAAAAGATCAAGAAGCTTTTGTTCAAGATATCATCAATACCGCCAAGCGCAAAGATTCATTGTTGCAGCTAGACTATTTATCTGAACAAAAAAATGGACTTGAATTGGGTGTAGCGACGCCCTCTAAAGGCAATAAAAAAACTGTTTTAAAGGAGAAAAACACCCCAGCGTCCAATAGCAATACAACCAATTCTGATTCTAATAGCATAGGGAGGCCTTCAAATTTTTATTTTTACAATACGAACAGCTTGGCCAGTGGGAGACAAGTATTTGAGCAGCAGTGGGGAGACCGTGGATTGGCAGACAATTGGCGTTGGATCATTAGTCCAAAAACCATCGAGAACCAAACCGTTTCTCAAGCGCCATACAAAGGCGAGACTAATTTGCCGGAAAAATTGTTGCCTGAGCAAGCTTCTAAAGCAACAGCCTTCAAGACAACAGAAGAATGGGCGGCCTTAAAAGCTACTTATTTAGACAGCATCCCAAAAGGAGCACAAGCTATTGAAGCTTTAAATGCGCTTTGGGAAGAAGGGCATTATCAATCAGGAAAATTATACCAAGACTTTTTTAAAAGACCCGATCTTGCAGTGGACCGCTGGGGTACTTTGGTAGACAAACCCGCTTCGCGAAAAACCCTAGTCCCCACACTATACGCTCTTTATATGCTTTACAGCGAAGCGGGAAACATAAACGCTGCAGTATTGCGAGACAGGATTATTAGAAACCATCCAGATTCTGATTACGCTAAAGTGTTGCTTAACCCAACTTTAGGGGCCCAAAAAGAAGTTGAATTTAACACTCGCTATAAGGCTTTACTGACTTCTTTTGAAGCACAAGATTTTAGCGAGGTACTGCAAGAGACCACCCAGTGGCTGTCTGAGATATTAGAAGACCCTAAGGGCGCACCCGTTGCGCTAATTCAAGCAAATACTATTGGACGCCTGTACGGCCTTTCGGCCTACAAGAGCGCCCTAAAAGAATTGCCAATTAAATATCCTAAGACCCCTGTAGCCATTGAGGCCCAAAAGCGTCTCGATCAGTTTGAAGCAGCCCCTCCCAATGCGCGCTTTGACCAATTGCCCGCGGTAGACAGACATTATGTGGTCTTGCTGCATGAAACTCCCCACGATTCTTTAGTCTGGAACGCCTATCAAAAAGAATTCGAGTCATTGTTTCCTTCGCTTTCTTTGAGCAGGGAAGTATTTTCGCCAGGGAAAACATTTTACGTCATCACCAAAATAAAGGACAAGGCAGCCGCTTTAAGCTTGGCAAAACACCCTTATTTTAACAGCAAAGCATTAAAAAACCAGGAGATTTTTGTAGTTTTAAGATCTCATTATAAAATTTTACAACTCTATAAAAACATTGCAGGCTATCGCAACTATTTAAAAGAGTCCCTAAAAACAGATTAAGAGGGAGTGTATTAAAGCAAAAAAGAGATGTTTTCAGAAAACAAAAAAACACAAGATCAGGGCAGTCAGCCCAATAGAATTGAGGCCAACACTCATATTAAAGGAGATATTTCTTCTCAAGCAGACTTTAGAATAGACGGTATTTTAGAAGGAAATCTAACTACAACAGGAAAGGTCGTTATTGGTGCTTCAGGGAAAATTACTGGAAATGTCTCTTGTGTTCAGGCAGACATTGCTGGAGGTTTTGAAGGAGAATTAGAAGTCTCGGAATTATTAAATTTACAAGAAACCGCTAAAATAGAAGGTCAGATTTATACGCAAAAACTAGCCATAAGCCCAGGCGCAGTGTTTAACGCCAAGTGTAGCATGAGGCCTAAAGGAGTTTCTGCGCTCCACCCAGACGCAAAAGAGTCCCAACAACAGGGGACCTCCATGGCCAATAACGGCTAAGTTATCCTACTTAAAATAGATAAGACACCCTTAGAAACCGCCATATGTCTCCAGAAAAAAAGCCCAATGACAACCCATTAAAGGCTTTGGCAAAAGTGTCTGGAATGGGAATTCAGATGGGTTTGACCATTTATGGGGGAAACTTATTAGGCAGTTGGTTGGATCAAAAAATGCAATGGAGTTTTTTAGAAATAAGCCTCACTTTGTTGTCTATAGCGCTAGCCATTTACGCTATGATCAAACAAGCTAAAGCCCAATAAGATGATGCCTAAAGCTTTAAACACCACCAAAACCTTAGGCCACTGCAACAGCGCTCTTGACCCACTACAATTATTTACAGCTATATTTCATGAACCAGCTACTCATTGAAGAACACTTATTTTTTAACCTTATAGCCAGTACAGTGGTTGTAGGGATATGTTATTTACTTTCTAAAAACCCCAAAACCAAAGACTATGTGGGTTTTTTATACCTGTTTGGGGTTCCTTTAAAAGGGATATTTTTTTATAAATCATTTCCTTTCTTATTTTTAGAAGAGCTCTCCCTTAGCCTTCAAGAAAAAGTCAATATTCTTTTTCCTGTTTTGTTTTTTTTAGCGGTGGAGGTTTTATTTCTTTCAAAAATATTTAAGCAAAGCCCTTCAGGACAGATTTAATCTATAAATAGAGTTTGTTTTTTATAGAATATGCTTACATTTGCGCAAAATTTTTAAGCGTCTATTTTATATTTTAATGAAGAATAAAACAACAAAATACCGCCAGATCTTTGCCTTGTTGGTATTAGCGTTCACGACTACTTTTGTTTCGTATGCCAATTCGGATCCACAAGAAGGAGGAATTGTAGACACTAAGAGTGAGGTAGAAGCGTATATTTTACACCACATTAAGGATTCTCATGACTTTAGTTTATTTTCTTATTCAGACAGCGAAGGAGAAAGACACCACTTTGGTTTTCCATTGCCCGTGATTGTAAAGACCAGTAAGGGAATTATTTCATTTATGTCTTCTGCTTTCCATCATGACGACAACGGTAAGGTAGTCGTAGAAAAAGACGGATTAAACTTAGTAAAGCTTCACGGTAAAATATACGAATTGTCTCAGGGCGCTACAGAAGTTGCTTTTGACGAGGCCCACCACCCTATAAATGCTGCTCAAACTTTAGATCTTTCCATTACAAAGAGTGTCATGGGAATTCTAATGATAGGATTACTATTGTTATTGGCCTTTTCTTCTTTGGCAAGACAATACAAAACAAAACAAGTGCCTACAGGTTTTGGTAGGGTGTTGGAACCATTGGTGTTGTACGTTAGGGATGAAATTGCTAGACCCAATATTGGGGAGAAAAAACACAGAAAATTTACGGGATACTTATTAACCGTGTTCTTTTTCATCTGGAGTTTAAACTTAGTGGGACTGACACCTTTAGGGTTTAATGTTACGGGCCAATTGGCTGTGACTGCTGCTTTAGCGGTACTGACACTTGTGATATACACCGCAAGCGGGAACAAAGATTATTGGTTACATATATTATGGATGCCAGGGGTACCCTATTTATTGAGACCTGTTTTGGCTATTATTGAATTGGCAGGAGCCCTTCTCATAAAGCCTTTCTCTTTGTTGGTGCGTTTGTTTGCCAACATCTCTGCAGGACATATTGTGGTGATGAGTTTAATAGCGATTATGTTTACTCTTAGAGAAACTTTAGGTGTTGTGGGGGCTACTTCATTGTCTTTTGTGTTGTCTTTCTTTATCACATTAATTGAAGTATTGGTAGCCTTCTTACAAGCCTATATTTTTACCATGCTCTCTGCCTTATTTATTGGTATGGCAGTAGCAGAACACGAACATCATTAACAAACAATATAAAACGAAAGCTTTAAAGAGCGTTTTTTTAATTTAATATAAATCATTTACTATGTACTACAACTTAATTGGAGCAGGTTTAATCGTTATTGGAGCTGGAATTGGATTAGGACAAATCGGAGGAAAAGCAATGGAAGGTATTGCGCGTCAGCCTGAGGCAGCCGGTAAAATTTCAACTAACATGATTATCATTGCAGCACTTTTAGAAGGTTTAGCCTTTGGTGCATTGTTCTTAGGAAAATAAGAACTTTTGAAAAGATTTCATTCTCTACGGCGATTGGCCGTAGAGAATGTTTTTTAAATTAAAAAAAGCAAACCCCTTTTTATGGAAACTTTATTAAACGACTTTTCTCCAGGACTATTTTTAGTGTCTACCATATTATTGATAGCCCTTATTTTACTGATGGTAAAATTTGCCTGGAAACCGATTCTAACGGCTTTACAAGAACGTGAAGAAGGTATTCAAAATGCACTAGATAGTGCTGAGCAGGCTAAGAAAGACATGGAAAGCTTAACGGCAAATAACGATCAGTTATTAAAAGACGCTAGAGCAGAAAGAGAAGCCATGCTTAAAGAAGCTCGTGAATTAAAAGAAAGAATGATTTCTGACGCTAAGGAATTGGCTAAATCAGAAGGAGATAAAATGTTGCAACAAGCTCAAGAAGCTATTGAATCTGAAAAGAAAGCGGCTGTCGCAGACATAAAGAAGCAAGTAGCTACTTTATCTGTAGCGATTGCTGAGAAAGTAATCAAAAGTGAATTGTCTAATGGAGACAAGCAGCAGAAATTAGTTTCTGACGCTCTCGGTGATATGAAATTAAACTAGCATTATGACCAACTCTAGAGCTGCCATTCGTTATGCAAAAGCTTTGTTACAACAAGCCCAAGAGACCAATGTTTTGGATGCTGTTGCTGCAGACATGCAAGAAATGGCTACTATTATTGGCGGCAACGAAGATTTTAAATCTTTCTTAGCCAACCCAACATTGACTGCCACGCAAAAGCAAGCAGGATTTGAGGCGGTATTTACGGCAGTACAGCCACTGGTTGCCCAAACTTTTAAGGCTTTATTAGACAATAAACGCTCAGGACTTAGCTTGGCGGTTGCAATAGCTTTTACAGAATTATATGAGGCGGCACAGGGTAAGGCCAATGCGGTAGTGACGTCGGCTGTAGCGTTAAGCGAAAGCCTAGAAAAAGAAATAAAAGAGAAGGTAGCCAAATTAATCAATAAAGAGGTGACCATTACCAATCTAGTAGACCCAAGCCTTTTAGGAGGGTTTATTTTAAGAGTGGGAGATTTACAATACAACGCAAGTGTTGCTGCTCAATTGCAGCAGTTAGAAAGAGAATTTACAAATATCTAGAACATGGCAGGAGTAAAAGCCGCAGAAGTATCTGCAATTTTAAAAGATCAATTAGCAGGATTTAATGCACAAGCCTCTTTGAACGAGGTGGGTACTGTATTACAAGTGGGTGATGGTATTGCCCGCGTATACGGTTTGTCTAATGTGCAGTATGGAGAATTGGTGGAATTTGACGGAGGCGTACAAGGAATTGTATTGAACCTAGAAGAAGACCATGTAGGGGTGGTATTATTAAGCCCATCTAGAGACATTACGGAAGGAACTACCGTAAAGCGCACCGAGCGTATTGCTTCTATTAAAGTAGGTGAAGGTATTGTAGGACGTGTGGTAGACACCTTAGGACAGCCTATTGACGGTAAAGGTCCTATAGAAGGAACTGTTTATGAAATGCCATTGGAGCGTAAGGCACCAGGGGTTATTTTCCGTCAGCCAGTAACAGAGCCATTACAGACCGGAATTAAAGCAATAGACGCCATGATCCCAGTAGGTAGAGGACAACGTGAATTGGTGATTGGTGACCGTCAGACCGGGAAGACTACGGTTTGTATTGACACCATCTTAAATCAAAAAGAATTTTATGACGCTGGTGAGCCAGTGTACTGTATCTATGTGGCCATTGGTCAAAAAGCATCTACAGTAGCTGCCATTGCGCAGACATTAGAAGATAAAGGGGCTTTGGCTTACACTACTATTGTAGCAGCCAATGCGTCTGATCCCGCACCAATGCAAGTATACGCTCCATTTGCGGGCGCTGCTATTGGGGAGTATTTCAGAGATACAGGTAGACCGGCTTTAATTATATATGACGACCTTTCCAAGCAAGCCGTTGCGTATCGTGAGGTGTCTTTATTGTTAAGACGTCCACCGGGACGTGAGGCATACCCTGGAGATGTATTCTTCTTGCACTCAAGATTGTTAGAGCGTGCTGCTAAGGTCATTGCAGACGACGCCATTGCAAAAGACATGAACGATTTGCCAGATTCTTTAAAGCCTATCGTTAAAGGAGGCGGTTCATTAACGGCATTGCCAATTATTGAAACTCAGGCGGGGGACGTTTCTGCCTATATCCCTACCAACGTAATTTCTATTACGGATGGTCAGATCTTCTTGGAGCAAGATTTATTTAACCAAGGGGTTCGTCCTGCTATTAATGTAGGTATCTCGGTATCTAGGGTAGGAGGTAACGCACAGATTAAATCCATGAAAAAAGTTGCTGGTACGCTTAAGTTGGACCAGGCGCAGTTTAGAGAACTAGAGGCTTTTGCTAAATTCGGTTCTGACCTAGATGCGGCTACTTTAAACGTGATTGAAAAAGGACGTAGAAACGTAGAGATTTTAAAGCAGGCTCAAAATGACCCATTCACCGTAGAGGATCAGGTAGCAATTATTTATGCAGGATCTAAAAACCTTTTAAAGAAGGTACCTGTAGATCAAATTAAAGCGTTTGAAATAGCCTATATTGAGTATTTAAATGCGAAACACAGAGATGTGTTAGATCAATTAAAAGCAGGAAAATTAACAGATGAGGTAACAGATACGCTTGCAGCGGTTTGTGAGGAATTATCTGCTAAATACTAAGCCAAACTAAGGAAAACCAGACATGGCAAACTTAAAAGAAATACGTAATAGAATAGCCTCGGTGTCTTCTACCATGCAGATCACCTCTGCCATGAAGATGGTGTCTGCGGCGAAGCTAAAAAAAGCACAAGATGCTATTACGGCCATGCGTCCTTACTCAGACACCCTTACAGATTTATTACAGTCTTTGAGCGGTAGTATTGAAAGTTCAGACGCAAGCAAGTATGCAGCCGTTCGTGAGGAAAACAACATCCTATTGGTGGCCATTACTTCTAACCGTGGTCTTTGTGGTGCTTTTAACACCAACGTGATTAAACAAGCACAGCATTTAGCCAAAGATACCTATGCTGGAAAAGAGGTTTCCATTATGGCTGTAGGAAAGAAATCTGCAGATATTTTAGGAAAAAACTTTCCTTTGATATCTAATGAAAGCGCTATTTACGAGGACCTTACTTTCGCTAACGTCAGTGAGATTGCAGACCGCTTAATGGCTGATTTTGCTACAGAGAAGTTCGACAAAATTGTCTTGATCTACAATAAATTTAAAAACGCAGCGACGCAAATAGTCACTACAGAACAATTTTTACCCATTGTACCTGTGGTAGGCGCTGCAGCTGAATCTGATTATATCTTTGAGCCTGGAAAGGCAGAGATCGTGAGTGAATTGGTGCCAAAAGCACTAAAAACACAGCTTTTCAAAGGAATCAGAGATTCTTTTGCCTCTGAGCACGGCGCTAGAATGACCGCCATGCACAAGGCTACAGACAATGCCACAGATCTTAGAGATCAATTGAAATTAACGTACAACAAAGCACGTCAGGCAGCTATTACCAACGAAATCTTAGAGATTGTTGGGGGCGCTGAGGCTTTAAATGATTAAATATTTAGCTTGTCTTAAATGCTTTTTTTACAGGGCATTAGCGATAAATAATACACAAATAAACCCCAGCTTGCTGGGGTTTTTGTATTTTTAAACCCAACGATTTGCCATAAGGCCCAAACGAACACAGCTTGTTTAAAAAATTATTTGCCCAGACCTTTGTTTATGGAATAGCGACTGTGCTGCCAAGAATATTGTCCTTCTTGCTTCTCCCGCTCTATACCGATATTTTGGCTACGGCCGGTTTTGGAGAGGTGACCATTATTTTTTCTTGGTTTGCCCTTTTTAATGTGCTTTTGGCTTATGGTATGGAAACCGCTTTTTTTAGGTTTTACACCAACACTTCTGATAGGCAGAAGGTAGTGGCTACTTCGCTTTGGTCTATTATAGCGTCTACCTTTGTCTTTGTTTTAATAGCCACTATGGCCTTGCCTTCTTTGTCTTCATTGACAGACATTAAACTAGAATACCTAGGCTATGCCATTGCCATTATGGGCTTAGACGCTTTGGTGGTCATACCCTTTGCTAAACTCAGGGCAGAAGGACGCCCAGCGAAGTACGCGGTCTTAAAAACAGCGAACGTAGGACTCAATTTAGGACTCAATCTTTTATTTCTGATAGGCTTGCCTTATTTGGCAGGTTTAGAGGCTTCCATAGATGCTTCTGCGAATAATTCTTTGGCTTTTGGAGCCGATGCCTCTTTCACCGCAGACGCTACCCTTGAAAACAGCGCCTCCATACGCCACTGGCTGGTGGGCTTCTATAGGCCCAATTTTGAGATTGCCTATATTTTTATAGCCAATACCATAGCCTCTGCCAGTACTTTTATATTGCTTTCTGGTCAGTATAAAGGACTGCGTTTTGGTTTTGACACCCCCTGTTCAAACGCATGATGAGATACGCATTTCCTGTGATGATTGCTGGAATAGCTTTCACCATCAATGAGGTATTTGACAAAATTTTATTGGCCAAACTACTGCCTGAAGCTGTGGCCGCTAGTGAACTCGGTAAATACGCCGCTTGTTACAAATTGGCCTTGTTCATGACCCTATTTGCCACCGCATTTAGAATGGGAATTGAGCCCTTTTTCTTTAGCCATGCCAAGTCAAAGAACCCCCAAAGGGCCTATGCCGTTATTACGCAGTATTTTGTGATTTTTGGCTGTGTAATTTTTCTAGGGGTATTGGTGTATATAGATCTTATTAAAACCTTGTTTATTAGAAATTCAAGCTATTGGGAAGCGATAGAAGTGGTGCCCATCATTTTACTGGCCAGTTTATTCCTGGGTATTTACCACAACCTATCAGTTTGGTATAAAGTAACAGACCAAACCCATTACGGGGCTTATATTTCTATAGGAGGTGCCGCCATTACCCTTGTGGTGAATTTTATAGGCATTCCAATCATAGGCTACTATGCGGCCGCTATAGCAACTTTAGCTGCTTACGGGAGTATGGCCATGGCCTCTTATATGATAGGGCGCAAAAAGTACCCCATAAATTATCCTTTGGGAAAAATAGCGGGTTATTTGAGTACAGCAGTTCTTTTAGGCGGTCTTTCCTTCTATGTATTCCCTGGGCAAATGATTTTGGGGAGTCTATTTTTAGTAGGATTCCTCTTAATAACAGCTGGTTTGGAGTTTAAAAATTTAAAAAAATTAAGAAGTAATGAAGATTAAGATCATTAACAAAAGTGCCCACGCACTTCCGTCTTACGAAACTATAGCGGCTGCTGGAATGGATTTAAGGGCTCACCTTCCAGCGCCTGTCACACTAGCGCCCATGGAGCGAAAAGTAATCCCCACAGGGCTTCATATAGCTTTGCCAGCCGGTACAGAGGCACAAGTAAGGCCTAGAAGTGGTCTGGCTGCCAAACACGGGATTACGGTGTTGAATGCACCTGGAACTATAGATGCAGATTATAGGGGAGATGTAGGCGTTATTCTTGTAAACCTTTCCACAGATCCTTTCACCATAGAAGACGGAGATCGGATTGCCCAAATGGTCTTGGCTAAATACGAGCGCGCCCAATGGGAACTGACAGATACTTTGGAAGACAGTGAAAGAGGTTCTGGTGGTTTTGGAAGTACTGGAATTAAATAAGCGTGACACGAATTGGTGCCGCTTCCAAAACAGGGCTCCTGCAATTGCGCTGTATTAGATGTATACAAGGAGCCAATTAATTGGTGTTGTCTGACAGAAGTAATCTTGGCGCCAAAATTGTATCTTTGTATCGTATTACTTCAAAAAAAAATCAAAAGGCATGTCTTGGAATATCGCTCTGTACAAAAGGTTTTTCTTCTTCGCTTTAACACTTGCTTTTACGGCTTGTGGCACTAAGAAGGGCGCCCTTGTAGCGCGTTCTGAATCAGGCGGGCTAAAAAACTTAAGTGCTAAATCAGTCATTAAAAACCATTACGCAGCTTCTGGAAATTTTAAAACCTTAAGCGGTAAAATGAAAATTGATTACAAGAGTGGGT
This sequence comes from Flavobacteriaceae bacterium, assembly GCA_018401115.1. Classification (GTDB taxonomy): domain Bacteria; phylum Bacteroidota; class Bacteroidia; order Flavobacteriales; family Flavobacteriaceae; genus MAG-120531. Next base: position 30,763 of record JAGYKX010000003.1, on the reverse strand, counting down.
CAACTAGCCAAGGGATTCCAGCCACCTTCAGGATGGAGCGAGATAAGACCCTTTGGATTTCAGTATTTTTCGGTATGGGTAAAGCACTTATTACGCCAGATAAAATAGCTTTTTATTCCAGTGTTAACAATCTTTCCTTTGAGGGAGATTTTGCAGATTTGAGCAATTTTTTAGGTACGCCCTTAGATTTTAATATGCTCCAAGGTCTTTTGTTGGGAGAAGCTGCCTTAAATTTAAAGCAGCAGCGATTTAATGTAGAGCCTACGGCTCAGGTGTATCGTTTAAAACCCCAGAAAGCTCAGGCATTGTTTAAGCTTTTTGTAGACATAGACTCCAAGAATTTTAAAGTTGCCCAAACACAAATAAGCCAAGGAGGCTCAGAAAACAATCTCAGTATTCAATACCCTTCTTATACGGAAATGGATGGTCTATTGCTTCCCAGTGAAATAGCAGTCTCTGCACAGACGGCTAAAACAGAAACAACTGTTGCGATAAGCTATAAAAATATTAGTGTGAACCGCTCTCTATCTTTTCCCTTTAAAATACCCAAGGGATTAAAAGCCTTAGAGCTAAAAATGGACACGGACTAATCCCATTTAAAACCAAAAATATATTGCCAAAGAGTCTTTAATAACCTATAGCACATTTAAATTTTGTAGTTTCTGTTCAAAACCTCTATTCCTTAAATGCATTACAAGAAATCTTTTATAACCATCCTTTTGTCGCTATGCTTTATAGCCATAGCGCCACAAGCCTTTGGACAAACCAAGGATCAAAAAGCACTAGAGGCTAAAAAAATTGCCCTAGAAAAGGAAATAAAAGATATGAACCGACTACTATCTGTAAAAAAAAGGGAACGTGGCGCAGTATTGGAAGATTTAGAGACTGCCAATAAAAAAATTAAAGTTAGAGAACAACTCATTAGGCTTACCAACCAACAAGCCAATTTACTTACAAGACAAATTAGCGCCAATCAAAAAGAAGTGAAGGACCAACAAAAGGCCTTATCAGCACTAAAAAAAGAGTACGCGCAAATGATTCAAAAGTCCTATTTGCACAGGGCCCAAGAAAACAGGTTGCTCTTTCTGCTTTCGTCTAAGAATTTCTATATGGCCTACAAGCGCTTGCAATACCTAAAGCAGTACCAAACATACAGGAAAAAGCAAGGGGAAGGGATTGCTGTTCAAACTAAAGCACTAGAAGAGAAGATCAGCTCTTTGAGTACGCAGCGCAAAGCCAAAGAGGCTTTGGTGTTGTCTAACAAAGCTGCCAAAAAGCAGCTCCTTTCTGAAAAGCAAAAAAAGGCCAAAGTCTTAAATGACATTAGGCAAAACGAAAGAAAATATACTGCTGCCATTCGCAAGAAGCAAAAAGAAGCTAAGGACCTAGAGAACAGAATTGAAGCATTGATCAAGGCGGCTATTGTTGCTGCGAATAAAAAAGCCAAAGGCCTTAAAGGGGTGCCAGCTTCTTGCTGACCCCTGAAGCCAAAAGAGTGGCCAATAATTTTACAGCCAATAAGGGAAAGCTCATTTGGCCTTTGGAGAAAGGATTACTTAAAAGAGGTTACGGCGTATATTCAGACCCTGTTTACCCTGGGATTAAACACCAGAATAATGGGGTGACTATTGTCACTGAAAAAGGCGCACAGGCCAGGGCTATTTTTGAAGGAGAAGTCATTGCTATTATGGCAGTACCCGGCGGGAATTTAGGGGTGCAAATTAAACACGGAAATTTCATAAGCACTTATTATAACTTAAAAACATTGGGGGTAAAAAAAGGAGACCTTGTTAAAGAGAAACAATCTCTAGGAGAAATTGCCTCTAATGACACTGAAGGGCAGACTGTTCTAAAATTCTATTTATATCAGAACAGCACTAGGCTAAACCCACAAGAATGGGTGTTTAATTTAAGGTAAAAAAAGTATTCTCATTGTATTGAGAGTATTTTTTAGTAGGGGTTACTTGTTTAATTTAGGGGTATTGAATTGGTAATTAAAGCAAGACATAATACCCAAACAACTTACCTACTATATGCTTTACCCTCCACCGCATTTATGCCGTGGAGGTTTTTTTTGCATCAATTTGACTGCTGTTTTTATGCTGTGGTGTTTTTTTGATACTAATTTAGCAGACACTTTTTGTGCTTAAGCGCAAATACTTTTATGGGATATTGTAATTTTATACCATGAAAAAAATACTCGCCCTCTCATTCCTCTTTTTATTGTGGTCTTGTGGTAATGACACTACAAGCCCTCCAACAACAGACGCAAAAACTGCGACTACTGAGATTGTCTTGTTTGCCTTAAATGATATGCATGGTAAAATAGACCGTTTCTCTAAGGTGAAACCTTTAATTGATCAGGCAAAGAAAGCGAGTGATAAGGTATTTTTTGTGAGCGGTGGAGATGTTTTTTCAGGCAATCCTATTGTAGATTTTCACCCAGAAAAAGGGAGCCCAATAATAGATGTTATGAGTGCTGTTGGCATGGATGTTTCTGTACTAGGAAATCATGAGTTTGATTATGGACAAGAAGTGTTAAATAGCAGAATAGCACAAGCAGAATTTCCTTTTATTTGTGCTAATGTGGAGAATATTGGAGGGGTATTAAACACGCCAGAACCTTATGCCGTTATTGAAAAAAACGGATTTAGTATTGCTTTTATAGGGGTGGTAGAAAATAGTTCTCGTGGAGATTTACCCCTTTCTCATCCCAAAAACATGGACGGGTTGGCTTTTCAGCAAGGGGCTAATGTTGTGGCAAGCTACCGAAATAACAAGCAGATATTAGAAGCAGACTTGGTTGTAGCGCTAACGCATTACGGTAAAGATGCAGATAAAAGACTCATTGATCAGTCTTTTAGTGGCAGTGAATCTTTTGTAGATTTGGTCGTAGGAGGGCACAGCCATCAGTTGTATAATGAGGTATATAGAGAGGTGCCAATGATTCAGTCTGGTGCTCATATGCAGTACCTTACCAAATTGGTTTTGCAGGTAGCAGCGGGTAAAATTGTAAGCCAAGCCTACACTTTAATAGATTTGAGCGAAGATCACCCAGAAGACCCCGCTGTGGCAAACACAATTGCAACCTATAACAACAGGCCGGAGTTTTATACTTCCATAGCTACCGCATCTCATGACCATAATCGCGCAGAGACGGCTTGTTTTTATACAACCGCTTTATTGGAGGAAACCGGTGCAGATCTTTCCATTCAAAACTATGGTGGAGTAAGGGGCAATTTAGCAGAAGGAAATATTAGACCTTATGACATTTATACTATTGATCCTTTTGGCAATGGCTTAGAGACTTATAGTATTAATGTTTCTGCGCTTAAGACCTTCTTTCAAAGTCAATACTCTATGGCATATGCAGGATTAGACATACGTAGAGAGGGAAGTGATATAACGATCAGAGCCACCCCAGGAGGCAATGTATTGGCAGACACTACCCAACTGATTATAGCGGTGAACGACTACATTAGTAATACAAACCCAGACACTTTTCAGGAACTATTGAAGCGCTATGATTTTACTACGGCAGATTATTTAATAGATTTTTTAAGCAAACAGGAAGTCGCTATTGAAAATGAAGGCTGTGACCGGTCTTTAGATTAGGCATTTTCTCCCATAAATAAAGCCTTTAATTCTGTAGCGTCTGTTGGCTTCATTTTACCCGCCAAAACCAAAGACAGCTGCTTTCTTCTCAGTGCTGCGGCAAATCGTTCCTCTTCTAAAGGGGTTTCTGGCTTAAGTGGGGGTACCTCTGTTGGCTTCCCAGTGTCGTCTACTGCAACAAAAGTATAGATGGCTTCATTGGCTTTGGTCTTCTCACCACTAAACCTATCTTCCATCCAAACATCTATGAAAACTTCCATAGAAGTGTTAAAAGCCCTAGACACATGTGCTTCTACAGTCACCACACTTCCTACGGGAACAGATCTGTTAAAGGCAACATGATTTACTGAAGCGGTTACCGTAATTCTTCTAGAGTGTCTTCTGGCAGCAATACTGGCTGCTCGATCCATTCTAGCGAGCAATTCACCGCCAAAAAGGTTGTTTAAAGGATTGGTTTCACTTGGTAAAACCATATCAGTCATCACGGTTCTAGATTCGGAAGGGAACTTTGCTTTCATAAGGTATGTATGTTTTGCAAAGATAAGGTGGGATTTGGCGAAACAACCAAGAAACGCTTACTTTTTTGTAACCAACAACCAAGCGTCTTTGGCAAACTGTGCTTGAACTTCTTTGAGGAATGTCCTGGCCTCAGATTCCGAAACAAATCCTTGAAAACTTACTTGGTGCAAGCCATATCTGTTAGGGCCCAGGTAGCTGGCATTTTCATAGCCACTTCCTTTGAGTTGGGCAATGCGTTTAGACGCATTTTCAGGTTCCCTGAAGGCACCTGCAATAATAAAAAAAGAAGGTTTGGCTATTTCTTTTTTGGCCAAGCTTATTTCTAAAGTAGAGAGGGAAAGAGGGCTACTGTTAAAAAAAGTAGCCTCTTGGATTTTGTGTTCCACTTCTTTGGTCGCCTCTTGAAAGGCCACTCTCTTATTTTCTGTATGAACATTATAAGATTGGTACATACTGAGCGCTCCACTAACACCAATAAGAGCTGTTGCAGCATATCTCAATAAAACCTTTCTAAATTGCCCCACATTTTTATGGGCGTATTGAGGGTCTAATTCAAAGACAACAGGCTCAGAAGATTGTTGGGTACTTAGATTTAATCCGGCTGTAGGAACTACTTTAACCGCCTGTAATCCAAAGGAAGCAGGCAAATAGTTGTATTCGTGAAAAGGGTTAAAGCTTATTTTAGCTTCGCTGTTTTGGGTAAAAATACCCAAACCATCTAAAGCGAGCGCATGGCCAGAATTCAATTCTGATTTCCACAATTGTACTTCTTCCTTTACAAGGGATAAAGCAGCTTCATATGTGATTGAAAGCATGGCGGCTATATGAGAAACTAATATACCGTCTCCAACGTGAAGCTGAGCATTAAAAGACACCACCTTTGTTGGCGGGTAAAACGTATGTGTTTTTTCATGGTGACTCGCACCTTTCTCGTGCGTTAGAACGGCACCAAAACCTGGTATCACAACACAGTTGTATCTAAATAATAATGGGCTTATGTACTTCTCTAATTGCATGATTACAAATATGGCCTTTTTTGGCGCTTTTTAAAATTGAGTGGACCATTTTTTATTAACATTTTAAAAGCGTACCTTATAGAAAATAGCTATGTGCAACGTTCTAAGGTATTTATGATTGCAGTTTTGCGCCTACAAGCCCTCCCGGGAGTAGGCGCAAAAACAGCACGCAAAATCATTTCTCATTATGGATCTGCACAAGCTTTTTTTGAATCTCCAAGAAACAACAGCATAGTCCTTTCTGTTAAAGAGTCAAAAACACCACCGGATTATCTGCACGCATGGTACCTTAAATTGGCTACTGAGGAGTATGACTTTATTATCGCCAATAAGATCCAAACCTTTTATTTTGAAGATCCTAATTACCCTTATTTTCTCTCTTTAGCCCCAGATGGGCCTATACTTCTCTTTGGAAAAGGCCATTTAAATACGGGGGCTAAAAAAATTATAGCCGTTGTAGGTACGCGGAAAATGACAGGTATGGGCAAAGATTTTTGTGCGAAATTTATAGAGGAAATAAGGCCATTAGACCCAGTAATAGTGAGTGGCTTTGCCAAAGGGATAGACATTACGATTCAAAGAGCAGCCGCAGAACAGGGCTTACAAACCATTGGATGTCTGGCCCATGGATTTAAAAGAATTTACCCAGCCCTCCACCGCCCTTATATCAAAGAGGTTATGGAACAAGGTGGTTTTTATACAGAGTTCTTTTCTGGAATGTATGCTTTACCCGGCCATTTTGTGAGTAGAAATAGGATAATAGCAGGTCTTTCTCAAGCGACCCTTGTAGTGGAATCTGCTAAGAAAGGGGGCTCCTTACACACTGCCCAATTAGCCAATAGCTATGATCGTGCTGTTTTTGCGGTTCCAGGGAGAAGTACAGACTTTTTTAGTGAAGGCTGTAACGACCTCATTAAACATTTAAAAGCGCAAATGCTCACCCATTCTAGAGATTTAATCAATAGTATGAACTGGCAAGATCAGCCTGGGATCGTTTTAAATATGGATTTAGTTGGTAGCACCAAAGATATCGTTAAAGATAAAACAGCCCATTTCACCCCAGAAGAATCTACCTTGTATCAATGCCTTTTTTCGAAGGGGAAAATGCATGTAGACCAGTTGGCGAGACTATTAGAATGGGAGATAAAAGTGTTGTATCCTTGCTTAATGACTTTAGAGCTCAAAGGAGGCGTCCGGCATTTGCCTGGCCAATTTTACGAGGCCATTTAAGATGAGCGCTTCAGATTACATGCCTTCTGAAAAAATCAGATCCTATGATATTTAAACTAATAGCCTACTTTTTCTCTAACCCTTGTGAGCACACCATTGGCTACTAGGCTTGCTTTTTCTGCTCCTATAGCCAAAGCCCTGTCTATTTCTTCTGTGTGATTCATGAAATACTCAAAACGTTCTCTAGCGGGGTTAAACAGATCGAGTATTAATTCGTACAGGGCTTGTTTGGCATGTCCAAAACCGTAATTTCCTCCAGTATAATTATCCCTCATTACAGCTGTTTGCGCCGGAGTGGCTAGTATTTTGTAAAGGGCAAAAACATTGTCGGTATCTGGATCCTTAGGATCTTCCATTGGGGTAGAATCTGTTTGAATGCCCATAATTTGTTTTCTTAGCGCCTTGTCGGATTGGAATAGATCAATAGTGTTGCCTTTGCTCTTACTCATTTTACCTCCGTCTGTTCCTGGAACATACATACTAGATTCTTGTACTTTGGCTTCTGGTAGTACAAAAGTGTCTCCTAATTTTGCATGAAATCTTGCGGCTACATCTCTGGTCATTTCTATATGTTGCAATTGGTCTTTACCTACGGGTACAAATTCTGCGTCATAGGCTAAAATATCTGCCGCCATAAGCATAGGGTATGAGAATAAGCCAGCGTTCACATCTTCTAAGCGGTCTGCCTTATCCTTAAACGAATGGGCTAAGGTGAGCCTTTGATAGGGAAAGAAACAACTTAAATACCAGGACAATTCAGTGACTTGAGGTACGTCGCTCTGTCTGTAAAATACCGTCTTTTCAATATCTAGACCAAATGCCAGCCAAGTAGCTGCGGTGGCATAAGTATTGTGTCTTAGCGTGGCGCCGTCTTTTATTTGGGTGAGCGAATGCATGTCTGCAATAAATAGGAAAGAATCATTGTTTGTGTCTTTTGCCATCTCTATTGCAGGTTTTATAGCCCCTAAAATATTACCTAAATGGGGTACGCCTGTACTTTGTATTCCTGTGAGAATTCTTGCCATAGTAGTTGTTACATATCAAAAACACAAAGGTAACAGAAATATACTTTTTTATCACCCTATTTTCTCCCCGCATATTATCATTATATTTGAAGACATGCAAAAGTTGTTTCATTACCTAGCAATTTCATTTTATAGGGTATGGTTTTATTTGATCACCGTATCACTGATTATTATATTCTCTCCAGCACTTTTTGTCACCACCCTAAAAAAGGACTGGTACCCTAAGTTTTATTGGATGGCCAGAAACTTATGGGCCAAACCGATCTTATTTGCTATTGGAATTACCTTAAAAGTGCAATGGACGGAACGCTTTAAGCCTAATCAAAGTTATATGCTCGCCCCTAACCACACCTCTATGTTAGACATTATGGCTATGTTGGCCTTGAGCCCCCATCCATTTGTCTTTGTAGGAAAGAAGGAACTGACCCAGTTTCCTGTTTTTGGTTTTTTTTATAAAAGGGTATGTATTTTGGTAGACAGAGACAATACCCAGAGCAGAATAGATGTGTATAGAAAAGCACAAAAGCGATTAGAAAATGGACTTAGTGTTTGTATATTTCCTGAGGGTGGTGTACCACCCCCTGAGATTGTTTTAGACCGCTTTAAGGATGGTGCTTTTAAGATGGCTATTTCCCATCAAATACCCTTGGTGCCCATTATTTTTCACGACCATAAAAAGCTTTTCCCTTTTGAGTTTTTTCATGGAAGACCAGGCACTTCTAAGGTAAAGGTGTGTGAATTTATAGACACCAAAGACATGACGCCCAAAGAGGCTAAAGCGCTTAGTGATCGGGTTAGGGATCAGATGATCAAAGACCTTCAAGCTTAGCGGTCCTCTTTAATAATGAGCGCGACTGTTGAAACGCTTTTTAGCCCCAATTTTTACAGCTTTTCTTCAGTCATTTTTTACCATAAAAAAACCAGCCTTTTGACTGGTTTTTTTTCATATCAAAATGAAGATTATTTCCCTAAGGCTGTAAGTGCTTCTTTAATTTTCCCTTCTAGTTCATCCATTAAATCAGGATTATCCAGTAAGAGTGTTTTTACAGCATCTCTTCCTTGTCCTAATTTAGTGTCTCCGTAGCTAAACCAAGAACCACTCTTTTTAATGATTTCAAAATCTACCCCAAGGTCTATGACTTCTCCCACTTTAGAGACCCCTTGACCGTACATAATATCAAATTCAGCCGTTTTAAAAGGTGGGGCTACTTTATTTTTCACCACTTTAACCCTTGTTTTATTCCCTTGTACATCTCCGTCTGTATCTTTTATCTGAGTAGATCTTCTGATGTCCAAACGAATAGAAGCATAGAATTTAAGCGCATTACCCCCAGTAGTCGTTTCTGGATTTCCAAACATGACCCCAATTTTTTCTCTCAATTGGTTAATGAAGATGACTGTACAATTGGTTTTGCTAATGGAACCTGTTAATTTTCTGAGTGCTTGAGACATAAGTCTTGCGTGAAGTCCCATTTTAGAATCTCCCATTTCTCCTTCAATTTCACTCTTTGGTGTTAGGGCCGCTACGGAGTCAATTACGACAATATCAATAGCCCCAGAGCGAATTAAATTATCTGCAATTTCAAGCGCCTGCTCTCCATTGTCTGGTTGAGATATAATCAGATTGTCTATGTCTACACCGAGCTTTTGAGCGTAAAAACGGTCAAAAGCGTGCTCTGCATCTATAAAAGCAGCAATACCACCAGCTTTCTGTGCTTCTGCCATAGCGTGAAGCGTCAGTGTGGTTTTACCTGAAGATTCAGGGCCGTAAATTTCAATAACCCTTCCCTTTGGATATCCTCCAACACCCAAAGCCAAGTCCAATCCCAATGAACCGGAAGAAATGACTTCTACATCTTGGACAACGCTGTCCCCCATTTTCATGACGGCACCTTTACCGTAGGTCTTGTCTAGTTTGTCTAGTGTGAGTTGTAAGGCTTTTAGTTTGGATGCTTGTTCGCTGCTCATAATCTTTTTATTAGGACTGCTAAAGTAAGCTAACTTTTTTCAATTAGCAATAAATTTTAAATTTTTTTTGGAAATTTTCCAACTTTTTTGGAAATCTTCCTGCTTTTTAAACAACCACTGAGACAGTCCTACAAATTGGGATGTAATAAAATATGTATCTTTGCAGTATCTTAACCCTTAAAAACATTGGTATAGTATGCAACTGTACAATACTTTAAGCGCTGAGGAGAGAAAAGCTTTAATTGCTGCGGCAGGCCTAGATAGGCTTACCATCTCTTTTTATGCTTACCATCAGATTGGAAACCCTTCCTTATTTAGAGATTACTTATTTATCCATTGGAATGACTTAGAGGTGCTAGGGCGTATCTATGTAGCACACGAAGGCATTAATGCCCAATTATCTGTTCCAGCAGTTCATTTTGACGCTTTTAAAGCCCACCTAGACAGTATTACTTTCTTGGAAAATGTCCGACTTAACATCGCCATTGAACAAGACAATTTTTCTTTCTTAAAGCTCAAGGTAAAAGTGCGCCAAAAGATTGTGGCAGATGGTTTAAATGACGCTACTTTTGACGTAACTAATATTGGTGTTCATTTAGATGCAGAGCGATTCAACGACATTATAGAAGACCCCAACACGGTACTAGTAGACATGAGAAATCACTACGAAAGTGAAATAGGGCACTTTAAAAATGCCATTACCCCAGATGTAGATACTTTTAGAGATTCATTAGACCTCATAGAAGAAGACCTTAGAGCACACAAAGAAGACAAAAATTTAGTCATGTATTGTACTGGAGGTATTCGCTGTGAAAAAGCCTCTGCTTATTACAAGCACAAAGGATTTAAAAACGTATTTCAGTTAGAAGGAGGTATTATTGAATACACTAGACAGGTAAAAAACAAAGGCTTGGAAAACAAATTCATTGGTAAAAACTTTGTTTTTGACCACCGTAGAGCAGAGCGTATTTCAGAAGAGGTCATTGCACACTGCCACCAGTGCGGAAATTCTTGTGACACCCACGTAAACTGCGCCAATGAGGCTTGTCATCTATTATTTATTCAGTGTCCTACCTGTGCCAATGCTATGGACGACTGTTGCTCAGACGCTTGCAAAGAAGTACACAACTTACCTTTTGAAGAGCAGAAAGCCCTTAGAAAAGGCAAAACGGTGAGCAATAAAATATTTAAGAAAGGCCGCTCAGAAGTCTTGAAGTACAAGAATTGACGCTCCCCTTTCCTACAAGGCAATAAAAAGCTACTTATCCAAGGCCCCACATTTATATGTGGGGCTTTTTTTAGGGAGCATAATTTGTAGTATCTTTACATCAGCGCTGTTTTTTGGGTGTCTACTCATAAGGCATCGGCCGGAGGCCAAAAACAAATTAGGGCGTGCATTCATTACTAATCTAGTGCCTGGGATATTTTCCAGGCTTTGAGAATATAAAATATATGGGCTGTAGTAGTTGTGCCACTGGCGCAGACGGACAACCCCGAGGCTGTAAGAGCAATGGCACTTGCGGTACGGATAGTTGTAATAAATTAACGGTTTTTGACTGGCTTTCCAACATGAGCCTTCCTGCGGGAGAGGCGCCGTTTGATTGTGTGGAAGTACGTTTTAAAAATTCCAGGAAAGAATACTTTAGAAATTCAGAGGGACTTCCTTTGCAAATTGGGGATTTGGTAGCTACGCAAGCCACTTCTGGACACGATCTTGGGATGGTGACTTTAACGGGTTCACTGGTAAAGGTTCAGATGAAGAAGAAAAAGGTGTCTTTCACTAGTGAAGACCTTCCTAAGTTGTACCGTAAAGCCACGGAAAAAGACATTGCCATTTGGCAGCGTTGTAGGGACCGTGAGGAGGAGATTAAAAAGCGCTCTAGAGAGATTGCTATTTCGTTGAATTTACAGATGAAACTCTCCGATGTTGAATTTCAAGGAGACGGTTCTAAGGCTACTTTTTACTATACGGCAGAAGATCGTGTAGATTTTAGACAGCTTATTAAGGACATGGCTAAGGCCTTTGGAATTCGCATTGAGATGCGTCAAATTGGTTACAGACAAGAAGCCCAGCGATTGGGCGGTATTGGTTCTTGTGGCCGTGAATTGTGTTGTTCTACCTGGCTTACAGATTTCAGGTCTGTGGGTACGGCAGCAGCGCGGTATCAGCAGTTGTCTTTAAACCCTCAAAAATTAGCAGGTCAATGTGGTAAATTAAAGTGTTGTCTCAATTTTGAATTAGATGTTTATGTAGACGCCCTTAAAGATTTCCCTGCCGCAGACACCAAATTGTTTACAGAAAAAGGATTGGCTTTTTGCCAGAAAGTAGATATTTTTAAAGAAAAACTCTGGTTTACCTATCGGGACGAGCCCAACAATTGGCACACTCTTTCTAAGGACCAAGTAAACGAAATACTAGCCAAAAATAAGGCCAAGGAACCAGTGCCGAGTTTGGAGGCTTATGCCATTGAAGAGGAACATGTGGCGGCTGAGGTAGTTTTTGAAAATGTGGTGGGCCAAGACAGCCTCACCCGTTTTGACGCACCTAAAGGAAGGCGCAACAAAAAAAATAAGAATAGAAACAAAAATAAAGGACCTAGGGATAAAGCAGCAGTTCATGGGGGCGACAACAACAAGCCCAGACAAGCGAATAAACCAAGGCAGGCAGCTAAACCCGCTGAAGGAAATAAACCCCAAGCTAGCAGGAAACCCCAAAGAAATAATACCCCAAAAAGCGACGCAAACGGGGCGCCATCTAACAAGAAAATACCGCAGAGAAACCCTAAGCCTAAAGGCAATAACAAACCCAATAATGAGAACCAGCAAGACACTCCTAAGCAGTAGTTTTTTGTGTGGGGTAGCCCTTTGGTTGCTCCAATCTTGTAGTGGTGCCGGCTCACAATCTGATTTTCAGGAACTCCCTGAGGCAGGTTGGCCGCTCAGGACGCCTGTTCGTTTTAATCTAAGTGTTAAAGACAGCCTGTCAGACCATTCCCTCTGGATTGCCCTGAGGCACGACCAAGACTATCCTTTTAGCAATATTTTTTTAATCACCACTTTAAGACATCCGAATAGTTCGGTCATTACGGACACTTTGTCTTATGATTTGGCTGCTTCAGACGGCCAGTGGCTGGGCAGTGGAAACGGTATTATTACCCACCAACTCCCTTTAAAAAAAGGGGTGCGTTTTGACAGTGCTAAGCCCTATGAACTTTCCATTTATCAGGCCGTTAGAACTCTTGGCGCACAAGAAGGCATGGCCTTTTTGCCCGGAGTACTCTCTGTAGGCTATCTGCTAGAAAAATCAACTTCCAACCCAAAATAATCTCTGTGGCTAAAGCGAAAACTCCTTCAAAAACCCCTAAAAGACAACCCATGCCAAAAGGCTTTAAAACCTATGCTAGAATTTTTTGGGCCCTATTTTTCCTGGGGATCACTGGTTTTTTTAGTCTTTTTTACTTAGCCTCGATAGGCGTCTTTGGAGATATGCCCACCTTTGACAGACTAGAAAATCCCCAGACCAATCAGGCCACTCAAATCATTAGTGCAGACGATAAGGTACTCGGGACTTTTTATTTGGAAGAAAACAGAAACCCCATTACTTTTGAGGAGCTTCCTGAAAACCTGGTCCAAGCCTTATTGGCTACCGAAGATATTCGTTTTTACGACCATTCAGGTATTGACGCCATTGGGACCTTAAGAGCGGTGGCCTATTTAGGGACTAGAGGTGGTGCCAGTACCATTACCCAACAACTCTCTAAACTGCTCTTTACCAAGAGTGCTTCTTCCAATAAATTTGCCAGACTGCTTCAGAAAGTCAAAGAATGGGTCATTGCTACACGCTTGGAACGCCAATACACCAAGAACGAGATTATAGCCATGTACCTCAATATTTACGATTTCGGAAACAATGCAGATGGGATTCGCTCGGCAGCCAATATTTACTTTGGTAAGGAACCTGTGGAGCTAGACGCTAAAGAGTCTGCGATGCTAGTGGGTATGCTTAAAAATTCCAGTCTTTACAACCCCATTCCGTCTAGAAATCCAGAGGGTACAAGAAACAGGAGAAATGCAGTCTTATCTCAGATGGAGAAGTACGCCTTTTTAGATTCCGCTACCAAAGATTCCCTTCAAGCAAGGCCTTTGGATTTGAATTTTAGTCCTCAAACCCACAGAGACGGAAAAGCCACTTACTTTAGGATGTACCTTCAAGGCTTTTTAAAGCAATGGATTGCAGAAAACCCTAAAGAGGACGGTAGTAAATACAATTTGTATTTAGATGGATTAAAAGTCTATACCACTATAGATTCTCGCATGCAGGCGAATGCGGAAAACGCAGTAAGGGGACATATGAAAAATCTTCAGGCAGCATTTTTTAAACAAAATACCCAAAAGAAAAACCCCACCACTCCTTTTAGAGATATTGAACCGGAACAGGAACAGGCCATAATAGACCGCGCCATAAGAACCTCTGAACGCCGCAGACAAATGCGAGAGAAAGGCTTTACAGAAGCCCAGATTTTAGCCAGTTTTAAGGTAAAACGTGCCATGAAGGTCTTTGATTGGAACAGTCCTAATCAACAGAAAGACACCCTAATGACTCCCCTGGATTCTATCCGTTATTACAAATCTTTTTTACGTGCCGCTATGATGTCCATGGAGCCGCAAACAGGCCATGTACGCGCTTGGGTAGGGGGTGTAAATTATCGCCATTTCCAGTATGACAATGTCATTCAAGGGACCAGGCAAGCAGGCTCTATTTTTAAACCTTTTGTATACGCCACTGCGATAGACCAACTCAGATTATCTCCTTGTGAGACGCTTCCAGACACCCAATTTTGTATTGCCGCTGGCAAGCATGGAAATATGGAACGCTGGTGTCCAAAAAACTCAGGAGGCACCTACACTGGGGAAATGCTCACGTACAAACGAGCACTTGCCAGGTCTGTAAACTCAGTGACTGCTCAAGTCATAGATAAGGTAGGTCCCAATCCGGTGGTGCAATTGGTCAAAAACCTGGGGATTAAAAGCGATTTACTTCCCGTACCTTCTATAGCACTGGGCACCGCAGACGTAAATGTATATGAAATGGTGGGAGCCTATGGGGCTTTTGCGAATAAGGGGGTGTATGTGAAACCAGTGATGGTCACAGCTATTACAGACAAGGCAGGCACTTTGTTATACGAATATGTACCAGAAACTAAAGACGTCATGTCACAAGATGTGGCCTACACGGTCACTAATTTATTAGAAGGGGTCACCAAAGACGGCTCTGGAATTAGACTCCGCACAGAGGGGGCAGAGGAATATCGTCCTGAATACAAAGAAATTGTCACTGGGTATCCCTGGGCTTTTAAAAATCCTATTGCTGGAAAAACAGGGACCACACAAAACCAGTCAGACGGTTGGTTTATGGGTATGGTCCCCAACCTTGTTTCCGTAGTTTGGGTAGGGGGAGAAGAACGCGCTACCCATTTTGAAACCATTGCTTATGGGCAAGGCGCCTCTATGGCCCTGCCTATTTGGGCCAATTATATGCGGGACAATTACGCCATACCTGAATTAGGGATTTCTATGGAAGCCTTTGAACGTCCTGAAAACCTGAGCATTGTGGTAGATTGTGAGCCTGTTGTCACAGAAGAAGGCGATCCCGGCATAGATTTGGCAGAAGACGACCTCGAAGGGTTGGATTTTTAAAGCGTTATTTCAGGCCTTTTCTGGCCGATGCCTTTTTGACCCTCCATAGGCCAATCCCTTAAGGTTCTTTTTTGTATCTTAACTTATAAAGCATTACTTATGATTCAAAAAGTAGTTTCCTCTGCGCAAGTCGCTATAGAAGGGGTGCAAGATGGCCAAACATTTATGTTGGGTGGTTTTGGACTCTGTGGTATTCCAGAAAATGCCATAGCAGCCTTGGTCGCAAGCGGCGTAAAAAACCTTTGTTGTATTTCTAACAATGCTGGCGTAGCAGACTTTGGTATTGGCCTTATGCTGGTGAAGCATCAGGTAAAAACCATGGTGGCCTCTTATGTAGGGGAAAATGACGTCTTTGAGCAGCAAATGCTCTCCGGAGTTTTAGAAGTTATCCTGACACCTCAGGGCACATTGGCAGAAAAATGCCGGGCGGCCCAAGCGGGTATTCCCGCTTTTTATACGCCTGCGGGCTATGGTACAGAGGTGGCAGAAGGCAAGGAAATTAGGGAATTCAACGGCAAAATGCACCTCTTAGAAACGGCGTATAAAGCAGACTTTGCTTTTGTAAAGGCTTGGAAAGGAGACACCGCAGGGAATTTAATCTTCAAAGGGACCGCGAGAAACTTTAACGCCTGCATGGCTGGGGCCGCCACTATTACAGTAGCTGAGGTAGAAGAATTGGTTCCTGCAGGAAGCTTAGACCCCAACCAAATTCACATTCCAGGAATTATGGTACAACGTATTTTCCAGGGCGCGAATTATGAAAAGAGAATAGAACAACGCACCACTAGACCAAACCCATAAAAGACCGCAGTATGTTAGATAAAAACGGTATAGCAAAACGTATTGCACAGGAAGTTCAAGACGGTTATTATGTAAACCTAGGGATAGGCATACCCACTCTGGTAGCCAATTTTGTGCAAGAAGACATTTCGGTAGAATTTCAATCTGAGAACGGCGTATTGGGTATGGGGCCTTTTCCATTTGAGGGTGCAGAAGACGCAGACCTCATCAATGCGGGAAAACAGACCATTACCACCCTTCCAGGAGCGGCTTTTTTTGACTCTGCTATGAGTTTTGGGATGATCCGTGCCAAACAAGTGCACCTCACTATTTTAGGAGCTATGGAAGTAGCCCAAAACGGGGACATAGCCAATTGGAAAATCCCAGGGGTCATGGTCAAAGGCATGGGCGGCGCTATGGATTTAGTAGCTTCTGCAGACAATATTATTGTGGCCATGATGCACACCAACAAGAAAGGAGCCTCCAAACTCCTTAAACGCTGTTCTCTACCGCTTACAGGCGTAGGCTGCGTTAAAAAAATAGTCACTAACCTAGCCGTGTTGGAAGTGACCCCAGAAGGCTTTAAACTCCTCGAACGCGCCCCGGGCGTGTCTGTGGCAGAAATAGCAGCCGCCACCGAAGGACAGCTCATTATTCCGGACCTAGTGCCGGAGATTGTGGTGTAAATAAAAACCCCTTAGCGAGCGCTAAGGGGTTTTTAGTTCATGGGGCGGAGCCCAAAATATATTTCTAAGGAACTTATCCCTTGATGTTTGCACTTAAGAATTCGCGGTTTAAACGAGCAATGTTCTCTAGAGAAATGCCTTTAGGGCATTCTATCTCACAGGCACCTGTATTGGTACAGTTTCCAAAACCTTCTAGGTCCATTTGGCGCACCATGTTTTCTACACGCTCTGTAGCCTCTACCTGCCCTTGAGGAAGGAGTGCGTACTGAGATACCTTTGCTGAGGTGAACAACATGGCAGAAGCGTTTTTACAAGCCGCTACACAAGCCCCACAACCTATACAAGCCGCTGCGGCAAAGGCGCTGTCTGCATCTTGTTTGTTAATTGGAATGGCGTTGGCGTCTAAGGTGTTTCCAGAAGTATTTACAGACACATAGCCTCCTGACTGCTGAATGCGGTCAAAGGCAGAGCGGTCTACAATGAGATCTTTGATCACTGGGAATGCTTTGGCCCTGAAAGGCTCAATAACTATGGTGTCGCCATCTTTAAAGCTACGCATGTGTAATTGACAGGTAGTGACCATACGGTCTGGACCGTGCGGTTCTCCATTGATTTGTAAAGAGCAGGATCCGCAGATCCCTTCCCTACAATCGTGGTCAAATTCCACAGGAGTTTCTCCTTTGTTGATCAAACCTTCGTTTAAGACATCTAGCATCTCTAAGAAAGACATGTCTCCCTCAATCCCTTCAATAGGGTAGGTTTGCATTGTTCCTTTGCTGTTGGCGCTATCTTGTCGCCAAATTTTTAAAGTGAGCTTCATAGGTCTTTTTATTTGTAGCTTCTGGTCTTAACTTCTATATTTTCGTATACCAATTCTTCTTTGTGAAGCACGGCGTCTTTAGGCGCGCCTTTGTACTCCCAGGCAGAGACAAATTTAAAGCTTTCGTCGTCCCTAAGGGCTTCTCCTTCTGGTGTTTGGTACTCTTCTCTAAAATGCCCACCACAAGATTCATTTCTAGTTAAGGCATCTTTGGCAAACAATTCTCCTAGTTCCAAAAAGTCTGCCACGCGGCCTGCTTTCTCTAACTCTTGGTTTTTAGTGTTTATGTTTCCAGGAATTTTTACGTTTTCCCAGAAATCTGCTCTTAAAGCAGCTATCTCTTCAATGGCCTCGTTGAGCTCTTTTTCGTTTCTGGACATCCCACATTTATTCCACATGATTTTTCCGAGCTTCTTGTGGTAGTAATCTACAGAATGCAGTCCTTTTCCAGCTTTCATTTTAGCCATTCTATCAATGACTTCTTTTTCAGCGGCTTCGAATTCAGGGCTGTCCGTGGGGATAGTTCCTGTAGCAATGTCGTCTGCCAAGTAGTTTCCAATCGTAGAAGGCAATACAAAGTATCCGTCTGCCAGTCCTTGCATTAGCGCAGAAGCCCCAAGTCGGTTGGCACCGTGGTCACTAAAGTTGGCTTCTCCAGCGGCAAAACAACCAGGAATGGTGGTTTGTAAGTTATAATCTACCCATAGGCCACCCATAGTATAGTGTACTGCTGGGTAAATCATCATAGGGGTTTTGTATGGGTTCTCATCTACGATCTTCTCGTACATCTGGAAGAGGTTACCGTATTTAGCGGCAATAATTTCTTCTCCAAGCACCCTTACTTCTGAATCAGAAACGTCTTTTTGTCCTGAGATAAGTGCTTTCTCTTTTCCGTAACGCATTATGGCTGCGTCAAAGTCTAAATACACGGCTTCTCCTGTTTTATTTACTCCAAATCCAGCGTCACAACGCTCTTTGGCTGCTCTGGAAGCTACATCTCTTGGCACTAAGTTTCCAAAAGCAGGGTAACGTCTTTCTAAGAAATAATCCCTGTCTGCTTCTGCAATTTGAGTAGGCTTTAGTTTACCTGCTCTAATGGCCTCTGCATCTTCTTTTTTAGCGGGAACCCAAATACGTCCGTCATTTCTGAGAGACTCAGACATGAGCGTAAGCTTAGACTGGTGGTCTCCAGAGACAGGAATACAGGTAGGGTGAATTTGTGTAAAACAAGGATTGGCAAAATAAGCCCCTCTTCTGTGGGCACGCCAAGCGGCCATTACATTAGATCCCATAGCATTGGTAGACAGGTAGAATACGTTTCCATATCCTCCAGAAGCCAACACTACAGCATGTGCAGAATGACGCTCAATGGCTCCAGTGACTAAGTCTCTGGCAATAATTCCTCTTGCCTTACCATCTACCAAGACTAGGTCTAGCATTTCATGGCGGTTATAAGGCGTTATTTTACCGCGGTTAATCTGACGGTTCATCGCAGAGTAAGCGCCCAACAAAAGTTGTTGTCCTGTTTGTCCTTTCGCGTAGAAGGTTCTAGATACTAATACCCCTCCAAAAGAACGGTTGTCTAATTGACCACCGTATTCACGGGCAAAAGGAACTCCTTGTGCCACACACTGATCAATTATATTTCCAGACACTTCTGCCAAACGGTACACGTTGGCCTCTCTAGAGCGGTAATCTCCTCCTTTAATGGTGTCATAAAACAAACGGTAGTTGGAATCTCCGTCTCCTTGGTAGTTTTTAGATGCGTTAATCCCTCCTTGTGCTGCAATGGAATGCGCACGTCTGGGAGAATCTTGGTAGCAAAATGTTTTTACATTGTATCCTAGCTCTGCAAGCGATGCCGCAGCGGCTCCACCGGCCAATCCAGTCCCCACCACAATCACGTCTATCTTACGCTTATTGACTGGGTTTACTAGGTTAATCTTGTTTTTGTGTGCTGTCCATTTTTGGTCTAAAGGACCTTTTGGCACTTTCGAATCTAGTACACTCATAAGGCTAATGCGTTATAGGATTTAAATGATGGTATATGGCAATAAAGGCAAATCCCAATGGGATAGCAATGGCATATACTTTGGTAAATGTTTTTATAGCAGCGCTGTATTTGTTGTTCACTCCCATGGTTTGGAAAGAAGAAGCGAAACCGTGTAATAAGTGAAGGGCTAAAAGCACAAAAGAAATCACATACAAACTTGTTTTGATAGGAGAGTGAAATTTTTCTACGGTTTCTGCATAGTAACGCGTAGGGTCTTCTGGGTTAAATTCCACGTATTTGTAAACCATTTCATGAAACCAGAAGTCGTACATGTGCACTAATAAAAAAGCCAATACGGTGGCTCCAGATATAATCATATTTCTAGAAATCCAAGAAGCATTAGCGCCGCCGTTGTATCTGAAGTAGCGAATACCACGGGCTTTTCTGTTTTGGATTTCTAAAACAAAGCCCATCACAAAGTGTACAATTACTCCACCTATAAGCACTGGTTGTAGCGCGTATTGAACCAAAGGATTGTATCCCATGAAATGAGACCAAGTATTAAAGGTGTCTGGCGCAATAACGGAAGTGATGTTAATCACAAAATGCTGCCCTAAGAAAAGCACTAAAAACAAACCTGATAAGGCCATCACTATTTTTCTTGCAATGGATGATGAAGGTATTCCACTCATGTTATGAATAATTTTAGGTACAAATTTACAGTACGGTGCTGGTTATAACAAACTTTAAGATAGGATTATGAGCTATTTATACCTAAAAAAAATTGCAACCGATGAATTGTTGTAATTATAAATTAAGATCTCCCTTAAATGCTAAACAAAAAAGTCTCAGGAGTTCTTAATCCCTCCCGAGGCAATAAGCAATGCCTCCGCTGAGGTGGTCCAAGAAATGGCCTTCTTCAAAAGAAGCTTCTGTGTGGCCCCCGCCAGTATAGAAAGCCCTGCCGCCAAGACTTTTATGGTACCAGGCAATGGGGTGGTTTACACCATTGGTGCCACCACTATAAGAATCTTCTTCCAAGTTAATGAGCACCTTTATGTCTGGGTTAATGTTTTTATAATTGTACCATTCATCTGCCCTAGTCCATAAGAGGGGGAGATTTTTAGTCGCTGGGTGCTCAGAATTTACCACCCGCATCTGGGCATTAAGCACATTGGGATCATTGGGGTGACTCTCAAAATATGCCCCCACTAATTTTCCGTAAAATGGCCATTCGTATTCGGTGTCTGCTGCTGCGTGAATACCCATAAACGCACCACCTTGTTTAATATAATTTTCAAAGGCTTTTTGCTGCGCATCATTGAGAACTTCCAGGGTAGTGCTTAGAAATAATACCAATTGGTATTTTATTAGATTATCTGGATGAAAAGAGAAGGCGTCTTCTGTTTGGGTCACTTCAAAACCGTCCTTCTCTCCAAGTTTTTTTAGGGCTTTTACCCCTGCTTCAATACTGCTGTGTCTCCAGCCTGTTGTTTTGGTAAAAACCAGGATCTGCGCAGGCTCTAATGTGTTGTTTTCTTGTGCAAATGCTCCAATGGAGTCAAGCAAAAAGCATGCGATAAGTAATGTTTTTAATAGCCAAAAAGGGTTCCGGCTTCTGGAATGAGTCATGGTAGTTTTCATGTTGTTATAGGTAAAAAGTAACTAGATTATACAGCGCTAGCAGCAGCAGTGAGGTATTTTTTAGGGGTAGTGCCGTATTTCTTTTTAAATGCGGCTATATAATGACTGGCTGTTGAATAACCAATTTTAAGTCCTACTTCATTCACATTATAGGCCCCAGAAACTAATAGTTTCCTACCGTACTCCATTTTATAGTCAAATAGAAAACTATACACAGAATCTCCATAGACTTGTTTAAAACCCTCTTTGAGCTTTTTAAGACTCAGGCCAATTTCCTGAGACAATTCTGTGAGCGTGGGAGGCTCTGCCATTCTAGAGACCACAATTTCTTTGGCTTTTCTAATGCGTTTTAAATTGTCTTCATCTACCAAGAAAGGGCACTGGGCTGTGTCTGCCTCTTCAGAGACATTAAAGTACAAAGCCATAAGTTCATATACCTTGGCTTTTATGTAGAGATCTTTAATATTCGAATGCAAACTGTTGTACATGAGTTGGCTAATCACCACGGCAATGGAGGGCGACACCGCCTCTTGCGCGTAGTATTTTTTGTCTTTGTTTTCGTTGCTTAAAAAAGGAATAATATGGGCCTCTCTAGAAAACAGGGTGTGAAATTTTCTGAGGGTCATGACCACGGAAAACATCCAAGCATTGGGCTGAAGCACCGCATTGAGTGGCAGGTCTTTTTGGGTGTTGTACAATAGTAAAGACTGCTCCTCAGACACCGGAAGGCTATAGGAGCCCTCATTGAAAAGAAAGTCTGCACTGCCTTTGAGACAGAAGTGAAATTGTATGTAAGTACTGTCTATGGCTTTGGTGAGCTTTTGGGGTAAAGGACTGTTATTCTGTATTTTAAGCACATAAAAACCTTCTTCTAAATAGATTTCTTCAAAGGGACTTAGCGCGTTGTTTTTATCTTCCATTCCTATTTTTTAAGTGTTATTTTATTTAGAATAGTTCTAAATAAAAAAGCAATACCCAAAGGTTTAGCCCAACAAAAATAAGAAACTAGGCGCATTTTAAATAAAAATGGCTAGAAAAAATTCTGAGGCGACACTAATTGTTCCTCTAGCGTTATTTTTATCTTTATTGTGGACTTACTTTTGTACTCCCGTTTACATGGAGAAGTTGACCGTTTTTATGAAGGACTACCACATTTCTAAACACCAATCTTTTTTTTGTGTAGGATTAAACTACCAAAAGGCAGACGCTGCTACAAGAGGCTTATTTAGCCTGCAAGAACACCAAGTGGTTGAAATACTTGCTACAGCTAAAACAGTAGGTTTGGACGCGCTCATGGTGGTAAGCACCTGTAATAGAACCGAATTATACGGTTTTGCCCAAGACCCCTTTACCCTAATATCTCTGTTGTGCGACACCACCCACGGAAGCATAGAAGCCTTCCAGGAGGTGGCATACATTCACAAAAACAAAGAAGCTATTCACCATTTATTTTGTGTGGGGACTGGATTAGACAGTCAGATTTTGGGTGATTTTGAAATTATTGCTCAGATTAAAAAGGGTTTTACTACCGCCAAAAAAGCAGGGCTTGCCAATCCATTTATGGAGCGTTTAACCAATGCTGTCATTCAGGCGAGCAAACGCATTAAGAACGAAACAGACATTTCCACAGGGGCTACCTCAGTAGCCTTTGCCTCTGTACAATATATCTTAAAACAAGTCGCAGACGTCTCCGATAAGAATATCTTGTTGTTTGGGACCGGAAAGATAGGACGCAACACCTGTGAGAATTTGGTGAAACACACCAAAAACAGTCATATAACACTCATTAATAGGACCAAGGATACCGCAGAAAAAGTAGCGGGTAAATTTAACCTCCTCGTAAAAGACTACGGAGACTTGCCTGCTGAAATTCGCAAATCAGATGTCTTGGTAGTGGCTACAGGCGCCTCAAAACCCACGGTTTCAAAGGCCCTGATACACCACAACAGGCCGCTGTTAATTCTAGATCTATCCATTCCACAGAATGTAGATTCAGATGTGCAGGAATTGGAAAACGTGACCCTAGTGCATTTAGATGAGTTGTCTCAAATCACAGACTACACCCTAGAGAAAAGACGTGCACACATTCCGGCAGCTAAGGCCATTATAGCCCATATTGAAGGTGAATTTAACGCCTGGTTAGAAACCCGTAAATTCTCTCCGGTCATTAAAGCCCTCAAAAATAAGTTGCAGCTTATGCAGGCAGAAGAGTTGGATTTCATGCAAAAGAAAACCAATGGTTTTGATACGGCTACCGCTCAGCAGCTCACGGACAGAATGATCCAAAAAATCACCAAACAATTTGCAGAACACCTCAAAGAGGTGCAAGACCAACCCGAAGAGAGTGTGGCCCTGATTGAAGCGGTGTTTCAATTAAAAGAAACCGCTACCCATGGCTAAGGTCCTCCGCATAGGCACCAGAGATTCTGCTCTTGCCATGTGGCAGGCAGAGACGGTTCAATCTCAATTAGCCGCAAAGGGCATTCAAAGCGAGCTCATCCCTGTAAAATCCTTAGGAGATTTAAAACTAGACAAGCCCCTTTATGAATTGGGTGTTTCAGGGGTATTCACTAAGACCTTAGATGTGGCGCTTTTGGCTGGCGAAATAGATTTGGCGGTACATTCTTATAAAGATGTTCCCACGGTGTTGGCTCAGGGAATTTCTAAGGCTGCCGTATTAAAGCGGGCCTCCACGGCCGACGTCCTAGTGCACAAATCACCAGATTTCGCCACCTCAGGGCTCCAAATAGCCACCAGTAGTTTAAGACGCAAAGCCCAATGGCTCGCCAAATATCCCCATCATGAGTTGGTAGATATAAGGGGAAACGTTCAGACCCGATTAGAAAAATTAGCGCATCATTCATGGGGTGGCGCCATTTTTGCCGCTGCTGGATTGGCCCGACTAGATCTATTGCCTGAAAACGCTATGCGTTTGGATTGGATGGTTCCTGCCCCCGCGCAGGGTGCCATGGTGGTGGTAGCGCAAAGCGCTCACACCGCCCTTCTAGAGGAGCTCTCGATCTTAAACGATCCTCAGACGGCCCTCTGCACCCAAATAGAACGCGAATTTTTAAACGAACTAGAAGGCGGTTGCACCGCGCCCATAGGCGCGTTGGCCACCACCACCCAGGACCAACTGCACTTTATAGGCGTACTACACAGTTTAGACGGTAAGCAGCATATAGAAACCAACACCTTTGTGCCTTTAGACCAGGCGCCAGGATACGGTAGAAAAATGGCCCAAAAAATATTAAGCCAAGGCGGCAAAGCCCTCATGGCAGAGATAAAAAAGACCCTAGGGACGGATTAATGACCATGATCACACCGACAATACTCAGCACAAAAGCCTTACAGCCCGCCCAGCGGTCTAGACTGCTCGCAGCTGGATTTTCGGTGCAGTCTTACAATGCGGTGGTGGCAGAATCCCTTTGTTTTGACATGCCAGCGGCGCCATTCAAAGGAATCTTTACCAGCCAAAATGCAGTAGCCGCTTTCCTGTCTCACGAACACCTTTCTACGGCTTTGCCTATGCTAGAAGGGGTGTATTGTGTAGGCGAGCGCTCTGCCCAAAAACTCAGAAAAAAAGGGGTATTGGTTCATGAAGTAGCAGACAGCGCAGTAGACTTGGAGAAAATCTTGTTTTCAGGGAGTTATGCTTTAGAGAGCAGCCCGCTTTACTATTTCTGTGGCAACAGGCATTTGCCCACTTTACCTAACGCTTTTAAAGCGGCAAAACTGCCTTTAAACATTCGTATTGTATATGAAACAAATGGAGTAGAAAAGGCTTTTGACCGTCCTTTCGAAGCCCTCTTCTTTTACAGCCCCAGTGGCGTAGCAGCTTTTACAGATAAAAACACCATTGGAGACGCCTTTGTGGTGGCCATTGGCCCTACTACGGCTCAGGCCGTGGCGGCCTATACCAAACAGTATGTAGTAGCCAAGAAACCGAGTTTTGCCCATATGTTAAGTGCACTTCGGGCCCATTACCCCAGAAAACAATACAAATAACAGCCAACAGAATCAACGATATTAATTGCCATAAAATACAATCCCCATGATAAAGAATGATTTATTCCTAAAAGCCCTCAAAGGCGAAACCGTCTCTAGACCACCCGTTTGGATGATGCGCCAGGCAGGAAGATACCTTCCAGAGTTTATGGAACTCAAGGAAAAATACGATTTCTTTACCCGTTGCCAGACGCCTGAGTTGGCTTCTGAAATTACCGTGCAACCTATTAGACGTTACGGTATGGACGCCGCTATTCTGTTTTCAGACATTTTAGTAATCCCACAGGCCATGAATATTGAGGTAGAAATGAAGCCCAATTTTGGGCCCTATTTACCCCACCCTATTCGCGATCAAAAAGGGGTAGACCAGGTGATTGTTCCAGACATTCAAGAAAGCTTGGGCTATGTCATGGAGGCCATTAAAATGACCAAGGAAAAGCTCAACGATGAGGTGCCACTCATTGGTTTTGCAGGCTCTCCATGGACCATTCTGTGTTATTGCGTACAGGGCCAAGGAAGCAAAAACTTTGACAAAGCCAAGGAATTTTGTTTCACCCAACCCATAGCCGCACATACTCTATTACAGAAAATTACAGATACGACTATAGCCTATTTAAAGGCCAAAGTAGCTGCAGGGGTAAATGCCGTTCAGGTATTTGACTCTTGGGGCGGTATGTTGTCTCCTACCGATTATCAGGAATTTTCATGGCAGTACATCCAACAAATCATAGACGCCTTAAAAGAAGAGGCGCCTGTGATTGCCTTTGGAAAAGGCTGCTGGTTTGCTCTGAGAGAAATGTCTCAATCTGGCGCTGCTGCCTTAGGGGTAGATTGGACCTGCTCTGCACAAAACGCGAGATATTTATCTGGTGGTAAGATTACCCTTCAAGGAAACTTTGACCCCACCAGGCTGTTGTCTCCACCCAAAGACCATTAAAAGGATGGTGCATGAAATGATAGACGCCTTTGGAAAAGACCGTTATATTGTGAACTTAGGGCATGGGATATTACCACATATTCCACTCGAGAACGCAGGGGCATTTATAGAAGCCGTAAAAGAATATAAACCCAGAGATTAAATAGCTTAAAGCACACCATACAACAAGCGCTTTAGCTTCTTTTTAGTACCCATCGCATGAAAGAACAATTCACCACCTATATCAGAGACCTTCAAGACCGTATTTGCAAAGGTTTGGAAGAGATAGACGGCAGCGCTCGTTTTCAGGAAGACCTGTGGGAACGTTCAGAAGGGGGTGGCGGCCAGACCAGAGTGATTCAAGAGGGCGCAGTGTTTGAAAAGGGAGGCGTGAATACGTCGGCCGTTCACGGCCCATTACCCAAGAGTATGCAAGCCTATTTTGGGGTGGGGGAATCTAATTTTTTTGCCTGTGGACTTTCCTTAGTATTACACCCCAAAAATCCCATGGTGCCCACGGTACACGCCAATTGGCGTTATTTTGAACTATATGACCTAGAGGGAAATCGCATAGATGCCTGGTTTGGTGGCGGGCAAGACCTGACCCCTTACTATTTATTTGAACAAGACGCTCAGCACTTTCATGAGACTTGCAAAACGGTCTGTGACGCACATGACCCGGCCTTTTACCCCAAATTTAAGGCCCGTTGTGACGACTATTTTTGGAACGAACACCGCCAGGAGGCAAGGGGAGTAGGGGGCCTGTTTTTTGATTATTGTAAAGCCTCGCCTGAAAGAAGTTTGGAAGAATGGTACCAGTTTGTGACTCAAGTTGGAGACTCTTTTTTAGATGCCTATCTGCCTATTGTAAGCAGGAGAAAAGACCTTCCGTATAGCCCAGCTCAAAGAGATTGGCAGGAAATTAGAAGGGGCCGTTATGTAGAATTTAATTTGGTTCATGACAAAGGGACCTTATTTGGCCTTAAAACTAACGGCCGTATAGAAAGTATATTGATGAGTTTGCCCCCTCATGTGCAGTGGGTGTATGACCATCAACCCCTAGAAGGCTCTGAAGAAGCGGCCTTACTAGACGTTTTAGCTACCCCCAGAGAATGGGCCCAATAACCTAAAAAAGAAGACCCTATGTATCCATTGAGAAGAAACAGACGCCTGAGACAATCACAAGCCATTCGCCATTTGGTGAGAGAGACTATTATAACGCCTTCTGACTTTTTAGTGCCGCTATTTGTGGTAGAAGGAAAAGGCGTCAAAGAAGCCATTCCATCTATGCCAAATTACTACAGATATTCATTGGATGTATTGGCTAAGGAGGTCAAAGAACTTGTGGCAAATGGGCCTTTGTGGGGTCTTGGTATTTGTAAAAGTACCAGATGCCTTAAAAGATAATGCAGGAACGGAGGCTTTAAACCCCGAGGGTCTTATGCAGCGCGCGGTAAAAACAATCAAAGACGCCTGTCCAGACATGTTGGTCATGACAGATGTGGCTTTAGATCCCTACTCCTCTTATGGGCACGATGGGATTGTAGAGGATCAAAAATTCTCAATGACGAGACCGTAGAGGTCTTGGCAGAAATGGCCTTATCTCATGCAGAAGCTGGCGCAGATTTTGTAGCCCCTTCAGATATGATGGACGGCCGCATTCTTAGCATCAGAGAGGCCTTAGAGGAGGCGGGTTATACCGAAACTGGTATTATGAGTTACAGCGCTAAATACGCCTCTGCTTTCTATGGTCCTTTTAGAGATGCTTTAGATTCTGCTCCAGGATTTGGCGACAAAACCAGCTACCAAATGGACCCAGCCAACCGTTTTGAGGCCATAGAAGAAGCCCAGGCAGACGTAGATGAAGGCGCAGACATTATCATGGTAAAACCAGGCATTTGCTACCTAGACATTGTGCGCGAAATAAAGAACGAGATAGACGTGCCTATTGCCGTGTATCAGGTGTCTGGAGAATACGCCATGCTGAAAGCCGCAGCAGAAAAAGGCTGGTTGGACCACGACGCTGTCATGATGGAACAGCTCCTTGCCATGAAACGCGCCGGTGCCAACATCATTGCCTCTTACTTTGCTAAAGATGTGGTGAAGTTAATGGGGTAGCAAAGCAACTATTTTATTTTAAAAGGGCTGTATTTTAAAAATGGGTATATTTAGAAGTGAAATCACTACAAATAACTTTTTATAAAACATTTTTTTTAGCCTTGCTGGCCACAATATTCACTATTGAGGTCAGTGTTGCCCAATGGCAAACAAATGTAGATAGTTTGATCAACGACGCCATAAACCAAAAGGCCTTTCCAGGGGCTCAGGTATTGGTGGCCCATCAGGGTAAAATCTTGTTAGAAAAGGCCTACGGCTTTCACACTTACGACTCCTTAGTTCCTGTGCAAACTACTGACCTCTATGACCTGGCGTCGGTGACAAAAATATTGGGCCCTTTACCAGCCCTAATGGCTTTGGTAGAACAAGGGGTGTTGGACCTAGACGCTCCCTTTAGTCAGTACTGGACCCCATGGAAGAAATACCGCAATAAAAGGGACCTTACCCTTAGGGAGATTTTAGCCCATCAGGCGGGACTGATCCCTTATATTGTTTTTTTAAATGAGGTTATGGCCTACCCCAAAAGGGGGGTCTCCAAATTAAAAAGGCGTTTTGTGCGGGAGCGTCCCTCCAAGCGTTTTTCTTTAGTGGCTTTCGAAAACAAGTATATACACCGCCGTTTTCCTTATAAGATGTACAGAAAAATCAATAGGGCCGCTCCCAGTACTGAAAAGAAATACAATTATTCTGGCTTGGCTTTTTTACTGTTTCCCAGCCTCATTGAACAACTCACAGGCGAAGATTACCGCAGTTATATGCGCAGCCATTTTTACGATCCTTTGGGCGCAGAAGATCTGGGTTATTTGCCTGCCCAAAGACTTCCAAGCAAAAGAGTGGTGCCTACGGAAAGGGACTCCCTCTTTAGAAAAGCCCTTACTCAAAACTATGTACATGACGAGAATGCAGCACTCTTTGGTGGGGTCTCTGGAAATGCAGGCTTGTTTTCCAGTGCTGCCTCGGTGTATAAAATACTCAATATGTGGCTGCAGGGAGGTCGTGTAGGTGGGCGTCAGTACCTCTCTGCTGAAACCATTGCTACTTTTACTGCAGTACAATATCCAGAAAACAACAACAGGCGTGGGCTTGGTTTTGACAAACCCCTATTGGGCAATGACAGCCTCCCCGCCTCAAAATCTTATCCGGCGCCTTCCGTGAGTCCAGAGAGCTATGGGCACTCCGGATTTACAGGAACTTTTGTCTGGGTAGATCCCACTCACGAACTCATCTATATTTTCTTGTCTAATAGGGTGTATCCTTCCAGAACCCAAAGGGGGATTTACACCACCAATATTAGGGAGAAGTTGCAGGAGGCCATTTATAAAGGGCTGGGAATTTAAAAACACCTTTAAACTCGAGCGGTCTTATTTTCTAAAATGACCTTAACTTTCGGTATCTTTACGCTTTAAATAGCTACAAATATATGATTGAAGCCCAGGATCTAAATTATGAGAAGTCCGTGCTCATTGGTGTTATTACCAGGGAGCAGCCAGAAGAGAAAATGAAGGAGTATTTAGACGAGCTGGAGTTTTTAACTTTTACCGCAGGAGGAGAAGTGCTCAAGCGCTTTGTGCAGCGTGTAGACGTGCCCAACCCCAAAACTTATATTGGTACAGGAAAAATATTAGAAGTAGCAGAATTTGTAAAGGAGCACGAGATTGGTGCGGTTATTTTTGACGACGAACTTTCCCCAGCACAACAAAAAAACATAGAGCGTGAGCTCAAATGTAAGATTGTAGATAGGACCTCTCTAATCCTGGATATTTTTGCCCAAAGGGCCCAAACCTCTTATGCCAGGACTCAGGTAGAATTGGCCCAATACCAATATTTATTACCCAGACTAGCGGGTCTTTGGACTCACTTAGAACGTCAAAAGGGGGGTATAGGAATGCGTGGACCTGGAGAGACAGAGATTGAAACAGACCGTCGTATTGTTCGCGATAGAATTACGCTGTTAAAGAAGCAACTTCAAAAGATAGACCGTCAGATGGAAACCCAACGTGGCAATCGTGGGGCCCTAGTTCGTGTGGCTTTAGTGGGCTATACCAATGTGGGGAAATCTACTCTCATGAATGTGGTGAGTAAATCTGAGGTGTTTGCAGAAAACAAACTTTTTGCCACCCTGGATACTACGGTTAGAAAAGTAGTGATAGGCAACCTGCCTTTCCTTATGACAGACACGGTAGGATTTATTAGAAAACTCCCCACCCAACTGGTAGAGAGTTTTAAAGGCACCTTGGATGAGGTGCGCGAAGCAGATTTACTGCTGCATATTGTAGACATTTCTCATACAGATTTCGAAGATCAGATTGCGGCGGTAAACACCATTATGGCAGACATTAAAGCGGCAGACAAGCCCACCATCATGGTGTTTAACAAGATTGACCAATATAAGCCAGAGCGCTTGGATGAAGACGACCTTGTCACTGAGCGCACTAGCAAACACTTCACTATGGAAGAGTGGGAGCGTACTTGGATGCAAAAGATGGACGGAAACGCCCTGTTTATATCTGCCTTAAATAAAGAAAATCTAGACCAGTTCAGACAAAAAGTGTACGACGCTGTGAGAGACATTCACGTGACTCGTTTCCCTTATAACAGTTTTCTGTATCCGGAGGTTTTGGAGGAGTAGTCGCTATAAAAAACACAAGATTTTAATACGTGATATACAACCACCCCTCTTCTGCCATTTCTCTATTACCT
This sequence comes from Flavobacteriaceae bacterium, assembly GCA_018401115.1. Classification (GTDB taxonomy): domain Bacteria; phylum Bacteroidota; class Bacteroidia; order Flavobacteriales; family Flavobacteriaceae; genus MAG-120531. The sequence continues at coordinate 28 of JAGYKX010000003.1, read as the reverse complement.
TTTTTAATAATATAGTAGTAAGACCCCC
>JAGYKX010000002.1 GCA_018401115.1 Flavobacteriaceae bacterium | reverse complement strand
GCCCCCAAATGGTCTTAAAATAGTCAGGATTTGGAGCCTTTGTTGTTCCTGTAAATATGTTGAGGTTATTATCTCCTTTATTCAACAGTTCTTTTATATAAGTCGGTACAGGAACTATTCTATTCCTTCCTGACTTATTTCTGCTACCTGATAGTTTTATATAAGATAAATCTGCTGTTATTTCAATTTTGTTTTTGTCTATAGCTGAGATACCAAGAACATATTTTGGAGTATTCACTATTGGCTTCTATTTTTTTTATTTTGTTAAGTCAGTACTATTAGTTATTAATTATCTTCAAAGAGAAGATTTCAATTTGATTGAAAAATTAAGAAAGGAGAAGATTAAAGTTTATCTCTTACTGTTGTTATTTGCTAAACTTTCGAGCTTAATTATTTTAATTACACAAATATTCCTATTTATTGGCACAAGAGAGAACTTTGATTTTAATACTGCTTTAGCTCTAGGTTCTATAGGATGGATTTTAATTTTAGCTTATGTAATTCTTAATAAAGATTTATTTGTTTCTGCATCTAAATTCTCTATTTTAAAAAATGAAATGATACTTTTTTGGAGTTCAAAAAGACTAAAAAAAATACAGCTAAGTGATCAAGCCCTTTATAATAAATTAGATGTAACTTCTTTAATTGATAAAATCATAAACCTTGAGAGTAATTATGAATTTATTAAGGACAATGAATTAGATAAAAGATTTATTTCTAAGACTCTAAAAGTTCCTGAGTATCAAGTAAAGCTTTTGTTTGCCTATCACAACTTTCTAAGTAGCACAGAGTATAAAAACGCAATAAAGATTAATCAATCAGTAAGGCTATTAAATAATGGTTACTTAGATTCCTTTACGGTAGATTCTTTAAGTAAAAAAGTTGGCTTTAAATCTAGAATAACCTTTTACAATAATTTTAGAAAGTTCATTGGAGTATCTGTGAGTGATTATGTTAAGTCTATCAACTAATTGTCGTTTTTCATCATTTATATATACCCTGAAAACCAACACACTTCTCCGCAACCAGGCACAACAACCATCTAAATAAAACCGTTATACTCTTATAGTGTAGCGGTTTTTTGTTTTAAATGCAGTATCTACAATATCCAAATATAAATCAGCAACTTATACTTCTTTTACTAACTTTGTGGAATGAAAGATAAAATCGTTCTATACGCTCGAAAATTCAGAGTTTATCACCGTCGTATAGGATATGTATTCCTAATCTTTTTTCTTATTATTTCTGTTACAGGAATTTTATTAGCATTAAAAGATGTGCTGCATCTAAAGCCAGAAATTGTTATTACAGATTCTCCTAAAGATTCAAATTGGATCAGTTTAAAAGAAATAGACTCAATATCAAAGGATTATATCTACAATAAGCTTGAATTAGATACGATTATTGACAGAATAGATATTAGACCAACAAAAGGTGTAGCTAAGGTACTTTTCTCGAATCACTTCACAGAGTTACAAATAGATGTTTCAAGTGGTAAAATACTTTCTGTAAGCTCAAGAGTCGATACCATAATCGAGAAAATTCATGATGGTTCAATTATCGACTATTTTATAACCAAGTCGAACATCTCAAAAATTACATACAGCTCTCTTATATCAATCGGACTTATTTTTATGTCCATTTCAGGTGTCTTTCTTTGGTATTTACCAAAAAAATTAAAATCAAGGAAACAATAAGTTTTGCTCCACCTCGAAGGGCGAGAAGAGCCCAATGAGGCGCCCAAGCGTTAGAAAATAGTCCAGTGGACTATTTTAGCGAAGGGGCGAGATGGCGCGCTGGCCGAAATGATAAAACCCTTATACTGTTATAGTGTAGCGGTTTTTTTGCCATACAATCCGACTTAACCGCTTGATAGTCAAATTAAATAATCTATTTATTCATAGGATATCAGATGAAAATTAGTGTCCTAATACACCCCAACATGACCATATTTTGAGTGACAAAAACACCGACTATGCTTTCGTTTTTGTTCATTATTTGTCATTGTTTTCCAAATTGTCTGCAAACTGCAAACAATGACCTATGTGACTAAAGGGGCAGCGGTTTAATGATTGAAGATTTTGTATTAGTAAATTAAGTATTGTCCACTTTTTCTGATTTTCAATAGATCGGTTTTTGGGGACCCTTACAGTTGTTTTAAGAAACTTGATTAAAATTCATCAATAAAACTAAAATGTTTTATTACTAAACAACATAATGTTTATTTTTAGAACTTTTTCATTATCTTTGTACTTCAGTATTATGAAAAATCAAACCGAAATGAACACAAAATTGTCAAAGAAGCAAATTGGTCAAAGGGTTACAGAGCTTCGAAAAATTAAGGGATTATCTCAAGAAGATTTGGCGAAAAGTGTCAAAATTTCAAGGTCATCATTAGCTCAAATTGAATTAGGTAACAGAGGTGTTGACATACTTGAATTGCAAAAATTATCTCTGAAATTAGAATTTTCATTAGATGAATTTATGTCTAAAGACTTCAATGTAAATCAGGATGTTGAGGGAAAAACAGAATCAAAGTCTAAAGAAGATAATGAACGTATTTCCGTGCCAACACTACAAGTAGGGAAGTTCAAAAATGTATTATTATATATCCTTGAAAGATGTGCTGGTAAGCCGAATGTTGGAGAGACAGTACTCTATAAACTTTTATACTTCTCTGATTTCAATTATTATGAGTTGTATGAAGAGCACTTAACCGGTGCAAAATATCGCAAACTACCATTTGGCCCTGTTCCTCAAAAAATGGATACTATTATAAATCAAATGATAGATAAAGAGCAGTTACAAAGGGTAAAAACAGAATATCATGGATATCCACAAACTCGTTATCTTCCTTTAGAAAAAGCAGATTTAACGGAATTGAAAGCAAGTGAAAAAGAAGTAATTGACAGAGTGATTGAACAAATGAGTGATTGGTCTGCATCTGCAATTAGTAATTACTCTCACAAAGATATGCCCTGGTTAGCATCTAAAGATGGAGAAGAAATTAATTATGAACTAGCGTTTTATAGAGACACACCTTTCTCTGTGAGAAACTACGGAGAAGAAAATGAAGAATAATGACCTTTGAAGAATTAGCTGAGTTTAAAAAGGATTTAAAAACCCTAACAAAAAAGTACCGAACGTTGAATGATGATTTGGGCATAGTAAAGCGTGTGCTAGAGGTCTCTCCTGATGAGAGACCGCCATTCAGTTTTAGGATTGATGATTTGGGATTAAAAACATGTGTTATAAAGGTTAAAAAAATAGCATGTAAATCAATGAAAGGAAGGGGAGTAAACTCCGGTTTAAGATTAATTTATGCTCATTTTCCTAAAGAAAATAAAATTGTTTTTATCGAGTTATATCATAAGAATAGTAAGGAGATTGAAGACAAAGAAAGAATTTTAAACAACTTTAAATAGTTTAGCAATGGCAAAAGGAAAAAATCAATACGTTGTTCCAACTAAAGAGGGTTGGGGTGTCAAAGGCGAAGGAAATAATAAGTTAACCGTAAAAACGGTAACTAAAGCTGAAGCAGTAAAATAAGGTACAAGTATCGCTAAGAATCAAAAATCTGAATTAACAGTACTTGACAAGAACGGTAAAATTCAAAATAAAAATAGTTTTGGTAACGACCCGAATCCTCCAAAAGACAAAAAACACTAAAATATGATTGATATTGGTAAAGAATCTGTAAAAATTGATTGTCCCGACTGTAAACATTCAATCTCAGTAACTCTTAAACAAGTTGCAGAGGAAGTTATGGTTAATTGTATTTGTGGAAAAGAAATACAATTAAAGGATAGTAACAGAACAAGTAAAAAGGCAATAGAGGATGTTAACAAGTCTTTTAAAGACCTTGAAAAAGCATCTAAAAAACTTGGTAAATAAGTTTAGTCTTCAAAATCTCTGTCGATATAATAACTCTTATTTTTTGACTATATATAATTTTGAACGAAGCTTAACACGTAAATTTCCTGATGCGCTCATTGAAAACTATGAATCATTAGTTGACACACTTAAATTACCAGACGAAAAAGATCGACACGTTCTCGCAGCAGCAATAAAAACAAATGCCAACGTAATCGTGACCAATAACATCAAAGACTTTCCAAATGATTATCTATCTAGTTTTGGTTTAACAGCCAAAACGGCGGACGACTTTCTAACGGACACAATAGACCTCAACAACAACCTGGCAATCGAAGCCTTTAGGGCTCTTGTTCTCAATAGGACAAATTCTAACCTTGATGAGTTTGAGATTTTAGATAGGTTTCGAAAAAATGGACTTAACGATACTGCAAATTACCTACACGCCTTACTATAATAAGTACAAGAAAGCCCAATAATCTGATAGCCTCTTTTAAGTTGAAACATTCAAAACCCCATTATATATTGAGAACCTAATTCATTAAAACACAAAGTTCAGGCTGCAACTTCTGACAATAGGGACGGCCGAGCGTAAGGAAAATTTCCTGCGGACATTTTTAGCGAAGGAGCGAGCTGGCGCGTTGGCCAAAATGATAAAACCCTTATACTGTTATAGTGTAGCGGTTTTTTTGTTTGAGGGTGTATGAAATTTTTTTATATTTGTACTATATCAATAGTATAGTACCAATAATATGATAGACGAATTATTAAGTATTTGGGAAGAAACGTACAAGAAGGGACAACTAACATTCTGGCTCTTTCTCTCACTAAAACATGGAGAAAAATATGTGGATGAAATCCGTGAGTTCATTCATGAATTTTCTGAGGGAACGATTTCATACGATGAACAAAGCTTATATCGAAGTCTTAGAAAATTTCAGCATTTAGAAATTGTCGAGTATTCGCTCAAACCAGGAAACTCAGGTCCTGATCGTAAATACTATCAACTTTCATCTAATGGCCATGTACTGTTTGAAAAATTTGCAGAAAGAAATATCAGTTTGTTACACTCTAACAAAATAGCTAACCTTTTAAATATTAAACCATGATACCTAAACAAAATAAAAACTTACTTGGATTTATAGCCATTATTTCACTTTGGAATGTGTTATTTCGAGTTGCGCTATCGAACATATTTGAGAATGAATATTGGAATTTGGCAATTCTACCTCCCGTCGTATTTTTCTTTACGATGTACTTCACAGGAAGATATTTCGGTTTAAAACAATGGAGAGAACTTCCCATCAACGATTCCTTCTACTACCACCTCTCTACCTTTTCCGTGTTTTTCGTGGTTTCTTATGGGTTTTATTTTGGCGGACTTCTTTCAGAATACGAGCCTCGATCAATTTTAGACTATACTTTACTTTTTTGGGGATTAGGACTAACAGTACACTATATAAAATTTAGACAATGCGCAAAGTCTTCCATCAAAGGAATTAATCGCGATCAAATCTTTGATTAACTAATTCTAAAGAAGTCACTTTTAAGGTTTCCAAATAGTTGTTATTGCTGCAACTTCTGTCAAGAGGGGGAGCAAAAGACAAAGCCTTTACAGCAATGTAAAGGCTTTTTTTGTGCGTTAGGTTTAAGAAATATATAGTGTATTGGTGAATTTCTAAAATAGTGACACTATTACAGTAAAAAAGTTTTAAATGTTCTCTGGGTTTATTTTAACAGATTTTAGTTGGTTCTTTCCATCTATGAAAACGGTCCAAACTACATAAATGTCATTATTGAATATTTCTAACTGAGGAACACCTGTATTTCTACCTCCGTCAATTTCAGAAATTGTTATTGGCTCTGAAACGACTCCGTCAATGGACACTTTTTTTATCCTTAGATAAGTTCCAATATTGTCTACTTCCATATAACTCACTATTACTTCCTGGTCATTTAAGTATTTAAGATCTACTCTTCCTAAAGCGTTGTGGTCGTTTATTTTTATAGGGCTACCAAAAGACTCTTCATTGTATTTTAAAAACGAAAGCGTCACGGTTGGTTTCCCATTGGATACCGTAAACCAACTGACTGCAAAATTATTTGAATTAGCGTCAACTTTGGGACCGTTTACTGGGCAACCATTTATGACCCATTCATCATTGTAAACGGGAGCTGGTGTTTCCCATACATTATTTATTCTTTGGGTAAAATAAATATCTCTAACCTCTTCTTTGCTTCTATCTCTATAGACTACAATAGGTCCATTATCTGAGGCTGCTATAGAAGTCTGGCAGCAATCACAGGTAGCTGAATCAAGTTCGGCTTCATTTATAACAGCTCCCATTGCTGTTATTTCTGCAAATCGAATGGTCATTGGTTTATGGTGTCCGTCTAATTCTTTTGCTGTAGTATTTCTGCCATCTAACCAAGTGATATAAAAACCTTGATTTTCGTTTGGTATTATGCTTACAAAGCCATGCTCTGCTTTAATACCATCATTATTTAATACAAAATCTTCCTTTATTTTCTCGCCAGATAGTTTTTGAAGATTTAAAATTATATCGTAAGTATAGGTTCCTGAATCTGATTTTTTAAGATAATTTGTTAATATTAAATCTTCATTAATTGCATGCGCTGGAAAGTCTGCCCAATTGACAAACCAATCCGAACCCTTAGCAACGGTTTGAGCTTTTTCCCACTTGCCATTTTTGAATTGACTGAAATGTAAAGAAGCATTATTTTCATCACTAGAGGAAATCCATGATAAAGATAAGGATCCATCATTGCTGACTAATGAGGGTTGTGCATTACTGTTCTCAAATAAAAAAGAGATTTCTTCAATGACTACCTCTTTAGAGGAGCAAGAAACTATGATTAGAAAAGTTAAAAAAACAAAGATTTTTTTCATCTTATAATATTTTTAATTTATTAATTATTTCTTCAGAATCCCAATCAATTACGCCTACAATGGTTTCAACGATATTCCCTTTTTCATCAAAGATATAAGATGTTGGCAAAGAGTATATTCCAAGTATTTCATTTGATTCTGTAGATTTTAAAAAGTTAAAATCATAATTCTTGACTTTTTTAAACTCAGTTATTTGAGCTACAGTTTCGTCAGAAATTAAAAGGAAAGTATAGTTGTAATTTCTAAGTATATCTTCAGCTATTTTCAGTCCAGGCATCTCTTTCAAACACGGACCACACCAGGTAGCCCAGTAACTGACAACTATTCTCTTCCCTTTGTATACAGTCAAATCTACTTTGTTAGCATTTAAATCTACATATGAGGTTTTAAGTTGCATAGATTCTATATCAGAAAGTGGGTTTTTAACCACTGATTTACACCCAAGCAAGCAAAACAAACACCCAAAAAAAAATAAATTTTTCATGCCATTTAAATTAATAGTAAATACTTGTAAATATTCTGTAAACAAGATATATAGCAGATACAGTCCAAATCCACCACCTATTTTTCATATACCATTCCATAAGATTATCATATTTTGATTTACTAATATAGTTTTTTAACCCTTTAAGCTAGTTTAAATTTGGCTAGTGATTTTCTGCGCTTTAAATAAATAATCTAATAAAAGAAAATTTAATAGACTCCTAGATATTTTTTTAATATCTTAGATATTGAAAATCAGTTAGTTTGGTAGCACTCACAGAAAATTTATTTGAGAAAGTATTCTCTGATAAATCAAAAAATAATATTGAAAAAGTTATTCTTTGGCTTTCACTTTCGGGCTTTGTAATTCACCTAACGTTAATATATCTCTCAAAGTTTAACTTAATAAATTTTCTGGTAGAGTACAAATTACTTGCAAATCCAATTTCAGCAATTTATACTCCTTTTACATTTATTTTAGTTTATGAAATTTATCTTTTAGTCCTATACTTACCTAGGTCATTTACAACTTCTTTATCAAAACAATTTGAAATAATTTCTCTAATACTTATACGAAGGATATTTGGCGACATCCCAAAGATTGATTTAGAGGTTAATTGGTTTAAAACCTTATCTAATCTAAATTTGATTTATGATTTAATGGGGATTTTAATCTTATATTTTTTGATCTATTTATTTAACAAAAGTGCAAAATCAAGGATTATAATACCCTCAAATTTAAAAATTGAAAAATTTATAATTGCTAAAAAAGCCATAAGTCTTATTTTGTTACTTTGCCTAGTTATAATGTGTTCTTTTAGTCTTTTTTACTGGATTATAGATTTATTAAGCAACACTTTTTCAGAGAATATAAATTCCATATTTTACAATGACTTTTTTGAGCTTTTAATCCTTGCAGATGTTTTTATACTACTAATCTCATTTAAGTATACTGAAAAATACACACAGATTGTCAGAAATACAGGATTCATTGTGTGTACAATTTTGATTAGATTATCATTCGGAACTACTGGTTTAACCAATGTAGTATTGATTATTTCAAGTGTTATCTTTGGCTTGTTAATTCTTAGAATTTTTAATTTAAGCGAAAAATTAACTTAGTGTTTTTATTCTAATAATTTAAGTAGCGTCTCTTTAAAGTCATTTACACTAAATCTATTGAAAAAATAGATTTATGCGCTAATTTCGTTACAACAGATACTCTGTGGTCATAAAATTTGAGGATTCAGACTTGAGCAGATTTTTAATAATTTCTTTGTTTTTAGAGCTGTCTTTTGCCGCTACAAACGTCCTGATTGAAAAAGATCTCAAAGCGTCATAAACGCTGAGGGTTCCAACGGCAGAATTTTTTCTACCTGCAAATGGATATACATCAGGCCCTCTTTGGCAAGCACTGTTGAGGTTCACCCTGCACACTAAATTTGCCAAAGCATCTATTAGGGGTCCTAAATTTTCAACATTTTCTCCAAATAAACTTACCTGCTGGCCATAGTCTGAGGCTGCCATATCGTTTAGAGGAACGTCTATATCGCTATAGGATATAATAGGGATTATTGGACCGAATTGTTCTTCGTGGAATAACCGCATTTTATTGTTTACAGGGTACATAACCGCTGGGTATGAAAAATTATCTGTTAATTCACCGCCTTTTTTATTCATTACCTTTGCCCCATGCTTAATAGCATCTTTAATGAGTTCTTGAATATAGGCTGGTTTTGCGGTTTCTGGTAATGGGGTTAAAAATGTGTCTTCCCATGGCATTCCAAAGACTAAATTGTCTACTGCTTTTGAAAAAAGTTCATTGAATTCTGAAATAATGGACTCATGAACATAAATGACTTTCAATGCGGTACACCTTTGACCGTTAAATGAAAGTGCGCCTGAAATACATTCTGCGACAGTATGATTTAAATCTGCATCTGCTAAGACAATCGCAGGATTTTTTGCTTCTAATCCCAATACGAGTCTCAATCTATTTTTATTCGGGTGTAAATCCTGAAGTGAAACAGCAGAAGTGCTGTGCCCAATTAACGCAAGGACATCTATAATGCCTGTTTTCATTATAGGGGCGGCAATACTTCTCCCTCGACCAAAAACAATATTAACTACCCCAGGAGGAAAACTTTCTTGAAATGCTTTTAGTAAGGGTGTAATTAATAAAACGCCGTGTTTGGCTGGTTTAAAAACAGCTGTATTTCCCATAATGATGGCTGGAATGAGCAAACAAAAAGTTTCATTGAGGGGGTAGTTGTAGGGGCCAAGACATAAAACAACACCAATTGGCCCTCTTCTAATATGAGCCAAAACACCGTCTTGTTCGTCAAATCTAGAAGCTTTCCTGTCTATATTTTTGTAGGCCTCTATAGTATTATTTATATAGTCAATTGTTCTGTCGAATTCCTTATAGGAATCTGTTTTGTTTTTGCATATTTCCCACATTAAAAGTTTCACAACCGTTTCTCGATGCACTTTCATTTTTTCTACAAAAGTTTCCATACACTTTAATCGATCAGTAACAGACATGGTTGGCCAGATTCCTTTACCGCGATTGTAAGCTTCATTGGCAGCATTAACTGCCTCTAAAGCAGTCTCCTCTCCCATATCTGGAACGGATCCCAAAAATGTTGGACCAAAATTCCCAAGCGCGTCTTCAGAACCAATGACCGAGTATACTTTTGTCATTTGACCAGTCCATTTTTTTATAGCGCCATTAACCAAATATGAGTCACTATTTAAAGGTTTTAATTGAACTGCTTCAGGAATTTTTAGATCACTCATAACAATATGATTTTTAGTAAAATACTAAATATAAGAAATATTAATCAATAAATATTTCTTTCAGTGTTTGAAAAAGTTATACCCAAAAACATAGGAAAATAGACAGTTAATAAACTACATCTAGCGCTATTATGAGTATTATTAAATTTTTAAAATTTAAAATTGAAAAAAATTTTAACTAAATATTTTGTTTTATCTTCATATAAAATTAAATATTAAAATTCTGATTATGAAGTTTTTAGAAAAATACTACCCTATAATCTTGGCTTTTTTGAGTTTTCTGTATTCCATATTTTTATGGTTTTCAGGAGATGAATTAGAGGGAATTTATGTGGGCCTGTGGCCAGTAACCATATTGGCTTTTTCTGTTGCCCTAAGGCAAAGAAGAAGGGATGCAAAATAATAGTGATATGCAGAGTAAAATAATGTTTATTGTCGGATCGGTTATTTTTGTAATCTATATTTTTTTTTACTTTAAGATTGTACTTAGAGGTCGTAAGAAAAAAGACTAGTTTCAATAAAGAGCATCAACGCCATTGAAAATGGCGTTGATGTCCCCTCTACCGTATTAGCACTAAAAATTTCACGGACTTTAGGCTGTAAGATAGAAGACTTCTTTGAGCTTCCTTAATACCTTATGTGGGAGTTTTTAGATCTCCATTAGCGGAGAGCTAAGCCGCTATTTACGCTTCCAAACTTGGGTGCGGCCTAGGAATGAAAAGCCTAAGAATCCACGAACATTTAGGGTATTTGGATCTTCTAATTGAATGGTGCAATCGTAAGATTTACCGTTGGCTGGATCCATTATTTTACCGTCCGTCCAAGCGGCATCGTCTCGAGAGAGCCCCCTAACAATCAAAAGCCCTTCAATGGGTTTGTTGTTATCTGACCCTTTACAGTTCACACATTTTTTACCTTGATCTTCTGGCAGTAGTAATCTCAGGACGCGGCCATAGAGTTTGCCCTGTTCTACATAGAGTTCAATTTCTGATTTGGCTACGCCGGTTTCGTCGTCAATATTGACCCAGGTTCCCTCTACTGAAGGGGTTTGCATTAAAAGGAATAAAGAGAGTAGTAGTGTGTTCATTTTTTATTTTAAAGATAGGGATATGATCCCTTTTCTCAAAATCCGTAATTCGGGTAGGACTGCCGTCAGAAGTTTTTCTACCATAGATTGGCACAAGTATGAGACCGGACAGGTCTTGATTGTGGTCTCAGGAAAAGCCAACTACCAGGAAAGAGGCAAAGATGCCGTAGTACTCACAGAAGGCGCAGGCTTTGAAATAATTCTAAAAATCCTGATACCCCATTTCTAGGTTTAATTTAAATACAGCCTCTGGATCAAAAGCTTCAATGGCCACAATCTCCAATTGCTTATTTAAGAGCTGTACTTTTTTATCGTAGGATTCCTCCCAAACGGCCTTGTTCCAACCTCCTTGGTTTGTCATTAGATCTGACAGTGCTTTCATGGCACTCAATACTGCTTTTATCTGGTTTGGAATCCATGAGGTAATTGGGGTGCCTCCTGTGGCCTTTGGGTAGGCCGTATTTTGCATGATGTATTTTTGTACAAACTGCCAATGGCCATTTCTAAAGAGGTAAATTTCCTCATATACCTTCATAAGGTGCTGCATACCCAACTGGTTATTGGTTTCTTGTAGCCGGTCTACCAGCGGCCGTTTATTCATTTCAGTGGTCAATTCCTTAAAGAACTCTTGTACACACTGCGGGCGGTATGCTCTGAGATCCATCAGGTATTGAGTGAGCTGATTCTGTGGGTAATAATGAATCACACCAGAAGCAATGTCTGCGGTTGGAATAATATTGTCTTGCGCTCCAGTCTGCCCCCTGTAGGCGTGTGGTTCTTCCCACACCCCCTCATAGGTAAGTCCATTTGGAAAAATGTCGTCATTGCCTTTAACGCCCATAATAAAGACCCTAAAATCATTGTAATGTTTCCATCTAGAAGCCTCCCACATGAGTTTTCTACGGTCGTTCATTTTTTTCATGGTGTTAGACAAAAGCGCCACGGAATCTGTTAAAGAAGCCGCATTGGCCTCTTTGGCCGATACCCCAAAGGCAGCCTTTACCAGATCAGGCGAGTACTGATTAATATCTACATGCAGCATGATAAAACCGCGTTCGTCGTCCATGCCAGAAAACTTTACCGCCATAGCCAGGTTCTCCCATTCAAAGCCCTTTGTCTTGTCTTTTTTGTGGTAATTTCCAAGGGAATATGAATAGTGATAGTCCAGCCATGGGAATACTCCTAGCGCGGCTGACACCGCTACAAATGGTTGAGCAATGACTTTGGGAAGGGTGGCATGAGCAGTCCCGTATTTTCCTGTTTTCAGATAGGTATGGTGGGCGGGTGCCAAGGTATAGGCAGAGCACACAAAGCTATAGGCTCTAAAAAGGGCTGCTTTTACAAAAGGATCTGTTTCTTTTTTAACCGCTTCCAAATAGTTGGGTAAGGCTGCTGCTTTTTTTCAAAAGCACCTTCTGTGGCCAGAAGCCCATGGGCACCGTTCTCTAATTGAATAGGCATTTGGTCTACCAATTCTTGAAGTGCTAGGTAGGTTTCTGGAAGTGTATGTAAGGGTTCTTCTATGGGTAAGAAACCGTGGGTAGGATCTATTGAAAAGAATCCGTCTGAATATATTTTCATAGGTAGGTTTTAGTGATTGTTGTAAATATAACAATAATCACTAATAATGTACCAATTATAAAAACTACTTTTTGTCAAAACTTTTGAGCAGGGCTGGTAAATAAAAGAGGTCTGTAATGAGTGCTGTGCTGACGGTCACGGCGCACAAAATACCAAAGGAGCGTACGGATGGGACTGCACTGGTGGCGATGATTAAAAATCCCGCCACCAAGGCTACCGTGGTAGCCAACAGCGCCGTGGCGCTGTAGTGCAGCGCCTGGTCTATGCGTTTAGTGGGACTTTCGAAAGTCGTTTTATACTTCCTGTATTTATAGATGAGGTGAATGGTGTCGTCCATGGCAATCCCCAGCATAATGGGAGTAATCATGGCTGTAGTGACATCTAATGGAATCTTAAAAAGCCACATGAGAATAGCCAAGACCGCCAAGGGCAAAATGTTTGGAATGAGCACCAAAAGCGTGGTTTTAATCTGTCTAATAAACAACCAAAGACAGATAAAGGCAGCTACAAAGGCTGCAAAAAAGGATTTTAATTGGGTGGCTAAGATGAATTTATTTAGGCCAGCAAATACCACTGCAAATCCATTGACTTTTAGCGTGTATTCTGTAGGGTCAAAATGGGATTGAAAGGTCTTTTTAACAGATTCTATGACCTGTTCTAATTGGGCTGTTTTCATTTGAGGGAGACTCAACGTAATGCCCACGCTACTTAGGTCTTCAGAGAAGAGTTTAAAAAATTGGTTGTCATTACTTTCTAGGGAGCGGAGCAATTGGGCTGCGTCTTGCTCTGAAACAGCCATGCCTTTTAATGCAGGATTTCTTTTTTCTAAGAAGTTCGCCATATTCACCACAGATATTGGGGCTATGATGAGTGGATTTGTAGCAATTTCTTCTTGAAAACTCCTCAGTAATTCTAAGCTTTTTTTATCCATCACAGTGCTGCCTTCTGCACTAGAAATTTCCAGTTGTAAACGCGAACTCCCTTCTAATTGCGCCTCTACTTTTCTGAGGTCTTCTTTAGCAGGTCCCTCTGCCAAAAGATTTAATGAATCTGTATTGATCTCTACCTTTGTGATGGCAAATATTCCTAGCATCAGCAAGGCAGAAAAACCTCTAATAATATTGAAGCTATAGCGAGAGGTAGCGCCGTTTATCCAGGAAACCAATACCGTTTGCTTAGGTGTTTGGGGCTTTGGGGCTTCTTTTTCTTTTATGGCCTTCTCCTCTGGTTTGGCCTCTTTCATAAAGCTTATACCAATAATGGTGATTAGGTACACCAACACATAACTCAGTACAAGACCAATACAGGTAAAGAGTCCCATATTTTTAAAAGCAGGAAGCGGGGAGAGGTACAGCGCAAAATAACCTACAAAAGTGGTGAGTGTGGTGTAAAAGCAAGGGGTAAAACTCTTTTTAATGGCAGCGCTCAGCCGGTCTATTGTAGCGAGACCATAGGCTTCTCTGTCGTAAATGTTAATTAAATGCACTACGTCACTCACGCTGTAGACCATTAAAATAGTAGGAATAAGCATGGAGATCATATTCAGTGAATATCCAAAACCACTAATCATTCCAAACAAAATACTGATGGGTGCTCCCACAGAAAATAGGGCAATCAGCAGGTATTTTTTACTGGGTAAAAACCACAGTAGCATCAGGGTAATGACCAATACAGTAAGCCCCCCAAAAAGGAGACTCTCTTTGTATATACCTTTATTGTAAGCCTCATTTAATACAGGAGGTCCAGTAATGTGGTAGCTTTCAAAATACCTTGAAATAACGGTTTCTATCTCTTGGGCAATATCTTTTCTGTCCTTTTCAATACTTGGAGTAGGCCTTAGTTGTACATAGAGGAAAAGGTTTTTAAAATCCTTTGAGACCAGTTGGCTCATTACCTCCGGCATATCACCCCATAATTTTTTAATGCTTTTCTCACTGCGGTTTTCCTCATACAAAGGTCGGAAACTTACTTTTTTACCTGCTATAATAGGATACTTTGCTTTGGCTAAACTATAGGCGGTTTGCACAAAGGGCATACTATCTAAAGTGTTGTTGAGCGCCCTTAACAAGTTAACATTCTTTTGCTCCAAAGCATTGGAAACGGGTAGCATCACAATGAAAATTTCATCCGAACCATAGGTTTCCTGGTACTCAATATAGGCTTTGTAGCTAGGGTCTTCTTCCAGAAACCAAATACCCAGAGAATTGTCAATAGATAATTTTTTGAGGGTCTGCAATCCGGAAATTCCTACAATAAGTACTCCTAATACAATCAGTAACCATCGTAATTGAATCACAAAGCCAATAATTTTGTGAAGAAAAGAAGCTGTTTTTAGGGACATCAGTGCTTTTAGTTTACCTGTAAAGGTATGAAAAACGCCAGGTGAAACTCTTTTAAATGCGTTTGAAATAGGGGTAAAATTAAAAAACTTTTAGTAGCTTGAGTGCTCAAATAAATGACTGAAAAATGAGCTATTTAGACGCTACCAAAGACCTGTATAAAGAAGCAGCCCTTACCCCAGATGTAGGGCTTTGTTGTACTACCACCCCTATTTGGCAGTTTCCGGGTTTAAAAATCCCTACCATCATGCAGGAGATGAATTACGGTTGCGGAAGTACGGTGCACCCTAGAGATTTGGTAAACAATCCCAAGATTGCTTATGTAGGAGTTGGTGGTGGTATGGAACTCTTGCAATTTGCTTATTTTTCAAGGCAGAAAGAAGGGGTTATTGGGGTAGATGTGGTAGACGAGATGTTAGAAGCATCGGCCCGCAATTTTCAAATTGCGGAGGCCCAAAACGATTGGTTTAAAAGTGAGTTTGTGGCCCTAAAAAAGGGCGACGCCCTAGACCTTCCCATTGAGGACAATTCCATAGACGTGGCCGCTCAAAACTGCTTGTTCAATATTTTTAAGATGGAAGAGCTCAAAAAAGCGCTGCAAGAGATGTACCGTATTTTAAAACCACACGGGCGTTTGGTTATGAGCGATCCCACCTGTGAGCAGCCTATAAATGATACCCTTAGAAACGACAACCGCCTCAGAGCGCTTTGTCTTTCGGGTTCTATTCCGTTAAAGGATTATATAAAAATGCTCACGGATGTGGGCTTTGGAACTATTGAAATAAGAGCGAGAAGACCTTATAGAATTTTAGATACGGCGCACTACGCTACCGATGAAAATATCTTTATTGAAAGTGTAGAGGTCTGCGCCATTAAGGACCCCATGCAGGCAGACGGACCCTGTGTATTTACAGGGAAATCTGCCATTTATTTTGGTTCAGAGGAGTATTTTGACGACAAAAAAGGCCATGTGCTGCTTCAAAACCAACCCCTTTCTATCTGCGACAAAACTGCTGCAGCTTTGGGTGGTTTAAATAGGACAGATATTTTTATCAGTGAAAGCACCTTCCATTACGACGGAGGTGGCTGCTGTTAATTGATGTATGATGATGAAAAAAATAATTTTTATTTCACTAATTTTCTTAGGATTCCTATCCTGTTCTGAAGAATCCTCCCCCAATACAGACGCTGAGGAAGACGCGGTTTTTGTAGACCAAGGGACCAGTATATACGCAGACAATGACCCTTTGAATGACGTGTTGCTTCAAGGGTTTTGGTGGGACAGCTATAACGACACTAAAATCAGTAATTACAATTCTCTGTATGCATTTTTAGAAGATCAAATAGTAGCCTTGTCAAATGCTCATATAGACGGTATTTGGATGCCACCTTCTAGCGAGGGGGAGGGAATGGGCTACCATCCCAGGAAGTTATTTGATTTTAATTCTCTCCATGGAAATAAAAATGAATTAATGTCATTGTTGGCTCTAATGAAGTCAAGAAAAATGCATGGAATGGCAGATTTGGTCATAAACCATAGGGTTGGCACAGACACTTGGAATGATTTTACAGAGCCTGCATGGTCCTGTGATGCTATCTGTATGGACGACGAGGGGTATACCAATCCAGACGCCTTTGGAACAACTCCTTGTGGAGACCTTGACGAGGGTGAGGGCTGGGGTGGTGCCAGAGACCTAAACCATAAAAGTGAAGAGGTTCAATTGGGTATTAAGGCCTATTTGGAGCAGCTTAAAGCGTTGGGATTTGATTCTTGGCGCTATGATTTTGTAAAAGGTTTTCCTGCCAAATACGTGGGAGAGTACAATGCCGCTACCCCTTATTATTTGTCTGTTGGAGAGTACTGGGACGGAAATCCCAACGCTTTGCGTTCCTGGATAGATAAAACCTCAGAAACCCTCAGTGGTAATCCTACTCCCAAGGCTGCTGCTTTTGATTTTGCTATAAAGTACCGACTGGCAGAGGCAGTGGTTCAGAAAAAGTATACTGTCCTTCAAGCGAATCCATCGCTAGCCTCTATAGAAGGCTATGGAGAAAAAGCCATCACTTTTTTAGACAATCATGACACTGGTTGCATTAATAGAAATGACTGTGACAATGTGTTTTCAAAAAATACCAGTGAGCTCATTCAAGGCTACGCGTATTTGTTAACCCATCCAGGAATCCCAATGGTTTGGGGCTATCATTACTTTTTTTCAGATGCATTTGGATCCCTTCAAAAAGAGATCAATGCCCTGATTGCCCTCAGAAAAGCTTTTGGTATAAACGGCAATAGCAAGGTGGTGGTGGTTGAAGCCAAGGACGGTGCGTCTGGTTATTATGTGGCCCAGATAGATCAAAACCTCTTGGTAAAGATTGGTGGCGGCACTTATGTTCCAGACCCCCAATGGAAAGAGGAGCGAAAAAACTTAGCTTATACGGTTTGGAAGAAATAATAAGTTTAATTAAAAACAAACAAACACCATGAAAATTAAATTACTAGGCTTAGGTCTTTTTGCCCTTGCGTTTACCGCTTGCAACTCAAAAAATAACGAAAAAGAAAGGGAATCTGCCGCTGAAAATACCTACGAATTGGTATGGGCAGACGAGTTTGACGTAGACGGTTTACCAGATGCAGATAAGTGGTTTTTAGAGACCGACGCACCTGAAAATGGCGGCTGGTACAATAACGAAAAACAGCATTATACCGATCGAATTGATAATGCAGCAGTCAGTGACGGAACCCTGAAAATTATCGCTAAAAAGGAATCTTACACCCATAATGGAAGCACACAAGAATTCACCTCTGCTAGGTTTAATTCTAAATTTCACTTCACTTATGGAAAAGTAGAAGTGCGGGCAAAATTGCCTAGAATGCAAGGGACTTGGCCGGCCATTTGGGCTTTGGGTACTAATTTGCCAGAAGTGGGTTGGCCGGCCTGTGGAGAGATTGATATGATGGAACAATTGTTTGAGAATCACCTGATGGTGCAATCTGCGGTTCACGTAGCCGGAAGATATGGAGATGATCCAGCTTTAAAGCAATTATCGGTTTCAGATGTAACAGAGAATTTTCATGTCTATGGCATGATTTGGACAGAAGAAAAAATAGACTTTACGGTAGACGGAGAAGTGTTTTTCACCTACCAACCTCAAGACAGAAGCAATGACTTTTGGCCTTTTAATAAAGACCAGTACCTGCTGTTGAATGTAGCGCTTGGAGGTAGTTTGGGCGGAGATATTGCTCCAGACTTTACGCAAGACCAAATGGAAGTAGACTATGTGAGGGTGTATCAGCTTCAATAGTAGTCAGGGAGTCATATAAAAAAAGCCATTCCTAGGAATGGCTTTTTTTATTAGGCAGAGTTTCTACTGGCGTTAATATTTCCGTACAAGGATCGCGTTACAATCTTCTCATAGACTTCTTTAAGCGGAGAATCTTGTCCAATTTTTTGAAGGGCGTATTGCTGGATTACTAAGAGTGGTAGGACTATGTTCTCCCTAATCAGTACAGATTCCCTTGAAACAGCTTCTTTTTCCATGAGAATATTTAAGCCAGAAATGAGGAGTAATTTTTCTTTGGATAGGGTGTATTCATCATAAAGTATCTGCCAGAAATCTCCGTATTCCGGATCTTCTTTCATATAGCTGGTGAGTTCAAAATAGCACTTGGCTAGAGCCATCATACTGTTTTGCATGAGCGCTTTAAAATAAGGCACTTCTTTAAACATTTCCTGCAATGCTCCCAGTTTGCCTTCTGCTTCCAAAGAAGCAATGGCAGACCCAATACCAAAGTATCCAGGTACATTTTGTTTGAGTTGGCTCCAAGAACCCACAAAAGAAATGGCCCTTAGATCAGAGAGTTCTAATTTGGCTTTTTGGCCTCTTTTTCCAGGCCTGGAACCAATATTGGCTTTGGTGTAGTATTTAAGGGTGCTCCTATTTTCTAAATAGGGCATGAATTTGTCATGCTGCTTGAGTGCGTCGTATTTGGCAAAGCTTCGCTCAGAGAGTTCCTCCATCAAGGCTCTATGCTGATGAGAAATGGTGTTCTCCTTACCAAAAATATTATTGGATAATCCTGCGGTTAAGAGTTGCTCGCAATTGTATACAAATTGCTCTCTAGTGCCATAAGTACTAGTGATGGTTTGCCCTTGGATGGTTAGTTGTATTTCGTTGTTGGCAATATCCTTGGTTTGTGCGGCATAAAATCTATGTGTTTTACCACCTCCTCTTGCTGGTGGCCCCCCACGTCCGTCAAAAAAGACTGCGCTTACTTCGTATTGCTTACAAACGCTTGTTAGGTTTTCTTTAGTTTTTAAAATAGACCAGTTGGCTTTTACATAGCCCCCATCTTTTGTCCCATCTGAAAAGCCAAGCATGATGGTGTGTTTATTTGCTCTCTTTTTTACGTGCGCCATATAAGGAGCCGTCTGGAAGAGGTCATGCATGCTTTGCTCAGATGTATCCATCCCGTGCATGGTTTCAAAAAGGGGTACAATGTCAAAATGTATGTCTGCTTCTTTGTATCCCGACCACCTGAATAAAGCCCAAACAAATAATACAGAAAATTTGTCTTCTGAATTACTTATAATGTACCTATTGCATCCGTCTTGACCATTTTTGGCTTGAATGTTTTTAAGGTTTCTGATATTTTTTAAGGTGTCTGAAACCAACGGATCTTCAAATTCCTCAGGTTGTACTTCTAGTGCTAAATGGAGTAATTTATCGGTGAGTTCATCTGAGGATAGTTCTTCTAAAGATTCCTTAATAACGCCTGCATGTTTTAATATAGCGCTAATACTATTGTAATGTATGCTGTGGTCTTGTCTAATGTCTAAGGTGGCAAAGTGGGTTTTAAAGATCTTCACTTTATCTAATAAAGCGTCTAGGTCTTTCAAATACAATCCAAAGTATTTAGAAACTAAGAGGTCTTTGATCTTCTGTAGTGCTCCCACCAAAAAGTCATAAGACACTAATTCCTTGGGATTAAACATACTGTTGTACAACGCTTTTCTAAGGCCTATTAAGGGCTCTTGAAGGGCTGTAAAACTCAATTTCTGATGCAGGGCTTTGAGGTCTTTATAATAGCACTTCATGAGCGTAGTCCTTAATTCATCTGCTACCTGATCTGTCATTTCAGTAGTGACAAAAGGATTTCCATCTCTATCTCCGCCTGGCCAGAATCCTAGTTTTACAATATTGTAATTGTTGAAATCTACTTGTGGGATATTTGTTTTAATGTGAGAAAAAAGATCTCCAATGGCGTCATAATACACATTCCTTAAAATATGAATGATGTTTTTTGCCTCGTCTAAAGGAGTAGGCTTTTTACTGTTTAGTAAGGAGGTAAGCCCCAATTGTTGTAAACTCTTATCTATTTCCGTAATGTTATTCTCGAGGATCAATTTTCTTAGATCTGCCATAATGTCTAATACAGCAGGGGTGTAAAATTGGGTAGGGTGGGCGGTGAGAATAATTCGAGCACTGAAGTTAGAGAGTTTCTCTGCTACCTCATCCCAGTTTTTATTTTTGTCAATAATCTGGAAATAGTCTTTAATGCTCAAAGAGGAACTGTGCTTGTGTAACTTTGGAAATGCGGCGTCTTCTACACTGTCGTATAGCACTACTTGGCGTTCCACGTACTGGATAATACGAAACATAAAATCTATCTGAGATTCTTCTGTAGTGAGTCCGGCATAATCTTTAAAAAACCCCTCCAAAATTTGCTGTGGATTTTTTCCAGCGTCTAAACCTTTTTTGCTCTGGTCTAATAGGAGTGGAATAAGCATACCAACATTTTCAATATTACGGTATGGGAGATTTAGAAAAAGACTGTTGTATACGTTAAATGTATTATTAACTGTCTTTTTGAATACTTCTAGACGCTGTTGTTGCATGAGAATCAATTTAAATTATACCGATTGTTATAAAAACAATACATCCTAAATATCGTCATTATAAGGAAATAGCGGCTGCTTTACGTTGCTATTTAACAAAAAGAAAACTAAGGGTGTTATTTATGGGTAATTTCGCAATTAAATGAGCCCTTGGATGTGTTTTTTGAAATAGCTTGCGCTCTGTGAAACACTCTGCATAGAATTTTCAGCAAAATTACCCCCTTGTTCAATATAGTAACGTTCTAGGCCTGCGGTTTTGGCATTGGGAAGGACTTTGGTATAATCTATAGATCCATTGCCCAGTTCGGTATAGTCCCTGCTGAGCTTATCCATGTCCTTAATATGCCAGAGCGGAAACCTGCCTGGAGCTTTTTCTATAAGTGCCCTAGGGGAAATGACCCCTGCATGCATGACCCAATAAAAATCTACTTCTATTTTAACCAAGTCTGAATCTGTTTCTTCTAGTACCCAATCCATGCCTGTTTTATTGCCATAGGTATTAAAGTCATAGCCAAAATTGTGGTAGGCCAATTGTAGGCCTGCGGCCGACACCTGAGCGCCTATCTCATTCAATTTTTGCACCAAAAGGCTGTAGCCTTCTACAGTGTGGTAAGCGTCTGCTAATTTGGGCCAAGTGATGTAGTGGTCTCCAAGTGTTGCAGCCCCTTCAATACAAGCGTCTACATAGTTTTTAAGTCTATTTCTGAAGCCTCCATCAGTCCAGGAAGTCCATAATGACCGGTATAAGTGCTCAATTCAAGGTCTTCTAAAATAGTCTTGAATTCGGTAGCACTATAGCCGTAGTAGCTTTTATTGACTGTGTCAAAACCATAGCTCTCAAAATCAGAATACCCCATAGCTTTCAATTTCTTGAGGGTCCCTACAGGGTCTTTAGCCATAAAATCTCTTACCGTGTAGAGTTGTAGTCCTAAAGGAAAAGAAGTATTGGAAAAGGACATTCTACAACTGCTTGGAACGAACGCTAAAGCAGCCAGTGCACTGCTTTGTATTAAAAAAGTACTTCTTTTCATAGGAGATTTATTGGTACTTAAATGTACAAATTAAATAAAGGGAATGAGAAATATTTTTTTGTCTAATCCTTTTATCGTAATATTGCAATGTAATAATATAAAGATATGGGACTCACCAAAACGGCTATTTTTACGGATCAAGACAACAGCCTTGCTTTTACCGCAAAAGCGCTTGCGCACCCGGCTAGATTAGCCATTTTAAAGCATCTTATAAAACAAGACAGTTGTATTTGTGGGGACTTAGTCTTGGAGATTGGTTTGGCCCAACCCACTATTTCTCAACACTTAAGCGTCTTAAAACAAGCCGGACTCATCAAAGGGAATATTTCAGGAACCAGTGTTTGTTACTGCATAGACACTGAAGCTTGGCAGCAGGCCAACGAGTCTTTTGCCAGTCTATTCGCCTCCGGTATGCCTACCTCCAATAATTGTTGTTAATTTAAAATATACACCATGACACTATTAGCATTCATAAACGAATTAAAAAAAATGGAAACGATTGGGTTTCAATTGCCTAATGGCAGCTTTGTGCCTCCTTATTTTCATGTCACCGAAGTAGGGAAAGTGACTCGGGACTTTATAGATTGTGGTGGAACCCTGCGCTCTAATTCGGTGGTAAATTTTCAACTTTGGTCTGCCGAAGATTATGACCACATGCTTCCTCCAGAAAAACTAATTTCCATTATAGAGATGGCCCAAAAATCCTTGGCTATTGGAGACCTGCCTATTGAAGTGGAATTTCAAGGGCAAACCATTGAAACCTATGGCATAGCGACTCAAGGGAATCACTTTTTACTTACCCCTATGGCCACCGATTGTTTGGCCAAAGACAATTGTGGCATTCCCACGGAAAAACCAAAACAAAGCCTTTCAGCGCTCCAAAATAATGCCTGTGCCCCAGGGAGTGGTTGTTGTTAATTATAAATAGCATGAACACCCTATTAAATAGCACTATTGAGGCCTTAGACTTGAGCACGCTTTCCAAAGAGCGAAAAAAAATCTTAGACCAATTGGTCGCTTTTATTCAAGAAAAGAAAACAGCTCAAGCGCCAGTAAAACTTCATTTTATTTGCACCCACAACTCTAGGCGAAGCCATCTGTCACAAATTTGGGCTCAGGCCATGGCGGCCTATTATAAAGTACCTCATGTGTTGAGTTATTCTGGAGGTACCGAGGCAACCGCCATATATCCTATGGTGGTTAAAACATTAGTAGCACAGGGCTTTGAAATTTATCCTGTAACTGTGGGGGTCAACCCGGTGTATTCCATTCACTATTCAGAAAATGGTCTAGCGCTACTGGGTTTTTCTAAAACATTGGACCATGCTGTAAACCCCTCCAATGGCTTTGCGGCCATTATGACTTGCGACGCTGCAGATCAGGGCTGCCCTTTTATTGCTGGAGCAGAGCAGCGAATTGGGCTCACTTACAAAGATCCAAAAGCCTCAGATGGAACGCCACAGCAAGAAAGCGTGTACTTGGAACGCAGTATTCAAATAGCCACAGAACTCAAATATATTTTTTCTCGAATTTCCTAAGCCATGAAAAAGCAATTATCTTTTTTAGACCAATATCTCACCCTTTGGATTTTTTTAGCCATGCTTTTGGGTGTGGGAATTGGATATATTTTTCCATACTTCCCTCTTTTTATCAATAAATTGAGTGTGGGGACCACTAATATTCCCATCGCCATTGGGCTTATTGTCATGATGTACCCGCCACTTGCCAAGGTTAATTATGCTCTTTTGCCCAAAGTATTTCAGAATGTAAAAATATTGAGTGCCTCTTTATTTTTAAACTGGGTGGTAGGCCCAATTTTAATGTTTGTGCTGGCCTTGACATTTCTACAAGAGTATCCCGAATATATGGTGGGACTCATCTTAATTGGCCTGGCCAGATGTATTGCCATGGTGCTCGTTTGGAATGATCTGGCAGAGGGAAATGCTGAATACGGTGCAGGACTGGTGGCGTTGAATAGTGTTTTTCAGGTTTTTGCCTATTCCTTTTATGCCTGGTTGTTTATTACTGTTTTACCGCCCTATTTTGGATTCGAAGGGGCCATAGTAGATATTTCTATAGGTGTTATAGCGGAATCTGTATTGATTTATTTAGGACTTCCTTTTTTAATGGGTTTTTTGAGTAGAAAAATTTTAGTGCCGCTAAAGGGGGTAGCCTGGTATGAGCAAAAATTCATCCCTAGTATTTCTCCCGGAACACTCATTGCGCTATTATTCACCATTGTGATCATGTTTTCATTGAAAGGGGCACTCATAGTGACCATACCTTTAGATGTCTTAGTAATTGCAATTCCGCTACTTATTTATTTTAGCCTTATGTTTTTAATTGGTTTTTTTGTGACCAAAGCAGTGGGAGGGACCTATGACAAAACAACGGCAGTGGCGTTCACGGCAGCCGGTAATAATTTTGAGCTGGCCATAGCGGTGGCGATAGGAGTTTTTGGATTGAATTCAGGACAAGCTTTTGCAGGTGTCATTGGTCCATTGGTAGAAGTTCCGGCACTAATACTTCTGGTGAGGGTGTCTTTTTGGCTTAAGGCTAGATTCTTTAAATAGAATCATTCTAGGGTGCCTATTAGCTTTAAAAGGCTTAAATAAATGTATTTTAGCTTTTTTAAAATCTACCCAATGAGTATAGATAAATCCCTTTTAAAAAGAGCCCATGAGCAGTGCGAATGTTGTAGTGCTACAGAAAAGTTAGGGGTGTATGAACTGCCAGCATCTGCCACGAGTGGCCTAGAGGCTCAACTTCTTCTTTGTGAAAAATGTATTTCAGAAGCAGACGCAGAAGAGAGAGATCAAAACCATTGGCGCTGTTTAAATGACAGTATGTGGAGCGAGGTACCTGCCATGCAAGTATTTGCTTGGCGTATGTTACAGCGTTTAAAGCCATACGGATGGCCCTCAGATTTATTGGAGATGATGTACTTAGAAGAAGACCTACTTAGCTGGGCAGCCGCTGCTGGAGATGGCGAAGCAAAACCAGATGCGGTCATTCACAGAGACGTGAATGGGGTGGTACTAGAAGCTGGAGATTCGGTGGTGCTTATTAAAGATTTAAAAGTAAAAGGCAGTAGTATGGTGGCCAAACAAGGGACTGCGGTGCGTCGTATTTCATTAGATAGAGAAAATGTCCAATATATTGAAGGAAAAGTAGACGGGCAAACCATAGTAATTATTACAGAATACGTCAAGAAGCTTTAACGTACTTTGGCTTTTTTAATGAGCCTTGCAAACAGACTAGGAAAGTATCTTTTCACATAAGCGGCATAACTTTCACGGCCTATATACACCTCTCTTTTACGTTGCTTTAATGCGTTTATTATTTTTTTGGCGCAATGTTCCGCGCTAATTCCATTGGCTTGTGCATGGTCCATGACGCCTATAGCCTCCCCATTTGGTCCCAAGGCATTTATAGAGACCTTAGTTTTTACAAAGCCTGGCGCCAATAAGGTCACAGAAATTCCATGGTCTTCTAATTCAGCCCTTAAGGAATCAAAAAAACCGTGCAATGCGTGTTTAGAGGCAGCATAGCCAGACCTATATGGCGATGGAATTATACCGGTAAGGCTGGTGACTACCCCAAAGTGACCGTGTCCATTTTTTAACATGAAAGGTAAGATTGCTTTAGTAAGACTAACCGTGCCTAAGTAATTTACGGCCATTAATTTTTGGTCTACGGAGAAGTCAGTGTCCTTGGCCAAAGCCCTTTGGCTAATACCTCCATTGTGAATGAGAAGGTCTACTGCCCCCACCTTTTCAAGCACCTCTGAAACAATTTTTTTATGGTTTTCGGTATCTTCAAGATCTAGTATTTGTAGGTGAATACGAGCATTTTTATGAGCACAGTTCCTCAGCTGCTTTCAGGCTTTTCTCTCTTCTTGCAGAAAGAATTAAAGTGCATTCTTCTGTAGAGATTTCTTTGGCTAATGCCAAGCCTATTCCAGAAGAAGCTCCAGTGATCCAAATGGTTTTGTTTTTAAAAAATGCGCTCATAACAATAATATTATCTGCAATTTATCAATATTTTATCACAACTAAGTCTGCAATAACTTTAGGTTTTTTATATTTAAGGAAACCTAATTTTTTTGATATGAAACCAATCACTGCTTTTTTTGTTAGCTTATCTCTACTAGCTTCTTTTTCCCTATTGGGTCAAGAGAAAATTAATCCTGAAAAAGATGAGGCACTTAAAACATTGGCTAAACAGTGGGTGCAAGACAATGAGAAACTGAGTCAGGTAATGGTAGACAAAATATTTAGCTTTTCAGAATTGGGATTCCAAGAAGAAGCCTCTTCAAAGTACCTAACAGATCTTTTAAAAAAAGAGGGATTTACAATAGAGTACGGGGTCTCAGGTATACCAACTGCCTGGTTTGCTAGATGGTCAAATGGCCCAGGTCCAGTAATTGCTTTAGGTAGCGACGTGGATTGCATTCCAAAGGCCTCTCAATACCCTGGAGTGGCTTATCACAAACCAATTGTTGCGGGCGCACCTGGTCACGGAGAGGGGCATAATGCAGGAATTCCTTTAAATATTACTGCTGCTTTTTCAGTTCAAAAAATTATGAAGAAAGAAAAAATTGGAGGTACACTAGTCTTGTGGCCTGGAATTGCAGAGGAATTAGTTGCTGCTAAAGCATGGTATACAAGAGATGGTTTATTCGACAATATTGATTTATGTATTTTTACCCATGTGAGTAGTAATATGGGTGTCTCTTGGGGCCAATCTTCAGGGACAGGTTTAATTTCAGTGGCGTATACTTTTGAAGGAGAAGCAGCTCATGCTGCAGGTGCCCCATGGAGAGGTAAAAGTGCGTTAGATGCTGCTGAACTCATGAATATTGGGTGGAATTATAAGAGAGAGCACTTGGATCCTTTAAAAAGGTCTCATTCTATTTTCACAGATGGTGGTGACCAACCTAATGTTGTCCCTTCAAAAGCGACAATTTGGTATTATTTTAGAGACGTTACTTACCAAGGAATCATGGATATGTATGCCACAGCAAACAATATTGCTAAAGGCGCCTCACTCATGACAGGAACTGAGGTAACTAGTGAGATTCTAGGAACTGCTTGGCCCAGACATTTTAATAAGGTTATTGCCGAAACAATGGATGCCAATATTCAAAGTGTAGGTTTGCCCACTTGGTCAGAAGCAGACCAGACACTTGCTAAAGCGGTACAAAAAGAAGTGTCCTCTAAAACTACAGATGGCTTAGCGACCACTTTAAAAGGCATTCAACCTCCTGTAGAACAGCCAGTAAGTGGGGGAAGTGATGACATTGGAGACGTTTCTTGGACAGTACCTACTGTTACGCTCCGTTTCCCGTCCAATATTCCTGGCCTTCAAGGCCACCATTGGAGCAACGCAATTGCCATGGCTACGCCCATCGCTCATAAAGGAGTTACTGCTGGAGCTAAGGTAGTTGCTGCAACTGTTTTGGACTTGCTCTTGAAGCCTGAATTGGTTCAAGAGGCTTGGGCCTATTTCAATGAGATTCAGACCAAAGAAACCAAGTACACTCCAATGATTACGAAGCAGGACGCACCACCGACTTATTTAAATAAAAATATCATGGAACAATATAAGCCTGCTCTGAAACCTTTTTACTACAACGAAAAAAAGTACGACACTTATTTAGAACAATTGGGGGTGAGTTATCCTACTTTAAAAAAAGAATAATTTCACTATTAACCCCTCCACAAAGATTCTATAGCACTTAAAGACACCTTGCTTCTCAAGAGTTTAAGTCTTTGTTTAAAGTATTTTTTTTGAGAGGGACTGCCTTCTTTAAAGACGGTTTTTTGGATTCTTTGAAATACTTTTATGCCTGCCGATCCTTTTTGTTGGTAAGGATTTACCTGAAAGATAAAACTGTTGAGGTGCCTTTTCCAGGCCAAGGCCGACGCCTTTTCGTTCCCCAATACCCCCATCGTGAGCCTTTTAAAAAAACGAGGATCAGCTGAGGTGTCTATGAGCCGTTCCGGATGGAGTTTCTCGAGTTCTAAAAAATGGGTTACCCAAAGGGCTAAGGTCTCTGTAGCTTGGTTTTTCTTGGTAAAAATAAAAACCCCAATGACTGCATTAAATACAAATGGGGTGTAAGATAATTGTTCAGATAAATAAGACTGTAAATGGCCTTGTTTTTGTCTGTCCAAAAACAAGGCCTTACAATCCTTGGGTGGTTTTATGACCAGTTTGCAAACCACCTTCTTACTTATTTAAGATCAAAGCGGTCCAATTCCATTACTTTGGTCCATGCTGCAACAAAATCACATAAGAATTTGTCTTGGCTGTCATTACAGGCATACACTTCTGCCAGTGCGCGTAGTTCAGAATTTGATCCAAAGATCAGGTCTACCCTAGAAGCCGTCCATTTAAGCGCAGCAGTTTTTCTATCCCTTCCCATGAAAAGATCTTCCTCATCAGATGCGGCTTCCCATTTGGTGTTAAGGTCTAAAAGGTGTACAAAAAGTCATTGCTTAAGACCCCTTTGTTTTTCGTGAATACCCCATGGGCACTGCCGTCATAATTGATGTCTAACATGCGCATTCCTCCAACCAATACGGTCATCTCTACAGGACTAAGGGTCAATAATTGTGCTTTATCAATAAGGAGTTCCTCATCTGAAACAGAGAACCTAGTTTTTGTGTAATTTCTAAATCCGTCTGCCTGAGGTTCTAGTACGGCAAAAGAAAGCACATCTGTCTCTTCTTGATTGGCGTCTGTTCTTCCAGGCGTAAAAGGCACGACTATTTTATGCCCTCCTGCCGCTGCAGCTTGCTCTATTCCTACACTTCCACCTAGGACAATCAAATCTGCCAAAGAAACTTGTGCTGTATTTTTAGCGTTAAAAGCGTCTTTGATTTCACGGTATTTGTCCAGCACCTTTGCCAAGGTTTCCGGTTGGTTTACGGCCCAATCTTTCTGTGGAGCCAAGGCTATTCTAGCACCATTGGCCCCACCTCTTTTATCCGAGCCTCTAAAAGTACTGGCAGAAGCCCACGCGGTTTGTACCATTTCTGCATTGCTTAGGCCACTATTGGATAATTGTTGTTTTAACGCTTTAATGTCAGCTTCGTTGATTATTGGGCCAGAAGCTGCTGGAATTGGGTCTTGCCAAATCAAGGTTTCTTGGGGTACTTCTTCTCCCAAATAAAGTGATTTAGGCCCCATATCTCTGTGGGTTAATTTAAACCAAGCCCGGGCAAAAGTGTCTGCAAATTCGTCTGGATGCTCATAGAAACGTCTCGAAATTTTCTCGTAAATAGGATCTTCTCTCAGGGCAATATCTGAGGTAAGCATCATAGGGGCATGACTTTTATTTGGGTCATGTGCGTCTGGAACCGTTCCCGCGCCCCCATTATTTTTAGGTTTCCACTGGTGGGCACCTGCAGGACTCTTGGTGAGTTCCCACTCATAGCCAAATAAATTTTCAAAGTAATTGTTGCTCCATTGGGTTGGCGTAGTGGTCCAAGTCACTTCCAAACCAGAGGTAATAGTATCTCCAGCATTTCCGGAACCAAAACTGTTTGCCCATCCCATACTTTGCGCTTCAATGGGAGCTCCAGCAGGCTCTGGACCCACATATTCATCTGGATTAGCAGCTCCATGGGTTTTTCCAAAAGTATGACCTCCAGCGATTAAGGCAACGGTTTCCTCGTCATTCATGGCCATTCTTCCAAAGGTTTCTCTAATATCTCTGGCAGAAGCCAAAGGATCAGGATGTCCGTCTGGTCCTTCTGGATTTACGTAAATAAGACCCATTTGAACTGCAGCAAGCGGGTTTTCTAGGTCTCTATCTCCAGAATACCTTTGGTTTTCTAACCATTTACCTTCAGATCCCCAATAAATATCTTGCTCGGGTTCCCAAATATCTTCTCTTCCGCCACCAAAACCAAAGGTCTTAAAATTCATGGATTCCAAGGCGCAGTTTCCTGCTAGAATCATCAAGTCTCCCCAAGATATTTTGTTGCCGTATTTTCTTTTAATGGGCCAAAGTAACAATCTTGCCTTGTCTAAGTTGCCGTTGTCTGGCCAGCTGTTAAGCGGAGCAAAACGCTGTGCGCCGGTGCCACCGCCACCGCGGCCGTCTGCAATTCTATAGGTTCCGGCACTGTGCCAAGCCATTCGAATAAAGAAAGGTCCGTAATGTCCAAAATCTGCAGGCCACCAATCTTGAGAATCGGTCATGAGGTCGTATAAATCCTTCTTGAGCGCTTTAAGGTCTAAACCTTCAAAGGCTTTTTTATAGTCAAAGCCCTCATCCATAGGATTAGAAGCTTTGCCGTGTTGTCTGAGTATATTAATATTGAGCTGGTTGGGCCACCAGTCTTTGTTAGAGGTGCCTTTTCCTGCGACACTTTTAACGGCTCCTTGAGAGAAAGGACACTTAGCGCCCCCATTTTCTGAATAATGTTCCATAATTGATGTGACTTTATATTAGATCACAACAAGTTATATCAGAATTAGATATAAAAATAATAAAAGCTATTGTTTTTTCTTATAATGAAATTGAACAGCTTTATTGATTAGACCCTGTAATAATCTGGTTTCCAGTTTTTAATAGCCATTTTAATCTCTTTTTGGCTCAACCCTTCCTTAATTGCTCGGTCTATTAATGGCAAAAATTCCTCATCTGGCGCAAAGCGGAGGGCAATGATTTGTCCCATTCTAAGTTCGGCTGGCAGTAATTTTCCGGTGAGCACATAGTGTCTTAAATTTTCCTCTGCCCTTATGGCCCTGTCTTGGGCCTTGAGCGGAAACTGTCTGGTATACCAAACCAGGACTAAAAAAATAAAAGTAGTAAGTAAAAAAAGGCTTGCCGGGTAGGCGTGTCCTTCTTCTGCTATGATTAAGTAGCTCACACTACCCCCTAAAAGCGCTAGAATACTTAAGAAGAGTACACCGTGAAATCCTTTGACTAATTTGGGGTGGTTTTTAAAATTTTGCTCCGTTTTCATGAAAAATGTTTTCATCAAAAATAGGATAAATTTTGGGTAAAACCTTTTTAACCCTAGGGAAGTTTAAGTCTTAATTATACCCTAGGCAATCCCATGGGCACTTCCATGAGTAAAATTTCACTGTCCTCTAAGGCTTTCAGATCAAATTCATTAGCTTCGGTAATCCCTAAACCATCTCTGTGTGATAATTGTGTGCCTGCGAGTTCCAATGATCCTTTAATCAAAAAGGCATACACCCCATTGTTTTTTGGGTCTATTAATCGGTATTTTAATTCCGTTTCTTTTTCTAAGCTTCCCAAATGGAACCAAGCATCTTGGTGTATCCAAACCCCTTGGTCATTGGAATTTGGCGATAAGATTTGTTGTAATTTGTTTTTTCTGTCTTCAGCTTTCAAACTTATTTGCTGGTAGCGAGGTGCCACCCCTGTTACTTTTGGAATGACCCAAATTTGAAGAAACTTGACGCTTTTATCTGCATTGGTATTTCCCCTGCTCCCAGCAGTATGTAGTATTGTTTTCATAGGTATTATTATTAATGTTAGCTACAATTGTTGTATATACAAATGTATAAATAATGGTAACATTACAAAAATTAAAATTTTGTTATAATATTTGTAAAAATCCGTTTTCTGTTATATTTTTAAAAAAAAAGAGTCATGAAACAGATATTATTAGCCGCTTTAGCCGTTTTATTTTTTAGCTGTGGAAGCGTGAAAAAAACCGCTCAAAAAAATAATGACACTCCAACAGTGGTTCAAAAAACCATTAAAAAGCCTTTGCCACCCAATACTGCTTCTAACAAATACAGTAAAAAAAGAGGGGTTAAAAACCAATAATTAGTTATTTATTTATTTTGAGGAACATCCCTATTCATCTGTAGCAGGTCTACCTCAGTAGTAGTTACCCCTAAAAGGTGTTTGCTAAAATGGTCTGCACGCAGCCAAAAAGCGTACTCTGTCATATTACCAAAACCGTGCCTTTGGCCTGGGAGTAATTTAAAGTCAAAGCGTTTGTGGGCCTTAATCAGTGCGTTGGCCATTCGAATGGTAGCGCCAGGGTGAACGTTGTTGTCTATATCTCCAGTCACCAAAAGCAATTGCCCCTTCAGATTTTCCGCTAAAGATTGGTTTTTGTCAATGTCGTATTGGTAACGCACTTCCCCTTTTTCATCCATTTCTTCTAAAACCCCGTGATGGGTTTCACTCCACCAGGAATTGTACATAGAATTGTCATGGTTTCCAGCAGCAGAAACTGCCGCTTTAAAGAAATCTGGGTAGACCAACATGGCTGCAGTAGACATAAAACCACCACCAGAGTGTCCAAAAATCCCTACCTTATTGATATCTATAAAAGCATGGCGGTTGGCCAGCTGTTCTGCTACGTATTTTTTATCTGCCAAGCCGTAGTCTCTCAGATTGCCATAACCGTAATTATGGTACCACTTAGAGCGGTCAGGGTGCCCCCCTCTATTTCCCATAGTAGCGACCACAAACCCCAATTGGGCCATGCGATCCAAGCGATCCATTCTCACTGAAAAGGCCTTGTTCACAGCCTCTGTCTGAGGCCCAGGATATACGTATTCCAAGAGCGGATACTGCTTGTTTTCATCAAAATCAAAGGGCTTGTAAAGCACCCCATAAATATCTGTAATTCCGTCGTCTGCCTTTACTTTGAAGGGCTCTGGGAATTGGTAGCCAGCAGCAAACAAGGCAGAAAGGTCTGCAGTTTCCAAATCTAGCACCAATTGACCAGAGGCATTTCTCAATTCAGATTTTGGGGTGGTATTGACCCTAGAATAATTGCTTACAAAATATTTATGATTGTCAGAAGGCCGGCTAGTGGCCGTAAAATCCCCTGCATTTAAGGCTTTAGGTGTTCCTCCATCCAATGAAACAGCATAGAGGTGTTCGTAGTAGGGATCTAATCGAGGCTGTACCCCATGTGCGGTAAAATAAAGCACCCCAGATTTTTCGTCTACCCCACTTACCGCTTCAGAATGAAACGTTCCACGGGTAATTCTGTTGCGCAGGCTACCGTCTGCATTATAGCGATAAAAATGCGCCCAACCATCGCGTTCAGACCAATGAATCATCTGAGTTTCGTCGTACAAAAGCACCAAGTCCCTAGACTCAATATAGGTATTCATGCGTTCCTCAATGAGTACTTTCACTTCACCAGTCTCAATGTCTGCCACACAGACATCCATTTTTTTACGGTCCCGACTAATCACATTAAAGTAAATTTTTCCTTTTTTAGACAAGAGTAAACTAGGCCTAAAATCGTCGTCGTATGAGGAGGGAAGTCTTGGGCGGCTATACACGTCTACACTCTGTTGTACCACGGTATCTAAAGCGACCTTAATATGTGTTTTTGAGGGAATGTCAAATACCAAAAGTTCCCTTTTGTAAAATTCTTGTTCTCCAGGCATATGGTACTTATAAGTCTCCAACGTAGGTCTTTTATTGGCTACCGAATTAATGACCCAAAGGTCTTTAATCGCCCTACTGTCTGTTTTTTGGAAGACGAATTTTTCGCTGTTATCTGTCCAATGCCCATAGACGTATTTACGGTCTTTTTTTTCTTTTTCAATAGCCTCATTGTCTTTACCTCTACTACCCCCACCATAGCCAAAGTGCTCCTGGCCGTCCGTGGTCCATTGGTTTTCTACAATAGTAGAATCTTTCTCATTTTTAACTGCTTTCAGGAAATTTTCCTTGTCCATCCAGTAGAGGTTGAACTCCTTAGAAAACAGTACCACTGAGGAATCTGGGGCAATATTGGCCCATTTTTTATAGTCTTTTTTAGCCTCTTTTTCGTGGCTAATGACCTTGAGTCCGTTCCCTCCAAGAGGGTACTCTAAATGAAATACTTTCTTTTCTTTTTTAGGTTTTTTTTGGCCTTTGGCCAATGCCTTTTTGCCTTCCCCTTCTTTATCTTTTACATCCGAGCTGTCTTTTGCTACAGGAACGAGTTCCGAAGAAGTGACCCTAAAGCGAATGGCAGTTTCGTTTTTTACAAATTCAAAATCAAATTTTGGCAAATGTTGTCCATCATAGGGGTCCTTGGTAATTTCAGTAAGCCAGGCAGCCATTCGATCATTGTCAAATAATTCGGTTTTACTTCGCTTGTCTGCATCTACTAAGTAATAATTAGATCCTTCTGTGGTTTTGTATTGGTACCAGAATCGGTTCCCGTTCTTAAGCCAATGTGGATTCACTTCTGTGGAATGAACCATTTTAGCCAACTGCGTGGGAGAAAATTTAGCCGCTAAATGGTAGTTAGGCGGAGGTGTTTTGTCTTTTTCTTGTGCTTGGGCAGTACCTGTAGCTATAAAAAGACAGAGAATCGATAAGATTTTTGTGTAGGTTGGTGTTTTCATTTTTGAGTACTTTGAATTATGATATTTTGGGCGAACCACCGATGAATTTTTACATGTGTTTATTGAATCAATAAAGATGCCTATTACTCTGAATCCCAAGCCCTAAAGGCGGGTACTATTCTGGCTTTGGTGGCTTGTTCAAAACCATAGGCCATCTCTATTAGAGTAGGCTCACTCCAGGCGGTGCCAAAGAAAGAGAGCCCTACTGGAAGTCCGTGTACCGCTCCCATGGGAACGGTAATGTTGGGGTAGCCGGCCCAGGCGGCGGGCGAGGAGCTAGAGACATGGTAGTTGTCTCCGTTTAACCAATCAATGCTCCATGCGGGAGAGCCAGTTGGGGCTACAAATCCGTCTAACTGATGGGTAGCCATTACCTTGTCTATTCCATTGTCTCTGCTTCCTTTTCGAAGGGCTTCTAAATGGTCCAGGTATTCTTTGCTGTCTAAACCTTCTTTTTCTAAGGCCATTTCCAAATAGGCTTGGTTGTAGTATTTGAGTTCTATAGAATCCTGTTTGTTAAAGGCAATGAGGTCTTCTAGGTTTTTAATTTTTGCGTTGGGTCCCAAACTGGCAAAATAATCATTGAGCCCTGCCTTGTATTCGGTGAGCATGACTTGGAAAGAATGGCCTCCTGTACTTCGCTCATTAATTTGATCAATTTCTATAATCGTTGCTCCCTGCGCTTTGAGTACCGCAATGGCTTTTACCGTGAGACTGTCTGTAGTGGCATGGTTTCCAAAGGCCGCTTTAAACCAGCCAATGCGTTTTCCTTTTAAACCGTCCTTCTTGAGGTAAGGGGTGTAATCTTGTAAGGCTTTGCCTTTGTTTGCGGCTGTTTTTCCATCTCTAGGGTCTTGGCTGGTCAGTGGACCTAGGGCTATTACGGCATCGGCCACGGTACGGGCCATAGGCCCTGCTGTGTCTTGGGTATAAGAAATAGGAATAATTCCCGAGCGGCTAATGAGTCCTACGGTGGGTTTAATGCCCACAATTCCATTGGCAGTTGAGGGACAAACAATGGATCCGTTGGTCTCTGTTCCTATGGCTAAAACGGTGAGGTTGGCAGAGACAGACACCCCGCTTCCTGCACTAGAACCACATGGGGTTCTGGTGAGTACATAAGGATTTTTGGTCTGGCCATTGATTCCTGACCATCCAGAGCTAGACATTTGCCCCCTGAAATTGGCCCATTCGCTCAGGTTGGCTTTTCCCAATATCACGGCACCAGCGGCGCGTAATTGAGCGGCTACCTCACTGTCTTGTAGAGGCATTGAACCGGCCAAAGCACGGGAACCTGCCGTGGTAGCCATTTGGTCCTGAGTGTCAATATTGTCTTTAAGTAATACGGGAACGCCGTGTAAGGGTCCCCTGTTTTCTGGGGCTATTTGGTCTAGGGAATCGGCTATGGCCAAAGCCTCAGGATTCACTACAATAACGGACTGTAATTGTGGACCACTGTGATCTATGGCTTCTATGCGGTCGCTGTATGCAGCCATTACCTCTCTAATAGTCCAGCGGCCATTTTTGTAGCCTTCTTGAAGCTCAGGAATGGTAATTTCTAAAAACTGAAAATTATTAGGGTCTGTTGTTTTGGGGGTGTCGGCTTGGTTTTGACAGGCAAAAAACAGCAAGCTCAGTGCGGCCCATTTATATCTTTCCATTTAAAAAAATAATTGATTATTTTCTTAAATATAGATATTTCAAACTATTATTAAGTAAAAAATCCTTAGGATTTCTTCTTTTCCTCTTCAATGCTCGCAGGGGTAATGTCTGCGTCATAAGATCTGTAGTACATTTCTAAGAGATTCATAATAGCGTTAAGCAAATCCCTTGTTTCTGTAAGGATTGAGAAATAAAGTATGCTATTTTTTGGACTTGTTTCTTCTGATCGAATTCTGGATACTTGGGTCTCAATTTTATCAGAAATAGAACGCAACATCTCTTCTTTGGCATTGAGTACCTGAATAATGTCGTTGAAATTTCTGTTTTCAAAAATACTCTTGGTCTTGTCAAACAAGGCTGTTTCAAAGAGGGCTTCAATTTCTTTTAACTCTTTTAACTGATTGTATTTAAGCTTTCTGTGGTTGTTGTGTACGTGCTTGTGACTTACCTTAGAAATGTAGTCTAAAGACTGTGCGGCGTCTGTTAATTCTTTTAATGTAGAGATATAAAAATCACTCGCACGAACACTGGACTCGTCCAGATTTTTAATAAAGTAAAAAATATGGTTGCGTAGGTCTTCTATTTCTTCGGCTAGTTTGGCCCCTTGTTTTTTATTCTTTTTTAATAACTCTAAATCTTGTTTGGCCAAACCGTCTACTGCATTAGAAAAAATAATTTTAGAACGTTTAATTACATTAGAAATATTATTGGCACTTTCCTCAATCACGCCTTGAATGGAACTACTCTCTGCTTTTCTTAGACTGTCTTCTGCTTTAATCTCTTTGCTCTTTTTATTGTAAGAAATATAATTTCTCATTAAAATAACCACTGCAACAATGAGTAGTGCAATCACGGCATAACCCTGTCCAAAAAATAAAATACCCAATATTAAACAAGCCGCAGTGAAAGCAATTAACGCAGTGCCAAACCAACCCCCAATGACATTTAAAACGCCGGCTACCCTGTACACTGCACTTTCTGCACCCCAGGCCCTGTCTGCAAGAGAAGTTCCCATAGCCACCATAAAAGTGACATATGTAGTAGAAAGCGGAAGTTTGTATGAGGTTGCCACAGAAATTAAAATTCCTGCAACGACTAAGTTTACTGCTGCACGAACCATGTCAAAAGCAGCTTCTTCTCTTTTTCTTACTTGGACTATTTTTTTAGGTGCCTTTATAAATTGTACATCAATTCTTTCTTGAAGTTGTCGCGGTGTGAGTCCTCTTAAAAGACCTCCTATATTTACGGCTAACCTAACAATAATTCTAGAAAATCCGTTAGGGCTAAATCGTTCCTTAGACTCTCCTTCTCTGGCTAAGTTAATTTCAGTTTCTGCTACGTATCTAGATTTTTTTGAAAGCCAAAGCGTGGCCACCATAACCCCCCCAGAGATAAATAATAATAGGGTAGGTGTAGGCACTTTGTTAGAGAGCATTTCCATGCTAAATTCAGTAGCAGGCACTCCAGATAGGGTCCATGCTTCATAGGATTGAAGCGCAGCAATAGGCACACCAATAAAGTTTACTAGGTCGTTTCCCGCAAAGGCTAAAGCCAATGCAAAGGTTCCAATTAAGATGATGAATTTGAATATGTTTACTCGGAAAATTTCAATAAGCACATAAGAAATAGCAGACCAAACGAGAAGGTTAATTAAAATGATTAAACCTACATTACTCTCAATATAAGCCCCTAAGGTGAGCCCCCCTGTTATATCTATAGGATTACTTGCAAATGCGGTCCCCTTAATACCTTTCATTAAGATGAAATAGGTAATTGAAGAGGTGGCAATTCCACCAAATAGCGCAGACATCCAACTTGGTTTTTGGTCAAAATTAAAAGAAAGCAATACCCTAGTAGTCCATTGAACTAGTGCTCCAACAGTAAAAGCTATAGCTACAGACAGTAATATTCCTACAACAATCTCTGAGGCTTTAGAAGTGTTTATATAGTTCACTACTTCTGCAAAATCTCCACCTTCTTGATAGATTTTAATCAATGCCATGGCTACCGACGCTCCCAAAAGTTCAAATACAATAGATACGGTGGTAGAAGTAGGAAGTCCTATAGTGTTGAAGAAATCCAAAAGCAAAATATCCGTGATCATTACGGCAATGAAAATGAACATAATTTCATTAAAGTAAAACTCACTGGGATTGAAGATCCCTTTTCTGGCTACCTCCATCATTCCGCTGGAGAAAATTGCACCCAATGCAATTCCTATAGAAGCCACAATCATAATGGTTTTAAAGGAAAGGGCTTTGGAACCTACCGCAGAATTGAGGAAATTCACAGCGTCATTACTGACCCCTACAATAAGATCCGCAACGGCTAAGGCCGCTAATGCCACAAGCATTAGCAAGTACAAGTTGTCCATAGTGTTTATTTACGAGGCGTAAAAATAACCATTTAAGGGTCAAATAAAGGTTACCTTAAGGTTAAAATTACGGCCGCAAAGTAGGTAAATTCTTCCTTCCTACAAACCAAATTGGTGCTGAAATTAATGTCAACTTTACTTTACATTTTAAAATAAATATGTATTTTTGTCAAATAAACTTTACAAAATAGCACGTAACATTTACAATTATACCTTATGAAAAACACAGCATCTTTTAAAGAATTACAGCGCAAAAGCACTAAGAGATTGGCCCTTTGGACCATGATTTGGGTACTCAGTACCGCCTTAGCCACCTTTGGCCCTGAATTTATTTGGGAAAACTCCCTTTTCACTTACGCAGGCGTAGGTTTGTTTTTAATCACCGGCGCAGCCATGATTTTGGCCAATAGAAAGCATATTTTAAACCTGGACGAGTTGCAACAACGCATGCATTTAGAAGCCATGGCCATTAGTTTGGGTGTGGCAGTGGTTTTAGGTTTGGGATTGTCCATCTTAGAGCAGCAAGATTTACTGGGTTTTAAAATGGACTTTGCCTTTATGACTGTTGTAATTAGTATTACGTATTTAGCAGGATTAGCCATTAACACCAGACGTTTCAAATGAAAAATAGCATTAAAGAACTCCGGGCTAGAGATGCTTTTACCCAAGAAGATTTGGCCCATGAAGTAGGGGTGTCTCGCCAGACCATTAACGCCATAGAAAAAGGTAAATTTGATCCTTCTCTTCCCTTGGCTTTTAAATTGGCCCATTTGTTTAAGACCCCAATTGAGGGTATCTTTACTTTTGAAGATTAATATGGTATTTATGGCTAAAGTAATAGTGGGTTTGTTGTTGGGATTGTTGTTTTCATGTGCGCCTAATGTGGAGATAGACGCTGGTACACTAATACAGAAAACAGTTGCAGCCCATGGATGGACGTCTAAGCCCTCTCAGATTAATTTTGATTTTAGAGATTATCACTATGAGGTACATAGAGGCGCTTTGGGAATTCAATATTCCAGAGAGAAACAAGACAGCTTGGGAGTTACTAAAGACGTTTGGACCAATTTTAGCACCTTTGAAAGGACCTTAAATGGCCAAGCAGTTGCCTTGTCAGATTCCTTGAAAACGGTCTATGCCAATTCCCTGAATTCAGTGCTCTACTTTGTTCAATTGCCTTTGGGACTTCAGGACCAGGCCGTAGTTCCCAGCTATGAAGGTGTGGTAGAAATTAACGCGGAATCCTACCACCAATTGGCGGTTACTTTTAAACAAGAAGGCGGTGGAGAAGATTACCAAGACCAATTTTACTATTGGATCCATAGCGATCGCTTTGAAATAGATTATATGGCCTATTCCTACCATACCAACGGCGGTGGCACTCGTTTTAGAATGGCAATTTCCAAAAATAGGCTAGGGGGTATTTTATTTCAGGACTTTGACAATTACAAGCCCCTAGAGCACCCCACCCCTTTAGAGCGTTTGCCTTTACTTTTCCAAGAAGGCAAACTCCAATGGCTTTCCAAAATTGAGAATTTGACTCTTGAGGTCTTAAACGACTAGATTTTTTTAATATATTTAGTGGTCCTTTACTTTAAAGGTATTTAACCAACCACTAAAACCACTAAATGCTTCACAAGAATAATCCCCTCAAGGGGTGTTTGGCCTTTTTTTTCTGCGCCTTTTTTATGACCTCCTTTTCAGGTTTGGCCCAATTTTCAGTAGGAATTACCGGAGGTACTGATTTTGACACTGTTAATAATGTGGACGCAGAAGTCGCAGCACTTCAAAAAAACATCAACATTTATGTGGGCAGAGAAGGCCGTCATTTTGGTGGATTTGTCAAATATAATCATCAAGATTGGTATATTAGGGTAGAGGCGTTGCAAGTGAAAAGGGACCACTCTTTTAAAATCCCTATTGTACTGACAGATGTAAAACGCATTATCACTGATTTTGAAGTCACCCATCTAGATGTGCCCTTGCTCTTAGGGTACAATATTTCTAAGTCGCTTCGCATTTTTGGAGGGCCTAGATGGACCTTTAACCAAAAGGCCAATATGAAAGGAGTACATATAAACGCCCTTGAAAAGGCTTCTTTTGTAGGAAAACAGTTGGGCTTTGGATACCAGTACAAGAGATTTGAATTGGACGTTCGCTATTCTTTAAGTGGTCAAACACATGAAGTAAACTTTTTAGAAATTCCCATTGGGAATAAAAATCAATACATAAATTCACAGGGTCAATTTATACTCTTGGGTTTGAGTGCGTATATTTTATAGTCTCTTAATAAAAACAATCATGAAAAAACAACTTTTCTTTTTACTCCTTTTGGCTTTTGTTCCTGCTGTCTTTGGACAGCAACAAGAAATACTTTCTAAGGCGGTTCACTATAGAAATATAGGTCCTTTTAGAGGGGGCAGATCGGTAGCGGCTTCTGGAGTGGTTCAACATCCTATGGTGTATTATATGGGTACCACAGGAGGTGGATTGTGGAAGACAGAAGACGCGGGCCAACATTGGAAGAATGTATCTGACGGGTTTTTTAATACAGGCTCCGTTGGTGCAGTAGCAGTATCTGAGAGTCATCCGGATATTGTTTATGTAGGGATGGGTGAGCATGCCCCTAGAGGGGTTATGACTACCTATGGAGATGGGGTGTACAAGTCATTAGATGGAGGTAAGACCTGGCAGCATATGGGTTTAGATGCTACACAACATATTTCGAGAATTAGGATTCATCCAAGCAATCCTGATATTGTATATGTAGCTGCTCAAGGAGCATTGCACGGCCCCAATCAAGAGCGGGGTATTTATAAGACCACAGATGGTGGTAAAAATTGGGTAAAACAGCTTTTTGTAAATAGCCTGACTGGGGCTGCTGAATTGTCTATGGATATGCAAAATCCAGAAGTGTTGTATGCCGCTATGTGGGAACATCAAAGATTGCCTTGGCAGGTAGTGAGTGGTGGTGTTGGGAGTGGTTTGTATAAAACGGTAGACGGGGGTACACACTGGACTTTATTAGAAAATGGACTCCCTGAAGAGAAGGGAAAAATGGCCATTGCAGTTTCTAGAGCCAATCCCTCTAAAGTGGTGGCACTCATTGAAAGCGACTCTAAGCAAGAAAAAGGCGGTTTATTTGTGTCTGAAGACTCTGGAGAAAATTGGACTAGGGTGTCTGCAGATCACAGACTTATTCAGCGTGCCTGGTACTACACAGAGGTTTTTTTAGACCCTACAGACGCAGACACTATATATGTCATGAGTGCTATGGCTTATAAGTCTATAGACGGAGGTAAAAATTGGGAAGAAATGAATCCAGCTCATGGAGACTACCACGATTTATGGATACACCCAACCAACAACAAGCAAATGGTCTTGGCAGACGACGGCGGTGCGGCCATTAGTTTTAACGGCGGTCTGAGTTGGTCTTCACAGAATAATATGCCCACGGCACAATTTTACAGGGTGAATGCAGATCATTTATTTCCTTATAATATCTATGGCGGCCAACAGGACAATACCAGTGTGAGCATTGCCAGTATATCTTTGGGTAATGGGGGTATTGGTGCGGAAAGCTGGGAGGCATCGGCCGGAGGCGAAAGTGCCTTTTTAGCTTTTGACCCTGACCAGCCAGATGTAGTACTTGGAGGGAGTTATCTGGGGACTATAGACGCTTATTATCCCGAGAGTAAATCCAGCACCAATATTATGATAGACCCCATTCAGTATTTGGGTATGGCGGCCAGCGAAATGAAATATCGTTTTAATTGGAATGCGCCAATTATTAGGTCTGTACATGAACCCAACACTTATTTTCACGGCGCTCAATATGTTTTAAAAACCAAAGATGTTGGACAAAGTTGGGAAATTATTTCTCCAGATTTAACCATGAATGATACCTCCAAGCAGGTACACGGTGGTGGTCCTTACACTATTGAAGCGGTAGGTGCTGAAAATTATGGCACCCTATCTTATATAGTGGAGTCTCCACACGAAAAAGGTCTTTTATACACAGGTTCAGACGACGGCCTGGTGCATATTACGAAAGATGGAGGGATTAGTTGGAAAAATATTACCCCAAGGGGTTTGCCCGAAACTATTATAAATGCCATTGAAGTTTCTGCGCATGATCCTGGAACGGTTTATATAGCGACTACACGCTATAAATTTAACGATAAAATGCCAGGGCTATATAAGAGTGTCAATTATGGCGCGGTATGGGAAAAAATATCGGCTGGAATTCCAGAAGGGTCCTTTACCAGAGTAGTTCGCGAAGATCCTGTGGTGAAAGATTTACTTTTTGCAGGAACGGAAAAAGGGGTATATGTTTCCTATAATGGGGGTGAATTTTGGGAACCCATGCAGTTAAACCTCCCTAATGTTCCCATCACAGATTTACTGATTAAGAATAATGACCTTATTGTTGCTACCCAAGGCCGTTCTTTTTGGGTGTTAGATGACTTAGACCTCATAAGACAAGCCACCCCAACGGCTTTAAAAGGGATTCAATTTTTTACGCCTGAACCGGCTATTTTAGGGAATTGGTACAGCAGTATGAATGCTGCTGAACCCAAAGGGACCGATGTTCTACAAGGGGTGAACCCAGCGAACGGAGTAGTGTTTTATTACCATTTACCAGAAGGAATTTCTGAGAAGGACATTTCCTTGGAGATTAGGGATGCTAATGACCATCTGATTAGACGTTTTATTGGGATTAAAGATCCTTCTTATAAAGCTTATGAGGGTGCGCCTAGTCATGCGCCTTTGTTGGGTGTGAACAAAGGATTGAATCGTTTTGTTTGGGATATGAAACACTCCAGCTTGCCTGGTATTCCTGAGGCTTATATAGAAACCAGTTACAGTGGTCACAGGGCGTTGCCTGGAGTGTATAAAGCCATTTTACGCGTTGGAGAAGTCCAAAAAAAGGTTGTGGTAAGCTTAGAAAGTAACCCATTAGAAGCTTTAGATGAAAAGGCACTCATAGAATGGGATACTTTTATGTCTGCGGGGGAAAATACTTATAGAGAAATGGCAGCAATGGTCAATACACTCTATCCTTTACAATTGACCTTAGAGGGTTTGTTGGGCCATGAAAAAATTTCTGGAAATGCGGCCTTAAAGCAGGCTGTTACTGAAGTGTTGGAAACTGCCGTATCTTTTGACAAAGACATGATTCAACGCTTGTCTAAAGCCTATGACGACGTGGAAAATTATCCTAATAAATTCACGGCTTCATACCTGTATGTACTCAACCAAACAGCGAGTAGCTTGCCTAAGCTAAATATGGGTTCTGTATCTAGAATGGCTGTTTTAAATAAAGAATGGGCCCTTTTGAAAGCCAGAGGGGAAGACCTTAAAAATGATAAAATCCCCCAATTGAATAAGCTGCTTTGGAGTGCAGGAATTGGGGCAATAAATTAATTTAAGCGACTGCTTATGAAACCTTTTTTCATCACTTTTTGTATGGCTTTAATGTTGGTTCAATGCCAACCCAAAGCCAAATCTCTTACTGGGATAGACCGCCCTCTGGGTCAGGACAATATTGCCTATTATTGGGCCCAGATTGCCTTGGAGGCCACCGCTAATGATACGGAACGCTATGCGCCAAGACCTACCATAACTTCTCGCTTTCTTGGCTTAGTTTTTGTTGCTGTTTTTGACGCATGGTCGGTCTTTGAGCCTAAGGTAATACCCCTTTATTTAAAAGATCAGCCCAAGCAAAAAGGCCAGTTAATAGAC
Organism: Flavobacteriaceae bacterium; assembly: GCA_018401115.1. Lineage (GTDB taxonomy): Bacteria > Bacteroidota > Bacteroidia > Flavobacteriales > Flavobacteriaceae > MAG-120531. The sequence goes on along the minus strand of JAGYKX010000002.1, from coordinate 57,247 downwards.
AAGGAGACGGCTATTTCTTTTGCGGCATATTACGCGTTAAAAGAGTATTACCCTGCAGATTCAATTTATTTTAAGCAACGCCTTAAAGACCTTGGATTAGTTGTTCCGCTGGCCAAAGAGCTAAAGGGTGCTGCAGCAGTAGGTAAGGCGGCCGCGCAAGCGGTTATTGAGGCGAGAAAGGGAGACGGATCCAACCAGTATGGTGAGGCCGCTGAGGGATTTCCTCCTTATTACGATTATACCCAATATAAGCCCGTAAATTCCCCAGAATTAAATTCAGATATTAACCGTTGGCAGCCCAAGTATTTTACCAGGGATAATGGAGATAAATTTGCACCCTCTTGTCTCACTCCTTATTGGCAAAAGGTGCGTCCTATTGCTTTGGATTCTGCCGCTCAATTCAGGTCTCCACCTCCTCCTTTATTTGAATCTGATCAATTGAAAGCAGAGGTGGCTGAGGTGGTGGCCATGCAGACTAATTTAACCGTGGAACAAAAAGGATTGGTAGAATTCATGCGAGACGGCCCAAAGTCTGTGCAACAGGCGGGACATTGGCTGGTTTTTGCGCAAGAAGTATCTAAAAGAGATAATCATTCACTGGATGAAGATGTTAAAATGTATTTTTTAAATCAGATCACTGCAATGGATGCTTTTATAGCTTCCTGGGATACAAAAATGTATTACGATTATGCCCGCCCTTATGCTTTGGTGCATGAATATTTTCAAGGCAAAGATATAGAGGGTTGGAAGGGCATTGGGCAAGGTTGGGGTACTTTAAAGGGAGAACAATGGCGCCCTTATTCTCCAGAGGTATTTCTTTGTCCTCCATTTCCAAGTTATGTTTCTGGACATTCCACTGTTAGTGCTGCTTGCGCAGAGGCTTTAAGACTTTTTAAGGGCTCAGATGTTTTTGGTCATGAAGTTAGCTTTATGTCGGGTTCTCTTACAGAGCCTGAAAGTCAATGGCAGGAAATAAAGCTTTATTTCCCCACCTTTACGGAAGCTGGAGAAATGGCGGGAATTTCAAGAGTTTGGGGAGGCTATCACATTCAAGCAGACAATGTGGAAGGGCTTGTTTTAGGTAGAAAGGTAGCCCAAAAGGCTTTTGATTTTTACAAAAAACAATTAGGAGAATGATTTTAAAATAGATTGTACTTTAACCGAAGAATGCCAACCAATGCATTTTTAACTCCTGGATTGACTCCAGGATTTACAATATACTGGCTGTCTAATTGTACTTCTAATTGGTCACTTAAAGTATAATTGTAATAAGCCTCTATCACGGTTTCTGCTCGGTCTGAGGTTCTTAAAAGCCTATTTCTGTATATGTTTGAGACATTTCCTTACCCCCATGCCAATCCTATTTGGTCTTGAGACCTATTGCTCAAAGGACCATAGTATACCATACCCAATCCGGCATAGGTTTTAAAAACAGACGCATTATTTGGAATACGACCGTATTGTGCAAAAACGTGAAGCCCCTGTGTTGGATCTTCGTCTTCAGTCAATAGCTTCTGGTCCATAATGGCATAAAACCCACTTTCTCTTTGACTATTGCCTTGCAGTGACCAAACACCCATCTTGTAGGTACTTATCTGAGTTTTTTCTTTTGTTATTTGATAATCTATTTCCCCGATCCAAAACAAGCCTCGTTTGCTGTTTAACGAAAAGTCGTAGGACTTTAAATACCCTATTTCCGTATTAGGACAGCCGTCATATACCGCTGCACTGAGATGAAGGTTTTTTTGAATTTGGATATTGGTGTAAATTCCCATGGCGGCATAGGGAAAAGTAGCTAAGGGTACATTCACGGACATTTCTGGACCTATACCAAAAGAGCTGTGAATGAAACCCAATCCGTGGGTACTGAAGGCAAACAGAGCATTGATTTCAGATTTACCTACAATGAGTTTATGGCCTTTGAATTTTTGTTCCAAAATAAACTCGTAGAGGTATATATTCCTTGGGGCTTCTATATTACTGATGGTTTGTAAATCTCCCACATAATCGGTGAGTGGTTTTCCGTGGTTAAGCACATGCTGGCCCTTTAAACTGGCACCGCTCCACAAGCTTGTTTCATGTGAGAGTGAAATGAACCCCATCAGGGTTTCTCCTTGGGTAATACCCCCATCAATGACGCTGCTAAAATCTTCCACGAGATCTAGACCAATGTTTGTTTTTGATTGGGCGTTGAGCTTAGAAATACCAATGAGGCTAAGAAGGCAAAATAAGATCGGTATTAGGTGTTTACACTTCATAATATGGGAACAAGAATAAAAGTATGTATAATATCAATACTATGAAAATCCAACGCTTAGCTGGATTAAGCACTAAACTTGGAAGTAATTTGAAATTAAAATATTTTAATAGGCTTTGCTGTTTCAAAATATAGAACAATATTCCGGTGCATACGTAAGGGTTTTTGACCGCCAAAAACAGTTGGTTTTTGAGCAGCAAGGCTACAAAAGCAATTGGGATGGGAAGTATCAGAAAAGTAAAAAAACTCTTCCTGCAGGGCCTTACTACTATATAGTTCAATTAAATGACGGCTCTGCTGCAAGAACCGGATGGTTGTATATTACCTATTGATATTTTTTACGATATTAGGGGTGTAAAAACCCCTACTCATGATCTTATCTCGATTGTCAAAAATTGCTTTTTTATTGTTTTTAGTTTTTTCTGTAGGCACTCAAGCCCAAAAAAATAACGATAAAAAAGCTCCTAAAACCCTTTTAGAAATTACCGAAGACCTTCAAAAAGAAGGAGGCTTAATAGACAGTTACTTTGAAGTGGGTGGAAAATTGTTCTTTGGAATTTCAGAGGAACTGCTCCATAAAGATTTGCTTATGGTGACCAGAATTGTGCGTATTCCCGCCAATTATTCTGCCTATAGCAACGCGGGTTCAAAAACTTCAGAACAATTGGTGCATTTTGAAAAAAGAGGGCAAAAAATTGTATTGACCCAAGTGTCTTATAATGCTTTGGCACAAGAGTCAGATCCCATTCACCTCTCTGTGGTGCAAAACAACAACCACCCCATTTTGGCAGCATTTGAGATAGCAGCTCAGGAAGAAGGACAGTATTTAATAGAGGTAACGGATTATTTTTCGGACGACTCACCAGGCTTCAATATAGTGGGAAGCCGTCAGAAAGAAGCCTATAAAATGGGTGGTGTAGACAAAAAACGATCCAGTATTGACCGAGTGCGCTCTTTTCCTATCAATACAGAAGTGACCCATACCCTCACCTATAGCTCACGTAAAGCCCCTAGGGGCAATAATACGGAGACCCTGAGTTTTGTGGTGAATCACTCCCTTATTTTACTTCCAGAAGACCCCATGCCAGTGCGTTATGAAGACCGTAGGGTGGGCTGGTTCTCTTTGGATAAAATTGATTATTCTTCTGAGGCCTTAAAGGCCGATGCCTACAGTGTAGTGCGCCGTTGGAGGCTCGAGCCTTCAGATGAAGCCGCCTACGCCAGGGGGGAATTGGTGACCCCCAAAAAGCAAATTGTGTACTATTTGGATCCCGCCACTCCATTAAAATGGCGTCCTTATTTTAGAAAAGGTATAGAAGACTGGAATACGGCTTTTGAAAAAGCAGGTTTTAAAAATGCCATTGTAGCCAAGGATGCGCCCACACCAGAAGAAGATCCAGATTTTAGTCCAGAAGACGCCCGTTTTTCTATGGTGCGCTATGTGGCTTCTACCACCAGAAATGCCACAGGCCCTTCGGTGTCTGATCCGAGAACAGGAGAAATTATTGAGAGTGATATTATTTGGTACCACAACCATTTACGTTCTTATAGAAACCGTTATTTATTAGAGACCGCCGCGGCCAATCCCAAAGCGAGAACTCTAGACACGCCTGAGGAAGAAATAGGTGAAATGATGCGTAGGGTAATCTCTCATGAAATTGGCCATGCCTTAGGACTGCCCCACAATATGAAAGCCTCCAGTGCCTATCCGGTAGACTCTTTAAGGTCTGGGACTTTTACTCAGAAAATGGGAATTGCTACCACCATTATGGACTACGCCCGCTACAATTACATTGCTCAGCCAGGAGATAAAAACATTCGTTTTGTACGCCAGTTAGGGCCCTATGACAACTATGCCATTGAATGGGGGTATCGTTATTTTCCTGGTCAAGATCCCTTGGCTGTTAAAGAAACCTTACGCGCATGGGTAGACGCTAAAAGTACAGACCCTATGTTTATGTTTGGATCTGGCGGGAGCGATCCCAATTCTCAGACAGAAAATATTGGAGACAACCCTATTAAAGCCAGCCAATACGGCTTATCTAATTTAAAGATAGTCGGTAAAAATTTAAAAGACTGGGCACAGTTTCCCAACAGCACCTATGATGATTTGGCGGAATTACACGGAGAATTTTTAGGGGTGTTTAGAAGGTATGTGTACCATGTGGCCAAATTGGTGGGCGGGGTATATGAAACTCGCTTGAACAACAATCAAGAGGGCATGCCCTATGTGAATGTGCCATCGGGGACGCAGTTAGAAGCCTTAGATTTTTTAAATGCTGAGGTCTGGAACGCACCTACTTGGCTCATTCCTAAAGACCTGGTCTCTCGTATCAGTTCAGATGGGGCCTTAGATGCGGTGTCAAAGATGCAAATGGATTTATTAAAAAGTTTGCTTTCTCCAAAAAAATTAACCGCCATGCTCTCTGCCCATGCTACCTTAGAAGGAAATGGTTTGGGATTATCTGAACTCCTCAATAAGCTAAGTGCAGACATTGTTTTAGATCAAGCCCCGCTATCCGTTTTGGATAGAAAATTACAAAAGGCATACCTCCATATTTTAGTAGACTTAAAAAGCAACGAAGACACGGATGTTGAGGTAAAAGGATTGGTTATAGCACAATTAGACGCCCTTGAAGATCGTTTTAAGAAATTTAGCAAATCTTCTAACCCTCAATTGGCTGCTCACGGCGTATTTGGTTTGGATATGATAAAATAGTATGCGTGAATGTAGAAAAACGGACGGCCTTATTTTTGTATTTTTAAGGTATATTATCACAAAATAGCTTGAAGGGAATCGTTTTTTTGTTTTAAAATATCGAAATTTGCAGTCTCATGCAACGCCTATTGAGCGAGCGTCATTGGGATCATTTTTATATTCCTATGGATTCAAAATTAGCGACTACATCATTGCTTAAAAAAGGATATTTAGACCTACCAATCCCTGAGGGGATAGACTTGGTGGGTGAAATAAATCGCCTTAAAAAAGAAAAAAATGCGGTACTCATGGCGCATTACTATCAGGATAAATCCATTCAAGATTTGGCAGATTACCTGGGAGACAGTTTGTATTTGGCTAAGGCTGCAGAACGAATTGAAGCAGACGTCATTGTGTTTGCAGGGGTGCATTTTATGGCGGAGACTGCAAAAATTGTAAACCCTTCTAAGAAGGTTTTGTTGCCAGATTTAAAGGCGGGCTGTTCCTTGGCAGATTCTTGCCCACCGGACGCTTTTGCCGCTTTTAAGGCCAAGCATCCCAAGGCGATTGTAGTGACTTATATTAACTGTTCAGCTGCCATAAAAGCCCTCTCAGACATTGTTTGTACTTCTTCCAATGCGGTGGCTGTAATTAATTCTATTCCTAAAGATCAGGAGATTATTTTTGCACCCGATAAAAATTTGGGACGTTATTTGATTAAAGAAACCGGAAGAGATATGATCTTATGGGACGGTGCCTGTGTGGTGCATGAGGCATTCTCTTTTGACAAAATTGTGGCCTTAGCCAAAGCACATCCTAAGGCTAAATTTATAGCCCATCCAGAGAGTGAGTCTCAGGTATTAGAGATTGCTCATTATATAGGGAGTACTTCGGGACTTTTGTCTTTTGTACAAAATGATACTGCAGACACCTATATTGTTGGAACAGAAGCCGGTATTTTGCATGAAATGCAGAAAAAAGTACCGCACAAAACCTTTATCCCTGCTCCTGTAGAAGACGACACTTGTGCTTGTAGCGAGTGTGCTTTTATGAAATTAAATACCTTGGAGAAACTCTATCTGTGTTTGGAGCACGAGCAGCCAGAAATTCATTTAGCCCCTGCGCTCATGGAAGCTGCTAGAAAACCCATTGAGAGAATGTTAGCCTTGTAAATTACTTTATGCAAACAGATGTTTTAGTCATTGGCTCAGGAATTGCAGGGCTGTCTTACGCCCTAGAATTGGCTGCGCTTAGGCCTGAAACTGCCATTACTTTATTAACTAAAAGAGATGTTTTAGAATCCAATACCAAATACGCCCAAGGGGGTATTGCAGTGGTACAAGATTTTGTCTCAGATTCCTTTGAGTCTCATATAGCAGACACCCTTAAAGCGGGAGACGGGCTATGTGATCCTGAAGTGGTTCGCTTTGTAGTAGAAGAGGGTCCAAAAAGACTTGACCAACTCATTCATTGGGGGGCACAATTTGACAGTGCAGCCAATAGGCTTCATTTGGGAAAGGAAGGGGGACATTCTGCTCATAGAATTGTACACTATAAAGACCAATCTGGATTTGAGATACAGCAATCCCTTATTGCGGCCTTAAAAAGTAAGCCCAATATTAGGCTATTGGAAAACCATACTTTGGTAGATTTAATCACAGACCACCATCATGATCAAGCTCCAAAAAATGCTTGTTATGGGGCTTATGTGATCTCTTTAGAAGATTTAAAAATCCTTAAAATCAATGCTCAAATCACGGTACTGTCTACCGGAGGTGCTAGCCAGATTTATGATTTTAGTACCAATCCAGAAGGGGCTACAGGAGATGGTATTGCCGCGGCCTATAGGGCAAAGGTGACCATTAAAAGCTTGCAATACGTGCAGTTTCACCCAACTGCCCTGGCTCAAAAAGTAGGGGGTAATACTTTTTTAATTTCTGAGGCAGTTAGGGGAGCTGGTGCTTATTTGAGAAATAAAGAGGGCGAGCGCTTTATGTTTTCCCATGATGTAAGAGGAGAATTGGCCTCTAGAGATATTGTAGCTAGGGGTATTGAGAGTGAAATGCTCAAAACCACCAGAGATTTTGTGTATTTAGACGCCATACATTTTAAAGTAGGTGTTTTTGAAAAAGAATTTCCACATATTTTTGAGAATTGTATGCATCTTGGTATAGACCCCCGTGAGACATATATTCCGGTGCGCCCTGCAGCCCATTATTTCTGTGGAGGCGTTCATGTTAATATTCATGGAGAGACCTCTCTCTCTAGGTTATACGCCATTGGAGAGTGTAGCCATACGGGCTTACATGGGGCCAATAGGCTGGCGTCTAATTCATTGCTGGAGGCGTTGGTGTACGCACATTCAGCAGCCCAATCTAGTGCACAGGTTCTAAAAAATAGCCACATAGAAGACACTTATTTAGATGGTATTCCCGAATGGAATTCAGCCCAACAGCTCATTGATAAGAACTCCAAAAAACTTCAGAAGTTAAAACGCTCTGTACAAAAGTTACTTTCTTTAAAAGCGGGGGTTTATAAAACTACTAAGGGCTTACAGGAAGCAGAAGAAGCCATGGCAGTTTATTACGATAAAGCCAAAGCCTTATACAATACCAATAAATTAACCCCCCAAATCTGTGAGCTTAGAAACCTGGTGAATGTAGGGTATTTAATGATCAAGCAATCCCAGGAATGCCAAGAGAACAGGGGGGGATTTTTTAACCAAGATTTAGAAGTGAAGCCATGACCTATGATTATCCAGTAGATTTTAAAGACGCCCTTGAAACCTTTATTGGCCTCGCCCTTAAGGAAGATTTGGGCAGTGGAGATGTGAGTGGGTTGGCCTGTTTGGACCCTTATGCTTCTGGTAAGGCTCGTTGTATAGTGAAGCAGCCTGGAGTCTTGGCTGGAGTAGCAATGGCCTACTTAATTTTTAAGCAATACGATCCTTCACTTGAATTTACACCATTGCTTTTAGACGGTGATCTAGTGGAAAAAGACGCCATTGCTTTTGAGGTTTCTGGACCACAACAGGCCATTCTGGCCACTGAGCGTTTGGTGCTCAATTGTATGCAACGCATGAGTGGAATTGCCACTTTGACCCATGAGACACAATCCCTGATAAAGCACACTTCCTGTAAAATTCTAGACACTAGAAAGACAACTCCAAATTTCAGATTAGCAGAAAAGTGGGCCGTTCAAATTGGAGGTGGGACCAACCACCGCATAGGCCTTTATGATATGGTCATGCTCAAGGACAACCACATTGATTACTGTGGCGGTGTGAGTAAGGCTATAGAAACTACAATGGCCTATTTGGCGCGCGAAAAGCGCGACATTCCCGTCATTGTGGAGACCAGGACCTTAGCAGAGGTAGCAGAGTGTTTGGCTTTTCCGCATTTATACCGAATTTTATTAGACAATATGCCGGTCTCCCTCATGCGGGAAGCGGTGGCCTTAGTGAATGGAAAAATACCTACGGAAGCCTCTGGAAATATCACAAAAAAGACTATAGTAGCGGTAGCAGAAACAGGGGTAGATTTTATTTCTATGGGGGCTATTACGTATAGCGCTGGGGTGTTGGACATTAGTCTAAAGGCAGTATCTTAATTTAATGGCAATGCCTTAATTTAAGGATAGTATTTTAATTCTAAAAGTGTCGCCTGTTTTTAATTGCGCCAACGCATTAATACTTTCTGCGGTAAGCTGTAAAATTCTGGGGTAACCTCCAGTGGTTTGCGCTTCTCTCATGAGTATCATTAAATTTCCAGCAGGGGTTATTTGTACGGTACCAGGCAGTACAGGTCCCGTAAGTTGGGTCTTTTCAAAAGGGTTAACAGGCGGGAGTAATTGATACGCCATTCGGTTGTTGAGGTTACTCACTTTAAAAATTTGTTGGCTTATTTCACGCTGTTGTGAAACGTCTAAATCCTGGAACTCAGGACCTTGGAATGCGAGTATTTTTTTGGCATCTAAAGGCGTATTACTCTTTTTTTCTAGAATAATCGCCTGGTCTTTTTGTCCAGTAGCATGCGGAAGTACCATGCCTTTTTCCAGTTTAATCATCGGACTTAAGTGGGTTTGCATGGACCTGCTTCCTAGCAGTATGTCGCTTAAAAATCCCCCTTTGATGGCCATATAAAGCCTTACCCCTTTTTCTAGGGTGCCAAAACGGAGTTCTTGTCCAGCTTTTACCCAAATAGGGGTATTGTTTGCTATTTTATTTTGATCCAAGTAAATAGGAAAAACAGCCCCACTAAAAGCCACCCAAGCATTTTCAGTAAAGGCCAATACCGGACCTGTCATGGTAATTTCCAATACTGCAGCTTCTGGAGCATTCTCTAAAAGGGCATTGGCATTTTGTGCGCTTTCACGATCCATAGCTCCTCCCATTGGCACCCCAATGGGTTGCAATGGGCTCCTGCCTAGATCTTGAATACTACTGTACAAGCCTGCTTTTAAGACTTTTATCATATTACTTATTTTTTATAATTGGGTGTATATTGTTTTTTCTATTTTATAAATCCCTGCTGATATTTGTATTTGCAACAGTTTATAAGTGTCTTTTGAGATGGGTATAAATTGTATTTTGTCTCCCACCTCTGCAAAAAATGGTGGGTCTTGAAGGGGATTAAATAAAGGTATAGGCGTTTGGCCTATGAGCTGCCAACCACCGGGACTTTCACAGGGGTAAATGCCTGTTTGTTTGGCTGCCAAACCAACAGATCCTGCAGGGACCTTCATTCTTGGACTCGATTTTCTAGGAATTTCAAGTTCGGGGTTTAGACCGCCTAAATACATAAACCCAGGAAGGAAGCCAATGCCGTAGACCGTGTAAATAGCACTGCTGTGTTTGGAAATGAGCGCCTCGGGAGAAAGTTTTAATTGACTGCAAACCGCCTCAAGGTCGGGAGCAAAAATGGCCTCGTAACAGACAGGGATTTTATATAAACTTAGGGGTCTTTGGTTTATCTCGTTTTCTGTGGGTTTACTTGCTTTAGGCCTGCTTTTTTTAATGTTGTTTTTTTCGGATTCGCTTTCTTTGGTCTCGCTTTCTTTGGTTAGGTCTTTTTTTGTAAGGCCTATTGGATTGGAATATGTGCTAACGCTATTTTCAATAAAGCTGTCGTATCCTTGTTTTATTTGTGCTTTTAAAGCGGGAAAAGAAGTAATTCGCTCTGGGAATACCAATAATATAGAGGCATAAGCTGCTGTTAAGATGGCCTCTGGATATAGACGCTGGAGGGTCTTTTTAAAAGCAGACAGTTCCTCTAAGATATTTTCAGAGACTATTTGAGGCCACTGAATGAGTAGGGAGTACTCACTGTATGGGTAATATTCCAAGATGTAAGTAGGCTTTGATTCTTTTGCGTTTAACATAGCTTAATGACTAAATTTTTGAAATGGCTTTTCTAATGGCTTTCGCCCTTTCTACCGCTTGAGGATGGTCTGAATGCAAGCAAACGGTGTCTATTTGAGTGGGTATATAGGCGGTTTCTCCTTGGCTGTTTTGGTATGGAATGTGTTTTTTTACCACCAGATCTATTAACTGCTCTACTATATCTGAGGTCTTTTCTAGTTGTGCATTCTTAGAGGATCTAGCGATTAAATTGCCCTGAGCGTTATACCCTCTGTCTAGAAAGCCTTCAGAAAACACTTTAAAAGAATATGCATGAGCGGCCTTCATAAAACCACTGTGCGGCATAGTGTATAAAAGGGTGCAAGGATAGTTGGATAGGGTTTCTAAATATATCCCAGCAAGTTCTTGACTACTGAGTAAATCTGAGTATAATGCTCCATGGGCTTTAATGTGGTGGCACCGCATGGATTTTTTTTCTAAGCCATTGAAAAAGAGGTCTAACTGTTTTTCAATGGCAGCCTGAAATGCTTTTAGGGGTATGCTCATAGATTGTCTGCCAAAATGTAGGGGGTCAGGATAAGAAGGGTGCGCCCCTACTTTTACTTCATGGGTCCATGCCATATCTAGGGCCGTTTCAATACTTTTAGCATTTCCATAATGACCACCACATGCAATACTACAGCTGTCTAAAAAAGGCATTAAAGTGGCATCATTCCCGTAGCCCTCACCCAAATCTGCATTAAAATCTATGGCCATAACGTTGGTTTTAAAATACACTCACAAGGGTTTTTATACTCAGTCCTAAGGAAATTATAAATATAATACCGAACAGTATATTTTTTGTTTTGTTATTGGTATGCGTTCCAAGAACGGCTTGATTGTTTCCGAGCCAAAACAAAAGTCCTACCAACACAGGAAGGATGATTCCATTGGCAATTTGGGCAAAAATGATCACACTGATGGGGGTATAGTTTAGCAGTAAGGAGCACATGCCTAACGACAATACCCCTAGACTAATCGCTTTAAAGGTCCAGTGAGACGCTTTTAAACCCATATCAAAGCAGCTATTCACCACATAGGCCGCGGCTAAAGGCGCTGTTACAGCAGAGGTAATTCCAGCAGAAAGTAGGCCAATCCCTATGGCAATTTTAGCGAAACTTCCATAGAGTGGTGCCAGCCCTTCTGCCAAATCGAGAACAGATTTTAAACTGTCTTTTGGTAAGGCGGTAGCAGTGATCACAATAGCTATAGAGACTAAGACTCCTATACTTACCGCAATTTTCGTATCTGTTCTTAGCGCTTTTAAATCCGAGGGCTGCTGCCATTTTTCTTTGACCAGTGCGGCGTGAAGAAATAAATTATAAGGAACTACAGTAGTACCTATTAAAGCCATGATGGTGAATAAACTGTCCTTTGGAAATTGAACCAAAACAACTCCCTTAATCAGTTCTACTATGGAGGGTCCTACCAACACCGCAGTGATTAAAAAGGAGGCACTGAGTAAGATTACAAGTCCGATAAGTAATTTTTCTAGTGTTTTGTATGAGCTAAATCCCAGTAGCGTTGCGGCTAATCCTCCAACTACGAGGGGGTAAACCATAAGAGAATCTGAGCCAAATAAAGCTTCCAATCCTAAAATGGCACCGTTTATATTTCCAGCTTCATAGGCGGTATTCCCGCCCAAAATTGCAGCTAATATTCCCCAAGACAACAGTATTTTGAGCCACTTTTTTTCAATAGCGTTACGCATAACACTAGCCAACCCTTCCTGACTAATGAGTCCTATTCTAGCGGCGGTCTCTTGTAATAAAATAGTCATGCCACCAGAGAGCAATAAAGCCCAAAGTAGTGACGTTCCAAAACCCGCACCTGCTTTCATGCATGCAGTTACGGTTCCAGGACCTATAAAGGCAGCTGCCACTAATGTGGCAGGCCCCATTTTTTTAAAAGGATTTTGCATGGGTCTAAAAGATAGACCTAAGGTAATAAAATTGACAGAGTTCTTAGTCTATCTTCAGTTCCCATTCAATGATTGGTTGCACTTTTGGCGCTGTAAAAGCACCTAAGGCTTTTAAAGACAGCACCATGCGCTCTTTTCTTTCCAAGGTTTTAATTTGCAGGGATAGGCTGTCTCCAGCTGGAATAGTGAATACTGGCGAGTGTCTGTAAAGGCTAAAGGGCATTTGGTTTTCAAAGAGTAAATCACTGCTGGAATGGTTGTGTAGTGTCACAGACAAGACCTGTGTTTTACCAATATATTTAATCTCAGAAGCCGTCACAGATGCCTTGATCAAAGGAGTTAAATATTCAGACTTACCCACCAATAGATCATTGAATACCGCTACTGTTCTTCCATTTTTTAAGGCATCTAATAGACTAGCGGTTGTTTTTTCTTTGGCAAAAACCAAAGTAATAGGCCTGTGTTGCGCCTTTTCAGTGTAATCCCAATCAATGAGGTCGTGTACATCTGAAGTCCCCATAATGGTCAATCCGTTGTCTAGCGCAATTTGTAGGGCCTCCTCTGAATAGTCTCCAGTATTGATCACTTCAATGCCGTGTAATTCGTCATCTGCAATGCGTTTTTTCTGAAAATCACTGAGCGCAGGAGTTCCGTTCGGTTGCTGAACATACCAAGCCGGATGGTTCCAAAACACAAATGCACCTTGTTTTTTGGCTTCTTTAAAGGCGCCTTCAGCCGTTTCTTGTAAAATAGGATTGGCGTCCTGAATAAATATAGCGTTGTTGTGCCCTACGGGCAACGCCCTGGTGATTTCCGACCCTCTAATAATCAATAAGCCATGGTTTTTAGCCTCTTTTAAGGCAATCTCATGGGCTCTATTTCTGTCTGGGTGGGGAATGTCTGATAGGTGGGGCTGGTATTCCAAGTGTTCTGTTAGGGAAATAGCATCTAGGTTTTCTCTCAAGGCTTCTTGCACTCGAATGCTGGGCCATACATTACCGTCTGAAAATACCGAGTGTATGTGAAAATCTGTTTTCAGACTTAAATATCCAGGGATATTTGGATATTCAATGGCTGAAGCTCCCGCATGGCTGTGTTCCTGCCCTTGTGCCAAAGATGCAAATAGCATCCATAGGGATGCAAAACTAATTTTAAAGATCTGTTTCATAAGAAATTGTTTTCTATCATAAAAATACAAGTTTAGACGGCTTATTTGGGTAAATTAATATTTAAATTTGGGTAAAGTCTGTTCTTATGCGCGCTACTTTAAGTGTTATTATCTTCCAAATGCTTTTTATTTCTTGTCAAAAGACGGTAACTCCAAGGCCAGAAGAAGTCCTTGAAAAAGCTGTTCAAGCCCACGGAGGTGCCCTCGCATTTGAAGCTGTTCAGGTCTTTTCTTTTGATAAGAAAACAAGCTCTTATGATTCCCTTGGCGAACCTACAAAGACCGTGGAGCAATCTTTTGTGTATGATTTTAAAAAAGGGACATCGGCCGTAGGCTGGAGAGAAAATAATCAAAAACACCAGTTAACAAGAGATGCAGCGGGCGTGAGTCTTCGGGTGAATGATACTTTAAAAACGCTTTCTGAATCAGAGATAAAGGGCTTTGAATCCCTCTTAAACGGCGGGTTATTTGTATATTGGCAGCCCTTTAAGCTGTATCGTGAACTCCCTAAAAATGCGACAGTCTCACCAGAAACCCTCATGAACAGCCCTGTGTGGGCGGTGTTCTTTCAATTTCCGAACTCAAGCGATCAGTGGGTCTGGTATTTTGATCAAACCTCTGGAGAATTTTTAGCCAACAGGGTCTGGCACAACCACCGCTATAGTCTAATTATAAACCAGTCTTGGTTGGCATATCAGGGTCTTAAACTTCCTGAAAATCGGGTGAGTTATAGGGTGAATAAAGCCAATGAAATTTTATACAAACAGGCGGATTATGTGTATGGTTTAGATAATTAAAAAACTAGAAATCCAACTCATAAAACAAGCCCAGCATATGACTGTTTATGACAGTAGCATTTAAAGGACTGTCTCTGTCTATGAAATAAGCGATAGTAAGAGCGTTTCCAGCGAGGCTCAGATCTGTTTGAAGTTTGTAACGCATGCGGTCAAACCCGTTCATGCTATTGCTTCCTAAAGGTTTAAAAAACTCCACAGATACTTGTGGGTCTGCTTTCCAGTTGGGTATCTTAAATTCAACAGCCATTTTGTACCTCAAGTGATTTTCTGTAAGCGTTCCTTGTTTCTTTTCGGTGTCTTCCTGAAAGCGAAGTCTCTGCTTGAACCTTAATTGGCGCCAAGAAGCCTTGTGTTTTAGTTCTGCAAAAAACCTGTAAAAAATAAAATTTCCTTGCACACCACCTTTGCGGTCTGAAAGGCTTCCATAACGGACACCGGCAATACCACTAAAAGATTTTGATAATTTGTAGCCCAATCCAGCTTCTCCAAAATACCTAGAAATAGCATTCAATCCAGCATGGCTTCTAAAGGCCAGCACTCCGTCTATATACATTCGTTCAGATAGCTCAAAAGAACTGCTAGCAGCCGTCCAGATGGCGAGTTCCTTGTCTTGAGCAAAAGTTGGTTTGGCCACAAGGGTCATTAAAAAAAGCGATAGTAAACATCTCATAAGTGTTGCAGTCAGGAATTTAGTAGAAGAGTGTTACTTTAACACTTTGGGTCATGAGGTCTATTTTTCCAATCTGGACTTTTTTAATATCCAGGCCAGTTTCTGCCACCAAAGAAGCGATTAGAGCCTCTTTCTGGTCTGGTTTTATTAAAGCAGAATGAGGAATAACAATTTCCTGCTGTTTTAGAGAGAGGGGTGCTTTCATGACCCTTTCAAGGATCATTAACATGACAACCACCGCAATATTTCCAAAAAGAATTTCACCCATAGGGACCGCATTCGTAGAGAGGGCGTTCATTACAGCTACTCCAATAATAACGAATAGGTAGGTCATTTCTTTAATATCTATAGTGTCCGTGCGGTAACGAATAATACCAAAAACGGCAAAAAGACCAAGTGCTAGTCCAATATCTAATTCATTTCTCTTCAAGGAATAGCACAACAAGAAAACCACGGTACTTATCATAAAATAAGTAAACATATAGGCTTTGTTTTGAGCGTATTTATAATAGATAAAGCGAATGATGACCGCAGTAAAAATAAAGTTTAATAAAAAACGCTCTACCAAATCAAAGAAATAGAATGTTTGTGTAAAGGTGTCTAAAATTTCCATAGTATCATTTGAATCGTGACCTCACCAGGAATCGAACCTGGATCTAAAGTTTAGGAAACTTCTATTCTATCCGTTGAACTATGAGGCCTGATGTTTGCCCTAAGGCTGGCCTAAATTAGAATTTTATTTTGTTATTAGGGAATTTGAAAGCTGTTTTGTGATTTGAATTCACTCACAAATTTTTCAATTTCTTCCATATCAAAAACAGCCAATTGCGGGTAACATGATTTAAGTACAAATTCAATCTGGTAAGATTTCCTTTTGGATTTTAGCTTTCTTAGCTGTTGGTAAAAAAAAACGAATTGAAACAGATCAACCCCAGTTAGGGCATTTTTCATGAGGTTTTCACCCTCTTGTATTTGTTTCTTCTTGAACATAAGAAATGTAAATATATGAAAATCAGATTTTTAAAAATTTAAAAAAGTCTTTTTTATTTGCAATACACAGGTTGGACAGTAAATTTCATATGCTAAAAAGGTATTAAGTTTCGATAAATGGTGGCCTAAATGGCTTTAAGAGTCATTATAAATAATGTTATTTAACACATTGTTAGTGGGTTAGAAGCGCTATTTGCACTACTTTTATGTAAAAAAAACTGAGATGGAGCGTAAAGAATTTATGAAATCTATTGGGCAAGGCGCTGCTTTCACACTCACCTTTAGTTGTTTAAGCAGTTGTTTGGAAGCAGAAGATGGCCTGGCAGACCAGGCCTTGATCCCAGATGCCAATGGGGTCCTTTTCACTATTGATTTGAGTAGTTCTGAGGGGCAATCTTTAAAAAGTCCAGGAGATTATATCATTAAAAATACCGTTGTTATTGCGGTTAATAAGCAAGGTAACTATGTGGCAGCTACTCAGGTGTGTAGTCACAAAACCATAAAACAAGTTGTTTTTAGAAACGATGAGTTTTACTGTACGGAGCACGGTGCTAGATTTACCCAGCAAGGAGTGGGTTTAAATTCAGACGCTTCAAAAGGATTATTAATTTATCCTACACAGGTACAAGGCCAAATTCTATCCATATTAGCCCCATAACATATGAAAAAAATAATTTTTATAAGCCTACTTTTTATTTACCAATTTGGTATTGCTCAGGATTGGGCTTCTAGCTGGAGTAATGCAACAGATAGCGCAACAGCATTAAATAAGCCCATACTATTGGTTTTTTCAGGCTCTGATTGGTGTGCCCCCTGCATTAAATTAGACAGGGATATATGGACTACAGCGGTTTTTCAATCCTATGCCAAAAAAAATTTAATACTTTATAAAGCAGATTTTCCTAGGAGAAAAGCCAATCAGTTACCAGAGCCTCTCGCTTCTGAGAATAAGGAATTGGCAGCGCAATACAACACAAAAGGTTATTTTCCATTGGTGGTGTTGCTTTCTCCCAAAAAAGACATTTTAGGGCAAACAGCTTATTTGAATATTTCTCCAGAAGCTTATATAGAAAAACTCCAAGACATGGCAGCTAATGAGTAAATACTTTAAAAGGGCTTTTTTTTTCTGGCTTCTAATGCAAAGCTTAGGTTTTTCACAAGAGGCTAAAATTGTGACTAGAACAAGCAAACTCATGGGCAGTCGTTTCGAAATTACGCTGGTCACTGTTCAAGAAAAAGCTACTTTACATCTAGATACAGCCCAAAAGGAGATAGAGAGAATAGAAAGACTTATCTCTTCATGGGATCCCAATTCTGAAACATCTCAGATAAACAGAAATGCAGGTATTCGTCCAGTTAAAGTTTCTCTAGAATTGTTTGGCCTTATAGAACGTTGTATTCAAATTTCAAAAATTACTCAAGGCGCTTTTGATATTAGTTATGCTGCTTTAGACCCAGTTTGGGTATTTGATGGAAGTATGAAAACGCTTCCTTCACCAGAACAACTCCAGGCATCTGTTGCCTACATAAACTACAAAGAGATTCAACTAGACGCCATTAATAATACCGTTTTTTTGCCTAAAAAAGGTATGAAAATAGGTTTTGGTGCCGTGGGAAAAGGCTATGCAGCAGACGCTACTAAAAAGCATTTACAATCAATGGGTATAAAAGCTGGTATTATTAATGCCTCAGGAGATTTAACCACTTGGGGGAAAAAGCCAGATGGAACAGATTGGCAGGTAGGGATTAGCAATCCTGAAAACCCGTCCAAAGTATTTTCTTGGTTTCCAGTAAAAGATGCAGCAGTAGCCACTTCAGGAAATTATGAAAAATACGTAACTTTAAACGGAAAACGTTACAGTCATATTATAGATCCAAGAAGTGGTATGCCTGTTTTAGGAATTAAATCAGTGACCGTTTTTGCCCCCAATGGAGAATTGGCAGACGCCTTTGCTACAGCCGTTTTTATCATGGGTATAGATGTAGGTATAAACACCATTTCACAATTGCCAGGTATGTTATGTATTATCGTAGACGCCACCAATAAAATTCATCACAGCCCAAATATCCAATGGGCTACACCAGAAAAATAAACAACATGAAATACGCCCTATTATTCGGAATCTTGCTTTTTACCACTTCTTGTGTAGCCGTAAAGGAGTACGAAAAAGTATATATTAATGCAGAAGATATGGCATTAAGCGCTAGAGGAATCTGTAAAGCAGACATAAATAGTCATATTTACAGAGAAGGCGCAGCAGGTGCTAATGGAGGTAAAATGGGAGGCGGCTGTGGCTGTAATTAAAGCATGAAGAAAATCTTAAACACCCTCTTTTTTATATTCACAGCTACATTAGCCTTATGGAGCCAGGAGGAGAAAAGTAATTATACCAAGAGTGTATTGGAAAAGGTCAGTGTCCAAACCCTATTCAGTTACTATACTCAAGAAGGAAATAACGCAGCAGTTACAGGAGGGGAAGGAACAGAGGCCCTCACAAATGCTGCGCCCACTATGGTGGTACAAATACCTATTGGAGCAGATGGAATTTTAACGGTAGACACAGGCCTTTCTGCCTATACCTCTGCCTCTTCTAGTAATGTAAATCCTTTTGATGGGAAAAGTGCCGATGCCAGCCCGTGGGTGGCTTCCTCCGGGCCTTCTAGCTCAGATGTTTTGGCCCACTTTAATTCCAGTTATGCCCATTTTAGTAAAGACAGAAACACCATTTACAATGCCTCTTTAGCGGTCTCCAAGGAATACGATTATCAATCTTTGGGTTTTGGAGTAGGAGTTAGTAAACTTTACAATGAGAAAAATACAGAATTGGGACTCAATCTTCAGGTGTATATGGATGAACATGACCCACAGTATCCCATAGAATTAAGAACGGGTTTTTTTGATTTCAATATTAGGGGGGAAGGTACGTATACAAATGCTTTTGCTGCTTTTAGCCAAACCAAAAGAAATACCTACGCCCTTAGTTTTAATATGACCCAAATATTGACAGAAAAGATGCAAGTATCCTTTTTTATAGATGCTGTTATGCAAGAAGGTTTGTTGTCTTCTCCATTGCAACGGGTTTATTTCGCAGACAAGCCGGACTTTTATATAGACGCTTTTCAATTGGCAGACAATGTAGAGCGCCTCCCTTTTTACCGCTATAAATACCCTGTAGGTGCACGGTTTAATTACTATATTTCAGATGCAATTATACTGAGGTCATACGCCAGGTATTACCTTGATTCATGGGGTGTTTCGGGACTCACAGCAGAGATAGAAATGCCTATAAGCCTTGGATTAAATTGGGCAGTCTATCCTAGCTTTAGGCATTACAATCAGACAGCAGCAGATTATTTCTATCCCAAAGAAATGGCTTTGAGTACAGACCAGTATTACACCTCAGATTATGACCTAGCCTCCTTTAGCAGCCAACAATGGGGTTTTGGTGTACGTTATAGAGATGCATTAAGCCAATTCTCTCTATGGAAGATTGGTTTAAAATCTATTGAACTGCGCTATATTCACTACAATAGGAATAATGGTCTAAGCTTTGATCAAACCGCCTTGGGTCTCAATTTTGACATTGACTAATCCAACGAACTACACAAACTGTGTTAGGCTTTATTTATAGTCAATGTATTGCCTGATATACTCGAAGTATAACTGACCAAATCTCCATTGGTAGCCCCTGAATTACAATTTGCGGTGTTGTTTCCAGTACCAAAACTATTTCCGTGATTGGCACAATTAAAGGTGTTGTTTCCATAGCTCCACTGTGTTCTGGTTCCCTGATGCGGGCAGCAATTGTCAAAAGCCCTAATGGTATCTGAGCTTACCCTTAAAAGCAGCACACCAGCAGAGGTGAGATTCATCCAGCTTCCAACACTGGCCAATCCTGAAAAATTAGCTGCGTTTAGATCAATGGTAATGGTATTGCCATTTTGCGTTACCCCAGCCGTATCCGTATTGGTTTGTCCGTTATTTGTAGGCACTGTTGGCATAGGTTCTTCTGAGGAAGAGCAGGCTTGAATGAGCGACACGCCAAAGAAAGCAAAGGCTACCGTAGGGCAGGTGGTTTTGAGAAATTCTCTTCTGTTTTTCATAGTTTTTCTTTTAAAGATAACTACAGGAAACGACTTAAAAAAGTGCCAAAGGCGATTTTTTTGTCCACACTAGCTGCTTTGCTCGACTTTTTTAGCTGTTTTGTGATGTTATATTATTGTAAACAGTCTATAATAGTGGGTTTGTTTTTCATTTTGCCCAATAAAATTGGGCGATGCTACTTTTTTTTAAATCTTTTTAAAAGCAGCTTTTTTTTCAATTTTTTTGTTTTCATTTGTTATGGCATTTAGCTGAACATCATGAAAAGTGTTTCTATGTTGGGGCAATTAGAAAATCCGAAGTGTTTTCTAGACGCAGCTTATCAGATAGGCAACCAAAATTTAAAGCGAACTTCTACTACCGCTATCGTGCAAAGCCAGCACGAGTATTTTTTTGTTCCTACTACTGCACGTCAGATTAATATCTAATACCTTTATTGTACCTCATTTTTTAAACGCCTTGGATATGCATTCTTGGCCTTTCTTTAATTTTTAATTTGCAATAATGAATATTAAATATATTGATCTAATACACCAGAGTTATTATTTTCCACAAGAAGAATTCACATTAGAAGATGAAAATTTACGTTTTCACGGCATTGAATTAGAAAAATTGGTGGCCCAATATGGAACCCCATTAAAATTCACTTATTTACCCAAAATATCTGAAAACATCCAACGGGCTAAAGGATGGTTCGACAATGCGATTAAAAAAAACGGATACAAAGGGAAGTACCATTATTGTTACTGCACCAAGAGTTCACATTTTAAACATGTTTTAGAAGAAGCCTTAAGCAACGACATTCATATTGAAACTTCTTCTGCTTTTGATATTAATATAGTAGAATCGCTTAAAGAAGCAGGCAAAATAAAGCCAGATACTTTTGTGATTTGCAATGGTTTTAAAAGGGCTCAATATATAGAAAACATTGCCAGGCTTATTAATTCAGGCCACGAGAATTGTATTCCTATTATTGACAATTACGAAGAGATTTCTTTGTTGTCAGAAAAAATAAAGGGTGATTATAAAATTGGTATTAGAATAGCCTCTGAAGAAGAACCAAAGTTTGAGTTTTATACGTCAAGATTGGGAATTGGATACCGAAATATTGTTCCTTTTTACGAAGATCAGATTAAGGGGCATGAACATGTAGAGTTAAAAATGCTTCACTTTTTTATCAATACAGGTATTAGAGACAATGCCTATTACTGGAACGAATTAAGTAAGTGTTTAAAGGTGTATGTACGCCTTAAAAAAATATGCCCAAGCTTGGATAGTCTCAATATTGGCGGCGGTTTTCCGATTAAAAACTCCTTAGCCTTTGAATACGACTACGCCTATATGATAGAAGAGATCTTAAACCAGATTAACGCTATTTGTGCAGAAGCAGACGTTCCTGTACCTCATATTTTCACTGAGTTTGGAAGTTTTACGGTCGGAGAGAGTGGTGGAGCAATATACCAAGTGTTGTATCAGAAGCAGCAGAATGACAGAGAGAAATGGAATATGATAGACTCTTCTTTCATTACAACCCTTCCAGATACTTGGGCCATAAACAAGCGTTTTATTATGTTGCCTATTAACAGGTGGCAGGATGAGTACGAACGTGTGCTTTTAGGAGGGCTTACTTGTGATAGTGATGATTATTACAATTCTGAGCAGCACATGAATGCTATTTATCTTCCAAAATTTAAGAAAGACAAACCCCTTTATATTGGGTTCTTTAATACGGGTGCTTATCAAGAGTCTATTGGAGGCTTCGGTGGCTTACAGCATTGTTTAATTCCTACCCCAAAGCATGTTTTAATTCAAAAAGACGCAGCGGGGAATTTAACCACTTCATTATTTTCACAGCAACAAGAAGCATCTGAGATGCTTAAAATTTTAGGGTATGAGCAAGAATAATTACGCTGGCATTCCAGACGAGTTTGCCCAGATAGAAACAGCTAAAGTAGTATTAATCCCTGTGCCCTACGACGGTACGAGTACTTGGGGGAAAGGAGCAGACAAAGGGCCAGAGGCTTTTTTGGCAGCCTCTGAAAATATGGAATTATACGATATTGAAACGACCACTGAGGTGTACCAACAAGGCGTGTATTTAGCAGATCCTGTATTGGAGAACAGTACGCCTGAGGCAATGGTAGAGGCGGTTCATAAAATTACAAAGTCTTATATAAAGAAGAACAAGTTTGTGACCCTTTTTGGAGGAGAGCATTCTATTTCAATAGGTACCATAAGGGCTTTTAATGAAAGTTTTGAAAATTTAACGGTACTCCATATAGACGCCCATGCAGACTTAAGGGCTTCTTATGAGGGCACTAGCTGCAACCATGCATGTGCGGTTCATGAGGCAAGCCAAACCACCAATTTAATCCAGGTGGGTATTCGTTCCATGGATCAGATAGAAAACTCTTTTATGGATCCTGAGAAAACATTTTTTGCCCATGATATGGTGCAGGATGAATATTGGTCCGACAAGGCTTTAGAGCTCATGACAGACAATGTATTTATTACCTTAGACCTAGATGCCTTTGATCCTTCTATCCTACCGGCAACTGGAACTCCTGAGCCAGGCGGTTTGTTGTGGTATGAAACACTGGCATTTTTAAAAGAAGTTTTTGCAGAGAAAAATGTAGTAGGCTTTGACATTGTTGAGCTCTGCCCTAATAGCAGCAGCAAGCCGTCGGAATTTTTAGCGGCTAAGTTGTATTATAAGATGTTAAGTTATAAATTCATGGAGGTCTTGGCGAGTGATCCATATGACAATACTTTTGATGTGGAACACGCTAAAAAAAATAATCTCACTAAATTTCAAGACAGCGATGAGTAAAGGAGCTATTTCAAATTTTATAGAAAAGTATTATTTGCATTTTAATGCAGCTGCATTAGTAGACGCTGCGAAGGGATATGAAGCGCAATTGGCCGGTGGTTCTAAAATGTTGGTGTCTCTAGCAGGCGCAATGAGTACCGCAGAATTAGGAAAGATTTTCGCTGAAATGATCCGCCGAGACAAGGTTCAAATTATTTCTTGTACTGGAGCAAATTTAGAGGAAGATATTATGAATTTGGTGGCCCATTCCCATTATGAGCGTGTGCCCAACTACAGAGATTTAACCCCCCAGCAAGAATGGGACTTACTCGAAAAGGGACTCAATAGAGTTACCGATACTTGTATCCCAGAAGAGGAGGCTTTTAGAAGGCTTCAGAAACATATCTATAAAATATGGAAAGATGCAGAGGAAGCAGGGGAGCGCTATTTTCCACATGAATTTATGTATAAAATGCTCCTCTCAGGGGTATTGGAAGAATACTATGAAATTGATTTAAAAGACTCATGGATGTATGCGGCCGCAGAAAAGAACTTGCCCATTGTTTGCCCAGGTTGGGAAGACAGCACTATGGGGAATATCTTTGCCTCTTATGTGCTCAAAGGTGAATTAAAAGCCAGCACTGTAAAGTCTGGTATTGAGTACATGACTTTTTTAGCAGATTGGTACACAGATCATTCTCAAAACGGCATTGGTTTCTTCCAAATTGGTGGAGGAATTGCTGGAGATTTCCCTATTTGTGTGGTGCCCATGCTCTACCAAGATATGGAGCGAACAGATACGCCTTTTTGGAGTTATTTCTGTCAGATTAGTGACTCTACTACAAGCTACGGATCTTATTCAGGCGCTGTACCTAACGAGAAAATTACATGGGGTAAATTAGATATAGATACCCCAAAGTATATTATAGAGAGTGATGCTACTATTGTAGCCCCATTAATCTTTGCTTACCTTTTAGATTTTTAGCCATGCAACAGCCATTAAAACGTGTCATTGTAGATTTTAAAAAATTGACTCCAGAGGTATTAAAGCTTTTGGTAGAGAAGTATCCAGATGGATATGATGACCTAAATATTATAAGCTTTAAAAATGCTTCAGGGGAGACTATTCATGCAGTAGAAGTTTCTACAGAAGATACTAAATATCTGGTGAAAATTAGTGCCAAGTTAGAAAAGACTATGGCCAATTACGACGAAGATGACTATGAGGATTTTGACGACAATGATCCA
Source organism: Flavobacteriaceae bacterium (assembly GCA_018401115.1). Classification (GTDB taxonomy): domain Bacteria; phylum Bacteroidota; class Bacteroidia; order Flavobacteriales; family Flavobacteriaceae; genus MAG-120531. The sequence continues at coordinate 33,189 of JAGYKX010000002.1, read as the reverse complement.
GACGCTATTCCAGACATTGACATAGCAGAGGACACAGAAGACTAAGCATGTATCCTGTTATAGCCCTTCAAATAGCCCCTAGTTTTAATATTAGGCAGTGCAAGCAAAAGCTGGCATTACCCATATTATTTACAGATTCTGATGAACTTTTCTTGTCCAATGGTACAGAAAAATTTGTATATGTCTTTCAATATGGTGTAGCGGCCTTTTTTAATCACAATGCCCAAGAAATTAATACGCTCATAGAACAGCTCAACCCTGAGGCAACACCATGGCAAGAACAGGATTTAAAGGAAACCATTCGAGTGTATGTGTCTGAAGGGGAACAAAAAGTAGCCTTTGACAAGGTGACCCTAGCCCACTTTGATCCGGAGGCTATTAGATTGGTTATGCTAAACACCTCACAGTCCGTAGCGCTGGACCAGTATTTAGAAATTACTGATCAGTTGTTGGCAGAGACCAATAAGTACACTAAATCCCTTGAATTAAAAGGTAAATTAGATATATCAGGAATTAAATTGAAACGCTTTATTGGAAAAGTATTAAATATAAAGAATCAGATTTCAGAAAACCTCTATATTTTTGATTCTCCAGATATTACCTGGGAGAACGAATCTTTGAATACTTTAAATATAGCTTTAAAGCAGACCTTTGATCTAAAAGACCGCTATAGGTATATTTATGAAAGAACGGCTATTATAAAAGAAGATTTAGAGCTCTTTAAAGATATTATGGAGCACCGAGAAAGCAGTAAGTTAGAATGGATCATTATTCTTTTAATCTTGGTAGAGGTGGTAGATCTTTTTGTGATTAGGATATTAAAATTATTGTAGGAGCTTTGAATGAAGGCATCGGCCGGAGGCAAAAAAAATAAAAAATGCAAGATTTAAGTATTATTGGAAGTGAAGAGTGGTGTGTATTTGAAGCCTTGGGCATTCCAGCTATTAAAGCTAGGGTAGACTCTGGCGCTAAGACTTCTTCTATTCAGGCGGCCAACGCCAAAGTATTTGGTCGTGGGGGGCAAGAGTATGTGAAATTTGAAATTAACCCCCTTCAAGACAACAGGAGTATTAACATACAATGCGAGGCTAAGTTGGTAGACAGGAGGACCGTCAAAAGTTCTTCAGGAATTGCAGAAGAGCGTTTTGTGATTAAAACACCTGTAACCATTGGATCAGACACTTTTGACATTGAGTTAACCTTAGCCAACAGAGATACCATGGAATTTAGAATGCTGCTCGGAAGAGAGGCTTTAAATGGCCGTTATATGGTAAATCCTGCAGATTTCTTCTTGCAAAAAGAGTTTACAGAAGCGGAAGTGAATGCTAAGTATGCCTCTTACATGAAGGCTAAAACAGGCTTAAAAATTGCCCTTTTGGCCAGTAATCCCAACCTGTATTCCAACAAGAGAATCATGGAAGCTGGAGAGGCTAGAGGGCATGAAATGGTGTTTCTTAATGTGGAACACTCTTATATGAAGTTAGATGCGAATTCTCCTGAAATCAGGTATAGGGGAGGGAATATTCTCAATGAATTTGACGCTATTATTCCCAGAATTAAGCCGGCGGTTACTTTTTATGGATGCGCCCTAATTAGGCAGTTCGACAATTTAGGGGTGTATTGTTTAAATTCAGCGGAGGCTATTACACAATCTAGAGATAAATTGTTTGCCTCTCAGTTATTTGCCAAATTTGACATTCATATTCCTATTACTGGTTTTGCCAAGTCGCCTTTAGATACTAAAGACCTTATTAGAATGGTGAATGGGGCTCCCTTAATCATTAAGCTTTTAGAAAGCACACAAGGAAAAGGGGTGGTTTTGGCGGAGACCAATAAGGCTGCAGAAAGTGTGATTAATGCTTTTAAAAGTGTACAAACCAACATATTGGTTCAAGAATTCATTAAAGAAGCCAATGGCCAAGACATTCGTTGTTTTGTAGTAGATGGCAAGGTTGTAGCTTCTATTCAAAGACAGGCAGAAAAAGGGGAATTTAGGGCCAATATTCACCAAGGAGGAAAAGCTTCTGTTGTTAAAATTACAGCAGAGGAGAAAAAATTAGCCATTAAGGCGAGTAAGGTGCTTAATTTGGCAGTGGCTGGGGTAGACATTATTCGTTCTAATAAGGGTCCTTTGTTATTGGAGGTGAATTCTTCTCCAGGTCTTGAGGGCATAGAAAATGCTACGGGTAAAGACATTGCCAATACCTTAATTACCACTATTGAAAAGAAACTTAAGTTTAAGTCTGCTTTTGCTATGTAATGGGTTTATGAGGGGCTGACTTTGAGCACTTGAATTGTAAGCTGTCTTTCTAAACTTGTCTTTATAAGCTTTTATTTTTAAGCTTTAATATTGAACTAGCCTAAATTTAAAACCAATCTATTGAAGGGATTTTTAAGCGTTTTAAGAGCTTAGGTGTTGTAGCATGTCTTTGACCATTTTTTCCATATTAAAATGGGGCTTCCAGAACCAATCGTTTTGTGCTTCTAGGTCGGAAATACTGTCAGGCCAGCTGTCTGCAATGGCTTGCCTGAAATCTGGGGCATAACTTATAGTAAACCCTGGGAGTTGTTTAGCAATCTCTTGGGCCAATTCCTGAGGATTAAAGCTCATGGCGCTTATATTGTAAGCTATACCTTTTTTAAGGGATGTAGACTCAAACTCCATAATGGATAAGGTGGCGCGAATGGCGTCTTTCATATACATCATAGGTAGTGTTGTTTGTGGGGCTAAAAAACTTTCATAGGAACCATTTTCAATTGCTTTGTGAAAGATGTCTACGGCATAATCTGTAGTGCCCCCTCCAGGTTGTGTTTTCCAACTAATCAAACCAGGATATCGGAGTGATCTCACATCTACCCCATTTTTTAAGTGGTAGTATTCACACCATCTTTCTCCTGCCAATTTACTCATCCCATAAACGGTACTCGGTGACATAATACATTGTTGTGGGGTTTTTTGCTTAGGGGTGTCAGGCCCAAAAACAGCAATACTAGAAGGCCAGAATATTTTTGAAATCTTTTTGTCTTTAGCGAGGTTCAACACATGAAATAAAGTGTCCATGTTTAAAGACCAAGCCTTCATAGGAAATTTTTCAGCGGTACCGCTTAACATGGCTGCCATTAAATAAACGGTCTCAATTTCATAATGCATGATCACGTCTTCTAGGGCGTGTAAATCAGTAGCGTCTAAAATCTCAAAGGGTCCGGCACTCATCACCGGGTCTTCTGTTGCCCTAATATCACTTGCTATCACATTATCTAGGCCATATTTTTCTCTAAGCGCAATGGTGAGCTCAGTACCAATTTGCCCGCAGGCCCCTAGAATAAGTGTTTTATGGTGCATAGGATATTTTTTTAAAGCCCAGTAAAGATACCCTTTTATTAATTTATGTATCTTTCCCATATGAAAAAATCAGTGTTTTTTTTGGCTTTATTAGGGGTGTTTTCCTGCGGTGAAAAGCAAATGGAAAAGCAAGAAGCGACAGGAGTCAATGTATCTTTAGATTATTCAGATTTACCGGATTTCAGACCTTTGTCTTTTAAAGCAGATTCAATTGTAAAAGGATGGCCTGCTTTTGACGCATTGGACCAGAGAATGGCGGCTTTGAAATTAGTGGTTTCATTGCCTGATTTGAAAATGTTGATCTCTGAATTAATTGAAAAAGAAGGGGCTATTCTCAAAGATGGATACCCGAATGACTTTAACACTCCGGAGGTAAAAAGTAGGCAGCGGTTGCTCCGTACATACCTTTTGAAAACCCAAGCTTTAATAGACCAGTCACAGGATCCAAAGGCGGCTACAATTGAAACTATTGAGGCCTTTAATGGCCTGAAAGACCAGCTCAACAGGCATACTGTTGCACCAGTAAACTTAAATGATTTTAATGATGTTCGTTAAAAAAATCCGCTCTTACTTTTTGTTAGGGGCTATTGTGGGCCTTTCAATGGGTCTTTCTGCCCAAGAAATTTTAGCACCAACTTCGGAGCCTTCATTAATTCAACAGGCGTCTAAAGTAATTGATGCTTGGCATTTGGCTGCCGCCGATGCTGATTTTGATCAATACTTCTCACTCATGACCAAGCAAGGTGTTTTTGTAGGTACAGATGCTACCGAGCATTGGGAAAATAAGGCGTTTAAGTCTTTTTCAAAGCCTTATTTTAATGCGGGAAAGGCCTGGACTTTTACTTCCTTAGAGCGGCATATTTATCACAATGATACAACGGTTTGGTTTGACGAATTGCTAGATACTCAAATGGGAATTTGCAGGGGTTCAGGTGTTTTAGAATTTGAAGAAGGCCAGTGGAAAATAGCCCATTATGTGCTGTCTATTGCCGTGCCAAATGATCGTGTTTCCAGTTTGTTGGAATTGAAAAGAGCCCAAGATAGCGTTTCAATTATGCGTCTCAAGGGCTTAAAAAATTAGATGATATTGGTTTGCAATTTAAAAGAGAGGCCTATAACGCTATGCGTATTTTTAGGCTACCTCTTTTAATTCGCTCGTTATGACTGTGCTTTGGCTTTAGTCTTTTGGAGTTTCATCTGGAACGACCAATCTAGATTCAAGAGCTTGTTTGCTCAGGCTGGCTAAATTAAAATTCGGTGACAATACCAGGGCCCTGTCTATTAAAGCTATAGACTCTTTAATTCTATTTTTATCTGTGTTGTAAATCACGAGAGCTTCTAAGTGAAAAAAAGCAGATTTTAAGGCTACCTCATAAGGTTGTTGTCTTTCATAAAAGGCATATTTCATGTCTGCCTTAGTAAGCGCTTGTCCTTCTTTAATAGTAACCATTGCACCACTGTTGTCTCCAGTAACTATTTTTAAGTCTGACACCTCATATAACAAATAAGCACTTGGATTTCTTTTGGCTAATTCTTCAAAATGTTCCAAGGCCCGTTTAGGTTGCTCAATGGCTTTTAAAGAAACTGCTTTAACTTGGACAGCTAAATCTGAGTCTTGGTCTAAGCGTTCAATACCCAATAAATTTAAGGCTTGCATGTGTTGGTTGTTGCTGCTGTATATGTAAGCTAAGGTGTCTTTTCTAGCAGTATTTGGCGCAATTACATTAAGATGGGTTAAGGCTTGTATAATTCCGTTTATATCTCCTTGTGCCCTCATTTGCTTATAAAAAGCTTGGTAATGCTTTTCTAAAGAGGTTTGGTCTTGTGCTTTTAAAGTGGTCCCAGAAAGTATTAAAAGGAGGACTAGTAATTTTTTCATGAAATTGTTGTTAGGTTGTTTCTTGTAGAATTCTTGGCTAAAACTAGCTATTTTTTTTCAATTTATTACAGGGCTTTATCATAAGTAAATCCTAAAAAAACTTTTGAGTGTATTAAGCGATCTAGAGGCTGTGTTGCTTCTAAAAAAATGGGTGGGGGTATATTTAATTGTAACGCTTTCGCTCTATAGAAATCTGCTTTTTTGATTTTTTGGGGAAATACTCCATTGATTAATGGCACTGGATCGGATTCCTTAGAAAGCGACCAAATTAATTTTACAGCGTCTTTTTGATGAATAAGGTTGGCGGCTTTATTGCCGCCTGCAATATGTGTTCTACCACTTAAAGACCTTACAGGTTCTCTGTCTGGTCCTACTAGCCCAGCGAGCCTGATGGTGGTTTTTTTGTGGGGTAGGGTAGCTATAATTTTTTCTGCAGTTAAAAGTTTTTGTGCCCGTTCATTGTCTGCGGTCCACTGACTTAGTTCAGAAAAAGGACCTCCATTATTGGGGTAAACCCCTGTAGATGAGGTGTAAATAACTTGGCAATTTTCAGGCAGTGCTTTTTGAAGCTCATTGCGCAGGAATTCTAGATGGTTTATGAAAGCGCTATTTTCATTACCCCTGAGTTGTGGTGGAATACAAATTAGAAGGAGGTCTAAGTGCTTATAAAAATTCTGGTGCAAGGCTGTTGTGCCTAATTCAAATTTGAAGGGTTGAACACCTAATAATTCTAAATGGGCCATTTTTTCTTCTGACCTTCGGGTTCCTTTAACGATCCAGTTGTGCTGAATAAAATACGCTGCTACAGCAGTTCCAAGCCATCCGCAGCCTATAATTCCCAATACCTTTTGTGACTTCTTTGAAGGGTCCACAGCTGTTTATTTTTAGTAAAAATACCACATATTCTTATGACTTTTAATGAATGTCTCTTGCTTTTATGCAAGTACACCCATTGTTAATCATTTAGTTATAATTGGAAGGGAATGAAAATTTGATTATATTAAACTGATTATTAAAGGATTGTATTATGGGTATTAAAAGTTTTCAAGGAGCCAGACAAGTCCAAAAAGAGGGAATAAAAGAGGCTATTTTAGTGACTGATTATATGACCACCACATTGATCACATTTTCACCCGATCAATCTATAATGGAAGTGATGGAGTGTTTTGCCAATCACCCAATCTCTGGAGGGCCTGTACTCAATGATAAAATGGAACTGGTAGGTATTGTGTCTGAAGCAGACTGTATGAAGCAGATTTCTGAAAGCAGGTATTTTAATCTCCCTATATTAGATAAAAGTGTGGCATCTTTTATGTCAAAAGAAGTAGAAACTATAGATGTATCTGCTTCAATTTTTGACGCAGCAGCTATATTTCATAAGAGCAGTAGAAGAAGACTCCCTGTATTAAAAGAGGGAAAATTAGTAGGTCAAATTAGCAGAAAAGATATTGTGATTGCCGCACTGAAGCTCAGTAGTCAGCAGTGGAAAAAGCAATAATTTTAATGGGGGACCTATTCATTTTTGGTTAGAAACTTATTTATTTATATTGTAGAACTCATTCATTTTAACTGGGAAACTTACTTATTTCTGTGGGGAAGTTTAGGGTTTAATCCTAGTATTAAAATAGGCTTCACTTAAATTTCTGAACTACTACAAATAGATCAGGGGCTATTTTTAAATAGCCAAGATCATAGATAAAATAATAGTCATTCCCTTTTTGAGTTTTATAAATGGAGGTAAATAGATCAAAGAAAAATCCTTTGTGAATTAATGTAGCTTTAGTAATTCTGCCTTTTCCGCCAACTAATATAACCTGTGCTAAAATGCGATAGTTTTTTTTGAGTCGTCTATTGGTATTTCTTACTAGTGAATTATAGGGAGCGTTTTGCGCATTATGAAATTCGTTTCTACAAGCGTCTCCGCAAAATTTTTTATCGCTTCTCCCTTTTATTTTCTCCTCGCAGCAAAGACATACTTTTTCCATGATTGGTATTTTAGCAGGGTACGTCATGAAGAGACTGGGTTCTTTAAAGGTAGTGATTTTTCTATTGTTCTTATAAATAGGTTAAAATCCTTATTGATTTATCTGTAAACGTTTACAAACGACTGTAAACGACAATAAATATTTTAATACCGACTCTAGCCAAATGCTCCAACTATGTTTGTAGGGTAAAATGAATGAAGCTTCAAAGGCAGTTCTTTTTATTTAACCTAATAAAATATATATTATGAAAGCAATCAGAAACAAAGTTCAGCTTATTGGAAATTTAGGTGTTCAACCTGAGTTAAAGACCTTAGAAAGTGGTAAAACAGTGGTCAATTTTTCTATGGCAACCAATGAAAAATTCAGAAATCAAGAAGGGGTGTTAATAACGGACACCCAGTGGCATTCCATTGTTGCTTGGGGAAAAACAGCAGAGATTGTATCTCAGTATGTAAGCAAGGGTCAGGAAATCGCTATTGAAGGGAAACTTACCCATAGGACCTATACCTCTGCAGAGGGAGAGACTAGGTATAAAACCGAAGTGCTTTGTACAGAAGTGCTGTTGTTGCAAAATAAAGGCACTCAAATAGACTAATAAAATCAGGTAATAGCCTTGTTAGTATAGATCTTGCATTTTAAAAAAAAGCCCGCATTTGCGGGCTTTTTTTGTTTAAATACGCTTGTGAACCTAGTAATTGTAGTTATTTCCTCTTTACTTAACTAATAACGGTGCCATCTGCTACCCCATCTTCATCCGGGTTTATAAACACTAATTTTCCAGATTTGTGCTCAGTCATTAAGATCATTCCCTCACTTTCTACTCCCCTTAAAGCTCTTGGTGCTAAGTTGACCAGTACAGTCACTTTTTTACCGACCACTTCTTCTGGACTAAAGTGTTCTGCTATTCCAGAAACTATCGTTCTAGTATCTAGTCCGGTTTGGACTTGAAGCACTAATAATTTCTTCGCTTTTGGCATTTTCTCTGCAGATAATATAGTGCCTGTTCTGAGGTCTAATTTGCTAAAATCTTCAAAACTTGAGGGATCTTTTTGTGGTACTACAGTAGCTTCCATAGCGGCATTATCTATTTTAGTTTGATTTAATTTTTGAATCTGAGCATCTATTTCGCTGTCTTCAATTCTTCTAAAAAGGAGTTGGGCTTCTTTTATGACATGACCACTAGGAAGGAGCGCCTCTTTTTTAGCAACATTTTTCCAAGATAAATATAGGGGAGCTAAGTCTAACATTTCACTTAACTTATTGGAGGTAAATGGCAAGAAAGGTTCCGATAAAACCGCCAAAGCAGCAGCGATTTGCAAACTGACGTACATTATTGACTCCACTCTTTTTGGATCCGTTTTAACGAGTTTCCATGGTTCACTGTCTGCCAGGTATTTGTTTCCAAGTCTTGCTACCTGCATTAATATTCCACTGGCTTCTCTAAATTTATACTTTTCGAGAGCGTTGGCAATAGCTGCAGGAAATTCTTTAAGCGAAGCCAGGGTTTCTAAATCTATAGCCTCTAAGTGGCCTGGTGTAGGTACTTTGCCCTGATAATATTTTTGGGTCAATACCACGCCTCTATTAATGAAGTTTCCTAAAATAGCAACTAATTCATTGTTATTCCTAGCTTGAAAATCTTTCCAAGTAAAATCATTGTCTTTAGATTCTGGTGCATTTGCTGTAAGGGTATATCTCAATACATCTTGTTGGTCAGGAAAGGCTTCAAGGTATTCATGCAACCAAACGGCCCAATTTTTAGAGGTAGAAAGTTTTTGCCCTTCTAAGTTTAAAAATTCATTGGCAGGAACATTTTCCGGCAAAATAAAACCTCCATGAGCTTTGAGCATTGCAGGAAATATAATACAGTGAAAGACAATATTATCCTTCCCTATGAAATGAACCATTTTAGTATTTTTATCTTTCCAATAGGGTTCCCAATCTTTTCCGGTTTTTGCAGCCCATTCTTTAGTGGCTGAAATATAACCGATAGGTGCGTCAAACCAGACATAAAGCACTTTTCCCTCGCCGCCTGTTAAAGGAACTGGAATACCCCAGTCTAAATCTCTTGTCACTGCTCTGGGTTTAAGTCCCTCTTCTATCCATGATTTACATTGTCCGTAAACATTGGGTTTCCAATCTTTTTTGTGGCCCTCTAAAATCCATTCTTTTAAAAATGACTCATACCTATCAAGCGGTAAAAACCAATGTTTGGTTTCCTTGAGTATGGGAGTTGCGCCACTTAAGGTAGATTTTGGGTTTATGAGTTCAGTAGCGTTTAAAGCGCTCCCACAAGACTCACATTGGTCTCCATAGGCGTCTTCATTACCACACTTTGGGCAGGTTCCCGTCACAAAACGATCTGCTAAAAATTGCTGTGCTTCTGGATCGAATAGTTGTGGGGTAGTTTCCTCTATAAAGGCCTGATCTTCATGAAGTTTTTTAAAAAAATCTGAAGCAGTTTTATGATGCATTTCACCAGAAGTTCTGGAGTAGTGATCAAAAGTGATTCCAAAATCCACAAAGGATTTTGAAATAATTTCATGGTATTTGTCAATGACCTCTTTTGGGGTAATGCCTTCTTTTTTAGCCTTCATAGATATGGCTACACCATGCTCGTCACTTCCACAAACGAAAGCAACATCTTTACCAATACCCCTGAGATAACGGCTGTAAATATCTGCAGGAACATATACACCTGCCAAATGACCAATATGAATTGGTCCGTTAGTATAAGGGAGTGCTGCGGTAATAGTGTACCTGGAGGCTTCTGAATTTTGAGACATAATACTTAAAAAAAATTAACCACAAAAATAGGCAATTTGTCAAGAGCTCAGGGGGTCTTTTAAAAGTTTTTAAGTATATTAATGGAGGTATATCACAGGGAGCTTATAGTTTTTGTCTCAAAATTTTTAACGGTAAAGTTGCGAATACCCTCCAAGTCAGAATGGGCCTACATTTAAAATCTAACGCATGGCAATTCACAATGATTTGGGCGCTAAAGGAGAGCGTGTAGCACAAGAGTACCTCATTTCAAAGGGTTATGAAATAAGGGCAGTTAATTACAGACATAGAAAAGCTGAAATAGATATTATTGCACTTCATGAAGACTTTCTTGTCGTAATAGAGGTAAAGACCAGAACAGCGCCTGCTATTGTACCCTTAATACAATTGGTACCACCTTCTAAAATACACCACCTTATTAGGGCTGCAAATTACTATATGCAGCGCTATAAAGTGAATAAAGAAGTTCGTTTTGACATTGTTTACATTACAATGGATACCCATTCATATGATTTAGAACACCTTAAAGACGCTTTTTATCATTTTTAATTCAACAACATTTTGTTTAATTTATAACAAAGTGTTACATTTGTCTTTTATTTTATGCTTGTTTTAAATCTAATTTTATTTTTTTAAGATGAAAACTATCTCTTCAGTTGTAGAAAATTACATTAAAAAGAAACCTTTTTTACAAAGTGCTTTAGCACAGGGAATCATTAATCTTACATCTCTTTCTCGAATTATTATGCCAGAAATTGAAGAGGCCCTTGGTAAGGACATCAGAAATGGCGCTATAGTAATGGCACTAAAAAGATTGTCGGACGACATGGAATTTAGAGCGACCCACAAAATCATTAAAGTTTTAAAAAACATAGGAGAAATTACCGTGCGATCTTCTCTTACGGACTTTACCTTTTTAATTTCAGATAGTATTCTGGAAAATCAAACCTTGCTTTTAAAAGAAATTAATAAGAATAAAGATGTGTTTTACACCTCTTCTAGAGGAGTGAATGAGCTAAATATAGTGGTTAGTGGAGCCTTAGACAAGACTATTGAAACACTTTTTGTGACGGAAAAATGCACCCAAAAAGCTGAAAATTTATCTTCTATTACGGTTAAATTACCTGCAGAAAATGTGTCTGTCCCGGGTATTTATTATTTTATCTTCCAAAGATTGGCCTGGGAGGGTATAGTGCTTTATGAGGTAATATCTACAACCAATGAATTTACTATTATAGTAAATGACACTCAGGTAGACGTAGCTTTTAGAACAATTAAGGACCTTAAGACGCTTTAAAGCTAGACAGTATTTTGTAGGCGCTATTGACTTTATGCACGCCTTCTATCACTAATAAGAGTCTCAGACCACTTCTAGTTTGCTTCTCTTTTAGTGTACATTGTTTTGAGTGTGCTTGAACAAAAGTCAACACCTTTCTAAATCTGGCACTTTGATAATAGTCAGATTGTTGGTTTGCAATGAAATAACCCAAGAACTTACCTTTTTTCATTACGACTTTTTCTATACCCATATAGTTTGAAATCCATTTTACTTGGACTGCTAGTAAAAGGTCTTTCGTTTCCTCTGGGATGGGTCCAAAACGATCAATGAGTTCATTTTCAAAAGCGTCTAATTCAGCATCATTAGTCAAACCATTTAATGTGGTATATAGGTTGAGCCTTTCAGAAGTGCTATTCACATAATCATCTGGGAATAACATTTCAATATCTGCATCCATTTGAGTTTCTGAAGCGAAAGCCTTGTTGTTGTCTTCTTCGGGTCTCTCGTAAAGGTCTTTGAATTCTGACTGCTTTAGCTCATCTATGGCCTCTGCCATAATTTTCTGGTAGGTTTCAAATCCTATTTCATTAATAAAGCCACTCTGTTCTCCACCAAGAATGTCTCCTGCACCCCTGATTTCTAGATCTTTCATAGCTATATTGAAGCCGCTCCCTAGCGCGGTGAATTGTTCCAGGGCTTGAATTCTTTTTCTGGCATCGGCCGTCATGACCTCATAAGGAGGGGTAATGAAGTAGCAGAAAGCTTTCTTATTGCTTCTTCCTACACGTCCGCGCATTTGGTGGAGGTCACTTAGGCCAAAGTTATTGGCATTATTAATAAAAATGGTGTTGGCATTAGACACGTCTAGACCACTTTCAATGATGGTTGTAGAGACCAAAACGTCAAATTCACCTCCCATGAATGCTTTCATGAGGTTTTCAAGTTTTTTTCCTTGCATTTGCCCATAGCCAATACCCACGCGAGCATCTGGCACCAATCGTTGAATGAGCCCGGCTACCTCTGCTATATTTTCAATCCTATTGTGAATGAAAAATACCTGACCATCCCTTTGAATTTCATAGGAAATAGCGTCTCTAATCAGGGTTTCATTAAAACGAATTACGCTGCTCTCAATAGGGTACCTGTTAGGTGGGGCAGTATTAATTACTGACAAATCTCTCGCAGCCATTAAGCTGAACTGCAAAGTTCTTGGAATAGGGGTTGCAGTGAGGGTCAGTACGTCTACATTTTCTTTGAGTGCCTTGAGTTTGTCTTTTACACCTACCCCGAATTTTTGCTCTTCATCTACAATAAGTAGTCCCAAGTCTTTAAATTTTACGGCTTTGTTGACCAATTGGTGGGTCCCAATAATAATGTCTAATCTGCCGTTCTCTAAACATTCTAAAACAGCCTTTTTTTCTTTAGAGTTTCTAAACCTGTTGAGGTAATCTATTGAAACGGGCATGTCTTTCAGTCTGGCAGTAAGGGTATTGAAATGCTGGTAAGCCAAAATGGTGGTGGGCACTAAAATAGCTACTTGTTTTCCGTTGTCTACCGCCTTAAATGCAGCCCTAATGGCTACTTCTGTTTTACCAAAGCCTACGTCTCCACAGATTAACCTGTCCATGGGACGTTCACTTTCCATGTCTTTTTTAATATCTTCTGTGGCAGTGAGCTGATCTGGAGTGTCTTCGTATAAAAATGAGGCCTCTAGTTCATGTTGTAAACTGGAGTCTGGTGCGTATTGAAACCCTTTTTGCAGCCGTCTTTTGGCATAGATTTGTATGAGATCAAAAGCAAGTTTTTTAACCCTGGACTTGGTCTTTTCTTTAACTTTTTTCCATGCCCCCGAACCGAGTTTATATATTTTGGGAGGATTACCATCTTTTCCATTAAACTTGGCAATTTTATGAAGGGAATGAATGCTTACATAGAGTACATCTCTCTCTCCATAGGACAATTTTATGGCTTCTTGCTTTTTTCCTTCGACATCTATTTTTTGTAGTCCGCCAAATTTTCCAATACCGTGGTCTATATGGGTAACGTAATCTCCAACCTCTAATTTGTTAAGCTCAGATAGGCTAATAGCCTCTTTCTTGTCAAAGCCATTCTTGATGTGAAATTTGTGATATCTTTCAAAAATTTCATGATCGGTATAGCAAGCTAGATGTAATAATGGAATTTCAAAACCTCTATGAATGGGTAATACCACGGTTTTGTAGGGCACCTCTTTTTCTGTTGCTTCAAAAATATCACTAAAACGCTTTGCTTGTTGATCGCTGGCACAAAACAAATAATTGTCTATGCCTTTGAGATTGTTTTGTAAGAGTCGCTCTATGATGAGTGGAAATTTTTTATTGAACGCAGGTTGGTCTGTTCCTCTAAAGTCTATCAGAATATTATTTGCTGCACTATCTGATGTTTTTTGTATGCCTAGTTGAGTAATTTCTGAGGCTTGACTTTCTAGAAAAACACAATGGTGGTTTTCTAAAGCACCAAACAACTCCTTGTTTTGTACGTATAAATTTTCGGGGGGTATTTGAGCTATTTCACCTTCTAAGCTGTCAAATTTTAAGACTGCTTCTTTGTATAGTTGGTCAATTTTCTGTTTGAGCACCCCTGGTTTTCTAATAAAAACAGTTGTTTTTTTATCTGTGAAACTAAAAAAATCTTGTCGCTTTGTGAGGGTATCTGTTTGAGTGACATTAGGAATAATACTAATCTCTTCTTGTTTCGCTATGGAGCGTTGGCTCACAGTATCGAAAGTTCTAATGCTTTCTAATTCTTCCCCAAAGAATTCAATCCTATAAGGATGATCATAGGCATATGAAAAAACATCTACAATCCCACCTCTCACTGAAAACTCGCCAGGACTACTGACAAACTCTACCCTTTTGAATCCGTATTCAAAAAGACTTTCGTTGAGGAAATCTAAAGAGATTAGGTCTCCCTGTTTCAGGTTTAGGGTGTTTTTTTCCAGTATTTTCTTTTGAATGACTTTTTCAAAAATGGCTTCTGGATAGCTCACAATGCAGAGAGGCTTTCCTTCTTTTCCAAACCTCTGGAGGACTTCTGCCCTCAATAAAATATTAGCATTGTCTGTTTGGGAGTGTTGGTAAGGTTTCTTGTAACTCGCTGGATAAAAAAGCACCCTGTCTTCTCCAATGAAAGATTCTAAATCATTGAGCACATATGCAGCTGTTTCTTTGTCTTCTAAGATAAGTACAAAGGGTACTTTGGACTCGTTAAATAAAGCGGTTATGGCAAATGAAAGGGCGGACCCAGCCAACCCGTTTAGATAAACAGTTTTGGTTTCGGTAGGTAAAACACCTTCCTTTTCTGTAACAAGCCCAGATAATTGAGGAGACAAAAAGCTGGAAAAAATGCTGCTAATGATCGATTTACTCAAGGGTAAATTTTTAGCAAATATAGGCTAAAAGCCCTATCTTTACCACCTAATATAAAGTGAATATTTTATGTCTTTTGTAGATTTATACAGTAATAGTGAACACAGAACCAATTTGGCCCATTTTGCAGCCATAGCCACATTAGCTGCCGCAGATGGTGTTATTAATGCTTCTGAATTGGACGTTATAGACCGATTTGCTAAGAAGTTAGGTATTAGCCAGGAGGAATATAAAGAGGTCATGAAAAAGGAAAATAAGTACCCTATTGACCCACCAGCAGATGCCCAAAAAAGGTTAGAGCGTTTGTATGATTTATTTAGAATTGTTTTTGCAGACCACAATATAGATGTAGAGGAAGAAGCTATGGTTTTAAAGTATGCGATAGGTTTAGGATATACCACTGAAGACGCTAAAAAATTAATCACAAGATCTACAGCTATTTTTGGGGGTAGATTGAGTTTTGACGAATACCAATCTCTTTTGTAGGTAGCGCAAAGCATAGCAAGATTTTAGGATAAAAGTTTCTTTTCATTCGAACTGATTTTGGGCGCTACTTTTACGAAGAAATAGATCAGGGCCTTTGGGCCTTTTTTTTATAGCAGCCTTTTAATTTTAACCACTAACCTCTAATTTTTTTGTAGTCACTCAATTACGTCACAACTATCGGAGTTTTTGTGAAAGAATTTAGGAAGTGCGCCTTTGACAAATATAAATTTATAACTTTGTGTTTCATTTATAACATTAGATATGAATTTTTATCTTAGAAAGGCAGTGAAATCGGATATGACAGGCGTTTGGGCTCTGATTAATGAATTGGCGGTTTTTGAAAAAGAGCCTCAAGCTGTGGAAGTAAGTATTGCTGACCTAGAGCGTGACGGTTTTGGTTCAAACCCACTGTTTCATTGTTTTGTCGCTGAAAAATCTGCTGGTGAAATAGTGGGAATTGCCTTGTTTTATCCCAGATATTCTACTTGGAAAGGCCCAGTGATTCATTTAGAAGACCTCATAGTTACTTCTTCTGAGCGGGGTAAGGGGATAGGAAATGCACTCTTGTCAAAAGTAGTGTCTTATGCTAAAGAAAAGGGTTTAAAAAGGGTCTCGTGGGAAGTATTAGATTGGAATACTCCAGCGATAGATTTTTACGAAGCCAAGGGGGCAAATGTCATGAGAGATTGGAATGTTGTTCAACTAGATGAAAAAGGAATAACAGATTTTAATAACATTTAATATGAGGGTTTTTAAATTTGGAGGTGCTTCTGTTAAAGATGCTGCAGGGGTTAAGAATGTGGTTCAGGTATTAGAAACCATGGGCCATAAAAATACTTTGGTTGTGGTTTCTGCTATGGGTAAAACAACCAATGCAATGGAAGAATTGGTGGCAGCTTATTTTTCCGATAAAAAATCAGGACTTCACATTGAGGTTGAGGACTCATTGGGTAGTATAATGGATTTTCACCGGGCCATTTGCAGGGAATTATTTCCATCCGAACAGCATGAAATTTTCAAGGCTTTGTCTGTATTAGAGGCTGAAATCAGAGGGTTTTTGGCTTGGAATAAATCTCCTAATTACAATTTTGTTTATGACCAATTGGTCGGTTATGGAGAACTTTTATCCAGCACTATTTTAAGTGCTTATTTAACTGTCTCTGGAGTAGATAATACTTGGTTGGATATTAGAAAATGTATTAAAACAAACGACCAGTATAGGGATGCAGTGGTAGATTGGGAGAAAACCGCTATTGAGACTAAAGCAGCCATACAGAAAAATACCCTATATGTTACCCAGGGCTTTTTAGGGTCTGACCACAATAATTTCACCACAACATTAGGCAGAGAGGGTTCCGATTATACCGCTGCCATTTTGGCTTATTGCTTAAATGCAAATGCGGTCACCATTTGGAAAGATGTTCCAGGGGTATTAAATGCAGATCCCCGTTATTTTGAACAGACCACCCTTTTGGAAAATATCTCATATACAGAAGCGATTGAGTTGGCATTTTACGGTGCTTCTGTCATTCACCCAAAAACCTTACAACCCCTACAAAGAAAAGAAATACCCTTACAAGTAAAATCTTTTATAGATCCCAAAGCAGCGGGTACAACAGTAGGTAAGGGTGTGGGAATACAGCCCTGCGTTCCGTGTTTTATAGTCAAACGCGATCAGGTGTTATTGGAGTTGTCTTCTTTGGATTTTTCTTTTATTGTAGAAGACAGTATAGGGGCTTTATTTAAACTTTTACATCAGTACAGCTTAAAAGTAGATTTAATTCAGAACTCAGCGATTAGCTTTTCTGTTTGTGTAGACAACAGGTTTAATCGATTAGACGAGTTGTTGCCTCTACTTAAAAAGGAATTTAAGGTAATTTGCCACAAAGGGGTATCGCTATTCACGATCCGTCATTTTAATTCAGAAGCCATAGAAAGCCTGCAAAAAGGTAAAGCAATTCTTCTGGAGCAAAGGGCTAAAGAGACTTTACAGTTGGTGGTGCAATAGGGAAACTTTTCTATCTTTACTTTGTAGTTTATTCAAGGAGTAATCCTTATTTAAGTAAGGTGATATGGGACTAGTGTCTGCTAGGGAGGTGTCTAAAGTATTGGGTTTAAGTCGTTTCGGTCTTTTGGGTGACGTCTTAGGTGGTTTGTTGCTCAGACTCACTAGGATACAAGCCATTAATAAATTTTACGACAAAAACAAACATCTATCTGGACGAGATTTTTTAGATGCGGTGATTGCGCATTTTCAAATAGATTTTGAAATACCAGACGAAGATTTTAAAAGACTCCCCAAATCAGGACCCTTTATTACGGTATCTAACCATCCGCTTGGTGCTATTGACGGAGTTTTACTCATGAAAATAATGCTTCTTTACAGAGAAGATTACAAAATCATGGCTAATTTTTTACTGCAAAGGGTGGCACCGATGGCGCCTAATATATTTCCAGTAAATCCTTTCGAAAACCATAAAGATGCTCAAAATAGCCTCAAGGGTTTTAAAGAGGCCATGTGCCACTTAAAAGAGGGGCATGTGCTGGGAATATTTCCTGCAGGTGAAGTTTCTACGGTAAAGGAAGGACAAATCATGGTAGACAAACCTTGGGAGATTCCAGCAATGAAATTGATTCAAAAGGCAGAAGTCCCCGTAGTTCCCATCTATTTTCACGCAAAAAATTCAGCTTTATTTTATCGTTTGGCCTCTTGGAGAGATCTTTTTAGAACCGCTAAACTTCCCTCAGAGCTTGGCTCTCAAAAATACAGACCTATAAAAATTCGCATTGGAGCTCCAATCCCTGTAGTAGTTCAAAAACAGCACTTAGACTTGGCGTCTTTTACTGATTTGCTGAGGAGAAAAACGTATATGTTGTCTAATGCCTATGAGAGAGAAAGCTTATTGAATCAATTGCCACAAACCTTAAAAAGCGCGGCAAATTTAAAACTTCCAAAGGCACCAAAAGCCATTGCTAATGCTGTGTCTGCTTCTTTATTACTTACAGAAATTGAAGCTATTAAGCAGGCCAATGCACAATTGCTCTCGAGTAGAAATTACGAGGTTTACTTGGCCAAGGCCAACACTATCCCCAATATCCTTCAGGAGATTGGTCGCCAACGAGAAGAGACTTTTAGGGCCATTGGGGAGGGCACAAATAAAGCCATAGATTTAGACGCTTTTGACCACTATTACCACCATCTTTTTTTATGGGACAATGAGGCCAAAAAAATTGTTGGTGCGTATAGAATGGGATTTGGTTCTGAAATTTATGCCCAGAGAGGGATAGATGGATTTTACCTTCAAGACCTCTTTAGATTTGAGCCTGAACTACACGAACTTATGTCACAATCAATTGAAATGGGTCGTGCGTATATTGTTGCAGACTACCAACAAAAACCTATGCCTTTGTTTTTGCTTTGGAAGGGTATTGTTCATACCACCCTGCGTTTTCCAGAACACAAATACCTTATAGGAGGCGTGAGTATTAGCAACCAGTTTTCTAATTTCTCTAAATCCCTGATGATTGAGTTTATGAAGTCTCATTATTGGGATCCATATATAGCCCAGTACATAAGGCCAAAAAAAGCATTTAAAGTAAAATTAAAAGACGCAGACAAGGATTTTGTTTTTGACGAAACACAATCTGATCTAAATAAATTTGATAAACTGATTGAGGAGGTAGAGCCGGGAAACCTCAGACTTCCAGTATTGATTAAAAAATACATTAAGCAAAATGCTAAGGTGATTGCTTTTAATGTAGACCCACTGTTTAATAATGCGGTAGATGGCCTTATGTATATTAAGATATCAGACTTGCCAGAAAGTACTGTAAAGCCAGTTATGGAGGAGTTTCAAGCAGACCTAGAACGCAAGCTGGCCGCTGGAGTGCCCCCAGAAGAGATTAATTTAGACCTTCTTTAGCGCTTATGACCAGATATGCCAAAGTGTGCAGCTCAACCAGATATGCCAAAGTGTACAGCAATTTTTTCTACTACAGTTTTGGCTAATTTCTCCTGACTTTCATGGGTCCAACCAGCAACATGAGGGCTAAGAATAACTTTTTTGCTCTCCATTAAATACCGCAGGGCTTCTGGTTTATTGCTGTCTTTTAAAAAACTTTCAAAAGAACTAGTTTCGTATTCTAATACGTCTAAGCCGGCCCCCCTTATTTGTCCTTTTTCAATGGCCTTTACAAGGTCTGCTGTAACAACAGCGCTACCCCGACCCGTATTGAGTAGCCAAAATGGGTGTTGAAACCCATTTATAAATTGGGTGTTGACCAGCCCTTTTGTTTCTGGGGTTTGGGGCAAATGCAAGCTCAGTACCGTAGCGCGGCTTTGGAGTTCAGAGAGGGATACCTGTGCACAGCGTGCTGGGGGAGGAATTTCTTTTAAGTCATGGTAAATTATCTCTAGGTCAAAACCGCGGAGTTTTTTGGCAAAGGCTTGACCCATATTTCCGAAACCTATAATTCCAACCGTTTGGCCATCTAATTCTATACCCCTATTACCAGGTCTATCCCAAATTCCATGTTTTACTTCATAATCTGCAGTGTGTAATTTCTGAAACAAGGAGAGGAGCAAACCCAAACTGTGTTCTCCAACAGCATTTCTGTTTCCTTCTGGAGCAGCTGCTAAAAAAATACCTAATTCTGCAGCCGCTGCTAGGTCAATATTCTCCAGACCAGCACCTACACGTCCTATAAACTTTAGTTTTGTTGCAGCTTTTAAAAACGCGCGGTCTATGGGAAATCTCGAACGAAGTATAAGCCCGTCGTATTGGGAGATGATTTTCAAAACAGCCTCTTTTGAGGCCGTATATTGCTCGTGATTTTCAAAGCCTAAAACAGCCAAATCCTCTATGAGGCAAGGATGATTGGTGTCTATATGCAGTACTTTCATCGGGTAATATTAAAAACCAAGAATGGCTTTGGCAATGCTAAAGTATATAAGAATTCCAAATATGTCATTGGAAGTAGTGATAAATGGTCCAGTGGCAATGGCTGGATCAATCCCTCTTTTATGTAAAAATAATGGTGTAAAGGTGCCAATGACTCCTGCGGCAACGGTTACAGTGACTAGTGAAATGGCAATAGCGATGGAGGTGCGTAAATCTCCTTTCCAAAACCAGGTAAACAACAACAGTATTATGGCTAAGATAGTTCCGTTTAAGAGCGCCAAGAGCATTTCCTTAAAGACCCTTTGGCCAATACTCCCCTTAACGTCGTCATTGGCAATACCTTGTACCACAATAGCAGAAGATTGTACCCCAACGTTACCCGCCATAGCGGCAATGAGTGGGGTAAAGAAAAATAAGATGGCGTACTTTTGAATCAAGGTTTCAAAGCCACCCATAATAGCTGCTGCTCCTACACCTCCAATGAGGCCTAAGAACAACCAAGGAATTCTCGCTTTGGTGAGTTCCCAAATACTGTCGTCTGCTTCTACGTCATTAGAAATACCTGCAGCCAATTGATAATCTTTTTCTGCTTCTTCTCGAATCACATCTACAATATCATCAATGGTAATTCTTCCGACTAAGCGTCCTAATTCATCGATCACTGGAATGGCTTCTAAATCGTACTTAGACATAATCTTAGCCACTTCTTCGGTGCTTTCGTTTACAGAAACTGCGTCTACTTTTGAGATGTAGACGTCCTTAATGGGTTGTTTTGTAGAGGTAGTGAGCAAATCTTTTAATGACAAACGACCTACCAGTTTGTCTTCTGCGTCTACCACATAAATGGAGTGGACCCTTGTGACATTTTCTGCTTGGGCCCGCATTTCTTTGACACAGGTCAGGACGTTCCAGTTTTCATTTACCTTCACGAGCTCTTTGGCCATAAGTCCCCCAGCAGTATCTTCGTCATAGCGTAAAAGATCTACAATATCTTTTGCGTGCTCCCTGTCTTCAATGGCAGAAATAACCTTTCCGATCATTTCGGTAGGAAGTTCTGCTACAATATCTGCAGCGTCATCTGTGTCCAGTTCATCTAATTCTTCTGCAATTTCTTTTGCAGAGAGATTCGCTAGAATAGATTCTCTCATGTCCTCATCTAACTCTGTTAGAATGTCTGAGGTTTTTTCAGAATCCAATAATTTAATCAGGTAGGTAGCCTCATCTGAATTGAGCTCATTGACAATTTCCGCCACATCTGCAAAGTGAATATCCAGCAGCATGGCTTTCAATGCCTTATTGTCCTTATTGGCAATAAGGACTGCAATCTCTTCTAAAAGTTCTGCGGTGAGTTTAAAGGGTGTCATGGGCTATTTTCTTTGTCAGTGCAATAAAGTCTGCAACAGAAATTTGTTCGGGTCTTTTATCAAAGATAGCATCTTTGGTTAGATTCTCAGAAAGTTGTAAGGTTTTTAGACTGTTTCTAAGGGTCTTTCTTCTTTGGTTAAAAGCAGCTTTCACAACTGTTTTTAACAGCGTTTCAGAACAATCAATGGTGAGATTGTCTTTTCGGGTGAGCCTCAAAACACCCGATTGAACTTTTGGGGGCGGGTTAAATACTTCAGGATGTACGGTGAATAAGTATTCTGCTTCGTAGAAAGCCTGCACTAAAACAGAGAGTATCCCGTATGCTTTACTACCCTCTTTTTCACAGATTCGCTGGGCCACTTCTTTTTGAAACATTCCTGTGAATTCAGGTATCCTATCCTTGTATTCAAGCATTTTAAACACAATTTGGGTGGAAATGTTGTAAGGGAAATTTCCAGTGATACCAAAGGGAGCACCATTAAAAAGGGTGCTTAAGTCTTCTTTGAGAAAGTCTGCATACCTGACCTCAAATGTTTTATTACGCTGAAGTAACTTGAGGTGGTTAATCTCAAAGTCAGTTTTTAGGTATTCTATAGACTCTCTATCTAAGTCTAAGGCCAATAGATTAATGTCTTGCTCTAGAAGGTATTGGGTAAGTACTCCTGTTCCTGGTCCAATTTCAATGACATTGTCATAACCATTGAGCAAAAGGGTTTCTGCTATTTTTCTAGCGACTTCCTGATCTTTTAAAAAGTGCTGCCCGAGGTGTTTTTTTGCCCTAACCGCGCTTGAGTCTTCTTCTTTATCCCAATTCTGGTACTTTCCAACTTTTTTGTGTTTTCCCATGGGAATAATATGCTAAAGGTTAGTATTGGCCAATGATTTTAAGCGGTGTTTTGAAACTCAGCACTTCACTACCGAATTTTTTCATAAGCTGTGCCTCTAAATCTGCAGCCTGTCTTTCGTAAAGGCCATTGATAATGGCTTTGTGGTCTGTGGTGTATTGCACGGTATAAGTAACGCCTCCCATAGGTTCTTCTACCATTACTTTGGTGAGTGTAGCAGTACTAAAGTAATCTCCTTTGAGTAGGGTAGGGATGTGCTCTTCTTGCATCCAGAGCAGCCAATCTGCTTCTTGCGTTTCGTCTAAATGGGTGGTAACGTTAAATAAAAACATAGGTTATGAGATCATGTCAAAGCCAGTATATGGCTGTAAAACTTTGGGTATTTTAATACCGTCTGGTGTTTGGCAGTTTTCTAAAATTCCTGCCAATACTCTTGGTAAGGCCAAGGCGCTACCGTTTAGGGTATGCGCTAAGACGCTTTTTCCTGCGGCGTCTTTAAAACGAAGTTTTAAGCGATTGGCCTGGAAGGTTTCGAAGTTAGACACAGAGGATATTTCCAACCACCTGTCTTGGGCGGTAGAAAATAACTCAAAATCAAAGGTCAAGGCTGAGGTAAAACCAAGGTCTCCACCACATAGCCTGAGTATTCTATAGGGAATTTCTAATTCCTGAAGAATATCTTTTACATGTTGGACCATGCCATCTAGGGCTTCGTATGAAGCTTCCGGATGGGAGACCTGTACGATCTCTACTTTGTCGAACTGGTGAAGTCTATTTAGCCCTCTCACATGAGCACCATAACTACCTGCTTCTCTTCTAAAACAAGGAGTGTATGCGGTGTATTTTACAGGAAAATCACTTTCTGATAGGACCACATCTCTAAAAATATTGGTCACAGGAACCTCTGCTGTAGGGATGAGGTATAGTTTGTCTTCTGGCATGTAATACATCTGCCCCTCTTTGTCTGGCAATTGCCCCGTGCCATAACCAGATGCCTCATTGACCACTAGTGGTGGTTGTATTTCGGTGTATCCGGCTGCGGTATTTTTATCTAAAAAATAGGCGATTAATGCCCTTTGTAATTTGGCGCCTTTGCCTTTATACACAGGGAATCCTGCTCCAGCAATTTTAACCCCTAATTCAAAGTCAATTAGGTCGTATTTTTTAGCTAACTCCCAATGGGGAAGGGCGTCTTTATGTAATGTAGGAATGTCTCCTGCTCTAAAAATTTCTTCGTTGTCTTCTTCGCTTTTACCAGCAGGCACCGAATCATGTGGTACATTGGGCAGCGAGTACAATAAATCTTGTAATGTTTCGCTCACCTCTGCTAAAGTAGCCTGAAGTGTTTTGCTCGCTTCTTTAAGTGAGCCACTTTCTTCTTTGAGTGCTTGTGCCTCTGCTGCTTGACCAGATTTAAACAGTCCCCCAATTTCTTTAGCCAACTGATTGGCCCTAGCTAGGTTTTCATCTAAGGAGGTTTGGGTAGCCCTTCTCAGTTGGTCTATCTCTAAAATTTTAGATACAATTGGAGCGGCGTCTATTTGGCGTTTTTTTAGTGCGGTAATTATAGCGTCTTCTTGGGCTCTTATAGCTTGAATCTGCAACATAAACTATGAATTTTTATAAAGTGTAAAGGTAGTGGAATAGGGGGAATTTTAAAGGTTACTTTTGGCTTTTGTACGTAGCAACTATTTTTAAGGCCTTGGATTGGTCTTTTTTGAGCTGTAAACGGAGTGCTTCTACGGAGTCAAATTTAATCTCATCCCTTACCCATTCAATAAAGGAAACGTTTATTTCCTGATCGTAAAGGTCTTTGTTGAAATGAAAAAAATGCACTTCTATTTTCGGAAATACAGATTCAGATACATGAAGCGTGACTGTTGGGTTTTGGCCAATATTAAGCATTCCAAATACCTCCTGACCGTCCAAATAGCTTTTAATGACATAAACCCCTTGCTTTGGAATGAGTTTATAGGTATAAGAGGGTTTTATATTTGCAGTAGGAAATCCTAGGGTGCGCCCAATTTGCCTGCCTGAAATGACTTTCCCGCTTAGACCAAATGCACTACCAAGGAATTTATTCGCTTTTTTAACCTGACCTTCTTCTAGTGCCTTCCTGATTTTAGTGGAACTTACGGCTACTGCTTCTATGGCTTGTGCAGATATTTCTGCTACCTCAAAATTGTATTGTTTCCCAAAATTTCTAAGGTCCTCTATGTTGGCGTTTCTATTTCTACCAAACCTGTGGTCATAGCCAATCAGTACACTTTTAGCATGTAGCCCCTGGACTAAAATGTCCGATACAAAAGTCTCTGCACTCATTCTGGAGAAGCTTTTAGTAAATGGATAAACCACAAAATAGTCTACGCCAAGGGCTTCTAATTTGGCCGCTTTTTCTTCAAGACTGTCTAAAAGTTTAATCCCACTGTCTTGGTGTAAAACAATTCTAGGATGTGGGTAAAAGCTCAATACTACTGAGGGTATTTCTAATATTTTAGCCTTTTGAACCAATTGTTTTATGATTTGAGTATGGCCTAAATGAACCCCATCAAAAGTCCCAATAGTCACGGCTGTTTTTATAGTGGCATCTAGTGGCGGTAAGGAATGGGTGCTAATCACGTTAGTTTTATAATAAAATACTGTATTTTTATAGAATATATATATCCCTATATGTGTTCAAAATTACGGCTTGTTTTTTCATTATGCCTACTTTTTTTAGTCTTTTCTGTTCAAGCACAGCAAAGCTATTGGTCTCCTGCTAAAACACCCTCATTTCAGTGGGGACTTGGCGCTAAATCCCCTCAGGATAAAGTATTTTACGATTTGGACGAGGAGGGATTTGTCAAAGCCCTTCAAAAATCGCTAAATACGAATACCCCTCTATACTTCCCAAATGAAACAGGTGTTTTAGAACCTTTTTCGATCAGTGATTACGCATCACTCTCAGAGGGTCTTCAGCTTAAATATCCCGGTATTCGCTCTTTTAAAGGGAAGGGTGCTTTCGGTTCAATGGTATTTTTCTCCTTTTCTAAAGGCCTAAACACCCAATTGTCGGCAACCTTTACAAGTCCTAATTCTCCAGGGTTCACTTTTTTAGAAAAGATAAGGAACACAGGTCAATACGTGTTTTATGCTGCTATGGATTCTGAAAATCAGGATTTTATATGCAGTACTTTTGAGGAAGAAACAGCGGTGCGCATAAGGGCATCGGCCGGAAGTATGACGGCCAAATCTAGCGGGGCAAAAGCCCCAAATGTAGCGGCAAAAACAACGGTAAAAACATACCGGCTTGCGGTAGCCGCCTCGGGAGAATACACCCAGTATCACGGTGGAACGCTAGAAGGTGCTTTAACGGCAATTAATGCTACTGTAACCAGAATTAATGCAGTGTTTGGCAGAGATTTAGGGGTGCAGCTTTCTTTGGTTGCCAGTACGACCAATGTCATTTATACAGACCCTGAAACAGATCCATTTGGGTCAGATTTAATCAATGAAATTCAAACGACATTAACCGCTAATATTGGGGAAGCGAATTATGACCTAGGACATCTTTTTCACCAAGACAACAACAATGGTAACGCTGGTTTTGTTGGGGCGGTTTGCCAGGACAACAAAAAGGGGAGTGGTTTTTCCTCTGGACAGTTTCCCGAGGGCGACACCTTTGATATTGATTTTGTGGCCCATGAAATAGGGCATCAATTTGGGGCCAATCACACCTGGTCTTATGAATCGGAGGGCACGAATGTTCAAGTAGAACCTGGAAGTGGTAGTACCATTATGTCTTATGCAGGAATTGTTTCTGGAGAAAACGTGGCCACTAATGCCTCAGATTACTTCCATGGGGTGAGTATCCTTCAAATTTTAAATTATCTTGACACTTACGCTTGTGAGAGCAATGAATTGAGTACTAATGACGCACCTGTTTTAGAAGCTTTAAATGATTATAAGCTCCCCTTAGCTACGCCATTTTTACTCGAAGCGAAGGCTTCAGACCCTAACACAGAAGACGTACTTTCTTACGCTTGGGAACAAGCAGACAATGGAGTAGTTACTGCAGCTATTTTTGGCCCTCAAAATCCAGTGGGAGCTGCTTTTAGGTCATTGCCTCCAACGACTTCTCCCCAAAGATATTTTCCTAAATTGATTAATATAGCAGCGAATAAATTAACCACAGATACCCCTTCTTTAACGCAGTGGGAGACCTTGGCCTCCATCCCTAGGGACTATAATTTTTATGTAACCGTGAGGGATAACGCAAGTGAAGGTGCTGGAATAAAAATGGCTAGTACCCGTTTGAAAGTTCAGTCTAATGTGGGCCCTTTCTTTATTCGTTCTCAAGACAGTATACAAAGCTATAGCGGTGGGCAACCTATAACAGTAAGCTGGGAAGTAGCGAGAACCAACGGCCCTGAGCTAAATACCAAAACACTCAAAGCATTACTTTCATTAGACGGCGGACTAAGCTTTTCTAAGACCTTGGCCACTGGAATTCCCAACAATGGGCACTATACTTTGGTGCTTCCAAATACCAATGCAACCAACGCGCGCCTCATGCTTAAAGCAGAGAATAATCCGTTTTTTGCTGTAAATACCGCAGATTTTGAAATAAACCAGGCCCCATTGGCCTTGGTGTTTAACCCAACATTCGCCTCCTTATGTCCAGAGTCTTCAGTAAGCTTGTCTGGTGTGATTGAATACGAGTCTACTTCTGAGGCTGCTGAAATATCGTTTTTGAACCTTCCTTCGGGTCTTTCAGCGACGCCCACTTTAGGCACTTTTACTAATAGTCAATCAATAGACATTACATTTAGTGCCGCTAAGGAGCTTATTGCGGGCACGTTCTCCATTACTGCATTGGTAGAAAGTGGCGCGTTGAGCAACAGTTTAGATTTCAGTATTACTATTTTACCAGACACGCTAGACCCTCCTACTTTATTAAGCCCATCTTCAGGAAACGCTGCTGTTTTTTTAGACGCTACTCTAGAGTGGTCTGCAGTTAATGGGGCAAGTACCTATATAGTAGAAGTTTCTGAAACAACTGATTTTGACACAATTTATTATACTAATTCTACCTCTTTTTCTCAGGATTATTTGGTAGACTTGGCGCCAGACACTACATATTTTTGGCGGGTAATAGCTTTAAATGACTGTGGTGGAAATACCCCGTCAGAAGTAAATAGTTTTAAGACTACACCAGAGAATACCCAGACCAAATCTGCAGATTTGCTTCCGATTACTATTGGAAGTAATACTCCCAATACCATTAATGCCAGTATTGAGATTAAGGAAGATTTGCCGCTTGCCTCTTTAGAAGTTTCATTAGATATTGCCCACTCATACCTTTCAGACCTTGTTGTAAAGCTTTACGCTCCTTCAGGAAAAGTAGCCGTTTTAATTGCCAATTCCTGCGGGCAAGGGGAAAATTTGGTCGCTACCTTCTCAGATACAGCCCCTGTTTTTAACTGTGCAAATGACCCTGCTATAGGCGGCTTTGTAAGACCTTTGGGGAGTTTTGAGATTTTTAGGGGAGACTCCATTAAGGGAATCTGGCGCCTTGAAATTGAAGATGTGGCGGAAGCAGACGGAGGTGCTTTGAATCTTTTTGAGATGAAAATAGCTGCAGCGGGTACTTTTAGACCAGACGCAGATAATGATGGTGTTTATGACGACGGTGCAGACCAATGTCTCAACACCCCTGCTGGTGCTGAGGTAGACACCAAAGGTTGCGCTGTGTACCGCTTAGACCCCCAAAACTTTAGGGTGTCTCTCAAGAGCCAATCCTGTTTAAATGTTTCAGATGGATCTGTAGAAGTGACCGTAGCACAGGTGATGGATTATGTGGTTTACGTTAAAAATGCCTCAGGAGCTCAAATTAACCAAGCTTCATTCACAAGCTTTTTGGCATTGGAAAATATGACAGCAGGCAACTACACCCTTTGCTTTGAGGGAACTAAAGCTGGAATTAATTATGAACAACAATGTTTTGAAGTGCGCATTGGCGCTCCAGAGCCACTGGCGGTGACCACTGCAGTATCTTATGACAACGGGGGATCTTTATCTGTGAATTTGTCGGGTAGCAGTCGCTACTTTGTAAGCTTAAATGACCAGTCTTTTACACAAGAACAGCCCCAGTTAACCTTGGCATTAAAGCCAGGAATTAACAGCCTTAAAATAGTGACAGGTTTGGATTGCCAGGGTATTTATGAGGAGCAAATTTTTTATACTCCCAAACCTTTGGTGTACCCAAATCCATTAAAAGAAATGCTTTATATTCAGGCGGCTGTATTTGAAAAGCCCGAAATGAAAGTCCAAATTTTCACCCTTTCAGGTGCAGGCCTAGGCACATACAATACAACTGCGACCCTAACACCATGGCGTTTAGATACTTCGCTTTGGGATCCAGGCGTTTATATTGTTCGAATTGAGTTAGATGGCACCACCACCTCTTATAAAGTTTTAAAAGAATGAAAAAGTACTTTTTAATATGCTGTATATTTTTTTTAGGCTGTGGAAAAGACGCCCCACCAAGCCCACCTGGGCCTATATCTTTGGTTTTCCCAACCCAAAATTTAGATTGTACAGAGGGAAGCTTGGTCAATGAAGTCACCAGAAGGATTGCCTTTGAGTGGCGAGAAGCTACAGAGGCAGAATCTTATCGTGTAGAAATTATACAACTGAGTAGTGGCCAAAAAACCATTCAAAATACTTTATTGACTTCTATAGAAGTTCCCTTGAAAATGGGCGAAGCGTATTCATGGCAGGTAATTGCTTCTAATACGAAAGTCTTGGAGACTACCTCAAGTAGCTTGTGGTATTTTTTTAATGCAGGAAGTGAAACCACCCACGCCCCTTTTCCCGCAACTGCTTTAACACCGCTTTCAGGTGCTCAGCTCACTATGCCTGCTGAAGGCCAAATTTCGTTGCGTTGGTCTGGTTCGGATATAGACAACGACATAATTAGTTATACGCTTCTATTAGGCAACCAATCACCACCAACTGCGGTTCAAAATTTAAGCAGCACAACTTCTACGCAGTTTACTGCCAATGTGACTCAGGGGGCCACTTATTATTGGCAGGTAGTGACCACCGACTATTCCGGTAATAAGACCCCTTCTGCCGTTTTTGATTTTAAGATAGATTAAATTGCGATTAATTGGGAACTTAGCTATTGTTAAACTGATTCATGGTTCTCGCCAAACCAGCAAGAGCAAAGGATTCTATGAGGGAGGTAGATTTTTCCAGTCTTTCTTTAAGTTTTTCTCGCTCTTCTGTAGACCATTCTCCTAAGACGTAATCTATCTGTCTTCCAGCGCCAAAATCTGCGCCTACTCCGAATCTATAGCGGTTGTATTGGACCGTATTTAATTTTTCTTGAATGTCTTTTAAGCCATTGTGACCTCCATCTGATCCTTTCGCCTTTAGGCGGATGCTCCCAAAGGGCAGGTGAATGTCATCTGTCACTATCAAGACATTTTCCAAAGGAATTTTCTCTTTTTCCATCCAGTACAGTACTGCTTTACCGCTGAGATTCATATAGGTACTAGGTTTTAAAAGCAATAAACTTCTTCCTTTGATTTTAACCGTTGCTAGGTCACCTAATTTTTGGGTTTCAAAAGGCTGCTCGTGTTTTAGGGCGAGGGCTTCTACTACTTTAAAACCAATATTATGCCTTGTTTCCGCATATTCAGCGCCTATATTTCCAAGGCCAACAATCAGGAATTTTTTCATTTGCTACGCTAGTTTGTAGGATGTAGGGGTAAAAATAAAAAAAGCATCCCAAACCAGGTGGCTTGGGATGCTTAAAATAAATAGTTTGCCTATAATTACTCTGCAGCAGCTTCTGCTGGTGCGTCTGCACCTTCTGCACCTTCTGCACCTTCTTCATCTTCATCTTCAATTGAAACAGCGGTTCTAGATGTTTTCACTTGAACAATAGCAGTGCTTTCAGGATGTAAGAAAGTATATTTCTCGTCTAATAAAGAAGATACTGGAATAGTACCACCAATTTTAAGTTTTGAAATATCTACTGGGAAGAAATCTGGTAAGTCTCCTGGTAATGCCTTAATAGTTAACTTACGTTTTCTAAACAACAAACGCCCCCCGTTTCTAACCCCTGGAGAGTTTCCTTCTAATTGTACAGGAATACTCATGTTTACTGGTTTGTCGCTGAATAACTGATAGAAATCTATGTGTAAGATTTTGTCTGTAACAGGGTGGAATTGAATGTCCTGTAATACCGCATCAATTTTAGTCCCGTCTTCTAAATCTACCGTTACTGTGTGTGCGTTTGGAGTGTAGATTAACGGTTTAAATGCCAGCTCTGCAGCTGAAAAATGTACTGGTTTGTCTCCTCCGTAAATTACGCAAGGAACCATTCCAGCATTACGCAAGGCCTTTGTTGCTTTTTTGCCCACGCTTTCTCTTTGTGATCCTTTAATAGTAATAGATTTCATGTTCTAAATTTAATTATTAATAAATAGTCCCCCTCGGGACGTTCTTACATTAAAAACTTTGAGCTAATAGAAGTATTGGTATGAACCCTTTGCATTACGTCTGCAAATAGTGCTGCACAACCAATCACTCTAATTTTATCGCTTTGTTGTTTTAGCGGAATAGAATCGGTCACGATTAATTCCGTTAATTTTGAATTTTCAATACGCTCGTAAGCGTTCCCAGAAAGAATGGCATGCGTGGTTATAGCCCTTACGCTTAAGGCGCCTCGCTCTATCATTAAATCTGCTGCTTTGGTCAGTGTTCCAGCGGTGTCTACCATGTCGTCTACCAAGACCACATTTTTACCAGTCACTTCTCCAATTAGTTCCATATGAGAAATTACATTGGCTTTCTCTCTTTGTTTATAACAAATTACTACGTCGCTTTCTAGGGCTTTAGAATAGGCGTAAGCTCTCTTGGAACCGCCCATATCTGGAGACGCAATAGTTAAATTTTCTAAGTTTAGACTTTTTAAATAAGGTAAAAATAGGGTAGAGGCAAACAAATGGTCTACAGGTTTTTCAAAGAACCCTTGTATTTGGTCTGCATGAAGGTCCATAGTAATGATCCTTGTAGCCCCAGCAACCTCAAGCATTTTAGCCACCAATTTAGCAGCAATAGGCACCCTAGGCTTGTCTTTTCTGTCTTGTCTGGCCCACCCAAAATACGGCATCACTGCCGTAATATGCCTGGCCGATGCTCTTTTAGCTGCATCTAACATCAACAGCATTTCCATTAAATTCTCAGAACTTGGGTTGGTAGAACCCACAATAAAAACCCTAGATCCACGTACAGACTCTTCAAAAGAAGGTTGGAATTCTCCATCGCTGTATTTGGACGTAATTACTTTTCCAATAGGGGCACCAAAAGATTCAGCGATCTTCTCTGCGAGGGCCTGGCTTTGGGTGCAAGCAAAAATTTTAGGTTCTGGTTGTATATATGGCATGCTTAAAGCGGGTTTGGTTCCAGTTCTAAGTTCCTTAATATTAAGGAGCTGCAAATTTATACATTTATTTTAGTTGCCACAGTGAATTGTTTCTTTTTTTTAGGAAGATTCTCAATTTATTTTCTAATTTTGCCTTCCAATTTTAGGAGAACATATTTTCCTATCATTTGCTCGAGTGGCGGAATTGGTAGACGCGCTGGATTCAAAATCCAGTTCCTTTGGAGTGTGGGTTCGATTCCCACCTCGAGTACTTAAACCCTTGTTAATCATATGATTTTCAAGGGTTTTTTGTTTTTAATATATATATTTGTACGATTATTGTATTGTCAGCTTTAAAATGGTTCACTTCTTAACGCTTATATAAAAACCCAAAATGTTTCAATGCATCACTAGATTTTATCTGAGGGGTGGGTTTAATAGAAACGGTTTTCTTTTTTTAGGTTGGTCGTGATATCTATATATAACTTGAAGACTATGTGCTTTTAATTAAAATCTATAGTAAGCATATCCTTATAAATTTGTGTTGGAAACTGCTTAAGATTACCTGTGGTGCTATTTGAGCTGCAAAAAGAAGTGAAACCTTCTCCTGTTCCAAATGAATTACCGTGGTTATTGCATCTAAATCTATTATTGGAATAAGTCCATTGATTTCTTGTCCCTAAGTGAGGGCAACAATTATCAAATGCCATGTAGTTTTCTTGATCCTTTCTTAGTATGAGTATACCATTTTCCATATCATTCACAAAAGCACTGATTTCTTCAAGTGATTCATAATTTTCATTAGAAAGATCTATGTACAGTAGCTTGTTTTCATAATAATATCCATCGGATTCAATAAGCTCTTTAACTTCCTGGTATCTGGATTCTTCTTCTGATAATGGATCTTCGTTGTTTTCTCCAACAGTATCATCAATAATAAAAGTAGCTGTTATTTCAAGAGGTTCACTAATGGTTACTTGAGTAGTTGATTCAGAAGATTCAATGGCTCCTTTCCAGTCTTGAAATATCCATCCATTTACTGGAATAGCGGTTAGCTTTATAGTTGTTCCAGAATCATAATCTGTTGTACGTCCAGTATTTATTATCTCCTCTAAAACTTCTCCTTCTCCTTCAATATTTAGAGTTAATGGATACTTCTTTTTTTCAAAGTTAGCAGTCAGTGTAATGTCAGATGAAACATTTATAGTTCTTGTAGCATTTGTGTTTCCATCTGACCATTCTTTGAAAATATATTCTCCTAAAGGAACAGCAATAACACTAATTTCGGAACCTTGGTTAAACTCACCACCCGACGTACTCACTGATCCACCTTCACCAGCTGAGATTAAAACATTGTATTTAATTAATGGAACTTCAGCAGGATCATTATCCTCTCTACTACAACTATAAATAAGCGGTGCACTCATCATTGCTATAACAACTGCAGGGCAAACGCTGCCAACAAATTCCTTTCTTTTCATAGATCCAAACTACAAA
>JAGYKX010000001.1 GCA_018401115.1 Flavobacteriaceae bacterium | reverse complement strand
TAAGTACTTTTATTACTTGAAATTAAGTAATCAAATAATAAGTAAGTGCTAGGTGAATTGATAACCTCAAAAACAAGATTGCGCCTGTTGATCAAATTCTTTGTATCACAGGCCAATCGAGGTTATTTAAACGGTCTAGCCACGGAGATGGGCGAATCTACAAACGCCATCCGTAAGGAACTGAATCACCTGCATGACGCGGGTTACCTTCAAAAAGAAAAATCCAACAATAAAATACAATATAAAGCCAATACAAAGCATCCAATGTTCTGCTGTATTGCAAAAGGTAATACTTAAGCACCTTGGCCTAGAAGACGCCGTAGAGATCGTTTTAGAGCGAATGGGAGACGTAGAGCAGATCATTCTAATAGGTAATTATGCCAAAGGAATAGATAGTGGCAAAATAGAAATAATCATAGTAGGTCAGGATTTAAATACATCCTATGTAAGAAACCTAGAAGAAAAGCTAGAAAAAATTATTCAAAGAAAAGTCGCTTTCTTTTTATCTGCTAGTCACTCGCTAAGTGCCAATGAACTTATTTTATTCAATAAAAATGAGTAAACAAAAAGCTATCATAGTTTCCGGATATTTTAATCCCATTCATAAAGGGCACCTAGAGTATTTTAATAATGCCAAAGCTATGGCAGACAAGCTATTTGTAATTGTAAACAATGACCATCAAAGGGAGCTAAAAGGAAGTAAGGAGTTTCAGGAAGAGAAGGAGCGCATGATTATCGTTTCAAATATTAAAGCAGTAGACAAGGCCATTCTTTCTATTGACACCGACAGAACTGTCTGCGATACCATTAAAATGATTGCTGAGCAGTATGGTAGGGAGTTTGAATTAGGGTTTGCAAATGGAGGCGATCAAAATAATGATACCATTCCAGAGAGGGCAGTTTGTGAAGAAATGAATGTGGCCCTAATAGACGGTCTTGGAGATAAAATACAGTCATCTAGTTGGCTGCTTAAGAAGTTATAGATGATTAGCACACTTAAAAAACTAAATTTTCTTCTTACAAAAAGGCAAAGGACAGCGCTAATGGTGCTCTCATTGTTACTATTTTTAGGAATGATACTTGAAATTTTTGGTTTAGGTGTTTTAATTCCAGGAATTTCCATATTATTAGATCCATTGGCTTTTGAAAAATATCCAATTTTATCAAAGTTGACTCTTTTTTTTGGCTTGAAAACCCAAAACCAATTTATTGTTTTCTCTCTTGTTTTAATTTTAATAATTTACTTTGTTAAGACAGTTTTTTTGGTCATTTTATCATATAAGCAAAATAGTTTTCTCTCTAGACTTAGTGCTTATATATCAAACACTTTATTCGAATTATATATGCACCAGCCATATTCTTTTCATACAAGTGTTAACTCATCAATATTGATTAGAAATTTACAAACAGAGGTATCCTATTTCTCTACCTTTTGTCAGGCATTACTGAATCTTGTCATTGAGGGTGCTATGTTAATAGGGATAATTATAACACTGATTTTTATAGAGCCAGTAGGAGCTATAAGTGTTGGTCTTTTTTTTGGTTTATCTTCGTATATTTTTTTCTTTTTCTCTAAAAAAAGAATGAAAAGATGGGGTAAAATGAGACAGGAATTAGATGGCTACAATTCCAAATTAATTATTGAGGGGTTGGGAGGCATTAAAAACATTAAAATTCTGGGAAAAGAATCTTTTTTCACTTCAATTTTTTTTAGGAACAACTCTGTAAAAGCAAATATACTTGGTAAAAATAGTACGTTAAACTTATTGCCTAGATATTATTTAGAGTTTTTAAGCGTGTTTGGATTATTGATCTTCATTAGTGTGCTTTTATATTTAGAAAAGGACTTAGCAGGCCTAGTAGCTACTTTAGGCGTTTTTGTAGCCGCTACCTTTAGAATGATGCCTTCCTTAAATAAATTAATAGCAGGGTCCCAGTCATTAAAATATTATAAAAGTTCTTTAGATGTTTTATATACAGAATTTGATACGCTAAAATCTTCAAAATTTAAAAATCAAGCCTCTATTGAGTTTGATTTCACCAAGAAGATTCATTTTAATAGTATCTCATTTTCATACCATAACCAACAAGCAAAAATTTTAAATAATATTTCCTTGTCAATTAAGCCAGGAGAAGTAATTGGTTTAATAGGACCTTCTGGTTCAGGCAAAACTACCTTAATAGATTTGTTTTTAGGTTTCTATTCTCCTTCATCAGGAGATATTAATATCGGGGACTACTCTATTTATAATGACATTAATTCATGGCAGAAAAGAATTGGATATGTATCTCAAAACATTTTTTTACTAGATAGTTCTATAAAAAGTAATATTGCCTTGGGGCTTAAGGACACAGAAATTGATTCTGGCAAGTTAGAAAACGCTTTAAAATTAGCTCAATTAGAAGCCTTTGTTAATAATTTGCCAATGGGTGTAGACACGAGAGTGGGGGAAATGGGGGTTCAACTGTCTGGAGGTCAGCGTCAAAGAATAGGAATAGCAAGAGCGTTATATAACAATCCACCTATAATTGTGTTAGATGAGGCTACATCTGCTTTAGATACCAAAACAGAGTCTGGCGTTATGGATTCCATAAAGCAGCTCAAGGGTATTAAAACAATTATTATTATAGCGCATAGAGTTAGTACTTTAAGTATTTGTGATCAAATCTATTCCTTAGATAAGGGATTAATAAAAGAAGAAATTCTAGAAGAAATTTTATAGTTATGTTAGAAAATCAAACCATTTTAATAACAGGCGGTACCGGTTCATTTGGTAAAACATTTGTTCCTATGACTCTTGAAAAATACAATCCAAAAAAAATAATTATTTTTTCTAGAGATGAAATGAAGCAATGGGATATGTCTATGAAATTCAAAGAAGATCCTAGAGTTAAATTTGTAATTGGAGACATTAGGGACAAAGAAAGACTTTCAAGGGCATTAGACGGGGTAGACTATGTAGTGCATGCAGCTGCAACTAAAATTGTCCCAACTGCAGAATACAATCCCTTTGAATGTGTTAAAACTAATATCAATGGGGCTATGAACTTAATAGACGCTTGTATAGATTCAGGCGTTAAAAGAGTAGTTGCACTTTCTACAGATAAAGCTAGTAATCCTATTAATTTATATGGCGCTACTAAATTAGCCTCAGATAAATTATTTGTTGCTGGAAATTCAAATGACCAAGAACACAACACCACTTTTTCTGTTGTCAGATATGGAAACGTTATGGGTTCTCGGGGTTCTGTGATTCCTTTTTTTATGTCTATAAGAGATAAAGGTATTTTACCAATCACAGATCCAAGAATGACAAGATTTATGATTACTTTAGAAGAAGGTGTCAAATTAGTGTGGCATGCTTTTGAAGATATGCTTGGAGGTGAAATATACGTGAAGAAAATCCCGTCTATGAATATTTTAGACATTGCAAAGGCTGTTTCTCCTTCTGCAGAGTTTAAAACGATTGGGATTAGACCTGGGGAAAAGTTGCATGAACAAATGATTGGCTTTGAAGACGCTCCTAATACATTCGAGTATGAAGAGCATTTTAAAATTCTTCCTTCAATACATAATTGGTCAAAAGATCCATTGAGAATTAAAAATGGAACCCAAGTAGCACCTGACTTTATCTACTCTTCTGAGTCCAATAAGGAATGGATGACTTTGGAAGATTTAAATGCTTGGATTGAGGAAAATAAATCTAAAATTGGTGTAATTTAGTATCTATGAGAATTCTTTTTACAGGAGGTTCAAGTTTATTAGCCCAAGCATGGATTAAAATTAATAATTCAAAAGATACTTTTGTGTTGGGACAACACAAGAGAGAAATTATTTCGAATAAACATGAAGTAGTTCAATTAGCATATTCAGATCCCTCTATTTTAAAAGAGCAAATAAAGAGGTTAAATATAGATGTAATCATTAATTGTATTGGTTTAACCAATGTAGAATCTTGCGAGAAAAATCCTAAAGAAGCAAATTTTTTAAACATTCAAATGCCATTTTTAATTTCCAGTATTGCATCTGATTTAAATTTAAAATTTGTTCATATATCTACTGATCAACTATATAAAGGAGACACTCCTTACTATAAGGAAGAAGCAACTGTGGCTCCCTTAAATATTTATGCCAAAACTAAATACGAGGGAGAGAAAGAAATTCTAAACTCTAACTCAAAAGCATTAGTGATTAGAACTAATTTTTTTGGATTTGGACCAAATTATAAGCTTTCCTTTTCAGATTTTATTCTTAATAATTTAAAAAAAGGTAAAATTTCAAATTTATTTGAAGATGTTTTTTTTACACCAATTTCAGTTAAAACATTAAGCCAACAGATAGGTTTATTGCTAGCTAATAATAAATCGGGTGTATATAATATTTCCTCAAATGAGCGAATTAGCAAATATCATTTTGGGTTAACAATAGCTAAATTATCTGGTTATTCTACTCAATTGATTCAACCTATTTCAATTGAATCTCTTCCTGGATTAGTACTAAGGCCAAAAGATATGAGTTTGAGCAATCATAAATATACCGGTACTTTAAATATAACATTGCCTTCTTTAGATATTCAATTGGAAGAGATGTTGAATTCTGAGAGAGTTAGTAGTGAAAAGAGCATTATCCCTTACGGCAGGCAAAATGTTTCTAAAAAAGACATCAATAGCGTGCTAAATGTTTTAAAATCAGACTTTCTAACGCAAGGGCCAATTGTTCACCAGTTTGAAAGACGAGTATCTGAGTATTGCGGAGCAAAACATGCAGTAGCTTGTAACAGCGCTACTAGTGCGCTTCATATTGCCTGTTTGTCCTTAGGGGTTGGAAAAGGAGATTTAGTTTGGACGAGTCCTATTTCTTTTGTTGCCTCTTCTAATTGCGCATTATACTGTAATGCAGACGTA
The DNA here is from genome assembly GCA_018401115.1 of Flavobacteriaceae bacterium. Taxonomy (GTDB): domain Bacteria; phylum Bacteroidota; class Bacteroidia; order Flavobacteriales; family Flavobacteriaceae; genus MAG-120531. The sequence continues at coordinate 95,721 of JAGYKX010000001.1, read as the reverse complement.
GATTTTGTAGATATTGATCCAATTACATATAATATGTCTGTGAAAGCTTTAGAGCAAAAGTTAGTTCTTGCTAAGCAAAACAATCGCTTGCCAAAAGTAGTTATTCCTGTTCACCTTGCAGGACAAAGCTGTGAAATGGAAGAAATTCATAGCCTGAGTAAAAAGTATGGCTTTAAGATTATAGAAGATGCTTCTCATGCTATAGGTGGAACATATAAAGGTAAACCAGTCGGGAATTGTGAATATAGCGATATAGCTGTTTTTAGTTTTCATCCCGTTAAGATAATAACTACTTGTGAAGGGGGAATGTGTTTAACAAATGATCCTATATTAGCTAGCTTATTATATAGATATCATAGTCATGGAATTACAAGACAAGCCACAGAAATGACAAAAGCTCCAGATGGCCCATGGTATTATGAGCAATTAGATCTTGGATTAAATTACAGGATGAATGAAGTACAAGCTGCTTTAGGCTTAAGCCAAATGGATCGTTTAGATGATTTTGTTAAAGAAAGAAGGTTATTGGCTCAAAAATATAACGAACTACTTAAGGAATTTGACATTCAAATCCCTAAACAACATGAAGACACAAATTCTTCTTGGCACCTTTACATTATTAGAGTCAATAAAAATGATAAAATTAACCATAAACAGGTGTTTGAGAAGTTAAGATCTTCAGGGATTTTGGTTAATCTACACTACATACCTATTTACAGGCAGCCGTACTATCAAAATTTAGGATTTAATAAACAAGGCTTTGAAGAGTCAGAGAAGTATTATGAAGAAGCCATTAGTATTCCAATTTTTCCTGGTTTAACATATGATGAACAAAGAAAAGTTGTTTCGCTAATAGAACAACCTATTGGATTTCAAAATTTATTTTAATGATTAAAACTCTTTCTCATTTTTCAGAAGTACCTACTTTAGAAACAGATAGATTAATTCTAAAACCACTTAATAAGGTTTTCTTATCAAAAGATTATGTTAACTGGCTGAACGACGAAGAAGTTAATCGTTATCTGGAATCTGGAGGGGATTATACCCTTGAAAAGTTAGATGATTACCTTGAAGAAGTAGAACGTAATCCTAAATATTTTTGGGCAATTATCCTTAAAGAAACAAATAAGCATATTGGTAATATTAAGATCGATCCTATCGATTTAGAACATCTTTTTGGGGAATATGGCATTATGATTGGAGATCGTACGGTATGGGGAAAAGGAATTGGTTTTGAAGCATCAACAGCTGTTATTGATTTTTGCTTTAATGTTTTGTGCTTAGAAAAAATAAATCTTGGTTTGCATAGATCTAATGTTAAAGCATTAAGGCTTTATGAAAAATTAGGTTTTAAGAAAATCCTCAACAATTTTTTAGAAGAAAAAAGTAAAGAGCAATTAAATGATAGTTTTAGAATGTCGGTTTTAAATAAACAAATAATTAAATGAAAATCGCATTAGGAACAGCTCAATGGGGATTAGATTATGGAATAGCTAATACAAATGGAATGCCCAGTGATGATGAGCTAAAAGAAATAATTTCAACTGCTAATAAAGCTGGAATTAATATGTTTGATACAGCGGTGCAGTATGGAAATGCCGAAAAAAGATTGGGAGAATTTTCAACCACTAAAAGTAACATAGTTACTAAAATCGGTTCTTTTTCAGATATTAATAGTCTAAAGGAGCAATTAAAAAACTCTTTTAAAAATTTCCAAAGAGAAAATATTTACGGCTGTTTATTTCATAATTGTATTGAGTTAAAAGAAAATAAATACCTCTGGGAAGAACTCTTAGCATATAAAAAAGCAGATAAAATTAATAAGATAGGTTATTCCGTATATGAACCTTCAGAACTATTCGCTTTATTAGAATTAGGACTGGTACCAGATATTGTACAAGTTCCTTACAGCATTTTAGACAGAAAATTTGAACCTTATTTTAAATTGCTCAAAGAGAAAGGTGTTGAAATACATGTTCGGTCTGTTTATCTACAGGGGCTTTACTTTAAAAATCCAAATCAACTGTCGGGTAAACTTTTAATGTTGCAGCCAGTTTTAAAAGAAATACAAAATCTTTGTGAAAAAAATAAGTTTAGAATTTCACAATTTTGTTTAGACTTTATTAAGCAGAACTTGAATATTGATTATGCTGTTATAGGTATTGAATCTCAAAAACAACTTCAAGAAATTAATCATTTTAAACACAATGAAATAAATTGGAAGAATATTCTAAAATCAATCGATAAATATAGCTTAGAAGAAGAATTATTAAATCCCGTAAATTGGTAAAAAAATTAGATTTATTGTTGATTACTAGAGGTATACTCGCATTATTAGTTGTATTATGGCATGTAGAGGGTTATAAGGGAAATTTGTTGCCTTTTATTAATATTCCTGGAAGAACAGCCGTAATAATATTTTTTGGGATGTCTGGATATGTAATTTCCCATGGATTTATTTTCGAAAAGTATTCATTTAATAAAATAGATCTTAAAACGTTTTTTCAACGAAGATTAATAAGAGTCATGCCGCTATTCATATTAATTTCATTGGTTACACTTTTTCATCATTATTTTTTTAATAAAGAATGGCTCTTGTCTTTTTCCCAAATTTTACCTCAACTATTTATGATTCAATACAACCATGAATATCTGTTAAATTCAGTGTTTTGGACGTTGGGAATAGAAATGCAGTTTTATTTATTAGCACCATTAATAATCTATTTCACGATTCATTATCTAAAAAACACATTTAGTCAATTATTTTTTTATTTCATATTATTTACTGTTTTTTTAGTTATGGCTTACTTTAAAGGACCTGATTGTAGAAACCTTTTTGGAAATTTATTTCACTTTTTTTCAGGAATTTTTTCTTGCTATTATATAAAAGAACATGGCATACCTAAGGTTTCTAATTATTTTGTGGGATTAATAGTTATAATTTCAATTTCTCTATCTAGTTATTTATATCAAAATTGGGCTTTAGGTTATTATTCTTTAGGCCTTTTTATGATTAATCTTTGTATACCAGCTTTAATTATTTTACATCTTAACTTAAGTAAAGTTAAATTAAAAGAAAAATTTAGTTTAGGATCTTCTTTTCTAACATTAGGGACTATATCCTATGGAGTATATGCTTGGCATCCTTTTGCTATTAAATTAATGGAAGAATACAATAAATATAATTTGATTTTGATTTTAATCTTAACCATCGTAGTGGCTTATATTTCATACAATTTTTTTGAAAAACCAATATTATCATATGTTACAAAGCAAAACCAATCTTAATATTATTGCAGAAATTGCACAAGGTTTTGAAGGAAACTTTATGCAATCTAAACTATTAATTAAAGCAGCGGCAAAAGCAGGAGCTGATGCAGTAAAATTTCAATTTGTTTATGCAGATGAATTAGCCACAGCAGACTATCAACATTATTCCTTATTCAAAGGGTTGGAAATGGAAGAGGAGCAATGGAAATCGTTAAAGGATTATGCTTCTTCTTTAGGAACCCAATTAATTGTAGATATTTTTGGCGAAAAAAGTCTAGTAGCAGCTGAAAATATTGGTATTAATACTATTAAAGTTCATGGTACTGATGTTACCAATCTGGGCCTGTTAGAAGCCATTTCAAGTTCTTCTATTGAGAATGTAATTTTAGGTGTCGGTGGTGCATATTGGGGTGAAATCAAAAAAGCACTCAACGTATTAAAAAGTAAAAATTTAATTTTATTATGCGGATTTCAAGGTTATCCAACTAAAACAGAAGACAACCATATAGTTAGAATGAATGTAATTAAAGAGAAAGCAAAAGCTATTCATACTAATTTTCAAATGGGATTTGCAGATCATCCAGGAGAAGATAAATTTGCTTCAACAATTTGTTTAGTAGCAATTGGTGCGGGAGCAGAGGTCATAGAAAAACACCTTACACTAGGCAAAGTTATGGAACTGGAAGATTTTGAATCTGCCCTTAATCCAGATGAATTTCAAGCATTTGTTACTCAAATAAAAACGGCCAAACAAGCTTTTGGGAGTTATATTGAAGAGGAAGATTTTGGGATGAGTGAGGCTGAAAAAAAGTATAGAAAAAATGTTCGTAGAGATGTTGTAGCACAAAAAGAAATTAGACAAGGAGAAACATTAAATGCCCAAAATGTAACACTAAAAAGAACGGATAAGACGTATACTATTAAACGATTAGAATTGGTTTTAGGGAAAACCGCAAAAAAAACAATTCAAAAAAATCAACCCATATTAACAATAGACATTAAATAGTGATGAAAAGAAAATTAGTCGCCGCATTGGCTTGTAGAAATCAAGGGTCACGTTTGTATGGAAAACCCCTTCAAAACTTAGATATTGAAAGAGGTATCCGTATTATTGATAACATCATTGATGGGTTAAGTTCGATAGGCTGTATTAACTCAATTGTATTAGGAATAAGTGAAGGAGAAGACAATGAAGTATTTAAAACAGTCGCAAAACAAAAAGGGATAGAATATATCGTTGGAGACCAAATAGATGTTTTAAATCGTTTAATTAAATGTGCTGAAAAAACTTATGGCACTGATGTTTTTAGGGTGACAAGTGAATCTCCATTTTTGCACCATAAAGCTATTGATCAACTGTGGGAACAGCATTGCTCACAAAATAACGATGCCACCTTTTATGATGATATAATAGATGGCTGTGGTTTTGAATTCATTCGATTATCAGCCCTTCGAAAATCACATTTAGAGGGAGAGGAAAAACATCGATCTGAACTATGTACTTTATATATTAGAGAACATTTAAATGAATTTAAAGTTCAAAAAATTAAAGCACCAGATCATCTCAATCGAAAAGATTTACGTTTAACAGTAGATAATCCAGAAGACTTAGTTATTTGTCGAAAAATTTATAATGAGTTTAAAAATCAGGCTCCTCAAATTAATTTGGAAGATATTATTATATATTTAGATCAACATCCTGATTTAAAAGACCTTATTTATCCTTTAACAATTGAGGGCTACAATACCATGTACATATAATTTATGAAAATGGACCAATCAAAAAAATATAGAAAAGTAATCCATCAATTAATTCCAGGAGGTGCTCATACCTATTCAAAGGGTGATGATCAATTTCCAGAAAATGCACCTGCTGCCATTTCTCATGGGAAAGGGGCCTATGTTTGGGATATTGATGGGAATATGTTTTTAGATTGTTCAATGGGGCTGACCAGTGTAAGTTTAGGTCACGCTTATCCACCAGTTCTGGAGGCTATTAAAGAAGAGTTAGATAAAGGAGTAAATTTTCAACGTCCTTCCTACATTGAAAAAGAGATGGCCGAAACTTTTCTTTCTCTAATTCCACAACATGATCGCATTAAGTTTTCAAAAAATGGATCAACGGCAACAACTGCTGCTGTTAAGCTGGCTCGTGCCCATACAGGAAGAAAGTTAGTCGCTTTCCCTGCTGATCATCCTTTTTATAGTTACGATGATTGGTTTATTGGAAAAACTGCTTGCAATAAAGGAGTTCCGGAAGAAATTAGCTCTTTGACGGTAACTTTTAAGTCCTGTAACATCGACTCATTGAAAGCATTATTTAATCAATATCCTAATCAAATAGCTGCGATAATTACTGAGCCTGAAAAACCTCACTGCGCTAATTGTGATTGCTCAGTTTCTTCTCAAGATTACCTTCAGCAAGCGATCGAATTAACTCAAAAAAATGGCGCAGTTTTTATCTTAGATGAAATGGTTTCTGGATTTAAGGTTGATTTTCCTGGAGCCATATCGAAATATAAGCTTAAACCAGATTTAGCCACCTGGGGAAAAGGAATTGCCAATGGTTTTTCTTTTTGTGCCCTTACTGGCAAAAAAGACATCATGGATTTAGGGGGGATTTTAGCAGAAGGAGAAGAAAAAGTTTTTTTAATTTCTTCGACTCACGGAGGAGAAACAAGTGCGATTAGAGCAGGAATTAAAACTATTGAAGAATTCAAAAATAAAAATGTAATTGGACATATTCATACGGTGGGAAATGAATTGATTCAGAAGGTAAAAGCATTAATCGCAGCAAATCAAGTAGAAGCTTTTGTTGATTTGATACCTTGCCCTTGGATGCCATCATTTATCTTTAAAAATAAAACCGGTTCTGTTTGTAACGGTCATAGAACGTTCTTTATGCAAGAAATGATTAAACAAAATATTTTATTCCAAGGGATTGTTGTTCCGTCTTTCAGTTTTACCAATAAAGAAATGAATCATTTCTTAAAAGGATTTGAATTATGTATTAAAAAATATAAAGCCATTCTGGAAGAGGGATATGAGCATCAGTTAAAAGGCAAACCTACTAAACCAGTATTTAGAAAATTTAATTAATGGTTTTAATCTGTTCTGAAGATAGAGAAGTATATGGTAATGGTCATCGATCTAGAATGATTGCATTGATAGATATCTTTGAAGCACTAGAAATAGACTTCATTTGCGCTATCACAAATCTTCAATGGCAAGCGGAATTGAGTAAGAGAAAAATAAAAACAGTCGTTTTATCTCAAACGTCAGGAGATGAAAAGGAAGCGAAAGAATTAATAAAAAAAACTGAAGCCCATTTAGATAAGATTCAATTGTTTTTTTGTGATGGTAACCGTTTTGGAAATAATTATCTAAGTAGTATTAAGAAAATATTCAAGAAAACGGTCCTTATTGACGACTTGGGTTTCCCGATAAGAGATCAAGCAGAAATTATCTGGAATCCTAATATTTACGCATCGTCCTCTCTTTACAAGAATTGGAAAAAAATCAAATTATTTACTGGTGAAGAATATGTGTTGTTAAGAAAAGAATTTGATCGTCCAATAAAGTCAGCTAAAAAACAATCCATTTTTGTTAGTTTGGGTATTGCAGCTTCAGATAACATTATCTCCATTATCGATCAATTGGCTAAAGAATATAAATTCTCTGTTATGCTATCCGATAATTTTTCAGTAAATGAAATGATAGATGCTATTGATCAGTCATTATTAACAATTTGTGGTGCTAGTGTTACTTTACATGAAGTGTGGAGAAGAAATACAATTGCATTACCAGTTTATCAAGTAAGAGATCAGTTTTATTTCAAACAATTTTTAGTAGATAATGAAATTGATTTTGTGAACATACTTGATGAAAATGAAGAGCAAATAAAAAATAATTTCAATAAATTATTTAATAAATACTTTAATCAAGAACCATTTAAAAATAACAATCATTTTAAAATGGGTAGTTTTAAGAATAATTCAAATCTTATTATCAGTGAGTTATACAGTAAAAAAGCATGATTTAGGCTATTATTTTATTTCGCCGGTCCCTAGTGAACAAGAATTAAAAGAGTATTACGAAAAAAAATATTATCAAGATTTAACCGCTAGTACTTACCAAGCGAGTTATTCTAAGGAAGAGCTAGCCGTTCTAAAAAATGATGCAGAGTTAAGTAATTATTTATACAAACAACATGAAGAGAATAAATCAAAAAAGCTACTTGATATTGGATGTGGGGAAGGGTTTTTTATGAAAAACATGCAGGAATTGGGATGGGAAGTCAACGGCACAGATTATTCATCACATGGAATTAAAATCAAAAATCCCGAACTTCAGGATAAAGTTATTTATGGAGAATTAAATCCAGTTTTAGAAAAATTAATTCAAAACAATAAAACTTTTGATTTCATCAATCTAGGAAATATCTTGGAGCATGTTATTTCCCCCATTGATTTATTAAATTGGTGCCACAAACTTTTAAGTCAAGAAGGAGTCTTAAGGGTAAAAGTCCCCAATGATTTTTCTCATCTCCAACAGCACTTAACTAGCCATAATTCAATTAGCACTTATTGGGTTCACCCTCCAGATCACCTTTCATATTTTAATTTTGATAGTTTACCAAAGGTCATGAATCACTGTAATTTTGAAATTAAAAAATCATTAGGAGACTTTCCAATTGAATTATTTCTTCTCCATCCAGATTCGAATTATATCGATAAAAAAGTAGGTAAAAAAGCTCATCAAGCAAGAATTAATTTTGCACTCAGTATCCAAAATTTAGGGTTTGACAAATTTTTGGAAATATCATCTGGACTAGGTAAATCGGGATTGTCAAGGAGTTGTATTGTTTATTCAGTCAAAGCTTAGTCTTAATATGAGTAAAAATAAAAAACTTGTAATTATAACTGGTATTAACAGAGGCTTAGGTAAGGCATTGTTTAATCAAATAATGAACAGAGAAGATTTCTTCATTTTTGGGATAACAAGAAAAATTAATAATAATCAAAAAATACTTTTTGAAAAAAATTCTTTTGATTACTGTATTCGTGATTTTTTATACGAGCCAGAGCCCATAGCTTTTGATAATATCATAAAAGGATATTCTGAATTAATATTTATTAATAATGCGTTTACAATAGAACCAATGGATTTTTTTAGAGTTATAAAAAGAAACGAAATAAAAGAATCTATTTCTATAAATATTTTATCTCCTTTAATGATTTTAAATAATCTGGTAAAATCATTAAATGAAGGACAACATTTGAAAATAATAAATATATCATCAGGGGCCTCATCTAGGGCAATAAAAGGTTGGGGTTTATATTGTAGTAGCAAGTCATTCAATGAGATGTTCTTCAAGTGTCTTGACTTTGAAAGTAACATAGAAACTCATTCAATAGACCCAGGTGTTATAGATACAAAAATGCAAAAAAAAATCCGTTCAAATTCAATAAAGGATTTTGATTGGGTAGATTATTTCAAATCAGTTGAGTTGTTGAACCCAAATGATGTTGCTAAAAAAATTATAGATAAATATTTATGAGACTAGCAATTTTATCTGACATTCACGGAAATTATGACGCTTTAAACGCTGTTCTTGAAGAATGTAAAAAGTATAATATTGAACAATATTTATGTTTAGGGGATTATGTTGGATATTACTATGAGCCAAAAAAAGTTTGGGATTTAATTAATTCATTGAATGGAGTAAAGATTAAAGGGAATCATGAAGACTTATTAAACCGTTTTCTATCATCTGGGGTTATTAGAAGTCAAATTATAGAGAAATACGGAACCGGTCATCAACTTGCTAAAAATCAACTTTCTAGTGAAGAGATAAAACTATTATATGATCTTCCTGAGAAAAAGCTAATCCAAATAGGAAAATATACTTTTGAGCTTAATCATGGTAGTCCGTGGGATCAAAGAATTTATTTATATCCAGACACGGCTCCTGAAATTTTAGAAAAAGCAAACAACCCAGCTATTGACTTTGTACTTGTGGGGCATAGTCATTATCCCTTCATAAAAAAACTCAACCATTCTACTATAATAAATCCTGGTTCTGTAGGCCAAAATAGACAAAAAGGGGGGGTGGCAAGCTGGGTATTTATGGATTTAGAAGAAATAAAGATTGAAATTATCTCAACTAAATACTGTGTAAAAAGTCTTGCTAGGAAAGTTAAAATCTATGATCCAGATAAAGCTTATAATTATTCAATTTTATTTAGAAAATGAAACAAATAAATATTTTACTATTAGGAGCTGGAGGGGATATCGGACAAAGTATTTTTAAAATACTAAATGAGATTGATTGGATAAAGAGCATTATTGGAACAGATATTAATATAAATTCGGCTAGCAGCTTAATTTTCGATAAATATTATCAAGTGCCAAAATGCATTCACGAGGATTATATTTCTGTGATTTCAAAAATTATTATTAACGAAAAAATCACATTAATCTTACCGGTATCAGAACCTGAAATCAGATATTTCTTTTTAAATGGAATTAATTTTATAAATGATATCCCCTTAGTTTTAGTAAACTCTTTAACCCTTTCCACTGCTTTAGATAAATTGAAAACAGTAGAATTTTTAAAAAAATATAATCTTCCTTATCCCAAGACACAGCGACAAGATGAACAATTAACATTAAATTATCCTGTTATTGCAAAATCAAATACTGGTAGTGGTAGTAAATCAATTGTTTTAGTTGAAGACGACTTAGATTTAAATTATGTAAAAAGAAAATTTCCGAATCATATATTGCAACAATTTTTACCTGAAGATGAGGGGGAGTATACTTGTGGCTTATTTTGTTCATCCAAAGGAATAATTAGACATATTGTGTTTAGACGAGATTTGATGAGTGGCTTTACTGTCTTTGGTCAAATAGTTGAAAATGATTCCATAGATCAACTTTTAATTAAAATTGCCACTAAATTAAATCTTAGAGGAAGTATTAACGTTCAATTGCGCATTGTTAAAGGTTTGCCTTATGTTTTTGAAATTAATCCAAGATTTTCAAGTACAGTAAGATTTAGAGATTTGTTTGGATTTAAGGATGTTTTATGGAGTCTTGAAGATCATCTCAAATACAGATTATCTAGTTATAAAAGGCCTTTAAAAAATCGTAAATTTTATAAAGGATTTAATGAATTTATTTTATGAAAGAGTATTTTAAATTGTCTAAAAAAAAGGTGTTCATTATTGCTGAACTCTCTGCCAACCATAATGGTTCACTTGAGACAGCGATTGAAACCATTCGAGCAGCAAGACGCTCGGGTGCAGATGCGATTAAAATTCAAACCTATACTGCAGATACCATTACTCTAGACGTTAAAACAGAGGATTTTTTATTAAAGCAAGGTACTATATGGGATGGTAAATACCTGCATGATCTTTATAAAGATGCGTATACACCGTGGGAATGGCATAAAAAGTTATTTGAAGTAGCCAAAGAAGAAGGTTTAATTTGTTTTTCGTCTCCTTTTGACCCAAGCGCGGTTGATTTATTAGAAGGACTCGACAACCCCATTTATAAAATAGCTTCTTTTGAAATTACGGATATTCCTTTAATCAAATATGTTGCGAGTAAGGGAAAACCCATAATTATATCTACAGGAATAGCGACAACAGAAGATATAGAACTAGCTTTAAAAACATGTAAGGAAGCGGGTAATAATCAAATTGCCTTATTGAAATGTACCTCAAGTTACCCTGCTCCAATTGCAGAGGCAAACCTAGTCATGATTCGTGACTTAGCGGAACGTTATGAAGTCGTTACTGGTCTTTCTGATCATACTCTAGGCATTACAGCTCCAGTAGTAGCGGTAACGCTAGGTGCTAAAATCATTGAAAAGCATTTTATTTTAGATAAAACCATTGGAGGTCCAGATGCCAGTTTTTCGCTAGATGAAAAGGAGTTTACCCAGATGGTGAAAGCGGTTAGAGAAGCAGAGCTAGCCATAGGACAAGTAGATTACAACCTTACAGACAAACAAAAGCAAGCCAAAAATTTTTCTCGTTCATTATACATTGCAAAAGATGTGAAAAAAGGAGATTTGGTTACCCATGAAAATCTTAGGTCTGTTCGCCCAGGACATGGCATGCATCCCAAACATTTGCCTTTGCTTTTAGGAAAGCGATATACCAAAGATTGCATTGCAGGAACAAGAGCAAACGACCAACTCTTTGATTAAAACACAATTAATTTTCAAGATTTCATTATGCTAAATTGGTTTAAAAAAAGACAAAGAGCTAAAATCCGGGCTTATATGCGGGGGTATAATGCTCTTGTAAAAGAAAATAAACCAGAATACATAGCACAATTAAGAAATGAATTGGCCAATAATCCTATCAATGGACTATCTGTTAAAGCCAATTTCAACTCAAACAAAAATACTTGTTACCATCAATTTTTAGTCTATCGTGTGATTAATAGGGATTTGAATAAAGCTCTTTTAACGGCAATTGTTGATCCTAAAAAAAGAGTATACCATCCACTGCCAAATCAATGGAGAAAAATCTTAGTCGTTAGAGGTTTTAATGTGCCTGTCCTTTGGAATAAAATCTTGTGGGTACAATTTAATGTTAAATGGTTTTTTGTGGGTTTGGCTGTAGGACTGTTGGAAATACGAAAGACGAATTCTAAACAAAATAAAAAGCTGTCGAATTTAGGGGCATTTTTCGAAAATCTATCTCCCAATAATTTAATCCAAAGTCCAGATAATAATGCAAAAAATATAGTTGAGTGGTTTAGCGAGCAAAAAGAAGCGAATACAGTAGAAAACATTCATCATTCTTGTAAAGCTGCCACTAGTTTTAAGGTAAATGGAAAAAACGTTTCTTTTAGGCCCCACGCTTTACCTGAAATCAATAGTAGTTTAAAACTGCTTAAATTTTCAATCTGGCTAGTTAAAAAAAGTTGTATTGCACTATTTAATCAACAAGAGCGACTTTTGTTTCGACAGCTTGTTTTTCAAAAAATTGCTCAACTTACCACCCCTAACCAAAGATATAAGATGTATCTTTTTCACAATTCAGGCCATATATTTAGACCCTTGTGGACATACGAGGTTGAACAAAAAGGAAGTCAAATTATTTTTTACTTCTATTCTACCAATAATTCTAGTTTTAAAGTTAAAGGCAAAACAAAAACACAAGACAACCAATGGCAGGTGCTCAACTGGCCAAATTATTGGATATGGAATAAAGAACAAACGGTTTTCTTAAAATCATATGTTCAAAGCCATTACACAACGACAATTAAAAACGTTATTCCATTTTCTTGTTCAAGTAAAAAGGTAAATTATGAAAGGTATAAAGAGAAGCCATCTATTTTGGTTTTCGATGTACAACCTTATAGAACATCTTTTTATATCAGTCTAGCAACAGCAGTAGATTTTTATTCTGAGTATAATTCGGTGGCTTTTTTAAATTGTATTGATCGGCTTGCCAAAGCGCACGATTTTACTGTTGTAATTAAAAGGAAAAGGAATAACTTACTTGTTTCAAAAAAATACCAAAAGGCCTTAAACGAACTTTTAAAAACCGGATATTGGAGTGAGATTGATCCCGAAGTTGACGCAAACTCCCTTTGTATTAATATTAAACCAATCGCATCAATATCAATGCCATTTACCTCAACAGCATACATTTCTTCTAGCCACAAAATCCCAACAGCTTATTTAGATGTTACCCAGAAATTAGAAAAGGATTTCTTAATCTATTCTGAGATTCCCTTGCTTTCAAATGAAAAAGAGTTGTATACTTGGTTGAATAATCATATGAATGTTAAATCATGATTTTACGGTTAAATAAAATTTAATAATCTAATCCTTGCTACTACACTTTATAACATTACTTTTTATTACATAACTTGCGAAAGTTTATGGCTATTTTGGGTATTTTAAGTTGCAAAATTAATATCCTACAGCAGTAACAGACGTTTAAGAGCGAGCGATTATTTTTATGATTAACACTCGTCGATTCTTTTAAATTAATACAAAATGAACTTATTAAAGATATTAATTAAACAACTCTTTCTTTTTTTTAACTTTATCGCAAAAATATTTGGCGTTAAATTATTTGTCTACCGGCATAATGATGTTCACAAACCTGTTATTTATGACCAGTTTTTGTGGGAGCCGTATTACGAAAATTTTAAAGAAATTCAATTATATTACAAAGCACAAGAAGCCTCCTTAGCAGAAAAATATGATAATCCATACAAACAGCTACGGTTTTATAGTTTACAGAACGTTTTCCAGAACACGTTAAATAAAAATATAAATGGTGCTATTGCAGAATGTGGTGTTTGGAAAGGGCATAGTGCTTATATTTTATCGACACTACTTAAAGAAAGTAAGCAGAAAAAAGAATTTTATATTTTTGATTCATTTGAAGGAGGATTGTCGGACAAATTTGATGAAGATAAAAATCAGCGTTATAATCTTTCTCAAAAACAAATCAATGCAGAAAAATTATCTTTTTCTTCAACAGAAGAACAAGTAAAATCTACTTTGTCTACCTTTAATTCAATTAGTTATTTTAAAGGCTGGATTCCTGATCGTTTTCCAGAAGTAGCGACCAAAGAATTTAGCTTTGTACACATAGATGTTGATTTATATCAACCCACCTTGGATTCTTTGAATTTTTTCTACCCTCTTCTTAATAAGGGGGGTGCAATTGTTATTGACGACTATGGTATTAGTCAATTTCCTGGTGCAAGAAAAGCAGTAGAGGAATTTTTAACAAAAAACAATCCTTCTTTTTTTTACAAAGTACCCTTTGGGTCATGTTTTATGATTAAATAAAAGATTTCCCCATTTTTTGATTTTTGTATCAATCGAAAAATAGGAGATACTGTCCTTTTCATTTTTTTTGTTGAGTAACATATTTTTAAGTTCTTCTGTTGAATTAAATAGCAACTCATTTAGCACCCCTCTCAAAGGACTGAGGTTAAAGTATAAACCATCACTTAGTTGCGCAATATTACAGCCTTGATAATATGCGTCTAATGCTATTGCAGAAAGATTACTGGTGATTACCCAATCTGTTCCCTGCAAGGCTGTAACCATGTCTTCTTTGCTTATCTCAAAATCATATTGTTGAAATAATTCCTCTGCTAATGGAAAAGCGGGGTGCATCCTAACTTTTACATTGCATTTTATTTTTCCTACTTTAATAGCTTGATCAACCACTTCAAATAGTCGTTCACTAGTACTACTTTGATAATCGCAACAAATCAATAGATTTAAAACTGCTTTTTCTTTGTTCTTTCGCTTTAGTGGAGTAGTAGGGTGGTGAAGGTAGCGCAAAGCTTCCACTGGCTTTAAAATAGCCTTAGGATAGCCGTTTTCAATGCATCTTTCATAAGAGTAATCCCCATTTACTGCGATATGGTCTGGGAAAATATCTCGGGCATAATGTGAAAAGAATTTTTCAGCAAAATAGTAACGTAAATCCCAATAGCGGTGGGTAGAGTGGGGCATACCTATTAAATCATTGCGCGCTTCTTTTTTCCAATAATGTACCAAAGCGATTTCCCAAGGTTGAAATTCTTGTAAATAAACCCCTTTTGCATTGATGCGTGTTGCTTTTACGGCATTTTCAAGTAATACACTGTAAAAACAATTTTTTAATGCTTCTTGACCTGTTAGTGAATCAACAAAATCTTCTTTTAACCACGGGCTAAAATCAACTTTTCGATTTGGACATACAAAATCCTTAGATAATTTAGGGAGGAGTTTTTTTGCGCGCTTTCTTATGGTGTAAAAACGCTTAATGGTTTTTAGGTAGGCAACCAAGTTAAAGTTTTGTTCTAATAACTGGTGCTTGTGCAGGTTCTTTTTAGCGTTAAAAAGCCAAATTCGCTTAAGTGCATTTAGATAGCTAAACCTTTCCCTTGTTTTGTAATACAAGTGATTCCATTGCACTGAATTTTGTTCTAATGCCTTGACTAGTTTTGTCCAGTAATTACTGTTAAATTCATCTCCTTTTTTGAGGTGGGTAAATATATCGAAGAAGACAAATTCGTTTTGTTGCGATTGTTTTTTGGGTTGATTAAATACTCCATAGACAACAAAACGAAAAATGTAAATAGCATAAACTAAAACAGATTTTTTAACCTTTTTTGAGCTGTTGACTAGCATTACATTGACCTCTATTCCTTGACGTTTTCCCCACTGTTTAAAAAAATCACTTAGGGCTGTTCTCTCAGTAGTAATGTTTATGGAATTAGGATAAAGTTTTTCTTGTGCTAGATAATCAAAGAACGCCATTGATTTAATGACATCATTAATTGAAGAAGCAGCGTTAATATTAAAGCGTTGACCCAGTGAGGTAGCCCACCAAAAAGGTAAATCATCTTCCAGCTTTAAGTGCTCGTATAAAGTGGTTCCATTAATTTTTGTCTGAGAAAAATCATGGGTCCAGGATAAGAATTCGGCGCGGTAAAAGGCGGCTTTTTCTTCTACTAAAGATGCAAGTGATATTAAATTATCTTCCTCTAAAAACTCATCCCAGATAAAGGTCAAACTTTTAGCTCTACTTGAAGCTATAGTTGAAATTTTATCTGAAATATGGATAGAGACATTATTCATGCTTTATTGCGATTTTGCCCAGTTGGCAAAGTTTTTCATACCCTCTTTTAGGGATGTGAGTTGTTCTATTTGAAAGGATTCTTTCAACAAGCTTGTATCGGCATAAATACCAAATTGATCTCCGGGGGTGGAACCTTCTACTGTTATTGAGGGTTGATCAAAATGACGACTTATTACACGGACTAAATCCCCTAACTCTGTTCGTTCACCTGTTCCTAGATTAACAGTTAAATTTTTTAATTCGTTTAATTCGACTCCTTTTAGCCAACAATCGACAACATCGTCAATATATATAAAATCACGAAAACGATCTAAGCTGCCTTTGACTAAAATGGTATTTGATTGAAGGGCTTGAGAGAGAAAAATACTTACCATCCCCTGTCGCATATTAGTAAGGTCTTGCCCAGGACCGTATACATTAAACATTCTGTAAATAATATAAGGCAATTGATCTCCAAAAATGGAAAGGTATTGTTCGCTTGCTCTTTTTCCTACCCCATAGCAAGAGAGCGGTAAGGCTTCTTGTTTCTCACTAATAGGAATATCCTTCACTTCTCCATAAACAGACATTGAAGAGGCATATAAGATTTTTTTCACCTTATTTTTAATGCCAAACTGAATTAAGTTAATCGTGGAATGTGTATTTTTTTTTAAATCTGAAATGGGATTATCAAAACTTATTTCTCCAGATGATTGCCCTGCTAGGTGTAGGATATAATCTACTTTAGCAGGTAGTTGGTTGACTAAGCTTTTATCACTTAAATCATAAGCATAAAACTCAAGTCCAGTAGGAATTTGTTCTTTTTTACCACTAGATAAATCATCTATACCTATTACCTCAAATCCTTTTTCTAGGGCTTTTTTGGCAATTTTACTTCCTATAAAACCTGCCACTCCGGTAATGAGTAATGTTGTTTTCATAAGGTGATAAGAGTAAAGTTAACCGTACTTAATTTTTCAACTTCTGGGTTGTTAAACCCTAAAAAAGGCATATTGTTATCTATTGCTGCATCATAATCATTTCTAGCGTCTCCTATCATCAAACAATTAGAGGGCTGGTGATTTTGCTCTTTAATAATACGTTTTAATATCGCTGTTTTAGGTTCTGGAGAGCCGTGAATAGAATGAAAATGATTTGCAATACCAAGTCCTTTACACACTTCATTCAATTCTTTTCCATCTGAACCAGAGGCAACATACATGCGATATTTCTTACCTTTTTCTTTAATAAAATGCATGCTTTCTTCAATCAATAATGATTGATCAATTAACAGTGATTTTACAGCTTTTGAATAGGCCATAGCTAATTCATTCAAATCTTCTTGGGTGAAGTTTTCTTTTCGGATTTCCTCAAAAAAATAGGTAAACTTAACATAGCGTGACCAACCTCCATTTTCACGGTGATAATGCATTAATGCGTCTACTTGTTGTTGGGGGTATTTTTCTAAGGCTACCCTAAAGCCTAATTCTCGAATCTCATGTGAAGACAAAATCACACCGTCAAAATCCCAAAATATTGTATCAATTTTCATCTAAATATGCTTCTACTTTCTTGATGTCTTCTGGAACATCCACTGCTATTCCATTCCCAGATAAAGAAATCATTTGAACCGTGTATCCTAATTCTAGAAAACGTAATACTTCAATATCTTCTATAGCTTCTAATGGTGTTTTATTCGTCGCAGAGAATGCGACTAAGCTATCTTTTGGAAAAGCGTAAATACACACTTGTTTCCAGGCTTTTTCAAATGTAAAACTTTTATTTGCAGGAATGGCTGCTCGACTCATATACATTAACTCTTTCGTGGTAGGATGAAAAATAACCTTAGGTATATTGGGACTAAAATAATTGTGTTTTGTTTTTATTTCAGCATAACCATTGTACACCTTTTTAGGATCTTTCTCTACAATTTCAATTACCTTTTTTAAATCTTCGGGATCTATAATAGGTTCATCTCCTTGTACGTTAATATAGGTGTCTGCGTTTATTTTTTTAGCCACTTCGCAAACACGATCCGTTCCAGTTAAACACTGTTCACTGGTCATGATCACATTAATATTTTTTTCTTGACAAAAAGCAACAATACTTTGATGATCAGTTGCCACTATGATTTTTTTAGGATCGTTAACAGCTTGTAAGCATCTTTCATAGGTGCGCAATAAAATTTCTTTCCCTTTAATTTTAATTAAGGGTTTATTGGGTAATCGCGTAGATTTTAAGCGCGCCGGTATTACAATGAGGTATTTCATTTTATTAAGGCATAAATAGAAGAAATCGCAATATTTTTATAAGTCGTAGGACTCAAGCTTTTCAATTCAATGCTCTCTTGTGTCTTTATAAAATGATCAAAAATCAATTGATTTTCTTGCATAAAAAAGGCCTCTCTTTCATTTAATTCGTTTGCTGTGTAACCGTCAAAGCCGATTAGAAATATCTCTTTTCCTCCTAATTCTATCACTGCTTGAAGGGTGACGGCTAGATGTGCATCACAGTTTTCTTTTGAAAAAATCGTATCGGTTAATTCTATACAATTCCCGATTAATTCTTCAGGAACATATGGGGTTATTTTATGCGGAGGAGGGGGGAGTATACAATAGTTAGTAAAACTTCCTTTGATTATGTTTTCTTCTAAACGTTTTCCTTCTGCACCTACTAAAATTGTAAAAGCATCCTTAAATTCCGTAAACGAAGCGATATGCCGGGCACTTGAAAATAAAAGGGTGATACCCTCATTTTGTTGTATGAATGATTTAATTGCATCCAGATGTTTTAGGGTAGAAGGTCCGCCTCCGATAATTAAAATAGAAGCCTTGGCTTTTTTAGTATTTAATTTAGGGTAGCTGTTTTTAGCCGTATCATTTTCTGATTTAAATCCTAGGTATTTGATTGCATTATCGATGCTGTAATAGCGTCTTGTTATCAAATTCATTACTTCTTTTTGCGGAATTGAGTTCGCGCCAGAGACCATATAGGCAAGGTTATTTCCCCATTGATAAGTTGCTTGTAGAACTTCAAATTGATTCACTAATGCATCTATATGCTCAAAATTCACCTCTTTCAATTTCTCTGCAGCGAGATAAGTAAGAAGTAATTCTGTTTTTAGATTTCCTGCACCTCTCCCCATTCCAGTTATGGAAGCGTCAATAATTTCTACTCCGTGTTCAATAGCTTTTAGGGCATTGATTAACCCCATTTCTAAATTGTTATGTCCGTGATAACCTAATTTCACAGAGGTAATTGATTTAAGTTTTTTAACCATTTTAACAATGTAGTCTGGCAAAACAGCTCCATAAGAATCTGCCATGTACAAATAGTCAATGTGTTTTTCAATTCCTTTTAACTTATTAAAAAAATCATCATATTGATCCCATTCAGAGAGATACATGATATTAAGACCTACTTCAAATCCTGCGTTTTTGATCTTCTTTGCAAGAGCTATTCCTTGCGAGATGCGATTTGGTTTTGTAGCAATACGAAACATTTTTACTTTTCCTATACAAGGTTGAATCATTGCCTCTACCTCTTCAATGGGGGTATTAATTTCATCAAGCATTAAGACAAGCTTGTCTTTAAACTCTGACCATTGATTTAATATAGAAAGTGGGCAATAAAAATACTTTCCTCTATAATCTTTATGCACTAAGTTGCGGTATCCTATTTCAATGTAATCAATCGGGAGCAAATTGATTTTGTCACGGTAAAGCGTAACAAAATTTTCTTCAAAATCCCAATTGTTATAATAGCCGCCGTCTCTAAGAGTGCAGTCAAGTATTGTAATATTATTTAATTTCATCTTTATAGAATTCTTTGTTTCAAATATAATTTAAATATAGTGAATGAAATGAATCAGACATTTTATTAATCCAATCAAAATATATCTGATTAATTGTATATTTACCAATAATTTTACATGACTTTTTCAATAGTTATTCCTACAAAAAATAGACCCAAAGAATTAACAGCTATGTTCAATTCAATAATTGAGCAAACTCGTTTACCAGACCAAGTTATTATTATTGACCAAAGCAAATCTGAAAATCTTGTTAAAGCAACCCTTGAATCCTTAGTAAAAGAAACAACTATTATTTTAAAATACTTTCATGATGAGGGAATTAAAGGTCTTGTTCAGGCTAAAGCAGCATCATTAAATTTTAATGAGTGTGATGTTATTTCTTTCTTTGATGACGATATAGTCCTTGAGTCCAACTATCTGAAAACAATAGAAAAAGCATTAGTCTCTAGCCCTAATATCTTTGGTGTAAATGGAGTAATTTTGAATATACCCTCGTTAACCTTTTTTAAAAGACATCTTTTTAGTTTAACTCATTTTGGTCTTTATAAAGATTTAAGGCAAAATGTTATTTTGTCTATAGATAAAAATTCATTTGAGCCAATACCTGTGAATGTTTTAAGTGGTGGTTTGTCTTCATGGAGAAAAGAAGTGTTTGATAAAGTGAAATTTGATATTGAGAATAATTTCCATGCTTATGAGGACAAAGAATTTTCAATTAGAGTTGGAAGAGCTTTTCCTAACCAAATGTATATAGTTCCTACAGCTAAGCTTTATCATTATCACTCTGCCGGAAATAGGCAGTCTCTTTTAAAAAGAACGATGACAGATGTGGTCGAGGTAATTATGCTTTTCAAAAAGAACGGAGACTTTAGTTATTTTGGATTTGATTTACTTATGCTATTATTTGGCTTATTTTTAAATTCAATTTTATTGAGTTTCAAATATTTAAACATTAATTTTATATTGAATTATTTTAAAGGTATTAATGAAGGTGTAAAGAAAAAAATTATAGGTTAATGAATTAAAAAGTGCTTTATTCAAATAGCTTTTTATAAAAATCAACCCACTCTTTCAAAACAATCTCATCTGAAAAGTGTTCTGAAACATATTTTCTGCCTTCAACCCCCATCTTTTTAAAGAGCTCCTTATTTTCAAGAGCAAAAACCAATTTTTCTGTAAGATCTTTAATGTTTTTTGCTTTATGTTTTACACCAGTTTCATGATCAATGATTGTATCTTTTAAACCATATATGTCACTACATATAATAGGTTTTGATAGTGCAGAAGCCTCTATAATAGACAGGCCAAAACCTTCCCTGTAGCTTGGTAAACAAAAAGTATCACATGCTTGAATAATTTCTTCAGGCTTATCGGTAAACGGTATATAGGTGATGTTATTTCGTTTAATAATTTCTTTGTTTTGATTGATTATATTTTCCTCATCATGGCCCACTAAAACTAATTTTTGATTAAGGTTGGTATTAATTTGATCAAAAGCATTTATTAAGTCTAAGACACCTTTTTCTTTATTTAATCTGCCAAGAAACATAAAAACCCAGTCCTCTTTTTTAAATCCAAGTGAAGCTCTTACAGATTGTCTAGTTTTTTCTGATGGCTTGAATCTTTCTAAATCTACGCCACAAATAGATCCTAGTCCCAGAACTTCTGATTTTTGAGAAATAATATTTTGAGAAATTAAATAATCTCTTTGACTTTTTCCATCTACTAAGGTATTTGTAGCGCAGGAGTCAATTATTTTATCAATACACTTTAAAAGGAATTTATAGACACCAGTTTTATTGGCCCAAACCTGCCCTGTGAAAGTGTGTACTCTGAAAGGTACGCGGGCTATATAAGCTCCTAGCATTGCAATAAGACCCGCTTTTGGAGTTATTGAGTGTATGGCGTTAAACGTATTTTTTTTAAAAAATAAAGTAGCTTTTATTAAACAGTTTATGTCTTTAATTATTGAGATCTTTCTATTTATTGGTAAGTGGTAAACATCTTTAACTCCCTCTAAATAAAAATCAGGGTTGCTTTTTAAATTGGCAGCTATATAAATGTCATAATACTTAGAAAGTTTTAAAAAGGGTGTTTTTAAAAAAACTTTAGCTGTAACAGGGTCTGAAACAATAAAACAAATTTTATTTTTTTCCATTTTCTAAAAAGAGTTTAAAAAATTCATCATACCCAACAGTACCGTGCTGGTATTCAAGATTATCTTTTATTTCAGAAATATTAATCTGAGTTTGGTTGGTAAAAAAATGGAGATTTCTATTGAAATAGGTAAAAATATTAATTAGTGGTTTCAATAGTTTGAAAGGTATTTTCAGCTGCCATGTTTTGACTAGATTTAATTTTGACAAAACACTATTTAATTTTATATCTCGAGATAAATTATAAGAGCCACTCTTTGTTTTAGAATTATTCTCAATTAATGTAAGGGCGCTAATGACGTCTTCAAGTAATATGAAATTTGAAATGACACAGTCATTGAAATTAATTGTTACACGGTTATTCGCAATTTTATATAAGTGCTTTAATAAATTAGACTTCATGTCTGTACTTAATATAGTAGACGGTCTCAGAATGGAAGCAGTTAATCCTTTGGTATTATTAATTATTTTTTCAGCCTCTAGTTTACTTGATTCATAAGAATTTAATGGATTCAAAGAAGATTTATTTGTAATGACCTTATTTTTCTTAAAATCAAATATTCCAATGCTAGATAAATAGATAAAATGAGTCTTTTTTATATCTATTTGGTTAATTATTTCATGTACTGCTCTTACATTAATTTTGAAAATTCTATACTCGTCATTAATCTCTGCAGCCAAATGAAATAGAACATCTAGATCTTCTAGAAACAAACTAAGCTTTTTTTGGTCAATTTGTTCAAGGTTAATTTCAAATATTTCTAGATTTTCATTGGGATTAATTTTATTTAAATCTCTGGTTATGACTTTGACCTTATAATCTCCTTGCAAATAATGATTTAACAGTTTTTTCCCAACCAATCCAGTAGCTCCAGTAATTCCTATTTTTTTCATTTTCATAAAATAAACTAAAATGTCAGTTTCTTACTTGAGAATTAATAAATTTGAAGTAAAATTAACCTTTTGAGTTACAACAAAATTAAGCACTTTTTGGATAGTGTTTTGGCATTGGTTTTTATTCTGATATTTATTCCAATAATAGTTGGAGTTTATATCTTATTATTATTCCATTTTAAATCTAATCCAATTTTTGTTCAAAAAAGACCTGGTTATAAAGGTACTATCTTTCATGTTTATAAGTTTAAAACAATGAAAGATGTTTCGAGTCATAACCCAGTAGAGACATTTGATGATGACAGAGTAACAGGTTTAGGGAATTTTTTGCGTAAATTATCAATAGATGAACTCCCCCAGCTTTTTAATGTTTTTAAGGGAGAAATGAGTTTTGTGGGACCTAGACCTTTGTTGGTAGATTATTTAAAAATATATACTGATGAGGAAATGAGAAGGCATGATGTTAGGCCGGGAATTACAGGATGGGCTCAAGTAAACGGAAGAAATAGTATATCTTGGAAAGAGAAATTTAATTTAGACCTTTGGTATATCAATAACATGAGTTTTTTATTAGATTTTAAAATCTTGCTCTTAACAGTTTTGAAAGTTTTTAAAAGGGAAGGTGTTAATTCAAATGAAAATAAAATAATGCCCCATTATAATGGAAAAAATTGAGGTTAATTTAATAGGAGCTGGGGGTCATGCAAAAGTTATAAACGCTATTCTAATTGACTTAGGTTATTGTTTGAAGCAGGTGTATGATGATCACTCTTTTAATTTTAGAGGCATACAAACCATTCAATCCAAACCAAAAGGTCTTGAGAAGGTTGTAATAGCTATTGGCGATAATAAGGCTAGAAAAAAGTTTTCAAGTTATCAAAATCAATATATTTCAATTATACACCCCTCTGTTTTATTAGATCAAAGTGTTGTGGTAGGAAAGGGATCTATGTTAATTCATGGATCAATTGTTCAAACAGACACAACCATTGGAGAACACGTTATTGTAAATACAAATGCAACCATTGATCATGATTGTATTTTAGAAAATTTTGTTCACATTGCCCCAAATGCAACTCTCTGTGGTAATGTTACTGTTGGGGAGGGTTCATTAATAGGGGCTTCTGCTACTGTTCTCCCAGGCGTGAAAATAGGGAAATGGTGTGTTGTAGGGGCAGGTAGTGTGGTGAATAAAAACCTTCCTGATTTTTCAAAGGTAGCAGGTATTCCTGCAAAAAAAATAAAATAATGAAAGACAGAATATTACTCTCTTCTCCTCATATGAGTGGTAAGGAAAAAGTATATGTAGAAGAAGCTATAGAAAGTAATTGGGTGACCCCTTTAGGGCCATTTGTAGACAAAATGGAAGCCATGCTATCTTCTTATACTAATGTCCCTTACTGTGCTGTTTTAAATTCAGGTACTTCAGCCATTCATTTAGCCTTAAAATTATCTGGTGTAAGTGAAGGAGATTATGTCATTTGTCAATCCATGACTTTTTCAGCCACTGCCAACCCAATAATTTATGAAAAAGCCAAACCTGTTTTCATAGATTCTGAAAAAGACACTTGGAATATGTGCCCTATTTCATTAGAACGGGCCATAAAAGATTTAATGTCAAAGGGCATAAGTCCTAAGGCGTTACTTTTGGTTCATCTGTATGGTATGCCAGCTAAAATAGATGAAATCATTAGAATTTGTAACACATATTATATAGCGCTCATTGAAGACGCTGCAGAAGCCATAGGATCTTCCTATAAAGGAAAGGCATGTGGTTCATTTGGAGATTTTGGAATCTTGAGTTTTAATGGCAACAAAATGATAACTACATCTGGTGGTGGTGCTTTATTATCTCGAAACGAAAAAGCCATAAAAGAAGCTAAATTTTTAGCCACTCAGGCTAAAGACAATGCACCACATTACCAGCATTCAAAAATCGGTTATAACTATAGGTTGTCTAATATCTCTGCTGCTATTGGTGTGGCTCAATTAGAAGTTTTAGATAGTAGGGTTCAAGCCAGGAGGGAAAACCATGAGTTTTATTACAATTCCCTTAAACATTTGAGTTTTATTTCTTTTTTAAAAGAGCCTAAAGACTATTATAGCAATAGATGGTTGAGTTGTATTTTAATCGATCCCATTAAAAGTGGTGGTCTAAATTGTAATGATATTATATTGGCTTTGGAAGATGAAAACATAGAGACACGTCCTTTATGGAAACCTATGCATTTACAGCCAGTTTTTAAAGATGAGCTGTATTACGGCAATACTGTTGCTTCAGATCTTTTTGAAAATGGTTTGTGTTTGCCCTCAGGAAGTAATTTAGCTAAAACTGACTTAGAGAGGGTGGTTAATATTTTAATAAAAGTGTTTAAAAATGCAGGACTTATTAAATAAAATATTCAAAAAGCACTACACCCAAACCTATGCCTACATCCTAGATGTATTGGGGCTGGCTTTTGCTATAAAGGTATTGTTACAACTCAATGGGGCTACGGTGATTATAAACCAATACCAGGATTTGGCGGTCTATGGGGTCTTGGCCATTTTAGGCATCCGCCTTATGGGCGGTTACAGCATGATGCTGCGCTTTACTTCTTTGTTAGACGTCTCTAGAATTGCGGCAGGGCTATTTATAGCCACTGTTTTATTTGGATTTTATACCGGGGCTACCACCCGATTGGAGTTCAGGTATTTGGTGCTGCTGTTTTATTTTTCCATTACCGTATTGGTAGCCTACAGGGTAGGGATTAGACTCTTGTACCACCGTTCTATAGCAGTAACCGAGAAAACCCCCACCTTGTTGTTTGGGGCAGGAACCAACGGTTTAAACGCCCAAAGGGCGCTCATGAATTCCAGCAGTATTCAAGTGCTCGGTTTTGTAGACGACGACCCTGCTAAAATAGGCCGTTCCATAGAAGGTTTGCCGGTATATGGTATGAAAGGCCTGGCTGCTGTAGTGGCTAAAAAAGAGATTGCCCAAGTGGTGCTTACCTCAGAGAAGCTGTCCGTAGGGCGTAAAAAAGAACTCTTTGATTTTCTAAGTGACCTAGGGGTAAAGGTATTTACCGTGCCCTCAGTGGATCAGTGGGTACAAGGTGGGGCCCAGGGAAATGCCCTGAAATCTATTAAAATAGAAGACCTACTCAAAAGAGACGCCATTGCCATAGATTTGGCCAGAAATAAGGCCGTATATGCCGGGAAACGTATCCTAGTGACCGGAGCGGCAGGTTCCATAGGCGCAGAGATTGTAACACAGCTCTTACCCTTTGGCCCCGCAGAACTATTGCTGTTAGACGTAGCAGAAACGCCTTTGTTTCATCTAAAGAACCAATTGGGGGCCCAATACACAGGAAAGGTCTCTTATCATGTGGCCTCTGTTTTAGACCACCAATACCTAGAGCGTCTTTTTCAGGATCCTGCAGGTATAGATGTGGTGTTCCATGCCGCGGCTTACAAGCATGTGTTTATGATGGAACAGCAGCCCCAGGCCGCTATTTTAAATAATATTTTAGGGACCAAACAAATCATAGATTTAAGCATACAACACCAAGTCGCTCAATTGGTCTTGGTCTCTACAGATAAGGCCGTGAATCCCTCTAATGTCATGGGGGCTTCTAAACGCATTGCAGAATTGTATTTGGCGGCTTGTATGGAAAAGGCAGGCCAAACCAAGCTCATTACCACCCGTTTTGGGAATGTGCTTGGGTCCAACGGTTCCGTGGTGCCTATCTTTAGTGCCCAAATAGCGGCAGGAGGTCCAGTGACCGTGACCCATCCAGAGATTACCCGTTATTTTATGACCATTCCAGAAGCCTGTCAATTGGTCTTGGAGGCCGGCGCCATAGGCGCTGGAGGAGAGGTCTTTGTCTTTGACATGGGAGATCCAGTAAAAATTAAAGACCTGGCCGTAAATATGATCCGCCTCTCTGGATTGGTAGAAGATCAGGACATAAAAATTGAATACAGCGGCCTTAGGCCAGGAGAGAAGTTGTACGAGGAATTACTCACAGACAAAGAAGATTTACTGCCTTCTCACAACCCCCTGATTTTTAAAGCCAAGAAAGAAACCCTAGCCACCACACTAGCCAGTGGTATTGATGTTTTATTAGAGATGGCCGCTCAGGGTGCCACAGCAGAAGCATTGGTAAAACAAATGAAAAAATTGGTGCCGGAGTTTAAAAGTATGCACTCTCCTTTTGAAAAATTAGATTAATTTTACGGTCAAGTTTACATAAAAAAGAAACCCTATGAAGAAAATGATGTACAATGGAAAGGCCTTATTAGCCTTTGCCGCCATGGTCCTTTTGGCCAGTTGTGGAGAAGCGCCTACCAACTGTGAATGTAAAGAAAACTTAGATTTGGTGGTAAACCACGAGCAAAATGCCGCCACTACCTATGTGGGACAGTTTAACAAGGACATTTATGACACTTGTATAGACCAATACAAAAAAGAAAATAATATAGACGGAGAGGTACTGATTAAAGTAGTGTACCAGTCTTACGAAGAAGCCTGTATAGAATAATGGGCAAAAAAGGATTATTACTCGTTAACTTAGGTTCTCCAGATTCCCCTACCAAAAAAGATGTCAAGCCGTATTTGGCAGAATTCTTAATGGATTCTAGGGTTATAGATGTTCCCAAAGCACTTAGAACGCTTTTGGTCAAAGGAATTATACTACAAACCAGGCCTAAAAAGTCTGCCAAAGCCTACGCTAAGATTTGGTGGGAAGAAGGCTCCCCATTGGTGGTGATCTCTGAGCGTTTTACGGCTAAATTAGCCGCCCAATTAGACATGCCAGTAGCCTTAGGCATGCGTTATGGTTCTATGAGCATTAAAAACGCTCTGGCAGAACTAGACGCTAAAGGGGTAGATGAGGTGCTCTTGGTGCCCCTATACCCGCAGTACGCTATGAGCTCTTTTGAGACCGTGGTAGTGAAGGTGTTAGAAGACCAAAGGAAGCACTTTCCTGAAATGAAGGTACAAACCTTACAAGCCTTTTACAGACAGCCAGACTATATAAAAGTACTGGGAGACCATATTAAAAAGCAGTTAGAAGGTTTTGACTACGACCAGATCTTGTTTTCTTACCACGGGATTCCAGAGCGTCATATTAGAAAATCAGACCCTACCAAGTTTCACTGTGCTATAGACGGCAACTGCTGTAGTATTAACTCGGTAGCCCACCATACTTGTTATAGGCACCAGTGTTATGAGACCACCAAATTGGTGCGGGAATACCTGGGCTTGCCAGCCGAGCAGGTGGCCCTGTCTTTCCAATCTAGATTGGCGGGAGACCCATGGTTAAAGCCTTATACAGACTATGAATTTGAACGTTTTGCCAAAGAAGGCAAGACCAAATTGGCGGTCATTACCCCTGCCTTTGTTTCTGACTGTTTGGAGACTTTGGAAGAAATTGCCATGGAAGGGGAAGAAGAATTTATGGAAGCAGGCGGAGAAAGCTTTAAGCACATCTCTTGTCTGAACGATTCAGATGCCTGGGTTGCGCTTATGAAAGACTGGGTCACGCAGTGGGAAACCACTAGCGAATTGCCTTATGTCTAAAATTTCTGCGGCCGCTTTAGGCACACAGCCCATAGGCCCGCTGCTGGTAAAGCAAGCGGTGCCGGCTTCTATTGGGATTCTGGTTATGTCCCTCAATGTACTGGTAGACTCTATTTTTGTAGGGAACTGGATTGGGGCTTTGGGCATCGCGGCCATAAATGTGGTCCTGCCAGTGTCTTTTTTTATTGCCGCCCTTGGCATGGCTATAGGAATAGGCGGTTCTAGTATTATCTCCCGCGCTTTAGGGGCCGGAGAGCATGAAAAAGCCACCACTACTTTTGGCAACCAAATAGCCCTTACGGTATTGATTACGGTATCTATGGCTTCCTTAGGGCTCTATTTTATGGAGGGCATTATTCCCGCCTTTGGCGGCCAAGGGCAAATTTACCCGCTGGCCAAAACCTATTATACCATTGTCTTATACGGAGTGCCTTTCTTGGGCCTTTGTATGATGGGCAATACCGTCATTAGGGCAGAGGGGAAACCCAAATTTGCCATGGTGGCCATGATCATTCCCTCGGTAGGGAACCTACTCATGGATTATGTTTTTATCTATGTCTTTGACTGGGGTATGGCTGGAGCAGCTTGGGCCACCACGGGCGGTTACTTACTCTGTTTTGTGTATGTAGCCTATTTCTTTTTCTCTAAAAATGCTTCTTTAAAACCGCGTTTCAAGCACTTTGTCTTTAAAAAACCCATTGTCTCAGAAATTGGGGCCTTGGGCTTTGTGACCTTGGCCAGACAGGCCGCTACCTCTATCACTTACCTGATCATGAATAGCCTATTGTTTTCTATGGGCGGAGAAGCCCTGGTGGCCGTGTATGCCATTGTGGGGCGTATGCTCATGTTTGCCTTATTTCCTGTTTTTGGGGTCACCCAAGGGTTTTTGCCCATTGCCGGTTTTAATTACGGGGCCGGAAATATGCAGCGGGTTCGCGAGAGTATTAATACGGCTATTTGGTACGCAGCGGCCTTAGCCACCCTCGTTTTTATAGGGCTCATGGTATTTCCAGAGGCCATTACGGCCTTGTTTCTCTCTGCTAAAAATGCAGATCCAGAGACCATGGCCTTAAATGCCTATGTGTTGGAGCATACTCCTGCAGCCATGCGATGGGTATTTGCGGCCACCCCTATTATTGCACTCCAACTTATTGGGGCTGCTTATTTTCAGGCGGCTGGTAAAGCCGTTCCGGCCCTCTTACTTACCTTGAGCCGTCAGGCACTCTTATTTATTCCTTTGGTATTTCTCTTGCCTATGTGGTTTGGGACCATTGGGGTATGGTTGGCTTTTCCTATTTCAGATGTATTGGCCACGATCATTACCGGCTATTTTTTAAGAAGGGAAATCAAAAGGTTTTTTTCGTAATTTTAGGTTTCTCATAAACCAAACAAATTCATGAAAAACTATTTTCTATTAGGCCTTGGACTGCTGGCCTTGGCTTTTAGTCCCCAAGAATCACAAGCACAAAGAAGAAAAAAAGCTACCACCCCTGCCATTGCTCCGGAGTTGGTTAAAGGCATTGAATACAGAGAACTGGGCCCTTTTAGGGGCGGACGTTCTGCTGCCGTCACAGGGGTGCCAGGGCAACCCAATCTTTTTTATATGGGTGCCACCGGTGGTGGGGTCTGGAAAACAGACAATGCCGGAACCACTTGGAAAAATATTTCCGACGGATTCTTCGGAGGGAGTATTGGCGCAGTGGCCGTAGCCCCTTCAGATCCCAACGTTATTTACGTAGGGGGTGGAGAAGTGACCCTCAGGGGGAATGTTTCTTCCGGAAGCGGTATGTATAAAAGTATAGACGCCGGAAAGACTTGGGATTTTATAGGACTCCCAGAAAGCAGGCATATTCCTAGAGTACGCATTCACCCTACCAACCCAGACATTGTCTATGCGGCAGTTTTGGGGAATATTTACAAGCCCACCCAGGAGCGTGGGGTGTATAAGAGTACAGACGGCGGGAAGAGCTGGAGACGCACCTTGTTTGCCAATGCCAATGCTGGAGCGGTAGATCTAGTTATAGATCCTAATAATGCTAGGGTATTGTATGCCACTACTTGGCGGGTAAACAGGACCCCTTATTCCCTGAATTCAGGAGGAGAAGGCTCCAAAGTGTGGAAAAGTACAGACGCTGGAGAAAGCTGGACGGAACTCTCTAACAATAAAGGCTTTGCCAAAGGCACGCTAGGTATTATGGGGATTGCTGCCTCTCCAGTAAAGACAGACCGTATTTGGGCCATGGTAGAAAACAAGGACCAGGGGGGCTTGTACCGTTCAGAAGACGGTGGAGCCACTTGGAGTAAAATAAATGACGAGCGTAAATTACGCCAGCGTGCCTGGTACTACACCCGTTTATATGCAGACACTCAGGACGCAGACGGACTTTATGTACTCAATGTAAATTACCACAAGAGTACAGACGGCGGAAAGTCTTTTGAAACGGCCAATGCGCCCCATGGAGACCACCACGATTTGTGGATTGCCCCAGAAGACAATCAAAGAATGATCATGGCAGACGACGGTGGCGCTCAGGTGTCCCTAGACGGCGGTGCCAGCTGGAGTACCTACCACAACCAGCCTACCGCACAGTATTACAGGGTCACTACAGACAACAGTTTTCCCTACAGAATTTATGTAGCCCAGCAAGACAACTCTACCCAGCGGGTAAAACACCGTTCAGACGGGGGGAGTATTTCAGAATCTGATTGGGAAGAAACAGCCGGAGGAGAGTCTGCGCATATTGCCGTAGACCCTAAGAACAACGACATTGTGTACGGTGGTAGTTACGGCGGTTTCTTAACGCGTGTGAACCACAAAACAGGGACCACCAGAGGGATTAATGTATGGCCAGACAACCCAATGGGTTACGGGGCAGAAGGCATGAAGTACCGTTTCCAATGGAACTTCCCCATTATTTTCTCCAAGCACAATCCAGACAAATTATACACTTTTTCTCAGCATGTACACGCCACCACCAACGAGGGGCAAAGTTGGGAGATTCTAAGTCCAGACCTCACTAGAAATGACCCTACTAAATTGGTGTCTTCTGGAGGGCCTATCACTCAGGACAATACCGGAGTAGAGTATTACGCCACTATTTTTGCTGCGGCAGAAAGCCCTTTAAAGGAAGGCGAACTGTGGGTGGGCTCAGACGACGGCCTCGTGCACCTTACCCAAGACGGCGGCGCTACTTGGACCAATATTACCCCCAAGCAAATGCCTACTTGGGCCATGGTCAATTCGGTAGAACCTTCTGCCTTTGACCCAGCAGTATGCTATATAGCCGCTACCTCTTATAAGTCTGGAGATTTTATGCCTTACTTATACAAAACAGCAGACTACGGAAAGACCTGGACCACTATTACCAGTGGTATTCCAAACGAGCATTTCACCAGAGTGCTCAGAGAAGACCCAGCTGTAAAAGGCTTGTTGTATGCTGGAACAGAAAACGGTATGTATGTGTCTTATAACGACGGAGCCTCATGGGAAGCTTTCCAAAATAACCTACCCATTGTACCTATCACAGATTTAGCGGTAAAAGACAACTCCCTGATTGTAGCTACACAAGGAAGATCCCTTTGGATGGTAGACGACCTCACGGTATTGCACCAGCTTTTAGCGGGCGAAAAATCCAATACCAAGACCGCCCGTTTGTTCGATCCTAAAGATGCCTATAGAACCAAAGGCCGTGGCGGAAGGGCTTCACTAACTGCGGGAACCAACCTGCCCAATGGGGTCATTACCCATTTCTACCTTCCAGAAGGCATGGAAAAAGATTCTGTGGTCTTAAATTATCACAATGCTGCCGGAGACCTCTTGGCCAGCTATAGCAATAAAGCCAAGGAGCGCAGTAAAAAGCTCACTTTGGGCGCTGGGAACAATACCTTTGTGTGGGACACCAGAGGGACGGGCGCAGAGCGTTTAGAAGGAATGATCTTATGGTGGGCCAACCTAGATGGCCCAAAAGCGGTTCCGGGCGCTTACAAGGTGTCTATGAGTGTGGGAGACCAGACCATAGCCACCCATGACTTTAGTATTTTAGCCAGATCCGCGTGCAGAAGCCAGCGTAGCAGACATGCAGGCCCAATACGACTTTATTACCAAGGTAAACACGACCATAAACGACGCCCACGACGCCATAAAAAACATCCGCGACGTGAACGCCAAGCTAACTGCCTTCATGAAAAAATATAAAGGAGACTCCGCGGTAAGTGATCTATACACCATGGCCAAGGACATGAAAGCGAGTTTAGAAACGGTAGAGAAAGCCTTGTACCAGACCCAGAATAGGTCAGGACAAGATCCCTTGAACTTCCCCATACGCCTCACCAATAAGTTGGGCCACCTGAATTCATTGGTAGGTCTAGACGACTTCCCGCCAACGGAGCAGGACGAAGCCGTAAGACAAGAACTCACCGCCGCCATTGAAGTACAATTGGCCAGCTTTAACCAAACCATATCAGACCAATTAGAGGCCTTTAACGCGGCATTCACCGCCAAAGGACTGCCTTTTTTATCCGTAGCCAATGACAAAGAATAATTGATTATTTTTGTGTCTATGATCCTAGACACCATAGACACATACTTACTCATTAAAGCCCTGCACCTGATCTTCGTGATCACCTGGTTTGCAGGGCTTTTCTATATCCCCCGCCTATTTGTGTACCACATAGAGGCACTAGACCAACCCGAGGCCGCCCAGGCCTATATAGTTCCGCAGTTACAGCTCATGACGCGCCGGCTATGGAATATTATCACCTGGCCCTCCGCCATACTCGCCACCGGTTTTGCCTTGTGGCTCCTCTACCTCCAACCCATTTTCCTCACCCAAGGGTGGATGCACCTCAAACTCTTCTTTGTAGTCCTCCTATGGCTATACCACCTCAAATGCCACCAAATGGTGCGCGAACTGCAGCGCGGCCAAGTGCGCCCCCGCTACACCGCCACCTTCATGCGCATTTGGAACGAAGGCGCCACCCTACTCCTATTCGCCATCATCTTCCTAGTGATCCTCCGCACCACACTGGGCTGGATCTTTGGCCTCGCAGGCCTGCTCGGCCTCGCCCTCCTCCTCATGCTCGGCATCCGGGCCTACAAAAAACACCGCAACAAAAAAGGAGAGGTCTAACCACCACTCCTTTTCTTTAAACCTTACCCTCACTTACCACTCCTCTCACTTACCACTCCCCTCACTTACCACTCCTCTCACTTACCACTCCTCTCACTTGCCCCACTGCCTTTCCTCACATCACTCTCCTGCCACTCACCACCCCATTTTCTGCTCAGTCACTCTCTCTCCGCACCCTCTTTATTGCTCCTTCACTTTTCTACCTAGTCTCTCTTTAATTCTTTCCATGTTTCTAAGCACCACATTTCCTATTTACTTTAGATAGGTTTAACTTTTTCTGATAATATGGTTTTGCATTGTATCTATATAAAAAAGCGTAGCTATAAATTGAGGTGTTTGCAAACAGTTTATCGATATTTTATGTTCCTTTTTTTTTTGATGTCTAAAAAGGTTTTTATGAGAAAGATGATTTTCCAATAATCTTTTTTTTAATACAGTTAGTCTATTTCTCTTGCTTTCAAACACTTACGAGTCATATATTTAAAAAAACAACTAAGGCCTTAGTGTAAAATAATAAATGCCAAAAACTGGATGGGTTGGCAGCCCATGCTTTTATGATGAAATTATTATTAACAAGAATCCTTTTAACAGGATTCATTAAATTAATTTATTATGAAAAAATTGATTAAATCAATCTTAATAGCACTTATGTTAGGTGTTGTTGTATATTCATGTACTGAAAATGAGGAAAAGGAAACTATTTCTCAAACTATTCCTGATTCTAGCGCATCTTTTTTTAAAGAGAATATTTCAATTTTTGATGCTAGGGTAAGATCAATAAATAGCAAATTATTTGTTAAAGAATTATACTTAGTGAATTTTTCTGATAAAAAATGGGATCAAGCTAAAATTGGTTTTGATGAGATTTTATTTCAAGATGATGGAAAAGGTTATGACGAAATAAAAGGTGATGGAGTATTTACTTCAGTTAGTTCTTATAAATTTAATGAAAAAGTGATTTTTAGAAAGGGAGTAAGTGTTTATTCAGTAATGGATAAAATAATCACTTCTCCAGAATTTAAGCATTCAGAAGAGTTAAACTTTTTTAAGTCCAAATATGTGATGAAAAGTTTTAATAAATCAGACAATAGTTTCACAGATAAAGGCCCTAGGGCAGAAATATCATGTGATGTAGAAATTTGTAGTTCTGGTTGTATTGCAGATTGGATTTGGGAAGGTTTTGGTTGTATATGCGTATCAAATTGCAGAGTGACTATTTCATGGGACCTTTAAAAAAAATAAAACTAAGGCTCACATTGAGCCTTAGTTTTTAATATAACTTTTATGATAAAACTAAATAGTTTACCCATTATTTATTCCAGTATACTGTTATTAGGTATTATTTTAATTTTTCAAATACCAATAAACGATTTTTTTTTAAATTTTAATTGCGGCACATATATTTCAAAGTCACTAGATAAAGGAATCACTTCATGTGTGGTGGTCACTTTTGTTTTGTATTTAATTCATAAAGAATCTTTACCTATATATTACTTCAATTTCAATCTAAAGGATTTAAAATATTATAGTTTATTGTTATTATACATAGTTATTTTTTCAGGAGGCTTTTCAGACTTCTCAAATTTTAATTTTTCAGAAATTAATAATGGTTTTTTGGAAGTGTATTTATTTAAAATTATGACAGCCTCATTTTTAGAGGAGTTTGTTTTTAGAGGATTTATTCTCGGAATTATGATATATAATTTTCCAAAGAGTAAAAGAGGCTTTTTAAAAAGCGTTTTGATTTCGGGAGTATTATTTGGTTGTATGCATCTGATTAATTTGTGGACTGTTGAAGATTTAACTTTAAAAGATGTTTTAAATCAAGTTTATGCTACGGCAAGTTTTGGGATTATGTATGGCGCTACATATTTAAAAACAAAAAGTATTTTAGTACTAGGTTTTCTTCATTTTGTATCTAATTTTTTCTCAAGTTTAGGAGAATTAAATACATCAGAAATTATTGATCAAGTTATATCAACCCCAACTGACAGTTTAATAATATCAATAATTAATGAAATCTTAAGGATCATTATTTTTGGGATTCCTTTAATAATTGGACTATACTTAATTTCGACAATTAACCAATCTGACATCAAAGCTTGGAATAATAAATAAAAAGAGATTCATTCTTATTTTTACTAATGGATGTATAGCTATTATTTATGATTTTGTTCCCTAAATCAAAATAAGATTAACTAAAAACTAAAGCCATATTTATTTAAATTATAGGTTGAGTATACCTCTTTTTTTATGCGTTTTGGATATGGATTTTTTTAGGCTTGAAAGTACATAATGGCTTTGTTTTCGAGAGTTTTTAAATCCATTTTTTATTGGCAAAAAAACAGAGGGTATGCCTAGACAAACTATGACCTTCAACAAACAGCGGCCTCAAACAAAACCGGGCCCCTACTAAAAACAAGCATGAAAAAATCATGAAAACCGCTCCCACTAAGCTGAACGCCCTGTTAATATCGCAGCCCCATAGGGTGGTTTTTCTCTCCAGTTGGCTCACGAAGAAAGGCTATTCTTCCCAGCTCTTACAACAATACAAGGCCCATCATTGGTTGCACTCCATAGGGTATGGGGCCTGGGTGAGAAAAGGTCAATCGCCCAGATTGTTGGGGGCGGTGTATGCTTTACAGCATCAGGCAAAGCAACAGCTCTACATAGGAGGGCAAACGGCTTTTCATTATTTGAGTAAGAAGAAAACCCTCCCTTTGAGGGGTTCTCATAAAATAGACCCCATTCAATTATATGTCGCTAAAGGGACCAAAGTGCCTCGCTGGTTTTTAAATTATCAGTGGCCGCAAGAACTCACTCATTTTACCAATGGTTTTTGCCGCCTTTAATGGGTTTTGTGACCATGCGGATAGATCATTTAAGAATAAAAATTTCTGGGGTAATTAGGGCTTTAATGGAGATGATTTTTCAGGCTAAAACAGAAAATGAATTTTTCTACTGCTACGATTGTTTGTGTTTGTATCCAAAGTTAAATGCAGGACAGGTTCATTTGTATTTGGAGGCCTGCCAATCCAAAAAAGTCAAGGCTGTTTTTTTGTATATGGGACAAAAATCAGAAGCCCTTTGGTATAAGAAACTAGCGAAAGGGACAATCACTGAATACACGCTGGCAGAAGACACTTTAGCTTTGGATAGGACGCTCACGCAAGACATTTTAGCTGTTGAGAAAACCGTTGTGATTGAAAAGCTAATGTCTGGCGAGAACCAACGCTACTTAAATGCTCCAGGCATTGATATTTCTCAGTATAGGCTCAGAATTCCCTTTGGACTAAGGCATGATGATTTTTTGTAGTGGCAATCGCTGTATGGTCAAATAAATACTATGCCCCCTTAAATTGTGCTTTTCTTTTTTCTAGAAAGGCAGTGGTGCCTTCTTTGAAGTCTGGGGTGCCAAAGCAGGCGCCAAAGTGCTCGATTTCTGTTTCATAGCCATTTTGAGCGGGGTCTAGCCCAGCGTTTATAGCGGCAATAGCGGCGTTAATGGCGGTGGGAGATTGTTGGGCTATTTTGGCGGCTAGGGTTTCTGCGGTTTCCATAAGCTGGTCAAGAGGCACTAGCTGGTTCACCAAACCATAGTCTAGGGC
This sequence comes from Flavobacteriaceae bacterium, assembly GCA_018401115.1. GTDB lineage: Bacteria > Bacteroidota > Bacteroidia > Flavobacteriales > Flavobacteriaceae > MAG-120531. The sequence goes on along the minus strand of JAGYKX010000001.1, from coordinate 58,679 downwards.
CTTTTCTGCAGCGATCATTTGGGCTGTGAAAATGAGTTCGTTGGCGCGGCCTTTACCAATCAGTTGAGGCAGTCTTTGGGTACCTCCGTAGCCTGGAATAAGTCCTAGGGATACTTCTGGTAGACCCATTTTGGCGTTCGCCGATGCTATTCTGATATGGCATGCCATTGCCAGCTCTAGGCCGCCTCCTAGCGCGTAGCCGTTTATAGCGGCTATGACTGGTTTGGGACCCTGTTCTATGAGGTTAAAGAGTTTGTCCTGACCCTCGGCGGCGAGCGCTGCCCCTTGAGCGGGGGAGAAATGGGAAAATTCAGCGATATCGGCGCCAGCCACAAAGGCTTTTTCTCCAGCGCCCGTGAGAATGATTACTCGGATGTTCTGGTCCCTAAAATGGTCTTGGAAGGCGGTGGACAACTGGTCAATGACGTCTTTGTTTAAGGCGTTTAATTTGCTGGGTCTGTCTATGGCAATGATGCCAATGGGTCCTTTTTTTTCAATGATGAGGTGGTTTTCCATAGTCTTATTGTTCGGGGGTGGTTTTGGGTAAAAACACGGTAAATTTACTGCCTTTTTCCAGTTCGCTTTCCAATTGAATACGGCCGCCGTAACTCTCTACAATACTCTTTACCATGCCTAATCCCAAGCCCATTCCAGATCCTTTGGTGGTGAATTTGGGCTCAAATATTTTTTCGTGAATGTCTGGGGCTATGCCTATGCCGTTGTCGGAAACCTCTAAGCTTACCACAGCAGAAGTCTCGGAGACTTTTACCACAATAGCAGGTGTACGATCTTCTGGTACCGATTGTATGGCGTTTTTGATTAGGTTGGTGACTACCCGAATGAGTTGGGTGCGGTCCAGTTTTACCTTGATGGGTTTCGTGGGTGGCGTGTAGGCTATATAGGATTCATTAAATAAGGAGATGGCCAGGCCTACGACTTTGTCAAATTCAAGGGATTCTTTTTGTTGGGCGGGGAGTTGGGCAAAGGTGGCAAAGGCTGTAGCAATATTGCTCAGGGTGTCTATTTGTTCCAAAAGTGCGGCAGAGTGTGCTTTGAGTTTTTCTTGGTCTGCGGCGTCTCCAGCCTTAAATTGCTGTTCAAAAAGCTGCACATTGAGGCGCATGGGCGTGAGGGGGTTCTTGATCTCATGGGCCACTTGTTTGGCCATTTCTTGCCAGGCTTGTTCGCGTTCGGATTTCGCTAAGGCTAAAGCAGACTGCTCTAATTGGTCTATCATCCCGTTATAGGATTCTATGATTCTACCTATTTCCTCCGAGGATTGAGGGACCTCTATTTTAATGTTCTGACACTCTAGTCCGGTTTGTGCCAGCTTGTCTGAGATGGTTTTTAAGGAACGTGTAATATAGGTAGAGATGAGGTAGGCCAATATAATGGCCACCGCTAACATGAGTAAATAGACTCCGGAGAGTCTTACGAGAAATTCCTCTAGCTCTTTTTGGTTAAAGGAGTTGTCTTCGTAATAAGGGAGGTATAAAATGGTCAGCGGTTTTTGGTCCAGGTCATACACATAGGAATAGGCGGCTAAAAAAGTCACATTCCCCTCACTTTTGGTCACCACCCATCGCTTTTTTTGTTTAAGTTTTTTTAAAATATCTGCGGACAGGCTTGCAGCTGTTTCTACTGGTCCTGCAGTAGGATTGGCAGTTTGAATAAACGCGCCGTCTAAGTCGTAGAGGCTAAAGTTCACGTTTTGAACATCTGAAATAGCGTATAGCGATTCGCTAAAAATAGGCGACACATTGGCTTTGCTTTGCACTAAAGGACTTTCTTGAAGGGTGTACCAAAGGCTGCGTTTAAGTTGCTCTTCTTTGCGCTCTAATCGGTCTGCATGGTAGTCCTTGGCCTGTTCTGAATACTGGTAAATGGTAATTCCCGCGATCAGTACCGAGGCCAATAACACCAGAACTATCATGGAGATAAATATGCGTGATCGCAGCGAAAAGTTGGTTTTGATCATAGGCTTATGATTCTCGATTTTCTACGGTTTCTTTGGGGGCTTATCTGACAACAAATGGATGTTGTTTACCTGGCCTGTTTGATTTTTTAAAGCCAAGGCTTTTTGGACCATAGGATCTTGGGCCGCCCTGATTTTAAGTACCGCATTGTCCCCAAAGAGTTGGTAGGCCAATGCTGCTTTGAGTTCTAATAATACTGCGGCTTTGTGGTCTTTGGTGTCTAGTGGCACTCCGGCAGATTTTAAATAAGTGACAAAATCCTGGTAGAGGGTTTCTGCCACTTGAAAGTCTTTTACAAAAGCCGTTTCTGTCCAGTCTTGATAGTCGTTTCTATGCGCGTCTAACTGCTCAAAACTAAAGAAAGAGAATACGCCCAGACGTTCTAATTCTTGCACCACCAATACCGCATTATCTTCAATAGGGACAAATACATCTGGTATAATACCACCACCGCCATAGACTGTTTTCCCTTTAGGAGTGGTATAGGCCAGGGAGTCTATGACCTGTATGCTATCTTTATATTGGAGTTCGCCGCTAGTGTAACGGTCTTGAGCGCTTTCATAATCGCCGTCTCCATAGGGTTTTTGAATGGAACGACCGGTTGGGGTGTAATAGCGGGCAATAGTGAGGCGTACAGAAGAACCGTCTCCTAAAGGCATTTCTCTTTGTACCAATCCTTTGCCAAAAGTCCTGCGACCAATAATGGTGCCCACGTCGTTATCTTGTAAGGCGCCTGCAATTATTTCTGAAGCAGAGGCGGAACGTTCGTTGACTAGAACAAATACTGGTTTATTTTCAAAGGCGCCTCCAGCATTGGCTAGGGTAGTGGCTACCGTTCCTTTTTTGTTTTTGGTATAGACAATGGGGGTGTTGGCGGGGAGAAAGTCGTCTGATATTTGGGTGGCCATTCCCATATAACCGCCCAAATTGTCGCGTAGGTCTAAGATGAGTTGTTGGGCCCCGCTGGCTTTGAGTTCTGCCATTGCAGTGCTGAATTCATCATAGGTGGTGGCGGCAAATCGGTTTATTTTCAGGTAGCCTAAAGTGCTGTCCAACATGCAGTATCCATTGACAGATACAATGGGTATGCGGTCCCGCTTAAGGGTGAAGTTTTGAAATGTACGGTCTTTTTTTCTAAAGACCCTTAGCCCAACTTCTGTGTTAATAGGGCCTTTGAGCCTTTGCACCAATTCATCATTGGGCATATTATTTCCGTAAAGGGTGTCTCCTTGGGCTAATAATATTCGGTCTCCTGCCTGAATACCGGCTTTTTCACTGGGCCCGCCAGCAACGGTTCTAATCACGGCCACAGAGTCTTTATAGCGGTAAAAATTGACGCCAATGCCTACAAAATCGCCCTGCATTTGTTCTGCTACTGCGGAAGAAATGGTCTTGGGAATATAGACCGAATGAGGGTCTAGTTTGTCTAGTATCTCGTTGATGGTTACGGTGACAATACTGTCTGTGTTTACTGCGTCTACATAGTCTTCTTCAATAAAATTAAGCAAGCCGTTGCATTTTTTCTTGGGCTACTTCAGAGGGACTCCCACTGAGCGCATAGGAAGGTGCACCGCTCTGACTTCCAATGAGAATACCCGCCATTAAGATGGTGAGTGCTAAAAACAAACGGAATAGTTTTTGTCTCATAGGAGCTGTTGCATTTAAGTTATTTTGTTGACTGGAAGTTTTATTCAATGGGCATATGGCTCACAGCAACACCTGCTTTTGCTAAAAAATCTATGCCAGAGCTGTCTCGGTAGGCCTTGGCGTACACCACGCGTTTAATGCCTGATTGGTGAATGAGTTTGCTACATTCTTTGCAGGGGGAAAGCGTAATATAGAGGGTGGCGCCCTGAGAAGATTGTGTAGAGGCCGCTACTTTTGAGAGTGCGTTGGCTTCTGCATGGAGCACATACCATTTGGTGTAGCCTTCCTCATCTTCACAGAAATTCTCAAATCCGGAGGGCGTTCCGTTGTATCCATCTGAGATAATCATGCGGTCTTTCACCACAATGGCACCTACTTGTTTGCGCTTGCAATAGGATAACTTACCCCATTCGGCAGCCATTCTAAGGTAAGCTTGGTCGTATTTTTCTTGTTTGTCTTCTCTGATCATTTCAAGGCGTCTAATAGGGCTATAAGGCTGTTATAGGTGAGGGGAAGCGTTACCAGCACAAGGGCAGAAGAAAGCACTATAACCCACCTAGGTCTTTGAATTTTAAAGATAAGAATAAAAAGGGCACTGGCAAGCATCACCGTGCTGAGCACGGCCAATTGAGCCAGTTCTATTCCTGCGGCAAATCCTACTAAAGCGCTGTTTTTGGCTTCTTGTCCTTCTAGCAACATATTGAAATAGTTGGAAAAGCCAAAGCCGTGGATGAGTCCAAATAGGGCGGTAGCGCCATAGGCAATGACGCCTGTTTTAGGCCCTTTGTTTTTAAGGGCGTTTTTAATATTGAGTCCCAGAAGTAATAAAATACTCAAGGGGATTAAGAATTCAATGAGGGGCGCATAGACTTTAGCAATTCCGTACACAGATAGTACTAAAGAAATGCAGTGGGTGAGGGTGAATACGGAGGCTAGTATTACAGCAGATTTGATTTTTTTTAAGGCAAAGGGCAGGGCTAAAGCAGTTAAAAATAGTACATGATCGTATCCGTTGGGGTCTAGAACATGTTTGAGGCCTAGGTCTAAATAAAATAGCAATGTATCCATAGTGGTTTATTGAGCAGCTTATTATATGCCGCGTTCTTTTTGAATGGCTTCGTAGGCCTTTTGAACTTGTTTGAATTTTTCTTCTGCTCCCTGTTTTATAGCGGCGTCTTCTGTAATGACACGGTCTGGGTGGTATTTCTTGGCCATGTCTCTGTAGGCTTTTTTTACTTCTGCATCCGTAGCGTTTTTTTTGACCTCTAAAATAGTGTAAGCACCATCTGTTGCCTCTATAAACATGGCCTTAATAGAGTTAAAATCAGCGGAACCCAGTCGTAACAAACGGGCAATTTCTTCTAGTTTATTGACTTCTGGCGCACTAACATGGCCGTCTGCCTTGGCAATATTAAAAAGAAAGTGTAATAGTTGAAGTTTGAGTTCGTAAGGGGCTCGCTGGTTTATTTTGTTACATAAACTGTCTAGTGAAAGGTCTTTTTTGTCTACGGCCTCATTAAAAGTTCTAAAAATGGCATTGGCTCTTTGTTGGCCGTAGGTCTGTATAAAATAGCGTTTTACAAATTCCTTTTCTGCAGGACTTACCTGTCCGTCTGCTTTAATCACTATTGCACACAAAGAGAGTAAGTGAAACTCGAAATCTTGAGAAGACACTGGTCTTTGACTCGTGAAACTGCCAAAAGAACGGCCTTTCTTGCCCGATTGTAGCATGTCTACAAAACTGCCCAGAAAATATCCGGCAACTGCTCCAGGAAATCTAAAAAAAATAAAGCCCAGTAGGGCTGCCAACCATTTAGTCATTGTTAAAATTTTACCAAAGATACTTTTTTCACAAAAAATGGAGGACAAACTAATCATAAGATGTGTTAAAAATTATGGACGTATGTTGTACCTTTGTATGGTAAATAAAAATTAAGTAAGGATGTATCCAGAAGAATTTGTAAAACCAATGAGACAAGACCTTGCCCAGGCAGGTTTTCAAGAATTATTTACAGCAGAAGCTGTAGCAGAAGCAGTCAATGCTTCCGGGACTACTTTGGTCGTGGTAAACTCTGTTTGCGGATGTGCCGCAGCCAATGCCAGACCCGCTGCAAAAATGAGTTTGACCAATGCTAAGGTGCCTAGCCGTGCCGTAACTGTATTTGCAGGTGTAGATACAGACGCAGTGAACCAAGCCAGAAATATGATGGTTCCTTTTCCTCCTTCTTCGCCTTCTATGGCTTTGTTTAAAGATGGAGAATTAGTGCACATGATTGAGCGCCACCATATAGAAGGTCGTGCTGCTCAAGCTATTGCAGAGAATTTAATGGAAGCGTACAATGAATTTTGTTAAATAGCGTCCAATGACTTTAAAAAAAACCACCCTATTGCGGTGGTTTTTTTATTTTTACCCCATGAAAAGACTGCTATCATATCCTTTATCTGTACTGTATTTTTTGGCTTTTGGACTTTGCTTGGTGGTATTCCATCCCATTCAAGTCATTGCTTTTAGGGTTTTCGGTTATGAGCCCCATAGGCGAGTGGTAGCGATTTTAAACGCCTGTCTTATGGCAACTACGCGAATTCTAGGTACCCGTTATACCATTAGTGGATTAGATCATTTGCCTCAAAATAAAGCTGTTGTTTTGGTGGCCAACCACCAGAGCATGTACGACATACTCCCTATTATATGGCGTTTGAGGCGTTTACACCCCAAATTTGTATCTAAGGCCTCCCTTGGCAAGGGCATTCCCTCGGTCTCTTACAACTTAAGGCACGGCGGTTCTGTGCTGATCGATCGCGGAGACGGTAGGCAGGCAGTTGCTGCTATTGCAGGATTAGGAGATTATATAGAAAAGCACCAGCGTTGTGCAGTGATCTTTCCTGAAGGTACTCGGTCTAGAGACGGAAAACCTAAGCCTTTTCAGCGCACAGGATTAAAAGTGTTGTTAAAGAAGGCACCCTCTGCGGTCTTATTGCCTGTGACCATTAATGGGTCTTGGAAAATGGTGCGCTGGGGACAATTCCCACTGGGTATTGGCAGCCGTATTGAACTCATCATACACCCTGAGGTGGCGCAAGAGACCTATCCAGATGCAGAGGCTTTAATTAGTGCAGTAGAAACCACTATTGGCGCTAGTATTAGGGCTTAGTGCTTGGTTTTTTCTTCTATTTTTTTGGAGAGAAACAGAATCACCAACAAAACTGCAGCAGCTAAGGCAGCTATAGCAGAAACAGATGCTACAAAATTTTTGTCTGCAAATAAGTCTGAATAGTCTATTAAATACAAATTATAGCCGCCCAATACTAAGGCAGCAGTCAGTAAAACGAAAAAGAGTACTTTGTTCATAAGCTGGTTTTAGGCGTTGAATAAGACGTTTATATTAGCGGCAAAAAGTTTCACGGCAATAGCCAACAAAATTACTCCGAATACTTTTCTAATGACAGAGAGGCCATTCTTCCCAAGAACACTTTCTATACGTCTAGAAGATTTAAGTACCAAGTACACAAAAATGATGTTCACGATTATGGCTACAATGATGTTTTCTACATAGAACTCTGCTCGAATAGAAAGCAAGGTAGTAATAGTTCCCGCCCCTGCAATGAGCGGGAATGCGATGGGGACAATAGAGGCAGATTCTGGCTCGTCATCTTTGTAAAGGGTAATACCTAAAATCATTTCTATAGCCAGGAAAAATATAACTAAAGCACCTGCAACGGCAAACGAATTTACGTCTATGCCAATAAGGTTTAATATTTCTTCTCCTATAAACAGGAAAGCCACCATGATAATTCCCGCCACAATAGAAGCTTTTTCAGATTGAATATGACCTACTTTATTCCGGAGACTAATAATAATAGGAACAGATCCCACTATGTCAATTACCGCAAAAAGCACCATGCTTGCGGTGAGTATTTCTTTAAAATTAAAGTGAAATTCCATGTACTTTAGCTTTGTGGATGATTGTGCGGTTTACGCTAAATTATTAGTAACAATAATCCTTCTTTTTGCGCAGCAAATTTAAGGCTTTTTTATGGTATATTTGCCCCCTAAATTTAAGCGCATGTTTCAAATCCAAAAAACCCTTGTTTCAGAAGATCTTTTAGAACACGATTTTGTGTGTAATCTGAGTGCTTGTAAAGGAGCTTGTTGCGTAGACGGAGACGCGGGAGCGCCCTTGGAGGAAAAAGAAACAGAGATTTTGGTAGACCTATACAGCAGTGTTAAGCCTTTTTTGAGACCCGAGGGAATTGCGGCAATTGAAGACCAAGGCGCCTTTGTAAAAGGAGACGACGGCGATTGGGAAACCCCATTGGTCAACGGCTCAGAATGTGCCTATGTTATTTTTGATGAAAAGGGCATAACTAAGTGCGGTTTGGAGGCGGCTTATAATGCTGGAGTGACCAAATGGAAAAAACCAGTGTCTTGTCATTTATACCCTGTTCGCACCAGAGAATACAGTGAGTTTACAGCAGTCAATTACCACCAATGGGGTATTTGTTCAGATGCTTGCTCCCTGGGCGCGGAACTTTCTGTGCCTGTTTACGTCTTTGTAAAAGAAGCATTGATCAGAAAATTTGGCGCCGCTTGGTATGAAGAATTGGCCCTTGTTGCTGCCACCCTAAAAGCCGCAGAAAATACATCTGAGGGCAACAAAAATTAGGCTTTTTTTTTCATTTTTTTTATTGCTTCATCGTATCCTAGTGAGGGCGGGGCTTAGACCTACATTTCAACATTATGTGTTAAAAACTTTAATGTTAAGTCTCTGCTTTGGAGGTCAGAACTCGAACATTTTTCTTCATCTTTGTTAACCTAGTGAAGCACTTTTGTGCGCTGTGAAAAAATTAAAAAAAAAGACCCAATGAGCACCAACGTAGAACCTATTTTAACTGAGAATCCAGACCGTTTTGTAATTTTTCCAATCAAACATAATGATTTGTGGGAGTGGTATAAGAAATGCGAGGCTTGTTTCTGGACCGCAGAAGAAATAGACTTGTCAGAAGACCTAAACGATTGGAACAATAAGCTCAATGAAGACGAGCGCTATTTTGTGAAGCACATTTTAGCTTTTTTTGCTGCTTCTGACGGAATTGTCAATGAAAATCTCGCAGAGAATTTTGTGAGTGAGGTGCAGTATGCAGAGGCCAAGTTTTTCTATGGTTTCCAGATCATGATGGAAAACATTCATTCGGAGACCTATTCTTTACTCATAGATACCTATGTGAAAGATGAGAAAGAAAAGAATAAACTTTTCAAGGCTTTAGAAAATTTCCCAGCCATTAAACAAAAAGCAGATTGGGCCCTTAAATGGATAGAGTCACCAAGTTTTGCAGAGCGTTTAATTGCTTTTGCCGCCGTAGAGGGAATTTTCTTTTCTGGTGCTTTCTGTTCAATTTTTTGGCTTAAAAAGCGCGGCCTTATGCCAGGCTTGACCTTTTCTAATGAACTTATTTCAAGAGATGAGGGCATGCACTGTGACTATGCCGTTCACTTACACAACAATCACCTGGTTAACAAAGTGCCTAAAGAACGTATTCGCGAGATTTTAGTAGACGCTTTAAACATAGAAAGAACATTTATTACAGAGTCCCTTCCTGCCAGTCTCATTGGTATGAATGCGAAACTCATGACACAATATTTAGAGTTTGTTACCGACCGCCTTTTGGTTGAATTACAATGTGAGAAAGAATATAATGTGAGCAATCCGTTCGATTTCATGGATATGATTTCATTGCAGGGTAAGACAAACTTCTTTGAAAAACGCGTTTCAGAATATCAGAAAGCAGGCGTTTTAAACAAAGACCAAGACGTGAATGCACAGAACATTAGCTTTGACGCAGATTTCTAAGTAGTTCACGCTTAAAGCTTACTGAGCCAGCTTGCTGGCTTTTAAAATACTGTTAGATTCATAGTCAAATCTACTCAAGTTTGGTTTGGAGTACCTACTGCCAAACCATCTTGGGTCAGTGTTTTAGCCCCTAAACCGAACAACTAAACCAAAAACAAAGCAAGTAAAATGTACGTATTAAAAAGAGATGGTAAAAAAGAGCCCATGATGTTTGACAAGATCACGGCGCGCGTAAGAAAATTGTGTTATGGACTCAATGAAAGAGTAGACCCGGTAAAGGTGTCTCTTAGAGTAATTGAGGGATTATACGACGGGGTTACCACCTCTGAATTAGACAATCTTGCTGCAGAAATTGCTGCTACAATGACTACAACACACCCAGATTTCGCTAAGCTTGCAGCGAGAATTTCGGTGTCTAACTTGCATAAAAATACCAAGAAGTCTTTCTCGGAAACCATGGAAGACTTATACAAATACGTGAACCCGCGTACGGGGAAAAATGCCGCACTTTTGTCGGAAGAAGTGTACCTGGCTATCATGGACAATGCAGAGTTATTGGATTCCACTATTATCTACAACAGAGACTTTGGCTACGATTATTTTGGTTTTAAAACCCTAGAGCGTTCTTACTTGCTCAAGCTCAATGGGAAGATCGTAGAGCGTCCACAGCATATGCTTATGAGGGTTTCTGTAGGGATTCACCCCACAGATATGGAGGCAGCGATTGAGACTTACGAGCTCATGAGTAAAAAATATTTTACCCATGCGACTCCTACACTCTTTAACTCTGGAACACCTAAACCCCAAATGTCTTCTTGCTTTTTGTTGGCTATGAAAGACGACTCCATAGACGGTATTTACGACACTTTAAAACAAACAGCAAAGATTTCTCAGTCTGCGGGAGGTATTGGATTGTCTATTCACAACGTAAGGGCTACAGGATCCTATATCTCAGGCACCAACGGAACCTCTAACGGAGTAGTCCCTATGCTAAAGGTCTTTAACGACACAGCGCGTTATGTAGATCAAGGAGGCGGAAAACGTAAAGGGAGTTTTGCCATGTATGTAGAACCATGGCATGCAGACATCTTTGAATTCTTAGACCTGAAAAAGAACCACGGGAAAGAAGAGATGCGCGCCAGAGATTTATTCTACGCTATGTGGATCCCAGATCTGTTTATGAAACGTGTAGAAGCTAATGCAGACTGGACCCTAATGTGCCCTAACGAATGCCCCAACCTCTATAACAATCACTCAGAAGCTTTTGATGAACTGTATTTAAAATATGAGGCAGAAGGAAAAGGCAGAAAAACCATCAAGGCCAGAGAGCTTTGGGAAAAAATATTAGAATCTCAGATAGAGACAGGAACACCTTATATGCTGTATAAAGATGCAGCCAACAGAAAAAGCAACCAGAAAAATTTAGGGACCATCCGTTCTTCCAACCTCTGTACAGAGATTATGGAGTACACTTCACCAGATGAGGTAGCGGTGTGTAACCTAGCGTCTATTGCCCTTCCAATGTTTGTAAAAGACGGCGCCTTTGACCACAAAGAATTGTTCAAGGTAACCAAGAGGGTGACCAAAAACCTGAACAAGGTCATAGACAGAAATTACTATCCAGTCAAAGAGGCAGAGAACTCCAATATGCGTCACAGACCTATTGGATTGGGGGTACAAGGATTGGCAGACGCCTTTATTATGCTGCGTATGCCTTTTACTTCAGACGAAGCCAAGAAACTCAATGAAGAAATTTTTGAGACCCTTTACTTCGCGGCACTGACCGCTTCTATGGAAGAGGCTAAGAAAGACGGCCCATACCAATCTTACAAGGGATCTCCTATCTCTCAAGGAGACTTTCAACACAATTTATGGGGCATTAAAGATGAGGACCTGTCAGGCAGATGGGATTGGGCAAAACTGAGAAAGGATGTCAAGAAAAATGGAGTGCGTAACTCATTATTGGTCGCGCCCATGCCAACCGCCTCTACTTCTCAAATTTTAGGAAACAACGAATGTTTTGAGCCATATACCTCTAATATCTATACCAGAAGGGTATTATCTGGAGAGTTTATTGTAGTGAACAAGCACCTTTTGGAAGATTTAGTGGCTTTAGGACTTTGGAACGAAGGTCTTAAGCAAGAGCTGATGCGCGCCAACGGTTCAATACAGCATATAGATATTATTCCTCAGGACATTAAAGAGCTCTACAAGACTGTTTGGGAGCTTTCTATGAAAGATATTATAGACATGTCCAGACAGCGTGGATATTTTATTGATCAGTCTCAGTCATTGAACCTATTTATGGAAAATGCCAATTATTCTAAATTGACTTCTATGCACTTCTATGCTTGGAAGAGTGGTTTAAAAACAGGGATGTATTATTTAAGGACCAAAGCGGCTGTAGACGCCATTAAGTTTACTTTAGACAATACCGCCAACAAAGATGTCCCCGTAAGTGTAGCGGCAGAAGCAGAAGTAGCTGCAGCAACACCAGCAAAAGCAGTCGTTCCTGAAAAGGTTCCCGCTACAGAGCAATCAGTTCAATTAGAAGAAGAGGTAAAACCCCTTACACCAGATGAAATGCGCGCCTTAATCGCGAAAGCCAAAGAAGGCCAAGCAGACGACGACTGTCTCATGTGCGGTTCTTAAGTAAAGCTTGTACCCATTAAAAAAGCCCGCCTAGTTTTTACTAGGCGGGCTTTTTGTTTAGGGTCTTTAGGAATCACAATGGCCTAAAAATGAAGCGAACTCAAAAGACCAGATGTACCTCTTCGCTAATGAGTTCGCAACTCCCTATATTCAACGTTCTTAAAATGAATTTAAAATAATTCTACTTACCTTATAAAAATAATATTTTTAAGCAGTCCTTTTAGGTAAAAAAGACAATCAGAACATTATTATAGATGAACAGTATAATTCTATAGATTAAATTACTATTAAGACCTTTAAAAGGTGTAGGCTTTACCCCCAGTTAGCTCCTGTAAATCTTCACATGGTAGATACTCTCCAGGCACTGGAAGGTAGGCCAAGACCTCTTCTCCTACATATTCGGAGCTTTTATAAGACCAAATAGTCTTTCCCCTCAGTTCATAAGCAAAGTCAGTCGCTGGACCAGCTTCTTGTCCCACAGAGGGAGCTACTTTAAGTGTTTTTTCTAAGGCTGTGGTAATGGCTGTAGCGTCTGAGCCTCCATTCTCTGCTGCCAAAGCAACAAAAGCTTCCATCCCTTCCTTAATCTTAGCCTGGTCTTCAGGCTTTAGAATTTCAGCATAAAAACGGTCTATAAACTGTGGTACATTCACTTCAGATGCACCAGGCGTATCTGTTTTAGGTAGTATTACATCTACAGCAGTCGTTAAAAATGCCGCCTGTTCTGCAGTAAAAAATTGTGGTGCCCATCCTGCATCTGCAGTGGCATTACAACTTTGTAACATGCTTAGAATGGTAGGCGTTGCCGCCATGTATCCCAATCCAAGTCCAATATTTCTAAGGGCGTTTCTTCTTTCCATTATAAAAGTCCTTTTTTAAGTTGTTCTGCAGCGTAATTGGCTGCTCTGGCTGTAAAAGCCATATAAGTAAGTGAAGGGTTTACACAAGAAGCAGAGGTCATAAATGAACCATCTGTCACAAATACATTAGGACAGCTATGCACCTGATTGTATCCATTTAATACAGAGGTCTTAGGATCTCTACCCATACGGGCTGTTCCCATCTCGTGAATACCAAGTCCTAAGGCACCTGGATTGTCATAAGCATTGACATTTTTGAATCCTGCTTGCTCTAACATGGCTACCGCTTGGGCTTTCATGTCTTCGCGCATTTTCCATTCGTTTTCTTTAAATTCAGCGTCAAAAGTCAAGGTAGGTAAACCCCACTCATCCAAATTGTCGTAATCTAAAGTAAAACGGTTTTCTTCGTAAGGCAATACCTCTCCAAAGCCCATGATTCCCATAGTCCATCCGCCTGGTTTTAAGACCGCTTCTTTGAGGTCTTTTCCAAAGGCGTGCTCTGCAATGGCTTCTTCCCAGTTGCCTCTAGAAGCACCTCCCTGGTATCCAAAACCTCTTAGGTAGTCTTTCTTAGTATTGTTATCTAGGTTTCTAAACCTTGGGATATACACCCCGTTTGGTTTTCTTCCTTTGTAGTATTTGTCTTCAAAGCCGTCAAAAGACCCGCTGGCACCCACACCCAATTGGTGGTCCATGATGTTTCTTCCCAATTGGTCAGAATCGTTTCCTAATCCGTTAGGGAAACGCTCAGACTTAGACTGCATTAAAATTGCAGAAGAGGCCATGGCAGAAGCACATAAGAAATACAATTTTGGCATTAAATACCATGCTTTCTTTGGTTTCTCTATCGATCACTTTAACTCCAGAAGCTTTTCCTGTCGCTGCGTCGTAAATCACTTCATGTACAATTGAATTGGCTCTTAAGGTCATATTACCAGTGCGCTCTGCTGCGGGTAAAGTAGAAGACACTGAGGAGAAGTAGCCCCCAAAAGGACAACCTCTGATACAGCGGTTTCTAAATTGACATTTACTACGTCCGTCGTATTGCTTATCTGAGGTAATATGGGCCACACGTCCTGCAGTTACCACCCTACCGTCAAATTGTTCTGCTACCTGCTCTCTAAAGTGTTGTTCTACACAGTTGAGCTGCATCATCGGTTCAAATTTTCCATCTGGCAGTTGGGAGAGGCCTAAGTTTTCTCCACTTACGCCAATATATTCCTCTACACGGTCATACCATGGAGCAATATCATTATATCTCACCGGCCAGTCTACTGCAATACCATCTTTGGCATTGGCTTCAAAGTCCAGGTCACTCCACCTGTAGGAGTGACGCCCCCACATAATAGAACGGCCTCCAACGTGGTAACCACGCATCCAGTCAAAACGCTTTGTTTCGTTATACGGATGGGTTAGGTCGTCTACAAACCAGTGGCTGCTTTCTGCACGCACTGTATAGCCAGTTCTAGCCTGTTTTTCTTGTCTCGATTTTTGTTCTGGAGTAAGGTCTCCATTATTTGGCATGTCCCAAGGGTCTAAATTGGCCGTTGGATAATCCTTAATGTGTGTAACCATACGCCCGCGCTCTAACACAAGGGTTTTAAGGCCATTTTCACACAATTCTTTGGCTGCCCAGCCACCGCTTATTCCAGTTCCTACAACAATCGCGTCGTACATTTCATTGGAATCATTATTAGATAAGGTGCTCATAATTGGTGATTGTTTGTTTAAAATGTGACTAAATATAGAATTAATTTTTTACATTTATTCGCATTAATTTCAGATTATTACAAACGAAAACGTTGTAGTTTTCAGGTATTTTCATTAATATACCACTTCATTATTAAATCCAACTGTATGATTTTTAAAAACTTATCTATCCGTTCCGCTTTTTCATTATCCCTGGCCTTTGTTTTTGTTTTGAGTAGCTTATCCTGCAAGGAAAAAACCACCAAAGAAGCCCCTTCTCAAGAAACAGCCCCTTTAAGTGCCCCTAATTTTAAACTTTCTTTGGCCCAATGGTCCATTCACAAGATGATCAATGAAGAAGGCTTAGATCCTTATGCTTTTGCAGAAAAAGCCCATGCTTGGGGATTTGAAGGCTTAGAGTATGTGAGTCAGTTGTACAATAAAGAATTACAGCCGTCTAATTACGGTCCTGAGGCCATGGCTAATTTTGTAGCCAAGTCTTTAGCAGAAAGTGAGAAATACGGTTTGCAAAACCTTTTGATTATGATAGATGGTCAAGGCAATTTGGCTACTACAGACGCTGCAGAGAGACAAGCAGCAGTAGAAAATCACTATAAATGGGTAGACGCAGCAGCAGCCTTAGGATGCCATTCAGTTCGCGTGAATCTAGCCGGATCTAATGATCCAGCGGTATGGATACCAGCTGCAACAGACGGTTTGAGTAAATTAGCTACTTATGCCGCCACTAAAAATATCAATGTAATTGTGGAAAATCACGGAGGACTTTCTTCTAATGCAGGACTATTGGTTCAGGTCATGGAGGCAGTAAATATGACAAATGCCGGTACTTTGCCAGACTTTGGAAACTTCTGTATCACTGCAGAGTGGGGTGCCAGCGGGCGTACCTGTCTCGAAGAATACGACCGCTACAAAGGTATTGAAGAAATGATGCCTTATGCCAAAGCCGTAAGCGCCAAGTCGCACGACTTTGGCCCAGAGGGTCAAGAAATTCACTCAGATTACCCTAGAATCATGAAGCTCGTAAAAGACGCTGGTTACAATGGCTTTGTGGGTGTGGAATACGAAGGCTCTGCCCTTTCAGAAGAAGCGGGAATAATAGCGACCAGAGACCTGCTTATTTCGCTACAGTAATTTCAGTCAATAACGCGAACAAGCGCTAATTAAATGGGTCTTAACCAAGCTTAACACAATTTCTCACTAAATAAATATACATGAAAACGACTATTAAAATACAGCTTTCCACCATGATGTTCCTGGAATTCTTTATCTGGGGTGGGTGGTTTGTTACCCTAGGGACCTTTTTAGCCAAGAACCTAAACGCTACAGGAGCAGAGTCTGCGATGGCTTTCTCTACGCAGTCTTGGGGGGCTATTATTGCCCCTTTTATTATTGGGCTTATCGCAGACAGGTACTTTAATGCGGAGCGTATCCTAGGGGTCTTACATTTAATAGGCGCATTTTTAATGTACCAAATGTATGGAGCGACAGATTTTGCCGCTTTCTATCCCTATGTATTAGGCTATATGATTGCCTATATGCCCACTTTGGCTTTAGTGAATTCTATTTCCTTTAAGCAAATGAAAGATCCTGCAAAAGAATTTTCTCTAGTCCGCGTTTTTGGGACCATCGGATGGATTGTCGCAGGATTGTTAATTAGCTGGTTGGCATGGGATTCTCAGGTTAATGCCAATGAGGGAATGCTTAAAAACACTTTTTTAATGGTAGCTATTGCCTCTGCAGTATTGGGTTTATTTAGTTTTACCCTTCCTGCTACACCGCCACAAGCACAAGATGGAGAAAAGCAGTCTATTGCCTCTATTCTGGGTTTTGACGCCCTTAAATTATTAGGCGACAGGAACTTTCTGATGTTCTTTATTGCCTCAGTACTGATCTGTATTCCGTTGGCTTTCTATTACCAGAACGCCAACCCATTTTTATCTGAAATTGGGGTGGCCAATCCCACGGGGAAAATGACCATAGGACAGGCCTCAGAGGTGCTCTTTATGTTGTTGTTACCTTTGTTTTTTAAGAAATTTGGCTTTAAGAAAACCATCTTGGCTGGAATGTTGGCTTGGACGCTGCGCTATATTTTATTCGCCTACGGAAACGCTGGGGAAGGGGCATTTATGCTTATTGTTGGTATTGCCCTGCACGGAATTTGTTATGATTTCTTCTTTGTGTCTGGACAGATTTACACAGATACCAAGGCTGGAGAGAAATACAAATCTGCGGCACAAGGTCTCATTACATTAGCTACTTATGGTGTGGGAATGCTCATGGGCTTTTGGGTAGCTGGACAAATTTCAGATGCCTATTTACTGGCAGACGGAAGTCATGACTGGACCAATATTTGGTTGTTGCCAGCAGCTTTTGCCCTTGTAGTGATGGGTCTTTTTGCCCTGTTCTTTAAAAATGAAAAAATAGAATACAAATCGTAATACATTATCTAAAGCATGCAAAAAATTAGATTAGGAATTTTAGGAGGTGGCGGAGATTCACTGATAGGAGTACTTCATAGAGTCGCTTCATTTATCAATGACAATTATGAGATCGTAGGGGGTGTTTTTAATCCAGATTGGGAACAAAACATTGGTTTTGCAAAGCAAATAGGATTGCCCACCAACAGAATTTACAAAGATTTTGACACCCTTATAGCAGAAGAATTAAAGCTTCCTGAAGCAGAGCGTATTCAGGTGTGTTCCATTCTAACGCCAAATTTTCTACATTTCCCCATGGCCAAAAAGCTCATGGAGAACGGCTTTCACGTGATCTGTGAAAAGCCCATGACCAACACCTATGAAGAGGCTAAGATTCTCGGTGCCCTTCAGGCAGAAAAAGGCCTGGTTTTTGGGCTAACCCATACCTACACAGGCTACCCCATGGTACGCCAAATGAGGGAGATGGTTAAAAGCGGTGCATTAGGGAACATTCAAAAAATAGATGTGCGCTACTACCAAGGTTGGATTAATCCTATTATTCACGACAAAGAAAAGCGTAGCAGCACTTGGAGATTGGACGCTAGCAAAGCGGGAATTTCTTGTTGTATGGGAGACATTGGAACCCACGCCTTTAATATGGTAGAATATACCACCGGTCTCAGAATTGCGGCCTTACTAGCAGACCTAAACTATCTGTACGAAGACAACCAGATGGACATTGATGGAAATATATTCTTAAAAATGGAGAATGGGGTCAAAGGTATTTTGCGTGCTAGTCAGATTGCCACCGGAGAAGAAAACGGATTGGCCATTGCCATTTATGGAGACAAAAAAGGACTGCGTTGGGAACAGGAAAGCCCTAATGTATTAAAAGTATTGTCAGACCATGAGCCGTTGCAGATTTATACCCCAGGACATGCCTACAACAGCGAATTGTCTTTGGGAGGCACCAAATTGCCTCCAGGACACCCAGAGGGCATTTTTGATTCAATGGCCAATATTTATTTAGGGGTGGCCAGAGCCATTAGAAATCAACATCCAGATTCAGGAGAGTATCCTACGGTTGTAGACGGAATGCGCGGTCTCAATTTTATAGAAAGCGCTGTAGCCTCTCACAAAGCAGGAAATGTATGGGTCGCTTTAGACCAATAAAAATAAAAAATAGCAGCATATGAAAACGATCAAAGGGCCAGCAGTATTTTTGGCCCAATTTGTAGATAGTAAACCTCCTTTTAACAGCCTAGAAGGCATATGTCAATGGGCCGCAGATTTGGGGTATAAAGGCATTCAGATTCCCACCTGGGAGTCTTTCCTCATAGACTTGGATTTGGCCGCGAGCTCTAAAGATTATTGTGACCACCTCAAGGGAACCATTAACAGTTACGGTTTAGAGATCACAGAACTTTCTACCCACCTTCAAGGACAGTTGGTGGCAGTAAATCCAGCATACGACAGTATGTTTGATGCTTTTGCCCCAAAGGCCCTTCACGGCAATCCAAAAGCCCGTACTGAGTGGGCTATTGACACCGTTAAAAAAGCGGCTACAGCCTCCAAGCATTTAGGCCTAAACGCCCACGCTACCTTTTCAGGCGCATTGCTTTGGCATACCATGCATCCTTGGCCACAGCGCCCTAAGGGATTGGTAGAAATGGGCTTTGAAGAATTGGCCAAAAGATGGTTGCCAATTTTAAACCATTTTGACGCCCAAGGGGTCGATGTTTGTTATGAGATACACCCTGGAGAAGACCTGCATGACGGCGACACCTTCGAGCGATTTTTAGCCGCTACTGGAAACCACAAAAGGGTGAATATCTTGTATGATCCGAGTCATTTTGTGTTACAGCAATTAGATTATATCGCTTATATAGACCACTATCACGAATTTATTAAGGCCTTCCATGTAAAGGATTCTGAGTTTAACCCCACTGGGAAGAAAGGCGCCTTTGGCGGATACAACGACTGGCAGGACCGCGCAGGACGCTACCGTTCCCTTGGCGATGGGCAAATAGATTTTAAGACTATTTTTTCTAAACTCACCCAATACGGCTGTGATGTTTGGGCAGTAATGGAATGGGAATGCGTGATTAAATCTCCTGAGCAAGGAGCCAGAGAGGGCGCCAAATTCATTGCAGACCACATTATTGAAGCCACTCAAAAAACTTTTGACGATTTTGCCGGGGCAGCGACAGACCCTGCGCAATTGAAACAAATTTTAGGCCTCTAATAGCAGGTTAAATCCAATACCAACCTATAAATCCACCAACACACCAACACATACAGATTCATTTAAAACCCTTTTATTATGAAAAAAATCATCACTATCATGGCGGTAGCCATTGGACTTACCGCTTGTAAAAATACCCCAAAGGAAGCAGCATCGGCGGAGCCAGAAATAGTTTCACTAGGAACAGAAATGCAAGAACAACAAGCATGGACCACTTTGTTTAATGGAGAAGATTTCTCCGGCTGGCATGCTTACAATGGCAGTGAAGTACCAGATGCTTGGAAGATAGAAGACGGCGCTATGGTGTTTTATCCGCGGGAGAAAAAAGAAGGAGAAAACCTCAATATAGTAACAGACGCCTCTTATGAAAATTTTGAATTGTCTATTGAATGGAATATTTCAGAAGGCGGAAATTCAGGAATTTTCTGGGGGGTAGTAGAAGATCCCGCCTATGTCTGAGCCGTATCTTTCGGGTCCTGAAATTCAGGTGCTAGACAACGAGCGTCACCCAGATTCTTTTGTTGGAGAAGGCACGCACAAAGCAGGGGCTTTATACGACATGATTGCCCCTTCTGCAGAGGCCAACAAAGCAGGGGAGTGGAACCACTATCTCATTCACATTAACCACAAAACCAATGAGGGTTATGTGATGATGAACGGTCAAGAAGTCACAAGATTTCCTGTACACGGTCCAGAATGGGACGCTATGAAAGCCCAGTCAAAATTTGCCAATTGGGACGCTTTTGGAAGCAGCTGGAACGGAAAATTAGGGGTTCAAGACCATGGAGACAAGGTGTCTTATAGAAATATTAAATTAAGGGCCCTTTAGGCAGTAGCTCATAAAAATCAAGCAAAAATTCACCTATCTGGTTTTTTGCTTAAATTAACTACCACCAATGATGAAACATTTATATTATACTTTCGGTTTTTTAATTTTTTTGTCGGCCTGTGGGCCTACAGTTCAGCCTTGTCCTGAAGACAGTGGAATAGTTCCAGAGATAGTGAGAGAAGGGCCAGAACCCACCACTCCTGAAGCCACTGAAATATATGAGCCAGTGCCACCCAAAGTACTCCCAGGAGCTCCAGCGACTGGATTTAGTAGTGCGCCTTCAGACGCCATAGTGCTTTTTAACGGCACCAACCTAGATGCCTGGTATATGGCCCAAGATTCTACGGCAGCCAAATGGACCCTCAATGGAGATGGCTCTATGACGGTAGCCAATAGAACTGGAAATATCCAGACCAAAGAAAATTTTGGAAGTATTCAGCTTCACCTGGAATGGGCTTCTCCTGAGGAAGTTATTGGTGAAAATCAAAGCCGCTCTAATTCAGGGGTGTTTATACAACAGCGTTATGAGGTTCAAATTTTAGACAATAATGACAATCCTACTTATGTGAATGGTCAAGTAGGTGCATTGTACAAACAAAAAATACCCTTAGCCATGGCTTCTGCGCCAACTGGGGAGTGGAATGCTTATGACATAGTCTTTCATGCACCTGAGTTTAACGAAAAAGGACAAAAAACAGCCTCTGGAACCCTTACGGTTTTTCACAACGGTGTATTGATTCAAGACCATGTGACCATAGAAGGGATTATCCAATATATTGGCTGGCCCACGAACGAGGCCCATGGGAATGCGCCTATAGCGCTTCAAGACCACGGAGACAATTCTAGGGTGCGCTTTAGAAATATCTGGCTTAGAAAATTAGATTAGTTTTCCAGTTGAATCCGTACCTTTGAGGCTTAATTCAAGATTATGATTAAGTCCATGACCGGATATGGGAAGCGTATATTACAGCTTTCTGACAAAAAAATAAGCCTAGAGATTAAGTCCTTAAACTCTAAAGGCTTAGACCTCAATATAAGAATTCCAAGTAGCTACAGAGAACACGAGCTTTCTTTTAGAAAGCGCGTGTCTGCTACTTTAGAAAGAGGTAAAATAGACTTTGGTCTCTTTATAGAACAGACAGGAGGTACAGCTGCCGCAGTGATTAACCAAGATGTGGTGCAAGCTTATATGGCGCAGTTAGGAGCCCTTGCGCCCGCTACGCCAGACCAGTTGTTGGCTTTGTCTTTAAAATTACCAGACACTTTATCAGTTCAAAAAGAGGAGATTGATCCTGCTGAGTTGGAGGCTATTAATATCCTTTTAGAAGACACTTTACAAGCTATGGATCAAAGTCGCGTAGATGAAGGAGTCCTACTTTCAGAGGAATTTTCCTTGAGAATTGCCAATATTCGTCAGTTACTACAAGACGTTATTGGGATGGATTCAGATCGTATGGCCGGTATTAAACCCAGATTGGAAAAAGCCCTATCAGACATTACGGCACCTATAGATCAAAATCGTTTAGAACAAGAGCTCATTTATTATATAGAAAAATACGACATTACGGAAGAGAAGGTGCGTTTGGCCGGCCACCTGGATTACTTTAGCGAGACACAGTCTTCTAGCGAAAGCCAAGGAAAGAAGCTCGGCTTTATAGCCCAAGAAATAGGTCGTGAGATTAATACTTTAGGATCTAAAGCCAACTTTGCTCCCATGCAGCAATTGGTAGTTCAGATGAAAGACGAATTAGAAAAAATTAAAGAACAACTCTTAAACGCCTTGTAATGAATTCGGGAAAATTACTCATTTTTTCAGCACCTTCAGGCAGTGGAAAAACCACCATTGTTCGACACTTATTAGGAAAGCCAGAATTAAACTTGGCCTTTTCGGTGTCAGCCACTTCCAGGCCCAGAAGGGAGAAAGAAAAACAGGGCGAACACTATTATTTTATGTCGGTGTCTGAGTTTAAAAATCATATTAAGAACGAGGATTTTCTCGAGTGGGAAGAGGTCTATAGAGACCACTTTTACGGCACCCTAAAATCTGAAGTAGAACGACTTTGGGCTGCCGGTAAGAACGTTATTTTTGACATTGATGTGGCTGGAGGTCTGCGAATAAAAAAGAAGTTTCCGGAGCAAACTTTGGCGGTTTTTGTAAAGCCACCGAGCATTGATGAATTAAAAATCAGGCTTAAAAACCGCAGTACAGAAACAGACGACAAGATTAATATGCGCATAGCCAAAGCCTCTTTGGAATTGGCTACCGCCCCTCAATTTGACGTAGTGATTAAAAACTACGATCTGGAGGTGGCCTTTGAAGAAGCCGAGAAATTAGTGAGAGATTTTGTGAATTCATGAAACAAATAGGACTTTTTTTTGGCAGTTTTAACCCGGTGCATCAGGGCCATCTGATATTGGCCAACTACTTGTCGGAAGAGACTGCTTTAGAGGAAGTGTGGTTTGTGATTACCCCCCAAAGTCCCTTTAAGCAAAAACAGCGTTTATTAGACAATCACCACCGCTTGGCTTTGGTAGAAGAAGCCATTGAGGGCTATCCCAAACTAAAAGTATCTACCGTAGAATTTAGTTTGCCTGCACCACAATATACCGCGCTGACTATAGCACACCTTATGGAGAAGTATCCTGAGGCTTCTTTTTCCCTCATCGTTGGGCAAGACCACCTAAAGTCTTTTCATAAATGGTACAATTACGAGGAATTACTTCAAGGACATAAGATTTATGTCTATCCGAGAATGCCAGAGGCAGGAGAGTTACCAGCTAGAAAACAACCAAAGCCAGAGGTAGCGCAGCATCCTAATTTAGTATTGGTCCATGCTCCTGTGGTAGAAATTTCCTCTTCTTATATTAGAAAGGCCCATAAAGCTGGGAAGAATATACGTCCCTTAGTGCCTCCAGCTGTCTGGAAATACATGGACGAAATGAATTTTTATAGGTAGCACATAAGTAGTATCTTGGGCCTAAAATGACCCCTTATGATGCAATGGCCAGATTTGCTTTCCCTTAAGCGCCAGGGAGACCGCCTCAAGAGACTTAGAAAAGAACAAGACCCTACCCGTTTGGGCTTTGAGGTAGACTACGACCGTATTTTATTCTCTACCCCTTTTAGAAGTTTGCAAGACAAAACCCAGGTCATTCCCCTGTCCAATACAGATTTTGTACACACCAGACTCACCCATTCCTTGGAAGTCTCTGTGGTGGGGCGCAGTCTGGGTAGGATGGTGGGTAAACAGCTTTTGGAGCGTCATCCGGAGCTCGGGGCTGCACATGGTTATTTGGCCACCGATTTTGGGGCCATCGTGGCCGCTGCGGCCTTGGCCCACGATATAGGAAACCCTCCTTTTGGTCACTCTGGAGAAAAAGCCATAGGGACTTTTTTTAGCCAGGGTAAAGGGGCGGCATTCGCGGCTGAATTTGAGCCCACTTCAAAAACAAGAGCTCTTGGATTTCGAAGGAAACGCCAATGGATTTAGAATATTAAATGCTACTAGAGCTGGAGTGCCGGGAGGGTTAAGGCTTTCCTATGCCACCTTAGGTGCTTTTACCAAATACCCTAAAAAGGCGTTGCCTAAGAAACCCTCTACACATATTGCAGACAAAAAATACGGCTACTTTGAAGGCCAAGAAGCTTTGTTTCAAGATTTGGCTGCGGAGCTGGGATTGGCAAAACGTCCAGAGGGGTATGCGCGGCATCCGCTCACCTTTTTGGTGGAAGCGGCAGACGACATTTGCTATACCATCATTGATTTTGAAGACGGTATTAACCTAGGGCTTATCTCAGAAGATTACGCCTTGGAGTACCTCATAAAATTGGTCAAAGACCATATTAATACCAAGACCTATCACGCCATGGCCCACAGGGAAGACCGACTGAGTTATTTGCGCGCTCTGGCCATTAATACCCTTATCACAGACGCAGCCAAGGTATTTATGGCGCATGAAGCCGCTATTTTAGCGGGAACTTTTGATTGTGCTCTCTTAGATAAAAGCCCCTACAAAGCCCAGATAGAAGACATTATTAGTCTGTCTGTTCAAAAGGTGTATCAGGCCCCTGAGGTCATTGAGAAAGAGGTGGCTGGTTATAAGATTATAGCAGATCTATTGGAGGTGATATGCACGGCCTTTGTGGCCAAAGCCCAGGACCGTACCGGCCCTTACGACGCCCTGATCCTCAAACTCGTCCCACCCATGCACCAAGCAGATAGTACAGACACCTATGAGCTGCTTATGGCCGCTGCTACCTATGTGGCGAGTTTGTCTGACAGCGCCGCCGTGCACTTACACAACAAGATTAGCGGGAAAATGCTTTAAAACTCATATACCACACCAACACCTAGCAATTGCTTAAACTGCGTTTTGGTGACACCTGGACTTAGGATACTGCCGTCTGCGGCTTTTTCTACGTCAAATTTAATGTCGTCGTCATAGATGAGGTGGGTGCCAATCTGGGCAGAGATATATTGGTTTACTTTGAGGTTAAAGTTTAATTCCCAGTCAATGTCTATGTTTCCAAAACTGTTGAGGTAGTCAGTGTAGAGATTGAGACGAGAGGTCATTCGCACATTTTCATAAACTTCTTTTTCCCAGCTATGGGTGACCAGAAAACCCAATTCCATGAGGGTGTTTTTTCCAGCAGTGAGGACATTTCCATTTGCATCTAGCACGGCCTTTTCTACCCCAAAGGCTCCTTGGTTGGCCAATCTTTGGTCTAGTACAAAGGTGGCTTTCTGGGTGAGGGGAGAGATGTAGAGGTTTATTTTCTTTTCTGCGTCAATATAAGAGGTACCTACCCCTAAAAAAAGGTATCCTGGAGCCATGAGTCTGGAGATGGGTGTTTCTGTGTTGGGGTATTTATAACCGTTGGCCAATTGGGTATTGAAATTCAATTTTCCAGAGGTGTACCATTTGGAAATGGTGTCTGTTCTATACCCAAAAGTAGAGGTAAAACGAAGGGCGTCGTCTGTTTTTCTAACCCCCTGACCCTCTCGCATGTTCAGGCCAAACCTAAAGTCTACAGCGTTTTCCCAGGAGATGTATCTAAAGGAATAGTTGCGCTCAAAACGCGCTGCGGTAAGTACGGCTACAGAATTGTCTCCCCCTGCATTCCAGTTTACAAAGGCTACTTCGTTGAGGTTAAAAGCCACCCTGTTTTTCTTTTTCCAAAAGGAAGGCATAAGAAACCGTTTGGGTTTTTCTTGGAGTGCCTTGGTTTTTTTAAGCGGGTCTAATTGGTTTGAAATTCTTGCCCCCGCCCTTTTTACCCCAGCCTTTTCTGGAAGCGTTCTAATCACAATGGTCTGCATTTCTGTGGTGTCTACCACGACTTGAGGGATGGAATCTTGGGTGTTTTGGGCTTTTAGGGACCTTGTGCTTAGAAAAAGACTGCTAGTGATTAATAATAACAGCGCTAAGTATTTGTTAGATAGGGTCACGAAATGGCTGGATGGTTTGATGGGTCTCATGCGTCTAATAACTTTCTAAAGGTTTCTGTAAGGCCTGAGGCGTCTAAGCCCAATTGAGCGTAAAGGACTTCTGGTTTTCCATGAGACACAAATTGATCCGGTATTCCTAGGTGTACAAATTTGGGCGGGGGGTAGTTTTGAAGATTTTTTTGGGGGCTGTATTGTTGCCTATTTTTTGAAGAGGTTTCTTGTTGCGTTATTGTATTGAAATAGGCAGCAAGACTTTGTCCAAACCCACCTTGAATAACACCGTCTTCGAGGGTTACTACACAGCTGTATTGACTCAAAATTTCCTGAACAAGCGCTTGGTCAAAAGGCTTGGCATAGATCATGTCGTAGAGTCCAAAAGCCCCTTGGGCTTTTTGGGCGGTATCTTTTTGGTTTTCTAGCGCTCTAATGGCAGTCATGGCTTGGTGTTTTAAAGGACCGAGACAGACTACTGCAATTTTCGTGCCTTTTTTATGTTGGACCCCTTTGGCGAAAGGCAGGGGAGCAAAAGGCTTTTTCCATTCGTTTAACGCACCAGCCCCTCTGGGGTACCTTATGGCTATGGGTCCCATTTTATCTAGGGTTCCAGCTGCTTTATGGGAGGCGTGTTGTTGGGCAACGGTGTATAAGAGGTTCCTGAGTTGGCCCTCATCTGAAGGGACTGCAATAGAAATATGGGGTATGGGGAGCAAGAAAGCGAGGTCAAATACCCCGTGGTGGGTAGCCCCATCCTGGCCCACTAGTCCCGCGCGGTCTATACAGAACACTACCGGCAATCGCTGGAGGGCCACGTCGTGAATGAGTTGGTCGTAGGCCCTTTGTAAAAAAGTGCTGTAAATGGTACAATAAGGAAGTTTTCCTGCTGTCGCCATTCCTGCGGCTAGGGTCACGGCATGCTGCTCTGCAATACCTACATCTAAGGCACGGCTCGGGTAAGCGTCCATCATATATTTTAGGCTGCTTCCTGTAGGCATGGCCGGTGTAATGGCCATAATTTCCGGAAACATACCTGCCAATTCTAGCATGGTTTGGCCAAATACCTCTTGGTATTTGGCTGGTCCCGTTGCTGTTTTAGGGTTTCTTTGTCCCGTTTGGGCATTGAATTTACCTGGCGCGTGATAGGTTACCTGGTCTGCCTCTGCGAGGGGTAATCCCTTGCCTTTGGTAGTTTTTATATGCAAGAGTCTTGGCCCTTTTTGGGCTTTCAATGCCTTTAAGGTGGTTATGAGCGTGGGAAGGTCGTGACCGTCAATTACACCTGTATAAGCAAACCCGAGTGCGGTAAAGAAGTTGGGAGTAGCCTTAACGACCCTAGTGTTATTGTGGTCTTTGGCACCAACCAGCTTTTTGAAATGTTGTTTTAAAGCGCCTACTGCTGGGTCTATGCCCATTTGATTATCGTTTAAAATGACCAGTAAATTGGCCTTGGTGGCTCCGGCATGGTTGAGTCCTTCCATGGCCATTCCTGAGGCTATGGCGGCGTCTCCTACCACTACTATATGATTGCGATCTAAGGCAGAGGCGTCTGTGAGCCCTTCTTCTAAGGCGGCTAATGCCATGCCTAATCCGGCCGACACCCCTGTGGACGAATGTCCCACACCAAAGGCGTCGTAGGGGCTTTCTTCTCTAGCGGGAAACCCGCTGATGCCCTTCCACTGGCGGTTGGTTTCAAAGGCTTCTCTGCGGCCTGTTAAGATTTTATGGCCATAGGCCTGGTGGCCCACATCCCAGATTAAGGGGTCTGTTGGGGTGTTAAACACATAGTGTAGGGCTAGGGTGAGTTCTACCACGCCTAGACTGGCCCCCAGATGTCCTTCTTTAGTGGCCACGGCTTCAATGATAAAGTCCCTGAGTTCTTGGGCCAATAAGGGCAATTCTCCTACCGCTAAATTGCGGAGGCTTGCAGGATCATTAATATCTTTAAGATGGGCCATAGAAGCAGTACAATAAGAGGGTAAAGGTACATTATTTTCAAATCCATAAAAAATGTACTTTTGTGTAGTGGAACCTATTTTTACAGATGCTTATTTTATGAAGCTTGCGCTAGCAGAGGCGGCGCGCGCCTTTGAAAAAGGCGAAGTCCCCGTAGGGGCCTTGGTAGTGGCCAACGACCGCATAATAGCCCGTGGACACAACCTCACCGAGCAACTCACAGACGTCACTGCCCACGCAGAAATGCAGGCCATTACCGCCGCCGCCCACCATTTGGGCGGTAAGTATTTACACGATTGTACCCTTTATGTGACCCTCGAGCCCTGTCTCATGTGCGCCGGCGCCCTATACTGGTCTCAAATTTCCAAGGTAGTGTACGGCGCCTCAGACCCCAAACGCGGCGGCCTCTCTTTGTTTTCTCAACACCAAGCTTCTATTTCAGCACCCAAAATCCCTCCGCCAAGTCCCCTTCACCCCAAAACCCAGCTCATTGGCGGCGTAATGGCCACAGAGGCCACTCAATTACTACAAGACTTTTTTGCTAAGAAGAGATAATTAAGGCAGTTTTTTCCATAAAAAAACCCCAGAAGTTTATTCTGGGGTTTTGAATTTTCAGGGGTCTTATGGGTGTGCCCGCTGTAATGCGGTAAAGAAAATGTATCTTATAAGAGCGCTACATTTACAGCGGTCATTCCTTTTTCACTTTCTTGTTCTTCATACGAAACCTTGTCTCCTTCGTTAATTTGAAGGCCGTTTAAGGCAGTGGCGTGCACAAAAGTGTCTTTGCCAGATTCGTCATTGGTAATGAATCCATAGCCTTTTGATCCATTAAAAAATTTTACTGTTCCAGTCATTGCAATTAGAATTAGAGATAAATATTACAACTAAGGTACTGAATTTTAATGTCTTGTGAATAAATTGGTTTAAAAAAATTGAAGAATTGCGAATTTTCAATGGTTTTTTAAACTTCATCCTCTTTTTTTGGTCGCTTCTTAGATTTGGCTTGCATTTTTCTAATATTTTCCTCGGTAAGCATATAGTCTTTGACTTTTTTCCCTTTGCCTTCTGTGAAAATAAATAGGGGCATGGCCACTAAAAAAAGGAATAAGGTACCAAATCCTACAAAGGAGTTTCCGGCTTGGGGACTGTCTTCTATAATGATCAGCCCATAGACCATAGCGCTAATACAGCCTATGGCCAACAGTCCAATGAGGCTTCTTCTACTTAACATGGCTTATTTTTTTATTAGGGTTCAACAGTGGTTTTAAAAAGCATTTAACGATTACTTGGCTGCTAAAAATTAAAGTGGATGAGTTTTCTTCGGTAGGCGGTGAGCAGTTTGGATTTTGAGATAAAGCCATGGTATTTTCCGTCTTTTACCAGCGGGAGGTTCCAGGCAGCACTCTCTTGAAATTTCTGCATAATCTCGGTCATTTTATCTCGGTCTACATCTATAATCGCCGGCGGGTTTTGCATGAGGTCCCGTACTTTTATCTCGTGATAGAGGCTTCTTTGGAACATGACTGGGCGAACGTCGTCCAATAGGACAATACCTAATAAAACGCCTTCAGGATCTACTACAGGGAAGATATTTCGATTGGATTTAACTATGGCGTCTTGAACCATATGACCCAAATCTTGTCCCGGTGACAGGGCTATAAAATTGGTTTCAATGACGCTTTCTATGTCCATGAGTGTGAGCACCGCCTGGTCTTTGTCATGGGTAATGAGCTCTCCCCTGCGTCCTAATTCCATGGTGTACACCGAATGTGGGTGTACGTATTTGGTGATGGTGTAGGCCATGGCTGCACTGATCATAAGAGGTATAAAAAGTTCATAGCCTCCAGTGAGTTCTGCTATTAAGAATATGGCTGTGAGGGGTGCGTGTAATACGCCTGCCATAAGACCGCACATACCCACTAGGGTAAATTGCGTCACGGATACCTGACCCCCAAAAAGGTTTAATTGGTTAATGAATTTTCCCAGTACGTGGCCCATGACGGCACCCATAAAAAGGGTGGGTGCAAAAATCCCCCCACACCACCGGCGCCAAATGTCAGGGCCGATGCCAGAATTTTAAACAACACCAAGCCTACTAAAAGCCCCATGACCATCCAGATATTTTGAGCGTCTAAACCAAAGGAATTTCCCTTGAGCACCGCCGCACTGTCTCCTTTTAACAGACTGTTTATGACCTCAAAACCTTCTCCGTACAAGGGCGGAATGAGATAAATAAGCACCCCGAGTAAGCTTCCACCCACGAGCATTCTATGCACGGGTTTGGGTATGCGGTCAAAACCTTTTTGCACGTACTCATAGACGGTGGTGAAGTAAATAGAGGTAGCGCCTGCGACTATTCCTAGGATTAAAAAGTAGGGAACGTCAGATAGGCTAAAGGCATCGGCCAGTTTTACTGGCAAAAGAATATCGGAACCAAAGAAAAAATAGGAGGTGATTATGGCGGTTATAGAGGCGAGTAGGAGGGGTAATAGCGAGACCATGGTGAGTTGTAAACTAAATACCTCTATGGCGAATATGATGGCGGCTATAGGTGCTTTAAATATGGAGGACATGGCTCCGGCTGCCGCACAACCGATCAATAAATTTCGGGTAGATTGGTTCATGTGGAACAGGCGCGCTATATTGGCACTAATGGCGGCTCCTGTGGCTACTGTGGGTCCTTCTAGTCCTACAGATCCTCCAAATCCTACCGTGATGGGCGCTGTGAGCACAGAACCGAACATTTGATAGCGTTTCATAATCCCCTTTCTCTTGGCCATAGCGAAGAGGGTAGAGGGTATGCCATGACTTACTTTTTGTCTAATCCCGTATTTGATGATCAGATACACCAGTCCCAGTCCCAGTAGGGGGAATACAAAGTAAAATGCCTGGTGGTAGTACTGAACCAAACGCCCTTCCAAGAGGTGTTGGAAAAAGTGGGTGGCGTTTTTTAAAATAACTGCGCCTACTCCTGAAGTAAACCCAATGAGCATGCTCAGCAGGTATATAAACTGCTTGTTGCTAATGTGTTTGGCCCGCCAAATGAGAAAGCGGGTCAGGAGATTTTTTTTCTTTGCTTCCATATTGGGACCTCTTTGAGAAGCCTTTAATTTATTGTCTGGACCTGTTCTTAGGCATTTTTTGCCGCTGTGCTGTCTAGAAAAAGCTCCTCTAATTGGGCTTGGTCTAGGGCTGCCGGAGCGTCAATCATCACGTCTCTTCCTGCATTGTTTTTTGGGAAGGCAATGAATTCTCTGATGGTTTCCTGCCCGCCCAGAATAGCAACCAAACGATCTAAACCAAAGGCCAGTCCTCCGTGGGGAGGTGCACCGTATTCAAAGGCGTCCATAAGGAATCCAAATTGTGCCTTAGCCTCTGCTTCACTAAACCCTAATAGAGACAACATCTTTGATTGGGTATTCTTGTCGTGAATTCTGATGGAGCCTCCACCAATTTCATTCCCATTCAATACCAAGTCATAGGCATTTGCGTTTACTGCGGCCGGATCCGTATCTAGTAAAGCCAAATGTGCTGGTTTTGGCGCGGTAAATGGGTGGTGCATGGCATGAAAATGGCCTGTTTCTGGATCTTTTTCTAGGAGTGGGAAGTCTACGATCCACAATGGGGCAAATACCTTGGGGTTTCGGAGTCCTAGTCTTGTGGCCATTTCCATTCTCAGTGCAGACAGCTGTGCTCTGGTAGCGTCTGTGTCTCCGGAGAGTACACAAATGAGGTCTCCAGCTTGGGCGCCAGTGGCTTTTGCCCAAGCGGCCAAGTCTTCTTGGTCGTAAAATTTATCTACAGAAGATTTATAGCTACCGTCTTCATTGCAACGTACATATACCAGCCCTTTGGCACCTACTTGTGGTCTTTTAACCCAGTCAATCAATGCGTCTATTTCTTTTCGGGTATAGGTATTTGCACCAGGAACAGCTATTCCCACTACCAATGTAGCAGCATTAAATACAGGAAATTCTTTGTGCTGTGCGTGTTCATTTAATTCAGCGAACTCCATCCCAAAACGAATGTCTGGTTTGTCGTTACCATAAGTTTTCATGGCGTGGGCATAAGTCATTCGCGGGAATGAGCTAATCTCTATTCCGTGAATTTCACGAAGTAAATGCTTGGTGAGCCCTTCGAATACATTTAAAATATCTTCTTGGGTTACAAAGGCCATTTCGCAGTCTATTTGCGTAAATTCTGGTTGGCGGTCTGCCCTTAAATCTTCATCTCTAAAGCATTTCACAATTTGGAAATATTTGTCCATTCCCCCCACCATAAGCAGTTGCTTAAAGGTTTGAGGAGATTGTGGAAGTGCGTAAAATTGTCCTGGATTCATGCGGCTTGGCACCACAAAATCCCTAGCCCCTTCTGGTGTGGATTTAATTAAATAAGGCGTTTCAATATCTATAAATCCTTGGTCTGAAAGAAATTTTCTCACTTCCATAGTCACTTTATGCCTAAAGATGAGGTTCTCCTTGACCGGATTCCTTCTAATGTCTAAATAGCGGTATTTGGCCCTCAGTTCTTCTCCTCCGTCTGTCTGATCTTCTATGGTGAATGGTGGGGTTTTTGATGTATTGAGTACTTTGAGTTCCTGGACCAATATTTCTATGGCTCCTGTAGCCATCTGTGGGTTGGCATTGTCTCTCGCAATCACTTCTCCACTGATGCTTATAACGGTCTCTCTACCCAGGTCTTTTGCGGCTTGCAACAATTCTGGTGCGCTGCGTTCTGCGTCAAATATAAGCTGGGTTACGCCGTATCGGTCTCTAAGGTCTACCCAGCCAATAAATCCTTTATCCCTTACTTTTTGAACCCATCCGCTTAAGTGAACGGTTTGTCCTATTTCTTTTGCGCTCAGGGCGCCGCAGTGGTGACTTCTATACATGCTATTTCTTATAAGGTTACAAATTTAATAAGTTATGTGAAGCAAAGCGTTTTTTAGACTTAATTTATATTAAGGTAAGAATTTACGCACTTTTTTGTTTAATTAAATTATTGTAAATCAATGTCTTATGATCTTATGTTAATTAAATGTAAATTTAATGTTATCCAAATGGTTCTAAATTGTAAAATATTTGTATCTTTGGATATAGCCAAACAGAATATAAGATGAAAATGACGGATTGATTTGGCTTTTTAAGTACAACCCTAAAAAAAATTAAGACATGAAAAATGTATTGTTATTAGTAGTATTGTTGACTGGATTGTCAATGGCTGCACAGGCTCCTAAGCCAATTTATGAAAAAGAAGGAAAAATGGTCAAGGGCACTTTCTTTCATGAGAATGGACAAATTGCTCAAACAGGTTTTTATTTAGAGGGAAAACTACACGGAGAATGGACCATGTTCTGTAGAGAAGGAAACAAATTGGCAATGGGTAATTACCACCTAGGCGCCAGAACTGGAAAATGGTTTTTCTGGGAAGGAGAAGCCTTAAAAGAGGTAGATTTTATCAACAATAAAATGGCTGCAATAACGCAGTGGAACAATAAAGGGACTGTAGTGTTAAATAAGTAAGTCCCCTGACTTAAAGCATGTAAAAAAGGCCTCCCATTGGGAGGCCTTTTTTTTATGTAATTTGTGTGTTGATTAGGCATTTACTTCTGCCACAACACGGCTTTTGTAAAGGCCTATTTTAATGCGGTAGCTAATAAAGAAGAGCACCGGTACTATGATCAAGGTAAGGAAGGTCGCTACAATTAATCCGAAGATAACTGTCCAAGCCAATGGTCCCCAGAAGATTACATTGTCTCCCCCTATATATATTTTAGGATCTAGGCTGGTAAACAGAGAAAAGAAGTCTATGTTCAGTCCTATAGCCAGCGGGATAAGTCCCAATACGGTAGTGATGGCTGTAAGTACTACAGGTCTTAACCTGGCTTTACCCGCTTTAATAATCACAGATTTCACATCTGGTTGTGACAGCAATTGGTGGTCTTCTATACCGTGCTTTACTTTAAAGCGATCAATGAGTAATTGGGTGTAATCTAATAGCACCACCCCGTTGTTCACCACAATTCCTGCTAGAGAAATAATCCCCACCATGGTCATCATGATCACAAAACTCCATCCGGTGATGATTAAACCGTAGAATACCCCAATGAAGCTCAAGAAAATAGCAATCATAATAATAAGGGGTTTGGAAATTCCGCCAAATTGGAAGATGAGCAGAAGCATAATAAGACCCAAGCCTGAAAAGAATGCCCCCATTAAAAAGGCCATTTGTTTGTTTTGTTCTTCAATTTGTCCGGTATAATCTATGCGAATGTCCTCTGGAATATCTTGATAGTTTTGCATTTGTGCTTGAATCTCATTCACAATAGCCTGTGCGTCAGTAAAGCCTGGTTCTAAACCTGAATATACAGTCACGACCCTTTTGCTGTCTCTGTGTTTAATAGCAGAGAAAGCTGCGGTGTTTTTTTGCGTGGTTACTGCAGACACTGGGATTTCTTTAATACGACCCGTAGCCTGGTCTCTAAAGATGATGTTCTGATTAAAAAGGGCACTTTTGTTGTATCTCAGATCCTCTTTAAAACGCACATTAATGTCGTAATCTTCTCCATCTTCTTTATACACACCAGCCTTTTCTCCGAAAAGCGAACGTCTGAGCTGCATGCCTACTTGGCCTACCGCTACACCTAATGTTCCGGCTTTTTCACGATCTACCCTAACTAACATAGCGGGTTTTCCTTTGTTTACATCTATTTTGAGTTCTGCAATACCAGGGATGTTTTTGGTGTTAATATAGTTGCGCATTTTTTCTGCTGCGACAATTAATGCGTCGTAGTCAGGGCCTTCTAATTCTATATTAATCGGATAGCCTGCAGGTGGGCCATTCTCATCTTTTTCAACAGAAATAGCCACACCAGGATAAACGCCCTTAAGGGTTTCTTGTACTTTTTTCCTAAGTACTTCTGTATCCATTCCCCTGCGGTATTTGAATTCTCTCATAGAGGCAGTAATTTTACCTCTATGGGGCATTTCTGCACTGGAACCACCATCTGTTTGAGGGTTTCCAGCCCCTTCTCCAACTTGAGACACACTGGCCTCTACCAAGAAATTGTAACCATTGTCCAGTTGTTCTGGAGCGTTGAGTACTTCAGCCACTCTTTTTTCAATGTCTTTGGTAATAGTGTTGGTTTTCTCAATGTCTGTTCCTTGAGGGTACTCTATATAGACAATGATTTGGTTGGGGGTATTGTTTGGAAAGAATTCAATATTGGTTCTTCCTGCCCCAACAGACATACCAAAAAACATAAATGCAGAAATGAGGAGTAGTACGGTAGAACCAAAATACCAATACACATTTTTACCTGTTAAGGCTCTTTTTAGTTGTCTTTCATACCAGTTTTCAAAACGGACCAAACTCCCTGCTTGGAATTTATTGGCCCATCTTTTAATCCCATATTTATACGCCCAAAACAAGGCAGCTGTTAGGATCATTAAAGTTCCCAAGCCTCTCATAGCACCACCGAATACAAGGATGAACAGTCCAAAACCGCCCAAAATCAATGAAATTCTAATGAGTTGTTTGCGACTGAGTTCTTTGTCTCCTACCTCCATGAATTTAGACACCAACATGGAGTTCATAAAAATGGCTACAAATAAAGAAGAACCTAGTACCACAGATAAGGTGATGGGGAAATAAATCATGAACTGCCCAAATATTCCAGGCCATAGTCCTAGAGGTACGAATGCAGCTACTGTTGTGGCGGTAGAAATAATGATTGGAAAGGCTATTTCACTAATACCCTGTTTGGCTGCTTCAATTCTTGGAACGCCCTCAGACATAAGTCTGTACACGTTTTCTACTACAACAATTCCGTTGTCTACCAGCATTCCCAGTCCCATAATGAGCCCGAATAAAATCATGGTATTTAAGGTGTATCCTAAGAGTGATAGAACTACAAAGGACATGAACATAGACATGGGTATGGCAAATCCAACAAATAAGGCATTTCTAAAGCCTAGGAAGAACATGAGCACCGTAACCACCAACAGAATTCCAAAAATAATGTTGTTGACAAGGTCGTCTACCTGATTTAAGGTTCTAGAAGAGGAGTCATTGGTAATGACTACATCTAAATCTTTAGGTAAGAAGTTTTCCTGCGCCTGGGCAACGATCATTTTAATTTTATCTGCGGCTTGGATCATATTTTTTCCAGCCCTTTTCTTTACTTCTAACATGACTACACTACTGCCTTCTTTTCTAGCATAAGTGGTCTTTTCTTTTTCTTTAAAAGTAATGTTGGCAACATCTCTTAAATAGACTGCCCCATTTTCAGATTTAATGATAAAATTTTCTAGCGCCTTAGGGCTTTCTATTTCTCCTAAAATTCTAATGGTTCTTCGCTGGCCAGAGTTAACCAAATTACCAGCAGAAAGCGTCATATTTCCATTTCCAATGGCTTGTAAAATGTCGTTAAAACTCACTTGAGAAGCCATCATTTTATAGACGTCAACGGCTATTTCTACCTCCTTTTCTTGCGCCCCTCTAATGTCTACCTTCTTAATTTGAGGAAGGTCTTCTATGCGTTCTTCTAAATACTCCCCATAGGCCTTAAGACGCTCTACAGGATAATCTCCTGTAAGGTTTATGTTCATGATGGAGATCTCTTCTGACAGGTTTAAGTCAAACACATTAGGTTCTACTTTTGCTCCGTTAAAAGTAGGCCAGTCCTCAGAGGCTTTCTCTGAGTCTACTTCATCTTTGACCTTTTGTTTGGCTGCTTCTACAGAAATGTCTTCGTCAAACTCTACGGTGATTATGGCGTAGTCTTCTTGTGAAGTGGAGGTAATTTCCACCACATTAGAGATGTTTTTTAATTTGTCTTCTAGTGGGTCAGTGATGAGACGCTCTATGTCTTCTGCAGTGTTTCCAGGGTAAGGGGTAGAGATGTATATTTTAGTTTCCTTAATTTCAGGGAAATCTTCTCTGGGCATGTCAAAGTACGCAGAGAGTCCTAAAAAGAAGAAAATACCAATCATGACATAAACTACCGAAGGGTTGTCTATGGCCCATGAAGAGAGTTTAAACTCTTTATTGATGTTTTTTTGTTGTTTACTCATGGGTTTAGTTTAAGATTTTAACAGCTTGTGCATCTTTCACACTTCGGGCACCTTCTTTTATGATTAAATCTCCAGCATTAATTCCACTGATAATTTCTACATAATCTCCCTGTGTTTTCCCAGTGGTAATAATGTGTCTTTTAGCCACAGCCGCATCTCCATTTAATTCTGCTACATAGGCGTATTGTTCTCCTGCAGCGTTTTCAGAAATAACGGATTGTGGGATTAATAAGGCATTTTCATTGGTGTAATCATTAATATGAACACGGGCATTTAAATTTGGTTTAATGCTTCCATTGGGGTTATTTATGGCAATTTCAGCACTGAAAGAACGGTTGTTGGGATTAATATAGTTCCCGGTTTCTCTCACCACAGCATTTACACTGTCCTGCAGTACAGGAAAATATACCCCTACTTTTTTACCTTTAGTTACAGCGCCCAAATAGCCTTCTGGAACATCTACGTCAATATACATATTAGAGAGGTTAATGAGTCTGAATACTTCAGATCCGTTACCAGGAGACACTACTGTTCCTGGATCTTTTAACACCTGATCTATCACCCCTGAAAATGGTGCTGTGATTTGCGCCTTAGCCAGTACTTTTTCTAATTGTAATACTGCATTTGCCTGAGCTTCTGCTTGTGCTTTGGCTTGGAGGTATTGAATTTCAGAGCCAATTTTTTGCTTCCACAAATTGGCTTGACGTTCAAAGGTTGTTTTTGCCAGCGCTGCTTGAGTTTTAAGCTGACTCAATTGGTTGCTCATTCCGCCATTGTCTATAACAGCCAAAAGTTGCCCTTTAGAAACGCGGTCTCCTTTGGCTACTTTAACGCTCAAGAGGGTACCAGCCATTTCAGGGTACAACAGGACGTTTTCTCTTGTTTTTACATTGCCTTGAAGGTCTAAATAATGGTTAAAAACCTGAGGCTGTACTTCAAAGGTGGTCACTAGAGGAAGATTTTCGCTGCTGTCTAAACTGGCAATAGCAGCCTCCAAAGCGGCCAAATCTGATTCAATGACATTGAGTTCGCTGGTCAGATTAGCTTTCATGTTTCTAATGGCTTCAAGATTACCACTTTCAATAGTTTGAGATACAGAACCATTTTCTGAGCTGCCACAGGAAACTAAAAGAAGGCTCAAGGCAATTATGGAATAGAATTTTTTCATGTTATAAGTATAATAGGATGTGACTTGTTGTATTATTATGGATTTCTTTCTTAGGTCCATTATTGGTTGAGTATTTGGGCTAAGTTTGTTTTTTCGTTAATGACATTTACCATGGCTTCTAAATAGCTTTGCTGGGCAGTGTATAATTGTAATTGTGCCTGTCTAAGGTCAAAACTACCCGCCAAACCGGCTTTGAATTTGAGCTCATTTTTTTGGGCAATTCTAGCCGCTAATCCAAGATTTTCTTGGGCCGTTTGGTGGTTTTCTACCGCCATGACAAAACTGCTTTTAGCTTGTTCCCATTGTAATCTTATGTTTTCAGACGCCTCTTGTAATTGTGTTTGAGATTTGAGCAGGGCTATCTTAGCCCTCTTAGTACTCGCGTCTCTTCTAAATGAACTGAAAATAGGTATTCTGAGATCTACCCCCAATACAGAAGAATTAAACCATTGCTGGGATCCGTTTAGAAAAGTAAATGAATCGCTAAAGGCGTTGCTGCCATAATTGATAAAACTATTTAAAGTAGGTAAGGCCCTAGACTTGGCCAATTTGAGTTCCAAAGCACGTTGTTCATTGAGATTCAAGACAAGTTTGTAATCTACATTTTGTGAGATCTGTAAAGGACTGGCTACAAGACTTAGGTCTGTATGCGCTGCGGCTAGTGCGTCTAGCTTATCAGTTAGTAAACTGGGGTTTTCTATGGGAATACCCAAGCTCAGGTTAAAGAGTTGTAAGCTAATTTTTTCTAAGCGTGTAAAATTTCTAAGTTGGCTCTCTACATTGGCTAGAGTTATCTGTAACTGCTCCAGTTGTTCTTCTTCTACCAATCCATTGGCTAAAACTGCTTTGGTTTCAGCGACAGATTGGGCCAGATTGTCTCGGTTGTTTTGAACAATTTTCACCCCTTCTTGTGCCATTAATGCGTTGCCATAGGCTTGCACCACCATTTTCACCACTTCTTGAGCAGTTTTTTCTTTGTTGTTCGCAGAGTAGCGAATAAAAGTTTGGACTGCCTGAACCCCTACAATATAAGAACCGTCAAAAATTTGCTGGCGTAGGGTTACTGAAGCGGCTGCTTGCTGGGGTTGTCCAAAGACAATGGGCACAAAAGTGCCTGGCTCCCCTCCTGTAAATTCCCCTGGTATAAGCGACACAGGCTGTTCTAATTGGTTGTTGTAGCTCAGTGCACCTTCTATTTGAGGGAGCCCCCCAGCAATGGTTTCCCATTTTTGTAATTGAGCGTCTCTAATATCTCTAGAAGCATTGATCATCTTGTAATTGTGTTCATGGGCATATTCAATGGCTGCTTCTAAGCTAAAAGCCTGAGGAACCTCTAAGATGGTAGAATCTTTTTCTTGCCCTTTAGCAGCGAAGAGAGATCCAATTAGAAGGTAAAAAAGTAAAAGTTGTTTCATGGTTGAATAAAAAGGGTATTTGTATTGTCTTATATTAAGTGTTGATTTTTAGTATTTTGTTACGATTCTTGCTTGTATTTTCTTTTTTAAATGATTTAAGGTGTGTTATTTATTATCGAGGATGGTTTCATTTAAGATAGACAGTCCTTTGGCAGAAACTATTCCCCTGAGATGATACTCTAAATACTGATCCATAATTTTAATCATTCCATTGAGTGAAGCGGGAAATAGGTCCACATTTTTTATGGCATTTACACCAGAAAAATACATTCTTACAATAAAATCTGGGTCTAAGTTTTCCCTGTAAATTCCCTGAGAAATTCCCTTCTGTAGATTTTTTAAAATACAGTCTTGCATCATGCTAAACTGCCTTTGTTGGAGAACCTTAAAGGTTTTGGGGTAGTACTTCTGTAGTTGGTATTGGGGAGAAGAGCGCTCGTCTTTTAAGTGCACCATGACATAGCGTTTTATTTCATAGATCTCTTCAATGGGGTTTTTCCCTAAAGTACATATGTGGTCTACCCCACAGCTAATAAAATCAAAGAGCTGATTGGTACAAGCGTCTACCAACTCACCCTTATTTTTAAAAAAAGTGTAAATGGTTTTCTTAGACATACCCATTTCACTGGCCAATTGATCCATAGTCACCGTTTTAAATCCGTGGGTCAGAAACAAATCTGTGGCTTTTTCTAAGAGGGCTTCTTTCATATTAATAGGCTCAAAAAGAGCATTCTTCAGGCTATTAAGTGCTTTGTTTGAGGGTGCAAATATACATATGGAAACTTAAAAAACAATTAAAGTTTCCAAAGTTTTTTATATAATTCATTTAAAGGCCTTATTTTTGAGCAAAAATGCGCCCCATGCAAGCTGTGTCAGATTATCAAAAAGCCTTTGTAACCTACCTTGAATCTCAATCTTTTTTAAAGGAGCCTGAAAATTTATACGCGCCCATTGCTTATATTATGGGATTGGGTGGCAAGCGTTTAAGACCGGTTTTAGCCCTCATGGGTTGCGACGCTTATGGTGCGCCCATTCAAAAAGCCATGCCAGTGGCTGTGGCTATTGAGGTGTTTCATAATTTTTCTTTGGTGCATGACGACATTATGGACCAGGCACCGCTGAGAAGGGGTTTTGAAACGGTGCACGAAAAGTGGGACTTAAACACCGGTATTTTATCCGGAGATGCTATGCTTATTATGGCCTACCAAGCATTGGAATGCTATGAATCTCCTGTGTTCAAATCCCTCACTAAAATGTTTTCAAAGACAGCTTTAGAGGTTTGTGAAGGCCAACAATTGGACGTAGATTTTGAAACCATGGAAACGGTAGCAGAAGAAAGTTATCTAAAAATGATTGGTTTAAAAACAGCAGTTTTAGTGGCTGGGGCTTTAAAGATGGGTGCTATGGTTGCTGGAGCACCCCTGGAGGAGCAAGACAAAATGTATTCCTTTGGCATGCTTTTAGGTTTGGCCTTTCAAATACAAGATGACTATTTGGACGCTTTTGGGAACCCAAAAAACTTTGGTAAAACAGTGGGGGGAGACATTGCCAATAACAAGAAAACCCTGATGTATATTAAGGCGCTCGAACTAGGCACCCCTGCCCAACAAAAATCGTTAAAAGATTTGTTTAGTTTACAGCCTCAAGATTCCGCTCATAAGATTGCAGAGGTGAAAGCTTTATTTGAAGCGACTGGGGCTACCCAAGCCATGCAAGATAGCATAGTCAGTTATACAGATCATGCATTTGAGGTTTTGGATACTATGGAAATACAAGACGCTAAAAAGCAGTTACTCAAAGATTTTGGGGTACAGCTCATGGGAAGAAGTTCCTAATGGAGAACCGCTTCTTTAATATTACGTCCCAATACCCTAAAGAAGGCTTTGGTGAAACGCCATTTATCTGCAGCACTCATAATGTAGAGTTCCTCAAAGAAATGGGTTTCTTGAGATAAGAATTTTAGGATAATTGGGGCAGACCTTCTTTTGAATAGGCCTTCAAATATGGCTTTGCCAAGGCTGTTGTCAGTAGCTAATACCTCCAACAAAATATGGTCGTACCACCAAAAACGGTCTTTGGTAGGGAATTGATCTAAAGGTTTTCCCTTTTTTAGATGTTCTACCAATTTGGGCACTTGCTTTTGGGTGTTGCTAAAGGTGAATCCTGTAGAAGGTTTAGACCAACCTCCAGCGGTGCCTATATGCAATAAGTGCGGGCTGTTGAATTGCTCAAAAGGATAGCAGGTCATGGGAATACTCCCCGCTTCAGTGTCATTAATTTCGTAGTTTCCTGCTTTAATCTCTTCTAAATAGGTCACAATAGCTGCTTCGTAAGCTTCTTTTTTTAAACGGTCTTTTGAGAATAAAGTATATTCTACCAGAGCAGTTGTTGAACTGGTGGGCAGCACATACATAAAGCGTGTATTCCCTTTTTGGGCTACGGTAAAGTCCATAAAAGTGGCCATTTCTGGGTTAAATACGGGATTTTGTGTACTTACGAACCAACCCACGAAATGTTGTTGTAACACCGGATACCGGTCTTGGGCCAAAAGGGGTTTGTAATCAAAAATACTATTGAATACCCTTGGAGCCACATAAGTTCCAGTTGAGGTGCTTACTTTGGTATAGCCATTTTTTAAGAACCCCGATGCTTTTGTAGCGTCAGATGCCGCAGCAGAAACAGGGCTAATATCAGTCACTTCTTCTAATACAAAATGACAATTTGGACTATGGGCCAAGACTTTTTTCATGGCCTCGTAAAAGCGGGCGCCTTCTAACATTTTGTATCTGTAGGGCAAAATAGGGCTGGGGGTCAGTTGGTCGTTTTCACTCACACCAATCAAAGACCAATCACGGCTAATGAGGGCCTCCAGAGGCCCTGGCGTTTTTTCCCAAAAGCACCAAGTGCGGTCGTTGGCTTCTTTGGGATCTTTGTCTAATATTAAAATACGTTGGCTGGAAAAAAACGGGTCTAATGCCATGGCATTCGCCAGCAAGAGACCAGCCGCCCCTGCACCCACAATAATGTAGTCGTATATTTGAGTCTCTTTCACGCCTATGCAAGATAGCTAACTTTCTGCAGAAGTGTTAAAAATTTCATGTAGATTTAAATTTTTAGGCTAGTCTAAATAATTATTTAGAAACTTATAACTATTTTTGTACTATGAAACGAAAAATAAGCCCTTCAGAAGAAGATTATCTCAAGGCCATTTACCATAAAACAACTGCAGACGCTCCAGTGGTGAGCACGACTTTGCTGGCAGAAGAAATGGGTGCTAAACCCAGTTCTGTGACCGATATGGTGCAGCGACTTTCTGAGAAAGCCTTAGTGGAATACCAAAAGTATAAGGGGGTAAAGCTCAGTGATACAGGAAACACAAGAGCACTTTCCATTATTAGAAAGCACCGCTTATGGGAAGTTTTTTTAGTGAATGAGTTGCATTTTTCATGGGATCAAGTGCATGATATTGCGGAGCAATTGGAACACATTCAGTCAGAAGCACTCACGGATC
Source organism: Flavobacteriaceae bacterium (assembly GCA_018401115.1). Taxonomy (GTDB): domain Bacteria; phylum Bacteroidota; class Bacteroidia; order Flavobacteriales; family Flavobacteriaceae; genus MAG-120531. The sequence continues at coordinate 15,926 of JAGYKX010000001.1, read as the reverse complement.
GTTTGGCCGCTTTTCTAGGACATCCAAAAACAGATCCACACGGAGACCCCATTCCTACTAAGGAAGGCAATATCTTGACACAGACCAAAACGCTTTTAGAATTGGCGCCCCTCAATACCCCATTAGTATGTGTGGGCGTGGAAGATTCTAGTGCCGCTTTTCTACAATTTTTAGACAAGTGCGGCATTGGTTTGGGCGTAAATATTGAAATACTGGAAAAAGAAATTTTTGACGGCTCGCTATTGGTGTCTATTGACCGTAAAACACAGCGAATTTCAAGTTTAATAGCCCAAAACTTATACGTAAACCAGGACCAGCAAACCCTTAAATAATAATCATTTATGCCATCTATCATTGAATATTTCGAATCCATAGATCCAGTTTTAGCAGCTTTCTACGCCACTTTATTCACCTGGGGCCTGACCGCAGCCGGCGCCAGTTTGGTTTTCTTTTTCAAGACCTTGAATCGTGCAGTATTAGACGGAATGCTCGGTTTTACAGGAGGTGTTATGGTTGCGGCAAGTTTTTGGAGCCTCTTGGCTCCTGGAATTGAAATGAGTCCGGGAGAGGGTTTTGTCAAAGTAATTCCTGCAGCGGTAGGTTTTCTATTGGGCGCCCTCTTCCTATTTGGCTTAGATAAAGTACTGCCACACCTTCATATTAATTTTAAGGAAAGTGACGCCGAGGGCATTAAAACCCCCTGGCACAGAACCACTCTTCTTACTTTAGCTATTACACTGCACAATATTCCCGAGGGCTTGGCTGTTGGGGTGCTTTTTGGTGGAGTAGCGGCTGGTTTTGACGGCGCTTCCATAGGTGGAGCAGTAGCCCTAGCTTTGGGGATTGGCCTACAAAATTTCCCTGAAGGATTTGCGGTGGCCATGCCGCTGAGACGTCAAGGTCTCTCCCGACGAAAAAGTTTTATGTACGGCCAGGCCTCTGCGCTTGTAGAACCTATTGCCGCAGTCTTAGGAGCTTGGGCGGTAATGACCTTTCAGCCTATACTGCCTTATGCCTTGGCCTTTGCAGCAGGGGCTATGATTTTTGTAGTGGTAGAGGAGGTTATTCCTGAAACCCAGCAAGACAAGCATACAGACATTGCCACAATGGGTTTTATAGGAGGCTTTATTATCATGATGACCTTAGATGTTGGATTGGGTTAGCCATTCTAACCATAAGCAGTTATATTTGTAAAAAAGACATTTGCTATGAAATGGTTTTTCTTGGCCCTAGGGCCGATGTTATTATTCTTGTCCACTAAGAATCAGCTTCCCCCATCTGCCACACTTCACCTCCAGGTACAGGAAGTTAAAGCACCCTTGGGTGTCCTGCGTATTGCGCTCTATGACAGTGAAGCGAATTTTTTAGATTTCAAGGAGGTTTTTGCCAGTAAAGTAGTTCCCGCTAAAATGGGAACCACCACAGTAGTGATAGACTCCCTTCCTTCAGGTACTTATGCTATAGCCTTATATCAAGACCAGAATGACAACGGAGCAATGGATAAAAACTGGTTTGGTATTCCTAGAGAACCACTGGGTTTTTCAAATGCCCAATTGCGTACTTTTGGTCCTCCAAGTTTTAAAGCCTGCGCTTTCACTATAACAGCTGGAGAAAATAAAGTTATCTCAATACCCTTAGAAAATAATTAGCGCTGCATAGATAATACTTTCAATGCATAAAAAAACCTTAAAAATCAAATCACTATGGCTGTTTTAGTTACACAATTTTTAGGCGCCCTGTTAGGCATGTTGTCTGTTGTTTTTGGGGCTTTTGGCGCGCATTGGCTAAAGAAAAAGGCGTCGGCCAGCCAGCTGGCCAGTTTCGAGACAGCGGTAAAATACCAGTTATTTCATGCTATTTTACTCTTGGTATTGGGATATAATTTTAGCTATAACAGTCCTGTAGAAGATTATATTGTAGGCTGTTTTGTGTTAGGTACTTTTCTGTTTTCTTTCTCCATTTACGGTCTGGTCCTCTCTGCTGTTTTTGGCAAAAAAGCCCGTTTTTTAGGGCCAATTACTCCCCTAGGAGGCTTGTTGCTTACTATAGGATGGGCGCTTTTAGCCTACACTTATATTGCCCATATTATTTAATTGTTGGACTTAGTTTGGGACGCGGCAGAAAAAGACTTTATGGCTGTATTGGGTTCAATAATATTGTATCCCTCCCAGAAATTTGGATCGTATTTAGGCAAATACGTGGGTAGTATATTATTGTCTTCTTTGATGGTTTTAAAGGCTTCCGGATCAATACCCTTGTGACTAAAAACGACAATTTCATTCTTATTCTGGCTGTTGATCTCAAAATCTATGGCTACAATAAGTTCGTTTTGTTTTCTCCTACCTCGGGTGTTTTTGTTCTTCTCTATAATTTTTATGGGCCTTTTAATCCCCACTTTTTCTGCAGTGGTTTCCTCTAAATAGCTCAATTGGTACCCCAGGTCTTCCCTTTTGGTAAAAAAGGCTTTCCCCTCGCTGAGGTAGTTGACATACGAGAAACCTAAAAGTTTCACCTTCTTTAAGATTTGACTGTTTTTAAAGTCCAAACGAACTACGCCAAAGTCGTCTGCATTTACATACAATACAGCGTCGTAGTCTGAGCGGCCTTTAGAGATAAAACGCAATTGATACACAGGATGGGCACCTAAATAGGTGTAATCTTCTAAGCGAATCTCATACCTATTGTCTTTAAATAAAAAGTCAAATGGACTGTCTTCATTAAAAAAAAGTCTTTCAAATAAACGACCCATCCTGTTTTTCCTATAATTGGCAAAACCTTGTTTTCGTTTAAGGTCTTGTTCTTTTTTTACGGTAGCAAGGGAATCTAATAAAGCCACATTGCTGCTGTCTATAACAGCTTCCTTATAGAACAAGTCATCCGAAGAAACCTTGGTAGAAAACCAACCTGATTTTACCTTGAGGTAAGAGTCTTTTTTAACATTTTGTTCAAAGATCTCATCGAACTTTTTCTCAATACCCTCAAAACTAACCTCATTCTCTTTATCGTATAATTTAGAGGCTTTAATGAGCTTTATTTTTTGGTTTTTTTGAGTATAGTCTCCATGTAGATCTGCCAGGACTTCTGTGAAATACGCTCCGTTTCTAGGAATGAGACCCATAACGGAATCAATGAATTTTTTGTTGAGCGCCCCAATGCTAGATTTTTTAAAATCCACGTCCATTTTGCTCATATACTGGGTTTCAGAAGCTCTAAAAAATAGCCTTTTGGTGGTGAGATTTTGTGGGTGATTTTGGGCTAGGTTTTCTTTTATTTTAAGGACAATCTCATGGGCGCTCAGGTTTTTATTGCTCACAATGACCCCATTGAGAACAATTTCTTTGGATGCGATCAATAAAGTATCTCCTACTGCTGAAAGGAGGAATTGTTTTTTCTCGTAGCCCATAGAAGACACCGAAATAGAGTCAGATAATTGCATGTCTTTGGGCAATTGAATGCTAAAAGCCCCTTCTTCATTGGTAATAACACCTTGGTTGTTTTTGAGTATTATACTGGCGTATGCAATGGGTGATTTGGTGAGAGAGTCTAAAAGCACACTGGAAAGGGTTTCTCTTTGGAGTGGTGGGGCCATCTTTTTAGGAGATGAATCCTGCTCAGTGAGGTTTTTTGAAAGTGGGTCTGCTGTTTGGCTGTGAAGCAGTAAACTACTTATAAGACTTAGGATGAGAAGTACTACTCTTAACAATATAGAAGGCATTTGATTGGTTTTAAGGTGATTAAATTTACATTCTTTGGTTAAACACTGCTTTGTTTTAGCATATCTTTAAGCCTGTTTTAATACCTTTTTAACAACCACAATCTGTGCCACAATTTTTTTGGCCACCACTTTTTTTGCTTTTTAGTAGTCGCGGGAAGAACCATTTAAGCACTAAAAACCCAGTGGCTGCTGCAACACAGGTATAAGTGAGTATGTCTTGGAATAGAGTCATTTATTTTAATATTTGATAAGCGATTAATGCCACTAAGTAAGCCAAGCCGCTCATGAAAGTAAATTGTATGCTGGGCCAGTACCAAGAATTGGTCTCTCTTTTTACTACGGCTAGTGTACTCATACACTGCATGGCAAAAGCGTAAAAAAGCATGAGAGAGACTCCGGAGGCTAGGTTAAATAATTTTCCCTTAGTGCGCGGGTTGGTTTCTGCTGCCATTCTATTTTGAATGGTGTCTACCTCATCTGTTCCAACGGCGTAAATGGTGGCCAAGGTACCTACAAATACCTCACGTGCAGCAAACGAAGTTAGTACAGCAATACCAATTTTCCAATCGTAACCCAATGGAGCTACAATGGGTGTAATGGCTTTTCCCAGGTAGCCCATATAAGAATTCTCCAGTTTAAAGCTTGCAATTTCTTGGTTTAATGCGGTAGTTTCAAGACGTTCTTTTTCGAGCGCCAACCATTGGTTTTTTTCCATCTTTATACCTAAGGTGTCATATGCTACAGCTGCATCTTGTATACCGCTGAGAATATTACCTTGATTAAATGGCGTAAAACCTTCTTGGGCTATTTTTTCTGCCACAACACGGTCTGCCTGTTTAAAGTTATCAGAAATTCCGTTGGACCCTAAAAACCATAGGACAATAGAAATGGCTAAGATTATTTTTCCTGCGCCAAAGACAAAACTCTTGGTCTTTTCCGCTACTGTAATCGCTACATTTTTGAGTAAAGGCAATTTATAATTGGGCATTTCAATCACGAAAAAACGACGTTTTTTAAACTTCAACACCTTGTTAAGCACCATAGCCCCTAAAATGGCCGCTACAAAACCAATCAGGTACAAGAGCATGAGTGTGAGTGCCTGGTAGCTCAGTCCCAGAAAAGTTCCCTCTGGAATGACTAGTCCAATAATGATCAAATAGACCGGTAAACGGGCAGAGCAGGTGGTAAATGGCGTAACCAATATAGTGATGAGTCGTTCCTTCCAATCCTCAATGGTTCTGGTGGCCATGACGGCTGGAATGGCACATGCTGTTCCTGAAATAAGGGGGACAATACTTTTTCCGCTCAGTCCAAAAGGACGCATGACACGATCCATTAAAAAGACCACCCTACTCATATATCCACTTTCCTCTAAAAGCGATATAAACAAAAATAAAAAAGCAATTTGTGGAATAAATATGACTATTCCTCCAATTCCTGCTACCACGCCCTCTGCCAGTAAGTCTGTGAATGCACCTGGAGGTAAATTTGTTTTCACCCAATTACTCGCATGGGCAAAAAAACCATCAATAAAATCCATTGGAATGTTACTCCAGTCGTAAATTACTTGAAATATACTGATCAGTATAATAAAAAAGATCAGGTATCCAAATATGTGGTGGGTAAGGATTTTATCTAAAGAAGCCCTTAAGCCTTTGGCAGCAAAAGCGTCTACTTGGTATCCTTTTTTAAGGACATCGTTTATAAATTGATACCTCAGGATGGTTTCTCGCTGCTGCAGTCTTTTTAAATCTACTTTAGACTTAGTCGTAAAACTAGAGGTATCTGGTGTTTGGTTTTTTTCTATTGGGGTGAAATTCACATCCTGTGTGATCACTAGCCACAATTTATATAAATCTTCCTTTGGGAAGGTGTTTTTTAATTTGTCAAAATAAGCAGGATCTATCCTTTCGGTTTCTGTAATGGGTTTGTCGGATAGGTTTCTATAGTCTGCAATATATCCTTTAAGGGCGTCAATACCAGTTTTTTTTCTGGTGCTGACCAAGGCAATTTTAGTGTCTAAGGCAGCTTCTAGCGCAGGAATGTCTAAACTGATGCCTTTTTTGGGCATTCTGTCTGACATATTAATCACTAGAATACTCGGGATTCTGAGGTCTTTGATCTGGGTAAAAAGCAGTAAGTTTCGTTTTAGGTTTTCTACATCAGTAATGACTACAGCGACGTCTGGGTAATCTTTGTCGTTTTTGTTGAGCAATAATTCTATTACTACACTTTCGTCTAACGAGGTTGTGTTGAGACTGTATGTTCCAGGAAGGTCAATAATATGCGCTTTTACTCCCCTGGGTAATTTGCAAATGCCTTCTTTTTTCTCTACCGTAATACCTGGATAGTTTCCTACTTTTTGGTTCAGTCCTGTGAGCTGATTAAAAACAGATGTTTTTCCTGTATTTGGATTTCCAATAAGGGCTACATTCAGTCGCTTGCTCATTTCTAAATTGTTTTGATAAATATTTTGGCAGCAACATCTCGCCTAATGGCAATATGAGATCCGTTCACATTTATATATAGTGGGTCTTTGAGGGGAGCAATTTGAATAAGCTCTATTTCATTGCCGGGTAAACAGCCTAATTCGAGCAGTTTAATGGGTAGGAAATTGTCTGGAAATTCTTGAATAATTCCTTTCTCTCCTCGCTTAAGGTCTGCTACTGTTCGCTCCAATGTTTATTTAGATTGATTATAATTAAGCCAAAAGTACATTAATTAAATAAGTTAGAACAGGATAAGGATTCTTTTTTTTCAGGTGCTTTTTTGGACTTATTTTTTTGCCGCTATTTCAGCATAATTTGCTTGAAGTACTTTTAAATCTTCCAATAGGGTTTCTATGGCAACTGGATCTGTTCCGTCATAATAGCCTCGGATTCTTTTTTGCTTGTCTATAAGTACAAAATTCTCTGTATGAACTAGGTCAAAAGGACCATTTCCGCCTTCATCTTTGGCTACCAAATAAGATTTTCTAGCCAAGTCATATATGTCTTTTTTGGATCCGGTAACCAAGTGCCATTTTTTTGGATTTACGCCTTTTTCTGAACCGTATTGGTAAAGTACAGGAACAGAGTCTCGAACGGGTGTCACGGAATGAGACAGTAGCAGCACATCTTCTTGGTCTTTTAATGCTTCTTGGAGTTCTCCCATATGTCCTGTCATGATAGGGCAAATGGTCAGGCAAGTGGTGAAGAAAAAATCTGCGATATAAATTTTGTCTTTAAAAGTCTCTTGGTTAACGGTGTCTCCAAGCTGGTTGACCAATGAAAAATCTGGAATGGTATGGTATTTTCTAATATACTGAACAGTAGTGTCTACTAATTCTGTATTGACCATGCTGGGTTGGTATATGGGAAGTATTCTTTTGGGCTTTAAAGCATTGTAAAACAAGTATAAAATTACAGCTGAAAGCGCGAAGAATACCATCCAAAACTTTTTATAAGCTAAAAAGTAATTTTTCATGGGTAACAAAATAGGTTTTATAAAGACAAAGGTAAGGTATCCTTTAAGAAGCGGCAAAGTTTGAGTGTGCTGTGGGTATTAATTAATTCTTAAAATTTTCTTATGGGCGGTTTCATATTTTTTTAACCGTTCTTAATAGTGTATTTTTGACCTTTTATAAAACGACATATGAATCCAATAGCGATACAAGCCATACAATTTTTTATTAGCCTTTCCCTTTTAATAGTTCTTCACGAATTGGGTCATTTTATTCCGGCTAAATTATTTAAAACTAGGGTAGAAAAATTCTACCTCTTTTTTGATGTTAAATTTTCTTTGTTTAAAAAGAAGATTGGAGAGACAGAATATGGAATAGGCTGGCTTCCTTTAGGAGGTTATGTAAAGATTTCAGGCATGATTGACGAAAGTATGGACACCGAGGCTATGAAAAAAGACCCTCAACCTTGGGAATTTCGCTCCAAACCAGCCTGGCAGCGTTTGATTATTATGCTCGGAGGGGTGACGGTAAACTTTGTTCTTGCAGTGATCATTTTTATTGGAATGGCTTTCTCTTACGGGGAGCAGTATATTCCCAACGAAAGTGTTAAGGATGGTTACCAAGTAACCGATCAAGAGATAGGTGAAAAACTAGGCATTCAAACAGGCGACAGAATTATAGCAGTAGACGGAAATTCTATAAAAACCTTTAGGGGTATTTTCTTAGAGATTGTCAATGGAAATACCATTACCATTGAAAGGGATGGCACATTGCAGGACCTAGAGATTCCAGTAGATTTTATTGAAACTTTATTAAACAATCCTGATCGTATGCGTTTCTTAGCTATGCGTCAACCTTTTGTGGTGTCTGGTCACGATCCAGATCATGTGGTAAATCCGGAGGTAGATTTTCAGGCCATGGATCAGGTGCTTAGCATAAATGGAGAAACCGCTTATTATTTAGACCAAGCCAAAGACATTTTAGCGCGCAACAAAGGACAAGAAGTATCTATTTTGATAGAGCGGGCCAATGGATCTCAAACAAATTTAATAGCTCAGGTAAATGATTCTGCCGCTTTAGGGGTCTCTTTGCAAAGCTTAACCATGCAGCAATTTGTAGACAAAGGCCTTATGGAAATAGAAACTAAGAGCTATTCACTCATAGAATCTATTCCAGTAGGAATAGACAGGGGAGTCACTACCCTGGGTTCTTATGTAAAGCAGCTCAAGAAAATATTCAATCCAGAAACGGGAGCCTATAAGGGTGTTGGTGGTTTTGCCGCTATTGGAGGGCTTTTTCCAGATGTATGGGATTGGCAAGCTTTCTGGGGCACTACCGCTTTATTGTCTGTGATATTGGCCTTTATGAATATTCTTCCAATACCCGCTTTAGACGGTGGTCATGTGATGTTTTTGCTATATGAAATGATCTCTGGCCGCAAGCCTTCGGATAAGTTTTTAGAGTACGCACAGATGGTAGGATTCTTTATTTTAATGGGACTTTTACTGTTTGCAAACGGGAATGACCTTTACAAATTAATTTTTAAATAGAGAAAGCTGTTTTTTTGTTTTGAAGATTAGAAAAAACATTTATATTTGCACCCGCTAATGTAGCAAACGCTGCACGCGACACTCCTCCTTAGCTCAGTTGGTTAGAGCATCTGACTGTTAATCAGAGGGTCCTTGGTTCGAGCCCAAGAGGGGGAGCAAAAGACAAAGCCTTTACAGAAATGTAGAGGCTTTTTTTGTGCCTCTAATTTAGGGCTCTCCCAAAGAATTGATGCTCTTACGTTACATTAAATCAAAACTTTATTCTTCAGTAAATGTAACTTGAATTGGATTAAAATCCAATTTTTACCAACTAAGCTGCCAGTTAAATAGCCAGTTAATTTTTCCTTTTGTATTCAAAAATATAACAGTTTCCATCATTTTTTGTTTTTAAATAAAGACACAATTATGACAGAGACAATTGTTATTCGGTTCACTAAAAAGGACAAGGAATTCCTATCCAAATTAGCCATTAAACACAGAATTACTTTAAGTAGTTTTTTAAGGTCTGAATTACTGAATTCATTAACCTCTAAATCTAAGTTAGATGTTTAAAGGAGTTCGTAATGAAAATGGAAGACCATTAGGTTCCAAGAACAAATCTACTGTACTTATTAAAAATACTATTGCATCCATCTTAGATGACAATGTAGAGTTGTTTAAAGAAAAGTTACTACAGTTAAATGATAAAGACTTTGTGCGCGCTTATATGGACTTAGTCAAGTATGTAATACCCACAATGAAAGCTGTTGAGGTAAATGATGTTTCTGAAGATATTTTTCCCTCTTGGATTGATAATTACAATGAAGAACAATTAAAAGAGGCTTTAACCAAACAATTATAGGTATGTACTACAGTGATATTAAACAGGCATTAAAAGACAGCTTTAAGCAAGTATTCACCTGTTACAAAGACAAACAAACAGGGTACGAGATATGGCTACTAAATGGAGAGATAATAAACGCTTTTTACAAGTTAAAAAGTCTTTAATAACCCAAATGAAATTATGGTGTGGATTGCTGCACCAAGTATAATTTTGTATTAATTCCCATAGGGTGCGTATAGCATTAGAACTGCGCAATACTTCTATCACCTAATCAAGTTGGACGGTAGTTGGTTCAGATAAAATAAGACTGTGTAATAATTGCGTTGGCTATTTTCCTTCTAAACACTTCGTAAGCACCCACCAACATTCAAGTTACCCAGCATATTTGCCTAACAAGACCTTTGGCAAGTCATCTAAGTGTTTAAAGGGGGGTGTATTAAGTGTTCTAAATAAGTATATAGGTATTTATATGATGTTTTATAAAATTAGTATCTTTTGAATCCCAAATCTTAATAAAATGGATAGTAAAAAATTAAAACAAGTAGTAAATCAATTAAAGAAACAATTTAAAGATTTTGAAGTTGAAAAACTTATAGCTCATAGTAACGATGAATCACAAACAAGAGATAATTTAATCCACCCATTCTTAAATATCTTAAACTATCAAAAAATTGAAGATTATACCCACGAATTTGTTGCAGACCTAAAAGATAAAAGAGGTAAAAAAGTTGATATTGCAATTACTATTGGAAAGAAAAATCCTATAATCCTAATAGAGTGCAAAAGGGCTAATCAAAAATTAAATGATAATCATTTTAGACAATTGAGGGATTATTGTACAGATACTCCATCTGCTAAAATAGGTGTTTTAACAAATGGAATAGAATATAAGTTTTATACTAAGCAATCTAATTCTTTGCTGTATGACACTCCCTTTTTCGTTTTTAATCTATTAGATTATGATAGTTCAGATTTAGATTTATTGGCTATGCTTTATAAGCAAGCATTAGAGATTAATGAAATAATAGAAGAAGCTGAAGAAATATATTTCATAGAAAAATTTGATGATGCTTTTTATGAAACTTTAGCCAACCCTTCAGAGGACTTTGTAAAGATTGTTTTTAAAAATATGGGAGGCAAAAGGACTTCAGATAGGATTAACACTCAAATAAAAGAGTTAATTAATTCAATTTCATTAAAAAACGCATTAGACAAAATTTTAAAAAAGGAAGCATCTGAATCAAACACAGGTGTTTTTACTACAGATGAGGAATTAAAATCATTTAATGTTATTAAAACAATACTTGCGATGTCCTCAAAGTTTAAGAATTCAGAATTAGATAGAATTGTTTTTAGAGATTTAAAAAACTCATTTACAATTTTAGTTGACGATAATCAGAATAAGAATATATGTTCATTAATTCTAAAGGAAAACTCTAAAAGTTTGATAATAAACAAAATGAAATATCCCTTAGACGATGTAAGTATAGCTTCAATTACAAAGTATAAAAAGGAAATTCTTGAAAGTGCACTTGAAAACTTGTCATAAAGTTAAAACACCTTTTTATGATTTATTTCTCACTAAACATAATCCTACAAGGTCATAGGACAACTGGAATTGAATTTATAGCTATTATAATTGCTGTTATTTTAGTTTTTATTCAAGCTGCAATCAAAGGCGAAAAAAGAGTAAAAGAAGATAAAGAATATTGCAGAAAAAATGGAATTGATTACAATGAATTTTTAAGAATCAGAAATGATAAAACAGCAAAGAATAGAGCAAGAAGAATACCTAAAAGCACAAAAAACTTTGTTTTGAGTAGAGATAATTATACCTGTCAATATTGTGGAGCAATTAATGACTTACATATTGACCACATTTATCCGTTTTCAAGAGGTGGAGGAAATACAACTGATAACCTTCAAATTTTGTGTTCTGATTGCAATCTTCAAAAGTCAGATAAAATTTAAATTCACTTACTTCTAATCCTCTTAAATAAGTCAAACTAACAGTTAAAGAACTATGTCCCATAGCCTTTAGTAGTTTACTAAGAGACCCTGTCCTTTTTTAGATTAAATACACTCATTATAATATTAGGTTTTTGATTTTTTTTTTAAATTAGAGAACCCGAATTTTATTACAATCTACTATGAGAAAGTTTTTCTTCCTAATTACTGCTTTTACTTTAGTACTATCCTGTTCTTCAGATGAGACCTCAACACCTGTTACGCCGCCTGCACCAATAGTTAAATATACTATTACATTATCTGCAGGAGAAGGAGGTACTGTATCTACAACAGGAGGTGAATATGAATCAGGTCAGACTGTTTCTGTAACTGCTACTCCACAGGGAGAGTATGTATTTACAAGTTGGTCTGATGGCAATACAAATGCTACAAGAACAATAACAATTGGCTCAAACTCAACACTAACAGCCAACTTTGAGAAAAGAAAGTATCCACTTACAATAAACTTTGAAGGAGAGGGTGAGGTAATTGAGGAAATAGTAAACGCTGGAAGGACTACTGAATACGATTCAGGGACTACCGTGAAGCTGACTGCCCAAGCAGCAGCTGAATGGGTATTTGTTGGTTGGAGTGGAGACATAGGAGACATAGAGCCAACAGAGAATCCGATACAATTAAACATAACAGAGTCTAAGACTGTTACAGCAACCTTTGAGAAAAAGAAATACCCTTTAACTGTAAATATTGAGGGTGAAGGAGAAGTATTAGAAGAGATTGTTAATGCAGGAAAGACAACAGACTATGACTCTGGAACTACAGTTAAACTTACTGCTGTGCCTGCAGAAGGATGGGAATTTGTGGCCTGGACAGGAGCAATAGAGTCTTCAGAATTAGAAGTTCAATTGTTGGTTAGTGAGTCTAAAACAGTGTCCGCAACGTTTAGTTATAACTCACCGTTTGTATCTATGGCACCAAGGTATTCAGCAATTAATGAAACTACAAGTAATTTCTATAATCAGTTTTATTCTGAGTCATATATGACAAGAGATACTCACGAGGCATTAAGAGATTTTAATTTTCAAATAAGTAGAAGTTTGTGGATGGTTCAAGAAAGAGATGCGGTGTATTATGATTTTGATAAAAATGGGTCTTTAGATTTGTTTGGTTTTCAGTATTGGTCAGACAGAGAAGGTGAATGGGGAACCAGGCCAGGAAGATATTACCTTATAAAAGATTATTCTTGGGGGAAGAGAGAAAAAGTTTTTTACGACACACAGGTTTCATTTCCTTCAGGATTAGAGTTAGCTGATTTAGATGGTGATAATCAACTTGAAATTTTAACTTATTCATATAATGTACATCAAAATGCACCCAATGCATATAACTCTTCTTTAACAGAATTACCCGTTGAAGTGATTAAAATAAGTGAGTATTTAAATTTTACTTCATCATTTTTATCTGAACCTATTACCTCTCACGATGGTGCCTCTGGAGATATTGACAATGATGGGGATAATGATATTTTGCTATTTGGACTTGTAGATTCTTATAATTTTGGAGTCGGATATTATGACAATAAAGAATTATTATATCCTCATTTTTTAATAAATGATGGTAGTATGAATTTTGAACTTTCAAAAGTTTTCATTAATAATAATTTAAACCAAATGTGGGGAGATACATCCTACAATCAATTTAGAACTACATTTTATGATTTAATAGATATAAATGGGGATAATAACTTAGATATTATAGAATCGTATCGTATTACTTCAAAAGTAATAGATGCCAACGACCCAGGTAAAGGATTAAATATTTATAGGGGGGATGGTTCAGGAAAGTTTGATTTCAATAACAAAATAAAGGTTTATCCAAATAATACTCAAGGATATCAAATTACTTCTCTTGGAGCAACTTATCTCGATTATGACCTTGATGGAGATTTAGATATCTTTTTAATAGGGACAAGGGCTGAAGATGGAAATTATGTTCAAAATGGTGGAGTAGTAGACTCTGGAGCTAATTTTTATGAGAACTATATCTTGTTTGCTTTTAAAAACAACGGAGATGCTTTTGAAGACGTCACAGAAAAAATATTTGATAAATCAAGAGATTTAACTAAAACTAATTTCTCTCATTTCTATGATATTAACGCAAGAGATGTAGATGGAGATGGGGATTATGATTTGGTTCCTGCCAAAACTTCGGGATGGTTCATATTTGACCAACTTAACAACCTTTATTGGGAAAACCAAGGAGGTTTCTTTTCAATAAGAGAAGAAGGAGGTTACAACGAAAGTAGTTTTAAGAATAACTAAACCATAGGCATATCTTCTTCCTCTAACTCACTAACCTCTAAACCTCTTAGGTAGGTTAAACTAACAGCTAAAGAAGAATGACCCATAGCCTTTTGTAGTTTACTTAGAGAACTTATTCTTTTTATAGATTAAATACACTCATTATAATGATAATATTAGGTTTTTGATTTTTTTTTAAATTTAGAGTACCCAAATTTTATTAAAATCTACTATGAGAAAGTTTTTCTTCCTAATTACTGTTTTTGCTTTAGTATTATCCTGTTCTTCAGATGAAACCTCAACACCTGTTACTCCACCTGCACCAATAGTTAAGTATACTATTACCCTATCTGCAGGAGAGGGAGGAACAGTATCTACTACAGGTGGTGAATACGAAGCAGGACAGACTGTTTCTGTAACTGCTACACCGCAAGGAGAGTATGTATTTACAAGTTGGTCTGATGGCAATACAAATGCTACAAGAACAATAACAATTGGCTCAAACTCAACATTTACTGCAAACTTTGAGAAAAGGAAGTACCCTTTGACATTAAACATAGAAGGTGAAGGTGAAGTTATAGAGGAGATTATAAACGCAGGAAGAACTACAGACTATGACTCAGGTACAACTGTGAAGCTGACTGCTGTTCCTGCAGAGGGATGGGAGTTTGCAGGATGGACAGGCGCAATAGAGTCTACTGAATTAGAAGTTCAGTTATTAGTTAGTGAAGCTAAAGAAATTAATGCAGAGTTTTCTTTTATCTGTTTAACTAATGAAATTGAAGACTATTTATTGCCATCATATGAAACTTTTAAAATAAGGCACCCCAAAGATATCACTCAAGTTAATGACAGAGTTGAAGATTATCTACATAAGTATGGAACTGAGAAAATATCTCTTGATTACAATAAGGATGGTTTTATGGATTTTGTCACATTTAAAAACGATTACGAAATAGAGGGAAATAGAGACTTAATTAAGTTCTATTTAGGTGATTGTGAAGGTAATTTAACTCTTGATGAACTTAACTCTAATAAATTTGAAGGACTCGTTCACGGAAGAAAAATTTTGCTTGGCGACTATAATAATGATACATACCCTGATATATTTTTAATTGGACACGGATGGGATAAACCTCCATTCCCAGGAGAATATCCAGTCATTTTATTTTCTTCTGAATCTGGAATTTTTTCAGAAAGTAGATTAACTGAATTCATTGGTTTTTTTCACGGTGGAGCAAGCGGTGATTTAGATAACGATGGAGATTTAGATGTGATATTGACAACAATTACTCAAGGCAAAAACGCTTTCACCTATCTTAAAAATAATGGCAATGGAGTTTTTAATGAAGATATTAATATAAACCCATTTACAAATGCTCAATTTCCTAATGTAAATCAATATGAGAATGCGTTTTTAAATTGTGAACTTTTTGATTTTAATAAAGATGGAGATTTAGATATTCTATTTATGAGTCAATATGAAGGAGAGGAAATAATTTATGGGGGTTTAAAAAACAATTATTATTCTACAAAAATTTTATATGGAAACGGTTCAGATTTCAATGGGACTCAAATAAACCTTCCATTAGTTGAAGAATGGAGACAAGTTTATGATGCTGATTTTTATGATTTGGATGGAGATGGTATTGAGGAAATAATTTTAAATAGAATTAGAGATTCTTATCAAGGATGGTTCATACAGATTCTTAAGAAAGATGGGGAGGAATATATTGATAACACTAATAAGTTTATTGATATTAATATGTCAGACTCGGACTTTTGGAATGTATGGTTAGAAATTAGAGACTATGATAATGACGGAGTTATTGAAATGAGAAATAATATTCCTAAGGCATTAAAAAATGATGCAAGATTTAAATTGCACGAATGGGAATTAATTAATGGAAAATTAATTAAGGTAAATTAAACCATCGGCATATCACTTTCCTCTAACTCACTAACCTCTAAACCACGCAAGTAAGTCAGACTAACTGCTAAAGAAGAATGCCCCATAGCCTTTTGTAGTTTACTTAGAGACCCTGTTCTTTTATAGATTTCTATAGACCCTGAATGCCTAAAAGAGTAAAGCGTTTGGTCTTGTTGAAGTAGCTTAGAAACCTTCTTAAAA